>NZ_MLYO01000004.1 GCF_001866665.1 Streptomyces monashensis | reverse complement strand
AGCGGCGAGCCGGTCCCTGGCCTCCTCGGGGATGCGGACGTTGGCGTCAGACATCAGCGGGCTCCTTTCCACCTCTCCAGGGTACGGGTACGTACCCGTAATCGTGTACGCCTCGGTCGTCGGCACCCGCTCCCCCTCCCCTCGGCGTCGTCCGGGAGCTTGCTGGTGGTTCGGGAAACTGCGCTCCTTTCCAGGGGACGGGTCGGCACACTGGCCCGGTGACTTCCTGGATGCGCCGCCACGGATTCGGACTCTGGTCGCGTCTGCACCGCGACTTCGACAGCAAAGACCCCACCGTGAAGTGGACCGCCCGCGCCGTCCTCTCCGAGGTGCCTGCCGAGGCCTTCTCCCAGCGCCTGGAAAGTCGCTTGACCGGCGTTGTCGCCCGCGATCGTCGGAGTTTGCTCGGCACCCTAGGCATTGCTCCACGTCAGCTTCAAAGTCCTGACCGTTGACGGCGAGTTCGGCAAACGCCACGGCAACGAGACGATCCGCGTCACCCCGGACGTCGAGGTCAGCATCAAGCTGCCCGTCTCGCTTGCCGGGCACGCGAACTCGAAGCACGGCCGGTACGTGCTGCCCGCCAAGGGGTGCTTCGCGCACCGGGGCGCCGAGTGGCGCGTCCGAAGGTGTGATTCCTCTGGGCCACCCGACTTCTAAGCACTTCGGGGACATCTGTTAATGTCACCGAGTTCGGTCGCGCGCTGCTGACCACAGCGCATGCCGGAACGGCGAATTGCCGATGCTGCGAGGGGGAACGGGAAATGTCTGACACAACGTCTGCAGAGGTGTTTTCCGGCCGCGTGCTTGAGTGGCACAGCGAGGAGGGCTGGGGAGTTCTCGCTTCCGATGCCCTCCCGGACAGGGTGTGGGCGCACTATTCGGTCATCCAGGCCGAGGGCTATCGTGAGCTGGCTGTTGGGCAGACCGTCACTTTCTCGGCCGAGCAGGCTGAGCAGGATGAGTACTGCTGGCGTGCCGTGTCCGTCTGGCCTGAAACCGGAGCGCAACGCCCGTCGAACGGGGACGAGGGGCCCGGCTTTTCATCCGGCCTGAACATCACGTTCGATTCCTGACGCAGTATCGGTCACCGACCGGATCTCTCCTATCGGCACGTACAGCGGTGGCATGGTCTCTTCTGCTGTGCGCTCTAGACAGGAATCTCGTGTCTTCGACATCCAAGAAGAAGGTTGCTGCAGTCGGCGCAGCTGCGGTGGCCGCAGTTCTCGCACTGAGTGCCGTTCCCGCCCACGCCGGGACGCAGCAGGGCAGGTTCACATTCAAGGTCTCGGCCCCGTACTACAAGAAGACGGACACTAACGGCACCTTCACCGGCCAGGTGAACATGGCGGGGACCGTCGGTCGACCCGCTGCTATGGCCTGGTCGTTCCGTACCTCTCCGGCGGTACAGGCCATAGCCACGGGCCGAATGACATGCAAGGCCGGCCACATGCAGCTGCCCTACTCCGACAACCACAAAGACATCGCCGTCAACTATTTCTGGCATTCGTCAGTTCCCAACAACCGGCGCAACAAGAACTACACGCTGTACGGAAACTGCACCTTCCGCGTCAAGGTCGGCGACAAGGCCGGTACGGCCAACCTCGGTTTCACCTTCAACTACTCTCTGTTCGACGGGATCACTCCGCCGTCCCTGGCCGCGCAGCAAAGCACCAGCGCCGAGGACACGCCCTACGCCAGCGACCTCAAGATTGCCTATGACTCCTAAGAGGCTGAACCACTCTTGACCCGCGGATCCACCGCCGGCCATCGGTGCCGCGCGCGCTGCGCCGTCCCCTTACAGGGAACGTAGGTACCCGCGTGTCGCCCGGACACCGTCAGCGAGGAATGGTGTCCGGGCGGCGTCTGGCGGCTCAGCTGATGCCGAGCCGACTCTCCGCGGTCGTCCAGTCGGAGGCGATCGCTTCCTGCGCCGCCTTGAGGGTGACCTTGCCCGAGCAGACCGCGGTGTGCAGTTTCGTCTCCACCGGGTCCTTCAGGTTGTTCACTCCGGAGCCCGGCTTGTGGCCCGGGTCGGGCGGCTCCACCCACAGGTTGCGGGCGTCGTTCGGGTCGCCGCCGAGCTCGAGACTGAGGTCGTGGTCGTACTCGGAATCCGCGAGACTGCCGGTGTAGCCGTAGGAGGCGGCGTTCAGCCGCTTCTCCTTCCCGGTGATCGACGCCGGCGGGCGGATGCTCTTGGTGTAGCCGCCCTTGCGGCAGATCGTCGACGCCAGATTCGCCTGCGTCACCGCCGGCGAGATGGCGCCCGGCGTGCACTTCAGGTCCGGCAGCGGCTCACCCTTCTCATACCGGTAGTGGCAGCTGCCCGCAGGCGGCTGCTGCTGCACCGTGTATGTCGTCTGCGGCCCCGCACCCACCGCGATGCCCGGTGCCGGCCCTCCCGCCGGGGTCGCGCTGCCCGACAGCCCGGCCGCCGCTGTCGCGTGCTTGCCAGGGTTATCCGAGCCGGAGTGTGAACCGGATGAGCAGCCCGCCAGCAGCAGGCAGGCGAGCAGCGCCGGTGGTACGGCGCGGCGCATGGAATGCATGAGGTCCCCTCACGAGCGAGCGATGGCTGGGCACATGCTCCCCGCACCAAGCGATCTTCTACCGCCCGGCCCCCGGCGCACCGATGCACGCCTGGAGGCCTATCGCCTCGGTCGCGCGACGTCCGGCACGATCTCGGTCTGCGCTGGGTGAAACCCGGCCATCCTTCCAGCAGGGCGCGCCAGGCTGACTTGGCGACGGTTCGAGGGGTGTGTTGGGGGCGTGCGCGCGGGCGCATGACGCGAGGAGCACAGACGTGCATGCCGCTCACGGTGACCTGCCTGACGTTCACCTGCAGCAACTTCATTGGTGCAGTCGGTGATCACGGAGGCAGTGTGGCCGAAACTCCGGACAGCAAATCCTGGACCGTCATAACACGGATGCCGTCTTCCACGGGCCCGTGCTTGGATTCGGCCAACGCGGTGTGTGGGCATGCCAGTTGCCAGTGATCCCGCGCGCCACTGACTCAGGGAGACGTCTTGAGAAGACAGATCGCCAGAAGTCTCACCATCTCCGCCCTGGCGGCTGGACTGCTTGTCCCGGCCATCGCGTCCTCGCAGGCGGCCGTGGAGCAGCCTGCGGACTCGGCGGTGCTCCAGGCCGGCATCGCGCCGGTGGCCGTGCAGGCCGCCTCACCGGCCACCGCCGCGGGGGCGGTGGCCGTGACGCCGAAGGCGAACGCCACCTGCAAGATCAACACGATCTCGATCAACCGGTTCAGCGAATGTGAATGGGTCACCCTCCGCGTCAACGTCATCCGCGTCATCAACGGCGTGCCCCGACAGGTCGGCACAGCCACGTTCACTGCCCGGCACTCGATGACGCTGAACTCGAAGTCGGCGGACTGGGGGGAGAAGTTCCAGCTCTCCAAGGCCAGCACCACCGGCGAAGGCAAGGGCATCACCGTCACCGTCACCGCTACGGCCGGGAACGGGACCAGCGCGAAGACGCACTACAGCCCGCACCTGCTCGATGCGGCCTCCAGCGGCAGCGTCACCTACACCACCGGGGCCATGCGCAAGGGCCGCATCAACGGCAAGACCCAGACCAGGTACACCTTCGGCTTCACCAAACCGGGATACGTTCCCGGCTCGACCGGCTACAAGTCGGCGACCTGGCGGTGCGACAACTACTACGGCACCTCCGGCTGCGCCATGACCGACCAGCCGACCGCGGTGTCGATGGTGGGTATCCCGTGGATCGACGACGGGATCCGCACGCTCCGTGCCCACGGCGGCCACTACGGCGACCCGAACGGCGGCAAGCCGCTGCACTGGATGATCAACACCAAGAAGAAGAACGACAACCGCAGGGCGGTATGCGGGGGCCGCACCGCGCCGCCGGACATGAAGCGGGTGGGGCGCACGTACTGTGACGAGTACCCGTTCGCCTCCACCTACGAGGGCGGCACGAAGCTGCCCGCTTCGCAGCGCGAGACGACGTGGGTGAGCCCGAACGAGAACAACACCCAGGGCGCCCGGATCACGAACTGGCGCCGGCCGATGCACGTCATGGACAACGACCCGTTCTACGTCGTCGCCTGACGGTCTGGCACGCTGGGCCGAACGGCACCATGGGGCACCCCGCGAGCCAGGGGTGCCCCCCTTGCGCGAGGAAACCACCGTGATCATCGCTGAGACCACCCTGACGCCGGAGACCGGCGAGTACGGCTACCTCCTCGCCTTCGGCGAGGACTACGAATGGCCGCCCCAGTGGCCATACGGCTGGCGGTGCGGGCCCATCAGCAGCGACACGGCGCACATCCTCACCGACACCGATACCGGCACGATCACCATCACCGTTCAGATGCACGACGAGCCGCCCCCATCCGAGACCGACCCGGCCTGGGGGCCTGCGGAAGAGATGAGCCTGCACGCCACCGAGGACACCCCTGTCATCTACATCCTCGGCAGCGGCGACTTCGAAGAAGCCGAACCCGACGACGGCCCGCTCACGCTGCCCACCGACCAGGTACCGGCGTGGATCCGGATGCGCCTGTACTGCCACACCCCTAACCCCGAGCCAGGCGTCGGCGACCGTGGCGAACGCCATCTCATCCAACTCTGGGCCGCCCCCCAGCAGCCGCCGGTACACCCGCAACTGACCGAATCCGACCTCACCCAGCGCCGCACCTACAAGGAGGACTTCGACCAGAGCGCCGCCGCCTGGCGGCAGTGATGTGCATCGACCGGCCCTGCACGTCGGCTGTTTTGTGAACCAGCGGAGTGGTCACGAGGCAAGTTGCTGCCCGCGGCTGCGGCGGCCAGGAGCGCGAGGACGACGACCACGCAGGCGGCGAGCAGGACGATGGCGATGCGCTTCACGGCGATCTCCGGAGCCTCGCCGGTGAAGATCTTCTCGCAGCCGACCGAGTCCTCGCCGGGATGCACGTGTGGGGGCGTTGTCAGTGGTGGCAGGCAGGATGACAGGCATGACGACACCCGTTGTGCAGATCGTGGATGCCGCCGCCTACGCGCAGGCGGTCGAGGATGCCGTGAAGGCCGCGGCCGCCTACTACGCGGGCGGCACCTCGACCCCGGATGACGACGCCTATGACCGGCTCGTGCGGGGCATCACCGCCTGGGAAGCCGATCATCCCGACCAGGTACTGCCTGACTCACCGACGGGGAAGGTCGCCGGCGGAGCGGCCGAGGGCGATGTGCCCCACACGGTGGCGATGCTGAGCCTGGACAACGTGTTCTCGCCGGAGCAGTTCGCCGCCTGGACGGCCTCCTTGGCCCGCCGGATCGGTCATGAGACGGAACGCTTCAGCGTCGAGCCGAAGCTCGACGGGCTGGCCATCGCCGCTCGCTACACCCAGGGCAGGCTGACCCGGCTGATCACCCGGGGCGACGGGATCGCCGGCGAGGACGTGTCCCACGCGATCGGCACCATAGAGGGCCTCCCGGACGAACTGGCCGAGCCGGTCACGGTGGAAGTACGCGGCGAAGTGCTGATGACCACCGCCCAGTTCGAGCATGCCAACGCTGTGCGTACCGCACACGGCGGGCAGCCGTTCGCCACCCCGCGCAATGCCGCGGCGGGCACCCTGCGCGCCAAGGACCGCCTCTACACCGTGCCGATGACGTTCTTCGGCTACGGCCTGCTGCCCCTCGCCGACACCGAACCCGTGCTCGCCGCGCGGCTGGGCGAACTCGCGCACAGTGACCTCATGGCGCTGGCCGGCGAACTCGGCGTGAACACCACCGCCAGCACAGCCGTGCCCGGCATCACCGCCACGACCACCGAGGGCGTCCTGGCCCGGGTGCGGGAGATCGCAGCCCTGCGTGCCGAGTTGCCGTTCGGGATCGACGGCATCGTCATCAAGGCCGATCTCGCCGCCGACCAGCAGGCCGCCGGATCCGGATCGCGGGCCCCGCGCTGGGCGATCGCCTACAAGCTGCCCGCCGTCGAGAAGATCACCCGGCTGCTCGAAGTGGAGTGGAACGTGGGCCGCACCGGAATCATCGCCCCGCGCGGCGTCCTGGAACCGGTCGAGATCGACGGCTCCACCATCACCTACGCCACGCTGCACAACCCGGCCGACATCACCCGCCGCGATCTGCGTCTGGGCGACCACGTCATGGTCCACCGCGCCGGCGACGTCATCCCACGCATCGGGGCGCCCGTCGCCCACCTGCGCACCGGCGCCGAGCAGCCCATCGAGTTCCCGCAGGTGTGCCCGCGCTGCGGGTCCGGCATCGACACCAGCGAGGAACGCTGGCGCTGCGAGCAGGGCCGCAACTGCCACCTGGTCGCCTCCCTCTCCTACGCCGCCGGCCGCGACCAGCTCGACATCGAAGGCCTCGGCACCACCCGCGTCATCCAGCTTGTCGAGGCCGGCCTGGTCACCGACCTCGCCGACCTGTTCGCCCTCACCCGCGACCAGCTGCTCTCGCTGGAGCGGATGGCTGAAACGAGCAGCGACAATCTGCTGGCCGCCCTGGCCCAGGCCAAGACTCAGCCGTTGTCGCGGGTGCTGTGCGCACTCGGCGTCCGCGGGACGGGCCGCTCCATGTCCCGGCGGATCGCCCGGCACTTCGCGACCATGGACAACATCCGTGCCGCCGACGCCGACGCTCTGCAGGAAGTCGAAGGCATCGGCGCCGAGAAGGCACCCTCCATCGTCGCCGAACTGGCCGAAATCACCCCGCTCATCGACAAACTCGCCGCGGCCGGGGTCAACATGACCGAGCCGGGCGCCACTCCCCCGTCGGCCGTCGCGGACAACGGGACCGTCACTGTCCCGGCCGCCGGTCCGCTCACCGGGATGACAGTCGTGGTCACCGGCGCGATGACCGGGCCGCTGGAGCAGCTCAGCCGCAACCAGATGAACGAGCTCATCGAACGGGCCGGCGGCCGCTCCTCCTCCAGCGTCTCCAAGAAGACCACCCTGGTCGTCGCCGGCGACAACGCCGGCTCCAAGCGCGCCAAGGCCGAAGACCTCGGCATCCGCCTCGCCACACCCGACGAGTTCGCCGCCCTCGTCGCCGACTACCTCACCTGACACCGCCCCGGCCCGCGAAGGCCGACGCCGCGGACGCCCCGCAGGTCGAAGAGGCGTCCGCTACGTCAGCGCGCGCTCCACCTGGACGCCAGGAACCACGCCTGCTCCACGGTGTGTGGGTCGACGGCGGGCGGGATGGGAGCTGGGGTGAGTGGTGGGTTGAGGAAGATCACCTTTCCGCTGCGTCGCGGGAGGGTGGAAGCAGGAGGTCCCGCTCTGGGTGCTTCTCGCCGGTGACGTTCCCCTGGATCCCCAGGTCTTGCCGGGCCGCATCATGGAAGGCGTTGATCGCTCGGAACGCGGTACGGTTCCGTTCGCGCCATTCGCTGAGACTCCCGGTGATCCTTCCTGTCGCCTGCCAAGCGATCTCGGCGAGCACCAAGTTCAGCTCATGGCTGGCCTCGATGGCATCGTCACCTCCGAGGAGCATGATCCGCTCGAAAGCAGACCCCCATCGTCGGCCGGCTTGCGATAGGTCGTCGCGAAGCTCTTCCTCGGGCTTGTGATGTTCACGCAGCCCTTCTCTGGTCTCGTAGACCCGAACGGACGCGGCGATCCTGAACTTCGCTGCGTCCACGTACTCTGCGTACGCCTCGATCTTCTTGTCGTCCCAGCGGGTCATGAGTTGGTAGCGGTTCTTGCTCCGCTCCATCAGATGGTTGGTGACGTGGGTGGACAGCGCGCCAAGCAGTACGGCCCCTATCGTCACGAACTGCTCGCCCGTACTCAAACCGTCCCCCAGTCACGACTCCTCAAGATGGCTGAACGATCTTATGAGCGATCGTCAGCTGGAGTGACGGGAAGAGTGAAACGTGGGAGCCTCACGGTGCGCCTCAGGTGGGAGAAGCGCCCCACAGCCACCAGCGTGGCAGAAAACCACGCGTGCCCTTCATGTGCCCGATCCAGCAGTATCGAACGGGGAACAGCGGGGAACCACGGTGATCGCACCCAGAGCACGCACGTCAGCGTCTCGCCAAGTCAGCCCCCACCCGCATACGCGATCTTCCAAACTGGTGTTGCGGGTCATGACGTTGGTGACGTGAGTTGTTGGCAGATCAGCTGGTGAGCAAGTTGCGCCGTCGCGAGCAGGTCCTCACGAGCCGTGTCGACGTTGGACCGCACTGACAATCCGTGCCAGACGGATTGGATGAGGCCGGTCAGGGCCGCCGCGTTGGTACCCGCGGTTAGTTCCCGGTCCTGGATCGCTCGCTCGATGCGTGCGAGGAGGGCCTGCTCGTTCGAGCTGTGCAGTTCGGCGATGTAGGCGCTGGTGTCGAGCGTGCTCGTGGTGTCGGTCATCACGGCGCTGCTGATGAGACATCCGGGGTGCGTGTCGCTTGGCTGAGTGAACTCGTGGACCGAGTCGGTCAGGATGCGTTCGATGACGGTCTGGATGTCCTTCGCGGCAACGGCCTGTTGGTAGATCTCGCGGTATCGCTCGGCGTAGGCCCGTACCGCTTCCTCGAACAGTCCGGCCTTGCTGCCGAAGGCGGCGTAGAGGCTGGAGGTGGAAAGCCCCAGGGCTGCGGTCAGGGTCCGGGTCGAGGTGCCGGAGTAGCCGCGTCGCCAGAAGAGGCGAGCAGCTTCGAGGACTGCGTGGTCGCGGTCGAAGGCTCGGGGGCGTCCACGGTTGCGTTCGGTCACGCTTGCATTGTAGATCGTTCGCTCCATAATAGATTTGTGGAGCGAACGATTCAGAAGAAGATTGCAGTCAGCGGGGACAGCTGGGTCACGGTCGATGTGTACGGGGAGCCGGATGCCCCGGGCCTCGTCGTCGTCCCGGGCGTGATGAGCGATGCGTACACGTGGCGCCATGTTGCGGGGTCCATCGCGGCCTGGCCCTCAGTGGTAGTCGTGAACCGTCGGGGCCGCGCCCCCTCGGGGCCGTTGACCAATTCCTACTCACTGCAGACAGAGGTTGAGGACCTCTGCGTGGTCCTTGACGAGTTCGACAGCACGAGGGCGCTCTTCGGCTGGAGTTACGGCGGCTTGATCACCGTGCTAGCCGCCAACGAGCGCCCGATTCACCAGGTTATCGCCTACGAGCCGGTGATGCGGCCATTCGGACGTCATGCATTGCCGGACCTGAAGGTGGCAGAGGAGACGGCGGACTGGGATCGCTGCGTCGAGATCGTCAATCGGCAGATCTCCGGCTTCTCCGCGGCGCACGTCGAGGATCTGCAGGCCGATCATGACGGTTGGGCGATCTTGCGTCGCTTGAGCGGACCGCTGCACACCGAGCTCGGCGCGCTCAACGCGACACTACCTCCGGATGTGATGGCGCGACAGGCAGATCAAGTCGACCTGATCATCGGCCAGTGCAACCGCGGAACAGCCCCCTACGGAACGTCGTTCGACAACGTGCGGCGGCACGTCGCTCACGCCCGAGTCCACGAACTCCCCGGTCAGGGCCACCTGGCCCACATGCAGGCGCCGGCAGGGCTTGGCCACCTGCTCAACACCCTCGCCGCCATCTAATGGGCACCCATGCCAACGCACCGCTCTCCATTGAGGGCCGCAGGCGACTGGTTGAGCGATGCCAGTCACGTCCGATCGCCCACGTTGCCGCGGAGATGGGCATCTCCAGGGCATGCGCCTCCAAGTGGGTCAACCGGTACCGTCGCCATGGTGAGCTCGGCCTGCACGACCGGTCCTCCACACCCCACCGCCAACCCACAGCCACACCTGGCGAGGTAGTGGAGCGGATCGAGCAGATGCGCCGAAACCACAAGTGGTCCGCAGGGCGGATCGCCTTCGAGCTCAGTCAAACCGCGCACGCCGTGAGCCGGCGTACCGTCACCCGGCATCTCGCCCATCTCGGCCTGAGCAGACGGCGATTCATCGATCCCGACGGCCACACCACTCGGAAACCACGCACAATCACCGCTCGTCGGCCGGGACACATGGTGCACATCGACGTGAAGAAGGTCGGACGGATACCTGACGGCGGTGGATGGCGAGCCCACGGCCGAAACAGCGACCACTCCCGGGCAGTCAGCCGGAACAAGAAGAAGACCGGCCGTGGAGGGTACGTGTACCTACACTCCGCGATCGACGGGCACACCCGCCTCGCCTACACCGAGCCCTTGCCGGACGAGAAAGCCTCAACGGCGATCGCGTTCCTGCACCGAGCCAGGGCGTGGTTTGCCGCACACGGCATCACCCACATCGAACGGCTCGTCACCGACAATGGCGCCTGCTACCGCGCCGACGCGTTCACCCGCGCCCTACTCGGCTCACGGCACCAACGGATCCGACCGTACACGCCCCGGCACAACGGGAAAGTGGAACGGTACAACCGGATCCTGGCAGAAGAGTTCCTGTACGCGCGCACCTGGACCTCCGAAACACAGCGCACCCGGGCGCTGGCGGTGTGGAACATCCACTACAACTACCACCGACCCCACACCGCCCTCGACGGACAACCACCCGCAGCAACCGTCGGCCAGACCGTAACCAACGTCTTGGCCTCATACAACGGTGCTGAGCCTGATCGTTGTCGGCTCTGTCTCGCTGGAGAGCGTCTACCGCTACCGCGAGCAGTGGAAGAACTACCGATCGACCGAACAACTCCTCGGCCATGAACGGATCTACTTCGAGACCAAGGTGGGGCCCTACTCGGGGCTCTCGGACAACGAAGCCTTCACGACCTTGGTCGCCCGTGTCGAGAGCGCGATCGCCAACGATAACTCTGCAACCCTGAACGTCATGACCCTGGGCGGCCAGGTAAACGCTGACGTTCAAACCCCACCCGGTATCCCAGGTACGCGACGAGAACTTCGGTAGACCTGCCAACCCCACACTTCCCGCCGCCTCCGGAACACGGTGAGCCGGCCGGAGCCAGCACCCTGACCGAACGGCCGCGCTGCAGATGACCCATACCGCCGCCGGTGCCGACGGACTGCCGGCCCGCGCAGCTCACTACCTCCTCCGCATGTGCGGCGAGCCGTGCACGGATCTCGGCGTTGCAGTCCGTGAGCGTGGAGTAGTCCCCGGTAGCCTGTCCGGCGAGGCGCTGAGTGGCGAGCGCGAGCTGCTCCCGGACTCGTCAACGCCGAGGCCGAATGCCACCACAGCCGGTGACCTCAGCCGAGTGCACCACGACGTCCGGGGTGTGTGCCTCCTTCGGTCACACCGTCAATCCGTGCGCCGCCCGTCCTGTTCGCCGAGCGCACAGTTCGTGATGTAGCGCGGGAACGCACCTTCGGGTACAGGCGCCCGTCGGTCGACATGCGTGGTGTGGGCCCGGGACCTGGCCGTCGTGCCGAGGGCTGGCTTGCTTTGCGGTGTCCTGACGTCTTTGCCATCTACTAGGGTTCTTGATCGCGAACACGGGGGCTGTGTGCCCGTGGGCTCGGCGTGAACACGGGGAGAGGTACGGGGATGGGTTACACGATTCCGGGCTGGCTCGATGAGGTCCTGGACTTCATCGGGATCAGGTTCCCGAACGTGGATGAGGACGATTACCGCGAAATGGCCGACGCCATGAGGGAGTTCGCGGACAAGTTCGAGGGGCATGGCGCGGATGCGCACAAGGCTGTGTCCCGGATCCTGTCCTCGTCCCAGGGCTGGGCTGTCGATGCGATGGAGAAGCACTGGAACCAGGTCAAGGCCAGTCACCTGGAGAAACTTCCCGAACTGGCTCGCTTGTTCGCGGACGCGTGCGACGTGCTCGCCGAGATCATCTTCTGGATGAAGACGAAGGCGGAGGCCGAGCTGGCACTCATGGCCGGTTCCGCGGGTCTGTCCATCGGGCTCGCGTGGGTGACCGGCGGTCTGTCGGCGGTGCTTGGCGCGGCCGAGATCACGGCGATGCGGCAGGTGGTCAAGCGGATCCTTGACGAGGCGGTGGGCCGGATCGTCGATGAGGTGATCGCGAAGGTCACCGAGCCGGTCAACGCCAAACTGGAGGCGATGGTTGAGGACATGGTCCTCGATCTGACCAAGGGTGCCTTCTCCCTGCCGCCCGCTGTAGGCAGTGGCGCCGGGCATGGCGGCAAGGGCGGGCACGGTGGGATGCAGCTCGCCTCGGCCGGCGGTGCGGGTGTCTCGGGCAGTGACGCGGGCGGGACTACCACGATCGACCACGTTGAGTTCGAGCACGGCGCGGGCAGGGTATCCCTGCACGGCAGCGAGATGCACGCCGCCGCGTCCTCGCCTCTGGGGCGGGTCAGGGGGGCGTTCGGCCGCAGCAAGGGCCGCGACCCCTTCACACGGGTCTTCGACGACGTACTGCACGGTGCGATCAAGGGCTCGGAGAAGGCCCTGAAGAAGATCTCCACGCACCTCACCGAGACCATTCCGGAGCGGGTGAAGGCCACGTCCCGTCTGCACAAGGGCATAGACCTCGATGTCCGCAACCGGGTCAACGCCATCAACGGGGGGAGGAAGGGCGGAGGCCGTGACGGTGGGGGCACCCGCCTGGACGGCCTGGTCAAGCGTCTGCCCGGATCCCTCAAGGATGCCCTGGCCAATGCGCGGGGAAAGGCCGTCGCCCTGACCCGGCGCCGTTGCAAGACCGACCCCGTCGATGTCGCGAGTGGCGAGATGGTGCTGTCCCAGAGCGACCTGGGTCTGCCGGGCTTGCTGCCTTTGCTGCTGCGGCGCACTCACATATCCGGTTACCGCTACGGACACTGCTTCGGGCCGAGCTGGGCCTCGACGCTCGACGAGCGCCTGGAACTGACGGGCGCCGGTGCGATCTGGGCCCGCGAGGACGGCTCGATTCTCGTCTACCCCCGGGTGCCGGCCTCCTTGGACGATCCGGTCGAGCCGGTCGAGGGCGAGCGCGTTCCGCTCACCTATGCCGATCGCAACGCGCTGGGTGAGGTCACCTACGCCACCCTCGACCCGTACTCGGGCCACATACGCCGCTTCGTCGGCAGCCCCTACACCTCCAGCAGTCTGTACTGGCTCAGCGAGATCGAGGACCGCAACGGCAATACGGTACAGATCGTCCGCGACGACGAGGGCCTGCCCAGCGCCGTCGTCCACCACGGCAGCTACGACGTGCGGACAACCTGTGACCGGGCGAGCGGCCGCGTCACATCCTTGGAACTGCGCACGCCGAACGGCCCGGTCAAGGTCGCCTCCTTCGGTTACGACGGCGGCAACCTGAGTGAGGTCACGTCCTTCTCCGACACGGTTCCCTTGCGTTTCGCCTACGACGACGAGCACCGAATAACGTCGTGGACCGACCGCAACGATCACACCTACACGTACATATACGACGCGGCAGGCCGGGTCGTGGAGACGATCGGTCCGGACGGGGCACTGTCCTCACGCTTCGCGTACGACACCGCCGAGCGCGTCACCCGGTTCACCGACTCGACCGGCGCGCTCACCGTCACCCGACTCAACGCGCTCGGGCAGACCGTCTGCGAGACCGACCCGCTCGGCCACACCGTCCACTTCGTGTGGGACCGCCACGACAACCTGCTGGAGCGCACCGACCAGCTCGGTAACACCGCCCGCTTCACCTGGGACGAGCGGGGCAATCTGACACGGATCCAGTTCCCCGACGGCACCGAGTCGACGACCCGCTACAACGACCTCAACCTCCCGAAAGAGGTCACGGAGGCCGACGGCACGACCTGGCGCCAGAGTTTCGACGAGCGCGGCAACCGCATCCGGCTCACGGCACCGGACGGCACCGAGACCCACTTCTCCTACGACGCACGCGGCGCACTGCTCACCTGGACCGATCCGGCCGGCGCGACCGAACACCTCACGCACGATGCGGCAGGCCTCGTACTCACCCGCACCGACGCCGACGGCCACACCGCGTCGGTGGAACGCGACGCCTTCGGCCGGCCCCTGCGCGCCACCGCCCCCGGCGGCGCCACCACCCTCCTGGAGTGGCTGCCCCAGGGCTGGCTCGCCCGCCGCGTGGCCCCCGACGGGTCCGAGGAACGCTGGACCTGGGACGCCGAGGGCAACTGCACATCCCACACCGGCCCCAGCGGCGCCGTAACCCGCTTCGAGTACACGCACTTCGACCTGCTGGCCGCCCGCACCGGCGCGGACGGCGCCCGATACTCGTTCGCCTACGACACCGAACTACGCCTGACGAAAGTCCTCAACCCGCAAGGGATGAGCTGGAATTACACCTACGACGCGGCCGGCAACATGACCGGCGAATCCGACTTCGACGGACGGACCGTCACATACGAGTGCGACCCGATGGGCCGACCCATCGCACGCACGACGCCGCTCGGTACCCGGATCACCAGCGAGTACGACGTGATGGGCCGCCTCATCGCGAAGGACGCGGCCGGCCGGCGCACCCGCTACACCTACGACGCCGCCGGCCGGGTCAGCTCGCTGATCTCACCCACCTCCACCCTGACGCTGGAGCGCGACATACTCGGCCGGGTCGTCGCCGAGACCGTCGACGGGCGCACCACCCGCTTCGCCTACGACGCCGCCGGACGGCGCATCACACGCACCACGCCCACCGGCGCCGTGACGCGCTCCACCTACGACGCGGTCGGCAACCGCACCGCTCTGCTCAGCCATGGCCACGCCCTCACCTTCACCCACGACGCCTGGGGCAAGGAACTGACCCGCAGCTTCGGCCCCGCCGAGGCACCGGTCACCCTCACCTCGCAATGGAACGACAACGGCCGGCTGACCTCACAGCGACTGACAGCCGGCGGCACGACTCTGCGCGCCCGGGCGTACGACTACCGGGCCGACGGCTGCCTGGAACGGATCTTTGACGAGCAGAGCGGCACAAGCCGCATCTTCGACCTCGACCCCGTCGGCCGCCCCCTGCACGTCACAGCCGAGAACTGGACGGAGTCGTACTCATACGACAACGCCGGCAACGAAGCCAACGCCCAGTGGCCCGACCAGGCCGCGCGCACGGAAGGCCGCGGAGCCCGAACCTACGAAGGCACCCGCGTCCTGACCGCCGGACGGATCCGCTACGAATACGATGCCGCCGGACGCACCACCCTGCGGCAAAAGACACGGCTGTCGAAGAAGCCGGACACCTGGCACTACACCTGGGACGAGGAAGACCGCCTCGTCGCCTGCATCACCCCCGACGGCACCCGGTGGACGTACTCCTACGACCCGCTGGGGCGCCGCACGGCCAAACACCGCATGGCCGACGACGGGCGCACCGCCGTACAGTCCGTCCACTTCACCTGGGACGGCACCCGGCTCGCCGAGCAGACGGACACAGCCCACCACATCACCACCACCTGGGACTACGACGGCCACCGCCCCCTGACCCAGCTTGAACGCCGCACCAGCCCCGGACACGAGCCACAGAACGAGGTCGACGCACGCTTCTTCGCGATCGTCACCGACCTGGTGGGCGCACCCAGCGAACTCGTCGACGACCACGGGGCGATCGCCTGGCGCGGCCGGTCGACCGTCTGGGGCGCCACGAGCTGGAACCGGGACGCCGCGGTATACACCCCGCTGCGCCTGCCCGGCCAGTACGACGACGCCGAGACCGGCCTCTACTACAACTACCAGCGCCACTACGACCCCGACACCGCCCGCTACGCAAGCCCCGACCCACTCGGCCTGGGGCCGGCGCCCAACCCAGTCGCCTACGTCACCAACCCGCACACCCGGATGGACCCCGAAGGCCTGATCGCCAAGGGATGCACGGAAAACGGCGGCTGGTACAGCGGGTTGAAACCCGCGAACCTCCTGGACGACGACAAAAAACGCATCAACCCCGTCGACCAGGAAATCAACCACATCCCCGCCAAGGCGTCCTACGCCCACCTGGACATGCCCGGGTTCCGGACAAGCAAGAGCGGCGGCGCCGGCATGGGACCCGCGATCCGCATGGACGCCGCAGACCACCGCGAACTGACGAGCACGGGCTCCAGCAAGGAGAGCGAGGAATGGCGCGCCAAACAGCGCAAGCTGATCGACGCCGGCCGGTGGGACCAGGCCATGAAGATGGACATCGACGAGATCCGTGACCTGCACGGTGACAAGTACGACACCCACATCAAGGACATGGTCGACAGCCTGAAGAACAACAAGAAGTTCCAGGCCATGCTGACGAAGAAGGGCTGGACGATAAACTACGACACCCTGAAATGACGACGTCGTGAACGAATGAGGGATGAAGCGATGGATCTGGTACTCGACCCGCCGCGCGGAGTCGCGCCGATCCAGCTGGGCATGACGCTCGACGAGGCACTCGCCGCAGTGCCCGACTGGGGCGAGCCCCGGGTACTGAGGCGCCCGAGCCGGAACTCAGCGAAGGCATCCTGGACCCTCGACCACGTCGGCGTACAGGCCCTGGCCGAGGGCGGCACCCAGGTCACCGCGATCGAGCTGTGGTGGCCCGGCGAGGGCCGCACGTCCACCACGCGCGTCCTGCTTGAGGGAGACGAGGTGTTCACCACCCCTGCCGAGGACCTCTTCCGGCGTGCCGCCGAGCGCGGCTGGACCATCGACAGGTCACAGCCCGAGTACCCGGTGATCCCCGGGGTGTCACTGGGCTTCACCCGTCAGACCTCACAGGAAGTCGAGCGGAACGCCGACGGCCTGCCGAGGTTCGTCACCTCCGTCCTGGTGGGCGGCAAGGACTACTACAACTACCGTTATCAGGACCGCGACTGATAGCGGCTCGACCCACAACCGCCAAGAGTTCGCAACACGATCTTCGAGAGCCCCACTTGTGGCACTTCGTCCTTCTTTGAACTGAATAGAGATCGAGAGCGATCCTGGCGAAAATCGCAATCGCGAGCCCCCATCGTGGTGACCCACGTGCGTGTGGGCCACCACAGCTCCCCAGTCGGGTTGAGTAAATCCGGGGCTCACCACCCCCCGCACGAGCCGGGATGGTCCCACCTTCCCCGTGACCCGGGCACGACCGATCACTGCTCCCCGCACGCACAGGACGACCAGAGTGAAGAGTAAAAGCGCAGTTCAGAGCAACTTTTGTCAGTCGCTGGTCGGGACTGGGCGCTGCGCGGCATACTCAGAGCATGGCCGGTATCGAGATCGACGACAGCACCAGGGACACGTTCCAGGCTCTGGCCGACGACGCGGGGATGCCCCTGGAGGACTACCTGGCGACGTTGGCCGAGGAGAAGAAGCACGAGCGTGCTCTCGCCGAGGGTGCTGAGGTCTTCCGGCAGGTGACCGGTGACCCGGCGACAGTGTCCGCCTTCGATGCCGAGTTCGGTGGCCCACCCGTCCGGCGCACCCCGCGGGCGGCCTGACCGGTGCCCGCCGAGTACTACGTCGACTACCGGTGGTTCCTGGAACGCCAGGAAGAGATCCTTCCCGACGACGTCGAAGTCAACGACTTCTCTGTCCTCGTCGGCGTGGCGGCCCGCCACAAGGTGGACCCGCCCCGCCACGACCAGCACCACCCTGACGCCTTCTGGCGGGCCGCGGTGATGTTGGAGGAGTGCGTCCTGCTGCGCCCTCTCCCGACCAGGAACGAACTGTACGGCTACGGCCTGGCGGTGGCGTACCTGCGGATGCACGGGGAGCAGATCAACACGAAGTTCGAAGCCTGGCGCGACCTGATCACCGACATTCGCACGATGCAGATGAACTCCTACGAGATCGCCGCCCGCCTCCGGTCAATGCGTGACCTCTGAAGGTCGGGACGATCTGCCCATACGGGGCCTGTGCCCACGCGCGGGCCTCGGCGCTACCCAAGACTGCGCTCCTCGCGCGTGGGGCGATGGCCCCATCTCCTCGTCAGGGCAGAGGCGCCGGAACCCCTGTTCCCCGCACGCGCGGGGACGGAACGTGCTTGATGAACGAGCTATCCCCGCGGGTGCGCGGACGACGAGCCCATCTGCTCTCCGCGAGGTTGCCGCCTCGAGCTACCCCCGCGGGCGCGGGGACGACCCGTTCGCGGTGGCCTGGTTCGTCGACATGCCGGAGCTACCCCGCGGGTGCGGGGACGACGAGGGGAAGGGGTATGCCGACGTGGCCGCCCACGAGCTACCCCGGGTGCGGGGACGACAACGTCTGCGCCTACTGGGATCCGGAGGTCGCGGAGCTATCCCCGCAGGTGCGGGGACGACGCTTGCGATCACCATCGAGGCGCGCCGCTTAAGGAGCTACCCCCGCGGTGCGGGGACGACAGACAGACGTGCTCCCACACAAGAAGCTGAGTCGAGCTACCCCCGCGGGTGCGGGAACGACATCGCCATCGGGTGACCTGCCTGCACGATCCAGGAGCTACCCCCGCGGGTGCGGGGACGACATCGCCATCGGGTGACCTGCCTGCACGATCCAGGAGCTACCCCCGCGGGTGCGGGGACGACGAGTGGGTGGAAGGCGTTCTCGTCCCCGGATATGAGCTACCCCCGCGGGTGCGGGGACGACTTGCATCCTAACCTCCCTGATTCCCTGTCAGCAGAGCTACCCCCGCGGGTGCGGGGACGACCCCGCACGGTCGCGCTCCGCGTGTGCCCAAGACGAGCTACCCCCGCGGGCGCGGGGGTGTCGGCGGTCACGCATTTCCCCACGATCTGCATGATCAACGTCATGTAATTCCCCGCCCTCGCGGTCACGAATCCCCAGGGGGGGTGCTGGACGCGTCCGGCACAACCTCGAATGGTTGATCAGACCACCGGCGGCCCCGCCTCGATGCGGCGCAGCACCGGAGTAAGGCGGTCCAGGTCGGGGCCGGTCTGGACCTGTCGCTCGTCCCACCAGGTGGCGCCGGCGTCCTGCAGCGGACCGATCACGTCCTTGGCCCTCGCTGCGTCCGGGGGCGTGGCACCGCCGAGCACGATTTCGAAGGGACGCTCGGCCTCGGCCGTGCGGTGCTTGCGTACATAGCCGACGAGGTCCCGTACCTCCGCCACATCGGGCACATGCCCGTGCCGGGCCGTCTCGAAGAGCGGCACCGCGCCGTCCCACCGCGCTGCCCGCCGCATGGGCAGGCGACGCGGCCAGAACCCGCCGATCCACACCGGCGGACCGGGCCGCTGCACGGTGGCGGGCAGCAGCGTCACGTCCCGGACTTCGTAGTGCCGGCCGTGGTGGTTCACCGGCTCACCGGACCAGAAGCGCCGCAAGAGCTCCAGTCCCTCGTCCAGCCGCTCGGCGAGAAGGTGTGGCTCGGCGGTGTCGCCAAAGCTGCGGTATTCGTCGTCGATCGGACCGCCCAGGCCCGCGGCGAAGGTGACCCGGCCGTCGCTGAGGTGGTCCAGGGCGGCCACTTGGCGGGCTAGGGTCTGTTCAGAGTCGTGATCTCGGTTCCGGTGATCACTTCGGGCAACCATGATCGAACTGGTAGATCTTCTCGTGTGCTGCGACGTGAACTGAGCGACGATGACTGGGAGTTGATCAGACCCCACCTGCCGATCGGGCAGTACGGTCCCTATCCGGAGCACCTACGGGACCAGTTGGAGGGGGTCATCTGGCGGTTCCGTACAGGCAGCCCGTGGCGGGACGTGCCGGAGGCGTTCGGCTCCTGGTCCACGGTCTACGACCGGTTTGCCCAGTGGCGCGATGCCGGGGTCTTCGCAGCCGTGATGGAGGCCGTGATCGCCGAGGCGGCCCGCCGCGGGCAGGTGGACCTGTCCCTGGTCAGCGTGGACTCCACCACCGCCCGCGCCCACCACGACGCAGTCGGCATGGTCGTGGACGAGGAGGTTCTTGCCGCCCTGGAGAAGGCCGCCGAGGCCGAAAAGGGGGCACGCGAAAGGCACGAAAGCAACGCAAGCGGCAGGCCGCAGCCGAAGCCGAGGAGATCCCCCCGGCCCAGGAGGCCGAGCCCGATCCAGAGCGTGTGGAGAGCCGCCGGCAGCGGCGCCGGCGCCGGGCGCGGTTGAAGGCGGCGTCCCTGGGCCGCTCCCGCGGCGGCCTGACCACCAAGGTTCACCTGTCGGCCGACCGACGCTGCCGTCCGCTGTCGTTTGTGCTTACCCCCGGGCAGGCCGCCGACAGCCCGCAGTTTTCCGCCGTGCTGGCCGGGGTGCGGGTGCGCGGGCCGGTCGGACGTCCGCGCACCCGGCCCGACGCGGTGGCCGGCGACAAGGCTTACTCCTCCCGAGCCAACCGCGCCCACCTGCGCAGTCGGAAGATCAAGGCGGTGATCCCGGAGAAGGCGGACCAGGCGGCCAACCGGAAGAAGAAGGGCACCAGGGGCGGACGCCCGGTCGCCCACGACGCCGAGTCGTACAGGGAACGCAACACCGTGGAGCGGTGCATCAACAAGATCAAGGACTGGAGGGGGCTGGCCACGCGCTTCGACAAGAGGCCGGATAGCTACATGGCGGGGCTTCAGCTGCGCGGCGCGGTCATCTGGCTGCGCAGCCTCCGGCCCACTACATGATCACGATTCTGAGCAGGCCGGCCGTGTCTCTCAACTTCGGCGGCGAGGCTCGTAGACTTATGGCGTGGCATTCATGAGCACCCCGCACTGCTGCTTCCTGTGATCGGAAGGCGTTGAGGGCGATGTCGGACGGCGTCGCCCTCCTTGGTGTGCCTGCTGCGCGAACCACCTTCCTGGCACTGCCCGTTCCTTCCTGAGGCAGTGACCTTCTGTGTGCGCGTGCAGGCACGGTCTCTTCCCTTCACCCGTGCCAGGAGTTCCTCGTGCCCGTGTTGCTTCCCTCTGCCCTCGAACTGTCCCTCGACCTGCTGCGCTGCCCGACGTGCCGCACGCGCCGCCTGCACCCCGATAGCGGCGTACTGCGCTGTGCGGCGGGCCATACCTTCGATATCGCCCGCCACGGCTACGCCAGCCTCCTGACGGGCACCCGCGCCACCAGCGGCGACGACGCGGCCATGGTCCGGGCTCGGGACCGCTTCCTGACCACCGGCAGGTACGCTCCCATCCGCCAGGCCGTGGCCCGCCTGGCGGCCGACTCCCTGCCTGAGCGGGGCACGGTCGTGGACGTCGGGTGCGGCACGGGCTACTACCTGGCCGGCGTTCTCGACCAGTTTCCCGGTGCCCGAGGTCTGGGCCTGGATACGTCGGTGCGCGCGCTGCGCTTGGCAGCCCGAGCCCATGAACGAGCCGCCGCGGCGACCTGGGATGTCTTCCGTCCCTTCCCGGTGGCTGACGAGGTGGCCGACGTGGTGTTGGACGTGTTCGCCCCGCGCAATCCAACTGAGTTTCACCGAGTGCTCCGCCCGGGCGGCCGGCTGATCGTGGTCCGTCCTACTGAGCGGCACCTGGCCGAACTGCGCGGCCGGATACCCGCGATGGTCACCATCGACCCGGCCAAGGAACAGCGCCTGCACCGGGCGATGGACCCCCGCTTCGAGGCCGTCGTTACCGAACGGGTGGAGTACCCGATGGCCCTGGTCGGGCTGGAGGCCCTGGACTTGGTGGGGATGACGCCGAGCGCACGCCACTTGAGCCGTAAAGACTTGAACGATGACGGCCTCCTGCCCAACTGGGTCACGGTCTCTGTGCTGGCCACCGCCTACGAGCCTCGGTGACCACGAGCGGGCGCCTGCGCCTGTGACCGACGAGTAGTGGGCACGCCTGGCGCTCTGTCTTCCCCACAACGTCGGGAAGGCAGGGCGCCCGTTCGCCGACCACCGTCGCATCATCAACGGGGCGCAGCCTCCGGCCTGCTACATGATCACGACTCTGAACAGGCCCTAGCGCCGGACTGGTGCCGAGCACCCCACGGGCCCGCAGATCTTCCAGGTCGGGGAGACGGACGTCGGGCAGGACGCCGAGCAGGTCAGCCTGCATGGCGCGGACGCGCGTGCTGTGCGGGCCGGCGCCAAGAGTGCGGCGGGTTGTCACGCCGTCATCATACGGACGGCAGAGCGGCGTCACCGCTGCCTGTGAGGCCGTCGGCAGGCAGACTTCCTCCACGACCAGGACGCCGCGGATGATCTCGCCCCGACCAGCTGCCACCACCGCGCTGTACGTCCAGACCGACGGTCTGCTGAAGGCGCTACGGGTCGATGCCCTGCGCACGGGCGACAGCGAACAGAACACGCTCGATCGTGTCGAGACGATCAGTGATCGATCGGGCCCGTGATACGCCGACGGCGTCGGCGAGGGAGCCGATCTCGGACGCCGCGCGTTGCTGCTCACGTGCCGACGCTGTCTCGTGATCCATGATCGCCTTCTTGAGCAGGCAGCCCTTCTCCGTCATGAGCCCATCGGATTGAGCGGACTGACCCCGGTGCCGGCATACATGTCGGGATCCATCGACAGCAGGGTGGCGTCTTCCCCGGCCTGCCGGGCAACGATCACCGACGACGCAGGATGCAGCACCCGCCAGTCCACGTGGCGCCACGCGCCGACGACCAGCGCGTGTGATCGGGTGTAGTCGCTGGCGGTCGTGAAGCGGCGTTCGAGGGCGTGCTGGCCAGCGCCCGGATTGTCCCGGTCGGCGACCGTTGCGGACAGGGCGGGGATCACGATCTCGGCGTAGCCGTAGCTGGCCTCGACGTACAGCCCGTTGAGGAACTCGTCGCCTTCCGCGAGCGCCAGGATGCACGTGTGATCAAGAACGACACGGATCACGCGGCGCGGTGCTCCCGTCCGAGGTTCTGAAGGAAAGCGCGAGCCCTCACGCGTGCCTCGTCGGAGACGGTCACGCCCGTCGCCTGCCGGACCTCTTCCAGGGCCTGCTGGACGCGCTGCTCCTTCTCGTCCTCGGTCAGCTCCCGTGCCACCAGTTCCGCCAGGAAATCACTCATGGACGTTCCGTGCTCGCTGGCCAGGACCTTGAGACGGTCACGGACGTCCCTGGTGGTCTTGATGCTGGTGTCCCGCTCGCTCATACAGCCACTCTACCTTCAGTAGAGTGGCGTGTCAGGGCGTCGCTTCAGGTGCACTGCGGCCGTCGGTCACCCGGGCGTCGGCGCGGACCGCTGCCCTACTGTCGCGTTCAGATCGGCTGGGGCAGTGCGCCCTTGCGGGACTGCCGCAGGTACCAGTCGACCTCGTTGGGGAAATGGTCGGCGAAGGGCAGCAGCGGACCGAGGATCCCGTCATACAGCGGGTCCGTGTCCAGACGGTCGAACTGGCTGAGCCGCCCGGCCCACAGCTCAGCCGCGTCTTCCGGTACGCCGTCGCCGATCTGCGCGGCGTTCTCGACCACGCCCTCCACCGAGCGGAGCAGGCCGCGGCGGGCATCCTCGTACCGGTCCCGGAAATCAGGTTCACGCGCGACCAGCAGATCGGTGCACGGGATCGACAAGGCTTCGCGCAGCCGGCCGAGGGTCGGCTCCTCGCACAGCGCTGTGATCGCGGCCGCCGTCATCGCGGGCCGGCCGCCCACGAGCCGGTCCAGGATGCTGATGCCGAGCACCGTCGCCGCACTCGCGTGCCGCCAGGCGAGCATCCCGACCCCGCGCTCATAGCGGTCAGACAGGATGCCGAGCCGGTGCAGGGCGTCGGGGTGGTGGGTCAGGGCCCGGCCGTGGGTGTACACCTGCGCGGTCTCCTCCAGCCGGTAGAAACGGTGGGAGAGAGCGCGTGCGGATTCGTACTCGTGCCGCAAGTCCTGAAGCGTCGTGTACAGGGATCGCAGCGCCTCGATCTCAAGTGCGGTCAGCGGCGCCGCCTCGGTGAACGCGGGGAAGTCCATCAGTGTTCTCGTCTCCTTGCGACGATGTCGGATGTCGGTCGGCTGCGGCGCCGCCACGCTCGCCCGGCGATCGCAACCCGTCCCGCGCGGCTCATGCGTCGCGCAGTGCCTCAAGCTCCGCCCGTGTCAGGGTGAAGGGCGCCCTGCGTCCCTTCCAGCCCTCCTCGGTGGCATGGTCCAGGCCTGCCGGAGGCCGTTGCGCGTCACCGTATCCGGGCGCGGCGTGGGTGATGTCCTTCAGGAGAAGGTCGATGAGCTGGGCCAGGGCCATCGGGCCGCCGCCTTGGTAGCCGTAGGTGTAGCTGCCGGTTCTCTGCGGTGCCAGGAAGACGGTGCCGTCCTTCGTGGTCACCCACACCGCGCGGTGGCCGATGGTCAGGGTGGCGAGCGCGGAGTGCGCCGGCAGCCGGTGGGGGGCGACGGTCTCGATCGTCCCCTCGCTGGTGTGCGCGGCGGGCATGTCGGTGACCGGGTCGACGAGGATGTCGGGTTCCTGGCCGTCGCCGAGGTAGGTGGCGAGCGCGGTGCGGGTTCCGGGCCGTAGGCGGGCCGCCCACTGTGCGGCCTGCGCGCAGGACGACGGATCCACGGTGACCTTGCGTGACCCGGGGAAGTAGCCGCTCGCTCCGAGGACGTCACCCAGGCGCGCGCAGCGGGCAGCGAGGACGTCGGTCCGGGACAGGATGGTGCGCCAGCCGTCACGGAGGATCTCTGCAGCGATGGATGGCGGCTGGTGCGGCATCGTGGGGCGAGCGGCGATCGCGATGGACGCGACACTGTCGCTGGCGTCGACGTATTTGGTGATCTCTTCGCATGCCGCCCGCGCACTGTCCCACAGTGCAAGGCGGGCAACATCAAGGGCGGCTACGGCGGCGTGGGAGCCGTCGGGTTCTTCCGCCGCCAGGCGCATCAGCGGTGCCGGGTCCGGAGTGACGACGGCCGGCACGTGCAGGGTGGGTGCGCCGGGCTCCCAGTTCATCATCAGCTCGGGATCGCGCAGGTTGAAGTGCCAGTACGGGGCGGGCATGCCGAGCACGCGTTCCAGGTGGTGCCAGGTGGTGCCGTAGTACTCGTCCGGGCCGTCGGCGTCGACCGCCTCGATGCTCGGCCCGTCAGGAGGCCCGTAGTCGGGCTCGACCACGGCCAGGGCCACGGCGTCCTCGGCCAGCTCGCGCAGTAGAGCATGGCTCGGGAACGTCGTCCCTTCCTCGCCGGGCACCGTGTACGCGAGGATGACTACACCGAACTGCGTGTCCCACCGGTACAGCACCCAGCCGCGGCGGCGGCGCGCTCCCAGGAACCGGGACGGTGTGGTGGCCACCGCGTTCCGCAGCAGTCGCTTCGCCGACAGCTCCGTCTTCCCGGAGTGCCTGAACATCACCGGTCCCCTCTCCTTCGTGTATTTGACGAGGTCGCAGCCCCATCCAAGCCCAACTCGGCTCAGCGGGAAGGGGAATCGAGACGAATCATGCCCGCCGGCGCAGGTCTCAGCTGGTGCGGCATCCGTTGCCGCGCGCACCGCGCACGCTGTTGGGGCGCCAGGGTGCGCTGGGCGGTGTCCTGGGCGTGCGCGGCGGCTCGCTTGTTCTGCTGGGCCACGGCAAGGGCGGCGGGCAGGAGTCCGGTGGTCCCGCCTCCACCGCCCGCTCGGCGGCTGGCACGTGTACCGGTCCGGTGAGTCCTGTCTCAGGGCATCCGGCCGGGTGACGACCGTGGGCTACCACAGCGCGTGCTCACCTCGCAACCGATGTACGCCACCATAAAGCGGTGTCTATTCTGGGTCCATGTCTGTCACCACGATGACCCTGCGGATCCCCGACGATCTCGCCCCCTCGATCAAGGCCGCCGCCTCGGAGGCCGGCCTGAGCGTGAACGCGTACGTCGTGCGCGCCGCACGCCGGGCCGCCACCCTCGACGCCGCGCACCAGCTCGCCGCGCTCGGTCTCGGCGACGACCTGGCGGGCGAGGGCGACACGCTGTGAGGCGCGGCGAGATCTGGACTCTTGCCGACGGCCGCGCCGTCCTGGTCGTCTCCCTGACCGGTCTGGAAGAGGCCTACGGGGCGGTGCTCGCGATCGTATTGCACCCCTCGGGCCGCTACCCCGACACGGCCATGTCCGTGGTGATCGATGACCCGCTTCCCTGCACGGCGGTCGCCGTCAACCTCCAACAGCTCAGAGCCGGCCGCTTCGACGGCGCGAAACTCCTCGGCGAGGTCGTCCCTTCCGCGATGACCCGGGTGGACCAGGCTCTACGCGCAGTTCTCGACCTGTAGACCCACCCACGGTGCACCTGCTCCCGGGCGGCTGGGCCCTGGGATCCGTCCGCCACGCGGCAGAGGCACAGTGCCGGAGGTCTTGTCGGCGGGTCGAACTAATGTGGGAGTCGTGGCAACGTATGACTACCCCGACTTCTCTGGGGGAGCGAGGCTGTCGTAGTGGTGTGCACCTCGGGTTTGTGCAGCTCAGCCACTCGCAGTTGAACTCTAGCTAGCGCAACAGCTGTGGTGCTAGCGCTGGCTGAAGTGTCGCCGATGGCAACTTAGTGATCTGGGGCGCGTGGCAGGTACCACCGGCCTGCGCGGCGCCACGGGAATGCACCGTTGAGATCCAGCCGCTAGTTCAACCGTGTACCAATGCGGGAATCATCGGTTCGGGCCCGGTCTCCCTTGCAGGGGGGTCTGTGGCAGCCGCCTTGGATGTCCGGAGGCAAAGGGCATGGAGCTGGCCGACTTACGCGCTCGCACCGACACCGTTCTGAACGACTTTCTGGCGGCCAAGGCCCGTACCGCAGCCGCCTGCCGCTGGCCTGACGAAGTCACCGGCGCCCTCAGGGACTTCCTTTTCGCCGGAGGGAAACGTATCCGCCCTCTGCTATGTGTCCTGGGCTGGCACGCCGCAGGAGGGCAGGGCAGCCCCCCAGCCCCCGTCCTGGCCACCGCCGCGTCGCTGGAGATGTTTCATACGTTCGCGCTGATCCACGACGACATCATGGACGGATCGGATATCCGCCGCGGGCAGCCGACCGTCCATCAGGCGCTGGCAGCCCGGTACACGGCGCGGCACGGCGCACATGCTGCGGACCGACTGGGGGCCGGGGCAGCGGTTCTCATCGGCGACCTGGCGCTGGCCTGGTCCGATGAACTCCTGCACACCGCGGGACTCAGCGATGCCCAGCTGGCCGACGTGCTGCCGCTGCTGGATGCGATGCGCACCGAGGTGATGTACGGCCAGTACCTCGACCTGACAGCCGCTGGGCTCCCGACCGGTGATCTGGAGCTGGCCATGGCGATCGCGCGGTACAAGACCGCGAAGTACTCGGTCGAGCGCCCCCTGCACATCGGAGCGGCCCTGGCCGCCGGCAGCGCCCGGCTACGCGCGGACTTGAGCGCGTACGCCCTGCCCGTCGGGGAGGCGTTCCAACTGCGGGACGACCTGCTGGGAGCCTTCGGCGCCCCAGAGATCACCGGCAAGCCCGCTCTGGATGACATCCGGCAGGGCAAACACACCGCGCTGCTGGCACTGGCCTGGCGGCACGCCACCCCCGCCCAGCAGCACCAGATGAACGCCCTCCTCAGTGACCCGGACATGAACCTGGAAGGCGCCTTGATCATCCGCAGCATCCTCATCGCCACGGGTGCCCGCGACACGGTCGAGAGCATGATCACCGCGCGCCGCACACAGGCCGAACAGGCCCTCGCTCGTGCGGGACTCCCACCCGCCGTCGCCACGGCCCTGCGTGAACTCGCCACGACGGCGACCGCGAGAGCGGCATGACGCCGGCCTGGCCACACTGTGAAGGAGATAACCATGGAGCCGTCCCTACCCGGCCGAACCCCGATGCCCAGAATGTCGGCACTGGACTTTCGCTACCCGGTCAAGCTCAGCCCCCATTACCGGCCCGAGCCCGAGGACTTCTACGACTGGTTTTTCTCCTACGGCCTGTTCGACGACCGTCGGCAGCGCAAGATCAGGGCCAAGGACTACCCGTATCTCGCGGCCGCGGCCTGGCCCGCCTCAGATCGGCAGTGTCTGTGGAACATCACCGCGATAAGCGCGGCACTCATCGAGCGCGACGACGAATGGGACGGACGACGATACGGCGCATCCACGCCGCTCATGCAGGCCAGTCTGACCGATGTCCTATCCCCTGACCGGCTGCCCATCGAGACACGCTGGGGTCCCATCCTCGCCGACATCTGGCGAGGCTTCGCCGAGCATGTTCCACCCCGCCAACTCCACCGGTTCCGCCATGAGGTGGCGGACTTCGTTCGTGGCTGTATCGCCTACGACGCTCATCTCTGCGAGCACGGCCCGTTCACCAGCGTGGACGACTATCTGGCAGCCCGTGCGGTGCAGCTCGGCCAGTACATCGACCAGATCATGGTGGAGATCAGCGCGGGTATCGACCTGGAGGACGTGCTCGATGACCCCGCCCTCCAAGCCCTCAAGCGGGCCGACAACGACCGTGTTCTGCTCTGGCACGACTACCTCTCCCTCAAGAAGGAGATGGCAGACGGGGAACCCGACGAAAATCTCGTGATCGTCATCGCCCGCGCACGGCACTGCACCCTTCAAGAAGCCGCCGACACCGTCCGGCACCAGTTCGAGCAGAGCATGAACGAGTTTGAGCGCCGGGTCGACCAACTCAAGGCCACGCCACTGGGCCGCAGGCAAGACGTGCGCCGATTCATAGAGGGACTGAACAACGTCACCGCGGGAGCCGGAAACTGGACCACCCGCTCGGCCCGCTACACCCTCAAGGACACCAGCCCTTGACGAGAAGATCATTCGCAACTCGATGCTCTGCCGCAGATGGCGTCATCGGGCTTGGTTCAGTGCCCGGGTCAGTTCCCGGTTAGCCGCCCGCGCGGCATCGAGTTCCTCGGTCCGCTCATCGAGCTGGCCTCTTATGTCGGCCAGGTCTTGTTCGAGCAACGTGATGCGGCGTTGAAGCTGGTCGATGTCGGCGGATGCGCCAAGGCCGGATTCCTGCCATGCGGTTTCACCGAGGCTCTCGGACAGACGCTTTTCCAACTGCCGGACCCGGACTGTCAGCCGTCTGTTTCGCTCCAGCGCGTTGGTCAGGTCTGTCCGCAGCGAGGCGCGGCTGACGGCCGCGATCCGGCCTTCTTCTGGTGGGGCGGCTGCGGCGGCGTGGACGCGTTCGAGGAGGTCGCGGTGCCGGTAGAGGTAGGTGCGGTCCACTCGTGCCGCACGGGCCAGGCCGGAGACCGTGATGTCCTGGTCGCTTCGGAGCAGGACATCGAGGGCTTTGAGAACGCGTTCGCGGCGGCGGGCCGAGTCGGCCCGCCGTCCGTCGGTCATGCTGGTCATCCGGTTCTCTCCGGGCGAAGGTCGGGCAGGGGCTGGCGGACGCGTGGCATGCCGAGGGACACGCCGCGGCTGCGGCGGACCAGTGTGACTGCCTCGCGAATCTGGGCGCGGTCCTCGTCGGTGAGGTCGTCGAGGTCCTGGCGCACCCGCTGAACCAGGCGGCGTACACGGGCAATCTCGTCGTCCGATGGTGTGGCCTCGGCCTTGGCCCAGGGGTCGGCGTTGGCGAAGGCGGCCAGACGTTCACGGTTGCGCAGCAGGTCGGCCAGGTATGCCTCAAGGTCGGGGAGGTAGGAGACGTCGGTGCGGAAGTGTCCGCAGCCCACGCAGCGGAAGCGCACGGGGCAGTCGTGGCCGCCGGCCGCGACGTTGGAGGGTTCAGTGCAGGTGCCGTAGGGGACTTGGACGGAACCGATGGCGCGGCGGGCGTGTTCGGAGTCGAGCAGGGTTTTGGCCTGGCGCCAGATGCGTGTGCCGTGCCGGTCGAACTGCATGGTGGTGACCCGCTCGACAGCTTCGCGGCGGCGTTTCTCGCCGACGCGGTAGTACCGCTGTGTGGTGCTGGCTTCGCGGTGATCCATCAACGACTGGAGAACGTCCTGGGGGACCCCGGCGTCGGCATGCCGTTGTGCGTAGGTGTGCCGGTAGGCGTAGGGGTAGATCTTGTTCTTGTCGAAGGGCAGCATCTTGGTGACCCGGTTGCCGTCTTCGACGATCACGGTGGGGACGAGGAACTCGGGCAGTCCTTTCACCCAGGCCCGGTGCTTTGCCGATACCCACTCGTAGGTTGTCGCCTTCGTGCCGTGGGGGTTGGCCAGGGTCGCGGGGAAGAGTTTGAGCTTGTCGGTCGGGGTGCTGGGGAAGCGGGCGCGGGCGCGTTGTTGCTGCTTGATGATGAGTGCGGCGGTCGCGCCGGGGATCGGTAGTCGGCGAGCGTGCCGAAGGTTCTTGGTGTTGTCGTAGACGAGGACGGGACTGCCGTCGCTTTCCCGGTCGAGGCACTGCCATGGCAGTTTGCAGATCTCGTTGGGGCGCCTGCCGGTGTCGATGATCAGCTCGATGGTCGTGCGGACGTCTGTGAAGCTGACGGTCTCAAGGGAGTCGAGGTTGGCGCAGAGCTGCCGCATGACTTCCGGAGGCAGGTCACGGCCGGCTTCGGAGTCCTCGGGGTCGTCGGGGATGTCCTCCTGGCGGAGGGCGAAGTCGTCCGCCAGGCCGTGCAGGGGCTGGCCGGGCTTGGTCAGGCCCAGGGTCCGGAGCCGGGTCAGCACGCGTCTGGTGTCGCGGACGGTCATGTACTGCGTGCAGGCGGAGATGTCGCCGCGTTGGTTGAGGAAGCTCAGCCGGACCAGGAAGGCCGTGATGTCGACGCGGCCGAGCTGGGGCAGGTCGACGCCGTGGTCATCCCGGCTCAGGTGCAGGCTCTTGGAGAAGCGGCTCAGGGACTTCAGGGTGCGTTGGACGGCGGTTTTGCCACTCTTTCCGCGACGTCGGGGGATGTCGTCGAGGGCCCAGGCCTTGGCTCCTTCCCTCAGCCAGGGCTGGGTGATCCCGGTGAAGGAGAAGGTGCCGCCGAGGCCGAAGGCGCTCGCGTCCCAGACGTCCTTGTGGCGTTCGGTCTCCGGGCTCAGGCCGAAGCGGCGGATGTGCTTGAGGAAGCCCCTGGCCTGCGTGCTGTCGGTGCGGGTGAGGACGTCCAGGTCGAGCTCGTCGAGTGAAGTGACTTGCTGAGCACGGGCGTTGTTGGACAAATTGCGCAGCAGGTAGTCCTTGTGCAGGAGTCCCTGGGCGATCCGTTCCTGGAGGCCATAGATGATCTCGGCGACCACACGGTCGGGCAGTCCGCGCAGGCTGACCTTGCGGGACTCCGCGATGGCCGGGGTGGTCAGCCGCCAAAGATCCTCGTCCTCCAAGACGCCTAGTTGACGGAGGTCACGGCATTGGTCGGCGTGGGGCGTGCAGTACCCGTCCCTGGTCTCGCCTTGCCGGTCACAGGCAGCGACCTGGCAAGGCCCCAGGGCTGGCAGCGGTTGCACCTCGGGGTGAGCGAGGAAGTCCTCCAGCGGGAGCCCGTAGACGTTGCGCCTCTGGTAGTCATGCGCCGAGCACAGGAGCGTCGCGCGTCTGCCCGGCCGTTCGCAGTGCGCGACCTGGCAAGGAAAGAACCCGACCATCCGGCCGGGGCGCTGGATGGTGACGAACTCGTCGAAGGGCAGGCCGCTCTTCTTCCACCGCTCGGTGCAACCGGTGCACATTCCCTTCTGGTGGGCGTAGTAGGACATCTTGTCGCAGCCGGCCACCAGGCAATCCTCACCGCTGAACTGCGGGTGCGAGCGAGGCAGCACCAAGACCCGGACGTGAGGATCCCAGCTGAGCAGCTGCAGGAACTCCGGTTGGACGGCGCCCATGAGCCCTGTGGTGACCGTGTCTTCCCCTGCCCCGCGTTGGGGCGTTGCGACCGCCACATTCACCGGGTCTCCCCCTCAATCAGGCGGGGCGAAGCCACGCGCTCAACGGCCGCGCGCAGGCGAGCTCGGTCCGGATGCAGGTAGGGACGGGGTGAGGCCGGGTTCTTCTGGCCCAGCAGGGCCTGAACCTCATCCAGCGTGCCGCCGGCATCCACGACGTTGCTGGCCATCGCATGCCGGCACATCCGCGGCCCGACCCGGCGGCCCAGCCTCGCCCGTCCCGACAGCGACTCGCACAGCTCTCCGATCGCGCCGGTGGTCACCGGCGAGCCATAGGGCGGGCGGAAGAGGTTGACCAGCAAGAAGTCGCTTCCGCCCTCCCCGAGGATCTCGTAACGCTCCACCGCGTACTGGTCGGCGGCCTGCACCACCAGGAAGTCCACCGGCATCACCCACGACTTCCTCGACTTCGACCAGGCGCCATTCACGTTCTGCCGCCGGATCACGTGCAGATGGGCCCCCTCGACATCGCACCCCAGCGAGCGCGAATCCATCAGCAGGTGGACATCACAGCGGTGCAGCCCTGCGACCTGTCCCGGTCGCAACCCCACCCGCGACAGCAGCAGCACGATCAACCTGTCCCGGGCTGACCGACAGGCCCGCAGCATCGCCACGACCTCCTCGTCACTGGCCCGGTCCACTTCCGTCTCCGGCTCCTGCAGCCGGTGACGGGCCCGCAGCCGATACCGCATCCCACCGCTCTCGCCCCGTGCCTCCGCCGGCAGGTCACGGTCATCCCCCAGCTCGTAGAGCTGCTCAAGGACCCAGGCTGGTGCGGCCTTGTTGACCACCGCGTGAAGCAGGAACATCCGTACCGCGGTCAGCACCTTGTTGATTCGCGCATCCCCGCGGACCGGCGTTCCTCCCGGCCCCGGTACCACGGCCTGGCGCTGGCCACCGTTGCCCGGCGCCCACCGCAGCCACACCATGAACAGCCCCATGTCCCGGGCCGCTGTCGACCAGTCCCGCCCTGTGCCCGCGCACCAGCGCAGGAACAAGGACACCGCCTCGGCGTACGCCTTCGTTGTCGTCTCTGCCCGGCCCCGGGCCAGGCGTACCTCCCTCAGGAAGCGGTCCGCCTGCTCGACGACTTCCAGCTCGTCGTCCACCACGGTCCAGTACCGGGTCCCCGACGGCATCAAGACGAGAAATGTTTCGTACATTCGTTCCCATGCTCTGTATGTCGATCGCAACGATCCACTACAAGAGCCACACCCCCGAAGAACCGTCGTAATACACCAAACGACAGCAAGAGGCGCAATGTCACACCACAGCTACCAAAACCCCAGAGAACCCGACGATCTCCTCGTCGCCCAGCAGGACCTCACGCAGGTGCGAGCTGACCTCGCAGACCTGATCAAGAATCTGCCGTACTCCGTCGAGCCGATGGAGGCCTGGCAGCGCCCCGACGGCTACTGGCAGAACGCACCGAAGTCCTACCCGGATTCGCCGGGCTGGTCAGAGCAGGAGCAGACGGAGGTCGTGGGGCTGCGGGAGCGGGAGCGCACTCTCGCCGCCTCGATCGTCACGCATGCGTTCTGGGACGACGTGGCTTCGACCGACCTGCCCGATGCCCGGTCCCAGCTCAAGCATGTCCGCCGCGGGGACGGTGAGGGCCAGGAGTCCCTGTAGCCGTGGCGGACCGTCCCGAGCTACTGGCCACCACGGTCGTCCTGGCCGACGGTCAGTCCCCCTGGATCGATCTGCCGAATTCCCGGTCGAAGATTACTGGTTGCCTCAAATCCAGCGCGCGCCAGTGCGACCGCGGCCCTGTGCTCGGGCCGATCGAGTTCCTGCTGCGATCGCGAGGGATGCCGGGTAGAGCACGCCATGTCCGAAGCGGGCGCGGGCTCGGTCGGCGACGGCTTCGATTGCGAAGGGTTTGTCGTCGTTGCTGTCGAGGGTGAGCTGGCGGGTGGCTTTGGCTGCGGGTAGGAGGGCGTCGGCGCGCAGGCTGATGTGGCGTACCCGGGCGCGTTGTAGTCCGAGGGACTCGTACACCGCGTACGCAGCGCGGGCCAGGGGCAGGGTGTGCTGGGTTGCCTCGGGCAGGGTGCGGCTTCGGCGGGTGGTGCTCTGGTCGGCGTAGCGGATGGTGCAGGTCAGCCCTTGGGTGATCTGTCCGCTGGTGCGCAGGCGGGCGCCGAGGTCGTCGGCGAGGGCAAGCAGGGTGCGCCGGTGCTCGGCAGGGCCGAGTTCGTCATGCGGGAAGTGATGTTCGGCGCTGATGCTCGCCGGTGCCGGGGTGCGGTCGACGATCTGGGTGTCGCGGCCGTGGGCCTGCTCGTGGAGGGTGCGGCCGGCGCGGGCACCGAGGAGGCGCTGCAGCGTGAGCTGGGGGACGTCGGCGACGTCGCCGATGGTGTGCAGGCCGTATTCGGCGAGTGCGGCGGCGGTTCGGGTGCCGATGCCGGGCAGCTCGCGGACGGGGCGTGGCCGCAGGAACGCGTCGATCGCCTCGGGTGAGTCCTCGATGACGGTGCGGCGGCCGGGCGGGGTGAGGGCGGCGGCCATGGCGGCGAGCAGCCGGTTGGGCGCGGCCGAGGCCGAGCTGCGCAGCTCGTAGTACGCCAGGGCCCGCAGCTGAATGAGTTCGGTGACGCCCCGGGCGTCCCGGTGCCAGAACCGGATCGCTCCGGACAGGTCCGCGACAGCACTGTCCGGCTCCAGCATCTGCACGCGCGGTGTGAAGTCTTCCAGGAGACGGCGCAGTTGCTGAAGGAGATCCGGGTTGTGCTCGGGTGCAAGAGCAAACCGGATGTGGAGGATCTGACGTCCCTCGCCCACGGTGATCACCCTGCGCTTCCGGGGCTTCGGTGCCCCAGACGGCGAAGGTCCGCCGAGCGGGTGCCGGCGGGCTGGAGGTCCGCGTACGGGTGCAGGCGGGCCCCAGCGGTCCCATCGGCGAGCGTGCGGGCTGGGGCGGCGGGCTGCGCCGGAGTGGGGGCCGGGGTGGTCCGGCCGAGCAGGTCGAGGGCGGCCTGGGGGCCGTGGTCGCGGCGGGCGGTGGCGACCTCTTCAAGATCCCAAGCCATTTCGCCGACGACGGTGCGGCGCGGGCCGCGGGCCTCGACGGTGCCGCGTACCAGGAGGAGCCCGGAGTGGAACACGGTGTGCGCGCAGGCGGCGTGGCTGTCTTCGAAGAATGCGATGTCGACCAGGCCCGAGCCGTCCTCCAGCGTGCAGAAGATGACCCGTTTCCCGGACGGGATCGGTGGGGTCTGCGTGGAGGCCCGTACCCCGGCGACCAGTACTTTCTGGCCGGGGATCAACGCGCGCAGATGGGCGGCGTCGGTGGCGCCGAGTTCCCGCAGCAGCCGGTGGTGGTGCTCCATCAGGTGCTGCGAGACGTCGATGGAGAGCGTGTCGATTTCGGCGCTGAGCTTGTCGCGGCTGGTCATCTCCGGCAGGCCGCTCGGCTCTGCGGTCACCAGCTCGCCGCCGAGCGGGAGCTGTCCCTCGGTGGTTGTCCGGTTGCGGTACTGCCGGTGGAGCTCTTCGGCCTGCAGCAGCAGGTCCCGCCGACTCTGGTCCGCGGCAAGGTCGTCGAGGGCGCCGATGCGGATCAGACGCTGGGCGAGCGGGAGCGACGGGCGGGCCCGCTGCCACAGATCCTGCAGGCTGGTGTACGGCTGGCCGGCGGTGAGGCGGGCGGTCTCGGCCGAGTGGATGCCCTTGACCGTGGAGAAGGCGAGGCGCACGCCCCACCCGTCCTCTGTGGCTTCGACGCTGTGCTGGAGGCGGGAGCGGTTGACGTCGATGGGCAGGACGGGCACGCCGTGGCGGCGGGCGTCGGCGACGATGACCCGGCTGGGCCACATTCCGGGGTCGTGTTCCAGCAGCCCCGCATACAGGAACGCCGGGAAGTGTGCTTTCAGGTAGGCGCTTTGGAGGGCGGGGACGGCGAAGGCGACGGCGTGGGCGCGGCAGAAGCCGTACGCGCCGAAGGAGGTGACGGTCTCCCACACGTCGTCGAGGACGTCCTTGGTGTAGCCGCGCTCGCCGGCGGCGCGGCGGAACCACTGCTCGACCTTGGGCAGCCGGTCGGGATCTGCCAGGGCCCGGCGGGCGACGTCGCCGGCGGCACGGTCGCAGCCGGTCATCCGGGCGAGGATGGCGATGATCTGCTCGTGCCAGATCACCACGCCGGACGTGTCGGACAGGATCGGCTCCAGGTCCGGGTGCGCGTACTTCGGTGCCGCGCCGTGGCGGGCGGCGATGAACAGTGCGGGCATGCCGCCCTGCACGGGGCCGGGCCTAAAGAGGCTGATGTCCGCGATGACGTCCTGCATGTGCCGCGGCTGAAGACGCCCCACCAGATCTTGCTGGCCGGGGCTTTCCAGCTGGAACAGGCCGACGGTGTCGGAGGCCTGGATGAGTTCGAAGGCGAGCCGGTCGTTGAGGTCGACGTGGTCAGGGTTGTCGAGATCGAGCTGGCGGCCGGTGGTGCGGCGGATCTCGGTGACCGCGTGGGCCATCGCGGACTGCATCCGCACTCCGAGGACGTCGAGTTTGAGGAGGCCGAGGTCTTCGACGTCCTCCTTGTCTGCCTGCACCATGGGGTAGCCGGCCGGGGTCGGCTGCACCGGCAGCCGGTCCAGTAGCGACGCGTTGGAGATGATCACGCCGCAGGGGTGCATGGCGTAGCCGCGCGGCAGCGCGTCCAGCCCCTCGGCGAGCTCCCACAGCGGCCCGAACCTCCTCGCCTGACTGGCTAGTTGTCGCAGCTCGGGCAGCTCGGTCAGGGCGGCGCGGATGTCCCGGGCCCGGATGTGCGGGAACGATTTGGCGATGTCGCCCACGACCTGGGGTGGCAGGCCGAGGGCGAGTCCGGTATCGCGCAGGGCGTGCCGGGCCCGGTAGGTCTCGGGCATGCCGGTGACCGCGGTCCGCTCACGCCCGAACCGTTCAATGATCTTGTCGTAGACCTCCAGACGCCGCTCGGACTCCACGTCCAGGTCGATGTCCGGCAGCGACGTGCGCCGCTCGCTGAGGAACCGCTCGAACAACAGGTGGTGCTCCAGAGGGTTGGCCGTGGCGACGAACAACGAGTGGTTGACCATGGAGCCGGCACCCGAGCCACGTGCGGCGACCCGGATCCCGAGCGCCCGGGTGTCGGCGACCACCTGGGCCACGGCCAGGAAGTAACCCTCGAAACCGAGCCGGCCGATCACGCCGAGCTCGTAGTCGAGCTGCCTGACGGCGCGGTGGTCCGTGTCCAGGCCGCGGGCGGCCATCCCGGTCTCGCACCGCTGCCGCAGCAGCCGCATCGCCGACCCCGGCTCCGCCCCGGCGCCCACGACGGACGGCTCGGGAAAGTGCGGCCGGCCCAGCCCGAGATCGGCAGGGGTCAGAACACAGGACTGGCCGGTCGCCTCGGTCTCCGCCAGCAGGCGAGCGGCCCGCGCGCGGTGCTCGCCGAGGGCCTGGGCGATCTGCTCGGCGGCCGCCGCCATGGCGGCCGGGTCCTTCAGCCACCGCTCGCCGCCGTCCAGGTGCCGGCCATCGACCGGGCGCAGCAGCCGCGCCGCATCGAGGACGTCGGCCAGGCGGTGCTGGGCGGGGTCGGCATAACGGACCGTGTTGGTCAGCACCGCGGGCACGCCGAGCTGGTCGGCCAGGCCCACGGTGCGCGCGGCCAGCCGCAGCGACCCTGGGCCGGTCCCCTGCCGACCCAGATATGCGGCCTCCAGCCGCAGCCGTGGCCCGGCCAGCTCCCGCCACGGCACCAGCACCTGCTCGGCGAGATCGGGACGCCCGGCGGACAGGGCGCGCACCGGCTCGGACGTAGGTCCGAGCAGCACGACCAGGTCCTGGCCGGCGTTCGCGCGCAAGACCTCCCACGAGACGACGGGCAGGGTGCCGTCGGCCTCGGCATGCGCGGCGGATACCAGACGGCACAGCCGGGCCCACCCGGCTGCGTTCTGGGCGAGCAGGGTGATCCGCAGCGGCGGCTCCATCACGTGCGCGCCGCCGCGGGCCGGGGTACGGGGCCGGGCCGCGTGCGGCGCCGGCGGCCTGAGCGGGGCGACGGCGATATCGACGCCGAAGACGGGCCGCACCCCGGCGGCCGCGGCAGCCTTGGCGAAACGGACCGTGCCGGCGACGGTGTCGCGGTCGGTCAGCGCGAGCGTCGTCATGCCGCACTCGGCCGCCCGCCGCACCAGGGCGTCCGGGAGGGAGGCGCCGTAGCGGGCGGAGTAGCCGGAGGCGACATGCAGATGAGTAAATCCATCACCCCTGCGCCACCTGCCTCTCGCGAACCCCCTAGCTGACCTGCGTCTCTTGAAGTGTCCACCATAACGCAGAATTCGAGCATGCGTTCGAACATAGGTTCTGGGGTGCGTCACGGAAGACTCGGCGGCCTGGTGTGGCTGAACCCTCCTGGTTGGCCTTTGAGTGCTACAGGGGGCAGCCGGGCGAGCCTCGGGCGCGGGAGGGCCGCCGACGGCGGCCATCCCGGATGTGGAGTCTCACGCCCCTTGGTGGTCAGGCGGGAGAGCCTCCCGTGGGGCTGCCGCCTGCTCAGGATGCGGCTCGCCTGACCTGGCGCCGAGCGCGGTCCCCGGGGAGCGAGTGGGGCGGCTCACGCTTCCAGCCTGGCCTGTCCAACTCGCCGACGGCGCTGGTGTTGTGGCGGTGGCGCCGTCTTCCGTAACCGGTGGCTGCCCGGCAGACTGGGTCGTTCGGCGCGAATGATCAGGGGAGAACATGGAGTTAGAGCCCACCGAGCTGTCTGAGGCGATCAAGGCGGTACGCAGCGGACTTGCCGCTGCGCAGCTGGATGGGGACAGCTCGCCGATCCGGTTCACGGTCAAGGAGATCGTGCTCGATCTTGGGATTGAGTTGCGGAAGACTGCTGTGGCCGGCGGCGGGGTGAAGGCCTTGGTCGTGTCCGCGGACGCCAGGGGCGAGCGGGCGAGCACGGCTACGCACCGGATGACAGTCACCTTGCAGGTGGCCCCCGATGACAGCGGGCGTGATCTACCGATCGGGGATGCGGCACGCGGTCGTGGCGGCCCGATCGACGGCTTCGCGTAGGGCCCAATGGTGGGAGGGGGAACGGCGCAGCGCACGGTCGAGGTCCTCAACCAGGCCGCAGACTCGTACGGCACCGGCTGTCTGCTTGCTCCCGGTCTGATACTCACCGCTCATCATGTCGCCAAGCCGGGCGAAGGCCACGTGGTGCGGGTCCGGGATATGGCAAGTGCGACGTTCAGCGAGGCTGTGGCGGTCTGGGAGAGCGCCGAGTGGGACGTCGTGCTGCTGGTGGCCGACCGCGCTCTGGTTGGCGCCGGCGTCCAGGCGGTGGGTTTCGGCGAGCTGGTCTCCGACTATCCAGCGCGGCGCCCGGTATGTTCCACCACGGGTTTCGCCAAGGCGATGCGCCGCAAAGTATCCGCTCGATCTGAGCGGTACGTTGACGATCTGAAGACCGTCGACGGGCGCATCGCCCCGCACACCGGCTCCCGGTCGAAGATGTACTCGCTCGAGGTCGACGGCGCCGTGGTGACCGATGTGAGGAACTGGCAAGGCCTGTCAGGGGCGGGGGTGTTCTGCAACGGCGTACTGGTCGCCATGGCCACCCTGGTCGACCCCCAATGGGATCGCGGCATATTGGTGCGGCCGCTGTCCCACCTTCTGGCGGACAAGAGCTTCGCGGCCGCGGTCAGCGCGCACACCGGCATGGCCCCACGCCTGCAGCCCGCTGACCTCAAGGGCCTGCTCGACGACATACCCAGTCCGACGCTGTCCTCTTCCCATCTGCTCGACCCTCGCGCGCAGGTCGTCGGTCTCACCGGCATGACCGATCTGATCGGCCAGATCGAACAGTGGTGCAACGGCCCTGGCCAGGTGGATGTCGCGGCCGTGACCGGCCTGGGTGGTACGGGCAAGTCCCGCCTGGTCGTCGAGCTCCTCAGCCGCCTCACGGCCAGGCACGACAACTCCCGGCCGTGGAGCGGCGGATTCCTCTCCGAGACGCCGCCGCACACGGACTACGGGATGCTCGCCTCCTCCTCGTACCCGCTGCTCATCGCCGTCGACCTCGCGGAAGCACACATCCCCCAGATCCGGGACCTGGCGCGGGCACTGGCGGTTCCGCATGACGGCGCGTGCGTGCGTGTGCTCCTCCTGGCCCGCGGGCACGACGGGTGGTGGCCGGCCCTGAGCCGCTATCTGCGCGCGCAGCAGGCCGGCGCGGCCAGGGAGACGTTCATGCTCACGCCGGACGACGCGCTGGAAGGCCACGGTCCCGAGAACATCTACGTGGAGGCCAAGGCCGCCTTCGCCCGCCGCATCCGGTTGCTCCAGCAGGCCGGTCACGCGGACAGCACCTGGTCCGACACCGTGGTCGCCGACGCCCCACGCCGCTACGGAGATGGCATCGAGCACACCCTCAGACAGCCGGTGATCTACCACCACGTCGCCGCGCTCGCCGACGTCCTGGCCCGCGCCAACCCGGACTTCGCCCGCAAAGACCATCCCATGGAGGTTCTCCTGGCCAACGAGGAGAACTACCTGCGCCGCATCGCCGAAGCCCGCCTCGGTACCGGCGCCGTCGACATGAAATTGCTGCATACCCTCGTCAGCGCGCAGTTGCTGGCCGGCGCCACCACCGCCCGGGACGGCAAGGCAGCCATCCGCGCCGGCTTCGACGTCCATCACCACGGCTACGGGGCCACTGCCCCTCCCGACCCGGAACGCCTCGCCGCTCTCGACGACGTCCTGGCCGCTGCCTACCCCGCCGTGGACGGAGCGCACTGGGGCGCCATCGGCGCACCGCTGGCCGCCGCCTGGCTCACCGAGGCCGGTACCAGCAACGGGGGTGAGTTCGTCGAACACTTCCTTCAGCACGACGTCCTCGCACCCGAGCAGCGCCGCCGGACTCTCAGCACCGTCATCCGCGCCGCCCAGGAACAGCCGGCTCTCGCCGACGCCGCGCACCGGGCCGTCGCCTCAGACCCGGAGCGGCTGCTTCCATTGGCCGCCCAGACCATCACTACCGAACTCGGCCCCGATCAGGCCCAGCAGTGGCTCGCCGACCTTGAGCACTCGATTACCGACCGCGCCGCGCAACCCGACGTTGACCGCGACGTCTACGAGTGGGCCGCCGCCTTCCTTGGCGAGGTACAGGCCCAAGTCGCTACCGGTGCCGAAGAAATGGACGAGTTCATCGACGTGCTCCTGCACGAGGACACCGCCGACGAGGAAGACGACGAAGCAGAATCCGAACCCGATACCGATGCCCCGGAGCGGCCTGCCGATCTCCCCCTGATCCGGACCAGGGTCAGTGTGCCCATCCGGATCGTGATCACCGTCCTGGCGGTGGGCCACCTCGGCCTCGTCACCGCCACCCTCATCATCGCCCTGAACTCCGACAGCATGCGCGGCGTGGGATGGGCACGCTGGTGCTTTCTTGCCGGGGTCCCCAGTGCACACCTCGCCATCGCCACCGCCTACGGAAGCCGCCCACCGGTCCGCAGGGTGCCGATCTTCTGGATCGCGCCGCTGTTCATCATCGTGTGGACCACGGCCTTCGCTGTGATGGCTCATCTGCCGTTGCCGCTGCCGTGGGCGCTGTGGCCGCTCGTGTTCGGCATCGGCTTGGTCGCCTTGGCCTTCGCCTGGCGAATGTGGGTCGGCCGATTCCCTGCGGCCGAGCCTCCCACTGTCTGAGTTCGCCCCGGAGACGGCACCGCATGACATGGACCGGGCAGGCCTCATCAGGGGGCGAGAAGTCGGAGTGGGGCCGGTGCCCCGGGCAAGGGAAGGGCCCACACTGCCAGCGCTGCGGTGACACCGTTCGAGGTCACACCGATCAGCCCCAGAACGAGGTGGCTCGGGCCGGCCGGTCTCACCGTGCCGGAGTGCGGACCAGGCCCAGGACCGGGTCGAGGCGGAGTATGTGCCGCTCGGTCCGGTGTCCCTGTATCTGCCCGTCGGACGTCACCCGATGGGGCAGCAGGCGCAGTTCGCGGGCGAGTGGGGTCTTGTTCCACTGGTGAGGCGGGGCGGTGTCGGGGCCTTCGGACAGGTAGATGCAGGGTGCGGGGACACTCAGGCGGGCGAGGTCGGCGACCTGGTCGCGGGTGAGGCGCTTGTGGCCGGGTGCCGGCATCGGAAGCTCCTGGGTGCACTGGGGGTCGAGCCAGCAGGTGCCGTCGGCTGTGCGGTAGACGGGGAGGAGCCGTGCGGAGTCGGCGCCAAGGCGAGTGGTGAGCAGGTCGGGGTCGAGGTCGCGGTCGGTGACCGGGTACAGGTCGGTGAGGGTGCCGGGGGCGGGGATGGCGGCGGTGTCGGCGGCCGCTGCGTGCGCGGCGTCGTGTCCGGCGCGTCGGCGGTCGTCGTCGAGGGCGTGCTCGGCCAGGGTGTTGAGGTCCGCGTAGACGGTCTCGATCATGAAGGTGACGTCCTCCGGGATGGCGACGGGGCCCTTGGCGGTGGTGGCGAGGAGGTCACGGGTGCGGCGCAGCAAGGCGGGGTCGTAGACGTTTCCCCACGCGGGAGGGGGCAGCTCACCGTCGGGTGTGAGGACGACGAGGCGCGGGGTCGGTGCCCAGGCGGGCCGGCGGCCGCGGCCGGCCAGAGCGTGGCGATGCCCGCGTCCGGCACGTTGGAGGAGCTGGGCAAGGGGAGCGAGGTCGGTGACGACGAGGTCGAAGTCGACGTCGAGGGACTGCTCCGCGACCTGAGTGGTGACGACGATCCACGGCTCACGCGGCCGACAGGCACGGGGGCCCAGGAGCTGAAGGAGCCGACGGGTGAGGTCTTCGCGCTGCCACTGCGGCATGCGGGCGTGCAGCAGCAGGAGGTTCACCGCTCGCGTACCCGTGCGGGCGGCCAGGGCCCGGTAGGTGGCCTGGGCATCGGGCACCGTGTTGCACACCACAAGAACAGCGCCCGGGTCTTCGCTCTCGTCGTAGAGCGGGGCCAGGGTCCGGGCCAGGTGTGCGGCGCGGCCGTCGGCCGGCTTGGGGTCGTGAGTGTGGCGCACGAGGTGCTGGTCGAGGGTGAGGGCGTGCGCGCGGGTGCTGGGGATGGTCGCCGAGGTGGTCACGGTGCCGGTGGTCGCGTCCGCGAACAGCCAGCCGGGGTAGGCCGGTGCCACGCTCGGGGGTTCGCTGTGGCCGGCGCCTTGGAGGTAGGCGTGGACCAGACGCTCGGCGAGGCTGCCGGCGAGTGTGGCGGACAGCAGCACAACGGGTGTACCGAGGTGCCCGAGCCACTGGAGCAGGCGGACCGTGAGCGCGTGACCGAAGGCGTCGTAGGCGTGGGCCTCGTCGATGATCAGGGTCTTGCCGGACAGGCCGAGCCAGCGCAGAGCATTGAACCTCATCGGCAGGCAGGCCATCGCGGCCTGGTCCCACGTGCCCACCGCCGCGCCGGCGGCCAGGCCCAGGTGCTTGCGGCGTACGAAGTCGCCAGCCGTCGTGGAGACGCCGTCGTCGGCGAGTTCGGTGTCCGGGGCGTCGGTGGAGTAGCCCTCCCGCAGCCATGCCATCCCGTGCAGCAGCGTCACCGGAGTGTCAGCTGACGCGCTATGGCGGACGTAGGCGCGCACGCGGTCCCACATCGCGTCGGTGGTGGCCATCGTCGGCAGCAGCACCGCGAGCCCGGGCTGGCCGGCCGCACCGCCGAGCAGCCGGGCACCGAATAGGCCGTTCTCCGTCTTGCCGTCCCCGGTCGGCGCGGTCACTAGCAAGATCCCGGGCCCGTTCACCAGGCCCGGCAGCCGGGCCGCGATGTCGGCCTGCAGCGGATACGGGTCCGTGATTTCCGGGAAGACATCCGCGAACCGGGACGCGGGCGCCCACTGCGGCGCGTCGAGCTGCAAGGCTCTGACCACAGGTCCTGCCGCGGCGAACGCCCTCTGGAAATGAGCCTCCCAGTCCCCGTCCGCCGCCGTCAGCCAGGCACGCTGCCGGGCAGAGACCCACTGGTTCCCTGAGGCGATCCAGTCCGCGAGCACCACCAGTCCGGTCACCAGCACCGCGGCGCCCGCAGAAGCCACCCGCTGCGGCGCCGCCGGCCGGCCGCACGCCCGGTGCACGACATCCACCAACGCCGCCCGCTGCTCCCGCCACCCCGACGCCGTCCCGACCCGCGGCTCACTCCGCTCCGGATGCCGCAGCGCCACCCGGTCCAGCATGGAGCCGTATACACCGTGGTGCCCGCCAAGAATCTGCGCTATTTGATGAGCCACCGACCGCCCCGGCCGCACAGAAATGTCATACCCGTAGGCGGCAAGGAGCGACGGCAGAACGAGATGCGTCACCCGCTCATGACGTACAGAACCCTCGTTCATCCAGCCTGAAGGCGTAGCGAAATCCTCCTCCCGCAAGAACTCCGGATCAGGACCACTCGGAGCCGACTGGAACGACGGACAGCACTTCCCCAAATCGTGCAGACCGGCCCAGAAACCCACCAACTCACGAGCCTGACACTCCGAGACCTCGAAGGAACCAGCGACGAACTTCCGCTGACCGGCAGAGAGATGCACATCCCACAGAACCAATGCAACCGCCGCCGTATCCAGCGAATGACACCCCAACGGATACGGCTCGGGAAGCTCCTCGAATTTCCCCCACACGCAAGAATACAACCCAGAAGACATGTAGATAAACACCTCAAATACGAGTGAGAGATTTTCGGAAATTTAAAACGAGGGCAATACGGCCACGACGCCAATGCGATCCGCGGACACCCGCGCGTGCAGGCTGAACCCGTAAGCCACGCCCCAGCTGACCATGTCCTGCGTCGGACGCCTGCACGTGCGGGCTGAACATCTCGCTCACCACCGTGATGGCGGTGCGAATCGTCGGACTCCCGCGCGTGCGGGCTGAACATGAACGGCCTTGTGACGTCCGGACAGGTGGCGTGCCGACGGACACCGGCGCGTGCTGGCTGAACTGGTTCGTGTGGTTGCTGATCTACGACGGCTATGACGGATACCCGCGCGTGCAGGCTGGAGTGGAAGGGGGAGACCCGACTCTCAAGATCCACGACGGACACCCGCGCGTACGGGTTGAACACTCCGCAGATGATTGGCCCCTCCGCCAGGACCGAAGGACACCCGCGCCTACGGGCTGAACGGCGGCGCCTGGGCCGGGTCCGCAGCGCTCCTCGAAGGACGCCCGCGCATGCGGGCTGAATATGTAGTCGCAGCTCACCCAGCCGACCTGCCCCGTCGGACACCCGCACGTGAAGGCTGAACGGAGGGCGTAGTGTTGGTAGTCGGGCATGTCTCGTCGGACACTCGCATGTGCGGGCTGAACTTCAGGGTGCGACCGACCATCAGGCGGCGGTTCGTCGGACACCCGCGCGGTGCAAGCTGAACCCGGGCGGCCGCGATCCGCGATCGCTGTCAGCCGACGGATACCTGCGCATGGCTGAACACGGCCGCATCAACAGTCTCCGAATGCCGCAACGACGGACACCCGCGCGTGCAGGCTGAATACCTCGCAGCTGATCCTGCCGTGGATCCTCGACGTCGGACACCTGCGCGTGCAGGCTGAACTCCGGCTTCGCCATGCGGGTCCTGGGCTGGAGTGTGGGACACCCGCGCGTGCAGAACGGCAAGTCCCTCAGCAACGGGTTCGCCCAGGTCGTTGGGCACCCGCGCGTGCGGGCTGAACGTCGCCTCCTCTTCCTCCAGGGAATAGCTCAGCGACGGACTCCCGCGCGTGACGGCTGGACTGCTTGGCGAGGAAGGCGTATATCAGGAACGCCGACGGACTCCCGCTCGCGGGGTGGACAGCCACTGATACCCGCGTCTGTCCCCCCGCCGCGACGGACTCCCGCGCGTGCAGGCTGCACCCGGCCGACCTGGAGCGGATCGCGGAAGAGACCGTCGGACGCCCGCTCGTGCGGGCTAAACGAATACGAGATGATGTACCACGGGCCGATCGGCGTCGGACTCCCGCGCGTGCAAGCTCGACGGTAGGAGCGGCCTGATGGCGCGCTCCGGGGGACGACGGACACCCGCACGGGCAGGCTGAACTCGTACTTCGCCATCCGCTGGTGTCAGTTGAGCGCCGGACACCTGCGAGTGCGGGCTGAACGACCTCGTACTCACCCCGAACGCGTCGATGTACGTCGGACTCCCGCGCGTGCGCTGACCGGCTGCGCTGCGTGATGCTTCCCGTAACCGCGGCTCTGGAACAACTCCCGCGCGTGCAGGCTGTACTTCCGAGGCCAGTGTCGAGAAACGTCACGCTGCGTCGGACTCCCGCGCGTGCGGGCTGAACCCCATGCTGCAGGTGCAGCCAGTCCTCGGCGACGGCGGACACCAGCGTGTGCAGGCAGATCCTCACGGTGGAGGCGAAATCCTCACCGCGGATCACTGATGGACTCCCGCGCCTGCGGGCTGAAGTCCTGCTCCTTGATGAAGCGACCCAGTTCCTCTGTCGGACACCCGCGCATGCAGGCTGGAACCCACGCACCGGCTGCGCGGTCCGCGCCATCACCGTCGGACGCCCGCGCGTGCAGGCCGAACATCCGTCCACCGAGGGTGTGGCCCTGGCGCCACGTCGGACACCCGCACGTGCGGGCTGAACATCTCCGGCGGTCCGGCCGTACTCTGGGTCGGCGACGGACTCCCGCGCGTGCGGGCTGAACCTGACGACAAAGGCCGCCCCCTCAGCAAAAGACGCCGGACACCCGCGCGTGTGCGGGCTGAACGCGAGCCTTTCGTAGAGCACCCGCCCGAACTTCGTCGGACACCCACGCCTGCAGACTGAACCTGATGACTACCCCTCCAGGACGCCGGGCACCGACGGACACCTACGCGTAGAGGCGAGGTCCTCGCCGAGAATCACTGGCGGGTTCCGGCGCCTGCGGGCTGAACCCTGTGTTCGTCGTTCCGCGCAAGGTGCGCGGCGTCGGACCCTGCGCGTGCGGCCTGAACCGCTGTGTACGCCCGAGGACCTGGTGAAGGATCGTCGGACTCCCGCGCGTGCGGGCCGAACGCCCACCGGGGCACGAGGCTGATCCAGTGCCGCGGCGGACACCCGCGCCTGCGGGCTGAACCTGGAGCATCAGGGCACGGACGTGGTTGCAGTAGGGCGGACACCCGCACTTGCGGGCTGAACATGAAGAGCGCCAAACGCAGCGCCGATCAGGCCGGCGGACACCCGCGCCTGCGGGCTGAACGACGCGACACCGGGGAGCGACTCGGGCCCGTACGGCGGATACCCGCGCCTGCGGGCCGAACCCGGGGTCGCCGAAGGCGACCGCCGAAGGCGGCGTCGGACACCCGCGCCTGCGGGCCGAGCGCCGCGGTGAATCCCCAACTGCCGGGGGCTGCCGTCCGACACCCGCGCCTGCGGGCCGAACACCCCTTCCTCGGTCACGGCGTGATGACGGGGCGTCGGACACTCGCGCCTGCGGGCCGAACCCCCACCACCGAGTGCATATCTGGCACGGCTACGTCGGACACCCGCGCCTGCGGGCCGAACGCGAGGGTAAGCGAGATCAGATCGCCGGACACCGTCGGACACCCGCGTCTGCGGGCCGAACTGCGTCGAGCAGCAGCCGTGCGAAAGCGGGGACGTCGGACACCCGCGCCTGCGGGCCGAACAGGCTGACGCCGTAGAAGACCCAACTCAAAATCGTCGGACACCCGCGCCTGCGGGCCGAACGTGCTCTGCGTCATGGAAGACGAAGGTGGCCACGTCGGACACCCGCGCCTGCGGGCCGAACTGCTGCTAACACTCGGTACTGACCCCCGGGGGCGTCGGACACCCGCGCCTGCGGGCCGAACGCGAGGGTAAGCGAGATCAGATCGCCGGACACCCGCCTGCGGGCCGAACAATGCCAACACAGACCTGCGGTTCCAGGCCTACGCCGGACACCCGCGCCTGCGGGCTGAACTACGTCGACTCAACCGGTTACACCGCCGCGATCGCCTGACACCCGCGCCTGGGGGCCGATACCAGCCGCGTGGTCCTCGCCCACCTGTTCGGCGGCTGACACTCGCGCCTGCGGGCTGAACTGCAGCTGATGCTGGTCGCCAATCAGCACGAGCGACGGACACCCGCAGGCGGCGGGCTGAACGCGTTCTTCTGATCCTGGCCGCGCTCGCAGTACGGCGGACGCCCGCGCTTGCAGGCCGGACCACTTCTTCGCTCCCTGCTGACCCTGCTGGGCCGACGGACACCCGCGCCTGCCGGCCGAACGAGGGCGTCGCCGGCCGCGTTGACCCGGAGACCGACGGACACCCGCGCCTGCGGGCCGAACGAGGCCGACTCCATCGGCGGCCTGGACGGCGCTGACGGACACCCGCGCGTGCAGGCAGAACTGGCTCGCGTACGGGCACTCCCGTCAGCGCTACGGCGGACACCCGCGCGTGCGGGCTGAGCGAGTCCGGAACGGCCCTGCGGGCCCGTGAGGACGGCGGACACCCGCGCGCGGGCCGAACGTCGGCAACCAGAAAGGCTGCGTCGGCAAGACCGGCTGACACCCGCACGTGCAGGCTGAACAGGTGCAGCATCGCATCGTCCATGGGCGTCATCGGCTGACACCCGCACGTGCGGGCCGAACGCCCACCGGGGCACGAGGCTGATCCAGTGCCGCGGCGGACACCCGCGCCTGCGGGCCGAAGGCCGCGGCCATGGACACGAGGCTCAGCACGATCGTCGGACACCCGCGCCTGCGGGCCGAACATGGCGGCGCACAAACTGACGAGGTGCATCACCGTCGGACACCCGCGCCTGCGGGCCGAACTGGAACGAACTGGCCAAGGGACGCAACCTGTACGTCGGACACCCGCGCCTGCGGGCCGAACTTGAATTGGTTCTGCGCGCCGCTGCTCTCTACCGTCGGACACCCGCGCCTGCGGGCCGAACGCTTCGTGACCTGCTCATTCTTGAGGGCTTTGCTGTTCTTTTATCAAGGTTCATGACCGTGAGGCCTGGCTGGAATGCGTGGTGCTTAGGCCTGGACGAGTGGGGCTATGGACAGGAGGCCTGTTCCGAAGGCGCGGCCGCGACCGATGCCGGTGGTGATGGCGGTGTGGAGGGCCGTGGTGTCGGTGATGGTGGCGGTGCCTTCGAAGCGGGTGACGCGGTCTCGGATGTGCATCCGTTTGTTCTTGTGCTCGGGGTTCGTCTTCCAGCCGACGAGGTCGGGTTGGGGTGCTGTGTTGGTGATCTCGGTGTGCGGGGTGAGGCCGGCTGCGGTGGCTCGTTCGTGCCACCAGTGGGTTGCGTCGTCTCCGTGGAGTGGGATGCGGCGGCCTCGTTTGAATCGGCCTTTGTCGTCTCGGCCTTTGATAGCGAGGCTGCGGGTGGGTTGGGCGTGGATGCGGTAGCGGATGGGGGTTCCGGGTTGGCACCAGGTGAAGAGGGGGGTGAGGTCGCGTTCGTCGGTGGCGGCGGCGTAGCCGATGGGGAGGGCGTCGAGGTTGAGAGGGTGGGTGGACTGGATGAGGAGGGTGTGGCCGCGGGGGTGTTGTTCGAGGCGGAAGAGGATGCCGGCTGCTGCGCGGGGGCTGTCACCGAGGTTGTCGGGGGCGAGGGTGAGGACGGTGCGGTGCAGGGAGTGGACGTTGCGGAGGTCGCGGGCGGCCTCGGTGGACATGGGGTTGAGTTTGAGTCGGGTGAGGTGGGCGGTGGGGGCCATCTGTGGTGCTCCGTAGGTTTTCCCGCGCGTGCGGGCGGGTTGTCAGCTGGTTGTGCGGTGTGAGGTGAGTGCTTGGAGGTAGGTGGTCCCGAGGCCTGCGCAGCGTGTGGTGGGGAGGTGGCGGGTGGACTCCCATAGGCGGCGGGTGGTGAAGGTGCGGCCTGGGTGGGGGACGTCGTCGATGGTGCGGGTGTGGGGGGTGGTGTGGGTGGGTGGGTGTTCGTTGAGGAAGATGACCGGCACGGTGTCGCCGGTGCGGGGGGCGGTGCGGTGTAGGGGGAGGTCTTCGAGGGCGCTGTAGGGGTCGTCGGTGGTGGTGATCAGGACCGGGGTGTCGGGTCGGCAGGCGCGGCGGCCGAGGTGGGGTGGGTAGACGGGGTGGCGCAGCGCGTGGGCCAGGTCGTGGATGAGGGGTTCTGGTCCTGTGAGGGCGATGGTGAATGCGGCGTCGTGGAGGTACCAGTCGCGAAAGACGAGGGCGTTGCCGCGGTGTCCGCCTTCGGCGGTAGGTACGGTCTCGTGTTTGAGCCGTCCGCCGCCGACGGTGTGGAAGTCGAGGAGGAGTTGTCCGGCCCGGTCGATTCGGATGGTGTGGGTGAGTTGTTCGAGGTCGGTGAGGTCGCTGCCCCGGGGGCGGCCCTGGGCTGCGGCGAGGAGGCCGGTGATGCCGCTGCGGGTGGGGTGGGGGTGGCTGGTGCGGGTGGTGCCGCCTTGGGGGCCGCCCCAGAACTGGATGCCGGACAGATGCAGGAGGAGTCCGCTGGTCACTGCTCGGCTGCCTGCGTGAAGGCGGTGTCGGTGATGGTGGTGACGAGGTTGTCTAGGCGGGGGATGTGGGTGCCCAGGGCGGTGACCTGGGTGAGGTCGGCCGTGCCGGAGTGGGCGGCGGCCAGGAGGTGTTCGTCGCCGAGGAAGGCGTTGACGGCGGCGGAGTGCCGGTCGAGGGCGGTGATGCTGGGTGTGGTCCAGCCGGAGGTGTCGTCCGCGGTGACGGGTGCTTCGAAGGCGCCGGAGAGGTTCATGGGCTGGTCGGTGCGCACCGTGAGGTGGACCAGGGCGGGCGGGGTGAAGGGTGCGGTGCTGTTCTTCTTGGCGGTGGGGACGTGGCGGGCGAACTCGGTGAGGAAGGCGTGGGTGAGGTCGCGTGCCATGGTGTGGTCGTCGTCGAGGTTGTGCAGGAGTTCGTCGACGTTGATGGTGGCGTAGCGGTAGAAGGTGCCGGCGGTGTGGGCGTGCTGGCCCATGTGGGCGGAGCCGTTGTCGGTGCCGGGGATGTCGTCGACGGCGGTGAAGAAGTCGGGCTGTTCTTCGCCGGCGTGGGTGGTTGTGGCGTGGGCGACGGCGATGGAGCCGTCGACGGTGGCTTCGGGGGTATTGGCGAGCATGCGGCCGAAGGCCGCGATGGATGCGTTGCTGCGGCACAGGACGGTACGTACGGCGTCCCGCAGCTCGGTGATCCTCGTCTTGGTGGCCTTGTCCAGCGTGGGTGTCTTCGTCTTTGCCTTGCTCTTGGTCTGGGTCTTCTCGGCGGCTTCGGCCTGGGCGCGGGCGTGGTCGGCGGCCTGGGCGAGCAGGTCTCGGTAGGTGACGGCGAGTTCGGCGAGGTCGGCGATGGCGGATTCGGGGACGAAGAGCATGTAGTTGGTGGTGCCGGCCTCGGCGAGCTTCATCCCAGAGAACTGCGCGGTCAGGGCGATGGCCTGTCCCGCGTCGAGGGCGTCCTGGTCGCTCCAGCCGCGATCGCGCAGTTCGGTGGCGACCTTCTCGGGGATGCGGCGGGTGCGCAGGGCCCGCTCGCCGAGGACGGTCTCGGTGTTGATGCGGCAGCCGCGCTTTTGGCAGGCGGAAGAGATCCGCGTGCGTTCAACACCGCCCAGCACGGCGATTTTCGGCGAGCCGAACTCGTCGCGGTTGAGGTTGGACAGCGGGTAGGCGTGCAGAACGTGCGCGTCGATGACGAGGCTCATGCGGAAAGTTCCTCAGTGGTGTTCGCGGGGTGGGTCGGTTCGGGGCTGTAGTAGCTCTGCATCCACGCGTCGGCGATCTTGAGCCGGTACTTCGGCCAGCTGTTCAGGTCGCGCAGCAGTCGCGGCCAGGAGACCGGGATGCCGGCGGCCGTCATGCGGATGACGGGCCGGTGCAGAAGTGCCAGGGCGGGCTTGAGGCGGCGCTGTCGGGCGACGCGTTCCAGGAGGTCGGCGGTGCTGTCCTCGCGCAGCACGCTGTGGTGGACGGCGCGTTCGAGGGACCAGCCGACATTTCCGTGCGCAGCGTCGTACACCGTGGGGACGGCGTGGTCGGTGGTGGGGTTGGCTGCTTGATGGGCGTAGAGGCCGGCGACGGCGAGGTGCGCGACGGTGGCGTCCGGGCCCCAGTTGGGGATGCGGGGGCGCAGATGCCGCATCATCCGCCAGGACTCGTCCAGGCGGCGGAGGTTCAGGCCGTCCCTGAGATCTCGGCGTCCTTGCGGGGTGGAGCAGACGTCGGCGACGTAACTCATGTAGGCGGTTTCGCGGGCCAGCCACGCGGGCGGCTCCGGTGCCGGAGTGGCCAGGGCGTGGGCCGGGCTCGGGCCGGGCTCGGGGAGAGTCATCGTGTTCTTCCGGATGGTCGGGGCGGTCAGGGGGCCTGCCGTCGGGAGCGGGAGGCCGCGCGGGGTGGGCGGGTGAGCTGGGCGCGGGCTTCGGCAGCGGCGCGGCGGCCGTGGGCCGTGGCCTTGAGGACGGTGGCGCTGGTGTCGAAGCAGTCCACGGCCAGGCGCTGGAAGGCGGGAGCGGTGTCGGGTGCGGCGAGGGTGGTCCAGAACTCGGCCTCGGCGCGCTCCCAGTACCGTGCGGCGCCCTGGTCGGCGAAGCCCGGCCGCTCTTCCTTGCGCCGCTTGCCGTAGACGTGGTCCCAGACCGTCTCGAGGGCGCGGCGTAGCCGGCCGGCCCAGGTTTCGGCGCTGGCGCGGGCGGCCGCGATCACGGCAGCGCCGTCGGGATCTGCTTCGGCGAGGTGTCGCAGCACGGGCGGGGTGGTGGCGCTGTACCAGGCACGGTCGCGGTCCTGACGGTCCTGGTCCCAGCCCAGGGCTCGGACGCCGAGCTGGGCGAGGAGGTCGGGGTCGAGTTCGGCGAGGTGGTCGAAGACGGCGGGCCGGCGGCAGGTGTTCTTGTCGCCGGGCCGCTGGTGGAGCAGCAGGGCGTCCAGGTCGCGCCAGACGGCCCGGCTGCGCGAGGCGCGTACGGGGCCGCCGGTGTCGCGTTCGATGACGTAGGGGTCCGTTGCTGCCGGCAGGTCGGTGGTGGTGCCCCAGGTGACCTGGCATCCGACCGTCGAGCCCATGTCGTCGCCGGTCAGCAGGACGGCGTGGGCGGTGCGCCCGGCGAGCAGAGAGGCGGGCCCGCAGGGCGGCGCCACCGCCAGGGGGTCAGGCAGGTCCTCGCGTTCCCAAGGGGCCAGGTCCGGGCCGGGGTTGGTGGGCCAGGAGCTGGGCTCGGGGACGGACAGGACGAGCGTGGTGAACAGGCTTTCGGGGTCGTGAGGGAAGTAGGAGATCAGGGCACGGTAGGGGCCAGCCTTGGCGATGTGGCTGCTGCGGCCGCCGTGCTTGCGGGTCCCGCCGGTGCCGGAGGGGCCGTAGCCCCGCCAGGCCAGCAGCCAGCCGATTGCGTCTGCAGCCTTGACGGGAACATCTTGCGGAGTGGAGTCCGTCCACACGGCGTTCGCCCCCGACGGACGGCTCATGACCAGCCGCCCGGGCGGGGCTAGGTCCCCGCCCTCGTCGGCCAGCCGCGGGTCCTGCAGGAACGGGCGCGGTCCGCCGTACAGTCGCCAGCGTTGCGGGGACGGATCGAAGTACTCCGCGATCCGGCTGGTGTCGAACCGGCCTTGCGCCAGGAGGTCCTCTCGGGTGTCGAGCCAGGCCTGGCCCTGCGAGATGTCCAGGCCGCCTACCCGCAAGGCGATCGCGGCCAGGACGCGGCGCCACATCGCCTCCAGAGGAGGCTCTTGCACGTCGAGATCGGCCAGCAGATGCGCGGCGGCGAACAGCGGGCGCAGCCCGACAACGGCCGTGGTCCCCTCGGTGGCTCCGGGGACCAGGGCGGCGAGTTCCTCAGCCTCGCTCACGGTGAGGCCTCGGCGGACGCGGACCGCGACACAGGGGTCCCGGTCAACGCGAAACAGGCTCGACACGATGCTCCTTCTTCCAGTTCCCGCACCGCCCCGGACCGGCATCCGTGCAGGTCAAGGCGGTGAGTGAGCGCCATGGAAGCAAGTGATCACCGCGTGGCGCAAAACCTCCTCAGTGGCTGAATCCTGATGAGGCATCCGGTTGTCAGAGGCGCTGGGTACAGTCCCGCGGCTTCCGCCCAACGCCCAGTCCGCCCCGCGCCCCGCGCACGTCCATCCGCCGACGCCCGGATCCCGCGCACGCCCCGGCACCTGTCGGCAATTGCCACACCCCGGAACAGAAGTTGACATGCCATCAACGGATCCACCGCGCGAACACCGTCGGCGGCACCCACCAGTCCGGCACCGCACACCCCCGCCCGGCGCCCACCAGCGGGGACCGGCCTGCGCGACCTCGGCGCTGCCCTCCTCGTGTGAGATGTTGCACAGCCTCGCAGCAGTCGAGGACGGCCGAGCACTGCGAGGACAGAGGTGCCGATGCAGGCCGGGATCCCCTGCCCGCGTGCCGACATCCGTGATGATGGGAACCCGTCCGGGGCAACGGATCGGGCAACGCTGGGAGGACGCATATGGCGGTGGAGGCCGGCACACAGCAGGAGCGCGTCGCGGGGCGGGTGTGGACAGTGCGCCTGGACCCTCACGGCCGGCCTTCCGCAGGCGCGGTGAGGCTCACGTGCTCCCAGCGGGCCTGCGCAGACCAGCACTTGGCCAGCGCCGCGGAGGGCCGCAAGGCTGCGATCGGGCACATCAACCTGCACCTGGCAGGCATCCGTGCGGGCGGCGGGCCGCGCGGCGAGGCGTGGTGCGGCTGCCGTGCCGCCGACTGCGCCTGGCACACCCCCGACCCCGACTCCCGCCCCGGACGCCAGGGTGGACCACGGCCGACGGCGCGAGCGGCGACGCGGTGCGGGGGCCCGGTGACCTTGACGGTGTACGTGGACAGGGCCGGACGGTTGTGGCGGATCGCGGAGATGTGCGCACGGTGCGCGGCCGCCCTTCCCGGCTGCCGCGTCCTGGACACCGCCCCCGCCCGGACCACCCCGACAGCGACCGAAGCGACCGACGCGGCGGGGAAGCCGGCCTCGAAGCGGGAGCCCGTAGGCGGCACGGCGGAAGACGGTGTGACGGCGGTGTTCTCCGACCACAGTCCCTCCCCCGCCTCCGCTGCTTCGCCATCCCAGCCCGCCGCGCCGGTGTCGGTGCCCGGTGCCCGTGCCGCCTCACCTCGGCCGGCGTCCCAGCGAGCGAAGCGGTGGGGGAAGATCGCACAGCGGGTCGTGCCGCACGACCTAGCGCCGGACGTGCTGCGGGTGGAACTCATCGAGCTCGGGGACGCCTTCCGTGCCTACCAGCAGCAGCCCGAGCCCGACCTCGCCCTGCTCGCCTTGCTCCACGATCGCAAAGCCCGGGCCTTCCGTCTGTGGGCCGACGCGAGCGGCGACGGGTCCTTGCACCATGAGGCGGCGCGTGCCGAGAAGGCCGCGCAGACCACCCGCGAGATGCACGCCAACCGTTTCGGGCACCCTGTCGATGACACCGCGGGCGGTGACGTGCCGCTCGTGGAACGGCTGCTGACCCGGAACCAGGCCACGCACGCCCGCGCCGTGCTGGACTACGCCCAGTCCCACGCCCCGTACCCGGAGGCGGAGGTGCGCCTGGCGGTGCTCCTGCTCACCCTGCGGGCCGCGCGCGCCGGCACCGGGAACATCACCGGCCAGGACCTCACCGGCTGGCTCCCCGGCGATGCCGAGCAGGTGCTTCAGCGGCTGGTCGAGGCCGACTGGCTGCGCCTGCCCGGCACCGTCGCCGCGGCGATGGCCTCCCAGCCGGAAGATCCCACCAGCATCACCGTCCCCGCGCTGTTGCCCGAACAGACCCGCCCGTTCGACTTCGGCAAGATCACCCGGGCGAGGATCTCCGGGTGGGCCCAGAAAGTGGTGGGCGACCGGAAGATCAGGAAGAAGAAGCTGGGCGCCGCGACCAGGCTCCTGGCCCTGTACACCGCCGCCCACACCCGCCCCGACGGCCGTCTCGGGTACCCCGAGGACGGCGGGCTGCAGCTGGACCATGTCGCCGCGTTCTGCACCCAGTCACCCGACCAAGTTGCCGAGCACGCCGAACTGCTGGTCACCGCCGACTGGCTGGCCGAAGCCGACACCGCCGCAGGACGCCTGCGGGGGCAACTCGCCGAGCGCGTCCTGCCGCTGGGAGGGCTGTTGTAACACGCCGCCCCGTCGACCGGGCGCGCGTGGCTCGATCGAGGCCCTGCCGTCCGCTGCGGAGAGTCACTCCGGTCGTCGGTCTGGGCGCGGCAGTGGCCGCCGCAGCATGCGGTGGCGGGCGACGAGCGGGCCGAGACGCTCCGGCCAGGGGCCTGGTCCCCACAGGTCGACGAGGCGCTCGATCCAGTAGCGCTCGACGGTCATGCGAGCGTGCTCTCGCGCGTCCACCGCGTCAGGCTGCTGCTTCCCCGGCAGGTAACGCCCGTTGACCGGCACGTTCGCCACTCCGCCCGCGCGCATGGCGCACAGACGGTGCTGGCCGTTGGTGAGGGAGTCGGAGCCCTCGTTCCACCAGATGTGGTCGCTGACCATTCTCTGGGCCCATTCGCGGTCCCGCGGGCTGAGGTGCTCCATGGCGTACAGGCGCGCGGCCCGCTCGGGTTCCTCGTCTTCGTCGACTTCGGCGTGCGCCAGGACGGCCTCGGCGATGGCCGGCCAGTCGCCCTGGTGGTACGGGCAGGCGGCGAACTCCTCCTCGCCGAGTTCGGCGAACAGTTCGGCGTGGGCGGTCTGGTCCTCGCGGCGGCCGCCGGGGTAGGTGCCCGCGATGCGCTTGCCGCGCTCGGCGTACTCGCATTTAAACAGGCCGTGCGGCCAGGGCAGCGCGGCGGTCGGCACCGCCCGCACGCCGGTGACGCCTTCGAGGTGCAGGGTGCGGCGTTCGGGGGTGGAGAAGACCGTGGGGTACAGGTCGGCTTCGTCCTCGGGGGCGGCGGGCCGGTATGCGGCGTCCTTGGTGTCCTGGACGGCGGGGTCGGGCTCGAGGACACCGGTCAGCTCGAAGTGGGGTCCCTCGTGCCAGGCCTCCTGGTTGTCGGAGCTAACGCGTTCGAGGTTGGGCTGGACCAGGACCCGCACGTCTTTCTCTGGCAGGACGAGCATGCCTGACAGTCCGTGGACGGTGACCAGGGTGACCGTGCCGCCCGCCCATACGGGGTCGGCGAGCAGTCCCGCGATCCGCTCACCGGTGAGATGGCCGACCCATTCGACGCGGTGGTAGCCCTCGTCGGTCCCCATGTCATGTTCGGGGAACCGTACGGCGTGTATCTGAAGGTAGTCGCCAATGCGCAGGGTGCTGGCCGGCTTGGTGAAGGAGGCCGCCCGGCGGGTCGGCGACCCGCCGGCGTCTCTGGTGGTGACGCCGACCGGGCCGGTGAGGTCGCCGCGGCTCCAGTGGACTTCCTGCGGGACCTGGCCGCCGACGAACAACTCCTGGCGCGTCGGCCAGCTCGGGTGCTGGGCGTCCTGGGCAAGACGCTCAGCGTCCACTTCGGTGAGCACCCAATGGTCACCGCCCCTGAGCAGCACAGGTCCGGGAAGTCCCTGGCAGCAGACGGCGACGATGGTGTCCGCCGTGGTGGTGAACAGGTCGGTGGACTCGGGGTCGAGGAACGAGGGGTCGTGGATGTGCTCCAGCCACTCGATGCGGGCGTAGCCCTCCCCCGGTCGGAAGTCCTCGGGGGTCATCCGTTCCCTGGCCACCGGAAGGTAGTCGCCTACCTGCAGCGCCTCGTCAAGACACACTCGTTCCACGTCTCTCCCCTGCCCTCGACCGGCATCATCAACGGCGCCCGCGAGCCCGCTCCTCACCGGTGTCCCCGCCGCCCTTCGTGGGCGCGGACCGCCAAAGCCGGCGGGCGTCAGCCGCGTGCAGAACGGGTGCCTGTGTCGCCACTGCGCGAGCGGTGATCACCGATACGGAGCTTAGAAGCACCCGCTCGGCAAGGACAGTTGTCACGAAGGGCAGCCGCCCGCCAACCAGGATCCGCGGTGATGAGAAAGCTCTCCTCCGTCCGGAGCCTATGGTCAGGGTTTCCAGGTGCGCAGGAAGGAGGCAATCCGTTCGGCGGTGCAGCGTGGATTTTTCAGCTCGTGGGCGAGTGCGGTGAGCTGTTCGCGGGTGGGGCTGACCGGGGTGTTGCTGGCCTCGAGATACATGACTGCGATGGCATAGGCGACGGTCAGGTTTGAGCGCTCCAGCCAGCGACAGCGGCCCAGCGTGTGTACCAGCGCGGCGGCGTGGGCGTAGGCACCGTCGTAGACGGGCGTCTCAAGGAGTTCGCCGCGATGGCGGGCGACGGCGGCGATGGGCGCGCCGTAGTCGTCGGCGGCCGGGCCGCGGTGTCCGGCCCGTTCTGCCACTTCGAGGATCCGGGACTCGTCGACGTGCAGGATCATGCGGCGGCGCCCGGCTGCTGCTGGCCGTAGGGGGCGTCGAGGTGCTGCTCCACGTCGTCGAGGGACACGCCGTGCTCATCGATGAGCCGCCGGGTTGCCGCCATCCCGGCGGCGCGGGCACCCGTGGTGTCCTCGATGATGAGCCGTTCCACGTACTTGTTGAAGTCCAGTCGGCGGGCGGCCGCGGCGGCCTTGCCGGCCTCCAGCACCGCCTCTTCGAGCCGGACCTGGGGCTGCCTCTTCGCGGAAGTCACATTCGCGTGGTAGCAGGGTGGTAGCAGGTGTGGTTCGGCTACTGCAGCCAAGGTGCCAGGCGATGCATTCGGCGGGCGAGCCCTGCCCGTCTCCCGGGAGTGAGCTGGTGGAAACGGCCGTAGCTCTGCACAGGGCAGCACCCCGGATGGGCTGATCACACAAGGCTCCGGTCTTCGAGGCGGTCGGCCTGGGCGACTGCGTACTGGCACAGGCGGAGCCCGTAGAGGTCGAGAGCATCGTCAGGGGCCTCGGCGTAGTGGTCGGCGACAGTCGGCCAGTTGTCCCAGGTCGCGCGGGCAGCGGCGCGGTCGGCGTCGGTGCGGGGCCGCGCGGCGGACTCTGCCTCCAGGCGCTGCTTGAGCTCGATGTAAGCCGCCCACTCTGGGTTGCTCATCGGCGCAACGGCATGCTCGCCGGGCGCGAGGGGCGTCTCCGGTGCTTGGGCGAGCTGCTGGTCGTACGCCGTGACCGCGGTCAGCCGCTGGGAGATGTACACGTCGGGCTGCCTCGGCCGCCAGTCCATGCCAGAACACAGCGCCATGAGCTCGGCAGTGATTTCGTGGGCGCCCAGGCCGCGGTCTGTCAGGGGGCGCAGCACGTATTCCAGGCGTCGGAGCGGGACCTTCTGCGTCCAGGAGACGAGGGCCCGCACCAGCCGAACCGTTCGCTCGGCACGCCGCACGTCGCCCGCCGTACGGCGGCGGCCGTTGATCGGAATGCTCTGGTGGGTGGCTCGCGGTTTCGACCGGTTCGCGCGCTGGCGCGAGATGTAGTGACACCCCCCCACTACCTTCAGCTGACCCACTTCTCTCACCCAGGTACGGGAAGGGGTCTCACGCGCCTCCGAACTCACGTTATCCACAGGCGAGTTATCCACAGCCTCTACAGGCTCAGCAGACACAGGCGCGGCGCCACGCTGGTCAATGACGATGCGGGCTGCGTATCCGGAGCCGACGACGGTGTGACCCTGCGCGTGGTCATAGACGGCAGGGATGACCGCCCCGTACACCGTCGCGGTCCCCGCGTACCCGCCCAAGCCGCGCACGCGGCGCACATTCTTGCGGCTCCCGCGCTCAACCCACACCAAGGAGCCCAGCTCCCGCAGATACGCCACATGCCGGCTGATCGTCGCCCGCGACAGCCCCAGCCGCACCACCATGCCCTCCAGGCAGTACCGCACGTGACCCGAGTCGAAATCCATCCGCTCCGCCAGATCACGCGCGACCGTCACCGTCACCGGGGAAGCGCGCGGATGCAGCCTGGCCTCCACCAGCCACTCGACCGACCGGAGCCACCGTCGCGGTCCAGAGCGCCGTGACCTGGTCCTCGCGACGACCTGCTCCTCCGCTAGCACCATGGGCAGGGGAACGAGTCCGGACCGGGGTGACAGAGCGACCGCAGCCGATGCCGCCTTGGTGCTCACTGCGCCGACTTGCCCACGCGTGAGCGGAGCCTCGACGAGGAATGTGACCGGAAAGACGGCGCAAAATACGCCAACCGGGCATGGATGGGCTGACAAAGGGCAGCCCAATGCTGCAACATGAGTCCTGTCCTTCTCTCGGGCTGGGAGAGGGCATAGCGAAGGGCTTTGTGGCACTTCGTGGGTTCTGGAGCGAACCAAGATCGATCTGTTCGGCCGGCTGCTAACCGGACGGACAGTTCCTTCGGGAGGGCCTGCTAAGCCCGCCCTGTGGCAGATGGGACGCCATCAGCCGAGGTGACTGCTAATCACCTCGGTGGCCGGGCGTCCCGGCGGCTCGAAGACCCGTTCCAACGGGCGCCGCCGCAAATGACTACGACATCACGCCCCCTTCCGGGGCGGAGGCGCATCCGCAGCCGGACTGGCGCGGGAAGACATTGAAGGCACCCAACCGGAGCGACGTACGAGTCATCGCTGCCACGGCGGGTGCCTTGGTGTGTGCCTGTCGGAGGGTACGGGTACCCTGCTCCATGTCGAGACCATCCCTGTGTAGGTCTGCGGCCGTGGCCCCGGAGCACCACCTCGCGGGGCTTAACCATGTTCATATGGATCTTATTCAGGGGACACGGTACCCCTCTGAGAACCCCAAGCGACACCCCGGTACTGCTCGTGTCGCCAACGGACGAACCACGTCTGACGGAGCGCCAGAGCCCTTGTTTAGTCGCCCTGCTCCACACCCGAGCCACCGCCCAGGCATGATGAGCGGCATGCATGCGACGCACCTGTCCCGTACCAACGGCGATCCCCTGGACGTGGAGACGTTCGCCAGCCCCACACAGCAACGTCGCTATGCCGCGGCCATGCACCGCATCGCTGCGGAACGCCGGCGCCAGGACGCCGTCCGGCTGTACGTCAGTGCGGCACCTCGCACCATCAGCGGCCGCAACTGGCAACGGTGGTTGGACAGCATCAGCGGAGATCTGCCCGCGGGTGTGCAGATCTGCCACTACCGCACCGAATTCGGCGACGACCGTCCCTACGACTGGAATCTGGTCGCGGACCGCATGGACGGGCTGGTCGTCATCGGACAGCCGAAGCGCGTCGGGAGTCGCGTACACACCCTCGGACCTGTCGCCCGACTCGAACTGCGGAGCCTCATCGCGAAGAAGCCTGTGCTGCTCTGGACGCACAATTTGGGACTCGTACCGGTGATCGACTGCAAGAGCCAAGTCATGCCACCGCCCGAGACGCCGCGGTTGAAGCTGATCGCACCCAAACGCTGGAGCAAGGACGCCGTCACACTCAAGGCCGCATTCGCAGCGCTGACGCCGTACAAGAACGCCCTGGAGCAGGAGCAGCGGACCGGTCCAACGGATCTGGCCCATCTGTTTGCTGCACCTCCCCGGTGACGTCTTCTGCGAAGCGCGCGCTGCGTTGCCTACGGATGGTTGAGTGCGTCTGGCGCTGACTTCTTGATCAACATCTCTTTCTGGCTGCGTGACCAGCCGCTCATGGTGGCGCCCCGTGCGGTGCCGTGAGGCACCCGGCGACCGGCGCGACGGGTCGGCTGACCGGGCCACCAGCCCGACGGTCCTGAGGCGGCGCACAGAGCCGTTGCGGCGCCCGTGGTAGAACCTGGCGTCCCTTGGTCCTCCCCCGCCGCGCTCGCGCTTCCTGTAGCGCCGTGGCGGCGTGTGGAGGCGCAGCCGGATGTCTCCTCTCCGCTGTTCAGTCAGGCACGTACCGCCTTGCCTTGCCATCATCAAGCCACTGGTGTGGGCAAGTCATGAATTCTGCCTGGATTGACCGGGTGAGTGGGCAAGTGGGCCCGCAGTGAGGGCCGTTGTTGACTTCGGATCCCAGCAGGGCCGGGGCTGTCGTGCGTCATGACGCCGCGCGCGCATGAATGCGAGCCGGCTGCGGTTGCTGTGGAGCGTGTCGCGCTACCTGGTTGGCGCGCGTCACTCCTTCTCGGTCTTTGAGGGGTCGATCAGCGTCTTCGGATGCCCAATTGCGTCGACGGCCTGGCGGTACCAGCTGACCGGGACCAGTACGGCGACTTCGTCCTTGTAGCGCCGCAGGACGATCGCGCCCCGAACGCGGGCGCGGATCTCGGTCAGCAGGTTCCCCCAGTTCTTCCGCACTTCTTCGGTCGTCATGACTTCTTCCATGCAGGTGAGCGTACGGGGCGTCACAGGATCTAGAGAACACCAAGAATCGCGAGATCTCAAGAGACTTGAAAGTCAACGACTTTTGTGTGAGTCTCGATCTGCCGCAGAAAACACGGCGGCCCCGGGCATCGGTGACTGCAACACCGGCCCGGGGCCTGGACCACATCCCTTCCCAGAGCTGACAAGGGAGTTATGGCCGTGAGCCAGACTGTACCGCCGCACGTCCCGCCCGTGGACCGCAGGTCCTCCGCTCAGGCTGCCGAGCGCCTATCCCGCACCTGGACCCCCGCCGGGGGTGCCCGGTGAGCGAGCAGGACCTGGAGATCTACCGCCAGCACCAGCAGAACAGCGCAGCACTCGCCGGAGCCAAGCACGACCAGCTCGCGCATCTGCGAGGCCATGCCAACGACGTTCTGCCGAAGTCCACCAACCCCGGCGCCCCGACGGGCCAGTCCCCCACCGGGGGTGCGTAATGGCACTCGGCCTCGGACGCAGCAGCAAGAACAGCAGCACGAGCGGCGGCGGTTGGACGCCGAAGCAGAAGGCCGGACAGGACGGCCTGAACGCCCGGCTCCGCGCTGCCCGATGCACGCCGGTCGAGGGGCGTGAGGTTCCCGAGCAGACGCGCCGGTCCGGACGCATGGACGACTGACCGGCCAGTCCGTGGTCGCTCCGGGCCGGCATCGACACCGCACCACGCGGAAGCGCACCGGACCGGGGCGGACACGGCCGACCGGCCACCCCGCCCGCACGGGATCGTCCAGTACAGAACAGGAACCATGCTCGTGGACAACCGCATCGCCACCGCCTTCGCGGCAACCACCGCCGCCGCAGCCCTCGTCACCCTGGGCACCGCAACCAGCGCCGCCGCCGACACCACCTACCCGGCCGAGTACTTCGGCACCCCCAAGGCCGGCACCGGCGGCCTCATCCTCCGTGCCGAGGACGGAGCCCCCACCAACAGCGGCATCAGCGAGGGAACTCACTTCGAATTCCTCGGCCAGTGCGTACGCGTCAACGGCGTCGACCTGATCGAGGTCCACCAGAGCGAGCCCGGCGGCTGGGGCCCCTCCTACACCGGCTACATCCGGCGCCAGTTCGCAGACATTCCGCCCAACCTGCCCTGCTGACTCGCACCTGAACACCACGCCCCCGGCCCTCCGGGTCGGGGGCTCAACCCTCGGAGCGCAGCAGCAGAAGCCCCGCCGTACATGCGGCCACAGTCCGGGTGCGAATCCCGGCAGGGCACCACGACCAGCAGCCCAATACTCAGGAGGACAAGCAGCAATGGGCGGTACTGCCCCCGGTACTGGCCTGGGTACTAACGGTACTTTGGACTACTTCGAGGCCCGCGCCCTCCAGATCGCCGACGACATCACCCGGCGCATCGCCCACGCCGCGCCCGGCGCCCCTTTCCCGTCGTACGACGACCTCAACGACATCTACGGCACGTCCCGCCGCACTCTGGCCCACGCCTGCGCCATCCTCCGCGAACGCGGCCTCATCCGCCGTGTGGAGGCCTGGCGGGGAAGCGGCCACGAGGTCACCGGCGGCAGACAGCCCGGCAGGGGAGCGACCGAAGGCTTCTGGGACCGGGTCAAGACCGCGCACGCCGGCAACGGCTCCCTCTGGCCTGCCCCCGGCGAGGGAGACACCTGCCCCGTGTGCGGCGGGGGCCGACGCGGTGACCCCCACCCCGTATGGGGCTGGGCCTGCTCGTCCTGTGTCCGCACCGGAGCCGTCATCACCCACCACCCCTGACCCCGTCACCAGCAAGGAACCCCGTTATGCCCCTCGCCGTGGATGTCGGCCGCATCGACCAGACACTGTCCGACTACGAGAGTGACATCAAGCGCATGACCGATGCTGGGCTGCTCGTCGACTCCAGCCGCGCCGCAGATCAGCCGGTCGAGCAGACCCCGGACACACCCGAACCCCCCACCCGGCCCCGCAGCTGGCACCTGTGGCTCCTCCTCACAACGTCCGTCCTCGGGGCCGTCGTTGTCGGCGTGATCGGCTTCGCAGGTTCCTACAGCGCCGTGCAACGCCTGGCCATCGACCACGGCATCAGCCCGGCAGTCGCTCACTGGGTCCCGATCGGCGTGGATGCCGGGATCGCCGCGTTCCTCTGCCTCGATCTCGCGCTCGCCATGATGCGCCTGCCCGTCCCCGCGCTCCGCCCCGCCGCGCACCTGCTGACCGCGGCCACGGTGTGGTTCAACGCCGCCGGAGCCTGGGGGCGGAGCGACTGGACCGGCACTGGCCTCCACGCCGTGCTGCCCGCACTTTTCGTGATCGGCGTCGAGTCCGGCCGTAACGCCGTCGCCCAACTTGCGGGCATCGAGGATGGAACCCGCATGGACGGCGTCCGCCTCTCCCGCTGGCTCCTGGCCCCCCTTCCAACCTTCCTCCTTTGGCGCCGCATGCGTCTGTGGGAGATCACCTCCTACACCGACGCCCTCAAGCTCGAACGCCTGCGCCGCGCCTGCGCCCGCTACATCCGGCAGCGCTATGGCAAGGTCCGCAAGGCACCGGTAGAGGTCTGCTCCTACCGAGACGACGTCGCCGACGGAACCGTCCGCAACCTTGACCGTGACCAGATGCTCGCGGCACTCGCCGCCGTCTGTGACGAGGCCGACGCCAACGCCCGAGCGATGGCACGCAACAGCCGTAGGTCTTCCCGGAAGCGCAGGGTCTACATCGCTACAACCCTTGTCGGTAAAGGGAAGCAGGCCACTTCGAGGGAGAAGGGCGACGCCGACGAACGGCCACTGAGGCTGGCAGATTTGGCAAAGGTCCGCCGGGCGGCGAGGGTCCTCGGTGGTGCCGACAAGCTCAGCGTCCGCATCGTGAAGGACGCCGTCGGCGGCGGACAGAACCGCTACCTCATCCGCCTGCGCAACGCGGTGCAGGAGGAGGACAAGAAGGCCAAGGCCGCCGCCCAGAGCGCCGACTGACCAACAACGATGCGACGCCCGGCCCGAGTTGTCGAGGCCCGGCCGGGCGCCGCCACTCCCCAGCCCTCACGAGGCAGACAGGAGCACTACGCATCATGCCGGAACAGGAACCGAACATGCGTTCCCATTGTGCAGGAACCTCATCCAAGACCGACTCTCGCACGCACGCGAACACCCCCGCGCACCCAGGCCTCGGGCCGCTCGCCGAGCGAGGGTGTGGAAACCCACCGACTCCCGTGGACAACACCACGCGCGAATCCGCGCCCGGTTCGGATGAGCGCTGGGCCCGCAACCCGCCGCTCAACTGCCAGCAGCGCTCCGCCGCCCGCGTCACCAGTACCGGCTGCATCGTGTGGTCCGTCCCGCCCTCCGAGGGTTCCGGGCCATCCGAGGAACAGCACCAGGACCACGGCCCGGACGAGGACGAGCGCGCCGTCCAAGCCCGGCTGTTCGCCCTCGGAGTGACGCTGTGAGCGACTGGTGGCGGGTGAAAGAGCCCGAAGCAGTCGAGGACGACAAACCCGTGATCTCGCCGCAGCCGTCCTACCCCCCGTCCTACCTGCCGGAGCAGCCCCCGGAGGACGAGGGAAAGGAAGACCACCAGCGGCAGCTGCACGGCTGCCTCGGCGCAGTCAGCCGCCACGTCGGCGCGATCCTCGCGGGGTGGCTGCTGCCATTCCCGGCGATTCCGGGCACGGTCGCCGGCCCGCTCGCACTGCAATTCTCCGTCGCCGGGATGAACCTGCCGTTTCGGTGGCTCGGCGCCCTGCTCGCCCTCGGCGTCGTCGCCCTGCTCGCCGGGGCCGTCCTGGGCACCGTGGCCGGGGCAGACCTGGTGGACGTGCTGTTCACCGCCGTCATGAAAGCCCTCTCGGCGATCGGCGCCCGGCTGCTGCGGGTCACGGCCGTCCGCCGTGCGCTCGAATTCGCGCTGCTCAGCGTGGCGTGGTCGTTCTTCACGGGCGCGTTGCTGTGGGCGCCTGTCCAACAGTTTCTTCTCGGAGGGAAGTAATGGTTGTCACGCTCGGGTCGCTCCTCGTCGGCCTGGTGCTGCTGTGCACGAAGATCGTGCGGGCGTCCAGCGGCGGGGGAGGTGCCCCCGCGAAGGGAGCCAAGGCCACTGCCAGGAGGGCCTTGAGCTTCGTGAAACTCAACTGGCGGGCCCTTATGCCATTCTTCTCGTCTACCGCCCTCTTCGCCCTGGCGGGCGGGACGGCGGGGGGATTTCTCGGAACCGTGCTGGGCTGGTTCCGAGGCAAGATCGGCGCCATTGGAGACTGGATCATCATCCACGTCTTCGGACAATCCACGGTGTCCGGCTCCGGCCACGGCGGCCACGGGCTGCTCACCCCCTTCGGGGGCGCCGTGATGATCGTGCTGTTCGCACTCATGGTCACGTGCTGGAAGAGCCTGCCTGCTGTGTGGAAGCAGGACCTGCGTTGGGGCGTCCCTACCGGGATCACGCTCGGACCCTTCGTCAACGGCGTCTTCCTGGTGGCCGCCGCGAACTGGGCGGGCGCCCACACGATCGGGTGGGTCTTCTCCCACGGGGTGGGATGACATGACCGACAAGCGTTTCGCGATCATCCGGGGCGCTTTCCACACCGGCCGCGAGTTCGGCCGGTGGTGGGACGGCTGCGACCTGTCCAACCGGTGGCTTCACGCGAGGTGGCTGAACGCGCAGTACGTAGCGTGGTTCAACCGCCGGTCCCAGCGGGTGCACGACGCCGAGGCGACCGTCAAGGAACTGGAAGCGGCGTACGCGCAGGCTGAGGAGGACGCCAACCCCAAGAAGCGCGACAAGATCCGGGAACGGATTATCGAGGCCCGCGAGCTGCGCGACACCTTCCGGGCCGAGGAGTTCAATCCACTACCGTTCACCGAAGACGACTTGAACGACACCCTGAAAAAGGCCGTGCGCCGCCGCTGGCTCGCTGCCTTCGCCGTTTCAGTCGCCGTCGGAGTCCTGACGCGGTTCGCCGGGGGCGTGGTGATCATCGTCGTCGGGGGAGTGCTCGCCCTGGTGTTCTGGGTACAGGGCCGCTGGCCTCACGTCTTGGACCCGGCGCCGAAACTGCGGGACGAGATCAATCCTGCGCTGATGGCGCCCGAGGAGAAACCGGCGGAGAAGGCCGAGCCGGAACCCGTCGACCGCACGGCCGCCGTTGTGGACACGGTCCGACGCGGGATCGGCTCCCGCAATGGAGTGCATCTGGCCGACTTGATCGAGCCCCTGAGCAAGCTGGGGGCCCTCTCCGAGGGAAGCGTCAGCGGCGTGCGGACGGCCCTCCACGCCGTCGGTGTCCCGACCAAGGACAGCGTCAAGCTGAAGACGCCGGACGGCTCCCAGAGCGTCAAGGAAGGCGTCAACGCCCGGGAGTTCGAGAAGTGGCTGAACGTCCCCGAGCCCATTCCAGCAAAGATGCCGATCGGGGCATCCGGTTACATCCTGTATCCGAACGGCAGGCCCACAGCGGGGCCTTCGAACCCCTCTCCCCCGCCCTCCGATTCTGCCTGATCCCTGGTAGGACCCACCTACCTACCTCCTACCAGAGGCTTTTGCCCGAAGATGCCCGATCCTATCGATAGGGGATGTTGATCTTGAGTGTACTGGCCGCCCAACTACGGAAAGTAGTTTCTGAGTCGGCAGGCAGTCTCCGTCGACACGTGGAATGCTCCCCCCAACACACCGCTGAGGAGGGCGATTTGAAGGACATTCTCAACACCGGCAAGGCCAAGGCCCTTGCGATCTACGGCGCCCTTGGAGTCGTCCTGGGCGTCACCCTGGCCATCAGCCCCATCGCCGGAGGTGTCGCGATCGGCACCGTCGCGGCAGGTCACTGGTTCCTGCTTCAGATCGTTCAGCGCCGCTACCCCAAGCCGGACCCGAGCGAGGGCCCGAACGAGCAGCTTCACGTCCTGGCCAACCTCTTCGGCGAACTTGCCCGCCACGACCCAACCTACGCTGACAAGGCCATGTACCTGCGTCTCGCCGACGAGGACGAGGCCTCGCTGCCGCCGAAGCCCGGCGTGTAACCGCCGTGCTGCAACCGCGGCCCGCGCTCCCCGACCAGGAGAGCGGGGCCGCCGGCCGGTCCACACCACAGAACACAAGCTCCGCCGCCGGTGAGCCCTAAGTGACCGGCGCCCTCAACTGCCCCATCCTGCTCGCCTGAGTGCGGGCCCGAACCGCTTTGCTGCTGGCCGCAACCGTTCCAGTCACGGTCACTGCGGCGGCCGCCCTCGCGCTCGCGGCCGGCTCCTGGGAGCTGACCGACTCCACGAGAGTCGCATCTCCCCCAGGCCCCGCAAGAACTGCCCGACTGCAAGGGCGAGGGTGGCTGGTCGTCCGAGGGCCTGTACCCGGGCGGCGAGCTGTGCTGGTGTTGGGTCCTGCATCTGCCGAAGGACGCCCGCGGTACCCCCTTCGTCTTAGACATCCGCACCCCTTGACCCGGTTGACCCACCAAAGCCTCGGAGAACAACATGCCCCTGCCCGGCTGGCTCACCAGTCAGATCACGGCAGCCCAAGCCGAAGGCGAAGCCGACGGTACGACGTGGACCGTCTACGTGACTACAGACGAGGGCCTCGCACAGATGGCCGGTGCTCACGACCGAGCGCACGCTCAGCGCTGGCTCGATGAGTCCGGACGCACCGGCCTTGTAGCCCCCAGCCCCCAGGCCATCACTCAACGACCGTGATCCCCGGCATCACCAAGTTCGCGAACGAGATCCACGAGATCAAGACCCGTCAGTCGGCAGAGGAGCAGCACCCAGCGCGTCCCTGGCACCACCGTGACGGCGCGGAGGCCATCTATCTACAGGCCGTCGATGCTGGCGATGCCCGCGCCACGTTGCACTTGGCGCAGATGTGGGAGATGCACAGACAACCTGGGCGTGCTGAGCCCTGGTACCGCAAGTCCGCTGATGCCGGTGAGGCACTCGCTTTCTCCGGTTTGGCACGGATACAAGAACGGGTGGCGGATCGAGAGGGTGCCGCCGCTCACTACCGGCGGGCCGCGGATGATGGTGACAGCTCGGCCCTGCTGAGCCTTGCGTGGATGCACTACGAGGCCGGGGATCCAGACGGTGCCGAATCCTTGTACCGGGAAGCCGCTGAGCGCGGTGACCCCGACGCTCTGGTCTCAGTGGGCATGATGCGTGAGAGAGCCGGGGACCTGGTGGCCGCAGATGCAACTTACAGACAGTGCTCGTGAGCGGTGACACCTACGCCCTGCTGCATTTGGCGCGGATGCGTGAGAAGGCCGGGGACTTGCCGGCCGCCGACGCCCTGTACAAGCAGGCAGCTGACGCTGGCAGCACCGAAGCGCCGTGGACGTTCGATGGCGCCGATCGACAGGGGTGTCCCCAGCAGAGATGGCCGTACGGGCTCGACCCGGAGGGCAAGCCCACGCCGCCTTGGTAGCACGCGGGCAAGACAGAGTCTCGGCCCCGAGTATCGCCATCGGCGCAACGAGACGCCCGCTTACGCACCGGGCCCTGCACGGTAATCGTGATACCGCACAGGGCCTCGTACCGGTGATTGCGCCGCAATCACACGACCGCTCACCGACGGGTGAATCCCAGCGCCTGCGTCACCAGGTAGTAGTCGTCGGTGGCCGACAGGGCAGTCTCCGGCTTGAGCTTGGAGGGGTTCTCTGTCACCGGGTCGTAGTAGCGCAACACCTTCTGCGCGGCATAGGCCTCAGGGATGCGCGGGCTCCTGCGGACCGTCGGGAGGACGAGTTCCTCATAAGCCTCCTTAGCCTGCTGCTGACTGTCGTCATACACGGCGCCCTGGTTCCGAGTGGTCGGGCAGTCAACGATGAGGATGTTGGCCAGCTCCGCGTGCGCACCCATAGCTGAGAACGTCGCGCTGATCTCGTCGATCTTCGCTTCCATGCGCGTAAGAGCTCGCAGTTCCTTCCACCCTGGCTTCACGCAGGCCACAACGTCATCGGCAGCGACAATCGCGTTGACGACGATCAGGCCGAGGTTGCCCGGGCAGTCGATCAGGATGAGATCGTACGTGTCACGGAGCCGGTCGATCTGAGTCCTGAGCCAGAACTCCCGGCCGGTCTTGGGGGCGAGTAGCTGCTCTGCTTCTTCGAGGGAGCCGGAGCCGAGGACGACAAACAGGTTAGGGATCGGCTTTGTGTCGTCCCCACCGTAGGGTCCGGCCATGGCCTGCACGACGGCTTCATCGATTTTGGCGACTCCCGTGAGGACGTCGTAGAGGTTGGCCTGGTTGGGAATGTCGTCCGGGTTGTCGTAGCCGCAGGCAGCCGACGCGTCGCACTGAGCGTCGGCGTCGATGACGAGCGTGGTGAAGCCGAGGTCGGCCGCGCAGGCTCCGATGTTGACTGCCGATGTCGTCTTGCCGGCGCCGCCGCTCTGGTTCGTGAGGGCCAGGACGCGGGCGATGCGACTCGCTTCAGTGGTGCTGCGGTTGCGGGACGATGTCATGAGTGAGCCTCCACGAATGATTGCGGCGCAATCAGTTGAACAGCCAGAGTTCGCGCGCCATGAGCCATGTGGCGAGCACGGATTTGTGGGTTGCCACCGGTGTGGCGGCGTCTTCCTCGGTGCACGAGGTGGGCTGTCGATAGCGCGAGCTGATTGCGCCGCAATCAGATCTCTCAGGGCCAGCACCATGCTGTGGCGGCAGGCCCTGAAGACGTTGCTGTACCGGGGCGCAGGTTACAGGGCGAGGCGGCGTAAAAACTAGTCGCCCCACCGCGAGGAGCAGGTGAGGCGACAGTGAGCCCACGGGTCAGGCGGAGAGAAGCGCCTTCAGCTGTTCGATTTCTGGCTCATCCAGGAGGTCCGCGATGCTGAGAGCCAGATCCTCGACGCTTCGCACCACGATCACGCCGCGTGGTTCCTCTGCAGTGGCCACCGAGGTGCTTGCGGTGGCTGGCTCCGGGGCTGGCGCTGTGCTGGTCTCTGTGTTCGTGCTGGGTTGAGGTACTCGAGGCCCGGAAGCGGTTGGTTGAGCCTGAGGCGCCGTCGGCGCGGCCGTCGCCTGTGGAGGCTCGCTGGCCCGGGGTTCTGGCAGAGGCGCGGTCTCCGGCTCCCTGGTGGTGATTGCGCCGCAATCACCAACGCCATCGTTCGCGGGGATGGCTTGTTGTTCTGCGGGAAGCTTGCTGACCTCGGCCGCGTCCGCTGAGCTGAGCTCTCCTCCCATGAATGCTTCCTGCATGTCAGGCCGCAGCCGGGAGTAGACGATCGCTGCCTCGCGCACGGGCAGCAGCAGCCGTGCTTCCGAGTTGCTCGGGCCCTCGGGAGCCTCCAGCAGCTGCTGCTCCTTGAGCCAGTGGTCAATGACCGCCTGCTGCAAGGCCGGGACAAGACGGAGCAGGGCGATGCGATGAGAGACATAGGTCTGGGAACAGCCGACGCGCTTAGCGAGCTCGCGCTGCGATAGGCCCTTTCCCGTCCTATCCTTCTCGTCGAGGGCTCCCTGGAACTCCAGCGCCTCCTCGATGGGATTGAGGCCCATTCGTTGGAGGTTTTCCTGGATCGCGGCGATGCGCAGACTCGGTACCTCGCGGCGAACCAAGATGGGAACCTCGGTCAAGCCGGCCTTCAGGGCCGCAGCCAACCGCCGGTGACCGTGATGGACGACAAAGAGGACGCCTTCAGCAACGCGTGCTTCGACGGCCTCCCTGTGCTGTGGGTAGAGCTCCACATAGACGTCTGGCGGGATGACCGTCATCGCGGTGTTCATACCGTCAGTGCGAAGGGTGTCCGCCAGCTCATCGATCTTCAGGAGCTTCTTGCGCCCGTTCTCAGGACTGGACATCAGCTGCTCCGGTCGCACCGTCGGCAACCCCTGCGGCACAAGACGAGCCTGTTGACTGGCAGCCTTACGCGCTGCCCTCTCGGCGGCGAGGTCTCGCGTGAGGCCAGGTTTGTTCGGCATGGGCTTCTCCGTGGGGTGCTGTATCTGACGCGACGCGAGCTTATCGACCCGAGACCGCGGATCGAGGCCGTGGTGGGTGATTGCGCCGCAATCACCCACCTCGAAGGGTCCGAGATGAAGCAAGTCGCTCGAAGTGTCGGGAACGTTCCTTTAGTGCAGGCAACCCTACTGGGTAGGTGATCTTGAAGAGCTTCGGAAGGATGACAGGAAGGGCCCCAGACACTCCCATGTGATCACTTTTCGCTGACGATTCTCCGCAAGCACGCGCTAAGCACCTCCATCGCACGGCGAACCGTGGAAGTGTGAGGCCTGATCAGAAAGCGACGCGTCAGGGGAGTGGCAACAGAAGTGACTGCGGCAGGGAACGGTGCGCGACCGGTACTCACCCGGGCCCACCGACTCCTCATCGGCGTGGTGGTGTCCGGCGCCTTGATCATCGCCGGCATCGGTTTCGCCGGCTCGTACGCGGCGGTCCGTGAGCTGGCCATCAAGAAGGGCTTCGGGAACTTCTCCTATGTGTTCCCGGTCGGCATCGACGCGGGTATCTGTGTCCTGCTGGCCCTGGATCTGCTGCTGACCTGGATACGCATTCCCTTCCCGCTGCTGCGGCAGACGGCGTGGCTGCTGACGGCGGCGACGATCGCGTTCAACGGCGCGGCCGCCTGGCCGGACCCGCTGGGCGTGGGGATGCACGCGGTGATCCCGATCCTGTTTGTGGTCGCGGTCGAGGCGGCCCGGCACGCGGTCGGCCGGATCGCGGACATCACGGCCGACAAGCACATGGAGGGCGTCCGCATCACTCGCTGGCTGCTCTCCCCCGTCCCGACGTTCCTCCTATGGCGCCGAATGAAGCTCTGGGAGCTGCGCTCCTACGACCAGGTCATCAAGCTGGAGCAGGAACGCCTCGTCTATCAAGCGAGCTTGCGCTCCCGCTTCGGCCGAGCCTGGCGCAGGAAGGCCCCGGTGGAGTCGCTCATGCCGCTCCGCCTGGCCCGCTACGGCGTCCCCTTGGCCCAGACGGCCCCGGCCGGATTGGCCGCCGCAGGCATTGATGAGCCGCCGATTCAGTTCATCGTCGAGCGGACCCCGGTTCCGACGCAGCGCCAGAGCCCCGAACTAGAGGCCGCCGTCGACCAGGAGAAGGAACTGGTGCAAGCCGGCGGCGTGGAGCCCCAGCCGGTGGAGCAAGTACGAGCTGAACGCCTGGAGCAGCCGCACGACATAGAAGACGAAGGGAACGCTCAGCACCTCGCCGATGCCTATCAGGACTGGATGGCAGCCTTCGGATACGAGCCCACCAGGGCGCAGTTCGCCCTGTGGCTCCAAGACCGGTACGGCATCGCCACCGCGGCCGGCGGGCCACTGTCCGACGAGCAACTCGAACCCCTGCTGCGACTCCTCAAGCAGCGCCACTCGTCACCTGCCGAGGGGGAGACACAACCACAAGCCCTGCACGACACGGACGACGGTTGGGGTGACTACTTCTACAACGCCTGGCAGACGTACGCGCAGCAGTACGGCGCGTACCCCGACGCTGACGCGCTCGCCCGGTACGTGCACCAGCGTGACGGCATCACGGGCGCCGACGGACGGCCGGTCACCGGGGCTGACGTGGAGACTTTCGTCGCCGAATTCCGGGAACGCGAGTACGGCACCAGCGCACCGGCACCCGAGCCGTCCGTCAAGGAGGAGGCGGACGCCGATCCTGGCGAGCAGCAGGCCACCGCGCGCCGCCCGGCACCGGAGACTCAGCAGGAGACTGCCAGTGCGGGTGCGCACGCTGCCAAGGAGCAGCGCGGGCCGAGCGTCAACGCTCCCATCGACGAGCAGCCTGCACCCCCGGACCCGGCGGGAGGCGACCTCACCGTCGTTGACCGCTACTTCCTGGCCTGGGTGGACTACCAGGCCGAGCACGGCGATGAACCCGGCGCCGAGCAGCTGTCGGCCTATCTCGCGGAGAAGGGCATGCACGGCCGGGGAGGGAAGCCGGTCAGCCCATCCACGTTGCGCCGGTACCCGCTCTGGTTCCGTATCTACAGCGTCTGGGCCGAGCACCGTGTGCGCAATGAGAACCCTGCGGTGGACGCCGTTGCGCAGGACTGCGCAGCCCGCGGCATCACTGCGCAGTACAACAAGCCCATCACCCCTGCGCAGGTCACCGAGCAGACTGACGACTTCGAGCGGCGCTGGCACGCCCTCACCCGCTATCACGCCGACACCCAGCAGTAGAGCGTGGCGCACACCCGTTGCGCATCGGAAGCCCGGCGATGCGCAATCCGTAAAGCCTCTGATCAGATCCCCAATGCGCAGCCAGAATGATCATTGCGCAGGCCTGCGCACCGGACCCTGAGCGACCAGGAGGACCGCCATGAGAGCACTGCGTATCGCCCCGGATACCACCCTCACGGAACTCACCCTCTCTGAAGCCGATGCGCTCTCCGTGATCCGTCAGCACGTCGGAACATCCGGAGCCGTCGACCAGGCCGTGTACCACCACCGTGCCCTCCTGCACGTGCACGGCGAGGGCCAGGTGATCGGGCTCGACCAGAACGTCGCCGCATGGGCGCTCGCGAGCGCCTGGCGCGGCATGCCTCTGTACCCACTGCACGGACCTGTCGTCATCACGGGCCGCACGCCGGACGGGGAAGCGGCCGCACTGGACGACGACCTTGCGGAGCACGCCCGCACGGTGACACAGACCGTGCGGGAAACACTGAAGGCATGGAAGGCCCGGCCGCCCGCCTCGAACGAGGCGGCCGTCAGCGAACTGCTCGCCTACGCGGCCCGGGACGTGGCCTCCGGCCGGTAGAGCGTACTGCGCATCCTGCGCACCGACCTTCTACAAGGCCTTGCGCATGGCCGGTCCACGGCCGTGGAGGAGTTCGTTGATCAGCTGCTCCGTCTCCAATTCCATCGACGCCTCCAGCGACCTGTTGACCTGTTGGATGCGGGCGATGGTAACGCTCGGAGGGGGGTTTGTTGG
>NZ_MLYO01000039.1 GCF_001866665.1 Streptomyces monashensis | reverse complement strand
CCAACAAACCCCCCTCCGAGCGTTACCGGGCGGCGGATCACCCGCCCGTGATCGGGCCGAGGTAGGTACCGCCGGAGACATCGATGACCTGGCCGGTCACCCAGCGCCCCTGCGGACCTGCCAGGAAGCCCACCACATCTGCGACGTCCTCCGGCTCGCCGATCCGTCCGAGCGCGGTGATCGACTCAAGCTCGGCCATCGCCTCGGGAACGCCGGTCCACCCGGCGGTCATGTCGGTGAGCACCACCCCGGGTTCGACCGTGTTCACCGTGATCCCGCGTCGGCCCAGTTCGTTGGCGAGCGACGGGCTGAGGGCAGACAGCGCGGCCTTGGTGACGGTGTAGCCGATCTGCAGAGGATTCGCGATCCGAGTGGCCGCCGAGCCCACGTTGACGATCCGGCCGCCGTCCCGCAGCAGTGGCAGCGCCCGCTGGATCACGAAGATCGGCGCGCTCACATTGACCGCCAGAAGCCGCTCCCACTCCTCCTCGGTGAGCTGCCCGATCGAACTGACCGAGTGGATACCCGCATTGTTGACCAGGATGTCCAGGCCGTCCGCACCGTGGTCCGCCAACCCGGCGGTGAGCCCCTTGAACAACGAGTCCACCGCACCGCTCTCGCCGAACCCGGCCTGCACCGAGAACGCCCGGCCCCCGGCCTCGGCGATCAGCGCCACGGTCTCCGCGGCGGCCGCGTCGTCACCACCGTAGTGGACCGCGACCAGCGCCCCCTCGATAGCGAGCCGCAGGGCGACCGCGCGCCCGATCCCGCGCGAGCCGCCTGTTACCAGTGCGGTCCTGCCGTCCAGTTCCCCCACGATCGCCTCTCCCCTCGTGCTGCCCCGGCCGAACCCGGGACCGATCTCAAGTACATCCGAAGTCCCGCGCCGCCAAAGGACGAAGGTGCCCAAGATCAGTGTGTGACGACCGATCTGAACACCCTCTTGACCGCACTGTACGTGAAGACCGACGACGAGATCCGGGGAACGCAACAGCTGCTCAGCGACTCCGAACTCCTCTGCCTGGCGGTGACACAGACACTCCTCGGCTACCACTGCCAGGCCCGCTCGCTGCGCTACGCGTGCAAGCACCTGTGGGGGCGCGGGGTTGAGAACAGGGGCCGGGCCGAGGTGTTGACCGTCGATCTGCCGCCCGTGGCACCCGACCATTTCGGCCAGGACAGCATCCGCGTCCGCCCGCAGAAGCTCATCACCTGGAACCTGGAAATCCGGGGCACCGCCGCCCTCGAACGTCAAGTGAGGTGAGGCCGAATGCACCGCCTCAGTCCCGCAGCCGGCTGGGAGCGCCGCCGCTTTGACGTGCATCTACATGGCGCGGATGAGCCCGGACCCGACGGGCAAGAGCCGCAAGCGGTGGGCCATGCACTGGAAGGCACCCCTCAACGCGTTCCAGATCGCCTTCGAGGGCCGCCTGACCCCGAGCAACAACTGACCACTCAACAACCAGGAACGGCCGTTGAACTGACACACCATCCGGCCCTGCAAGCGGACGTCTACGCCAGTGCGATTCTTCGACGTGGCCCTCATCCGCGTGCTCGGGCACGACGATTCGGGTGGTGTCGTCGGCCCATGGGCTGATGGCGGCGGCCATGTCCGGAACGGAGCCGCGACTGCTGGAGATTCCGAGGATGGGCACGGTCAGGTGCCGCCACTTGAGCGTCTCACGGTTCTTGCGCGCTGACTCCGCGGCGTCTCGGCAGGGCTCGAGGCAAGCGCGCAGGCCGCCGTCGACGGCCACGCCCGCCGGCGCACGCCTGGCGCAACGCGGGGCCTCGCAAGGCGAAGCGGCCCTGCGATCGGTTCCCGGGCGACCGAACTCCGGCAGGGTGTCCAGCCAGGTGCCGGTGTGGCCCCGCCGTCCCTCGCGCACGAGGGACGGCGGCGCCAACCGGGTGCCGAGAAGGGCTAGTTGGTGAAGTACAGGTACTTCCAGGATCCGTATGTCGTCGTGTTCACGGTGTCGCCGGAGGTGCCGTTGATGTACGAGGACCGGATCCGTGCCTTGATGCCGGAGTGACCGGGGGCCGGGATGTAGACGACGGACCTGCCGTCCGTGCCCAGGCTGAAGTACTTGGAACCGTCCGCCTCCCACTTGCCGTTGACGTAGACCTGTAGTTCGAGGCGCTGCTTGCGGCCCGGGTAGTAGGTCATGGTCGTGGTGAACAGGGGCGCGACGTTCTTGTGGAACCAGTAGTACGGGGTCGTGCCGATCTTCGCCGTCCTGTACTGCCGGGAGACCGCGAGGGAGACGGCCACGCGCGCGTACGCCGTGGACTTCACGGTCTTGGGCGCGGTGCGGGTGTCGCCCTTGAAGACGGCGGTGACGTCCGTGTCCCGGAGCATGTTGAGGGTGACGGAGAGGTTGCCGCCGGAGTCGACGGTGCCGCTCTTCAGCAGCTTGTTGGGCTTGTCGGCGCCGTAGGGGTTGGCCCAGATCTCGACCGTGCGGTTCTTGTGGGTCGGGCCGAGGTGCGCGGTGAAGGTGACGGCTTTGTTGTAGTCGTACACGTTGCCGTTGTTGTTCAGGGTCAGGCTCGGTGTCGCGAAGGAGACCTTGACCTGGGCGGTGGCGGTGGCCGTCGCGTGGGTGCCGTCGCCCGCGTAGGAGACCTTGTACGTGGCTGTGCCGCCGGCCTGCGGGGTGTCGGTGAAGGAGTACGAGCCGTCGGCGTGCACGGTGGCGTCGGGCAGCACCTTGCCGTTCGGGTTCTCCGCGTCGGTGCGGAGGACCTTCAGCGTGGTGCCGGCGGGCAGCTGCGTCGCCGTCGACAGGGTGCCCGAGACGGTGAGCTGCCTGCCGCCGGTCGCGGTGGACGGGGCGTTGACCGACAGCGTGGGCTGCTCCAGCGTCGGATTGCCGAGCGGAGTGACGACCCAGCCGCTGTTGGTACCGACAAGGGCGAACAGCTCGGTGGAGTCCGGGGACCAGGCCAGCGGGGTCTTCGCCCCGTTGGAGCCGGTGTTGTAGGTACGGATCGGCACGGCGCCGTCCGGCCGGTAGACCGACACGGTGGCGCCGTTCGCCTGCGCGACCAGCCCGTTCGGGGCGATGTCGGCGTCGGTCCCGTTCGGGTAGGCGCCGTCGGCGGCGAACGCGCCGTTCGTGTACGCCTGCCGCTCGGTGCCGTTGACCAGCACATGGGTGCCGCCGGGCACCAGGTCGATGTCGTGGATGCCGCTGTTGAGCGAGTAGTCGCCGTGGTAGTACGCGACCTGCTGCGGCGTGCCGGAGGAGACGTCGAGGACGGCCATCGAGTCGGTGGACAGGCCGGTCTCACCGACGGCGAGGATGCCGGGCTGGGTGGGGTCGGTGTCGAGCAGCGCCTGGCCCCAGAGCTTGTTGGTGTACTGGCCCGTCGTCACCGTGCCGGCGCCGGCCGGGTCGACCGAACCGAGGTTGCCGTCCCACTGGTCGCCGTACGTGAACCACACCTTGCCGCCGGACACGGCCACATGGGTCGGGCCGGTGGTGGTGGGCACGGTGTAGCGGGACCTGACGGTCAGGGTGGCCGCGTCCAGCGCCACGATCTGGTGGCTGCCCGAGGCGGCCGCGTACAGCGTGCTGCCGTCGTCGGACAGGGCGAGGTCGGTGACGTCGGTGATGCCGTCCGCCTCGCCGACCTGGTTGCCGTTGTGGTCGGCGGCGAAGACCTTGCCGGTCTCCGCGTCGCCGACGAAGACCCGGCCGGTCGCGCCGTCGACGACGAACCCGCCGACCGCGTACACGGAGGCGGGAGCCGCCGAGGCCGTACCGGCCGATATCACGCTCAGCGCCGCCGAGCTGAAGACGACCGCGAGCGCCGTCGCGGTCGAGATGCTGCGCCTTCGCACAGTTGTGTAACCCCCACGAGGAGTCCCGGCCTGAGACCGGGAGCCGATGGCGCCGCGCATCGCCCGGCCGTGACCGAAACGGTGCGGTGACGACCGGGGCGCGACTGCCAGCGGCAGCGTATGACATGGGTGTGACAGTCGATGAGCGGGAATGGTTGTGCGTCAGGAGGGACAGCCTGGATTGGGGTGGCTCAGCCCAGGGGTGCCACCGCGTGGTCCGGGTCTGGGAACGCCGCGTCGTCAGGCGTCGCTTCCGGCCCCGAGGCCGTACTGCGCCAGAGCCGGCGGCAGGCCGAGACCGTCGCCGCCAGCAGCAGCCCGTCGCGGATCAGCAGGACGACGATGCCCGGCAGATCGCTGCGCACGACCTGGCCGAAGCCGACGGGGAATTCGAGCACCGTGAAGAAGCACGCGGCCAGGATGAGCAGCACCGGCCGGCGCTGGACGGTGGAGCGGCCGGTCAGGCAGAGCGCGCCGAGACCGAGGAGCCAGATCAGGTACTGCGGGCTGATCACCCGGCTGGTGGTGACGAAGACCAGCACCGCGGCGAACGCGGCGTCGTAGAGCACGGCGTCGCTGTAGGTGCGGGCTCGTACTCGCCCAGTGAACGACTGCCGGCGGGCGACCACGCTGCCACCCGTCGCGGTGCGGCCCGGTTGCCGGTGTCGGCCGGACCGTGGTGGACGCGGCCCGTCCTCACCCGGGGTTGCAGGTGGAGGACTCGCGGGCGGACGCTGGTCGCGGACGGGGTGGAGAGCAGTCCGGCGGCTGCCGCGTCGGCCCGCGCGTGCGGGCCGTCCCAGGACGACTCCGGCCAGGACGAATGCCGGCCCGCACAGCTGCTGGACGTTGAGCGCCTCTCCGGCGACCGCGGTGCCGAGCAGCACGCCGGTGACGGGGTTGAGCAGTCCGACCAGGCCCACGGTCCCCGCGGGCAGGTGCCGCAGCCCGGTGAACCAGGCGGCGAAGGCCAGCGCGGTGGCGACCGGGGCGACGTAGCCGAACGCAAGGAGCTCCGGTGCGGAGAGTGCGGGCGGAAGGCCCTCTGCGGCTGCGGCGACCGGCAGCAGGAACAGCGCTCCGGCAGCGAGCTGCCAGGCGGTCGAGGCAAGCACATCGGCACCGGTGTTCCACCGTTTGGTCAGGATATGAGCGAAGGACGACACCAGCATGGCCGCGGCCAAGGCGAGGACTCCCGGCACGCTCACCCCTCCCGCCCCCGTGAGCAGCATGAGACAGACACCGCCGAGCCCGATCGCGGCGCCGGCCAAGTGCGCGATGCCGGGCCGCTCGGACACCAGGGCCCAGGCGATGAGCGTCATCGCCGGCGGGGACACCGCCATGACGGTCGAGGCGACGCTCGTCGGGAGCAGCTGGGAGGCGGCGTAGCCGAGCACGAAGAGCACGCTCACGTTGAGCAGCCCGAGCACCGCGGACCGCCACCACCATGGTCACCAGCGGCGCGATGACGAAGAGAATCGACCGCCTGGAGCGAGCCGGACTCGTCACCCGCCGCCGCTCCGACGACGACCAGCGCGGCCGGATCGTCGCCCTCACCCGGCCCGGACGCGAACTGATCGACCGGGCCTTCGCAGACCACATGGGCAACGAACGCCGCTTGCCGGACCTGCTGACGCCCGCCGAGACCGAGGCACTCGAAGGCCTGCTCACACCTGGCTCTCCCGCGTGGAAAGTCCGCGCGCGTCCGACGGCAGGTGACCCACCATCGCGGGCTGCTCCCCCGCGCAGACGTCCGGGCCGGCCGCAACGATACGGCGCGCCACACCTGATCCCTGGTCGTGTCGTCCCGCTCCCCGGGCGGACCCCCGCTCTCACAGACTCAGCGTGATCGCGGCGGCGACACCTCCGACACCCAGAGCGAAGCCGGCTTCGGGCCAGCCGCCGGCACCCCAGCGGAAGAAGCGGTCGATGGCCAGGCGGCCCGGTCCGATCGCGGCGACGGCCAGGGCGACGACGGCGATGCAGACGCTGTACTCCACTCCGCCGTTCGTCTCCCACAGGCCGTGGGCCCCGGTGACGGTCGCCATGGCGTTGATCATCACACCGATCAGGGCGGCGGCCGCGAGGGGCGTGAACAGGCCGACGGCCAGGCCGAGGCCGCCGAGGAACTCCGAGAGACCGCCGATCACCGCGAAGACCTTCCCCGGGTGGTAGCCCAGCGCGTCGAATCCCTTGCCGGTGGCCGTCAGCCCCGGCCCCCCGAACAGCCCGAAGACCTTCTGAGAGCCGTGCCCGGCCATGAACAGGCCGAAGACCAGCCTGATGAGCAGAAGTCCGCAGTCGCGGGCGGGCAGCCCGCGCGCAAGGGTCCACCGTGCTGCCGGTCCCGTGGAAGTCGAGGACCGCCTTGTGTTGCGCTTCGTCATCTCAGTGCTCCGGTACGGACGCCGAAACGGGCGTTGATCGCCGGCCTGGACAGGCATCGGCTCACCGATCGGCGGTGCGGAACCCGCGCTTCGCCGCGGGGTGCGAGCCGCCCCTACCGATGCTTCCGCAACGGCGGTGGCCCCGCACATCGTGGCGCGTTCGACCGCATGACGCCGTCGCTGCCAGGGCACGTGCGCCCGCGGCACCGGGCCTCTGGTCCTCCTCGTCGTCCGGTGCGGGGTGTGATGTCAGCTCGACGAGGCCGGGCCGCCGCCGCGCGGGCCCGTGGCGGCGGAGCGGGAGCCGACCAGGAGCAGGCACAGCACCGCGACTCCCGCGACGATCCCGGCGAGGAGGAGCAGCGGGTCGAGGGGGCGGGCGGCGGAGGCGGTGTTCTCGGTCGGCGCGGTTGCCTGCTGGCTGGCTGCGGCGGACGGGGTGCCGGATGCCGGTGCGGCGGCAGCGGCCGTACTGCCGTGGCCGGTGTGTCCGGTCGCGGTCGCCGCGGACCGGGTGGACCGGGTGGGCTGTGCGGCGGCGGGAGCGGGAGCCCGGCCCGCGTGCTGCTGGGCGGTCGGGTGCGCGGTGGGGGCGGGTGCGGCCTGGACGAGGAGTTGGGCGGTCATGCCGGGGTGCACGGTGCAGACGTATCCGTAGGTGCCCGGGGTCGTGAACGTGTGGCTCCAGGACGCGCCCTTGGCGAGCATCGGGGAGTGGATCGAGTCCGGGCCGGAGATGGTCTTCACGTCATGCGGCGCCTGGTCCTGGTTGACCCAGGTGACGGTGTCACCGGCCGTGATGGTGAGGGCGCGCGGGCCGAAGGCGTAGCCCGACATCACGACCTGGTGCGAGGAGGCGGCATGCGCCGGGCGCGCGGAGAGGAAGCCGACGCCGGCGGCCATCAGCAGGACGGCCAGCAGTAGGCGTGCGCCGCGGGCGGGCCGCGGCCGAATGGTCAGGGGCTGCATGTGAACTCCGCGGCGACGAGCAGGCCGAGGTGGCGTGCGGGGCGTGTCCGGGACAGGGCGAAACCGGTGGTGCGGTGCAACGGGCCGTAGGGGACGCGTGCGGTGCCGACGACGAGGAGGCGGTCGTCGGTGCGTTCGACGACGCGCAGCAGCAGGGTGGCGGGCAGGGTCTCCAGCGAGGCGTCGCCCGTGCCGAGGCTGCCGTGCACGCGCAGCCGTGCTCCGCCCGCCATCGGTTCGATCGCGGTACCGACGAGGGTGAGCAGTTCGCCGCCGAGCGCGTCGCCGCCCAGCGTGAGCCGCAGGACGCTGTCCTGCCCGTCCGGGGCGACGGTCAGCGCGGCCTCCTCGACGTCGGCGCGGCGGCGCAGGACGACCAGCGGTCCGAGCCGGTGGGTGAGTTCGGTGACGCAGCGGCCGGGGGCGGCCGCGTATGCGCCCGGCCGGGGCAGTCGGCCGGGGTCCATGCGCGGCGGCGGGGTCGCGTCGGGCGACGGGATCGCGGCGGGCGACGGATGAGCGGGCAGTGGTCGGGTGGAGGCGGGTTCGATGGTCATGGCGGTCCTCGGAAGGAGCGGACGGTCCGGGCGCCGCACGCGGACGGCGGCCGGAGGGGTCGGTGACCGGCGCCGGACGGGACGGGGACAATGGCGGTGGTGGCGGGCCGGCCGACTGTGACTCGGCCGGCCCGCCACGTCCGCTCTCCCCGCCGCCGTCAGGAGGAGTTGGTGAGCGTCAGCAGGAGTTGGTGAGGTAGTCCTCGGTGGGCGCGAGCAGGTGCTCCGCCCAGACGGTGTGCGTCTTGACGTACTGGTCGGGGTTGAGGATGTCCGCGACCTGCTGGCTCAGGGGCTCCTGAAGGTGTGCGGAGTTGACGTGCTGGAGGAGCACCGTGAGCGTGCCGTCGGCGACGGAGCCGACGCCGTTCACGGCCGGGGTGAGGATCGACTCCAGCCAGACGGTGTGCATCTTCAGGTAGCTGTCGAGCTTGAGCGCGTCCTGGACCTGCTGACCCGGGGACTCCTCCAGGTGGGCCTTGTCGATGTGCTGGAGGATCGGCAGCAGGACCTGCTGGACGCTGACGCACTGGTCGCCGCCGTCCCCGCCGCCGCTGGTCCCGCCGGAGCCGCCGCTGCCGCCGGTCGAACCGCCGCTGTGGCCACCCGTGGAGCCTCCGGAGCCCGAACCGCCGGTGCCGCCTGCGGTGGAGCCGCCCGTCGACCCTCCGGTGGAGCCTCCGGTCGACCCACCGGAGCCCGACCCACCCGTCGATCCGCCGGTCGATCCACCAGTGGTCCCGCCGCTGCCGCCGCTGTCGGCGACGACGGTGACGGAGGCGGTCATGTCCGGGTGGACCGCGCAGTAGTACGTGTACGTGCCCGGCCTGGTGAAGGTGTAGGACCAACTGTCGCCCTTGTTCAGCGTGCCGGAGTCGAACTTCGCCGGGCCGCCGGTGGTGGTGACCGTGTGCGGAGCGGTGTCCTCGTTGACCCATTTCACGGTCTCGCCGACCTTGATGGTCAGGGTCGGCCGGGCGAACTTGTAGCCCTTGATCTCGATGGTGTGGTCGGCGGCCTTGGCCTGGGCCGCGGCCGGCTGCGCCTGGGCCATGGAGTGGGCTTCGGCCGCCGGTGCGGCGGTGGCCGGAGCGGCGACCCCGCCGGCCGCCTGGAGCAGGCCCAGACAGGCAGCGGCCGCGATGCCGGCGCCCAGGCCGGTGGCCAGCAGGACCCGGTTGCCCACCCGGGAGTGCCGGTGGCGGGGCGGGGGTGCGGTGGTGTCGTCGGTACGCATGATCGTGTGTCTCTCCTTGTCGGTGAGAGGGGGCGGGGCCGGGCGCCCGGCCCGTGCGAGGAGGCGGGGCAGCCACGCGCCGGTCAGCGGCCGGGAGCCGAGGTGACCAGCAGACTCGTCGCGGCGAGGATGACGAGGACGAGCCCCGTCTCGGCCGCGACCGAGTAGACGAAGGGCCGCACGATGGCGCGGTCGCCGCGCAGCAGTACGGCGATGTCGAGCCGGGTGCGCACCCAGCTCCGGCTGCCCTGGGCGATCAGCAACACCGCGGCCAGGACGGCGAGTTTGAGCAGCAGCAGCCGGCCGTAGCCGGTGTGGAACAGGGCGCCGAAGGAGCCGACGATCTGCCAGGCCAGCACCGCTCCGGCCACGGCGACCGCCGCGACGGAGACGAAGGCCAGGGTGGAGTAGCCGGCCACGGCGGCCGACAGTTCCTCCGGGCGGCGCCGGGGCAGGACCCCGAGGAGCAGCAGAGTCAGCCCGCCCAGCCACACGGACACCCCGAGCAGGTGCACCAGGTCGGCGATCGCGCCCCAACCAGGGCGTGTGCCCTCGGCGTTGTGGCCCGCCATACCGGTCGTGCGGAGCAGGCCCAGGGCGATCGTGAGGGCACCGACCCGCCATCCCGGCGAACGTGCGGCCTGCTCACCGCCCTGGAGGAGGGCGGCGAGCACGATGGCGGCGAGCACCCACATCAGCAGCCGGCAGGCGGCGACCACGCCGACCTCGGTGCTCAACAGATCCTGGTACGTGGAGAGTCGAAACGCATCGCCGAGCGTACCCATCGCCCCGTACGCGCCCTGCAGCCCCGGAGCGGCCAGGGCCGACGCGAGTCCGCCCGTCCACGCGACCGTCAGGATGCGACGCGTACGGCGGTCCTGCGTGCCCTGCGGCCAGAGGAGCGCGAGGAAGGCGAGGCCGCCGACGTAGAGGGCGAGGGCGAGGTACCCGGCCCACCGCACGGCGGCCCATGTCGTGCGCACGGTGTCGGACGGCTTGGGCGCCACGGCCGTGTCGGGGGCGGAGGCGTCCTTCTCCTTCGAGGCGAGAGGGAAGGAGAGCGTGCCGGAGGTCGGATGGCCGTCCTCTATGTCGCGGACCTGCCAAGCCAGGGTGAGTCGCTGCCGCCCGGACGCCTTCGGGACGGCGACGTCGACGACACGGCCCTGCGGCTCGGCGCGACCGGGCCTGGACACCGCCAGCCGCCTGCCGTCCGCGGTGACCTGGACGTCGGGCAGATCGACCGCTTCGCTGAAGGTCAGCCGTACGGTCGCCGGGGTGTGGGCGAGCCGCGCGCCGTCCTTCGGAGCCGACGACTCCAACTCGGTGTGTGCCGACGCGGCCGGAGCGAGCAGCAGCACGGCCAGCAGGGCGACCAACACAGCGGCCGGCGTGATGGCGCGCAGGGACAGCGCGCGAGGTCTCACCGCGGCACCCCCGGGATCACCGAGGGCGACGGTGCGATGCCGACACACAACGGGGAGAGGCCGGTGGCGGCGGACGGCGGCAGGAGGGCGGTGGCGGACGGCGACGGGGAGGGTGACGGTGCCGCGGACACCGTGGCCGAGGAGCGGCCCGCGCCGAGCAGGCCGTCCAGCAGGCCCGTCACGGAGCTGAGCGTGTCGCTCAGCAGCGGCTGCACCAGGTGCACCTCGCCGGTCCGACAGCCACCCGACGGCGAGGACGGGGACGGGGACGGGGACGACGGAACGGGAGATGGCGTCGGCGAGGGGGAAGCGGAGGACCCGGGCATCGGCATGCCGCCCCCTTCGCCACCGCCTGCGCCGTTATCTCCCCGCTCCCCTTGTCCGCCGGTGGATGACGTCCCGCTTGTCATCGGAATTCCGTCACCCGCAGTTCCCGGCCAGGAATCCCCCGACGAACCGGCACCCATATCGCCCCCGGAACTGCCGGAATTTCCGGACGCCGGCCCCTCTGACGGGCCGGTGGAGGCGGACTGCGCCGGCGCGGCCGGCGGTGCGGCGGTGTCAAGGGGCGCGGCTGCCGGTGCGCCGATGCCCGAGGCGTACCCGAGCACGACGATCACCGCCGCGACCAGTGCACCGGCTACGATCTCGTCGCGGTGGTCTCCCGGCCAGGACGCCCTGGCGAACAAGGACATGGCCCCTCCTGACGCTGTGCGTGAAAGGCAGTGCCAAGGAGTGCACCGAGACGAGGATTCCCGGCCGCTACGCGTCAGTTAATCGGCCGTTTCATTGCCTCATAGTCGACCACCACCCGACTGTGAGAACGGACCTCCACACACCAATCCGCGCATTGCATTCCGTGAAGAAAAAGGAGGCACCGTGAATTCGAACGCACTCCGCATTTACTTCTTCACCGAATCAGCGTGCATGCATGTGCAGCGGCATCCCACCCGCCCCGCCCGTCAGGCCCGCAACCCCGCCCGCCTGAGCGCCACTTCGGACAACGCGGCGATGACCTCGTCGTCTCCGCGACGCCAGGCGTCGGCCAGGCCGCCCGGCGGGACCGGCACCGCTGCGAGGTCGCGCTGCGGGCCGGTCAGGGCGCGCAGGGCGAGCAGGTCGGCGCCGCCGGGGCCGTCGAAGAGGTGCCGGGTGGTGGCGCTGTGCCTGATCCAGCGCAGGCGCGGCGCGAGCCAGAGCACCAGGACGAAGGCCACGGGCAGCACGATCAGGGCGAGCGCGGTCAGGTCGGCCACCTGGCCCACGACGTGCTGGAGCGACTGTCCGGCGTCGGACAGACCGTCACCCGCCCCGGCGGCGGCCTGGAGCGGCTTCTTCAGGGAGCCCCCGATCAGCGGCACCTGCGAGGCCGCGTCCCCGGCGGCCTGGAGGCCGAAGGCGAGGCTGTGGCCCGCGCTCTGCGCCTTGCGACCCGGCTCGGCCAGCCGCATGATCGCGCCGTGCACGGTCATCGCGAACGCCACCGCGACCGCGATGAGGGCCAGGGCGACCAGGTCAGCGAGCACCTGGCGGCTCCGGCGTGCCGGAGTCTGAGCGTAGAGGCGCATGGGCGTACTCCTGTTCCGGTGATGGAGCGGAGAGGGCGGGATCCGGCCGGGCGGGCCGCCGTGTTCGCGGCGGGGCCCGGCCGGGCGCTGGACTCGACTCTTCCACCGGACCAG
>NZ_MLYO01000038.1 GCF_001866665.1 Streptomyces monashensis | reverse complement strand
GTGTCGCACGCGGTTGCGCAGCCAGGTGGCCAGCCGTTTGACACCGGTGCGGCGAATGGCGGCCGGTGTCTGGTAGCCCGTCAGCAGCACCAGGGGCCGACGTTTCCGAAATCGGGATCGCGCTCCGGACCGGGAAAGATCCCGGTCCGGTGGCCGCGCAGCCGGTTGACGGCTCTCGTGCGGTCGTCGGCGAGATCGCGTCGGCGGCCGGTGAGGATCTTCAGCTCGGTGACCAACTCGTCGCTGGACTGCAGAGGCATCAGGTCACGCCGGACGCGGGCCTGGTCGGCGATGACCGCGGCGCCCTTGGCGTCAGTCTTGCCGTCGCCCCGGTAGCCCTCCGAGGCCCGGTTGACGGCCCGGCCCGGGGTGTAGTCAACCCTGCGCAGGGCTCGCCGAACGGGCGGCGCCCACGCAGAGAAGCTCAGGCGGCCCGACACAGACCATTACTGAACATAGTCAATGCCAACTGAATCGCGGATTTGCGCGGCTGTGTGACGTGTTCGGGTCCCACGTTGGGTGAGACGTGACTGACCGCCACAAGGCGGCCGCTGCGCGAGCTCGACTGGCAGGGGCGCGATCTCATCCGGTCCCGGGATGGGGGAACCGTGGTTGGCGCCGAGATCGATCAGGATCGTCGCCGGTCATCGATGTGCGCCGGGCGGCTTTATGGGATGCCGGTCAGGAAACGTACGGCGTTGCGGCGGGTGATCCGGTCGATGATGTCGTCCGGTACGCCCGCTGCCCGGATCCGGGGAAGGAAACTACGGAGACGATGCCCGCGGAGCTGTGGGAGTTGCATTCGACGAAGAACGTTCCTTCCGCGGCCTGGAATCCGTCGAGCCGGGAGTGCCAGCCGGGATCTGCGGCCGGCGGGGCCATCGAGGCCAACCTGGTCTCTTCAGGGGTCAGGGCCAGCTGGCGGCGTACCAGGTCGCCGGCCTCTCCCGCGCGCAGGGCGTATCCGGCCATGTGCTGGATCGCCTGCGTGAGCAGAGCGCTCTGCTCACAGCCCTGGGCGTGCTCCGTCTCACTCATGAATCGGGGCCGCAGCACTCGCGCAACGGGGTGCCCGTCGATGATCATGCCCACGTCGCGCTGATGTTCCAGCAGGCGGCGGTGCGTGATCCGGGCATTGTCGTCCTGGACGATGAGCTCGTGGAATCGGCCGACGGCCGCCTCCACGACATGGGTCTCGGCGGATGTGGTCATCGCGTCGCGGGTCCCTGACGGCGGTCGCCGTCTTCCGCTGCGTCCATCTCCTCGTCCGGACCGGCACTCATGAGGTCATGTATCCCTTGGACCACCTGCTGCGGTGTGACGTCGTGCCCTCCTGGTGCAGTGGTCCGGGCCTGCTGGACGGCTTCCTTGACGGACATACCGCGCTCGATGCACTCCGCGGCTTCCTTCGCGCTCGCGTACACACCACCGAGTTGTTCTGCGGCTCGGTGCGGATCGTGCTTGTCCGGACCAGCTCTGCCAGGCCGATTGCTCATGCTCCGATGGGACCACGGCGGACAAGGGAGATGTGGTGTCGTAACGGGCTCTGCTCGGCGTGATCCCAACGTCTGCGATATGCCGATGCCCCATTTCGCCGCCGATTCGAGCCTTCGGAACGGAGCTCCACGCGTGACGAAGGACTGGGCCGAACGGGTGGCACGGCCATGGTGACACCACGTAGGAGTACACCGCAGAGGGCCTCCTACTGGCACCCGTGACGCTCGGAGGGGGTTGTCGGTGCAGTGCCCTCCTGGCCTCCCCGGGGCGCTCCCTACGCCGGCAGCAGGCTTCTGGGCTGGCCATGCCCGGCGCATGTCGATCGCCGTCAGCTGCTCGACCCGCTCCGGCGACAGGGTGTCGGCCCTGCTGCGCTGGTTGCCGATCCACGCCCCCACCAGGCCGGCGGTCGCGAATCCCTCCGTGGTCTGTCTCATCCTGCAGTTTCCGGTTCGAGGTCGGGAGCTATTCCTGCGCCGGGCGTTGGGCGTTGGAGGCAACTGATAGATGAACTCGCTGATGAAGGCGGCCAGTTCGATTACCGCCGGGTTGGCCGGGGGTGCTGGCTCCAGACCGGGTGGAGCGGACGGGTGGCGGCGTCGGCGAGCCGGCGGTAGGGGATCCCCGGGCAGGGGTGCATCTCGGCGGTGGCGGCGCTGCTCACGCCGACGCCTCGCCTCGTGGCGATGGCGGCCGGCCAGCCAGTCGTCGGTGGTGGCAACCTCCGAGGTGGAGGCCGGGCGGTCGGCGCCGGGCCACAGCCGGGGTGTGGCGGTCCCGGAGGCCGGCGCTCGGCCGGGCCTTTTTCCTACCTGTGCCGATGCCTTGGTCGGCCGTGGGTATGTTGGTGGAGTTCCTGACGCTCTGTGCGTCCAGTACGCAGGCGCTCGGCTCGGCGTCCCGGCCTTCGGCTTCCCGGACCAGGCGCCGGAGCAGGCCGTTGAGCTGCTCGAAGACCCCTTCTTTCTGCCCAGGCGGCGAAGGAGTCGTAGACCGCCTCCCACGGCGCGAAGTCGTGTGGGAGGTAGCGCCAGGGGATGCCGGTGCGGTCTACGTATACGTAGAGGATGGCGTCCATGCTGCGGCGCAGGTCGTGCTCGGGCGGGCGTCCGATGTCCAGGCCGTTGCCCCTGCGCTCGGCCCGCCAGGGGATAAGGGTGGGACCCGATCAACTCCCAGCGGGCGTCGGAGAGGTCGCTGGGGCAGGGACAGTGTCGTGTCGTGTTTCGGTAGTACCGTCGGACACGGTGCATCCCCCAGGGCGCAAACAGCGTCCATCAGGGGCGCTTTGGAATCAGACAGGAGCGACTCCACTCAATCGGGCAGAGATATGTCCAGCGCTCCAAACGGGTGGTGCAGAGCAGTTCAACGCGGTCTGCGGGGACCGGGATGTCCGTCAACTCGACAGAGTCCCTGTCGGACGAATCGCTGATCTCACGGATCCTGAGGACGGGCACGCTCGGCGGGATGTCCCCGGCGACCGCGCCCGCCCAGGCCACCGCGATGGGACGACGGCGATCGCGTAGCGGAGGCAGGTCCCTTCGTAGAGGAGTTCAGCGCGCTGTTGACCAGGTTCGATCAGCGGATAGGCCGTAGAACCGACGGTTCGACGACGCCAGTACCCCATACGGACGCCGTGGCGACCATGCGGGCAGGCACCCCAGCGGCCGTGCGTCTGCTCCTGTGGCCGGCCGCCGCTGCCGCTCGTCGAGATGCGGGAGGCCTTGAGAACGCCCCCGTCGCTCCTGGACGGTGGTGCTTTCCAGGGGCGTGCCGTTTCATGCTCCGAACCGTGCATTCCCTTCTTTCGTGTGGACGTGCCCGGCTTTCTCCGCCAGGGCGTCGGGGGCGAGCCGATAGTGGTGGCGCCATCGGGTCCCGGATCCGGCGGCGTCCCGCCGAACAGCGCTACAGCAGAGGTGACACACCATGCCCACCACCAAGGCGAACGACCGCGTCGAGCTCGTCTTCTCCCTGTTCGACGCCGACGGCAACGGCGTTTTGGAGCCGGAGGACTTCGAGCTGATGGGCAAGCGAGTCATCGCGGCGGTGCCCGAGGCCGGCGACAACGCGAAGAGCGGGATGCTCGACGCCTTCCGCGGCTACTGGGAGACGCTCGTCCGCGAGCTGGACGCCGACGGCGACGGTCGGATCAGCCCCCAGGAGTTCACCGCGACCGTGCTCGACCCCCAACGGTTCGACGCCACGGTCAACGAGTTCGCGGACGCCTTGGCCGCCATGGGCGACCCGGACGGCGACGGCTTCGTCGAACGTCCCCACTTCACCGCCCTGATGACGGCCATCGGCTTCCAACGCCCCAACATCGACGCACTGTTCGACGCCTTCGAGCCGGTCGACGGCGACCGCATCCCAGTGATCACCTGGGCGGACGGCATCCGGGACTACTACCGGCCGGAGAAGGCCGGCATCCCCGGCGACCACCTCACCGCGGGCACGACCCGATGACCCGCCCCCAAGTTCCCGCTCCGGGAGCCCCCTTACGTACCTCGAAGCCAGTCATCGGCCTGGCGGTCGGGCGGGGTACCGGACCCGAAGTCGCGGACGTCTTCGAGCAGGTACTCGGCGTACTGACCGCCAGGCATCCGCACGGCGTGGCGATCGAGCGTTCCCCCCGCCTCTACCACTCGTACGTCTCGCTCCGCGCCGAAGGTGACGTGGCCAGGATCCGGGCGCTGACCGCCGAGGACGCGGACCATTACGAGCGGTTCTGCCGCAGCCGGGCCGAGCAGGGCACCGAGGCCGTCTTCCGCACCGCCGTCAACGCCCAGTCCCTCTACCTCGTCCGGCAGCGGCTGCGCACCGTGAAGGTCGACCTCCTCACCGACGCCGCACGCTCCCTGCTCCTGGTACGGGACCAGGCCCAGGGCTTCTACACCGGGGACAACCGGCACTCGCCCGGCGAGGTCGTCCGCACCATGGCCTTCAGCCAGGAGATCACCGAGGCCGTGATCACCTACGCGCTACAGCGAGCCCGACACGAGTGGCCGGACGGGCACCTCGACCGCATCGTCATGGCCTACAAGTTCCATCTGCTGGACGGCGCTCTCGACGCCTGGGCGGCCGAACTCGCGGACAGGCTCGGCATACGCATCGACCTGTTCCAGCCCGACACGGTCAACCGCAACCTGATCACCCACGGCCTGCCCGACCGCACGCTGATCGTCGCCGGTAACGAGTGGGCCGACATCATGCACGTCATGCTCCTCGACCGGTTCGGGACCGACCGGCAGGAGAACCGCTGCACCGAGAACGTCTGCCTCGACCCCGGGATGGCCGGCCTGGTCGAGTACCAGACGGTGCACGGGTCCGCCGACGACCTGGCCGGGCAGGATCGGGTCAACCCGGTGGCGACGATCCGCGCGGCGGCGCTCGTCGCGGAGCGCCACGCCGGATGTCCCGGAGCCGTACGCGCCACCGAGTCGGCCCTGCGAACTCTGGACGAGCGGGGCGTGCGCACCCCGGACCTCGGCGGACGGCACTCCACCACCGCCGTGGTCGACGCCCTGCTCGACTCGCTCGACGTACCCGAAGCCGCCGGGACACCGACGGACGCCACCCTGGTCGGCGGGCTGTGACCAACGGGGAACCGGACGGGACGGCCCTGGTCGTCGTGGACCTGCAGAACGACTTCTGCACCGGCCCGAGGGCCCTGGCCCGATTCGGCATGGGCAAGGACCCCGCCGCCCTGGACACGGCCGTCGCCGGCTGTGTCCGGGCGGTGGCCGCAGCTCGCGAGCGCGGCGTGGAGGTGCTCTTCGTACGGTTCGTCGGAGACCCCGAGCACCAGGGAGCCGGCTGGCGGCTGCGGGACCAAACCCACGGCAAGCGGCCCAAGTGCCTGGATGGCTCATGGGGCGCAGCGTTCCACGCCGTCGCCCCGACCCCGGGCGAGCGGGTCTTCACCAAACGCGCCTGCTTCGACGCCTTCCTCGCTGAAGGTTTCGCGGACCACCTCGCCGCACGAGGCCTGAGCCACCTGGTCCTCGCCGGGCTGTACGCAGACGTGTGCGTGGACTCCACCGCCCGCACCGCGTTCCAGAAGGGCTTCCACGTGACACTCCTGACGGACTGCACCACCGCGCTGCACCTGCCGTACGACGCCGTGCTGCGGTTCATGCGCGTCGTCTACGGCGCGCGCACCACCACCGCGGACGACCCGCAGGCATGGACCGCACCCGTGCTGCGACCCGAGGAGGGGCCGTGTGTACTGCCGCCGGGCTGAACGCCGGCGTGGCGGAGGGCGTGGGCCGCACCGCCCTCCTGGTGGCTGCGGCCCGTGCCATCGAGAGCCATCGCCCCGACGCCCTGGCGCGCGACCCGTTCGCGGAGCACTTCGTGCGCGCGGCACCGGCCTCGGCTGGCTGGCCGGTCCGCCCAGAGCAGGTGCCTGCCGGTGAGGCCGACCCGCTGTGGGGCCGGCTCGGCCGGTACTTCGGCCTGCGCACCCGAGTCCTGGACGACCACCTGCTCCGCTCGGCGCACCAGGGCGTCCGCCAGGTCGTGTTGCTGGGGGCGGGCCTGGACTGCCGGGCGTACCGGCTCAACTGGCCGCCGGGCTGTGTGGTCCACGAGGTGGACACCGTCGAGGTACTGGCGTTCAAACAGGCGGTGCTCGGCCGGACCGGGGCCGCCCCCACGGCCAGGCGCCGGACCCTCGCGGCCGACCTACGGCTCGACTGGGCCGAGACCCTGCCGGCCGCCGGCTTCGACCCCACGGTGCCCACCGCATGGCTCGCCGAGGGGCTGCTGCTCTACCTCCCGGCGGCGGCGGAGCGCCGCCTCATCGCCACGATCGACCGGCTGAGCGCCGCAGGCAGCTCCCTGGCGTTCGAGATCAAGCAGATCGCCGAGTCTCCGCAGGTGCGGACCAGCCCGGTCTACACCGCGGCGAGGCAGCGGATCGGCATCGACCTGCTCGCCCTGTTCGACAGCGGGCAACGCCCCGACTCGGCGGGCGAACTGGCCGAACGGGGCTGGACGGTGGTCGTCCACACCCCGTACGACTTCACCGCCCTGCACGGCCGCGGTCCCCGCCCGGAGCCGAACGACGCCCTGGCGGCCAACCGCTGGGTCTTCGCCACGCTCCCCGGGCAGCGCTGTGGGTAGCCCCGACCGGGGTCGGCACCAGCGTCGCCCTGGTCAGCTCGACCGTCGCCGATCGTTCGCTGTACCCGCGACCCCGATGCTGACACAGGCCGCCTGCGGCACCTGCCCCGCCGAATCAGTCGAAGTTCGGAGAAGCCTAGTGCCTGTCACCATCCTGACCCCACCACCGCACTCATCGTCGTCGACCTGCAAGCACGACTGTCCGGCCTGCCGTCCGTAACGCCAGCTCGCCAACGTGATCATCCGGCACATGTGGAGAGACGCTGACCGCCGCCCTGCCCAACCGCCCGCATACAGCGCAGCTTGACAAGAGAGCGTCGAGTCGACCTTCTCCGCGGCCGAGCTCCGGACCAAGGTCACCCGCGGCGCCGGCAGTCCCGCCGCTGCGCTCGCGATGGTGTCCAAGCTCGTCGAGTCCGCCCAGACCCGCTGGCGCGCGATCACCGGCGCCCACCTGGTTCGTACACCACCGCGCTGAAGAAGCGGCAGATCGTGGAGTACGGCTACTCGGACACGAGCCTTTCCGACTACGAGGAGGACCACTTCGTCCCGCTCGAACTCGGCGGCAGCCCGACCAGTGAGCAGAACCTGTGGCCCGAGCCCCGCTACGGCACGGGCACCGGCTACACCTCCGCGGACAAGGACACCGTCGAGAACAAGCTCAAGTCGGCCGTCTGCGCCGGCGAGGTGAACCTCTCCGACGCGCAGAACGCCATCATGACCGACTGGACGACCGCTCTGTCCAACCTCGGCCTGAGCTGACCCCGGTCCGGAAGGGAGGCGGGCGCTCCGTGTGGGCGGGCGTCAGTCGACCATTTCCATAAGTCATGAATATAAAAATGCTATGCTTTGAGTGTGAGTCGTCAAGACACCGCTCCTGGCGCGTCCGCCGCCATCGGGGCAGCCCTCTACGGCCTGGCCACCAGGGCCGCGAGACGCCTGCCCCGGGACATGAGCCTGACGTCCGCCGCCACTCTGGCCACCCTTGACCGGACCGGCCCGCGGCGCATCACCGATCTTGCCGCGGTCGAGGGCGTCACCCAGCCCGCGATGACCGCCCTGGTCCGGGTGATGGAGGAGTCCGGCCTGGTCGAGCGGCGGGGCGACGCGTCCGACAAGCGGGTCACGCTGGTGTGCCTGACCGAGGCCGGCGCCTCCTATGTCCGGACGCGGCGCCAGGCGGGCGTCCACGCGTTCGAGCGGTTGATCGGCGAGCTCACCGGCGACGAGGTCGAGGCGCTGGTGGCGGCCCTTCCGGCGCTGAAGCATCTGGCAGAGCTCGAAAGCCAGGACCGCGAAGGGCCGAAGCAGTGACTGAGCAGCCGATCGGCGGGGTCGCGGAGACGGCGTTCCCGGTGGCGCGTTCCGAGGCACGGCTGCTGGTCCCCGCCCTGATGTTCATCGCTCTGGTCGTGGCGGCGGTCGCCAGTCTCGGGACGCCGCTCATCACCAGCGTGGCGACCTCGTTCCACGTCTCGCTCGGCAGCGCGCAGTGGACGCTGACCGTCGCGCTGCTCAGCGGCGCCGTAGCCACTCCGGTCCTGGGCCGGCTCGGATCCGGCCCGCACCGGCGGGCCACGATCCTCGCCACGCTGGCGGTCGTCGTCGCCGGCAGCGCGCTCACCGTGCTGCCGCTGCCGTTCGCGTGGCTGCTGGCCGGCAGGGCGGCCCAGGGCGTCGGGCTCGGGCTGACGGCGCTGATGATGGGCGTGGCCCGGGACCACCTCCCCGAGGAGCGCAGCGCGGCCGTGATCGCCCTGATCTCGGTGGTCTCGATCATCGGGGCCGGCGTCGGCTACCCGCTGGCCGCACTGCTCGCCGAGCTCGGCGGAGTACGGGCCGCCTACGGCCTCGGCCTGGTCGTCACCGCCGCCGCCCTCCTGGCCGCGTGGCGCTCCATGCCCGAAGCCCCCGAAGGCCGCTCCGCGCCCGTGGACGTGGCAGGCGCGGTCGTCCTGGCCGCTGCGCTGCTCCTGGTGCTGTTCCTCGCCGGCGAACGGAACCTGTGGAGTCGGCACCTCGCCGTGGCGGCGGGCCTCGCCGTCGTCGCGGTGGTGCTGCTCTGCGTCTGGGCCGTCATCGAGTTGCGCAGCACGACGCCCCTGGTCGATGTGCGGGCGGTGCGGCACCCGGCGGTCGCCGGGGCGAACCTCGCCATGTTCGTCGGCGGGATCGGCATGTACCTCCTGCTCACACTCATCACCCGGTACGCGCAGACGCCGCACGGCGCCGGCTACGGCTTCGGGCTGACGACCTTCGTCGCCGGGCTGGTCCTCATCCCGTTCTCGGTGCTGGGGTTCGTCGCCGGCAAGCTCACGCCGCGGGTCCGGACGCGGATCGCCGACCCCCTGCTCCTGGCCGGCAGCGCTGTCGTGGTCGGCGGCGCGTTCGCCCTGTTCGCGGCGGCCCGGTCGGACCTGGCCGAACTGTTCGCGGCGATGGGCGTGCTCGGCTTCGGCGTCGGCGGCTTCTCGGCCGCGATGCCCGGTGTCATCCTGGCCGTCACCCCCAAGAGTGAGACGTCGAGCGCCATGAGCTTCAACTACGTCGTCCGCAGCGTCGGGTACTCCCTGGGCAGCGCCATCGGCGGCCTGATCCTCGCCGCGGGCACCGGTCCCGGCCACCTCTTCCCCGACGACAGCGCCTACACCACCGCCGCGCTGGTCGGCATCGGCGCCATGGCGATCACGACGCTGACAAGCCTTGCTCTCGCCCGCCGACGCTCGTCCGAGACCAACCCGTAAGTCAGATGCACTCATTCCAACACTGGAGGTTCCATGCCCAAGGGCTACTGGGTCAGCGTCTACCGCACCATTTCAGACCCTGAGAAGCTGGCTGCTTACAACAAGCTGGCCGGTCCGGCCGTCAAGGCCGGGGGCGGTCGGGTCCTCGTCCGTGGCGGTCGGGTCGTGGCGCATGACGCCGGAATCGCCGAGCGCACTGTCCTGATCGAGTTCGACAGCTTCGAGCAGGCCGTCGCGGCGCACGAGAGTGCGGCCTACCAGGAGGCGCTGGTCGCCCTCTCCGACGGCGTCGAGCGCGACTTCCGCATCGTTGAAGGCATCGACGACTGACCGAGGTCCAGTCGGATCTTCACTGAAGCTCACCGCGATTCCGGGTCGGGCGGGTCTCACGCGGGCGCAGCACTCGCACGGCCAGAGGCAGATCTCGTAGCGGGCGCGCATCGCCTCCGCCCACTGCTCGCATCGGGCGGCCCTGCAGCCGGCGCATCGGTACTCCGTGATCCAGACCGGGTCCGGGCGATTCTGCTGGCCCGAAGGGCGGGTGCGGCCGTACCCGCCCCGGAGCGGTCGGCGGCACAGCGATCAGAGGCCTTCACGAACGGGTCTCTGACTCATGGGCGGGAGGGTCCACGGGGAGGCTGCTTACCGTCTCGGCTGTCGTGGCGGCCAGCCCGGCGGGAGCCGCGGCAAAGACTCGGTGATGGCCTCCCGCCCGGCGGGAAGCACCCCGGATCACGCTTTTACGCAGGTCAAAGACGGGGTTCCATAGCCCGATGATCAGCAAAGCGGATGTCCGCTCCGGCGACGGGTGGAAGTACTACTTTCGCAGCGTGATGGTCGGCGACCGTCACCGCCCTGCGGGTCAGCCGCTGCGCGCCGCCCAGGACGAAGCCGGTGTTCCACAGAGGATCTCGCGGGGCCGGGGGCTGGCGGCGGTCGGTCTCAAGGCCGGGGACGTGGTGATCGAGCGACAGGCCGCACTACTCCCGGGAGAGGACCGGCACCCGGACGCCGACCGCATCGAGCGCGAGCGCCTGGAGGCGACGATCGGGAAGAGACGCGGCTGGCTACCGTTTTCGGCCAGCCGATCGAAGAGAGGCGGTGGCCGCAGCCTTGCAGCAGTCGGTCCACCAGCAAGATCACGGTCTACGGCTGAAGGTCGCGCTGGTACCAGGTGCCTGACCTGCCACCGAGATCGGCCGGGGCGGCCGGGCCAACCAGGACGAACCCCCTGCCTTGGTCAACACCTTCTGGGACGCAGGGTTGTCGTGGGAGGTGGCCGCCCGTAGTGTGGGCAGCCCGTGCCGCGCCGTCGCCAGCTGGCAAAGTTCCTGGACGGTCGCGGTTGCTACGCCGCGGCCGGCGATCTGCTGCCCGATCCGGTAGTCCAGTCTCGCAGAGCCGTCCTTCAAGTCGTACAGGCTGAACCTGCCGAGTACTGAGCCGTCCTTGACGACGAGCACGTAGAAGGCGCAGCTGTCGACCTCCTGCTCGGCCTCGTCCGGGGACGGTCGATCTCCTGGGCAAAATACACCGAAGCGGCTTTGAGGATCTCGTTCGCCCGACTCAACTCCGCTATTTCTATGCGGAGTTGACTGAACTCGTCCTGCTCGGCGGTGGTCAGCCGGTCGTCGCGCTCGCCGCGGTCGGCCTCGGCCTGGCGGACCCAGCCACGCAGGGCCTCCTTGTGAATGCCCAGGTCCTTCGCGACGTGGGCGATCGGCCGACCTGTCGCGCGGACCTCACGGATCGCACGCTCGCGGAGCTCGTCGGGGTATTTACGGATGCTGTCATGGTGCTGGTGGTTCTCCTTCGCCAGGACCGTAACCCTGGCATCAGGGACTCCACAAATCTCAGTACAGCTCCTCAACGGCCAGTCTCAGGTACACGCTGCGCAGCGCGCCTGAGGCAGTGCTGGGGTCGGTGCGGGCTGAAAGGTCGCTCATACGCGGTTCCTTGGGTGTGCGGCCGCGGCGGGGTGCCGGGCACATCGGGTGGTCCGTCGGGCGGCTCACAGTGGAGGAGCCCCACCGATCAGATCACGCGGCCCCGCGCCGCCGCACCGTGGCTCCGGCGGTGAGAGTCCGCCCGCCGACTTGCCCTCGATGTAGAGGAGAGATGGCCGTCCGGACTGGACCCGGACGGTTGGCCCACTCTTCCCTGGCTCTGAACAGGAGGGCTTCACGTGCCGCGCCGAAGGTGGTTCAAGCCCTGGGTCTCTGTAGGTTTTGGCAGGACGTTTGTGGGTTCGCCCATCGGGGCTTCGCCTGCTCGTGGCCTGCGAGGCGCCGATGGGACGTCCTTCGGGCCGACGGGATGCACGGTTACCTGGTGACGACGAGCTTGCCCGTGGTGTGCACGCGGATGAAGTCAGCGCATGCCTGCGGGCCGCGGTCGAGCCGGTATCGGTGTCCGATCGTGGCACGCAGTTCTCCACGCACGGCTGCGTCGCCGACTTCACGCATGCCGCCGAGGTCGCCGTCCATGTCGAGGACAAAGTGCATTTCGACATCGTCACGGCCGATCAGCTCCGGCGTCGGCACCGGAGGGGTGACAGTGAGCAGGCGGCCGCCGGGACGCAGCGTCGCGGCCAGGCCGGTCAGGCGGTCGCCCGGTAGGACCACGTTGACAGCGACGTCGATGCCGGCGGGGTAGTCCGCAGGCTGATAGCCGATGATCTCGGCTGCGCCGAGCTCGCGCAGTACGTCGGCGTCGGCGTCGGTTGCTGTGGCGGTCACGTGGGTCTTCGCCGCGGCCAGCAGCGGAATCAAAGCGGTGCCGACGCCGCCGGTCGCCCCGACGACCAACACGTGCTCGCCCGGCTGGATATGCGCGGTCGTCGCGATCGCCCGCGCGGTCAGGCCCGCGGTGGCCAGCGCCGCCGCGTCCTCGGCCGGCAACTCGGCCGGGCGGTGCGCGACAAGCGGGGTGTCCGCCTCGACGACGGCGTACTCGGCCAGCGTGCCGGTGCCCACCGACGGGCGCTTGCCGGCCATCGCACGCAACGCCCGAGGCACGGCCAGGCCGAACACCTCATCACCGACTCGGTAGGTGGTGACGTCGCCGCCGACTTCGGTGACGGTTCCGGCGAAGTCGTTGCCGGGAATGTGCGGGAACTCCAGCCGCACGGTGTCGCCGAACTCGCCGCTGGGCAGTCGGACGTCGGCCGGATTGATCGCCGCGGCGGCGATCCGCACCTGGATCTGTCCTGGGCCGGGTCGCGGAACGGGGACCTCGGCCACCGTGTACTGCTCCGGCGGTCCGTAGGCGGTCGCGACGACGGCTTTCATCGATCGGTGCTTGTTCAAAGCCCCTCCAGAAAGCGGACCAGGCGGTCATATTCTGTCCGGCGGAAGACGCTACGATAACCGGACCTGGCGGTCAACTTGTTAGGCTACGACCGTGACCACGTCCCGCCCGCTACGCGCCGACGCCGCCCGCAACCGCGCACTGCTGCTGGCGGCGGCGGCCGACGAGTTCGCCGAGCACGGACTGGAGGCCTCGGTCGCTGATATCGCCCGCCGGGCCGGGATCGGGAAAGGCACCGTCTTCCGCCACTTCCCAACCAAAGACGACCTGATCGCCGCCATCGTGCTGGACCGCATCCAAGCCCTCACCGCCATCGGTGAACGCCTGCTGGACTCCGACGACTCCGGCGCCGCGTTGCTGGAGTTCCTCGCCACCGCCGCACACCAGCGACAACAACGCGACCTGTCGTTCCTGCAAGAGGCCGGCGACACCCGCCCCGAAGTCGGTAACGCGCGCACGGCCATGTTCCAGACCATCGACACCCTGGTCGACCGGGCCCGCGCAGACGGCGCCATCCGGCCCGATGTCACCGGCACCGACGTCATCCTGCTGATGTGCGCGCCGAACTACGTGACCGGCTCCGTCCCGGACGCCTCGCCAGACCTGTGGCAGCGATACCTCGCGATCATCTTCGACGGCCTGCGCCCCGAAGGAGCCCACCCACTGCCTCAACCTCCGCCGGACACACTCTGACGCGAACAGCAGCGTCTCACCAGCGGCCTCTGCGTGGCATCGCACGAGGTTTCAGCCGTCGCCCATCGATGAAGACCGTGAGGCCACGGTCAAGTTCGAAGCGCCACCACGTCGCCAGTGCGGTGTCCGTCCGCGGTCTGACTCAACAGAGGCGTGTCCCGGCCGGTAGGTTCCTTGAAGTCAGCGTGTCGGCCGTGGCTGCCCTGTCGTCCGACCGCCCGGCAGTAACACGATGGTCGGCAAGGCCCCGCGCCGGAAGCACAGGTCGACTTCGACACGTACAGCGTGCAGATGCCAGCTGGTTACAAGGTGTCGGTGGAGGAGTGGGCGGGCGGGATGGCGATCCTCGCGAACCAGAAGCCCGCCGAGACGTTCACCGTGCTGGGGCGGCCAGCAGTGTTCGGCTCGTCCAACACCATGCGGTTCTCCATGAATTCCGCCAATGGCGGCAGTGCGGACGGGAACGGACCGATGGCCCGGATCCTGTACATGGCGCAGGGCAAGGGAGACCGGGGCGGGATATACCACCTCGCTGTGTGGTCGAAGTCCGGGCCCTGCCCACCGACCAGGCCCTGATACTGATCGCGGAGAAAGTCCTTCCGGCGCTCCCCGGACGTCAGATGTCAAGGCCGAGCCGCTCGTGCACCGGCGCCGGCGGCTGGGAGACCTGCCGCATGCCGAGTTCCGGGACGGTCAAGCCCCACGTATCGCGCGCTCACTCCGCGAACCACGTGCGGTGGCAGACCTCTCCCTTCTCGGCATCACCGGACCCGGCCTGGCGGGCCATCAGACCGATCAACTTCCGCATCGTCGTCGGGACGGCTAGCTGTTGCGGGGCCGGACATTGTTGACGCTTTCGGTAAGCCTGATCATTAACCTCCTCGCTGCTTCAGGCGGACATGTTCGGTGAGGGTTTCGATTCGTGTCACGGTCTCCCCAGGCTCGTGACGTGGGGTTGACCTGCGGTTCTTCGAGACGGGTGGGCGTCCGGGCCCGGGCTTGGAGGGTCTGGGCACGTCGGCGGGACGGGCGGTCCTCGCGCGGAGGTGGCGGAACCCCCGGCGAACCCGGGCGGGGGTGAGGCGGCGCGGCTCGGCGGGCCGTTCCCAGGGGCAGCGGAGGTCCTTCACCGTGCTCGTGGTGGTCGGGCACCTGAACACGGCCGTGCTGGCGGGCGTGGCCGTGGCCATCACCACCCTGTTCAGTGCCTGGCTCAACCGGCGCCAGTGACACGGACCGTGCACCTGCAGCGACACCTGCGCGTGCCGCGCACCAGCCGCAACCCGGACCAGCGGAACCGAGCCACTCGGTGACCGGCGGTCACGAGCTGTTGGGAGTCGAGTTGAACCGCTCCCTGACACGAAAGCTGCCGCCCATGGCTCCCAGCGACCTGCAGGCCGCCGCCATCCGGGCCGAGCCGGACCCGCCGACGGAGCGGTGAGCGGGCGGTGGCCGCCCCGCCCCTCCCCTTGGCCGCGCCCGCCGATTCGCCCTGGCACGATGCGCATCATGGAGCCGCTGCCCACGCCCTGCCCCGCCAATCTGATCCCCGACGCCACCGGTACCGCGACGCCTACCGGCAGGTGAGACACCACGCCGTCTTCGTCGCCGTCGAAGCTGAAAAGCGTCAGCAGCGGACCGTGAAGGCGGACACGCTCACCGCCGGCCCCAGCCATGCATCGCCCGGGAGGCGTCGATGCCGGTCACCTTCACGGGGGAGACGCGCAGGAAGGTGATCTCGTCGCCTGCCCTGCCTGCAGGCCGGAAGGGCAGTTGAACGCGTGCAGCTCGCTGACCGAGAATGGTCTGGCTGGCCTGTGCCGTTTCGGCGGCTGACCGTTTTCAGGGGGGAAAGTGGGCGGTAGCGCCTTCGGGGAGCTTCTGCGTGACTGTCGGCTCTTGGCCGGCTGGACGCAGGAGGAACTGGCCGACCGGTCAGGGGTGTCGGCCCACTCGATCAGCGTGTTGGAGGCGGGGCGGCGACAGCCGCGGCTCTCCTCGGTGAGCCGGCTCGCCGAGGCCCTCGCGCTCGACCCGCGCCGCCGCGAACAGCTCCTCGCGGCGGCGCGCTCCATCCCCGCTCCGGCCCGCTCCGCCGCCCCCGAAACGGGGCGCCCACGCCCGGGTGCGCCCTGCCAGCTTCCTTACGACACCCGACTGTTCACTGGCCGGGCCCGGGAGCTCGACCAGTTGCTGGCGCTGTCCAGGTCGGCGCCTGCGGGCAGTGCTTCCGGGATGGTGGTGATCTCGGCGATCGACGGCATGGGTGGCGTGGGCAAGTCCGCACTGGCCATTCGTGCCGGGCACCGGGTGCGTGCGCACTTCCCCGACGGGCAGCTCTTCGTGGACCTCCATGGCCACACGGCCGGGATCGCCCCGGTCCCCTCTGCCGACGCCCTGGACTGGCTGCTGCGTTCGCTGGGTGTGCCGCCGCAGCAGATACCAGATGAACTGAGCACCCGAGCCGCCCTATACCGGGAACGGCTCGCCGACACGCGTACCCTGATCGTCCTCGACAACGCTGCCAGCAGCGCGCAGGTGCGGCCGCTTCTGCCGGGCACGTCCGGCTGCCTGGTCCTGATCACCAGCCGCAAGCGGCTGACCGGCCTCGACGATGCACACAGCCTCGCCGTCGACGTTCTCCCGGACACTGACGCGGTGGCGCTGCTGCGTGAAGGCGCGGGCCCCGGTCGCGTCCCCGCCGGTCATCCGGCGGCCGACGAGCTCGTCCGGCTCTGCGGCCACCTGCCGCTGGCGATCCGCATCGCTGCTGCGCGGCTGCGCCACGACCGCGGCCTGGGCCTTCAGGACCTGGTGGACAGGCTCCGCGACGAGCGCCGGCGCCTGGCCCATCTGACGGACGAGGACCGCAGCCTGAGGGCCGTCTTCGCAACCTCTTTCACCTCCGTCGCCCCCGACGAACAGGACCTGCTGCGGCTGCTGGGCCTCTTCCCCGGCTACGACGTCGACATCTGCGCCGTCGCCGCCCTGGCCGGCATCGACCCTCACACAGCGGAGCGGCTGCTGGAATCCCTGCTCCACCACAACCTGCTCGTCCAGCGCACCCCGGGGCGCTACCTCTTCCACGACCTCGTCGGTCTCTACGCCCGGTCGATGGCCGCAGACCAGACCCGGGGGACGGACCGCAACGCCCCGCTGCACAGGCTGGCCGAGTACTACCAGGACGCCGCCGCGCGGGCCAACGAACACCTGGCACGCCGCACCCGCCCCGGCCGACACCGCGAGCCGGCGGCACCGGCCGTCCTCCCCGCGCTGACCGACCGGACCAAGGCTCTGACCTGGATGCGCACCGAGCACCGGAACATGCTCGCACTCGTCGGCCACCCCGCCCTCTCGGCCCTTCCCGCGTTCACTGTGTCGCTCTCCGCCGACCTGGCGGCCTTCCTCCTGATGGAGGGGCGCTGGAGCCAGGCCGCTGCGCTGCACCAGTCCGCAGTGACCGCGGCGGCAACCGCCGGCGACCGCCGCGGCGAGGCGGACGCCCTGTGCGACCTGGGCCGAGCCCGGCACGCCACCGGCGACTACCGGGCCGCCGCAGAGCTGTACGAGAGAGCCCTCACGATCCATCAGGAACTGGGCGACCGGCACGGCGAGGCCAACGACCTCCACGAGCTCGGCCGCATCCGGCTGCTGACCGGAGAGATCCAGGAGGCCTCCTGGCTGCACGAACAGGCCCTGGCAGCCTTCCGAGCCCTCGGTGACCAGCTTGGCGAGGCCCGCGCGCTGTGCGACCTGGGGCGAGCCCGGCATTCCTCGGGCGACTCCCCGGCCGCGGTCGAGCTGACCTCGCAGGTGCTCACGCTCTACCGGACCATGGGAGACCGCCGAGGCGAGGCCGCCGCCCTGCACGATCTGGCCTACATCCTGGACGAGATGGGCGACCGGAACAGCGCGGGGGAGTTCTACCAGGAGGCGCTGACGATCTACGAGGACCTCAACAGCGTGCAGGGCGTGGCCAACACCCTGCGCGGGCTGGGCCGAATCCGGCACGCCGTCGGCGACCACCGCGCCGCGGCCGAGCTGCACCAGCGCTCCCTGGACGCCTGCCGAGAGGCGGGCAGCCGCCACGGAGAGGCCGACTCGCTGCTCGGCCTGGGCCGGGCCCGCGACGCACTGGGGGAGGGCCGCGACGCCCTCGCCCTCTACCAGCAGGCGCTCACGCTCTACCAGGAGATCGGCAGCCGTCCCGGCGAGACCAGCGCCCTGCTCGACCTCGCAGCCCTGACCGAGCGGACGGCGGACCCGCGTTCGGCGCTGACGCTCCACCAGCAGGCACTGGCAATCGCCCGCGACACCCGCAGCCCACTGGACGAGGCGCGCGCCCTGGAAGGCGCCGCCCGCTGCGCCCTCGCTCTCGGCGACCACGCCGCCGCCCTGATCGGCCTGGAGGACGCCGTAGCCCTCTACCGCCGACTCGGCTCACCCACAGCCACGGACGCCGCCGCCCGGCTCTCCGCCCTGCGGACCGATCCCGCTCCGGCTGCCGAGGGCCGGCCGCCACAGCGGTCCATCAGCACCTGGGCGCAATCAACTCCGTGACTGCACGGTCGCGTGAGCGAGGGAAGGGACCATCCGCAGAGCGCGCCGGAGAAGCAGCGAGTCCGGCGCGCACCAGTCGGACGCGGTGTCCAGGCCGATGATGACTTCCGCACCGGACAGGCCCGGTCGTCCCGCCCCACCCAGCAGGACCGGCGAGCTGTCATTGCGCGCTGTGGAACCGCACCGAGCCGCTTTCCAGCACTCGGGCGAACACGCCCCTGCAACGCAAGCCGTACCGGGCCCGGTCCGAACGACAGGCGAACGTCAAGCTGCCGTCATGGAGGTGCCGTCCAGAGCCGCCGAGGATGTGGTGCAACGGCAGGGCCGAGAACAGGGACATCCCGGTACCCGTTGCCTCCTGCCGGCAGAAAGGACAGCCTCCTATTGCCGTCAGCGCCGGGATAAAGACCCCGCTTGCGTCTCCCGGCTCGCTGTGTACTGCGGCACCGGAACCCTCTCTTCACCGTGCACCCAGACACCACACGCAATGCGTTGCCAGCCCAGCATGCTGGCGCTACCGATCAACCAACCTGCCAAGGAGACCTCTTGAAGACGCTCGGACATCTCGCCCGCTTCGCCACCATCGGCGCGCTCGTGCTCGGCGGTATCGCCGTCGGCACCTCTTCCGCCTCCGCCGCGACCAGCAACACGGGCTGCCGCGGCGATCAGCTCGACCGCAACAGGCACCCTCTCGGCTACGTCGATGTCGGCGGCGGTGTCTCCCTGGACTCGTGCATCGAGCCCGCCGCCGACGGCAGCAACGGCTTTTACGGCATCATCCGCGTTCAGGAGGCCCCCGGCAGCATGGGCGTGTTTCCGTGCGCGCAGTTGTACAAGAGTGATGGGTTCGGCGGCTGGAGCGAGGTGCAAGATCTGCACTGCACGAAGGACGGTTGGCTGTCCGGCGGCCGTGACGGCCTGACGTACAACATCGTCTCGCAGACGGTCGGTGGTCTGAACGGTGCCTACATGGTGAAGGTCGGCTTCTGGGGTACCCCCGGCGGAGCCCCGTACGGCTACTACGGCGACATCGAGTCGCCGGTCGCGTCGGTCTGGTAGGCGCACGCCCCCCGGGGTGAGGCGATTGAGACTCCACTCGGGTCTGGTCGGGCCGCTGCATGCTAGGCCGGCCCGAGTAGTGCAAACAACGGCAACGTGCAAAGGCCCGCAACGGGACGCCACGGACTCAGGGGAAACATGCCTGGTCAGGCTGGACGCATCACCAAGGCCGCCGTTGCTGGAGCCATCGCCGTCGAAGGCGTGGTCGTCGGCGCCGGCAGCGCCCAGGCCGACAGCGCGGCCCTCTGCCGGGGGACGGCCTGGCCCGGAGCGTGCTGCTACGGGCAGGGTCAGACATTTGCTGCGGGTCGGGGCGCCCGCATTGTCTCTGCGGGCTCGTGGCTGAACGGCCGGTACCTCGGCGACGCGCGGAGCCCGCAGGCGGTCATCGGGTAAGCAGCCAGGGCAGCCACGCGACGGTGAAGTATGCCTGGAGATGTCACCGGTGGTAGCGCCAACCGCGGCGATGCCGGCACGCACCCGGCCGAGGACACCACGGCCGTGACGGAGGCGGCGGGCACGACCGCCGAGGTTACATCAGCGGCGGCGAGGTCATCCGAACCGGCCTCGCCGGCCAGCGCGTGAACTGAGAAAAGGGGGAAACATGCGCACCAAGATTGCTGTGATCGCGGCGACCGCGATCACGTTGACGGGTCTGGCCATTCCGGTCGCGAGCGCGACCGTCCGCTCGGCCAGCTGCGGAAAGATGAGTATCGGTCAGCCGGGAAACGTCCATGTCTGGGGTGAGTACGCGGGGCAGGTTGAGCAGATCTACGATTCGTGTGCCGATGCTGTGTCCGCCCACTGGCAATGGAGCACCCAGTTCCAGAACGACCATGCGGGGGCCACGGTGACGTTGAGAATCTCGTCGCCTTACACCGTGGCGTCGGTCACCACCACCGGCTGGACTTCGTCCAAGAATGTGGACACCGGCGGTCTCGCCCACGGCATCCCCACCCCTGACGCCTGGCAGGCGTCCGCGACGGTGGCTGGATGCTCAGACTGGGCCAAGGGCTCCCTGTGGTGGTACGGAGGGCAAGACTGGGGGCAGCAACACGATTCATGGGGTTGCAACTGACCTCCCTGCCCTCACGGCTCTAAAGTCAGTTGGCCACCCGCGCCGTCCAGGTCGGTGAGCGCGTGGGCCAGCTGGAGCCGGAGAGCCTGATTCTGCCGCTGGGCGCAGCGCGGCAGCCGCATGAAGACGATGTCCTCGGGGGGCTCGTCGTCAGGCGTCAGCGGGACCTATGGGGGCGTCCGTCTATTCAAGCGCACGGTGGTGGGCGGACGTGGGCGGTTCCTCCGTGACGCCCGCCCATAGCCGGGCCGCTGACGTGCGAGCCGTCGACAGCGATGTCGTCCATGTCGAGCAATCCTGTCTTGCGTAGTCCGCTCAGGAGAAGCTCGTGGAGGCGGGGCCAGACTCCGGCCTGGGGCCAGTCGTGCAGCCGTCGTCAGGCTGTCACCCCGCTGCAGCCGACGCGTTCGGCCGGCACATCGGCCCAGCGGACCTCTTCGCGTACTAGGTAAACGATTCCGCAGCGGGGCTCGGTCGTCGGCCGGTGTCGGCCCGGATGCCGATGGCGGCGCGGGGGAAGGGGTGGGAGCAACCCGGACGCGCGCTCCCACAGGTCATTTCGAGGGGGATCCGTCAAAGCATCGCGGGCCGCCGCCACTCCTGTCCGAGTACATGGTGGTCGAGGAAGTTCAGCACCGTCTCGTACATGATCCGAATGTGGTTCGGTACTTCTACGGTGTGGCCCTCGGTCGGGAAGTGCAGGAACCTGACCGGCACTCCGAGCCGCACCAGATCGCTGTGCAGGCTCAGCGCCTGCCCCATCGGTACGCGCTGGTCCCTGCCTCCGTGCACGATCAGCATCGGCGTCTTCATCCTCGCTGCGTCGAGGTGGGGCGAGTTCGCCACGTACCGCTCCCGCTGGGTTCGCGGGTCGCCGAAGATCTTGCGGAAGTAGGCGCGCATGTCCGTGTCGGTCTGCAACGCCTCCAGGTTCCACATCGCGGCGGCCGAGACGATCGCCTTGAAGCGGTCGGTGCTGGTCGCGGCCCGGTTGGCCAGGTAGCCGCCGTAGGACCAGCCGGCGAAGGCGGTCCGAGTCGCGTCGAGGTCGGCGCGCCCCAGTGCCGCGTCCGCCAGCGCGATGACGTCACGGTAGGGCTGACCGCCGTACTCGCCCCGGCCGCGTTCTTGCATCCGCTGCCCGTAACCGGTGGACAGGGCCGGGTCCGGCAGGAGTACCGCGTAGCCGCGGGCAGCGAACGGCCACGGGTTCCACGACCATGTCCAGGCGCTCCAGGACGCCTGCGGTCCACCGTGCGGGACGACGAGCAACGGTGCCGGGCGCTCGGGCGAGGCGCCTTCCGGCAGGACCAGCCAGCCGCGCAGCGGGAAGCCGTCGTCCCCCTGGGCGTGTACCTCGGTCAGGGCACCGGGAAGCGAGCGGAGCTCGCCGGGGGCGTCGAGGAAGACGGGGTGCTGATCGGGCGTGACGGCATCCAGGCGGACCACCCGGGGCGGGCTGTCCATCGCGCTGCGCAGCGCGAAGAGGGTCGCCCCGTCGGGTGTCACGCAGAGCGAGGTGTAGGCGCCGGAGGTGGTCAGACGGGTGATCGTGCCGTCCGTGTCACGGCGGAACACGGGGCAGTGCCCCCGCTCGTCGCCCGTGAACCACATCGTCGCGTCTCCGGGGACCGGTGAGAGGACCGCACGCCCGGGCCAAGGCCAGTTGTCGAAGTCCGGCAGCAGGTCGCTCTCTTCGCCGGAGACCAGGTCGAATGCGACGAGTGTGACGCGCCATTCGGTCTCGTAGGTCTCCTCCCGCTGGCGCTGGCAGACCAGTGCCGAGCCGTCGGCCGTGAACGCCGGGCGGTAGTACTGATGGCCGGGGCGCGAGAAGGTGCGTTGTTGCATGCCGGTTGCCGTGTCGGTGACGACCACGGTATTGGTGTCCGGGGCCCATCCGGTCGCGGCCTGCGTGTAGGCCACCAGCGATCCGTCCGGAGAGAGTGCGGCGTCGCCGGTACCTGCCAGGCCCTGGCTCCCGGTGATCACCGCAGGCCCGCCGGAGCGCAGGACGAATGTGTGTGGTTCGTCAGGCCCAAGGGCTGCGCTCCAGGCAGACGCCGCGGTCTGCTCGTACAAGGCCGCGGTGACCATGGCGCGCTCGTGCTCACGCCGAGCTGCGGCGTATGTCTCGATGTCCGCCGTGCCAGGAACCAGATCGGCGGTGTAAGCGAGCACGTCGGCAGTCGCCGCGGAGGTGAAGGCGGATATTCCCCCAGGATGGCGGACGATCTGCCTGGCCTCACCGCGCTCGGACAACGCCCACAGCGACACATCGTGGCTGTCAGGGTTTTCACCGATGGGATCCGCGTTCTCGCGGCCGGAGAGGAACAACAGCGTCCCATCGGCAGCGAACGCGGGAGCAAAGTCACCCTCCACGCAGCCCACCACGGGGCGGCTGTCACCCTTGCCGTGGGGATCGACCTCCCAGAACCTCGCGACGTGCCCGGATCCCTCCTCGTTGACCGACTGCACCGACGCGATCAAGCGTGTTCCATCGGGCGACAGAACCAAGTCGGTCAGGCGGGACTGTGCTGCCAACAGGTCATGGAACGAGGCTGCGTCATCCGGGTCGTGGATCATGGTGATCATCCTGCCTGGCCTGCTCGATCTGCGGCAGGGGGTAACGAGCCGAGGGATCGCGCCCCCGCAGAAAAAGCCGTCCCAGACCGGCCGGCCGGGCAGCATGGGCCTCACTCTGAAATGGCCAGTTTGAACGTGGCTCTGGGTGAACAAGAGTCGACACATCGGCGGGCGTCGCTTCGTGAATCGTGCTGGGTGCAGAGGGGCACCTGCTCATGGCCTGCTGGGCGCCGTTCATCGGGCATGATGTCCGGGTGCAGCAGCTCATTCCTGGACCTGCACCGGTCATCCTCGCCGTCGACGACCTCGACCTCAGGGCCCTGCCCCGAGCGGCACGGCTCGCGCGCACAACTCGCGATGGAGTCCAGCTCCTTCACGAACACCGGGACGTCTTCATCGATGAGTTCTGGCTCGACCACGACCTGGGCGGCGATGACAGCATCAGCCGGTGGTGACCCTCCTAGAGGAGGCCGCCTTCCACGGAAGACCGTTCCACATCGGTACTGTCTACGTGCACAGCGCCAATCCCGCCGGCGCCGAGACCGTCGTGCGCTCCCTTTCACACTGGAAGTACCACGTTCGGAGAGCTGCCGCTCAGTGAGCAGCCGGCGGCACACCATCCTGTCGCCGGCGGATCCCCAACGCGCCTACGAGTTGTCTTCAAATGTCACGCCCACATCAGCAGCGATGCGAGGGTGACGGCTGCTTGGTAGGACTCGGCGGTCTTGTCGTAGCGGGTCGCGACACCGCGCCACTGCTTCAGGCGGTTGAAGCACCGTTCCACCACATTGCGACGCTTGTAGAGCTGCTTGTCGAAGACCGGCGGGCGCCCGCCCCGGCGGCCGCGCCGGAGCCGGTTGCGGACCTGGTCGGCCCGCTCGGGGATGGTGTGACTGATGCCCCGGCGTCGCAGCCAAGTCCGGATGGCCCTGGAGCTGTAGCCCTTGTCGCCCAGTACGTGGGCGGGCCGCACGCGAGGCCGTCCCGGGCCGATGCGGGGCACCCGGATCGCCTCCATCACGGCGGTGAACTGGGTGCAGTCGTTCATGTTCCCACCCGTGATCGTGAAGGCGAGCGGGCGGCCAAAACCGTCGCAGGCCAGGTGAATCTTGCTCGTCAGGCCACCCCGGGAGCGTCCGAGGCCGGGGCTGCGGAGCCCCCTTTTCGGGCTCCGGCGGCGTGCTGGTGGGCCCCGCACGACCGTGGAGTCGACCGACACCAGCCAGTCGATGTCCCCTGCCGCATCCGCCCGCGCCTGGGCGGCACGGAGCATTCGCTCGAAGGTGCCGTCCAGGGCCCAGCGGCGAAAGCGGGTGTGCAGCGTGTGCCACTGACCGTACCGCTCGGGCATATCCCGCCAAGCGGTGCCAGTCCGAAACTTCCACACGATCCCGTTGAGCACGGTGCGGTCGTCCAACCGCTTCCGCCCCGCAAGGACTTGGGCAGCAGCGGCCGGACGAACTCCCATTCAGTATCGGACAGTTCATGGAGACGTATCACCCAACCATGATCCACTACTCAAGATCATTTGAAGACGCGACCTAGAAGGCTGATGAAGATCTTGCTCTGACCGCCCGACTCGCACCAGATTGCCGTTGAATGTCAATCGTCCTAAAGTGACGCAATCCGGGCGCGATTTCAAGATCTTCAGGGCACTTCTAGGTCGGCACGCTCGCAGAGCCTGTGCTCGGCTGGGCATCGCGTCGGTACAGCGCCGTCCAGAGGAAGGGTTCGCCGAAGTACGCGGACTGGGGCGGTTCGTCGTGCATGAGCCGAAGTTCGACCTCTGTGAGGTCGGAGAAGATCCAGCGCAGGGACTCTGGGGTGTAGGCGAGTCCGCCGTGGAGGCGGGCGTCGCGGTAGAGGGCCGCGTCGGGGAGGTCTGATCCTCCGTTCTCTCCGTCGGTGAAGCAGGTGAGTGCGAAGTGGCCGCCGGGTGCGAGGAGTTGGTCGAGCAGGGCGAGGTAGGTGATGCGGCGGTGGGGCGGCAGGTGGTGGAAGCAGCCCGAGTCGTAGATCAGGTCGTAGCGTCCGCTCAGCTCGGTGCCGGTGAGGGCGAAGGCGTCTCCCTTGTGGAACCGGATGTGCGCTCCGGTGTCACGGGCGCGTTCCTCGGCCCAGGCGACGGCTGCGGGGGAGAGGTCGACGGCATCCACCTGGAAGCCGAGGGAGTCCAGATAGAGGGCGTTGCGTCCGGGGCCGCAGCCCAGATCGAGGGCCCGGCCCGGGGTGATGAGCCGGCGGTCGAGGTAGGAGGCGAGATCCTCGTCTGGCTTGGCCGCGAAGAACGGCACAGGTTTGGAGCGGTCGGCATAGAAGGCGTCCCACCAGGCTGCTGCGTCGCTCGTCCAGCGGTCGGCCTCGGGTGTGAACAGGTCGTCAAGGAGTTTCAGCACGTCCTCGACGGTGCGGATGTTGCGCTCCATCCGGCCCCCCTCTCGCGATGAGGAGACGGTACGGCCAGACAGTGCAAAATCCCAGCTCAGCGTGTGTGGTGCAGAGCCGTGGAATGGCGATGGCGGGCTTGGGAGAACAGTCCGTGAGCTGAGTCCACGGCCCTGCGCGCGCGGCCGCTCCTTCCTCTGCAGAAGGGCGTAACGGCGGCTTCCGCGGTGGCGCTCAAGCCAGTTTCTGAAGTTGTTCTTCAGGCGGCTGCCGCGATGCTGACGGGGTCCGCCTTGAGGCGGCGGTGCGGGCGGGACAGGCCGGGGGGAACACGAGGGTGACGAAGGCCCACTGGATGTCGACTTCGGCGTGGGGCATGAGGTGTTCGTGGTCCCGCGCGTTGCGACGTGCGGCCAACTCGCCCTGGAAGACTGTCACTTCGCGCTATCCGGGTGCCTCGCCCGGTAGGGAAGGGCGTACGGCCCCGACGGCCGAAGCGGCCCCGCCTCCATCGAACGCGCAGACCGTCAACAGTCGTTACTTGGACTGCCACTTGTCGAATGCCCAACCGGGGTAGGAAGAGCCGAGGTACGGCAGGTGCGCGTCCCAGTCCACAGCTGTCAGTGCCTGATACCTCTTGCAGCGTGATGCGACTGGCCGAGTCGATGTCGAATCCCCAAGAGAAGCCGGCCAGCGGGACGACGCGCCGTTCGGTGTCATCCATCGGTGTCCATGCCAGATAGCTGTGCGCCGTCCAGTCCAGGGCGGCCCGCTCAGCCCGTGACGGTGCGTCAAAAAGGGTGGGATTGATGCCGAAGAACGCGTAGGGCGACGGCGCGTCCTCGAAAAGGTAGAACGGGTCCATGTCGAACACGGCCCCTGCGGAAGAGTTGTCCGTCGACCGCACCAGCTGGACCCAGCCGAACAGGGCCCGATAACCCTTGCCCGGATAGTCCACCACGGCGGTGCAGCACGGGAAACCGGCAGCTGAGGGGTGCTTGCCAACTGCAGCAGGATCATTGACACGTTCCAGCGTCACCGATACTGCACCCTGCATGTCGTCGCGTAAGAAGGAAATGATCACGGCTTCACCCTGCCGTTCGGACACGTCGGTGGCAAGGGCGCGGGTGCCCGAAAGTCCACAGCGCGTACCGAGGATGTCCGGTGGAGGCCGATTTGGCATGACGGCTTCAGAATGAGGTACTGACGGGCGGCGAGCCAAGAGGCTGTGGAGCTCGTGCGCCTCGCGGTGGAGCGGCTGCGCGACTTCCAGGACGCGTTCACCAAGTCGGCTGACGACTCCCGCGCCCGCAAGGACCGCTCGCATTGGTGCCGATGGCGATGAAGCTTGGTGGTTCAGCGAACAGATAATCGGTTGAGTATTGGCGATGGTGGTGGATCCAATGGCCGACGTGATCATCCGGGCGTGCCTGCCGCAGCGAGACGCGATGAACGCGGACTGTCAGCGGCCGGCGCACGATCCGGGCAGACTGCGACCGCATCCTCCCAGGGGAGACGCCACCCGATGAACACGCCGCCATCGCCGTCCGGAGCGGAGCACGCAGACGTGTCGCCTGTCCGCCTGGGCGCTCTCGTTCCGCTGACGCCACCCGGATGGGTCGAGGCGGGCCGGCACCTGCTCGCAGGACTCGACCAGGCCGTTCGCGAGGTCAACTACGCTGGCGGGATCGACGGCAGACCGCTGGAGCTGGTGGTCCGGGACACCGCGGCCGATCCGGAGCGGGCCGCGGCGGCCGTGGACGAACTGGCCGGCTTGGACGTGGCCGCCGTGGCGGGCGAGTACCACAGCGTCGTCGCCCGAGCCGTGGCCGCCCGGGCCGACGCCCTCGGCGTGCCGTTCCTCTGCTCGTCCGCGGTGCTCGACGCACTCACCGAGGAGTCGACGCAGTGGGTCGCGCGCCTGGCCCCGGCTCAGTCCCACGGCTGGCGGATCTACGCGGACTTCCTCCTTGACGCGGGCAGGCGTCGGATCGCCGTGGCGACCCAGCCGAGCGTCTACTGGGAGCGGGGGACCCGGGTCCTGCGGGACCACCTCGCTGCCCGAGGCGGCACCGTCGTCGAACTCGACACGAACGCGCTCACCCCCGAAGCACTGTGCGACGCGCTCGTCGACCATGGCACAACGGCCCTCCTCCTCCTGGTCGGCCATCCGGAGCCGGCAGTGCCGATCGTCAGGGCCGTCCGCGGCGATAGGAGGCTCGCGAAGATCCTGATCGGCGCTCCGGCCGGCCAACCGGAGTTCGCCCAATGGGCCGCCGTGCTGGGCGAGGACGGCGCCGGGATCCCGTTCCTGCGTTACCTTCCTGAGCGCCTCGGCCCGATCGGCGAACGCGTCGGCAAGGAGCTCCGCGAGCGGCTGGGCGAAGCACCCTCCTTCGTCGCCTTCGAGGGCTGGGACACCGTCGCCGTCCTCGCCGAGGTGCTGCGTGCCCACGGCACGGACCGGGCTGCCATCGCCGAGGCCTGGCCGCGTATGGCGGTCGAGGGCACCCGCGGGCCGATCCGGTTCTCCCGCGCGCCGGGCATCAGCGTTTGGCAATGGGCCTGGACACCAGTCCAAGTCGTTGACCGGGACCCGGCGAAGCCCGATCGCTTTCGGATTCTCCACGCCGGCTGAGCTCCCCTTTTCAGGTTCACTCGCAAAGCGTCGTCGTGGGAGATAGCGGTCCTACGATCAGGGTGGTCGAGAGCTGGGGTTCGTACGAGAACCGCCCTCGTATCGGAGCCCGCGAATCCACTCATACCGTGTCATTGTTGTTGAAACGTACGTGGCCTCTGTGGGGAGGACGTGGCGACGAGGTCACCTGTCGCCACAACGCTGGTGAGAAGATCAGCGTCCGCCTGGACGCTCCACTTGGTGACAGGACGTTGACCGATGGGTTCACCGGGCGTCCCATCCCCTTCAGGGCCGTCCCCTGACCGCTTTGGCCTCTGCCTCGCCGTGCTCTCGCGCAGCAGGCCGACGGCGGCCTGTATAACGTCCTCGCCGATCTCGTCCGGGGCGCAGCGGGCCCGCTGGACCAAGGCCGCGAGCCTGGTCTCCGGGCCCTGGACCGGGTCGGCGGCAAGCCCGGCGAGCCAGTGCATCACCTGGTGCGAGGCCGTCGGCATGCGCAGTGCCAGGGTGGCCGCCGCCTCCACGATCAGCAGCCGCGCCGCGATGCCCCGCTCGGTGGCCAGCCTCTCGCGCAGCACCGCGGCGGCCCGGCCGGCGTCGTAGAGGAAGAGCCCGAGCCCGGGGATCGCGGTCAGGCGCACGTCCGGATCAGGGTCGCGGGCGAGTTCGGCGAACTCCTCACACCGCTCGCGCAGGAAGGCGACGGCCTGGGTGCAGTCCATCGGCGGGTAGTACTCGATCTCGGTCCCGTCGTCCTCGAAGCCCCGATCGAGGGACTCCCGGCCGATGCTGACCACCAACGCGACGACGGCTGCCCGGTCGGACGTGGCACCGTCAGGGGCCAGCTCGAACAGGAAGGGCAGGGCGGCTGCCGTGGACGGGTGCACGCTGCCCTGGTGGTGGACCGCGCCGTAGAATCGGTCAAAGGCCTTGCGGCGTTCCTTCGCGTCCGGGGAACCCAGCGCCCACAGCAGCAGCGCCGGCACCTCCTCCGCCGAGCCGTACGCGTGCTCCATCGACGCCCAGCCGATGTCATGAAGTCCGACGAACATGACCAGAACCATGCCGACCGCACTGACAGCAGGAGCATCCCAGGCATCCAGCAGGACACCGCGATGCCCGAGACCCACGGCCACGGCCTTCGCGCTGCTCCTCTGCCTCCGTGACGAAGCAAAGGATCAGGCGATGGCCGCCAACGTGCCCACTGGACTGCGAAAAACGCCGGGCCGCGTTCGATGCCGGGCTCCTAGCCGATCAATTCACAGTTCGCTGATCGAGTGCAGTTGGGCGAACTCGTCAGCGAGCATGCCCATCATGACGAGATCATGATGCCGGCCGGCGGCGAACACGTGATCACGCAGGCGGCCTTCCTCGGTGAATCCGAGCCGCTGGTGGAGGGTCAGCGAAGCTTCGTTGTGGGCGAAGACCCGCGCCTGGCACCGGTGATAGCGCCGCTCGGCGAACATGAAGCGCAGCAGCAGCATGACGGCTTCAACCGCGTAGCCCTTGCGCCGGTGGTCAGTACCGATCGTCACTCCGTACTCGAACCAGCCGGCACGACTGTCGGCAACATGCGAGCCGACCGCACCGACTATCGCGCCCGTCTCGAGGGCCTCGATCGCCAACTGGAAGCAGTCGCCATCGGACGTGGCAGCGGCTTGCTCCCTCGCCCAGGCGCGGTAGCCCTCGGCGGAACGAGGCGGCTGCAGCAGGTCTCCCAGCCCCTCCTCGTCCGCGGCGAAGCGCATGAAAGCCGTCCAGTCGTCGGGCTCGATACCACGCAGACGTACCCGCTTACCGGTCCAGAACGATGCCATCCACCATTGGATCATGCTGTCGCTCGCGAGTTCCAGACCCTGCTCCCCCAGAAACAGCCAGTGCCCCGGATCCAAAGCTTTCCGGCCTGAGACGGCGCAGGGCCGGGTCGAAGGCGGGCAGCGGGCGCCCGACGCGGGCGGCGAGGGCGAGCCGGATCGTGAGCACCAGCTGCTCGAAGTCGGTGCCGGCGGAGCGGGCGAGGTCGATCCGCCTGCAGAACGTCAGCCTCGACCGCAACTCCGGCGCCGGCCAGTACGCGAACATCGGCGCGTACGACAGCACCGTCATCGCGTCCGGGACCGGGGTCACCGTGACCAAGGTCCAGGGCGGCGGCTCACGCCCCTCCTGCACCTTCCCGGCCAGCCCGGCGCTGCAGCGGCGGCGACGCCCGGTTCCGGGGCGGTCGAAACAGTTGCATGCTTGCGTAATGCGGCAAGCATCTGTCGAGAATGGGGTCATGAGCACGCATGACACCCAACGCCCTGGCCCCGAGCACTGGACCGAACTCCTGCATATCCGCCTGGAACGGATAGAGGGCCTGCTCGTTCCTGCCGATCGGGAAACCGGATCCGAACGCCCCGCGTGGCAGCGGCGCACCAGGGGCGAGCAGCGCTGGGCCGTGATGGCGGCGCTGCTGGTCGCGGTCTGGGTGCAGTGGGCGCTGCCGGACCGGCTCAGCATCCGCCCGCACTGGCTGCTGCCCGTTCTGGAGCTGGTCATGATGGCGGCGCTGTGGGTGGCCCATCCGCACCGCCGGATCGAGTACCGCTCCCGTGTGCCCCGTGCCCTCGGCCTACTGCTGGCCGCCGCGGTCAGCCTCGCCAACGGCTGGTCGGCCGTCATCCTGGTACGGGACCTGCTGCACGGCACCGAGGGCTCCAACGCTGCGGCCCTGCTGACGACCGGCGGCGGCATCTGGCTGACCAACGTCATCGCCTTCAGCCTCTGGTACTGGGAGTGGGACCGCGGCGGCCCGGTGGCCCGCGCCCTGGGCACGCACGAGCACCCGGACTTCCTCTTCCCGCAGATGCAGCAGGAGGGCATCGCGCCCGAGGACTGGGAGCCGCAGTACATGGACTACCTGTACGTCGCCCTCACCAACGCCACGGCCTTCAGCCCCACCGACACCATGCCGCTGTCCCGCTGGGCGAAACTGCTGATGTCCACCCAGTCCACGATCTCGCTGCTGACCTTGGCCCTGATCATCTCGCGCGCGGTCGGCGTCCTGCAGTGACCCCGCCGCAATGAGCCGCAGCCTGGCGGCCCCGGCAAGGAGCAGCGCGGTGGCGACGGCCTGCGACGGCCAGGTCCAGGACCGCCGACGGCGGTCGAGTTGCCCGGTATCTCCCAGCGCACCGTGGAGCGCTACGTGAAGGACCAGGTCCGCCGGTCCCGCGCCGACCTCTCCCAGCGCCTGGCCGAGGCCGCACGCGCCCGCTGCAACCGCGGGTGCGTGAGCAGGCCCGCCGCCAGGCCGCCACCAGTACGTGCCTCGTCATCGAGACCGGCACCGACTCCTGCCGGCTGGCCGGCACACGGGCCCGCGCCGAGCAGGTCGATGTCGGCTGACTGATGTCGTCATGCTGGTCCGCTGCGCTGCCCGTTGGGGCAGGCCAGCCAAGTTCACGGCCCGTTCATTCAAGGAGCGCGAACGACGCCCGCTCCTGCCACTTCGCTCCGTCATGGACCATGAGGTCAACTGAAGAGACCCGGGACGTGAAGGAGAGTTTGCTGAGCAGGTCGGCCTCGATCTCGTCCAGAACTGCATCGTCCTGACCGTCAGCGACGGTCAGGTGGGGCACGATCTCGGTGAACTGGCCCCCATAGGGAGGGGCTTCGGGCCACCGGTCAGCGATCACCTCAGTGAGCCGCCGCAACTGTCCGTCTGGCTCGGGAGCGAGATACAGCACTCCCGGAAACCGCCCGCAGCTCTCAAAGCGCAGGTCAAAGGCATGATGACTGCTGAGCACAGCAGCGAGACCGGAGTAGACACGCGCATCTATTCGGTTCTCGTCGAGGAACGGGAAAAGCACCGTGACATGTGCTGGTACTCCTGCCTTCGCTGACGGATCGAACCGTTCACGCCATGCGCGGACGGCCGGCTCAGCGTCCGGGATCCTGACGACGAGTCCTGTCCGGCCCGCCTGAAACCTGCTGGTGCTGTCGTCTGTCATGACACCGCATGCTGCCACCTCGGAATCCGACGACAGCACTCATGATGCGTCCCTGATCGTGAGCGGCCCGGGGCACGTAACAGGCGGGGAGCCGACGGCGCGGAACACGGCTGCCGTCATTTCCCGTGAACGTCCGGACACCCGACGATCACCAAGCGCCGCCGGAGCCAATGAACAAACGCTGCCCCTTGCAGTGAAGGAGGCCAATCGTGGTAGGCAGGGTGCATGCTTGGCCGACTTTCTCTCAGCGAGCAGCTCGACGGGTTGCGGTCCGTGCTCTCGCGGAACGAGATCTTGACTGACGTGATGGCCCGGGCGGCAACTCTGGAGTTGCCGGGCTGGTACGTGACGGCGGGCTGCCTTTTCCAGACGGTGTGGAACGTGGCCACCGGTAGGCCCCCGGCCAACGGCATCAAGGACTACGACGTCTTCTACTTCGACGACGCCGACCTGTCCTGGGAAGGGGAGGACGCCGTGATCAAGGCGGGCCAGGCGGTGTTCGCCGGCCTGCCGGTCGAGGTGGAGATCCGCAACGAGGCCCGTGTGCATCTTTGGTACGAGCAGAAGTTCGGGGTGCCCTGTCCGCCGCACGTGTCCACCGAGTCCGCGATCGACTGCTTCGCTGCGACGACGTGCTGTCTGGGCGTCCGGCTGGAACCCGAAGGAGGGTGGCGCGTCTATGCGCCTCACGGGCTCTCCGACGTGTTCAACCTGGTCGTTCGACCCAACCCGGTTCTTGCCCCGCGGGCGGTCTATGAGACCAAGGCGGTCCGTTGGAAGAGCGAGTGGCCGGAGCTCACAGTCCTGCCATGGCCAAGTTGATGGCCTTCACGGAACTGCGGCAGAGCCTTGAAATCAGCCGGGGCAGCTCGTCGCCTCACCTGGTCGGTCCTTGAAGCGAGTGAGGACGGCGGCGAGCGATGAGCACGCCCGGCCAAGCAGGGCCACTGCGGCGGCACACGGTGGCAGGAACCTGGCCTCGCCTGCGGGCACCGCTGACGTGCTTCGGCTTGATCAGTGGGCTTCTGGCCGGGCGGCCCTGGCGGCCCGCTCGATTTCCGTGCGCCGGTTGTCCCAGAACGTGTCGTCCTTTTCCTGCTGGGCGGCGCTGGCCGCGTCGACTCCCACCGTGCCGTCGAGCTGCTCGCGCAGGATGTCGGCGTGGCCGGCGTGCCGGCTGGTCTCGGTGAGGATGTGGACCAGGATGTTGAACAGCTTCACCTCGGGGCGCGGCCACCACGGCACGTGGCCGGGGGCGTCGACGGCCAGGGCGTCGATCGTCGCGTCGGCGTGATCCCACACTCGCCGGTAGCGGTCGACGATCTCCGCGCGGCTCTCGTGCTCGGTCACCCACATGTCGGCGCCGCGCTCAGCCTCGTCGTCCCACCGGGGCAGGGGCTCGGGGAACGGCCGGTCAAAGACCTCGCCGAAGTACCTGGCCTCCCAGAACGACAGGTGCTTGATCAGGCCGAGAAGGTTGGTCCCGGTTGGGGTCAGCGGGCGGCGAACATCGTATTCGGAGAGCCCGTCGAGCTTGGAGAGCATCGCCTCGCGGATCCAACGCAGGTCGTCGTGCAGGTAGTTCTTCGCATAGGCGTCGATCATGGGACGTGAGCCTGCCAGTTGCCTTCGGTGGGCTCAACCTCACACCGCGCCTCGGCCGTTGCCGGCAGAAGATGTCGAACGCGGGGTTCGCCCTGGGCGCGGGCCGGGCTGGGAGACATTCCGCCCGGCCCGCGTCGCCTGTGACAGCGTTCGGTTCAACGAGCCGTTGGCCTCCTGGTCACCTGGCACTCCGGCCTGGACTGCGTCAGTTGTCCATGAGGCAGTGCCAGATGTACCTGAGCCGCCACTGGCGGCCCTTCTCCGGCTCCTTCGGCTATGTCCAGCTCATGCCGTGCCGTCAGCTGCTCGCGCCGTTCGGGGGAGAGTGTGGCGGCCCTGCTGCGCTGGTTCCCGATCACGACTCGAGCTTGAGGTCCCGCTCCTCCTGTTCCCCGCCGCCGACGTCGCCGATGACGATCCGCTCGATGTGCCCTCGATGATGGGGAGTTCACCGTCGTGGTCGATCCACGCTGAACGCTGCTGGAGTTCGGGGGAGCCGGTCCCCGGCGCGTGCGTCGGCGTTGCCGTAGCGGGGCGTGTCGTTCACCGTCACCACCTACGGCTCCGTCCAGGCCTGCGGCCTGGCAGGGCTGAACTCCTTGCCGTGCTTCGGCGGGCGTCCACCCCGGGGATAGGCCAGGGCGTACTCCTTGAGCGAGGGCGCCGGAAGCCGCAGGGCCCGGTCCGAGCGCAGACGGCCAACCAGCTCGACCGGCAGGTCCCGCAACAGCCAGGCCAAGCGCTTCACGCCGTAGCCGGTGTCCATCACGATGAGTATGTCCCGGTCGCCGGGCCGCCACTGACCGGCCGCGATGAGGCGCTCGGCAACCTGCCGGAGCTGGCCGACGGTGACGGGCTCGGCGTCATCGGCGGGCCCGAGGCGGACCGCGTCCAGCACCGCGGTCCACGAAGTGCGGTCTGGGGTGAGCGCGGCCGTGAATGAGTACGGCCAGCCCGGTTTGATCTGTGCGGCTGCCTTCGCGCGGCCGTGTACGTGGCAGAAGAACCGCTCCGGCGAGCACGCGGCGTCCGAGCGTAACCACGGAGATACGTCGACGCTGAGCACGGGCCGCCCGTCGAAACGCGGCAGTGTCAGCGACACCGGACGGTCCCGCAGCCGGTCCACGTCCAGGCGGCCATGGTTCAATGCGCCGTACAGCGAGCCGTAGCCTCGGCGGTGCTCGGCCGTCACTAATAACTCCACCGCCGTCCGCACGGGACCGTCCGCGCACAACAGCGCGTCGCACAGCTCGAAGAACGCGTCCGCCCGCGCGGACAGGCATTCGTAGAAGGCCGTCCGCAAGCGTGACAGTTCCGCGAACGCGGCCCGCACACCGGCGTGCGCCAGCACATTCATCCCCACGCCTTCCTCGTGGACTCCCGTAGTTCTTAGCAGAGTTCAGGATCACGGGGAAGGTCACCCGCATGCCCTGCGATCACTCCAAAGAGTGACCTCGTGGCCGGAGCCAACGCTAAGAGGTGATCGCGGAGTGCGGCCGGGCC
>NZ_MLYO01000037.1 GCF_001866665.1 Streptomyces monashensis | reverse complement strand
CCCCAATCCCCCCTATCCCTCCATCCCCCCCATCCCCGTCATCCCCCAACTGTCCGCGCTCCCGCAGACCTTCGTACCCCAAGGAGTCGATCCACCATGGCGAGCGATGCGCCGACCGCCCATGCATCCGACCTCGACTGGCTGCTGAGCGGCCTCGTGCAGCGCGTACCGCACACCACCAGCGCGGTGCTCCTGTCCTGCGACGGGCTGGTGAAGTCCGTGCACGGCCTCGACATCGACAGCGCCGACCACATGGCCGCCCTGGCCTCCGGCCTGTACTCGCTGGGCCGCAGTGCGGGCGTCCGGTTCGGTGACGGCGGCGACGTCCGACAGGTCGTCGTCGAACTCGACTCGAGCCTGCTGTTCGTCACCACCGCCGGCTCCGGCACCTGTCTCGCCGTGCTCGCCGGGCGCGAGGCCGACGCCGCCGTGCTCGGCTACGAGATGGCGATGCTCGTCAAGAGCGTCCGCCCCTACCTGGTGACCGCGCCCCGCCAGCACCCCGTCGACTCCGCGGCGACGAGGCCTTGAGCGTGGCCGCAGCCGGCGACGGGCCCTGGCTGGACGACGCGGCCGGACGGCTCGTGCGCCCGTTCACGGTCAGCAACGGACGCACCGAGCCCAGCGTCGCCCTGGACCTGATGTCGCAGGTGATGGCCACCGGCGTCGCCCCGCTCGGCTATCTCGGCCCCGAGCACGCCCAGGCCCTGGACCTGTGCCGCGGGCCCGTCTCGGTCGCCGAGGTCGCAGCCCAGCTGAAACTGCCCGCGGTGGTCACCAAGGTGCTGCTCTCCGACCTCGTCGACTGCGGGGCGCTGACCACCAAGCCCCCCGTCTTCCACCACACACCCACTGACCGGTCTCTGCTGGAGGCAGTGCTCGATGGACTACGACGACAGCTCTGACCCGTTCCCGACCGCGCTGAAGATCCTCGTCGCGGGCGGGTTCGGGGTCGGCAAGACGACCTTCGTGGGCGCGGTCAGCGAGATCGCACCGCTCAGTACGGAGGAGCTGCTCACCACGGTCAGCGTCGGAACGGACAGTCTCGACGGCATCGAGAACAAGATGGAGACCACGGTCGCCATGGACTTCGGCCGGATCACCCTCGATCCGGACCATGTGCTGTACCTGTTCGGCACGCCCGGACAGGAGCGGTTCTGGTTCATGTGGGACGAGCTGTCGGAGGGCGCGCTCGGCGCGGTCATCCTCGCCGACACCCGGCGCCTGGAGGACTGCTTCGCGGCCGTGGACTTCTTCGAGGAGCGCGGGCTCGGCTTCATCGTCGCCATCAACGAGTTCGACGGCGGCTACCGCTACGACCCCGATGAGGTCCGCGCCGCCATCGACCTCGACCCGGAGATCCCCGTCGTCCGCTGCGACGCGCGCATCTCCAGTTCCGGCGTGCAGACCCTGCTCACCCTCGTCCGCCACCTCCTGGCCCATGCCCCGGCGACCGCGCCGAGCCATGGCGCCCATCGGTGATCCCGCCCTCTCGCCCACGGAGTTCCCGTATGACGTACACCCGCAGCGCCGAAGCCCCGCCCGGAGCACGGTCGCGCGCCGGCACCGCGGCGCGGCGAGGGCCGGACGTACGGACCGGAGCCCGGCCATGAGCTACGAGCCGCCCCGGCCGGTCCGGGGTCTGCTGCTCACCCCCGAGGACAGGGAGGCCCCCGCCCGGGTGCACCGGCTGCGCCGGCTCGGCCTGGCGGACCGCCCCGACCCGGCGCTGGACTCCTTCGCGGACCATCTCGCCCGGCTCACCGGCGCGCCGTACGCCATGGTCAACTTCATCGGCGAGGAGCACCAGTTCTTCGCCGGCCTGAGCGCCCCCGCCGTCGCGCCGGTCGTCCGCGAGGACGGCAGCAGCGCCGAGCTCGGCCGGGTCCTGCCCCGCGACCACGGCTTCTGCCCCCATGTGGTGGTCCGCCACAAGGCGCTGGTCCTGGAGGACGTCCGCGACTACCCGCGCTTCGCCGGCAACCCGGTCGTCGACGCCTACGGCATCCGCTCCTACCTCGGCGCCCCGCTCATCGACAGCTCCGGCATGACGCTCGGCACCGTGTGCGCGGCCGACGTCGAGCCCCGGGTGTGGGGCAGGGCGGGCCTCGAGGGCATCAAGGCGCTCGCCGCCGACCTCGTGGTACGCCTCGAACGCAGCGCCGAGGACGGGTTACCGCTCTGAGTCCGCCGATCCGTACCGGGGCGCGGGAAACTCAGGAGGCGTGAAGGAAAGCTGAGGCGGCGGTTAAGAAAAGCTCGATGGACCCGCGGCCGCGCATACGGCAGATTGCAGGGTGATTCCACCCCTCTGACCCGGTGCGGGCGCCTTCGGCATGCCCGCGGGCCGGGATCTCACGCACAGGAGCCGCATTCGTGAAGGCGCTGGTCAAGCAGAAGGCGGAGCCGGGACTCTGGCTGACGGACGTCCCGGAGCCCGAGATCGGCCCCGGTGACGTACTGATCAAGGTCATGCGGACCGGTATCTGCGGCACCGACCTGCACATCCGGGCCTGGGACGGCTGGGCGCAGCAGGCGATCAGCACCCCGCTCACGATCGGGCACGAGTTCGTCGGTCAGGTCGTCGAGACCGGCCGGGACGTGACCGACATCCGCATAGGGGACCGGGTCAGCGGCGAGGGCCATCTGGTGTGCGGCAAGTGCCGCAACTGCCTGGCCGGGCGCCGCCACCTCTGCCGGGCCACCGTCGGCCTCGGGGTCGGCCGCGACGGCGCGTTCGCCGAGTACGTCGCCCTGCCCGCGACCAACGTGTGGGTGCACCGCGTCCCCGTCGACCTCGACGTCGCCGCGATCTTCGACCCGTTCGGCAACGCCGTGCACACCGCGCTGTCCTTCCCGCTGGTCGGCGAGGACGTCCTGATCACCGGTGCCGGACCCATCGGCCTGATGGCCGCCGCCGTCGCCCGGCACGCCGGCGCCCGCAACGTCGTCGTCACCGACGTCAGCGAGGAGCGCCTGGAGCTGGCCCGCAAGATAGGGGCCAGCCTCGCCCTGAACGTCGCCACGTCCACCATCGCCGACGGCCAGCGCGAGCTGGGCCTGCGCGAGGGCTTCGACATCGGCCTGGAGATGTCCGGCCGCCCCGAGGCCATGCGGGACATGATCGCCAACATGACGCACGGCGGCCGGATCGCGATGCTCGGCCTGCCCGCGCAGGAGTTCCCGGTCGACTGGTCGCGGATCGTCACCTCGATGATCACCATCAAGGGCATCTACGGCCGCGAGATGTTCGAGACCTGGTACGCGATGTCGGTGCTGCTGGAGGGCGGCCTGGACCTCGCCCCCGTGATCACCGGCCGGTACGGCTACCGCGACTTCGAGGCGGCCTTCGCCGACGCCGCGAGCGGCAAGGGCGGCAAGGTCATCCTCGACTGGACCGCCTGAGCAACCCCCGTTCCGCGCACGCACTTTCAGGAGCTTCCCCATGTTCGACACCGTCCGCGACGACCTGCGCGCCACCCTCGACGAGATCCGCGCCGCCGGTCTGCACAAGCCCGAGCGCGTCATCGGCACCCCGCAGTCCGCGACCGTCGGCGTCACCGCCGGCGGCCGCCCCGGTGAGGTCCTCAACTTCTGTGCCAACAACTACCTCGGCCTCGCCGACCACCCCGAGGTGATCGCCGCCGCCCACGAGGCCCTGGACCGCTGGGGCTACGGCATGGCCTCGGTCCGCTTCATCTGCGGCACCCAGGAGGTGCACAAGGAGCTGGAGGCGCGCCTGTCCTCCTTCCTCGGCCAGGAGGACACGATCCTGTACTCCTCCTGCTTCGACGCCAACGGCGGCGTCTTCGAGACGCTGCTCGGCGAGGAGGACGCGGTCATCTCCGACGCCCTCAACCACGCCTCCATCATCGACGGCATCCGCCTGTCCAAGGCCCGCCGCTTCCGCTACGCCAACCGCGACCTCGCCGACCTGGAGGCGAAGCTCAAGGAGGCCACCGAGGGCGGCGCCCGCCGGAAGCTGATCGTCACCGACGGCGTCTTCTCCATGGACGGCTATGTGGCGCCCCTGCGCGAGATCTGCGACCTCGCCGACCGCCACGACGCGATGGTCATGGTCGACGACTCGCACGCCGTCGGCTTCGTCGGCCCCACCGGCCGCGGCACCCCCGAACTGCACGGCGTCATGGACCGCGTCGACATCGTCACCGGCACCCTCGGCAAGGCCCTCGGCGGCGCCTCCGGCGGCTACGTCGCCGCCCGCGCCGAGATCGTCGCCCTGCTGCGCCAGCGCTCCCGCCCCTACCTGTTCTCCAACACCCTCGCCCCGGTGATCGCCGCCGCCTCCCTGAAGGTCCTCGACCTGCTGGAGTCGGCGGACGACCTGCGCGTCCGGCTGACCGGGAACACCGCGCTGTTCCGCCGCCGGATGACCGAGGAGGGCTTCGACATCCTCCCCGGCGACCACGCCATCGCCCCCGTGATGATCGGCGACGCGTCCGAGGCGGGCCGCATGGCCGAGCTGCTGCTGGAGCGCGGCGTGTACGTGATCGGCTTCTCGTACCCGGTCGTCCCGCAGGGCCAGGCCCGCATCCGCGTCCAGCTGTCCGCCGCGCACTCCACGGACGACGTCAACCGCGCGGTGGACGCGTTCCTCGCGGCGCGCGCGGCACTGGGGGCCTGAGCAGCTCGGACGCCTTGCGATAATTGAGGGCATGATCGAGGCACGGCGGCTCCACATCCTCCGTGCGGTGGCCGACCACCGCACGGTCACGGCGGCGGCCGCCGCGCTCTACCTCACCCCGTCCGCCGTCTCCCAGCAGCTGACGGCCCTGGAGCAGGAGACCGGCCACCGGCTGGTCGAGCGCGGCGCGAAGGGCGTCCGGCTCACCCCGGCCGGCGAGATCCTGCTCGGCCACACCAACGCGGTCCTCGCCCAGCTGGAGCGGGCCGAGGCGGAGCTGGCGGCATACGGCTCGGGCGAGGCGGGCACGGTCACCGTGGCCGCCTTCGCGACCGGCATCGCCCAGGTCGTGGCCCCGGCCGTGGCCCGGCTCGCGGACACGGCGCCCGGCATACGCATCCGCGTCCAGGACGCGGAGGGCGACGCGAGCCTGCCGATGGTGCTGGACCGGCAGGTCGACGTGGCGGTCGCGGTGGAGTACCGGGGCGCCCCGCCGGCCGACGATCCCCGGCTCACCCATGTGCCGCTCTATGCCGAGCCGTTCGACGCCGTCGTCCCGGTCGGCCACCGCCTCGCGGACAGCGCCGAGGTCCCCCTCGCCGACCTGGCCAAGGACGCCTGGATCGGCCCGTACCCCGGCAATCCCTGTCACGAGGTGGTCGTCCTCGCCTGCGAGAGCGCCGGTTTCGAGCCTCGGCTGGAGCACTCCTCCGACGACTTCCGCGCCGTCGTCGCCCTGGCCTCGGCCGGCGCGGGCGTGGCCCTCGTACCGCGCTCGGCGCTGAACGGGATGGACCTGACCCGGGTGATCGTCCGCCCCGTCGACGGCGTGGCCCCGACCCGCCGCGTCTTCGCCGCCGTACGGCGCGGAGCCGAGGGGCACCCGCTGATCCGCCCGGTGCTGGAGGCACTGGGACGGGCGGCACAGGAGGCGTGAGGCTTCCGTAACGCGATCGTCTCACATTCGGGATAGCGTCCCGGATATGAGAAATGCCCCGGAGGATCCCCTCGACACCGGACTCGACACCCGCCTCGGCGCCCGGCTGGCCGAGCTGCGGGCCCAACACGGCTGGTCCCTGGGCGAGTTGGCCGAGCGCAGCGGGGTGAGCCGGTCGACCCTGTCGCGTGCCGAACGCGCCGAGACCAGCCCCACCGCCGCCCTGCTGAACCGCCTCTGCCACGCCTACGGCCGCACCATGTCCCAGCTGCTCAGCGAGGTCGAGCCGGCCCCGGCCCCGCTGGTGCGGGCCGCCGACCAGCGGCTCTGGGCGGACCACGGCTCGGGCTTCGTACGGCGCTCCGTCTCCCCGCCGCACCCCGGCCTGCGCGGCGAACTCGTCGAGGGCCGGCTCGCGCCCGGCGCCGACATCGCCTACGACCGCCCGCCCGTGACCGGCCTGGAACAGCATCTGTGGGTGCTGGACGGCGCCCTGGAGGTGACCGTCGGGGACCGGGCCCACCACCTGGACACCGGAGACTGCCTGCGGATGCGCGTGGCCGGCCCGACCCGGTTCCGCTGCGGCGGACCGGGCGGTACGCGGTACGCGCTGGTGGTGGTGCGGCCGTGAGGGTGGAGCGCTGGGACGGCGGCCGGATACGGGAGCGGGCGGGGGAGTTGGCGGAGCTGCTGGCCGACACCGTGGCCGGCGGCGCCTCGGTCGGCTTCCCCGGCCCGCTCGGACACGCGGAGGCCGTCGCCTGGTGGCGGGAGCGGGCGGCCGCGACGGCGGAGGGCCGGCTCGCCGTGTGGGCGGCCCTGGACGGCACCGGCCGGGTCGCCGGGACCGTGAGCCTCGCCCACCCCGACAAGCCGAACAGCCGCCACCGCGCGGAACTGGTGAAGCTGATGGTGCACCGCTCCGCGCGCGGGCGGGGCCTCGGCCGCCGCCTCCTCACCACCGCCGAGGAAGCCGCCGCCGCGGCCGGCATCACCCTGCTGCACCTCGACACCGAGACCGACAGCCCGGCCGAGCGGCTCTACCGCTCGGCCGGGTGGACCCGGGCCGGCGTCATCCCCGACTACGCGCTGAGCCCGGCGGGCGAGCTGCGGCCGACGACCCTGTATTTCAAGCGGCTCGATGTCCGGCGGCCCGGAGGGTGACTGTCAGTGCCAGGGGCTACGGTGCGTTGCATGCCGGACGCTGAAGACGTACGCCGTATCGCCCTCTCCCTGCCGGAGACCACCGAGAAGATCGCCTGGAGCATGCCCACCTTCCGGGTGGCCGGGAAGATGTTCGCGACCCTGCCCGAGGAGGAGACGTCCATCGCCGTGCGCTGCCCCAAGGAGGAGCGCGACGAACTGGTCCTGGCCGAGCCCGAGAAGTTCTGGGTCGCCGACCACGAGGCCCAGTTCGCCTGGGTGAGAGCGAGACTCGGGGCGCTGGAGGACGAGGACGAGCTGCGCGACATCCTCGCCGACTCCTGGCGCCAGGCCGCCCCGCCCCGACTCCTCGACGCCCACCCCGAGTTGGGCCGCCCGTCCGCGGAGTGAGAATTCCCGGTGCGCGCGGGCCCGGCGTGGCATGATCCCGCGCGGCGCGGGCGTCCCGGCGGCCCGGCCGGACCGGCAGGGGAGGGGCATCCGCGATGACGGGCACGGACGCGCGACACGACCGCACCACCGAGGAAACGCACGGGACACGGCGCTCCGAAGGCGGCGCCGTGGCCGTCTGGTCACGGGACTTCGCCCTGTTCTTCGCGGCCCGGGCCGTCGCCCGCCTCGGCGACACCATGCTGCCCGTGGCCCTCGCCGCCGGCCTGCTGGAGCACGGGTACGGCGCGGGCGCGGTGGGCCTCGCGATGGCCTCGACGGCGGCCGCGTTCGCCGGACTCGTCGTCTTCGGCGGGGTCTTCGCCGACCGCTTCAGCACCCGCCGGCTGATGATCGGCGCCGACCTCGTCCGGCTCTGCACCCAGTCCCTCGCCGCGAGCCTGTTCTTCACCGGGAACGTGGTGCTGTGGCAGATCTGCGCCATCGGGTTCGTCAACGGCGTCGCGGGAGCCGTCTTCCAGCCGGGCGTGGCCAGTACGGTGCCCCGGCTGGCCGCCGACATCCAGGGCGCGAACGGCGCGATCCGCGTCGCCGAGTCAGCCGCCCAGCTCGCCGGCCCGGCCGTCGCCGGTCTCCTGGTCGGCCTCGCCTCTCCCGGTGGAGTCTTCGCGGCGCACGCCGCCACCTACGCGTCCAGCGCCCTGTGCCTGCTGCTGCTCCGGCTGCCCCCGCCGCCCGCGGGCGCCCGCGCGGCGGCCGGCCGCGCCCGGCGCGCCTTCCGGGCCGATCTGGCCCAGGGCTGGCGGGAGTTCAGGTCCCGCACCTGGCTGTGGGGTGTGATCGCCGTCTGGTGCCTGTACATGATCGCGGCCTACGGCCCCACGGTCCCGCTGGTGGCCACCGAGGTCGTCGGGCACCACGGCCCGCGCGCCTACGGCCTGGTCAACTCGGCCCTCGGCGCGGGCACCGTCGTCGGCGGCGTCCTCGCCCTGCGGCTGCGTCCGCGCCGCATGCTCCGCGCGGGCGCGCTCGCGCTGTTCGCCTTCTTCGTCTTCCCGGCGGCCGTCGGCGCGGGCCTCGGCGTACCGGCGACGGCGGCCGGCGCGGCCGTCGCCGGTGCCGGGATGTCCTTCTGGAGCGTGATGTGGGCGACCACCGTGCAGACCCAGGTCCCCGCCGACGTCCTCAACCGCATCCACGCCTACGACGTCGCCGGCTCCCTCGCCATGATGCCGGTCGGCCAGGCCCTCGCCGGCCCGGCGGCCGGGACGTTCGGCGCCGACCACGTCCTGCTGGCCTCCGCCGCGACCAGCCTGGCGGTGGCCACGGCCCTGCTGGCGATCCCGCCGATTCGCGGCCTGCTCCGGGCGGAGGCGAACACCCCCGCGCGCTGACACCCCCTGTGTCACCACCGCGCCGCGGGTCACACCCCGGCGGCCACCCGCCCCTGCGCCCTCACGAACGCGCCGATCCGCCCCCGCAGGCTCCGCGCGTCCAGCCCGTGCGCGGCCACGTGCTCCTCGACCGTCCCGTAGCGGCGCAGCTCCCGGCGTCCCACGCCCAGGCCCAGCACCCGGTGCGGCACGTCGGACAGGGCCTCGCTCACCGCGGCCGTCGAGGTGCCGGCCAGATACGGCTCGACCAGGACGACGTCGGTGCCCGCCGCCTGCGTGGCCCGACGCAGGCCCGCCGTGTCGAGGGGCCGTACGGTCGTCGCGTACAGCACGGTCACGTCCAGCCCCTCCGTGGCGGCGAGCACGGTGTCCAGCATCGGCCCGACCGCGACGACCACCCCGGCGCGACCTTCGCGGACCGTGACGAGGCGCCGTCCGTCGATCACCCGCCCGCGCCGGTTGGACTGGACGGAGAGCCGCACGTAGACCTTGTCGTCGCCCGCGGCCACCGCGTGGTGCAGCAGGGTCTCCGCCTCGTCCGGATGCCCGGGCACATGGACGGTCCAGCCGTCCAGGGTGTCGAGCAGCGCCACGTCCCCGGGGGACATGTGCGTGTAGCCACCCGCCGGCCAGTCGAACGAGGCCGCCGCGCTGACCAGCACCGCCCCCGCCTCCTGGTGCCCCAGATCCAGTTTGACCTGCTCGAACGGCCGCTCCACGAGGAAGCTCGCGAAGGTGTGCACGACGGGGCGCAGCCCGGTCAGCGCCAGCCCGGCCGCCGCCCCGACCAGCAGCTGCTCCCGGATGCCGACGTTGATCACCCGGTCGGGATGCCGGGCCATCGCCTCGCGGAAGCCGTCCTTGCCGATCTCGGCGAGGACGACCGCGACGCGCGGGTCCTCGTCCAGCATCCGGGAGACGACGGGAGCGAAACGTTCACGCATGGTGTCCATGACAGAGAGCCCTTCAAGACGGTGGGGGAGGGAGTTTCAGGCGGTCTTCGGCTCGACCCGGGCCACGACCACGTGCGGCCGTCCGGGATGCGGCGCCGTGAAGGCGTCGTACAGGGCCTCGTGGTCGCGCCCGTCGACGGTCACCGCGGACCAGCCCGCGGCCTCGAACCGGGCGGCGATCCCGCCGGGCCGCGCATGGCTGGCGGAGGAGTTGTCGACCACGATCGTGTGCAGCCGCTCCAGACCGGCGGGCCCCGCGAAGGCGATCGCCTCGTGGTTGCTGCCCTCGTCCAGCTCGGCGTCCCCGATCAGCACCCAGACCGCCGGGTCGCGCAGCCCCTGCGCCCGCAGTCCCAGGGCGGTGCCCACGGCGATGGGCAGCCCGTGCCCGAGCGACCCGCTGGCGATCTCGGCCCCCGGCACCAGGACCCGGTCGGGGTGATGGCCGAGCGGGGAGTCGTACGCCCCGAACCCGGGCAGCCAGTCGACCGGCACGAACCCCTTCGCGGCCAGCACCGCGTAGTACGCCATCGGCCCGTGCCCCTTGCTCAGCAGGAACCGGTCCCGGGCCGGATCGTCCCGCCGCCGCGGAGTCACCCTCAGCACCCGGTCGTAGAGCACCCAGAGCACGTCGAGCGTGGAGGTGGCCGCCGGTCCGTGTTTCTCGTCGCCGGTCATCAGGCCCATCAGCCCGGGGAGATCGTCGTAGCCGTGGGTCCGGCCGTGGTCCGCTGTGATCGTCATGCCGTCGATCGTGCAACCTCAACCGAACTTGAGGTCAACAGCGAAAAGCGGGGCGCGACGAGCGATCCGAGTGCGGTATTGTTTCCCTGCACGTTTCGACCGGGGAAACCCCAGGTCAAACGGCACCGGGACGTGGCGCAGCTTGGTAGCGCACTTGACTGGGGGTCAAGGGGTCGCAGGTTCAAATCCTGTCGTCCCGACTTGCACAGCATGCAAGTCAGGGGCCGTGTCAGAGAGATCTGGCACGGCCCCTTTCTGCTGGGCGCCGGTCATCGGGTTCCCGGCCGGTGGTGGAACCGGCCGGGAAGCAGAACCGGCGTCGTGTCGGGGATGTTCTGGACGGCCGCTGTCAGGCGGCGGGCGCGGTGTCCCGTCGGGTCAGCGCGAGGAAGACCACGAAGCCGACGATCGCCACCGTCCAGGACAGCGTCACCGGACCGAGGCCCCAGTCCAGGCCGCCGCGCTTGCCCGGCAGGGCCATCCAGTCCGCGAGCGAGGCGCCGAGCGGGCGGGTGATGACGTACGCCGTCCAGAACGCGGTCACCGCGCCCAGGAGGCCGCCGCGGTGGGCGATGGCCGGGACGCAGATCGCCACGGCGAACAGGACGGCCGAGCCCAGGTAGCCGAGGCCGATGGTGGCGGTGAGGTCGCCCGCGGCGGTGCCCAGCGCGAACGTGGCGAGGACGGCGGCCCAGTAGAACAACTCCCGGCGGCGCGTACGGATGGAGTGGATGGACAGGGTGCGCTCGCTCGCGTACCAGAGCGCGAACACGGTCGCGAGGGCGACGAGGAAGAGCGGGGTGGACAGGGTGTACGGGACGCCGATGACCACGTGGAGCGCGTCGGCGGCCATCGTGCCGAACACGCTGACCATGACGATCGCCGTCCAGTAGATCCAGGCCACGTACCGGCGGACGGAGAACTGGAGCACGAGCGAGGCGACGAAGGCCAGACCGCCGAGGCCGACCGCGGGGATATTGCCCAGCGTGTGGGCCAGGAAGTCGGAGGCGGTCTCGCCCATGCCGGTGGTGAGGACCTTGATGATCCAGAAGTAGACGGTGACCTCCGGCACCTTGTTCGCGCTCTCGCGTATGCGCGCGCGTACGTGACCCCGCGGCGGGTCCTGGAGGACGTGCTCTGTGCTCATGGCTCGCACCTTCGCATGTTCAACTGTGCGTTCCCCAGCCCCCTTTGCCATTGTTTTGGGGCTTCTGGTGCAGCTGTTGCCACAGGTGCTCACGAACCTGAACGCGACCTGAACGCCTGCCGGTGATCCCTGGCGGCCGGCAGGCTGCTCCTGGCACCCTGCTCAGATCGCCACTCCCGCATGGGCGAGCGCCTGCTTCAGCAGCATCGCGTGTCCGCCCGGCATCTCGCCCTGCACGGCCGCGGAGGCGGCCTCCTGCGGGGTGAACCAGACCAGGTCCAGCGCGTCCTGGCGGGGTCGGCAGTCGCCGGTGACCGGGACGATGTAGGCGAGCGAGACCGCGTGCTGGCGCGGGTCGTGGTACGGCGTGATGCCCGCCGTCGGAAAGTACTCGGCGACGGTGAAGGGCTGCAGCGAGGTCGGGATGCGGGGGAGCGCGACCGGGCCGAGGTCCTTCTCCAGATGGCGCAGCAGGGCGTCGCGGACCCGCTCGTGGTGCAGGACGCGGCCGGAGACCAGGGTCCGGCTGACCGTCCCGTCCGGGCCGATGCGCAGCAGCAGTCCGATGCTGGTGACCTCGCCGCTGTCGTCCACGCGCACGGGCACGGCCTCGACGTACAGGATCGGCATGTGGGCCCTGGCCATTTCCAGCTCGTCCGAGGTGAGCCAGCCGGGCGTGGTTTCGGTCATGTCTGACATTGCTTGATCATACTTTCCGGGCGGGGCGCTCGCTGGGGTCGCGGGCCGGTTCGGGTGCGGGCTGTCCGTAGAGGCGGCGGGCGTTGTCGGCGCCCGTCCAGGCGGCGACGCGCAGGGCGTCGGGCAGGCTCAACTCGTCGGCGTCGACGCGTTCCTGGAGGAGATCGGCGAGCCCCCGGCGGAAGCAGAGGGCGCCGAGATGGTGGAATTCGGCCACGCCGTACGCGTCGGAGCTGTACAGCAGCTTCCGGAACGGGGTGATCTCCAGCGCCTCCTCCAGCACCGCCCGGCAGCGGGCCGGGCCGGTGTGGTGCAGGGCGAGGCCGACGTCCAGGTACACCTGCTCGAACACCGCGGCCAGATAGGCGGCTTGGCGGTGGTACGGCCAGCAGTGCAGCAGCAGGACCGGGATCGTGCCGGAGGTCAGGCGCAGCCAGTCGGTGAGCAGGGCCGGATCGGCGTGGTGCAGCCGCAGGTCGGCGTCGCCGAAGCCGGTGTGCAGCTGGAGGGGGAGGCCGAGGTCCACGGCGGTCCACAGCAGGTGCCGGACCAGCACAGGGTCGCTCAGCCGCCCGCCGACCGCCAGCCAGGCCCCCGCGGCCCGCGTCACCTCCCGGGCCGGCGGGCGGACCGGGTCCAGGGCGAAGCCCGTGCGGTAGGCGGCCACCGACTTCACCGCCACCACGCCCGGCCCGCGCACCGCCTCCTCGGCCGCCGCCCGGAACACCTCGGCGTACTCCTGCGCCGCGACGCCCCGCGCGGCCACCGCCTCCGCCACCTGCTCCAGCCGTACGACCTCCCGCGCCGACGCGCCGCCGGCCGCGGCGAGTTCGGCGGGGGAGGTGAGCGGGTGGGTGGTGTAGCCGGTGTCCACGAAGAAGGCCGCGGCCCCGGCGGCGGTCAGGAAGCGGCGGTTGACCTCCCGCCAGCCCAGCTCCGTACGGCGGGCCGTGTAGTCGTCCGGCGGCGCGTGCCGGGGGAGGTCCAGCAGGGGCGCGCAGTGCCGGCGCACGGCCACGCCCGCGGGCGTGTCGAAGGGCGACATGCCGGGCCAGGCCGCGCCCTCGGTGAGGAGCGCGGCGAACTCCCCCGGCGCGAGGTCGGCCGTCACGGCGCCGTGGCAGTGGTGGTCCACCAGCGCGAGGCCGGCCAGGGCCTCGTGGACCGGTCCCGGTGCGGCGGCCACGGTCAGTACACCCAGCGGTAGGCGGCCGCCACCTGTGCGTCGTCCAGGCCTTCGACCGCCGCCGCCTCGCCGAGCCGTACGGCGCTCACCGCGTCCGCGAGCACCGGCCCCAGCGCGGACCGCAGCACCGCGTCGGCGCGGAACTCCCGCACGGAATCCGGCAGGGAGCGCGGCAGCCGGTGCACGCCGAGCGCCGCCGCCTCGTCCGGGCCGTAGCGGGCCGGGTCGCCGGTGATCTCCCCGGGCAGCGTGCGGGCCCCGGCCAGGCCGTCCAGGCCCGCGGCGATGACGCAGCCGAGCGCCAGATAGGGGTTGGCGGCCAGGTCCACCGGCTTGACCTCCAGATTGGCGTCCTGCTCGCGGCGGCCCGCCGTACCGGTGACCACCCGCAGCGCCGCCTCCCGGGTCTCCCGGCCCCACGCGGTGAACACCCCCGCCCACTGGGAGGGTTTGAGCCGCAGGTGACTGGCCGGGCTCGGGGCGGTGACCGCCGTCAGGGCGGGCAGCCGGGCCAGGATCCCGGCCGCGAAGGACTCCGCCTCGGGCGTCATGCCGTAGCGCCCTTCCCCGCCCGCGTGCAGGTTCACCCCGTCGCGCCGGCAGGACAGGTGCAGATGGCCGCCGTTGCCGACCCCCTCGGCGGACACCGCCGGCGAGAAGGAGACCCGCAGGCCGTGGCGTGCGGCGACCGCGCGGATCGTCTGCCGGACCAGCACGCTGCGGTCGGCCGCCGCCACCGGGTCCAGCGCGCCCACCGAGACCTCGAACTGGCCGGGGGCGTACTCGGGATGGAGCTGGTCGACCGGGACGTCCTGCGCCTCGAACGCGGCGAGCAGGTCGGCGGTGTAGTCGCTCAGCTCCACCTGCCGGATCGCGCCGTACGCCGGACCGGAGACCGCCGGGACGAACTCCCCGGCGGGCGCCGAGTCCAGGCCGAGCGACCACTCGACCTCGATCGCCGCCCGGAACGTCAGGCCGTGCCGCTCGGCCGCGTCGGTCACGGTCCGGCGCAGGAAGGTCCGGGCACAGCCGGGGTGCCGGGCGCCCTCCTGGGTGATCCGGTCCACCGGCGCCCACGCCCAGCCGGGCTGCCCGGCCAGCACCACCAGCCGGTCGAGGTCGGGGTAGAGCCGCAGGTCGCCGTCGGGGGAGCCGAGGACGTCGGTGGTGACGACGGAGTCGTCCGCGAGGAAGGTGTCGAACACCGGGGACATGCCGACACCCCAGGACACGGCCGCCGCCAGCCGGGCCGTGGGCACGGTCTTGATCCGGCAGACGCCCGCGGTGTCGACGTACGCGAGGACGATCCCGCGCACGTCCCGCGCGGCCAGGCCGGCGGTGAGCGCGGCGACCCGGCGCAGATCCTCGGGGCGCCCGCCGGGCACGGGATCGGCAAGGGTGGTCATACGTCCTCCTCGGCTGTGTCCTCGTCGGGCACGTCCCGGACGCGTCCTCGTCGGCCGCGTCCGCCTGCGCGCGACCGCGGGGCGCCGGTCCCGGGCCGGCGTCAGCGTTTCACGGCCACCGCGCCGAACTGCGGCACCGGCGCCACGACGGCCGGGTCGGCGCGCCACTGCGAGCAGGGCACCAGGCCCGGCTCGACCGGCTCCAGGCCCTCGAGGAACGCGGCGATCTCCGTGCGGCTGCGGGCGGTGATCGGCGGCGTGGCGTGGGCGTTCCAGAACTCCATCGCCGCGCGGTTGCCCTCGCCGCCCACGTCGCCGTCGTAGGTCGGATGGGTGAGGACCAGGGCGCTGCCCGACGGCAGCGCCGCCACCAGCCGCCGCACGATGTCGCGGGCCTCGCCGGTGTCCAGGACGAAGTTCAGGATGCCCAGCATCATCAGTGCGACCGGTCGGGTCAGGTCCAGCGTGTCGGCGGCGCGCCGCACGATGGCGTCCGGGTCGCGCACGTCGGCGTCGATGTAGTCCGTGACGCCCTCGGGCGCGCTGGTGAGCAGCGAGCGGGCGTGCACCAGCACGATCGGGTCGTTGTCGACGTACACGATCCGGGACTCGGGCGCGATGCGCTGCGCGATCTCGTGGGTGTTCTCCACGGTCGGCAGGCCCGTGCCGATGTCCAGGAACTGCCGGATCCCGCGCTCCGCGGCCAGGAACGTCACCGCCCGCGCCAGGAACTCCCGGTCCGCGCGAGCCACCTCGCGGATCACCGGGAACATCCCCGCGACCTGCTCACCGACCTGCTGGTCGACCTCGTAGTTGTCCTTGCCGCCGATCCAGTAGTTCCACACCCGGGCGTTGTGCGCCACGGAGGTGTTCAGTCTCGCCGGTCCGGCCGTAGCGGAGCCCTCGGTCACGTCGCCGCCCTTCTCGCACGGTTGCCCGCCGTCATTGTGCCGCCCGTTGATCGTGCTGTCCCGGGAAACGCTCGTCCGGGCGGTTCGGGGACGCTCCGGGACGCCCCGGCCACCGGGGACCGGCTCCGGGGCGTCCCGTCGCATGAGGAACACTGGTCGACGTCACCCCTCCCCCGACCGGAAGCAGGACATGCCCGCCACGCCCACGCCCCTCCTCGACACCGCCGGCCTGCCCACGGGCCCCGCCGACATCCGGCTGATCGTCACCGACATGGACGGCACGCTGCTGGACGACGCCCAGCGGATGCCCGACGGACTGTGGCCGATGCTCGCCGAACTGCGCCGCCGCGGCGTGCTGTTCAGCCCCGCCAGCGGCCGCCAGTACGCCACGCTGGCCCGGCAGTTCGCCGAGGTCGCCGAGGGCATGGTGTTCATCGCGGAGAACGGCACGTACGTGGTCCGCGACGGCGTGGAGCTCAGCTCCGACACCCTCGACGCGTCGGTGGCCGCGCGGATCGTCCGGAAGGTGCGGGGGCTGGTCGCGGACGGCGTCGACGTGGGCGCCGTGGTGTGCGGCAAGCGGGCGGCGTACGTCGAGCGGACCGACGAGGCGTTCCTGGCGGAGGTGCGCAGGTACTACGTCGAGCACCGGATCGTCGAGGACCTCACCGCCGTCGACGACGACGTGATCAAGATCGCGCTCTTCGACTTCGCATCCGCCGAGCACTCCACCGCCCCGGCGCTCGCGACGTTCGCCGAGAGCCACCAGGTCGTCGTCTCCGGCGAGCACTGGGTCGACGTGATGAACCGCACGGCCAACAAGGGCACCGCCCTGCGCGGCCTGCAGCGGGCGCTCGGCATCACGCCCGCGCAGACCATGGTCTTCGGCGACTACCTCAACGACCTGGAGATGCTCGATGCGGCCGACTGGTCCTTCGCCATGGCGGGCGCCCACCCCGAGGTCGTGAGCCGGGCCCGGCACCTGGCACCGTCCAACAACGACAACGGCGTGCTGCGGACCATCTCCCGGGTCCTCGGCCTGTAGTTCCGCGGGTTCCGTTCCGTCACCCGCGTACGGACTTGGCGCCGACCGCGCCGTACAGCGAGACGGGGCCGCGGTCGTCCGGTGTCCCGGCCGGCCGCCAGTCGGCGACCGACACGACGCCCGGCTCCAGCAGGTCGAGGCCCCGGAAGAAGGCGGCCACCTCGTCGCGGGAGCGGGCCACCAGGGTCACTCCGCCCGCCGCGTAGGCGGCGATGCCCCTCTCGACGTTCTCCCGCTCGAAGTCCGCCGTCATCATCGACAGCACCAGACGGCTGCCCGGCGCCAGCGCGTCCACCAGCGTGGAGACCACCTCGTGGGCGCCGTCCTCGTCGGCCACGAAGTGCAGCAGCGCGATCAGGGACAGGGCGACGGGACGGTCGAGGTCCAGGACGCGGGCGGCCTGTTCGAGGATGGAACGCGGATCGCGGGCGTCGGCCTGGACGTACTGCGTGACACCTTCGGGGGTGCCCCGCAGCAGCGCGCTCGCGTGGGCGAGGACGATCGGGTCGTTGTCGACGTAGACCACCCGGCTGTCCGGGGCCACCGACTGCGCGATCTGGTGCAGGTTGGGCTCGGTCGGTATGCCGGTGCCGATGTCCAGGAACTGGCGGATGCCGTCCTCGGCGACGGCGCGTGCGGCGCGCTGCATGAACGCCCGGTTGGCGCGCGCGGCGCGGAGGGCGCCCTGGTCGATCGCCGTGATCCGGCGGCCCAGTTCCTCGTCGACGGGGTAGTTGTCCTTGCCGCCGAGGAACCAGTCGTACACCCGGGCCGGATGCGGCCGGGTGGTGTCGATGCGCGTTGCGGCCGACTCGGTCCCCGTCACGTGCTGATCCTCCGCTCGGCCGGTCCCGGTGGTCGCTCCGGGGCGTACGCGCAGCAGTCTGGCACGATCACGCCATCCGGCGCACGCCCCCCGCGGACGCCGGCAGCCCCCTCAACCCGCCGTCCCGCAGGGACCGTTGGGGGGTCGGCCGGGCAGCGTGCGGTCCAGGAAGCGGCGCACCTCCGCGAAGGCCGCCGCCCGGTCCGGCTCCGTCTCGTGGAACACCTCGTGCCGTGCCCCGGCGAAGATCCTCCGGGTCAGCCGCCCGCCGCTCAGCCGCTCCACGCCGGTCCGGCTGCCGGGCAGCGGCACGAGCCGGTCGTCGTCGCCGTGCAGCCACAGCAGCGGCAGCCCGCCCACGTCGCCGCTCTTCTCGACGGTCTCCAGCGTCCGGACGAACGCCTCCAGCGTCGGCCGCCTCATCGGCCCGTGCCACACCAGCGGATCGGCGGCGTACGCGGCGCCCACGGCCGGGTCGCGGGACAGCGCGGCCGGGCTGACCGGGACGTCCGGGATCTCCGGCAGCGCCAGCAGCCGCCCCGGCAGCTCCCAGGCGCCGATCACGGGTCCGGACAGGACCAGCGCGTTCAGCTCGGCGCCGTGGCGCTGGGCGTAGCGGGCCGCGATCAGCCCGCCCATGGAGTGGCCGACCAGGACGAGCGGCAGGCCGGGGTGGGCGGAGCGGGCGAGGTCCGCCGCGCCGTGCACATCGGTGACGACGTCCTCGAAGTCCTCGATCACCACGCGCTCCCCGGCCGACCGGCCGTGGCCGACGTGATCGGGCCCGTACACGGCGGCCCCGTGCGCGTTCAGGACGGCCGCGAGCCCGTCGTACCGGCCCGCGTGCTCGCCGTACCCGTGCACCACCAGGGCCAGGTAGCGGGGCGCCGGGTGCGGCCACTCGCGTACGGCGATCGGGCCGCGGGTGCCGTCGAGGGTGTGCTCGCGGACGTGGGGCATGTCTCCTCCGGGCGACTCGGTGAAGGTCGGGAGGATCTTCCCAGCGGGCCGGTCCGAGGTCTATAGTCCAAAACTAGCAGTGCTAATTAATGACACCCGTCGATCAGGAGTCGAAGCCGTGCGTCCCGTCCACTTCGCGGCCGCCCGCCGCACCCCCCTCGGCAAGCTGCGCGGAGCCCTGTCCGGTGTCCGGCCCGACGACCTGGCCGCCACGGTGATCCGCGCCCTGGTGGCCGGCGCGCCCGCGCTCGACCCGGCCCGGATCGACGACGTCTACTGGGGCGCGGCCAACCAGGCCGGCGAGGACAACCGCAACGTCGCCCGGATGGCCGCCCTCCTCGCCGGACTGCCCGAGTCCGTGCCCGGCGCCACGGTCAACCGGCTGTGCGCCTCCGGGCTGGAAGCGGTCACGACGGCCGCCCGCACCATCGCCGCCGGCGAGGCCGACATCGTGATCGCCGGCGGCTCCGAGTCCATGAGCCGGGCGCCCTTCGTGCTGCCCCGGCCCGACGAGGCCCTGCCGCAGCGCATCGAGACCCACGACACCCGGCTCGGCTGGCGCCTGGTGAACCCGGCGATGAAGGACCTGCACGGTCTGTTGTCCATGGGCGAGACCGCCGAGGAGGTCGCCGAGCGGTACGGCATCTCCCGTGACCGGCAGGACGCGTTCGCCCTGCGCAGCCACCAACGGGCCGCCGCCGCACGCAAGGACGGCCACTTCGACGCCGAACTCCTGCCCGTGGAGCGGCCGGACGGCGTCGTGGTCGGGCAGGACGAGTGCGTCCGCGAGGACACCTCGCTGGAGAAGCTGGCCCGCCTCAAGCCGGTCTTCCGCCAGGGCGGGACGGTCACGGCGGGCAACGCCTCGCCGATGAACGACGGCGCGGCCGGACTGCTGCTGGTCAGCGAGGACGCCCTGGACGAGCTGGGCCTGGAATCCCTCGGCCGCTACGTCGCCGGCGCCTCCGCCGGCGTGCACCCCGACGTCATGGGCATCGGCCCGGTGCCGGCCACCCGCAAGGCGCTCGCCCGGGCCGGCTGGGACGTCGCGGACCTGGAGGAGGCCGAGTTCAACGAGGCGTTCGCCGCACAGGCCCTCGCCTGCGTCGACCAGCTCGGCATCGACCCGGACCTGGTCAACCCGACCGGCGGCGCCATCGCCCTCGGCCACCCCCTCGGCTGCTCCGGCGCCCGCATCCTGACGACCCTGCTGCACCGCATGCGCCGCACGGGCGCCGAGCGCGGACTCGCGACCATGTGCGTGGGCGTGGGGCAGGGGAGCGCCCTGCTGGTGGCGCGGGACTGACTCCAGCAGACGCTCCCCACGAGGGAGTTCGGTAGTACGAGCCGCAGCAAGGAAACGGAGCACCCCTCCATGGCAACCCTGTCCGTCGCCGCCATCCTCGCCGAGAACGCCCGGCGCCGTCCCGGCAAGACCGCCCTCGTGGAAGGTGAACTGCGGCTCACCTTCGGCGAGGTGTGGCAGCGCTCCCTCGCCCGGTCGGGCGCCCTCACCGGGCTCGGCGTACGGCCGGGGGACCGGGTCGCGCTGATGGCCCCCAACACCGCCGAGTTCCCCGTCGCCTACTACGCGATCGTCGCGGCCGGCGCGGTCGTCGTACCGGTGCACCTGCTGCTGTCGGCCGGCGAGGTCGAGCACGTGCTGCGGGACAGCGGGGCGAGCCTGCTGCTCGTCCACCCGGCGCAGGCGGAGACCGGGCGGGCCGCCGCCGGGGCGCTCGGGGTCCGTGTGGTCACCCTGGGCGAGGAGTTCGACGGGCTCGCGGCGGACGCCGAGCCGCCGGTGTCGTACGTCAGCCGGGCCGCCGACGACCCGGCGGTGATCTTCTACACGAGCGGCACGACCGGCGTCCCCAAGGGCGCGGTCCTCAGCCACTTCAACATCGTGATGAACGCGACCGTCAACGCCTTCGACGCCAACGACATCCGCCCCGACGACATCGCCCTCGGCGCGCTGCCCCTGTTCCACGCCTTCGGGCAGACCGTCTCGCTCAACTCCACCTGGCGGGCGGGTGCCACCCTCGTCCTGCTGCCCCGCTTCGACGCGGCCCGCGCCATCGAGCTGATGGTCGCGGAGGGCGTCAACACCTTCCAGGGCGTGCCGACCATGTACGTCGCCCTCACGGCCGCGGCGGCGCAGGCGGAGCGGCTGCCCGAGCTGCGGGTCTGCATCTCCGGCGGGGCCTCGCTGCCCGTGGCCGTGCTGGAGCGGTTCGAGGAGGCGTTCGGCGCGCGGATCTACGAGGGGTACGGGCTGTCGGAGACCTCGCCGACGGCCACCGTCAACCAGCCGCTGTTCGGCACCAGGCCCGGCACCATCGGCCACCCGCTGTGGGGCGTCGACGTGGAGATCGCCCGTGCCGAGGTGGAGGACCGCATCGAGCTGCTGCCGGCCGGCGAGCTGGGCGAGGTCGTCGTCCGCGGCCACAACGTCTTCTCCGGATACCTCGGGCGGCCGCAGGCGACTGCCGAGGCCCTGGTCGACGGCTGGTTCCGCACCGGCGACCTCGGCACCAAGGACGACGAGGGCTTCCTGCGCATCGTCGACCGCAAGAAGGACGTCATCATCCGCGGCGGCTACAACGTGTACCCGCGGGAGGTCGAGGAGGTCCTGATGCGCCACCCCGGCATCGCCCAGGTCGCGGTCATCGGCCTGCCCGACGAACTGCACGGCGAGGAGGTCTGCGCCGTCGTCGTCCCGGCGCCGGGCGACGCCCCCGACGCCGCCGCGCTCACCGAGTGGTCCAAGGAGCACCTGGGGCGGCACAAGTACCCGCGGCGCGTGGAGTTCACGGACGCGCTGCCGCTGGGCCCCAGCATGAAGGTGCTGAAGCGGGAACTCCGGGCGGCGTACGTGGAGAAGTGCGCGGACCGGTCATAGCGGGCGGCAGGTGTCACCAGGCGAGACGGTGCTTACGCTTCAGGCTTGTCCGGACATAGCATCGGTCTTCGCATGAACACGATGACGCTCTGGCACATATCCGGCGCGGGGTTCGCCGCGCTCGCCTTCGCGGCCCTCCTCGTCGGCTTCTCCAAGACCGCGGTGAGTGGGGCCAACACGGTGAGCCTCGCCGTCTTCGCCGCCGTCCTGCCCGCCCGCGCCTCCACCGGCGTGCTGCTGCCCGTCCTGATCGCCGGCGACGTCCTCGCCGTCCTCACCTACCGTCGGCACGCCCACTGGCCCACCCTGTGGCGGCTGTTCCCCGCCGTCGCGGCCGGGGTCGTGCTCGGCACGCTGTTCCTGGTGTGGGCCGACGACGGGATCGTGCGGACCTCCATCGGCGCGATCCTGCTGCTGATGGCCGGGGTCACGCTGTGGCGGCGGCGTCGGGCGGAGCGCACGGGCGAGGCGGGTGAGGCGGACGAGCCGGACGCCGTGACCGGCCGGGCGAAGGCGCGGTCGTACGGCGTGCTCGGCGGGTTCACGACGATGGTCGCCAACGCGGGCGGCCCGGTGATGTCGCTGTATCTGCTCTCGGCCGGCTTCCGCAAGCTCGGCTTCCTCGGCACGTCGGCGTTCTTCTTCCTGATCGTGAACCTGTCCAAGGTGCCGTTCAGCGCGGGCCTCGGCCTGATCGACGCAGGCTCGCTGCTCCTCGACGCCGCGCTCGTGCTGTTCGTCGTGCCCGGTGCGCTCATCGGCAAGTGGGCCGTGAACAGGATCAACCAGCGGCTCTTCGAACAACTCGTGATCGCGGCGACGATCGTGGGCGGGGTGCAACTGCTCCTGCGCTAGGGGGTGTTCGTTCGGATCGGGTCGGCCGTGCGGAACGGCGCCTGCCGGCCGACCCGAGCGGGGCCTCGGGGGCTCTGCGCTGGGGGCCCCTCCCGCTCGGGCACACCCCCTAGGCCGCGGGCGACGACAGCCCCAGCAGCGCCGGGACGTCCGCGAAGGAGTCCAGGACGTGGTCCGGGCGGCCGCTCGCCCGCTCCAGGGTCCGCGGCAGGAACTTGCCCGTACGGACCAACACCCCGGTGATGCCGAGCCGTTGCGCCGCCAGGACGTCGTACTCGACGTCGTCCCCGACCATCAACGCCTGCTCCGCGCCGACGCCGAGACGTCCGAGGGCCGCTTCGAAGAACGCCCGCGACGGCTTCCCGGTGATCTCCGCCTCGACCCCCGCGGCCGCCTCCAGGCCCGCCAGGAACGCCCCCGTGTCCAGGCGGAGTCCGTCCTCCGTGCGCCAGTACAGGTTCCGGTGCATCGCGACCAGCCGCGCGCCCCGCCGGACCCGGCCGAAGGCGCGATTGAGCGCCTCGTAACCGAACTCCGCCCCGGCGCCGCCGAGCAGCACGACGTCCGGGACGTCGTCGTCGCGGTCCCCGACGAGGGTGATCCCCGCCAGATCCTCCCCGACGTCCCCGCTGTTCAGCAGCGCGACCCGGGCCCCGGCCAGCCGGGCGGCGGTGGCGGCGGGAGCCGTCAGGACGTCCTCGGCGCCCACCGGGAACCCCGCCCGGGCGAGTGCCGCGGCGACGGACGCCCGGGAGCGGGAGGTGGTGTTGGTCACCAGGACCACCCCCAGCCCCGCGTCCCGGACGGCGCGCAGCGCCGCCACGGCACCCGGCAGCGGTTTCCAGGAGACGGTGAGGACACCGTCGATGTCGATCAGCACGGCCCGCACGGATTCCATGGTCCCGACCGTAGCGACCCGGGCGCCGGGCGAGCCCCTGCGACCGCCTAGGCTCACCCCTATGCCCGCGCACGTCCTGATCCTCGGCGGCACCACCGAGGCCCGCCGCCTCGCCGCGGACCTCGCCGCCCGTCCCGGCGTGCGGGTCACCACGTCCCTGGCCGGCCGGGTCGCCGCGCCGGGAGCGCTGCCCGGCGAGGTGCGGACCGGCGGCTTCGGCGGCGCGCAGGGCCTCGCCGACTGGCTGCGCGCCCACCACGTGGACGCGCTGGTCGACGCCACCCACCCCTTCGCCGAGTCGATCACGGCCAACGCGGCGCGCGCGGCGGCCTCCGCCGGGATCCCGCTGACCGTCCTGCGCAGGCCCGGCTGGCGCCCCGTGCCCGGGGACCGGTGGCACGACGTCCCCTCCCTGCCGGCCGCGGCCGAGACCCTGCCCCGCCTCGGCCGCCGGGTCTTCCTCAGCACCGGACGCCTGGGCCTCGCGACGTTCGCCCGGCTGACCGGCCTGCACTTCGTCGTCCGCTCGGTCGACCCGCCCGCACCGCCGCTGCCCCCGCACACCGAACTGGTCCTCGCGCGCGGCCCGTTCACCGTCCCCGACGAGACGGACCTGCTGCGTGCCCACCGCATCGACGTCCTGGTGACCAAGGACAGCGGAGGCGCGGCCACGGCCGCGAAACTGACCGCCGCGCGGGACCTCGGGCTGCCCGTCGTCGTCGTACGCCGTCCCGCGCTGCCACCGGACGTGACGGCGGTGCCCGACGTGGCGGCCGTACTGGGGCGACTCGGACTGGACCCGGCCTGACAACAGGACCTAGCGGTCGCCCGGGTTCCTGCGCAGCAGATACGTGTCCATGATCCAGCCCTTGCGCTCGCGCGCCTCGGCCCGCACCCGCTCGATGCGTCCAGCGGCCTCGGCGATCGGGCCGGAGACAAGGATCTCGTCCGCGGTGCCGAGGTACGCGCCCCAGTAGATGTCCATGTCGTGCTCGGCGTACCGGCGGAACGTCTGGTGCGCGTCCAGCATCACGACCACGTCGTCTACGTCCTCGGGGAAGCCCTCGGCCAGCCGCCGCCCGGTGGTGATCTGCACCGGCCGCGCCACCCGGTTCAGGCCCGTGCGATGGCGGGCGACCAGTGTGGAGACACTGCTGATGCCGGGGACGACGGCGTACTCGAACGCGACCGCCCCGCGCGCCAGCACCTCCTCCAGGATCCCCAGCGTGCTGTCGTACAGCGCCGGGTCGCCCCACACCAGGAAGGCGCCCGTGCCGTCCTCGTCCAGCTCCTCGGCGATCAGCCGCTCGTAGATCCCGGCACGGGCGCTGCGCCAGTCCTCCACCGCCGGCGAGTACGCCGAGCCGCCCGCCGTCCGGTCCCGCTCGGGGTCGCGGGCCTCCACCACCCGGTACGACCCCGCGGGCAGATGCGTGTCGAGCATGTCCCGGCGAAGCTGGGTGAGATCGTTCTTCACCTCGCCCTTGTCGAGCAGGAAGAACACGTCCGTGCTCCGCAACGCCTTGACGGCCTGCAGGGTCAGCTGGTCGGGGTCGCCCGCGCCGATACCGATGACATGAATCTTTCGCACGCCCCGAGTCTGCCGCATGCCGCTGACCACGCGTCCACCGCCTCCGCACACACGGTCAGCACGGCCCGCCCGGCCGGCCCCGCCGGTCAGTGAAGCTCGCCCCACCCGAGCCGCGGCGCCTCGGCGACCGGATCCACCGGTCCGGCCCCCCGCTCCACCCGCCGCGCCAGCTCCCGCGCCCACCGGGCGAGCCCGGCGAGATCCATCCCGTACGGCCGGTCCTCGCCGCGCGCCTTCTCCCACGCCTCGACCGCTCCCGCGCCCCGCCGCAGCAGGCGCGCCCCACCGACGGCGTTGCCACGGGCCGCGTGGGTGAGCCCCACCGCCAGCTGGGCCAGGCCCCGCCACAGCGCCCGCTCGTCCTCGGGACCCGACTTCCAGGCGTCCTCGAAGACCTCGTGCGCGTGGAAGGGCCTGCCCGCGTCCAGCAGGGCCTGCGCCTCGGCCACCGTCTCGTCGGGCGCCCGCACGACACCCTCCGGCTGCCGGGGCACGCCCTGCGCGCCGTACGGCAGCGGGCGCCCGAGCCCGTCCCGGGGCCGCGCGTTGCGCGCCCGCCCGTCGGCGTCGCGGTCCCTGGCATCCGATGCGCCCGCGTTCGTCATGACGTCGATTCTCCCCGCTTCCCGCGGCCGCTCTTCGGCGCACCCCCGGACGTGGGGTAAAGTTCTGTTCGCGCGATCACGCGGGTCACCGCGAGTGAGTGCATCGGGACGTGGCGCAGCTTGGTAGCGCACTTGACTGGGGGTCAAGGGGTCGCAGGTTCAAATCCTGTCGTCCCGACCAGCTTTGAAGCAGGTCGGAGGTCGTCTTCTCAGGCATGAGGAGACGACTTTCTCGTATCTGCGGGTCCGTCCCGGTCGTCCCGTGCGCCCTTGTCCTCCTTCGGCGTGCCCTCCCCGTCGTCGCACCCCTCCGGGAGCATCGGGCGGTGGTCGCCGCCGGCGATCCGGGCCACCATCGCGGAGAGCTGCCCGCAGGCTCGCGCGATCTCGCGCTGGGTCTCGTTCCGCTCGCTGATGACCGCCGCGACCAGCAGCGCGGTCAGCGAGGCGGAGCCGTTGAACGCCTGGAGGGTGATCATGCTGGTGAGCAGGTCGTGATGGGAGAACGGGCCTGCTCCGCGCCCGGCGGTGATGATCGCGAAGGTGGACACGGCCAGCGCGCAGGGCGCGGCCCCGGCCAGCTGGAAGCGGAAGGCCGCCCAGATCAGCAGCGGGAAGCCGAGGAACAGGAGCGGCGCGTTCCCGGCCTCGACGACACCGACGCCGACGGTGGCCGCCGCCAGCAGCACCCCCTCCACCCACCGCAGCGGGAGCACCTCCTTCGGCAGGCGGGCCGAGCTGAGGACGAGCAGGACCGGCGTGACCACGAGCACGCCCATCGCGTCGCCGGTCCACCAGACCGACCACGTCGGCCAGAAGCCCTCGGCGTTCAGGACGCCCGCGAGGATCAGGGTTCCGCTGCCGGTCGTCGCGCTGATCAGCATCCCCGTGAACGCGCCGAGGAAGATGAGGGCCAGTGCGTCGCGCAGCCGGCCCAGTTCCGTCCTGAATCCCACGCGGCGCAGCAGCGCACAGGAGCAGACGGGCGCCACGGTGTTGCCCGCCGCGATGGCGAGCACGGCAGGGAGTGACGGCCCCAGCGAGATGTTGACCAGGAACGCGCCGAGCGCGATCCCGGGCCAGAGCCGCGGCCCCCGCAGGAGCAGGGCCGCCAGCGCGATCCCGCTCGGCGGCCACAGCGGGGTGACCTGGCCGCGCACCAGCTGCTGGAGCAGCCCCAGCCTGGCCGAGCCGTAATAGAGCGCGGCCAGGGTGCAGATCTCCAGAACGGCCACAGCACCACTGCGGCTGAGCCGCACCTGCCGCGCGACGGGCATCGGGCGACCTCCGCGTCGATGTCACCCCCGAGGTCCATCATCCGCCGGTTCTCCCGGATGCTCCAGGTCGCCGGGCGGCGTGCGCACGGCGAGGATGGCCATGTCGTCGTGACCGTCGCTGGGGTGGTGATCGGCCAGGGCCCGGACGAACGCGGGCAGGGGCAGCGCGGAGTGTTCCACGGCGAGCCCGGCGAGTACGTGCAGCCGCTCGTCGATGGGGTGCTCGGGATGCTCGACCAGCCCGTCCGTGAAGAAGACCAGGGTGGCGTCCGGGGGCAGCGGCCGCGAGTGGTCCGGCCGCGGCTGCTCGGTGTCGACGCCGAGCGGCAGCCCGGGCTCGCCGAGCAGGTACGTCGCGCGGCGCTCACGGGTGAGCAGCAGGGGCGGGACATGGCCCGCGGTGCTCCAGCGCAGTCGCCAGCCCGGTTCGTCGGGTTCGACGCGGGCCAGTGTGGTGGTCGTGACGGGATTGTCCGTGATGCCCTCCAGCGCCCGGTCGAGCCGGGCGAGGACCGCGCCGGGCGGTTCGCTCCGGTCGAACAGCAGGGCGCGCATCATGTTCCGGGTGGAGGCCATCGCGGCCGCGGCCCGCAGATCGTGGCCGACCACGTCACCGATCACGACGGCCACCACCCGGTCGGGCAGCGGGACGGCGTCGTACCAGTCCCCGCCGAGCTGGCTCGGCTCGGCGGCGGGCCGGTAGATGGCGGCCGCGGTGAAGGGCCGCAGGTCGGGCAGGGTGGGCAGCAGCAGCCGCTGGAACTGCTCGGCTCCGACCCGGATCCGCTCGAAGAGGCGGACGTTCTCGATCGCGATGCCCGCGGCGCCGGCCAGCGCGACGACGACGTTCTCGTCGTGCAGGTCGAAGGGCTTTCCGTCGTGCCGCTCGGACAGGTAGAGGTCGCCGTAGATCTCGCCGCGCACGCTGATGGCGACGCCGAGCAGGGTGTGCAGGCGCGGATGGCCGGGCGGGAACCCGGCGGAGGACGGGTGGGCCGGGATGTCGTCGATGCGCAGGGGTTCGGGGTAGCGGATCAGATGGCCGAGGACACCCCGGCCGCGCGGCAGGCCGGTCTCGGCCAGCGCCGCGCGTTCCCGCTCGCTCAGGCCGGCCGTGACGAACTGCTCCAGGCGCTCCCCGGACGCGTCGAGTACGCCCAGCGCCCCGTACCGGGCGCCGACCAGATCCATGGCCGTGGTCACGATGCGGTGCAGCACCGCGGGCAGTTCGACCTCACGGCTGATGGCCACCACCGCGTCCAGCAGGCCCTGGAGCCGGTCCATGGAGGACAGCAGGGCCCGCAGCTGCTCGTCGATCCGGCCCAGCTCGGAACGCAGGCGCGCGTGCAGGTCGGGGGGATGCGGCTGCCGGGGGTGTCTGTCCTGCCTCTCTCCCGCCATCACGGGCGCCCCGTCCTTCCAGGGCCCCGCTCACCACCGGGGCCGGCGGCCGTCGCTGCGTCGTCTTCGATTGTGCACCGGTACCCGCGCCGCCGCGGGCTCCGGCCGCCCGGGCGGGTACGGGGCGCTGCCCGGTTCGCTGATGGAAGCCGCAGGCCAGGACGTGGTCAGCCGTTGTCAGCCCTTGCTGGAGCCGAGCGTGAGGCCGTTGACGAACTGGCGCTGGAGCGCGAAGTAGACGATCAGGGTGGGGATGGCCGTCAGGAGGGAGCCCGCCGCCACCAGGTTGGGGTCGGTGAAGTACTGGCCGGAGAGGTTGTTCAGGGCCGAGGTGATCGGCATGTTCTCGCCGGTCGAGATCAGCACCAGCGCCCAGAAGAAGTCGTTGTAGATCCAGATCGACAGCAGGGTGGCCAGGGCGGCCATCGCCGGTTTGCACAGCGGCAGCGTGATCTGCCAGTACAGCCGCCACACCGAGGCCCCGTCGACCAGTGCGGCCTCGGTCAGCTCGTGCGGCAGCGAGCGCATGTAGTTGCTCAGCACGAACGCGCAGAAACCCGACTGGAACGCCACGTGGATGAGGACCAGGCCGAGAGCGGAGTCGTACAGTTTGCCGCTCGCCGTGACGCCCGGCAGGTCCGTCAGCAGGTACAGCCGGTACAGCGGGGTGATGATGACCTGCTGGGGGAGGAGGTTTCCGGCCGTGAAGACCAGCAGGAGGGCGAGGTTCACGCGGAAGTCGAAGCGGCTGACGTAGAACGCCACGCAGGAGGACAGGAACAGGGTCAGCAGCACGGCCGGCACGGCGATGACCAGCGTGTTGCCGAAGTAGTGCAGCATGTCCGACTGCTGGAACGCGTGGGTGAAGTTCGCGAAGGTCAGTGTGGACGGCCAGGAGACGTAGCCCTTGGCGCTGGTCTCGCTGTACGGCCGCAGGGCCGAGAAGACCGCCCACAGGAGCGGGGCCAGCCAGGCCAGCGCCGTACCGGCCAGGAAGACGTGCAGCAGCACCCGGGCCGGGCGGATCGGGGCGCGGTGCTTCAGCGGGAGAGTGGTGCTGCTCATGCGCGCCGCTCCTTCCGGAAGGTGGCGATCAGGTACGGGATGATCACCGCGAGGGAGATGACCAGCAGGACGACGGCGATCGCGGAGCCGTAGCCGATCCGGCTGGACTCGCCGATGATGTTGTTCGTCACCAGGATCGACAGCAACTCCGTGCCCTGGGCGCCCTTGTTGAAGACGAAGACCAGGTCGAAGGCGCGCAGCGACTCGATGATGGTGACGACGAGGACGACCGTGTTGGTCGGGCGCAGGGTGGGGAAGATGACGCTCCTGAACGTCTGCCACTCGTTCGCGCCGTCCAGTGCGGCGGCCTCGCGCAGCGACGGGTCGACGCTCTTCAGGCCGGCCAGGTACAGGATCATCATGTAGCCGGTGTGCCGCCAGGACGCGGCGATCAGGACCGCCCACAGGTTCAGGTGCGGGTCGCCGATCCAGTCGATGTAGTGGCCGGGCTTGTTGGCGCCGATGATGCTGTTGATCAGGCCGGTGTCCGGGTTGTAGACGAGCTGCCAGACGAATCCGATGCAGGCCATCGAGATGACGACCGGCAGGAAGAAGGCGGTCTGGTAGACCCGGCTGAAGCGGATCTTCTTGTCCAGCTGCACGGCCAGGAACAGGCCGAAGGGCGTCGGGATCAGGATCAGCACCACGAACCAGACGACGTTGTGCTGGAGGGCCGGCCAGAACTGCGGGTTGTCGTTGAAGAGTTGGGTGAAGTTGTCCAGGCCCACCCACTTGATCGAGTCGAACCCGATGCCGTCCCAGGTGGTGAAGGCGAGGAGGATCGAGGCGAGGGCCGTGACCCAGACGAGGGCCACGTGCAGGATCGTCGGCACGCCCGCCATGAGGCCGAGCGTGATCCGGTCGCGGCGGGTCAGCAGACGCCGGTGGCTCTGCGTGGCCCGCTTCTTGTCGGGCATGGGCCCCGGGGGCGCCGCGGCGGCCGCCTCCGGGGTCTGCGTCGTCGTGTCGGTCGTGTCGGTCGTCATCGGGTCGCTCACTGGGACGCGAAGATCGTCTTCTTCTGGCGCTCGATGGACGAGAGCAGGCTGTCCACGCCCTGGGGGTTCTGGAGGAACTTCTGCAGCCCCGGCTGCATCACCGTGGAGGTGAAGTCGGGCCGGGAGTCGCGGTCCATGAACTGGGTGAGGTTCTTGGCGGCGCCGATCATCTCGAACGCCTTCTTCTGCAGCGGCGAGTAGGCCGAGGTGGAGGCCTTGTTGGAGGCGGCGACCACGCTCGGGTCGGTCTTGAGGTACGTCTCCTCGGCCGCCGGGCTGCCCAGGTACTCCATCAGCTTCAGGACACCGTCGTGGTTCTTCGGGGACTTGCTGACCATGAAGCCGTCGGTCGGCGCCTCGACCGTCTCCTGGCCGTACGCGGAGTTGATCTCCGGGAAGGGGAAGAAGTCCAGGTCGTCCAGGTCGGCCTTGTTGGTGAACTGCTGGGCCACGAAGGAACCGAGGAGGTACATGCCGGCCTTCTTCGCGACCAGCGTCTGCGCGGCGTCCTCCCAGGTACGGCCCATGAAACCGTCCTGGTGGTAGGGCAGGATCTCGGCCCAGTGGTCGAAGACGGCCTTCACCTTGGCGTCGGTCCAGGAGGCCTTGCCCGTCATCAACTGGACGTGGAAGTCATAGCCGTTGAGCCGGAAGTTGATCTGGTCGAAGGTGCCCATCGCGGGCCACGCGTCCTTGTCGCCGAAGGCGATCGGGACCAGGCCGTCCTTCTTCATCTGCTTGCACAGCGCGACGAAGTCGTCCCAGGTGGCCGGGATCTTGTAGCCGTGCTGCTGGAAGACGCTTCTGCGGTAGAAGATCGCCCAGGGGTAGGTCGTCACCGGCACGAAGTAGTACTTGCCGTCCGCGCCCTTGCTGAGCTTCTTCATCGCGTCGGGGAAGTTGTCCCCGATCTTCGCCCAGACGTCGTCGACCGGTGAGGCCAGGCCCTTCGCCGCGAAGAACTGCATGCGGTAACCGGCGAACCAGTTGAAGACGTCGTCCGGGGTGCCCTGCAGATACGAGTTGATCTGCTCCTGGAAGGTGTTGTGGTCCTTGGTGTTCACCTTGACCGTGAGGCCGGACTGCTTCTTGAAGTCGGCGTAGACGCTTTCGAAGGCCTTCTTCGGTACCGCGTCCGAGGCGTTGGAGCCGACCGTGACGGTCTTCGGGTCGGAGGAGGAACCGCTGCTCCCGCAGGCGGACAGCAGGGGGATGCCGGCCCCGGCGAGCAGGACGGCGCCGCCCGCTCCGCGGAGCAGTGAGCGTCGGCTGGGACCCGGGACGGAAACACCGGAGGGCGAGAGGCGCATGGCGGCTCCTGAGGAATGCAGGGCTCGGTCAAGGGTTTGAGTTGATCACCGAAAGGTTGTCGAAACCGCTCAGAAACCAACTCGACCGAACATCGTGGGCGTCATAACACCCCCATGTCCGCTCATGCGTCAATAGGTCGGCTCGCACTCGGGGGTCTCTTGCCCGAAACGTAATCGTCATCGTCACCTGCGACTTCGGTGACGTGCGGGCGGAGTTGCGGGAGTCAGGGCCTGACCAGCAGCTGGAAGTCGAAGGCGTAGCGCGAGGCCCGGTAGACATGGCTGCCGTACTCCACCGCCCGGCCCGTGTCGTCGTACGCCGTGCGCGTCATGGTGAGCAGGGCCGCGCCCTCCTTCTCGTCCAGCAGGCCGGCCTCGTCGGCGGTGGCGCTGCGCGCCCCGATGGACTGCCGGGCGCTGTGCAGCACGATCCCGGCGGACCGCAGCATCTCGTACAGGCCCGTCGACTCCAGCCGCTCCGTGGGGAGTTCGAGCAGTGCGGGCGGCAGGAAGTTGCACAGGAACGCCACCGGCTGGCCGTGGGCCGAGCGCAGCCGCTCCAGTACGGTGACCTCGGCGCCCTCCGCGATGTCGAGCGCCGCGGCCACGTCGGCGGACGCCGCGATCCGCTCGCCCCGCAGCAGCCGGGTGGTCGGGCCCTGTCCGGCCGCGGCGAGGTCGTCGTAGAGGCTGCTGAGCTCCAGGGGGCGCTTGACCTGACTGTGCACGACCTGCGTGCCGACGCCTCGGCGACGTACCAGCAGGCCCTTGTCGACCAGGGACTGGATGGCCTGGCGGACGGTGGGACGGGACAGGCCGAGCCGTACGGACAGGTCGACCTCGTTGCCCAGCAGGTTGCCGGGGGCGAGCGCCCCCTGCTCGATGGCGGCCTCCAGTTGCTGCGCGAACTGGTAGTACAGCGGTACCGGACTCGTGCGGTCCAGGGCGAACGTGAGGCTGTCGAGCGCCCGGTCACCCGGTGCCGTTCGCTGCGGTGTGCGGTGTACTGGGCTCATGCCTGTCAGGTGTAGGCCCGCGAAGGTCCAGATGTCAACGCTTTGTACTTACATTCGGACCTGTTCGTGAAATGATGTCTTAACAAAGTATTGACAGCGGGCTCACCAGGGACTTGGATCCCGTCCCAACGCATCAGCGTCCTTCCCCCGTCGCACGCACAGTGAGGTGCTGGAAAGATGGACCGCTCTTCTCCCTCCCGCTTTCGCCGATCGGCCCCCTTCGTGGCGGTGGCCGCGGCGGCGGCCCTCACCCTCGCCGGGTGCGCCAGCGCCCACGGTGGGAAAAAGGCCGAGGAGGCGGCCCAGAACGCCTCGGCGGGCAAGGCCAACACCCCTCGGATGACCGTCGCCATGGTCACGCACCAGGCGCCCGGCGACACCTTCTGGGACACCGTCCGCAAGGGCGCCGAGGCGGCCGCCGCCAAGGACAACATCAAGCTGGTCTACTCCGCCGACCCGAACGCGGGCAACCAGGCCAACCTGGTGCAGAACGCGATCGACCAGAAGGTGGACGGCATCGCGGTCACGCTGGCCAAGCCGGACGCGATGAAGAGCGTCATCGGCAAGTCCGAGCAGGCGGGCATCCCGGTGGTGGGCCTCAACTCGGGGCTGAGCGACTGGAAGCAGCTCGGCCTGCTGTCGTTCTTCGGCCAGGACGAGAGCGTCGCGGGCGAGGCGTTCGGCGACAAGCTGAACACGACCGGCGCCAAGAAGATCGTCTGCGTCATCCAGGAACAGGGCAACGTGGGTCTCACCCAGCGCTGCGACGGGGTGCAGAAGACGTTCAAGGGCACCACTGAGACCCTGTACGTGAACGGCACCGACATGCCGTCCGTGCGGTCGACGATCACGGCGAAGCTGAAGCAGGACAGCTCGATCGACACGGTCGTCACCCTGGGCGCCCCCTTCGCCCTCACCGCCGTGCAGTCGGTGGGCGACGCGGGCAGCAAGGCCAAGGTCGCCACGTTCGACCTGAACAAAGACCTCGTCAAGGCCGTCCAGAACGGCAGCATCGAGTTCGCCGTCGACCAGCAGCCCTACCTCCAGGGCTACCTGGCCGTCGACGCACTGTGGCTCTACAAGAACAACGGCAACTACAGCGGCGGCGGCGTCCAGCCGGTGCTCACCGGCCCTGCCTTCGTCGACAAGTCCAACGTCGACAAGGTCGCCGCGTTCGCCGCGAAGGGGACCCGGTGATGAGCATGGCCCAGCACGCCGAGCCGGCCGTGGGGACGACACCCCCGGCCTCCGGTCCCCGGACGACCGACGGCCGCACCGCCCGGCGCCCCCTGGCGCTGCGCCTGCTGGCCCGGCCGGAGGTGGGCGTCTTCCTCGGCGCCGCCGCCGTACTGGTCTTCTTCCTGGCCGTCGCGCCCTCGGTCCGCCAGGGCAGCTCGATGGCGACGATCCTCTACCAGTCCTCGACCATCGGGATCATGGCCCTGCCGGTGGCCCTGCTGATGATCGGCGGCGAGTTCGACCTCTCCTCCGGCGTCGCCGTGATCTCCTCCGCCCTCACCGCGAGCATGCTCAGCTACCAGCTGACCCTGAACGTGTGGACGGGCGTGATCGTCGCCCTGGCCGTCTCCCTCGCGATCGGCTTCTTCAACGGCTGGGTCGTGGTGAAGACGGGGCTGCCCAGCTTCCTGGTCACCCTGGGCACCTTCCTGATCCTCCAGGGCGTGAACCTGGCGGTGACCAAGCTCGTCACCGGAAACGTCGCCACCGACGACATCAGCGACATGGACGGCTTCGACCAGGCCAGGAAGGTCTTCGCGTCGTCGTTCGACGTCGGCGGGGTGCAGGTGAAGATCACCGTGGTGTGGTGGGTGGTCTTCGCGGCCATAGCCACCTGGGTGCTGCTGCGCACGAAGTACGGCAACTGGATCTTCGCGGTCGGCGGCGACAAGGAGAGCGCGCGGGCCGTCGGTGTCCCGGTGACGTTCACGAAGATCTCGCTGTTCATGCTGGTCGGCTTCGGCGCCTGGTTCATCGGCATGCACCAGCTGTTCTCCTTCAACACGGTGCAGTCCGGTGAGGGCATCGGTCAGGAGCTGCTCTACATCGCCGCGGCCGTCATCGGCGGCTGTCTGCTGACCGGCGGCTCGGGTTCGGCGATCGGCCCGGTCTTCGGCGCGTTCATGTTCGGCATGGTGCAGCAGGGCATCGTGTACGCCGGCTGGAACCCCGACTGGTTCAAGGCCTTCCTCGGCGTGATGCTCCTCGGCGCCGTCCTGATCAATCTGTGGGTCAGCCGCGCGGCGACCCGGAGGTGAGAGCGATGACTGACAACAAGGCAGCCGCCCACGGCGCCGTGCTCGCCGACACCCCGCCCGCGGGCGAGGGGGCCCTGGTCGAACTGCGGGGCGCGGGCAAGTCCTACGGCAACATCCGCGCGCTGCACGGCGTGGACCTCACCGTGCACGCGAACAACGTGACCTGCGTGCTCGGTGACAACGGCGCCGGCAAGTCCACCCTTATCAAGATCATCTCGGGTCTGCACCAGCACACCGAGGGCGAGTTCCTGGTCGACGGCCGGCCGGTGCGCTTCAGCAGCCCGCGCGAGGCCCTCGACAAGGGCATCGCCACCGTCTACCAGGACCTGGCGACGGTGCCGTTGATGCCGGTGTGGCGCAACTTCTTCCTGGGCTCGGAGATGACGAAGGGCCCCTGGCCGGTCCGGCGCCTGGACATCGCCGGGATGAAGGCCACGGCGGACGAGGAACTGCGCAACATGGGCATCGTCCTGGACGACCTGGAACAGCCCATCGGCACCCTCTCCGGCGGCCAGCGCCAGTGCGTCGCCATCGCCCGCGCCGTCTACTTCGGCGCCCGCGTCCTGATCCTCGACGAGCCGACCGCCGCGCTCGGCGTCAAGCAGTCCGGCGTGGTCCTGAAGTACATCGCCGCCGCGCGCGACCGCGGCCTCGGCGTCATCTTCATCACCCACAACCCCCACCACGCCTACATGGTCGGCGACCACTTCAGCGTCCTGCGCCTCGGCACCCTCGAACTCTCCGCCGAGCGTGCGCAGATCAGCCTGGAGGAGCTGACCAACCACATGGCAGGCGGCGCCGAACTCGCCGCGCTCAAGCACGAACTGGCCCAGGTACGCGGCGTCGACACCGAGGAACTCCCCGAGGAGAGCGACCTGACCGCACCCGTGGCGACCTCTCCGGAAGGAAACACCTGACCATGGCGCACCCCACCCCGCTGGACCGCATCCGGGTCGGCTCGGCTCCCGACTCCTGGGGCGTCTGGTTCCCCGACGACCCGCAGCAGGTTCCCTGGGACCGCTTCCTGGACGAGGTCGCCGAGGCGGGCTACGAGTGGATCGAACTCGGCCCCTACGGCTACCTCCCCACCGACCCGGCCCGCCTGCGCGACGAGCTGGCCCGGCGCGATCTGAAGGTCTCGGCGGGCACGGTCTTCACCGGCATGCACCGCGGCCCCTCCGTCTGGGACGCGACCTGGGCGCACGTCAGCCAGGTCGCCGAGCTCACCCGGGCCACGGGCGCGCGGCACCTGGTGGTCATCCCCTCCTTCTGGCGGGACGACAAGACCGCCGAGATCCTGGAGCCGGCGGAGCTGACCGCCGAGCAGTGGGCGCACCTGACCAAGGGCATGGAGCGGCTCGGGCACGAGGTCAAGGAGACGTACGGCCTGGACATCGTGGTCCACCCGCACGCCGACACCCACATCGACACCGAGGACCACGTCGAACGGTTCCTGGACTCGACCGACTCCGAGCTGGTCAACCTCTGCCTGGACACCGGGCACTACGCGTACTGCGGCGGGGACAGCATCAAGCTGATCGAGACCTACGGCGAGCGCATCGGCTATCTGCACCTCAAGCAGGTGGACCCGGAGATCCTCGCCGACGTCCGGGCGAAGGGCACCCCCTTCGGACCGGCCGTCGCGCAGGGGGTGATGTGCGAACCACCCGCCGGCGTGCCGGAGCTGGGACCCGTCCTCGAGGCGGCACAGCGGCTGGGCGCGGACCTGTTCGCCATCGTCGAGCAGGACATGTACCCGTGCGAGCCGGACCGGCCCCTGCCGATCGCGGTCCGCACCCGCAGGTTCCTGCGCTCCTGCGGGGCCTGAGCGAGCGGCGCGGTCACGGGCATTCCTGCGTGCCCCCGGTGGATTCGGTCGCACGGCGGCCGGGAACCAACCGGGGGCACGCGGGCGTTGTGGGGACGACGGGGGAGGCCCGCGCAGACGGGAGGACGCGATGACACACCGTACGCAAGCACGTGAGGCGCCCCGGGAGGCCGACGGCGCGGCGGCCTCGCGCCACGAACGCTTCGGCTCGCTGCCCGAGCGGATACGCCCGCAGGACATGGTGGAGAGCAGGCCGGCGACCTCGCCGGATCCGGCGCGGGACACGTACAACCCGGACGAGTGGCTGGTGCGCTACTGCCTCTGAGCGGCACCGGGCGGGTACGCGTCAGGGGTACGGCGGTGCTCGCCGTACCCCTGACGCGTACCCCCGGGAGGTCAGGCCTGCCGCACCTCGGCGATCGTCACCGGGCGGTGCTCGTGCAGGGACAGCGTGCAGGCCTCGGCGATCCAGCCGGCCTCGAGGGCGTCCTCGACGGTGCAGGGGGACGGGCGGGTGCCGGCCACGACCTCCGTGAACGCGCTGAGTTCGGCGCGGTAGGCGTCGGTGAAGCGGTCCATGAAGAAGTCGTGCGGGGTGCCGCCCGGGAAGGTCACGCCCGGCTCCACCGAGCGCAGCGGGAGCTTGTCGTCCAGACCGACGGCGATCGAGTCCGTGAAGCCGTGCAGCTCCATGCGGACGTCGTAACCCCGGGCGTTGTGACGGGAGTTGGAGACGACCGCGATCGTGCCGTCGTCCAGGGTGAGGATCGCGCCGGTGGTGTCGGCGTCGCCCGCCTCCTTGATGTAGTCGGCGCCCCGGTTGCCGCCGACCGCGTACACCTCGGTGACCTCGCGGCCCGTCACCCAGCGGATGATGTCGAAGTCGTGCACGGAACAGTCGCGGAAGATCCCGCCCGACGCGGCGACGTAGGCGGCCGGCGGCGGCGCCGGGTCCAGGGTCGTGGAGCGGACCGTGTGCAGCGCGCCCAGCTCGCCCGCCCGCACGGCTGCCCGGGCGGCGGCGAAGCCCGCGTCGAAGCGCCGGTTGTAGCCGATCTGGATGGGCACGCCGCTGCCTCGGACGGCCTTGAGCACGTCGACGCCCTCGCTCATCGTCCTCGCGACGGGCTTCTCGCAGAAGACCGGGACGCCGGCCTCGACGCCGGCCAGGATCAGGGCGGGGTGGGCGTCGGTGGCCGCCGCGACCACGATGCCGTCCACGCCGGCGGCCAGCAGCGCCTCCGGCGAGTCGACGACCGTGGCGAACTCGGCGCCGAACTTCTCGGCGGCGGCCTTGGCCGCGTCCGCGAACGGGTCGGTGACGACGAGCGACTCGACGGCGTCGAGGCGGGAGAGGGTCTCGGCGTGGAAGGCGCCGATGCGGCCGAGGCCGAGGATTCCGATACGCATGAGGGGTGCTGCTCCTAGGGGGTCGCGGGGGTGGGTGCGGAGGGATCTAGTCAAGGCCGCCGAGCACGTTCTGGTCCCAGTCGATCACCGAGCCCGTGACCACGCCCGAGCGGTCGGACAGCAGGAAGACGACGAAGTCGGCGATTTCGTCCGGCTGGCCGAGCTTGCCCATCGGCAGCTTCGCCGCCGCCTGTTCGCGCCAGTCGTCGCCCGCGCCGTGGAAGGCGCGCTGGGTGGCGTCCTCGCCCTCCGTCGCCGTCCAGCCGATGTTCAGGCCGTTGATCCGGATCCGGTCGAAGCGGTGGGCGTGCGCCGCGTTCCGGGTCAGGCCCACGAGGCCCGCCTTGGCGGCGACGTACGGCGCGAGGAACGGCTGACCGCCGTGCGCCGACGAGGTGATGATGTTGACGATCGTGCCGGGCGCCTTGCGGGCCACCATGTCGGCGACCGCCGCCTGCATCGCGAAGAACGGCGCCTTGAGGTTGATCGCGATGTGCTGGTCGAACAGCTCCGGCGTGGTGTCCAGCAGCGTGCCCCGGGAGGTGAGGCCCGCCGAGTTCACCAGGCAGTCGAGGCGGCCGTGGGCGTCCACCACCTCGGCGACCGCCGCCTTCGCCCGCGCGGCGTCCGCGAGGTCGGCCCGGACGAACATCGCCGTGCCGCCGGCGGCCGCCAGCTCGCTCACCAGCGCCTCACCCGGCTCGCTCCGCCGGCCCGTGAAGGCCACGGTGGCGCCCGCGCGGACGGCGGCCCGCGCGATCGCGGCCCCCACACCCCGGCTGCCGCCGTTGACGAGCACCACCTTGCCGTCGAGAAGTGCGTCACGTCCCATGATCTGCCTGCCCTTTCAGCTCTCGCGCCGCTCGGTGCCCGCCCGCAGTGCGGCCCGCAGCCGCTCCGGCTCCCATCCCTCGCGCACCGCGCGCCGCACCAGGTCCGCCGGCGAGGGCGGGGCCAGGCCGTCCACCGGCGGGTCGCTGTCGAGGTTGGTCGGGAACGGATAGCCCTCGGCGCTCGCCGCGATCACATGCTCCAGCCACGCCTCGCCGACGCCCTCGGCCGCGCGCCGCAGCAGCACCGGGAACACCGCGTTCGCCACCGCCTCGCGGTCCACCGTCTCCATGGCCCGCCCGAACACGGACGAGATCTGGAGCAGATTGGCGGTGCGCCGTACGCCGGCCGTGCGGTTGCCGCCGGCGGCGTGGAACAGCGCGGGGTTGAAGAACACCGCGTCGCCCTTGGCGAGCGGCAGCTGGACGTGGTGCTCCTCGAAGTACGCCTGGAACTCCGGCAGCCGCCAGGCCAGATAGCCCGGCTCGAACAGCTGGGAGTACGGCAGGTACAGCGTCGGACCCGACTCCACCGGCATGTCGCAGTGGGCGACCGCGCCCTGGAGCGTGAGCACGGGGGAGAGCCGGTGCACGTGCGCGGGATAGGCGGCCGCGACCGCGTCGCTCAGGAGGCCGAGGTGGTAGTCGCGGTGCGCCCGCTGTCCGGCGCCGCCCGGGTTGACCACGTTGACCTGCGAGGTCACCTGGTAGCCCGGGCCGAGCCAGGCGCCCGACACCAGCGCCAGGACGTCGTTGGCGTAGTAGTCGGCGAACGCCTCCGGGTCGTACAGGGCCGCCTTCTCCAGCGCGTTCCACACCCGGTCGTTGGCGCCCGGCTTCGCGAAGTGGTCGCCCGTGGCGGCACCGGAGGCGCGCTGGTCGGCGATGAGCGCCTCGAAGACGGCGGTGAGCCGGTCCACGACCGCCGCGTCCGCGAAGGCACCCCGTACGACGACGATGCCGGGACCGTCGGCGAGGGCCCGCACCAACTCGGCGCGCAGCGCGCCCCGGTCACCGGCCGAGCACAGCCGTTCGGCGTCGTACAGCAGGACGCCGTCGCGCACGGACGTGGCGTGCGGGTGGTCGGCGAGTCGGGTCGTGCGGTCGACGAGGGCGCGGAAGGTGTCGAGGTCGCAGTCCTGCTCGGACAGCCAGGCGCGGCCTGGTGCGGAGGCGACGGACATGGGTGTCCTCATTTCGGGGATCAGGGCGTCGAGCGGGTCGGGGACCGGGGCGTCGGGCCGCGCGAGCGGCTCGGTGCTGTCATTCTTGTCCTGACAAACCCCTCGAACAACCAGCAGCCAGCCATCAAAAACCCCTCAAGGAGCCGGAGCATGGGCCATCCGTTCCCGATCCGGGAGATCGCACGTCAGGCGGGCCTCAGCGAGGCCACCGTGGACCGCGTGCTGAACGGCAGGGGAGGGGTGCGCGAGAGCACCGCGCAGGAGGTGCACCGGGCCATCGCCGACCTCGACCGGCAGCGCACCCAGGTCCGGCTGGTCGGCCGTACGTTCATGGTCGACATCGTGGTGCAGGCGCCCGAGCGGTTCTCGACCGCCGTCCGCGCCGCCCTGGAGGCCGAACTGCCCGCGCTGCATCCGGCGGTACTGCGCTCCCGCTTCCACTTCCGCGAGACCGGCCCGGCCGCCGAGCAGGTCAGGACGCTGGACCGGATCGCCCGGCGCGGCTCGCAGGGCGTGATCCTCAAGGCCCCCGACGTCCCCGAGGTCACCGCAGCCGTGGGCCGGCTCATGGCGGCCGGCATTCCCGTCGTCACCCTGGTCACCGACCTGCCCGCGAGCGGCCGGCTCGGCTGCGTCGGCAGCGACAACCGGGCCGCCGGCGCCACCGCCGCCTACCTGATGGGCCAGTGGCTCGGCGACCGCCCCGGCAACGTCCTCACCAGCCTCAGCAGCGGATCCTTCCGCAACGAGGAGGAGCGGGAGATGGGGTTCCGCAGCGTCATGCGGGCCCGGTACCCCGAGCGGACGCTGGTGGAGGCGGCCGAGGGGCAGGGCCTGGACGCCACCCAGTACGACCTCGTCCGCGCCGCGCTGGCACGCGACCCCGGGATCCGCGCCGTGTACTCGATCGGCGGCGGCAACGACGCCACGCTGCGCGCCTTCGCCGACCTCGGCCGGGAGTGCGCGGTGTTCATCGCCCACGACCTGGACCACGAGAACACCCGCCTGCTGCGCGAGCACCGGCTGTCCGCCGTGCTCCACCACGATCTGCGCCAGGACATGCGCGAGGCCTGCCACCTGGTCATGCGGGCGCACGGCGCGCTGCCCCCGGCAGCACCGCCGCCGCCCTCCGCGATCCAGGTCGTCACGCCGTACAACATGCCGGCCCAGCCGGGGGAGTGAGGAGAACGGTGACGCGTACCGCACGCGTGGAGCAGGTCACGATCGAGGGGGTCGCGCTGCTCGCGACCCTCGTCCCCGGCGACGGCGTCGGGCTGCTGGCGCTGCACGGCAGCAACGAGGGCGGCACCGCCGAACTCGCCGGGATCCTGGCCCGGCGCTGCGGCGCCACCAGCCTGGTCTTCACCCAGCCGGGAAACCCGCGACCGGTGCACATCACGTCACCGCGCATGGCGGTCGAACACTGCGCGCTGCTGCGGGAGTTCCTTTCGCGGGTCTCCCTCACGGTGTCCCTGCACGGTCACATGCGCGCACCGCACACGGTCTTCCTCGGCGGCCGCAACCGGGCGGCGGCCCGCGTCGTGGCCGCGGCGCTGGCCGCCCGCGCCCCGCACTTCCCGGCGGTCACCGACCTCACGGCGATCCCGTCCGACCTGCGCGGCCTGCACCCCAGGAACCCGGTCAACCTGACCCGACTCACCGGCGTCCAGGTGGAGTTGCCCCTGCCGGCCCGCACGAGCGGCGGCACGAACCGTCCGCCGGACGCGGTGGTGGAGGCGCTGGCGGCGGGGGTCGAGACGCTGGGCCACGGGGGCGCGGGAAGCCACGCCGACGTGCCGGCCGAGTTCACAGACTGACCGCGTACGCCTTGCGCAGCGTCTCGTGCACCGTCCACCGCGTCCGGTCGCCCTCCCGCAGCACCGCCATGTCCCCCGGCCCCACGCTCAGCGTCGCCCCGCCCTCGACCTCGATCGTCGCCGAGCCGCTGATCACCACGAACACCTCGTCCGCCTCCGTGTCCGTGACCACGCCCGGGGTGATCTGCCAGATCCCGCGGATCCGCCTGCCGTCCGGCGACTCCCAGACGACCTTTCCGCTGACCTGAGGGTTCCCGGAGACGATCTGCTCCGGGGCGAGGGGCTCGGGTTCGAGGTCGGCGTCCGGGATGTGGAGCGCGAAGCTGTGCGTCATGAGGCGACCCTAGCCAGCGCGCCGGGCGGGCCGGGGGCGACAGGGTGTGGGGCATCGGGGCCGGTCACGGGACACTTCGTCGGGGGCCACCGCTGGCGGCGGTGCCGGGCCCGGGGGACCGTGGGGAGCATGGCTGACTCCACGGCGGCCGCCGCCGAGCCCGGCGCGCCGCAGCCGCACCGGCAGCACAGCACGCGCGAGGCGGTCCTCTTCGGCGGGGTCTACGGCGCCGTCCTCGCCAGCTCGATGGTCGCCGCGCTCTCCCAGTACGGCCACACGAGCCCGGCCGGCCGCCGCTACGACGCCCTCTGGCTGCTGGTGACCGCGTTCGCCTCCGCCCTGGCCCACGGCTACGCCCACTACATCGCCGAACGCGCCCCGCACCGCCGCTGGGACGCCCTGCGCGCCATGCGCGACGAGTGGCCGCTGGTCACGGCCGTCCTGCCGACGGTCTTCGTCCTCGCGGGCGCGGGCTGGGGCTGGTGGCCCCCGAAGGGCCTGGTGTACCCGGCCTTCCTCCTCAACCTCGTCATCCTCTTCGGCCTCGGCCTGATCACCGCCCGCTGGTCGGCCCGCCGCTGGCCCACCGCGATCCTGATGGGGCTGGGGGACGCGCTGCTCGGGATGGTCGTGGTGGTGGCGAACGCGCTGATCAAGTAGGCGCCCGCGAGAGGCTCAGCGGCCGGTGCGCACGCCGTCCAGGGCGATCGCGAGGACCCGGTCGCGCTGGGCGTCGTCATCGAACACCGTGGCCGTGATCCCCGCGACCATCCGCAGCAGGTCGGTGAAGTCCATGTCCGGCCGGGCCACGCCCGCCCGTTGCGCGCGCTCCAGCAGCGGGCCCCCGGCGGAGTACATCGAGTCCCGGCAGGACTGGAAGATCTCCGACTCGTCGTTGAGGGCCTCGCGCACCGCGCGCTTGGTGACCATGTACCCGGCGAACCGGTCCAGCCAGGCGGTCAGCGCCTCCCACGGCTCCCGGTCGGCGACCTCCAGGGCCGCCGCGCACAGGGCGTTGACCTCGTCGGCGTAGACGCACTCGAACAGATCGCGGCGGGTGGGGAAGTTGCGGTACAGCGTGCCGATGCCGACGCCCGCGCGGCGCGCGACGTCCTCCAGGGAGGCGTCCGAGCCGTGCTCGGCGAACGCCTCGCGGGCGGCCGCGAGCAGCGCGTCGTAGTTGCGGGCGGCGTCCTTGCGGTGCGGCCGGCGGGCCGCCACGAGCTCGCCGACGGGGAACGGCGTGGCCGTCACGGCTGCCTCCTGAGGAACATGGACGACGGGACGATCCGGAGGATCACCTCCGAATCTTGAAGCGGAGGTACGCCTCCGCTAGAGTGGAGGAGCACCTCCACTTTAGCAATCGCTCGTGCACCCCACACTTCCCCGTCCCGGTTTTCCGGAGAGGCTCCGCCATGCCCCGCACGTCCACCCGCCTCACCTTCGCGGTCCTCGCGACCGGTGCGGGCGTGTTCTCCATGCTCCAGTCGCTCATCGCGCCGGCCCTGCCGACCGTCCAGCACGCCCTGCACACCTCCCAGTCCACCGCGACCTGGGTGATGACGGCCTATCTGCTGTCCGCCTCGGTCTTCACCCCGATCCTCGGCCGGGTCGGCGACCTCGCCGGCAAGAAGCGCACGCTCGTCGCCGTCCTGCTGACCGTCCTCGCCGGCTGCCTCGTGGCCGCGCTCGCGCCGGACATCGGCGTGCTCATCGTCGCCCGGGTCGTCCAGGGCGTCGGCGGCGCCCTCTTCCCGCTGTCCTTCGGCATCATCCGGGACGAGTTCACCGCGGCCGAGGTCGGCACGAGCATCAGCAACCTCTCCGCGGTGATCGCCGCCGGCGGCGGGGTCGGCATGGTGGCCGCCGGCCCGATCGTCTCCGCGCTCGACTACCGCTGGCTCTTCTGGATCCCCGTGGCGATCGTCGCCGCGACCGTGCTGATCGCCGTGCGCTACGTCCCCGAATCCCCCAGGCGGGCGCAGGGGGCGGTGAGTTGGGCCGGTGCCGCGCTGCTCTCCGCGTGGCTGGTGGCCCTGCTGCTGCCGCTGAGCCAGGCCGGGCAGTGGGGCTGGGGCTCGGCGAAGGTGCTCGGCCTGTTCGCCGCCGCCGTCGTGCTGTTCGCCGTGTGGCTGACCGCCGAGGCCCGCTCCCGCAGCCCGCTGATCGACCTGCGCGTGATGCGGCTGCCTGCGGTGTGGACGACCAATGCGGCCGCCCTGCTCTTCGGCGCCGGCATGTACGCGATCTGGTCCTTCCTGCCCGGCTTCGTCCAGACCCCGACCACCGCCGGATACGGCTTCGGCGCCAGTGTCACCGCCTCCGGGCTGCTCATGCTGCCGATGCTGCTCGCGATGTTCCTCTCCGGTGTCCTCTCCGGCCGCCTGGAGCCCCGCGTCGGCGCCAAGGCGCTGCTCACCACAGGCGCCGCACTCGGCGCGCTGGCCTGCGCGTTCCTCACCTTCTGGCATGACGCGCAGTGGCAGACAGCCGTGGTCGCGGGCGTCTTCGGCCTGGGCATCGGGCTCGCCTTCGCCTCGATGGCCAACCTGATCGTCGGCAGTGTCCCGCCCGAGCAGACCGGCGCCGCGACCGGCATGAACGCCAACATCCGCACCATCGGAGGCTCCATCGGCGCCGCTCTCACCAGCGTCCTGGTGACCGGTCGCCTCCAGCCCTCCGGCCTGCCCTACGCCTCCGGCTACACCCACGGCTGGGCGCTGCTCGCCCTCCTCTGCCTGGCCGCGGCCGGCGCCGCCCTCCTGGTCCCGGCCCGCCGCCCAGGCCGTACACCGGCACCCGCCGCGACGGAGGTGACGCGGGCACCGGCACGGGTGCGGTAAGGTTGACCTGCGTGATCACGCGGGGCACCCCGGGTGGATCGCAACGGGACGTGGCGCAGCTTGGTAGCGCACTTGACTGGGGGTCAAGGGGTCGCAGGTTCAAATCCTGTCGTCCCGACTTGCGAAAGCGCAGGTCAGAGGCTGTTACGGGTTTCCCGTAACAGCCTCACGTGCTTTCTCGGGTACCGGCGAGCCGGAGCCGTCCGGCGAAGCGCCGTTGTGGGCGGGGCTGTTGCTGACGGCGAGGCCGCCGACGCGCTCGGCCTGATCCGGAGCCGGGCAGCGCACGACGCGGACGCGCGGCAGCGGCTGGTCACCGGGCCGGTGCCACCTGATCAGGAGACCGATGCGCAGGACGCGCTGAGCGCCGCGCGGGAACGGATCGCCGCCGCCCCTGACAGGGACTGCCCATGAGGCGGCGCCGACCTGCTCGCCCGCCTCGGCCTACGACGCGCTCCGCCGACGGCGGGCCGCCAGCACCGCGTAGCCGAGGACGCCGGCGAACAGGAACAGCGTGCCCTGGTAGACCGCCGCGTAGCCGGCGCCCGCCATCAGCCACAGGGAGAAGCCGGCGGCGACCGTGGTGATCACCGCGTCCCGTACCAGCCGGGAGCGGTTCACCGACTCGCCCTTGCCGGAGACCAGGTGGAAGAGCTGCGCGGCCGTCGCCAGCAGGTAGGGCACGGTCGCCGTGAACGTGGTGACCAGGACCAGCACGTCGAAGACCCTGGTCGAGCCCGACAGGTAGTTGTACGCGGTGAGCAGCGAGGCGAGGACGGCCGTGACGGCGACGCCGAAGGTCGGCACGCCCCGGCGGCGCCGGGCGAAGGCGGCCGGGAACAGGCCGTCCTTGGCGGCGGCGTACGGGGTCTGGGCGCTGAGCAGCGTCCAGCCGTTGAGGCAGCCGGTCATCGAGATGACCGCCGCCACCGCCACCGCCGTACCGCCCCAGCCGCCGCCGAACATCGCGGTCACGGCGTCCGAGAACGGCGCGGTGGAGTGCACCAGCCGGTCGTGCGGGACCGTGCCGAAGACGGACAGGGTGCCCAGCAGGTACACGACGGCGGCGCCCGTGGTGCCGATGACCGTCGCGCGGCCCACGTTGCGGCGGGCGTCCCTGACCTCGCCCGCGCTGACGGCGGCGGACTCCACGCCCAGGTAGGAGAAGAGCAGCAGGGCGGCGGAGGCGGACACCGCGCCGACCGCGCCGTGACCGCTGGAGTTGAACGGGCCCATGCGGGACGGGTCGAAGAAGAACAGCCCGCCGACCGCGACGAGCAGCAGCGGCACGAACTTCAGCACCGTGGAGACGAGTTGGACGGCGCCCACGTACCGGGTGCCGGCGAAGTTGGCGAGGGCCGGCAGCCAGAGCAGGACGAGGGCGGTCAGGCACGCGGACCAGTGGCTGCCACCCACCGGGAGCACCACGTTCAGATAGCCGACGGCGGCCACGGCGAGCGCGGCGTTCGACACCCAGCCGGTGATCCAGTACGACCAGGCGGTCAGGAAGCCGGCGAAGTCGCCGAAGGCCTCGCGGGCGTAGACGTACGGCCCGCCGGTACGCGGATCGCGCGCGGCGAGGCGGCCGAAGACCAGGGCGAGGGCGATGGCGGCGACGGTCAGCACGCCGAAGGCGATCAGGCTGACCGTGCCGTAGGGGGCGATGGAGGCGGGAAGCGTGAAGATCCCGCCGCCGATGATGTTCCCCATGACCAGCGCGGTGGCGACCGGGAGGCCGAAGCTCCGGGAGTGCTTGCCGGCGCCGCCGGGGTCCGTGGCGTCCGTGGTGTCGGCGGGTGTGGTGTCGACGGCCGTGGCCATGTGGGTGGTCTGCCTCTCATCGAACAGATGTCCCGGGATCGCCGGAACGGGAGTATGGTCCGGGAAGCTCCCACCAACCGCAAAATTGCCGGTCCTTGTCGCGTCCGGCCGGGGCGATGACGTAAAAAATGCAGCGCAAGAGTGCCTGAGCCGTGAAATATGCTGTGGCGCCCTCGGCTGCCTAGTCGCTGTCTCCGCCCGCCGCCCACAGGCTGCGGACATGCCCCAGGTGGCGGGTCATGATCTCGACGACGGACCGCTCGTCGCGTTCCAGCAGGGCGTCGAGGAGTTCGAGGTGTTCCTGGGCGGAGGCGAGCAGCCGGCCCGCCCGCACCAGGGCGGTCAGGCCGTAGAGGCGGGAGCGGCCGCGCAGGTCGGCGACCACCTCGACCAGGTGGGCGTTGCCCGCCAGGGCCAGCAGACCGAGGTGGAAGCGGGTGTCGGCCTCCACGTAGGCGATCAGATCGCCGGCCGCCGCCGCGGTGACGATCTCCCGGGCCGCCGGCCGCAGCGCCTCCAGCGAGACCCGGTCGGCCGTGCGGGCCAGGGCGGCCACGGTGGGGATCTCGATCAGCGCGCGGATGTGCGTGTACTCGTCCAGCTGCCGGTCGGAGACCGCGGTGACCCGGAAGCCCTTGTTGGGCACGGTGTCGACCAGGCCCTCCTTGGCGAGGTCCAGCATCGCCTCCCGCACCGGTGTCGCCGAGACACCGAAGCGGGCGGCGAGCGAGGGCGCGGAGTAGACCTCGCCCGGCCGCAGCTCACCCGCGATCAGCGCGGCGCGCAGCGCGTCGGCGACCCGCTCCCGGTAGCTGCTGCGCCGGCCGCCGAGCCGGGGGAGCGCCGGCAGACCCGAGTCCGGGTCCGGCTTGTGCTGTTCCTGTGCCATGTCACGCATCACCGCGCGGATTCTAGAGGATGTCGGGAGGGCGTCTAGAGGACGAAGCCCGCCGGGAAGGGGTCGGTGGGGTCGAGCAGGTACTGGGCGGTGCCGGTGATCCACGCGCGGCCGGTGAAGCTCGGCAGCACGGCCGGGACTTCGGCCACCTCGGTCTCGCCGAGCAGGCGTCCGGTGAACCGGGTGCCGATGAAGGACTCGTTCACGAACTCGGTGTGCAACGGCAGTTCGCCGCGCGCGTGCAACTGCGCCATGCGCGCACACGTACCCGTGCCGCACGGCGAGCGGTCGAACCAGCCCGGGTGGATGACCATCGCGTGCCGCGAGAGCCGCGCGGTGGCGCCGGGCGCGTAGAGGTGCACATGGTGGCAGCCGCGGATCGACGGGTCCTCGGGATGCACCGGCTGCGCCTCGGAGTCGATCGCCTCCATCAGCGCGAGACCGGCCGCGAGGATGTCGTCCTTGCGGGCGCGGTCGAAAGGGATGCCGAAGGCGTCGAGGGGGAGGATCGCGTAGAAGTTGCCGCCGTAGGCGAGGTCGTAGGTGACCGTACGGCCGTCCGGCAGGGTGATCTCGCGGTCCAGGGCGACGGCGAACGAGGGCACGTTCCTCAGGGTCACGTGCCGTGCGGCACCGTTCTCCACCGCCACCTCGGCCACCACCAGCCCCGCCGGGGTGTCCAGCCGGATGGTGGTCACCGGCTCCACGACCTCCACCATGCCGGTCTCGACCAGTACGGTCGCCACCCCGATCGTGCCGTGCCCGCACATCGGCAGATAGCCCGAGACCTCGATGTAGAGAACCCCCCAGTCGCAGTCGGGACGGCTCGGCGGCTGGAGGACCGCGCCGCTCATCGCGGAGTGGCCGCGCGGCTCGTTCATCAGCAACTGCTTGATCGGGTCGCGGTGTTCGCGGAAGTACAGCCGCCGTTCGTTCATCGTCGCACCGGGTACGGTGCCGATCCCGCCGGTGATCACGCGGGTCGGCATGCCCTCGGTGTGCGAGTCGACGGCGTGCAGGACGAGCTTGCTGCGCATGGTCCGACTCCCTCCTGCGCGGGGTGGGTGCTCAGGCGAGGCCCGCGGCGGCGGCCTTCTCGGTGGCCGCGCGGACCGCGGCCGCCTGTTCCGGCAGCAGCGGGACACGCGGCGGGCGCACCGGGCCGCCGTACCGGCCGACGACGTCCATGGACAGCTTGATCGCCTGCACGAACTCCGTCCGCGAGTCCCAGCGCAGCAGGGGATGCAGCCGCCGGTACAGGGGGAGGGCGGTGGTGAGGTCGCCGGCCGCGGCGGCGCGGTACAGCTGCGCCGAGGCGCGCGGCAGCGCGTTGGGGTAGCCCGCCACCCAGCCCTTGGCACCGGCCACCGCCAGCTCCAGCAGGACGTCGTCGGCGCCGATCAACAGGTCGAGTTCCGGGGCGAGTTCCGCGAGGCGGTAGGCGCGGCGGACGTCGCCCGAGAACTCCTTGACCGCGTGGACGTGGCCCTCGCCGTGCAGCCGGGCGAGGAGTTCGGGCACCAGGTCGACCTTCGTGTCGACCGGGTTGTTGTACGCCACCACCGGCAGGCCGGACCGGGCGACCTCCGCGTAGTGGGCGAGCACCGAGCGCTCGTCGGCACGGTAGGCGTTGGGCGGCAGCAGCATCACCGACGCGCAGCCCGCCTCGCCCGCCTGCTCGGCCCAGCGCCGCGCCTCGGCGGAGCCGTACGCGGCGACGCCCGGCATCACCCGCTCCCCGCCGATCGCCGCCACCGCCGTCCGCACCACCCGGGCCCGCTCCTCGGGGGTGAGCACCTGGTACTCGCCGAGCGAACCGTTGGGCACGACGCCGTCGCAGCCGCTGTCGACCAGCCAGGAGCAGTGCTCGGCGTAGCGGTCGTGGTCGACGGAGAGGTCGGCGCGCAGGGGAAGCGCGGTGGCGACGAGGACGCCGCGCCAGGGGCGGTTCTCCGGGTGGGTCATGAGCGGTCCCCAATCAATGAGTATGTGACATATCACTGTTGTGCGGGTGAGCTGTCGTCCGCCGCCCGGTCCTCCGGAGCCCCCGGAGCTTTTGGTCCGTCCGGGGCGTCCGGCAGGCCCGCCAGTACGCCGAGCGGGACGGGGCGTGCGAACGGGCGGCGTGCCGCCGTCAGCGGGCAGCCGGTGAGGCCGGCCACCGCGGGTGCGCACATCCGGCCCTGGCACCAGCCCATGCCGGCCCGGGTGAGCAGCTTCGCGGAGCGCAGGTCGGTGGCCCCGAGCGTCCGGGCGGCCGTACGGACCTCGCCCGCGGTGACCTCCTCGCACCGGCACACCACCGTGTCGTCCGGGATCCGCTCCGCCCAGCCCGCGGGCGGCGCGTACACGGTGTCGAGCGCCGTGGAGAAGGCCCGGTGCCGGGTCCTGGCCCGGTCGGCGGCGGCCCAGGCGGGCGGGTCGGGGACGGTGCCCCGCATGCGAGCGGCCGCCGAGCGGCCGGCGATGTGCCCCTCGGCCAGGGCGAGGGCCGCGCCGCCGACGCCGGTGGCCTCGCCGGCGGCCCACACCCCGGGCACGTCGGTGCGCTGCTCCGCGTCCACCCGTACGGCCGTGCCGGCGAGCGCGCAGCCGAGGGTCTCGGCGAGATCGGTGTGCGGCAGCATGCCGTGGCCGACGGCGAGGGTGTCGCAGGGGATGCGGCGCGCGGTGCCGGGCCGGATCCGGCCGGTGCGGTCCAGCGCGGCGACGGTGACCGCCGTCAGCCGGTCGGTGCCGTGCGCCGCCACCACGGTGTGCCGGGCCAGGACGGGCACCCGGTGCCGCGCCAACAGCCCCGCGTACCAGACGCCTTCGGCGAGCTTGCCGGGCTGCGCCGCGAGGCCGGGCGCCCGGCGCAGCAGGGCCGCGGGGCTGGCGGACTCCACCAGTGCGGCCACCCGCGCACCGGCCGCGGCGAGCCCCGTGGCCACCGGCAGCAGCAGCGGTCCGGTGCCCGCGACCACGACCGTACGGCCCGGCAGTACCAGGCCGCCCTTGAGCATGGCCTGCGCACCGCCCGCCGTGACGACTCCGGGCAGCGTCCAGCCCGGGAAGGGCAGCACCCGCTCGTAACCGCCGGTCGCGAGCAGGACCGCGTCGGCGTGCACCGTGACGCCCTCCTCCTGCTCCGGTCCGAGCAGGGCGTGCACCGCGAGGGAGTCCGACTCCCGCTGTACGCACCACACATGATGTCCCGTCAGATGCGTGAGGTACCCGGCCTCGGTGTGCCGGGCCAGGCCGTCCGCGAGCCGCCGCCAGGTGCGCCACTGATGGTGCAGCGCCTGCGGGCGGCGGGCGTTCAGGGCGGGGGCGGGCTGCCGGTAGAACTGGCCGCCCGCCCGGTCGCCCGCGTCGACCAGGGTGACGCGCACGCCCCGGGAAGCCGCCGCCAGCGCCCCGGCGAGGCCCGCCGGACCGGCGCCGACGACGGCGAGATGAACACGCTCACTCATCGCCCTGTACCGTCCCTCCGGCCGGCCCTGTCCCCTCCTGGGTGCGGATCGCGTCGCCCGGGTGCACCGGGACCAGGCAAGCGCGTTGGTTCGCACGGCCGTTGACGGTCACCAGGCAGTCGAAGCACACCCCGATCCCGCAGAACACCCCGCGCGGCCGGCCCGTGCCGCGCGTGGTGCGCCAGGCCGGCACGCCGGCCGCCCACAGCGTCGCCGCGACCGTCTGTCCGGGCAGCGCCTCGACGGGCCGCCCGTCCAGGGTGACGGTGAAAGGCCGGCCCGGCCGGGCCCGGGTCAACTCCAGGGGATTCACGGCGTGTCGCCTCCGTCCGCGTCGAACCGCTCCGGGCGGAACGGGGTGAGGTCCAGCTCCGGTGTCCCGCCGGTGAGTGCCTGGGCGATCAGCCGGCCGGTGCCGGTGGCGAGTCCGATGCCGGCGCCCTCGTGCCCGCAGGCGTGGAAGAGCCCGGGTGCCCGGGGGTCGGGGCCGATCGCCGGGAGGTGGTCGGGCAGATACGGCCGGAATCCGGCGTACGTGCGCAGCGCGCGGACCCGCTCCAGGAAGGGGAACAGCCCGATCGCCCCGGCGGCGAGCGCCCGTACGGCGGGCAGGGACAGCGAGCGGTCGAAGCCGACCCGTTCCCGGCTCGCGCCGATCAGCACCGGTCCGGCGGCCGTGCCCTCCACGACCGGCGAGGTGCGCAGGGCGGCCGAGTCGCTCGCCACGTCCGCCACGTAGTCCGCCGCGTACACCTTGTGCCGGACCAGGCGCGGCAGCGGCTCGGTGACGAGGACGAAGCCGCGCCGGGGGAGGACCGGCAGCCGGACGCCCGCGAGTGCCGCGAGGTCGCCGCCCCAGGTGCCGGCCGCGTTCACCACCGCCGGTGCGGACAGGTCGCCCCGGTCGGTGCGGACGCCGCGGACCGTGCCGTCCGGCCCGCGGATCACCCCGGTCACCGTCCGGCCCGTGTGCAGCCGGGCGCCACAGGCGCGCAGCAGATGCGCCGCGGCCAGGGCGGGCATGACCTGTGCGTCCTGCGGATAGTGCACCCCGCCCGCCAGGTCCGCGGCCAAGTGGGGCTCCAGGTCCGGCAGTTCGGCCGCGCTCACCGGCTCGGCGAGGACGCCGGCGGCGCGCTGTCCGGCCGCGAACTCCGTCAGCGCGGCCAGGGCGGCGGGCGTCCGGGCGACCACCAGGCCGCCCTTGGGCTCGTACTCGGCCGCCGCACCCGGCCCGTCCGCCAGGCGCTCCCACAACCGGGCCGACAGCAGGGCGAGTTCGAGCTCCGGGCCCGGTTCCTTGTCCGAGACGAGGAGGTTGCCCTCGCCCGCCCCGGTGGTGCCGCCGGCCACCGGTCCCCGGTCCACCACCCGTACGTCGAGGCCCGCCCGCGCGGCGTACAGAGCACAGGCCGCGCCGACCATGCCGGCTCCGACGACCACGACATCGCAGGTCAGTCGCTTTGCCACGGCAGTACTATGTCACATGGCGCACTGTCTGGGGAGACCTCGGACACGCGCGGCCGCGCGCGCATCGTCCCGAGCCGCACCGTCCTCCTTTCCCTCCCGCCCGGAGTCTGAGGCGTGGCCCCCCTCTTGACGTCGCACGGAGCCGGATCGACACTTCAGGGCGGGAACCCTAGTGAACAGGTAGGGAATGATGGCGCGCCTCGCATCGGTCACCGGCCGCACCGGCCGTACACCGCTCCGCGCCCCCCTGCTCACCTCCCGCCGCCACATCGATCTGCTGCGTGTGTGCAGCGCGATCAGCCCGCGCCGCTGAGCCCGGCTCCCGCGCGCCCACCGGCCGACGCCGTCCGTCGGCGCGCCCCACCGCACGCCCACCACCCGGGGAGACGCATGTCCAGCACTCCGCTCGCCGCCGTCCCGTCCGTCCACCGCGCCGCCCCCGTCTTCCGGGGCCGGATCGGCCGGGACGCCCGCAGCGGCCACTACGCCGTGGCCCACCGCTACCGGCTCCACCTATCCACCGCCGGTCCCGACGGACTGCGCCTCGCCGTCGGACACGACGTCCTCGGCCTGGGCGACAGCTGTCCCGTCACCCTCCTGCCCGCCGTCCCGGACGGTCCCGGCGGCGGTCACGCCGCGCTGCGCCCGCTGTACGAGGCCAGCGCCCACCACTACACCGGGCCGGCCCTCGCCCCCGTGCTCAGCGACGACTGGTCCGGCCGCATCGTCAGCACCCGGGCCCGCGAGATCCTGCGCGACCTCGACCGCTTCCCGCACGAGGGGCGCGCCGTGCTGTACCCGTGCGGCCAGGAGTCCGTGATCGAGGCCGTCGAGGGGATGTGCGATGACATCGGGGAGGCCGCGCAGCGGGCCGGACAGGCGGGCGGCGACCCGGACGGGCGCGCCGCCGCCCTCGACGTGCTGCTCGACACCCTGAGCCGGCTGGAGAGGCGGCTGGCCGGGGAGGAGTACCTGGTCGACGACCGGCTCACCGCCGCCGACGTCGAACTGTGGGTGACCCTGGTCCAGCTCGACACCGTCCACCGCTGCCACCTCGACGCCTCCGCCGTGCACCGCATCGCCGGCCACCGCGCCCTGTGGGCCTGGGCCCGCCGGCTGGCCGCGCGTCCCGCCTTCGGCCGGCACCTCGACCTCGACGGCATCTCCCGCCGCCACCACGGCCGTTGCCAGGGACTGGAAGCCGCCGGGGCGGCCGTCCAGATCCTGGACTGGGCGACGCACGCCGTCGGCGCCGAGGACGCTTCCCGCAGGTGAGAGCGGCGTGCGGGGACGCTGAACGTCCGTCTGGCGGACGGCCGTTGACATACCGGCGGCCGGCTGCCCCAACCGGCGGCCGAAAACGGTCGGCCGCGTCACGGTCGCCCGTCCAGCCCCTGCCCCGCCCCGGTGTCCCGAGCGCCGCCGCGGGCCGCCCCGCGCCGTAGCGCCGTCGCGGCCCACGCCCGTGCGGCGTGCGACGACCGGGGTGCCGCCCCAGGCAGGAGCCCCGCCATCGCGCCGAGTCCGACTTCCCGGACACCTTCACCGTGCCGCCCGCGCCGGCCGCCGCCCCGGCGACCTGCTCGTCCCGCCCGCCGCGGCCTGCGTGCTCGTCGACACCGACGAGGAGGCCGCCGAACCCGATCGCCGTTGCCCGCGAGTGGCGCCGGCTCGCCGAGGCCCGCACATGGTCGATCCGCGACCACCTGGGCCCTCGCCCACCCGGACGCGGCCCGGAGCGAACGGGCCGCCTCGTGAAGCCCGGTGGGTGAAGCAGCCGGGTGAAGCACGCCGTGCGACGGGGAAACGGCGCGGTCGCGGACGTCACCTCCCCCGTAGGTGACGTCCGCGACCGTTCCCCCGGTGCCGGACTGTGGTTGTCGTCGTCCCTGTGCCGTCACCAGCACATGACCGCTGTCTCCCCCGAACCCCAGGTCGAGTACAACCGGACCCGGACGGCATAGCGGCGGCCCTTGACGAGCCGGACGCGGACGGCGGCGTTGTCCGGCCCGCCGCCGTCGTCGTGCCCCGCGAGGAAACGCGGCTCCCCGTCCCGCTCCTCGAAGACCACGAGCACGGTGTCGGCGTCGCCGAAGGTGCCCACGGTGTACTCGCGGGTCTCCGGCGGCGCGACGGTGAAGTCGGCCTGCTCGCCCGGTCCGAGCCCGAGCGGCGCTGAACGGAACGGCACCAGCGCGGTCGGACCGGCCGGAGAGGCCGGCGGATACCAGCGGAGCACGAACTCCTTGTCGGCCGGGGACGGAGCACCGGAGGGACGCAGCCCCCCGCGGTACTGCTCCGGCTCCAGCACCAGCCCAGGCCCGAACGGAAACGTCATCACCGACTGCGGATCCCACACCGATCCGCTCGCCTCGCCCGCGTCGAGCGCGCGCAGGACGTTGGTGTCCGTCGTCTCCCGGCTCCAGAAGTTCGGCGGGCCCGCCAGTTCGGCGTACACGGCCTCGTCGTCCCAGTGGATCCCGGCGTACGGGCTCTGGTGCTCGTGCACCATGCCGAGCGCGTGCCCGATCACATGCAGGATCGTGCCGCGCTCCTGGGGCCCCGTCACATCCCATCCCAGGTTCATGGTGCGCTCGCCCCGGCCGACCGACAGCGCTTCCCGGCCCACCGCGGACCAGGAGCCGCCGCCCTGCTGGAACCCGATCCGCAGCTCCGCCTCGTGCCGGTCGCCGACCTCGGTGAACGTGACACCGATGCCGAGCTCCTGCCACTCGCGCAGACAGTCGCGAACCGCGTCCCGTGGTGCTTCCCCACCGGCCCACGGCATCCGGCGCAGCTCCCCGGTCCCGGGAACCGGGATCACGGAGGCGTCGCAGCCGTGGTCGTAGAAGTAGTAGTGCAGCACCGTGCCGTTGACCCACATCCGCCGCCCGGCGAGCAGCGCGCCCAGCCGCTCGGCTGTCAGCCCCGGTGCGAAGTCCGGGGCCGGCCGCCGCGGTAGCGAGCACAGGCGTCGGGTCATGCGCCCAGACTGCCCGCCGGGCGCTGCCGGGCGCCTGAGTCGGGGTCTACTCAAGTCGCCCTGTATCAAACCTGAGTACGCGCGCTCCTGATGATGTGACGACTTACGAACAGGACGCGACGACCGCTCGGCCGCCCTGGCCCTTCACCGGCCGGGACGACGAACTGGAGCGGGTGCGCAGCGCGTGGGCGGCCGTCCGGCAGGGCGTCGTGGTGACCGGACCGGCCGGCCACGGAAAGACCCGGCTGATCACGGAGGCGGTCCGGGGCACCGACCACGCCCAGGTCACCGGCACGCCCGCGGCCCGGGAGCTGCCCTTCGCCGCCTTCGCGCACCTGCTGCCCGACGCCGTCTCGCCGCAGCGCGCGGTCCGGATCCTGTCCGGCCTGCGGCTCCTCGTCGTGGACGACGCCCATCTGCTGGACGAGGCCTCGGCCGCCCTGGTCCACCACCTCGCCGTGCACGGGCGTACCCGGCTGGTCGTCGCCGCGGTGGACGGGGTGCCCGTACCCGCTGCGGTCTCCCGGCTGTGGACCGGTGAACTGCTGCCCCGGCTGGCCCTGTCGCCGCTGCCGTACGAGGACGTCGCGCAGCTCCTCGCCACCGCCGGGCTCGACCCGCTCACCGTGCGCCGTCTGCACGGCGTGTGCCGGGGCGATCTGCGGCTGCTGCGGGACCTGGTCGCCGCGTCGGCGGCCGGCGGCCTGCTGACGTCCCTTCCCGGCTCCGGCGAGCGGAGCCTGCGCGGCCCGCTGCCGGTCACCCCGGCCGTGCGCGAACGGCTCGCCCCGCTGCTGGAGCGCTCCGGCCCCGGCGAACGGGAGACGCTGGAACGCCTCGCGTTCGCCGAGCCGCTCGCCCTGCCGCTGGACGGCCTCGACCTCGACGCCCTGGAGCGTCTGGAGACGGACGGCCTGATCCACGTCGACGACCGGGCGGCGGCCGTCACCCTCGCCCATCCCCTGCACGGCCCGGCCCTGCGCGCTGTGACCGGCCGGCTGCGCGCCCGCCGGCTGACGCGTGGGCCGCGCGACCTCGGCCCCGCCCTGGAGGCCGAACGGCGCGCCCTGGTACGGGGGATCGAGCGGCTGGACGTCCGGGAGGCGTCCGCCCCGGTGGGGGAGTGGCTGGTCGCGGAGGGCATGCCGGTCCCGGCCGGGTACGCCGCCGTACGGGCTCGGTTCGCGCGGCTGCGGGGCGAGGTACGGGACGCCGCCGCCTGGGCGCGCGAGGGGGTGCGGGAGACGCCGGGTGACGCGGCCTGCGAGGCGGAACTCCGGCTGGCGGAGGGTGGGTTGAGGTTCGACGACGTGGATGCGGTGTTCGCCCGGTATGAAGCGGTGCGCTCGGGAAAGCCCGAGCGGGCGGTGGGGCGGCTGCCGCAGGGGAGCGCGTTCGCGCGTCATGCCGATGCGCTGCGGCGCGGTGACGGGGGCGGACTGGACCGGGCCGCCGAGGCGTTGGCGGAGCGCGGGTTCCTGCTCTTCGCGGCGGAGGCGCACGCACAGGCCGTACGGGTGCACCGGGATCCGCGGGCGGCACGGCTCTCCCGTACCCGGGCCGTCGCGCTCGCACGCTGCTGCCAGGGGGCGCGGACGTCCGCGCTGGACGGGCTCGTGCTCGGCGAACTGACCGCACGGCAGCGGCAGATCGTCACCCTCGCCGCGGCCGGGCTGAGCAACCGGGAGATCGCCGAGCGGCTGACCCTGTCCGTGCGGACGGTCGGCAACCATCTCTACAGCGCGTACACCCGGCTGGGCAGCGGGGACCGGGGGGCGTTGCCGAGGGTCGTCGCGCTGCCGGAGTGCGTGTCGGCCTGAGCGCTCCGCCGGAAGTGCCGCACTGTGCCGTCGGTCGTCCGCGGGTCCGTCGCGGCGGGTCGCGCCCACGCGGCGGAGCCGCGTGTCGAGGGAGCCCCGCGCCCCCCTTCGGGGCGCCGCCGGACCGCGCCGGACTGCGCCGGACCCGCAGAGCGCCGGCCGGTGCTCACGCCGCTCCGAACGCCGCGAACGCCCAGCCCGTCGCCTGGTGGAGCGGGTCGTTCGGCAGGGTCGTACGGGCGTCGCGCAGGGCCTCGGCCAGGGAGAGGCCGGTGTCGAGGCCCTTGTGCAGGGCGAGCATCAGCGGGACCACCGCCGCGTCGTTGACCGGGGCGCTGCTCGCCACCACACCGGCCGTGCCGAGCGGGAGCAACGCGGTGACCAGGCCGAGGAGTTCGTCGGCGCCGACCGAGGCGAGGCGGGCGGTGTCGCAGCTGGAGAGGATGATCCGGTACGGGCTGCGGTCGAGGCGCTCGAAGTCGTGCACGATCAGCGGGCCGTCGGCCATCCGCAGGCTGCTGAACAGCGGGCTGTCCGCGCGGAACGTACCGTGCGCCGCGAGATGCGCGAGCGCCGCGCCGTCGAGGTGCTCCAGGACCCGGGGGACCTGGGCGCCGTCGCCCTCCAGCACCGTCGCCGTGCCGTACCGGTCGGCCACCTCCGGCACCTCCGCGCCGCCGGTGGCGAGGCCGGGGCCGCGCACCAGGACGTGCCGGCCGCCCGGCGGCGGTTCGGTCTCGCGGGCGCGCAGCCAGCTGCTCGCGGACGGCGACACGCTCAGCACCCGCTCGCGCAGCGCGGGCAGCAGCGCCCACGGCACCCGGTGCAGGGCGCCCGGCGGCACGATCACCACGGGAGCGCCGCCGAGGTGCCCGGCCGCGCCGCCCAGCAGCAGTTCCTGGAGCCGTTGCCCGCCCGCCTCCACCATCGGCAGTCGCGCCTCGGCGCCGGGGTGGGCGAGCCGGCGCAGCCCCGCCTGGACGTACTCGGCCTCGGCCAGCGCCTCCGTCAGCGGGCCGCCGGCGAACCGCCGCACCCGGCCCTGTCCGCACAGCAGGATGTGCACCCGGCCGTCCACGACGGCGAGTTCGACCAGGCGGGCGTCGCCGAGCCGCTCCAGCAGCCGGGCCGTGTCGAAGCGGTCCCCCTCGTCGGACGCGGCCCCGTGGATGTGGTGGGTACGGGAGCGGATCTCCCGCTCCAGCCGCCGCTGTTCCCGCTCCAGCGCGGGCACCGGGCGGCCCTCCATGCGGGCCTCCTCCGCGCGGGCCGCTATCTCCCGGTAGGCGGTCAGGCCGCTGAGCAGGGCCGGGTCGGCCGGCGGCCGGGTCGGCGGCGCCGACAGGACCGTGGCCCGCCAGCGCTCGCTCCACTCCAGCAGCCGCCGCGGGCCGCCCTGCGCGAGGCTCGCCTCCTGGGCGAGCGCGGCCAGTTCGGCGCCCTGCGCGGTCGTGCGGGCGCGCAGCTCGGAGGCGCCGAGCGTCATCCGGTGGTCGTCCAGTACGTCCAGGCCGCGCCGGCAGGCCTCCAGCACCCCGCGCCGGGACCCGGCGGCCCGGGCCCGCAGCGCCTGGGCGGCCCAGCCGGTCACCCGGGCCGGCGGCGGCCCTGCGTGCCGGCTGCGCGCGGCCACCGCCAGGTGCCGTTCGGCGTCCGCCGTCCAGCCCAGCGCGAGCGCGATCCGGCCCGCGAGCAGCGAGGCCTCCGGCGCGGCGGGCGAACCGAAGGAGGCGAGCTTCTCGGCGACCGCCGCCGCGTCCGCGACGAGGCGCCCCGAGCTGCGCCCGGCCGCCACCCGGGCCTCGATCAGCACCAGCCGGGCGTGTGTCTCCCACCACATCCGCCGCTGGGCCGCGAACAGCCGTACGGCGACGGCGGCGCGGGCGACCGCGGTGTGCGGGTCCCCGGCCGAGCGGGCCGCGCGCGCGGCCGCCAGCAGCAGCTCGGCCTTGCGGGTGGACTGCCCGCCGATGCGGTCCAGCAGCGCGATCGTCGCGTCCGCCTCGGCCAGCGCCTCCGGGGCGAGGCCGGCCGCCATCAGCACCTCGCAGCGCCGGATGGACAGCATGTACGTCGGCGTGCCGAGCTTGGCGTAGCGCTCCTCGGCCTCGTCCAGCAGCCGCAGCGAGGCCGGGACGTCCCCGGACCGGAAGGCGGCGAGGCCCCGGCTCTCCACCGCGTCGGCCTTGTCGTGCTCCTGGCCGGTGGTGTCCCACAGCCGCTCGGCCGCCGTGAAGTCCGCGACGGCCCGGTCCACCGCGCCGAGCGCCAGGTGCACGGTGGCCCGCAGGGTCAGCGCCCGCGCGGTCCAGATGTCGTCGCCGACCTGCCGCAGCACCGGCAGTGCCCGCCGTACGTCCTCCAGCGCCTCGCGGTGGTGCCCCAGCACCCACCACACGTACGCCCGCCGGTACAGCACCCGGGCCCGGGTGTGTCCGCTGCCCCGGGCGACCCCGCGCTCGAAGGAGGTGAGCCCCTGCCGCGTGCGCCCCGCGTGCACCAGTGCGACCCCGAGGGTCGCGAGCACATCGGCCTCCCGGTCGGCCGAGTCGGCGCGGGCGGCGAGGTCCCGGGCGCGGCGCAGGTGCCCGAGCGCGATCCGCAGGTCGCCGAAGTCCCGCTGCCAGATGCCGAGGACCTGGTGGGCGACGCTGGCGTGCAGCGGCGGCGGTCCGGCTCGCAGCACCTGTTCCGCGCGCGCCCGGGCCTCGCCCGGGTCGGCGAAGACCAGGGGCAGCAATTCGGAAACTGACTCGCTTCCCGGCGTCACGTCTCGCATGGTAGTGGCCAGCTGTATCAGACGGTGTCCTCGGGACTCCCACTGTCGTACACCGTCTTGTCGGGGGAGGAGACACCATGGCACCACAGCGCTTCCACGAGCAGTTCGACCACATCCAGCGGTCCATGCCCGGCACCGCCCTGGCGATGGGCCCGGACGACACCGGACACTTCCTGTACGAGCGGGGCGTCGTCCTCGCCCGGGACGGCGAGGAGGCCCGGGTCGTCGAGGACACCGTGCGCGCCCACTTCACGGAGACCGCGGGGCTCGTCCCCGACCAGGTGCGCCGGGAGGGCCCGCAGACCAACCGCACCGGCGTCACCCGCATCCGGATCGGCGACCCGGCCGAGGGCGACGACACCGTCCCGCACGCCCTGCGCGCCCTGCGCGAGGCCGAGGGCCGCCACGGCCGGCGGCTGGTGAGCCGCAACCACGTGGTGCACATCGCGGTCAACGCCTGCCCCGGCGACGAGCCGGTGCCCGTCGCGCGCACCCGGCGGGCCAACCCGGCCGTCGCCGAGGACCGTTACGGCGAGGAGAGTGCCGAGGGCCGCGGCAGCCCCGTCGAGGTCCTCGTGATCGACACCGGTCTCGTGCACGACCACGCGGCCTACCCGCCGCTCGCCCACACCACGGGCGACGTCCAGCCCGCCGAGACCGACGCCGACGGGGTGCTGCGCCAGTACGTCGGCCACGGCACGTTCATCGCCGGGATCCTCGCGGCCGTCGCGCCCCGCACCGAGGTGACCGTCCGCAACACGCTGAGCGACGCGGGCGCGATCCTGGAGTCGGAGTTCGGCGCCCGGCTCTTCGAGGCGGTCGACGACGGCGGCTGGCCCGACATCATCAGCCTCTCCGCCGGCACCACCACCGAGGGCATCACCGACGGCCTCATCGGCCTGGACGCCTTCATGGCGGAACTGCGCGAGCAGCGCACCCTGCTGGTGGCCGCCGCCGGCAACAACTCCAGCCACGCGCCGTTCTGGCCCGCCGCCTACACCGGCGTGCCCGCCTACCGGGACAGCGTCCTGTCGGTCGGCGCGCTGAGCGCGGACGGCACGTGCGAGGCCTGTTTCAGCAACCACGGGCCCTGGGTACAGGTCTTCGCCCCCGGCGAGCGCCTCACCAGCGCCCTCACCGGCTTCGACAGGCCCGTGCCGTACGTCTACCAGCACTCCACCTACGAGGCCTGCCGGTTCGACTACGACTACGCCTGCACCTGCCAGTTCCCGCGCCACACCGGCGCGTTGAGCGAGAGCCGGGAGAACACCGGTGCCAAGCCGCACCAGGTGATGTTCGACGGGCTCGCGCAGTGGAGCGGCACGTCGTTCGCCACGCCGGTGGTCGCGGGTCTCGTCGCCGCGCACATGACGGCGTACGGGGAGCGCGACCCGCGCGCCGCCCGTGACGCGCTGCTCGCGGCGGCCACCGGCAGCGCGGAGGTGCGCGGGGCGCGCGTCCCGGTGCTCCGGCCGCCCACCTGGCGCCCGGCAGCCGTCGTCGACCCGGCGGTACCGGTATGAGGTCCGGAACCCTCCACTCCACGGCGTACGATGACGTGCCGTACACGAGGGGTGGAGCCGTGGACCGTACAGAGGTCGGGGGGTTGGTCCAGTCCGCCGTCGACGGGGACGCCGCGGCCTGGAAGGCGCTGGTGGAGGGGATGAGTCCGCTGGTGTGGTCGGTGGTGCGCGCACACCGGCTCTCCGACGCGGACGCCCATGAGGTCTACCAGACCGTCTGGTTCCGCTTCGCCCAGAACCTGGGGCGGATCCGCGAGCCGGACAAGGCCGGTTCGTGGCTCGCCAGCACGGCCCGGCACGAGTGCCTGAAGGTGCTCAAGAGCCTGACGCGGCTGACCCTGACGGACGATCCGCAGGTGCTGGACCGGGCCAGCGACGACCGGACACCGGAGGAGTCGCTGATCGACTCGGAGGAGGCGGCGGACCGTGCCGAGCGGGTGCGCCGCCTGTGGCAGGAGCTGGAGGGGATGGGCGAGCGCTGCCGGCAGCTGCTGCGCGTGCTGGTCGCGTCCCCGCCGCCCAGCTATGTGGAGATCTCGGCCGCGCTCGGTATCGCGGTCGGCAGTATCGGGCCTCTGCGCCAGCGCTGTCTGCGCCGGCTGCGGGCGCGAATGGACGCACGAGGTGCGGCATGAGCGGCGATGACGGCAACGGCGTGCCCCCGGAGGGCGCGGACGAAGCGGACGGTTTCCTCCCGGCGGGCGCGGACGACGAGGGCGTGCCGTCCGACGAGGACGCGGGCGACGCCGAGTTCGCGATGGCACTGCTGGAGGAGGAGCTGCGGCAGGCGGCCACCGTCCTGGACCCCGTCCCGGACGCCCTGCGCCAACTGGCGCTGGACGCCTACGCGTTGCACGACCTGGACGCGCAGATCGCCGAGCTGACCTTCGACTCGCTGGTGGACGCGCTGCCCGTCAGGGGCGTCACGGACCCGCCGCGGATGCTGACGTTCCGGGCGGGTGAGGTGACCGTGGACGTCGAGGTGACGGAGGGCGGGCTGATCGGGCAGGTGATGCCGGCGGGGTCGGCGCGCGTCGAGGTGCTCGGCGGCCCGCAGACCGCCCGCCCGGTCATGGTCGACACGCTCGGCCGCTTCACCAGCGACGCACCCCCGGCCGGACCGTTCGCCCTCAGGCTGCGGACCGGCGCGGACGTGATCGTCACGGAGTGGCTGCGGGCCTGAACCCGGGGTGCGAGGTCAGCCGGACCAGGTGACCGGCAGGGTTCGCGGGCCGCGGATCATCGTCCGGTGCCGCCAGGCCACCCGCTCCGGCGGCACGGCGAGCCGCAGCCCGGGCAGCCGCTCCAGCAGCGTGTCGACCAGCAGCTCGGTCTGCAGCCGGGCCAGCAGCGTTCCGGTGCAGAAGTGCGGGCCGTTGCCGAACGCCAGGTGCGGGTTCGGCTCGCGGTCGGGGTCGATGCGGTCCGGGTCGGGGAAGACGGCCGGGTCCCGGTTGGCCGCGAGGTAGGAGACGTACACCGGGTCGCCCGCGGCGATCCGGTGGCCGGCGATCTCCACGTCCGCAAGGGCGATCCGGGACAGCCCGACCGAGCTGCGGTGCGGGATCCACCTCAGCAGCTCGTCCAGCACCGGGCCGCGCGCCTCGGGACGCGCCCGCATCCGCTCGATCAGCTCCGGCCGGGTCAGCATCAGGTACAGCATCTGGCCGCAGTTGTGCGTGACGGCCTCGCCGCCGATCTGGAGGGGCCCGGCGAGCCCGACGGCCTCCTCCTCCCGGACGTCCCCGCGCGCCACGGCCGCGCCGAGCATCGAGTAGACGTCCTCGCCCGGGCCAGGCCCTGTCGTCGCGGGGCAGACGGGAGTTTCACGACAGGGCCTGGCGGCCCGGGCCCGGATGGTCGCGGTGATCCACCCGTACAGGCCCTCCTTGGCCCGGCCGGCCGCCTCGACCCCGTTGGTGGAGATGATCTCCCGGGTCCAGGCGTGCACCTGCGCCCGGTCGGCGGCGGGCACGCCCATCACCTCGCTGACGACGCTGAGGGGGAACGGCTCCAGCACCCGCTCGATCAGCTCGGCGGGCGGCCCGTCCCGTACGACCCCGTCCATCAGCTCGTCCAGGATCTCCTGGGCGCGGGGCCGCAGCCGTTTCATCGCGCTCACCGTGAACGCGCCGGCCACCGGCTTGCGCAGCCGGTTGTGGTCGGGCTGGTCCGCCCAGGCGAGCGAGCCGGGGCGGGGCGCGAAGTTCGGTGCCATGCGGGTGACCTGACGATGTGTCACCTCGGCGCGGCTGAACCGCGGGTCGTTGGTGATCAGCTTCACATCGTCGTAGCGGGTCGCCAGCCACGCCCAGCCCTCGCCGAACGGCAGCCGGATCCGGGTCAGCGGCCCCTCGCGCATGAGGCCGGCGAGGCAGGGGTCGAAGTCCGTTCCGTCCAGGTCGGGCGTGGACCAGTCCCGCACGGGCGGCGGGGCCTGGCCGGTGAGCGTGGTCTCCTCGGTCATGCCCCCACCCTGGTACGGGGGCGGGGCGCTGTCCTGCGGGAGTGCTCCAGGCGGGGCGCCGGCAGGGCGCCGGACGGTGTCAGACGGAGTCGACGAGCGCGGCCAGCGCCCCGGCCAGCCGCTCCAGCCCCGGCCCCGCCGCCCCGCCCGGCTCCGCCATGTAGGTGTCCCGGCGGATCTCCACCATCAGGGCGCCGACCCGGCTGTCCCCGCCGTGGAACTCCAGGGGTACGTACGTCCCGGCGAACGGGCTGTCCAGCCCCGTCTCCCCGCAGGCCGCGAACGCCTCGCGGGCGGCCTCGGCCAGCCGCGGCGGCGTGTGGAACGCGTCCGTGCCCAGGCACACCGCGGGACGCGGGCCCGCGGCGTGCAGCTCGTAGGGCAGCGGTGCGGTCGGGTAGGAGTGCACGTCGATGATCACGGCCCGCCCGGTCGCCGCCAGCCGGTCCGCCACCGCCTCGGTCATGGCGCGCGCGTACGGCCGGAACCAGCGCTCCAGCAGGGGTTCGGGATCGGTGTCCGGCCGTCGCAGCTCGCCCTGGTGCGTGGTCCGGGTGTAGACGGCGCCCATCCCGACGGCCGCCATCTCCTCGCGCTCGTCCGGGAACCGCTCCGGGTCCACGACCAGCCGGGACAGCCGGTTCACGAACCGCCACGGCGTCACCCCGGCCGACTCGGCCGCCCGCTCGGCGAGTTCGGCGGTGTGCGCGTCCGTGATGTGGTCCAGCTCCCGCTCCAGTGCGGCGTCGTCCAGGACGATCCCGCGGCGCACGTCCGCCGGGATCGCCCGCGCCGAGTGCGGCACGTGCAGCAGGACGGGCGAGCCGGGGTCGCCGGGGAGCAGTTCGAAGGAGGGCACGCGCGGCTCCGGGAGGCTCGGCAACGGCTGCGCCCCGGCCGGGAGGTACCCGGCCGGGGCGGAGTGCGGTACGGCGGACCGGCCGCCGTGAGCGGTCAGCTCAGGGACGCGAGCGTCGCGTTCCAGGTGGCCGACGGGCGCATGACCGCGTCGGCCTTGGCCTGGTCGACCTGGTAGTAGCCGCCGATGTCGGCCGGCTCGCCCTGGACGGCGAGCAGCTCGCCGACGATCTTCTGCTCGTCGGCCGCGAGGGACTCGGCGAACGGCGCGAACACCTTGGCCAGGTCGGCGTCGTCGGTCTGCCGGGCCAGCTCCTGCGCCCAGTACAGGGACAGGTAGAAGTGGCTGCCGCGGTTGTCGATGCCGCCGACGCGACGGGTCGGGGACTTGTCCTCGTTGAGGAAGGTCGCCGTGGCGCGGTCGAGGGTGTCGGCGAGGACCTTGGCACGGGCGTTGCCGGTGGCCTCGGCGTACTGCTCGAAGGACGGCACCAGGGCGAAGAACTCGCCGAGGGAGTCCCAGCGCAGGTAGTTCTCCTTGACCAGCTGCTGGACGTGCTTCGGCGCGGAGCCGCCGGCGCCCGTCTCGAACAGGCCGCCGCCCGCCATCAGCGGGACGACCGACAGCATCTTGGCGCTGGTGCCCAGCTCCAGGATCGGGAAGAGGTCGGTCAGGTAGTCACGCAGCACGTTGCCGGTCACCGAGATGGTGTTCTCGCCGCGGCGGATGCGCTCCACCGACAGCTTGGTGGCCTCGACCGGGGAGAGGATCTTGATGTCCAGGCCCTCGGTGTCGTGCTCGGGCAGGTACGCCTTGACCTTCTCGATCAGGACCGCGTCGTGGCCGCGGTTCTCGTCCAGCCAGAACACCGCCGGGTCGCCGGTGGCGCGGGCGCGGGTGACGGCCAGCTTGACCCAGTCGCGGATCGGGGCGTCCTTGGTCTGGCAGGCGCGGAAGATGTCGCCCTTGGCGACGGCCTGCTCCAGGACGACGTCGCCCGCGGCGTCGACCAGGCGGACCGTGCCGTCGGCCGGGATCTCGAAGGTCTTGTCGTGGGAGCCGTACTCCTCGGCCTTCTGCGCCATCAGGCCGACGTTCGGCACCGTGCCCATGGTGGCCGGGTCGAAGGCGCCGTGGGCGCGGCAGTCCTCGATGACGGCCTGGTAGACGCCGGAGTAGCTGTGGTCCGGCAGGACCGCGAGGGTGTCGGCCTCCTGGCCGTCCGGGCCCCACATGTGGCCGGAGGTGCGGATCATCGCGGGCATGGAGGCGTCCACGATCACGTCGGACGGGACGTGCAGGTTGGTGATGCCCTTGTCCGAGTCGACCATGGCCAGGGCCGGGCCGTCGGCCAGTTCGGCGTCGAAGGAGGCCTTGATCGCGTCGCCCTCGGGCAGGTTCGCCAGGCCGGCCAGGATGGTGCCGAGGCCGTCGTTCGGGGACAGGCCGGCGGCGGCCAGCGTCTCGCCGTACTGCGCGAAGGTCTTCGGGAAGAAGGCGCGTACCACGTGGCCGAAGATGATCGGGTCGGAGACCTTCATCATCGTGGCCTTCAGGTGCACGGAGAACAGCACGCCCTCGGCCTTGGCGCGGGCGACCTGCGCGGCGAGGAACTCCTTGAGCGCGGCGACGCGCAGCACGGCTGCGTCGACGACCTCGCCCGCGACGACCTTCAGCGGCTCGCGCAGCTCGGTGGCGGTGCCGTCCGCGCCGACCAGCTCGAAGCGGAGCGTGCCGTCCTCGGCGACGACCGTGGACTTCTCGGTGGCGGCGAAGTCGTTCTCGCTCATCGTCGCCACGTTCGTCCTGGACTCGGCGGTCCAGGCGCCCATGCGGTGCGGGTGGGTCTTGGCGTAGTTCTTCACCGAGGCCGGGGCGCGGCGGTCGGAGTTGCCCTCACGCAGCACCGGGTTGACGGCGGAGCCCTTGACCTTGTCGTAGCGGGCGCGGATCTCGCGCTCCTCGTCGGTCTTCGGGTCGTCCGGGTAGTCCGGCAGCGCGTAGCCCTTGCCCTGGAGCTCGGCGACGGCGGCCTTCAGCTGCGGGATGGACGCCGAGATGTTCGGCAGCTTGACGATGTTGGCCGCGGGGGTCTTGGCCAGCTCGCCCAGCTCGGCCAGCGCGTCGGGGATGCGCTGGTCCTCGTTCAGGTACTCCGGGAAGTGGGCGATGATGCGCCCGGCCAGCGAGATGTCGCGCGTCGTGACCGGCACACCGGCCTGCGAGGCGTACGCCTGGATCACCGGCAGGAACGAATGCGTCGCCAGGGCCGGGGCCTCGTCTGTGTAGGTGTAGATGATGGTCGAGTCAGTCACCGGGTGCTCCGCTCCACGTCTGCAACATTGCTCGACATCAAGATATCTCGTGATCGGGGTCGGCTCGACAGGGGTCCGCGACTGGGCCGGCGTTTTCCGATCGAGCGGTGCCGCCGGCCGGGACGCTCCCGCCCTGTCGAACGCGTGCACTACTCCGTGGTCCCTGGGATCACGCCCGGGAGTACGTCCTCCCCGCTGCGCTGCTGCGGGATCACCACCGCTGCCTGCTGGAGCGCCACCGTGCGGGCCGGGGCCGGGATGCGGATGCCCTCCTCGTGGTAGCGGCGGTGCAGGCGCTTGATGAACTCGTGCTTGATGCGGTACTGGTCGCTGAACTCGCCGACGCCGAGGATCACCGTGAAGCCGATGCGGGAGTCGCCGAAGGTGTGGAAGCGGACGGCGGGCTCGTGCTCCGGGACCGCTCCGGGGACCTCGCGCATGGTCGCCGCGACGACCTCCTTGGTCACCCGCTCCACGTGCTCCAGGTCCGCGTCGTACGCCACCCCGACCTGCACCAGCACCGTCAGCCGCTGCTCGGGGCGCGTGAAGTTGGTCATGTTGGCCTTGGCGAGCTGGCCGTTGGGGATGACCACCAGGTTGTTGGAGAGCTGGCGGACGGTGGTCTGGCGCCAGTTGATGTCCACCACATAGCCCTCCTCGCCGCTGCCGAGCCGGATGTAGTCGCCCGGCTGGACGGTCTTGGCGGCCAGGATGTGGATGCCCGCGAAGAGGTTGGCGAGCGTGTCCTGGAGGGCGAGGGCCACCGCCAGACCGCCCACGCCCAGGGCGGTGAGCAGGGGTGCGATGGAGATGCCGAGCGTCTGCAGGACGATCAGGAAGCCGATCGCGAGGACCAGCACGCGGGTGATGTTGACGAAGATGGTCGCCGAGCCCGCCACGCCCGAGCGGGACTGGGTGACCGTGTGGACCAGACCGGCGATCACCCGGGCCGCCGACAGGGTCGCCACGAAGATCAGCCACACCTCGAGGATCTGATCGGTGTGGTGCTGGACCGTGCGGGTCAGGGGCAGCGCGGCCGCCGCGACCGCCGCGCCGCCCGCGATCGCGGCCCACGGTACGACCGAGCGCAGCGCGTCCACGATGACGTCGTCACCGCTCCACTTGGTCCGCTTGGCGTGCCCCGCCAGCCAGCGCAGCACCGCGCGCGACAGGAAGGCCAGCAGCAGGCCCGCGGCGAGCGCGATGCCGGCGAGGACGAGATCGTCCAGGGTCGGCGCGCGGTTCACCGGTCACCTCCGGGTCTCGCGGCGGCTGCGGAGTGGGGAGGACGCGTCACGTGGTCACCTGCTCGATGTGCGGGATGTGCGAGCGCGCCGGCCCCGAACCGCGGTGACCGGCGCGATCGTTCATCCTGCCGTATCCGGAACACCAGTTCGCACCCGGACCGGCGCTCCGCGCAGCGGCGGATCAGATGATGCCCTCCGCGAGTTCGGCCTGCTCGCGGTCGTCGCCGTACGCCGCGGTGGTGGGTGTGCCGTACGAGCGGCGGGCGACGTACCACCACACGCTCGCCAGCACCAGCACGGCGACGAGCGCCACCGAGGCGTAGTTCATCGTGTCGACGGTGACCGGCGAGGCCTGCGGCAGGCAGAACAGCACGGTCACACAGGCCACCCAGACCACCGCGATCCAGCCGATCGGCCTGCTCCAGCGGCCCAGTTGCCACGGCCCCGGCCGGAACCGGTCGCCCGCGCGCAGCCGCAGCAGCACCGGGATGGCGTAGGCGGGCGTGATGCCGATGACGTTGATGGCGGTCACCGCGTTGTAGGCGGTCGCCGAGTACAGCGAGGGCAGGGCGAGGACGCAGGCGACGATCACCGCGAGCCACACGGCGGCGACCGGCGTCTGGGTGCGGCCGCTCACCGTGCGCCACAGGCGCGAGCCGGGCAGCGCGCCGTCCCGGCTGAACGCGAACACCATCCGGCTGGCCGCCGCGACCTCGGCGTTGCCGCAGAACAGCTGGGCGGTGATCACGACCAGCAGCAGCGCGCTCGCGCCGTCGGTGCCGAGGCCGTCGAGCAGGATCTGCGCGGGCGGTACACCGGTGGCGGTGGTGCGCGTGGCGTCGTAGTCCTGGATGGCGAAGGTCAGCCCGGCGAGCAGGACGAAGCCGGCGAGCCAGGACGCCCAGATGGAGCGCACGATGCCCTTGGCCGCGGACACCGAGGCCTGCGAGGTCTCCTCGGACAGGTGCGCGGAGGCGTCGTAGCCGGAGAAGGTGTACTGCGCGAGCAGCAGGCCGATCGCCGCCACGTAGAGCGGGTTGTGCCAGCCGGTCTCGTTGACGAACTTCGTGAACACGAAGGAGGCCGACCGGTGGTGGTCGGGGACGATCGCGAGCGCGCCGACGATGACCGCGACGCCCGCCAGGTGCCACCACACGCTGACCGAGTTGAGCACGCTGACCAGGCGGACGCCGAACAGGTTCAGCACCGCGTGCAGCAGCAGGATGGCGCAGAAGACCAGCATGGTCCTGCCGGGGGTCGGCGTGAAGCCCCACTGGAGGTTCGCGAACGCCCCCGTGAACAGGGCGGCGCCGTAGTCGATACCGGCGATCGCGCCGAGCAGACCGAGCAGATTCAGCCAGCCGGTGTACCAGCCCCAGCGCCGGCCGCCGAGCCGGTCGGCCATGTAGTACAGCGCGCCCGAGGTCGGATAGGCACTGGTGACCTCGGCGAGCGCGAGACCGACGCAGAGCACGAACAGGCCGACGCCCGCCCAGCCCCACAGCATCACGGCGGGGCCGCCGGTGTTCAGGCCGAAGCCGTACAGCGTCATGCAGCCCGACAGGATCGAGATCACCGAGAAGCTGATCGCGAAGTTGCCGAAGCCGCCCATGCGGCGGGCCAGCACCGGCCGGTAGCCGAGTTCGCGCAGCCGCTGCTCCTCGTCCTGCTGGGGCAGGCCGGGCGAGGGCGAGGACAGGGGCGCCGGCGTGGGATCGGGGGTGGCGGACATACGGGGGAGACCTCCGGGTCGACGGCGTTGCGGACGGGGGCGGTGCGGTCAGGAGCGGGCCGCCCGGCAGCGGTCCCGGGCCTGGAGGAAGACCTCCACGGCGCGGTCGCGGCCGGGAGCGCGGTACATCCAGGGCGTGGGCGTGACGTACGGGCCGATCGCGTCGAACACCCGGGCCGCGTCCGGGAACTGGAGCGAGCCCCACAGCGCGTGGGCCACGTGGTTGAGGTCCAGCAGCGAGCGTTCGCCGCGGTGCGTGTGCTCGAACCAGGAGTGCAGGGCGCGGCGTGCCTCGCGGGCCGCCTCCTCCGCGACCCAGTGCAGGTCGAGCGCCGCGTCGTGCCCGCTCTCGCGCCGGTAGCGCTCGACCCGGACGTACAGCGGCAGCACGTGCAGTGCGGAGCCGGCCGGGGCCTGCCCGGCGGCCCACTGCGCGTAGCCGGCGGCCTCCGCGAGCCGGCCCGTGCCGCGGCGCGCGTAGAGGAACTGGAGCATCCGGTGGTGGGCCTCGCGGTTGAACGGGTCGCGCTTGTGGGCCTCGGCCAGCAGGCCCCAGGGCCCCGGCGGCAGCAACGGCTCGGGCGCCACCGCCCGGTGCTCCTCCCAGCGCTGCTCCGGGTCCAGCTGGGCGAGGGCCACCAGACACACCCAGGGCACCGCGTCGTGCGGGGCGGCCCGGGTGGCCGCCTGGGCGGCGTCCCAGGCCTCGATCCACAGTTCGTGGGTCCGCAGGTGCCGCTCCCGCTGGGCGCGCAGGGCCCGCTCCACCGCGACCCGGGCGTGCATCACCAGCGCGTGGGCGCTGTCCGGCTCCTCGGCGAGCCACGCGCGCACCACGTCGGAGCCGGCGGCGGCCGCCGCGAGGACCTGGGTGCGCTGGGTCCACTGCCACCGGTCCGCGGTGTCGGCGAGCAGGGTGCGCATGGCCATCCAGCGGCCGGTGCGCAGATCCTGGAGGGCGGCGCGCAGCGCACGGTCGGGACCGGCCGGGTCGTAGGAGGGACGTGCTCCGTCTCTGGCCATCAGCCGTCGGTCCGGGGCCACCGGAGCACGGGCGAGGTGGCGGGGTGGCGTGGCAACAGCCCTCCTGTGGGCGGGGATTGGGCGTGGTGCGGTGGTCGGCGGTCACTATAGAGGGGGAGGTACCGGCCCACCATTGTTGTCAACTCAACTACCAATCCGGTCCAGTTGACGGTCCGTCGGTGCTTGACTCCGGACACGGCGCGACGGCAGGCTGACGCGGTGTGATCTTCGAGGTGCGACGGGAGACGGTGCGATGACCGGGCCGGTGCTCGCCGTCGACCAGGGCACGTCCGGCACCAAGGCCCTCGTGGTCTGCCCGGAGCGCGGCGTCCTCGGCACCGGGTTCGCCGAGGTCCGCCCCCGGTACCTGCCCGGCGGCCTGGTCGAGGCCGACCCGACCGAGCTGTACGACTCGGTGCTCGCCGCCGGGCGCCAGGCGCTCGCCGAGGCCTCCGAGCCGGTCGTGGCGCTCGGCCTCGCCAACCAGGGCGAGACCGTCCTCGCCTGGGACCCGGCCTCCGGCCGCCCGCTCACCGACGCCCTGGTCTGGCAGGACCGCCGCGCGGACTCGGTCTGCACCGAACTCGCCGCGCACGCAGATGAGTTGAGGCACCTGACCGGCCTGCCCCTCGACCCGTACTTCGCGGCCCCCAAGATGGCCTGGATCCGGCGCCGGCTCACCCGCGAGGGCGTCGTCACCACCTCCGACGCCTGGCTCGTCCACCGCCTCACCGGCACCTGTGCCACCGACGCCGCCACCGCCGGCCGCACCCAGCTCCTCGACCTCGACAGCGCACAGTGGTCGCCGCGGGCGCTGGAGATCTACGGCCTGGCGGACGAGCGGCTCCCGCAGGTGACCGACAACGCCCAGCACATCGGCACGACCACGGCCTTCGGCCCCGAGATCCCGCTCACCGGCCTGGCCGTCGACCAGCAGGCCGCCCTGCTCGCCCAGCGCGTCACCCGCCCCGGCGCCGCCAAGTGCACCTACGGCACCGGCGCGTTCCTGCTCGCGCACACCGGCGAGCGGGCCCGGCGCGGCGGCTCCGGCCTGGTCAGCTGCGTCGCCTGGCGGATCGCCGGCACGACCAGCTACTGCCTCGACGGCCAGGTCTTCGCGGCCGCCTCCGCCGTCCGCTGGCTCACCGAGCTCGGTGTCCTCTCCGGCGCCGCCGATCTGGACGCCGTCGGCGGCGCCGTCCCCGACAGCGGCGGCGTCACCTTCGTCCCCGCCCTCGCCGGACTCGCCGCCCCCTGGTGGCGCGGCGACCTGCGCGGCTCGCTCACCGGACTCGGCCTCGACACCACGGCCGGCCACGTCGCGCGCGCCCTGTGCGAGGGCATCGCCGCCCAGGTCGCCCAACTCGCCGACGCCGCCGCCGAGGACCTCGGCACCGGCCTGGACCTGCTGCGCGTCGACGGCGGCCTGACCCGCTCCGCGCTCCTCATGCAGACCCAGGCCGACCTGCTGCAGCGCCCCGTCGAGGTGTCCGCGCTGCCCGACGCCACCGCCCTCGGCGCCGCCACGCTCGCCCGCCTCGGCGCGGACCCCGCGCTGGGCGTCGACCACGTGCTGCCCGGCCCAGAGCCCGCCGCCGTGTACGAACCCCGCATCGGCGCCGACCAGGCCGCCGAACGCCGCGCCCGCTTCCGCACCGCCGTCCAGGCCCTGCTCGACGCATGACCGGCACCGTGACCGTCACCGCACACGGCCCGCTGCCCGCCGAGCCGTACGACGTGGCGATCGTCGGGGCCGGCGTCGTCGGCTGCGCGATCGCCCGGGAACTCGCCCGCCACCCGGATCTCCGCATCGCCCTGCTGGAGGCCCAGGACGACGTCGGCCAGGGCACCTCCAAGGCCAACACCGCGATCCTGCACACCGGTTTCGACGCGGTCCCCGGCACCCTGGAGGCCCGCCTGGTCCGCGAGGGGTACGAGCGGCTGGGCGCCTACGCCGCCGAGACCGGTATCCCCGTCGAACGCGTCGGCGCCCTGCTCGTCGCCTGGGACGAGGAACAACGGGCCGCGCTGCCCCGGCTGGCCGACAAGGCGCGGCGGGGCGGCTACGACGCGACGCGCCTGCTGCCCGCCGACGAGGTGTACGCCCGCGAACCCCACCTCGGCCCCGGCGCGCTCGGCGCCCTGCACGTCCCCGGCGAGAGCATCATCTGCCCCTGGACGACGACCCTGGCGTACGCCACCCAGGCGGTCCGCGCCGGAGTCGACCTCCACCTCAACACCACGGTGGAGGAGGTCGGTCGGGGCGAAGTCCACCAGCTCCGCACCTCCCGGGGCCCCCTGCGCGCCCGCCGCCTCGTCAACGCGGCCGGACTGCACGCCGACACCCTCGACCGGCTGCTCGGCCACGAGGAATTCACCGTCACCCCGCGCCGCGGCCAGCTCCTCGTCCACGACAAGCTCGCCCGGCCCCTCGTGCGGCACATCCTGCTGCCCGTCCCGACCGCGCTCGGCAAGGGCGTCCTGGTCGCGCCCACCGTCCACGGCAACGTCCTGCTCGGCCCCACCGCCGAGGACCTGGACGACAAACGGGCCACCGGCTCCACCGCCGCCGGGCTCGCCGCCCTCAGGGAACAGGGCCGCCGCATCCTGCCCGCCCTGCTGGACGAGGAGGTCACCGCCGTCTACGCCGGGCTGCGTGCGGCGACCGGCCGGGAGGACTACCGCATCGCCGCCCACCCCGAGCAGGGGTACGTCACCGTCGGCGGCATCCGCTCCACCGGCCTGACCGCGTCCCTGGCGATCGCCGCGCACGTCACCGGCCTGCTGGCGGACACCGGGCTCGACCTGGGCCCGGTCCGCGACCTGGCGCCGCTGACCATGCCCAACCTCGGCGAGGCCTTCCCGCGCCCGTACCAGCGGCCCGAACTCATCGCCGCCGACCCCGAGTACGGCACCCTCGTCTGCCACTGCGAGCGCGTCTCCCGCGGCGAGATCCGCGACGCGCTGGCGAGCCCGATCCCACCGCGCAGCCTGGACGGCCTGCGCCGCCGCACCCGGGCCCGGGCGGGCCGCTGCCAGGGGTTCTACTGCGGCGCGGCGGTACGGGAGTTGTTCGAGCGGGCACAGGGCGAGGCGGCACAGGGCGAGGCGACGCGGAGCGAGGAGGCGCGGTCATGACCGCTGAGCGAGGCGCGCCGGGGCCGCCGGTCCGCCGGGTCGACGTCCTCGTCGTCGGTGCGGGCCCCGCGGGGCTGGCCGCCGCCGCCCGCCTGGCCGCGTCCGGTGCCGGCCGGGTCGAGGTGCTGGAGCGTGAGCAGGAGGCCGGGGGAGTGCCCCGGCACTGCGCCCACGGCGGCTTCGGTACCCGCGCGCACCCGCTGACCGGCCCCGCGTACGCCCGGCTGCTGACGAAGGCCGCCGAGCGGTCGGGCGCCGTGATCCGGACCGGGGTGACCGTCCTGGACTGGGGCGTGACGGGGGTACCGGAGTCCGTGGCCGCCCCGGGCGCCGCGGACCGGGACGTGCCGCCGTGCCCGGTGCTCACCGCCGTCGGTCCCGGCGGACCCGAGACCGTCGAGGCGCGGGCCGTCGTCCTCGCCACCGGCGCCCGGGAACGGCCGCGCACGGCCCGGCTTGTGCCCGGCACCCGGCCCGCCGGTGTCTACACCACCGGTGAACTCCAGCAGTCCGTCCACCTGTTCGGGCAGCGCGTCGGCACCCGCGCGGTCGTCGTCGGTGCCGAGGGCGTCTCCTACGCGGCCGCCGACACCGTGCGCGCGGCCGGTGCCGAGGTCGTCGCCCTGGTCACCGAACAGCCCCGCGCCCACGTCCCCGCCTTCCGGGCGCAGTCGGTCCGGCTGCGCCGCCGCGTCCCGCTGCTGACGGACACCACCGTCACTGAACTCCTCGGCCACGGACGCCTGTCGGGGGTCCGCGTCCGCCACCGTGACGGCCGTACGACCGTACTGGCCTGCGACACCGTCGTGTTCACCGGCGACTTCGTCCCGGAGCACGAACTCGCCCGCCGCGGCGCCCTCGTGCCGGACCCCGGCACCCGCGGCCCCGCCGTCGACGGCGCCCTGCACACCTCACGGCCCGGGGTGTTCGCCGCCGGGAACGTCCTGCACGCCGTCGAACCCGCCGGCACCGCCGCCCGCGAGGGCGCCCGGGCGGCCCGCGCCGTCCTGGACCTCCTCGCGGGCGGCGCCTGGCCCGGCCCCGGCGTCCCGCTCACCGTCGAGGCCCCGCTGCGCTGGATCGCCCCGAACCGCGTCACGCCCGCGGCCCGGCCCGAGCGCTACGTCCTGCGCGACGACGCCCTCTCGCCCCGGCCCGCAGTGTTGCGCGTCCACCAGGACGGCCGCCTGCTGCACCGCGAACGGCCGTGGCCCGGGGCGCTGTTGCCGCACCGTCCCCTGACGCTCACCGCCCGCTGGCACGACCGGGTCGATCCCGGAGGCGGCGAGGTGCGGGTGAGCCGCGGCTGATCCGCGGCCGGGCCGGGTCGGGCCGTCGCCGGGCCGTGCTCCCCGGTCTTCGCGGTCCTTGCCGCGGGCGACGGCGCCGGAGGAGAGCAGCGTCGCGGCGGCGAGGTCGCCCCAGAGGGCGGTCGGGCCGTGGGTCGCGAGCATGGTGATGACCGCCGGGGAGACGGCGAGGCCGAACCCCGTGGAGAGCTGGAAGCGGGCGAGCGTGCGCCCGAGGACGTGGGCCGGGGCGAGGGCGGTGACGAGCGCGGTGGCGCTGCCCGCATAGACGATCTCGCCCATGGTGCAGAGCACGGACACCGCGGCGACGGCCGGGGCGGCCCAGCCGTGGCCCGGCGAGGCGGCCGCGAGGAAGCCGAGGTAGGACACGGCGAGCACCACACCGGCGAGCGCCAGCACGGCCCGCCGGGAGAAGCGGGACAGCGCGACGGTGACCGGGACCTGGAGGGTGACCACCAGCACCGTCCGGTCGGTGATGATGAGGGGTGACGTTGAGGATCGACATCAGCGGCCTGCCGTCCGAGCGACTGCGCTTCGCCGCCTCCCCGCTGGCCGAACTGACCGCGATGCTGCACGTGCTGGCCGAGCCCGGGCACCATCCGCGGCTCGCCGGCTGGGCCGCGGACGTCCGGGCCGGGCTGCGGCCCGAACTGGACGAGCGGCTGCGGGAGGCGGAGTTCCTCTGGCGTTCCTCACAGGCCGACTTCCTGGTCCCCGCCCGGCCGCGGCCCACCCTCGCCGAGGAACTGGACGACGTGGACCGGATCGACGACGAGACGTACGTGACCGCCGCGCTCGTCACCACGTGCGGCAGCAACCGGATCGGCTTCGCCGGGGCGTCGCCGCTCACCGACGCGACGGCGCGCGAGCGGGCCCTGGACGTGGCCCAGGCCCGCGGCGCGCTGCAGGAGGCCTTCGGAACGGCTGCTCGCGGACCCGGCCACGGTGCGGGCGCGGGTGCGCGACACCCTCGAACAGTGTGCCGAGGCGTTCTTCGACGCCGCGTGGGCGGAGGTCGCCGTGCAGCTCGCCACCGATCTGCGCCTGAAGAACGACCTGCTCGGACGCCAGGGCGTCGCGGCGGCCCTCGCCTCGGTGTCCGGTGCGGTCACCCTGGCAGCGGACGGCGACCGCATCGTCGTGGACGAGGTGCAGGACAAGGCGACCGCCGCCCGCGCCGCGGTCACCTTCATCCCCAGCGTCTTCGGCCGCCCGCACCTGGTGGCGGTCCACGCGCCCGGCTGGCACCCGGTGGTGCAGTACCCCGTCCCCGAGCCCGGCCCGGCGGAGCCGGTGTCGCTGGAGACGGTCACCCTGCGGCTGGAGGCACTCGCGCATCCGGTACGGCTGCGGCTGCTGCGCACCCTGGCCCGTGGCCCGCACACCACCGGTGAGCTGGCCCACTTCTGGGAACTCTCGCCTCCGGAGGTCTCCCGCCACCTCGCCGTGCTCCGCCGCGCGGGCCTGCTGACAGCCAGGCGGCAGGGCCGCTACGTCCGGCACACCCTCGATCTGCCCGCCCTGACGGCCCTCGGCACCGACCTGCTGGCGGCCGTACTGCGCTGAGCCGGCACACCGGCAGGCCCGGACCGGCGCCGCGCGCTCAGCTCTCGCCGAACGAGCCGTGCCGCCCGGCGCCGGAGGCGAAGCGGGCGGCGCCCTCCGTGCTCTGCGCCAGCACGCCCACGCCGTGGCGGAGTTCGGTGCGCAGTGCCGCCTCCTCGGTCAGCCCCTGCTGGTCGAGGACCGACGCGCGGTCGCTGCGCAGACACGCCTGCGGGAAGCGGGCGATCCGGGCCGCGAGCGCTTCTGCCTCGGCGCGGGCGGACCCGGTCGGCACGACGCGGTTGGCCAGGCCCATCTCGTACGCCTCCCGGGCCGGCACCGGACGGCCGGTCAGGATCAGGTCCATGGCCCGGCTCGCGCCGATCAGCCGGGGCAGCCGCACCGTGCCGCCGTCGATCAGGGGCACGCCCCAGCGGCGGCAGAACACGCCGAAGACGGCGTCCTCCTCGGCGATCCGCAGATCGCACCACAGGGCGAGTTCGAGGCCGCCCGCGACCGCGTGCCCGGCCACGGCCGCGATCACCGGCTTGGACAGCCGCATCCGGGATGGCCCCATCGGGCCGTCGCCGTCCTCGGCCACGCGGTTGCCGCGCGGCGTACCGATCGCCTTCAGGTCCGCGCCCGCGCAGAACGTGCCGCCCTCGCCCCACAGCACCGCCACCCGGGCCCGTTCGTCGGCCTCGAACTCCCGGAAGGCGTCGGCGAGTTCGACGGCTGTGGGGCCGTCCACCGCGTTGCGGCACTCCGGCCGGGACAGGACGACCGTCGTGACGTACCCCTCGCGCTCCACACGGACCGGCACGGTGAACTCCCTCGTCTCGGCTGGGAGCGCCACTCTGCCTCAGATGACCTTGAACCGCACCAGCGCCCCCAGCGTCAGCGCCCCGGGCACCAGCGGCACCCACACCGTGATGATCCGGTAGGCGAGCACCACCGCCGTGGCCACCGCAACCGGGCCGCCCGCCGCGACCAGCGCCACGATCAGCGCGGCCTCGACGGAGCCGATGCCGCCCGGCGTGGGCACCAGCGCCACCGCCACCGTCGCGGCCAGGTACGCCAGCGCCATGTGCGCGGGCGGCACCGGCAGCCCCAGCGCCTGTCCGACCGCCACCAGACCGGCGGCCTGCAGCGCCGGGAACGCGAGCGAGCCGCCCCACAGGGCGAGCGCCCGGGCCGGCCGCGTGTGCACGGAGCGGGCCTCGCCCAGGGCGGTGCGGACGAAGCCGAGCACGGCCGTGCGCAGCCGTCGTACGAGCGCCAGCGCGGCGACCGCCACCACCAGCACCGCTCCGGCGATCACCAGCAGCGGGCCGACGGCCCCGGCCGGGATCAGGGTGCCGAGCCGCAGCGCGTCGGGGAAGGCGAACAGCAGCGCGGCCAGCAGGCTCAGCCGGCCGACCGACTCGGCGAGCAGATACAGCGCGAGCGCGGCGGAGGAGCGGGCGAGCGGCACCCCGCACACGGTCATGAACCGCAGGTTGACCGCGCCGGCGCCGAGCCCCGTCGGCAGCAGGTGGTTCGCCGAGCCGGCCGCGAACTGGGTGGCCAGCAGCCGCCACCTCGGCAGCGGCTGGACGACGGCGCCCTGCCGGGTGAAGGCGGCGGCCACCCAGGTCAGACACGTGGCGCCGCCCGCCGCCAGCAGCCAGGGCCACGAGGCCGTGCGCAGCCGGCCGAAGCCCTCGACGAGCACCGAGCGGTTCTGCACGGCGACGACGGTCACGAGCACGAGCGGCAGCAGACACAGGATCTGCCGCACGGGCAGGCGCCGGGCGAGCGCCGGCAGGCGGCGCGTGCGCAGGGCGGGGAAGTGTGGCGCGGTCACACCCGGAGAGGTTTTCCGTGCCGTCCCAACGGCGGGTGGCGGATTAGGGGACGGCGGTTTACAGGCTGTGGTCATCGGGGCCTTCGGGAGTGAAATGCGGCGGACATTGACCTCAACGAAGCTTGAGGTTCTACGTTCTTGCCCATGAGCATGGAGACCACCGCATGGACGCAGCTGCACAGCGTCATGAACGCCCAGGACGACCGCCGTCCCTTCGCCCGCGCCACGCTGCGCCGTATCGGCGCCTTCGCCCGGCCGCACCGCGCGGGCATCGTCCGCTTCGTCCTGTTCGGGGTGGTGACCGCCCTGCTCGCCGTCGCGACCCCCGTGCTCGCCGGCCGCGTCGTCGACGCGATCGTGGCGGGGCACGACTCCGGGAAGGTCGTACGGCTGTCCCTGCTGATCGCGCTCGTGGCGCTCGCGGAGGCGGGGCTCGGCATCCTCGGGCGACGGCTGTCGTCGTCGCTCGGGGAGGGACTCATCCTCGACCTCAGAACGGCTGTGTTCGATCATGTGCAGCGCATGCCGGTCGCGTTCTTCACACGGACTCGTACGGGCGCGCTGGTCAGCCGACTCAACAACGACGTGATCGGCGCCCAGCGGGCGTTCGCCAACACCCTGTCCGGTGTGGTGAGCAACGTCGTCACCCTGGTGCTCACGCTCGCGGTGATGCTGACCCTGTCCTGGCAGATCACCCTGCTCGCGCTGGTGCTGCTGCCGGTGTTCGTGCTCCCCGCCCGCCGCATGGGCAGCCGGATGGCCCGGATGCAGCGGGAGGCGGCGGCGCTGAACGCGGCCATGGGCACCCGGATGACCGAGCGGTTCTCCGCGCCCGGCGCCACCCTGGTCAAGCTGTTCGGCCGGCCCGAGGAGGAGTCCGCGGAGTTCGCGGCGCGCGCCGCCCGGGTCCGGGACATCGGCGTGCGCACGGCCACCGCCCAGTCCGTGTTCATCACCTCCCTCACCCTGGTCTCCGCCCTCGCGCTGGCCCTCGTCTACGGCCTCGGCGGCTGGTTCGCGCTGCACGGCACCCTGCAGGCGGGCGCGGTCGTCTCGCTCTCCCTGCTGCTGACCCGGCTCTACGCCCCGCTCACCGCGCTCGCCGGCGCCCGGGTGGAGGTGATGAGCGCGCTCGTCAGCTTCGAGCGGGTCTTCGAGGTGCTGGACCTCACGCCGCTCATCGAGGAGAAGCCGGACGCCGTCGAGGTCCCCGGGGGGCCGGTCGCGGTCGAGTTCGACGACGTCCGCTTCTCCTACCCGGCCGCCGACCAGGTCTCCCTCGCCTCGCTGGAGGAGGTGGCCACCCTCGACACGCGCGGCGGCGCCGAGGTCCTGCACGGCATCTCCTTCCGCGCCGAACCCGGGCAGACCGTCGCCCTCGTCGGCTCCTCCGGCGCCGGGAAGTCCACCATCGCCCAGCTGCTGCCGCGCCTGTACGACGTCGACGCGGGCGCGGTGCGCATCGGCGGGACCGACGTCCGTGACCTGACCGCCGCCTCGCTGCGGGCCACGCTCGGCATGGTCACCCAGGACGGCCACCTCTTCCACGACACCGTCCGCGCCAACCTGCTGCTGGCCCGCCCCGGCGCCGGGGACGAGGAGTTGTGGGACGCCCTCGGCCGGGCCCGGCTGGACGGTGTCGTACGGTCCCTGCCGGACGGCCTGGACACGGTCGTCGGCGAGCGCGGCTACCGGCTGTCCGGCGGGGAGCGCCAGCGCATGACGATCGCCCGGCTGCTGCTGGCCCGCCAGCGCGTGGTGATCCTGGACGAGGCCACCGCCCACCTGGACAACACCTCCGAGGCGGCCGTCCAGGAGGCGCTCGCCGAGGCCCTGGAGGGGCGGACCGCCGTGGTCATCGCCCACCGGCTGTCCACGGTCCGGGCCGCCGACCAGATCCTGGTCGTGGAGTCCGGCGGGATCGCGGAGCGCGGCACGCACGAGGAGCTGCTGGCGGCCGGCGGCCGGTACGCCGAGCTGTACCGGACGCAGTTCGCCGAGCGGGGCGACGAGGTGGCACCGGCCTGAGCGGGCGGGGCGGCGGGGCGGGCGGGTGGGCAGCGGCGGGGCCGCTGCCCACCCTCTTGACGGACCAGTCGTCCTGGATGAACGGTGCCGCGAAGGGCTACGCGGCCTACAAGGTCGCCGACTCCGTCACCAGCCACCAGGCGTACGGCCTCGGCAGCTACTGCTACTTCAG
>NZ_MLYO01000036.1 GCF_001866665.1 Streptomyces monashensis | reverse complement strand
GCCGCTCCAGTGGAGCCGGTGCTTGCACCGGGGGGCGCGCCCGTGCCGTCGTCGATGATGGCCAGCTCGGCGCCGACCTCGACCGTCTCGTCCTCGGCGACCTTGATGGAGGACAGCACACCGGCGACGGGCGAGGGGATCTCGGTGTCGACCTTGTCGGTCGACACCTCGAGCAGCGGCTCGTCGGCCTCGACGCGCTCGCCCTCGGCCTTCAGCCAGCGGGTGACAGTGCCCTCGGTGACGCTCTCACCGAGCGCCGGAAGGGTTACGGAAACCGCCATGGTTTCGGTTGCTCCTTACGAAATTGCGGAAGTCTGTGTCGTCGCGCCCGTTGACCGAAGGCTCAGTCGTGGGAGTGCAGCGGCTTGCCGGCCAGCGCCAGGTGCGCCTCGCCCATCGCCTCGTTCTGCGTCGGGTGGGCGTGGATGAGCTGGGCGACCTCGGCCGGCAGCGCCTCCCAGTTGTAGATCAGCTGGGCCTCGCCGACCTGCTCGCCCATGCGGTCGCCGACCATGTGGACGCCGACCACGGCACCGTCCTTCACCTGGACGAGCTTGATCTCGCCCGCGGTGTTGAGGATCTTGCTCTTGCCGTTGCCCGCCAGGTTGTACTTCAGAGCGACGACCTTGTCCGCACCGTAGATCTCCTTGGCCTTGGCCTCGGTGATACCGACGGAGGCGACCTCCGGGTGGCAGTACGTCACCCGCGGGACACCGTCGTAGTCGATCGGAACGACCTTCAGACCGGCCAGACGCTCCGCCACCAGGATGCCCTCGGCGAAGCCGACGTGCGCGAGCTGGAGCGTCGGGACCAGGTCACCGACGGCGGAGACGGTCGGGACGTTCGTCCGCATGTACTCGTCGACCAGGACGTAGCCGCGGTCCATGGCGACGCCCTGCTCCTCGTAGCCCAGGCCCTGGGAGACCGGGCCGCGGCCGACGGCGACGAGGAGGACCTCGGCCTCGAACTCCTTGCCGTCGGCGAGGGTGACCTTCACGCCGTCCTGCGTGTACTCGGCCTTCTGGAAGAAGGTGCCGAGGCTGAACTTGATGCCGCGCTTGCGGAACGCGCGCTCGAGAAGCTTCGAAGAGTTCTCGTCCTCGACCGGGACGAGGTGCTTGAGGCCCTCGACGACCGTGACGTCCGAGCCGAAGGACTTCCACGCCGAGGCGAACTCGACGCCGATGACACCGCCGCCCAGGATGATCGCGGACTTCGGCACGCGGTCCAGGACGAGGGCGTGGTCGGAGGAGATGATCCGGTTGCCGTCGATCTCCAGGCCCGGCAGCGACTTCGGCACGGAGCCGGTCGCCAGCAGGACGTGGCGGCCCTGGATGCGCTGGCCGTTGACATCGACCGAGGTGGGGGAGGACAGCCGGCCCTCACCCTCGATGTAGGTCACCTTGCGGGACGCGATCAGACCCTGCAGGCCCTTGTACAGGCCGGCGATGACACCGTCCTTGTACTTGTGGACGGCCGGGACGTCGATGCCCTCGAAGGTGGCCTTGACGCCGAACTGCTCGCTCTCGCGGGCCTGGTCGGCGATCTCGCCCGCGTGGAGCAGGGCCTTGGTGGGGATGCAACCCCGGTGCAGGCAGGTGCCGCCGACCTTGTCCTTCTCGATCAGGGCGACGTCCAGGCCCAGCTGCGCCCCGCGCAGGGCCGCGGCGTAACCACCGCTACCACCGCCGAGGATCACTAGGTCGAAAACGGTGCTGGCGTCGTTCGCCACGTCACGTCCTCCATGCATGTGCGCCTTGCGCCGATCTCCAGTGACCGGCGGGCGGCTGGTGTCCGGCCGCTTGATGCTTCGGCCCTTCGGTGGGGCCCTGTCCTGCCGGGCTCCATCTTTGCACTTGTTCGAGGCGTACGAGACGCCGGGCCGGGGTGTGAGACGCCCCACTAGAGCGCCCGAAGGGGCGCGGGGCCGTATGTGATATGCGGCTCCGCCGCGTGGGCGCGACCAGCCCCCACGCGGCGAAACGGCGATACGACAGTGAGCCCCGGGCTCACGGACGATCGTCAGCCCAGGTCGCCGGAGGCGGTCTGCTCGGCCAGCCGGACCAGCGTCCGCACCGCCGACCCCGTACCACCCTTGGGCGTGTACCCGAACGCCCCGCCCTCGTTGAACGCCGGGCCGGCGATGTCGAGGTGCGCCCAGGTGATGCCCTCGCCCACGAACTCGCGCAGGAACAGACCGGCGACCAGGCCGCCGCCCATCCGCTCGCCCATGTTCGCGATGTCGGCGACCTGGGACTCCATGCCCTTGCGCAGGTGCTCCGGCAGCGGCATCGGCCAGGCCGGCTCGCCGACCTCCTCGGCCGCCTCGTGCAGCGCGGAACGGAACGCGTCGTCGTTGGCCATCACACCGAAGGTGCGGCTGCCCAGCGCCAGCATCATCGCGCCGGTGAGGGTCGCGACGTCCACGATCGCGTCCGGCTTCTCCAGCGAGGCCGCCCACAGCGCGTCGGCGAGCACCAGCCGGCCCTCGGCGTCGGTGTTGAGCACCTCCACCGTCTTGCCGCTGTACATGCGCAGCACGTCACCCGGGCGCACCGCGGAGCCGGAGGGCATGTTCTCGGCCAGCGCGAGCCAGCCGGTGACGTTGACCTCCAGGCCGAGGCGCGCGGCGGCGACGACCGCGGCGAACACGGCGGCGGCACCGCTCATGTCGCACTTCATGGTCTCGTTGTGACCGGCCGGCTTCAGCGAGATGCCGCCCGAGTCGTAGGTGATGCCCTTGCCGACGAAGGCCAGGTGCTTGTCCGCCTTCGGGTGCTTGTACGTCAGCTTCACCAGGCGCGGGGTCGCGGCCGAGCCGCCGCCGACGCCGAGGATGCCGCCGTAGCCGCCCTTGACCAGGGCCTTGTCGTCGAGCACCTGCACCTTGAGGCCGTGCTCCTTGGCCGCGGTCTGCGCGATGCCCGCGAAGATGGCCGGTGTCAGGTCGTTCGGCGGGGTGTTGATCAGGTCGCGGGCGCGGTTCAGCTCCTCGCAGACCGCGACGGCGCGGGCGACGGCGCTCTTGTGGGCGGCGTCGCGCGGCTTGCCGCCGAGCAGTGCGGCCTCGGCGAGCGGCGCCTTGCCGTTCTTGCCCTTGGCGGAGCCGTTCGCCGCCTCCTTGTAGGCGTCGAAGGCGTACGCGCCGAGCAGCACGCCCTCGGCGATCGCGCCGACGGCGCCCGGGCCGTCGACGGGCAGCGCGAACGCGGCCTTCTTGGTGCCGGCGAGCGCCCGGGCGGCCACGCCGGCCGCCTTGCGCAGCGCGTCGGCGCCGAAGCCGTCCGTCTCGTCCTTGGCGTCGGACTCGGCGCCCAGGCCCACCGCCACCACGAGCGGGGCCTTGAAGTCCGCCGGAGCGGGCAGCTTCGTCAGCTCGCCCTCGGCACCCGAGGCGCCGAGGGTCTCCAGGACGCCGGCCAGCTTGCCGTCGTACGCCTTGTCCACGGCCTCGGCGCCCGGCGCCACGACGGGGCCCTTGGTTCCCTTGGCGACACCGATCACGATCGCGTCGGCCCGGAGGCCGGGCGCCGCGGAGGTGCTGAGAGTCAGAGCAGTCACGGTGGTGAGATCTCGCTTCCGATGTGAAGTTGCTGTGGCCGATGAGGGGTGGGTCGACCGGGCCCGGGAGCCGACCCTGGGTCCAGGCCTGAGGACAGGTGGCGACCGGGGCCTTCACCGTGTCGGCGGACACCCGCAACGAGACTACGCGCGTGCGGGCGTCCACTCATTCCCCCGGGTATTCACCGGACTGTGATGTCACGGCCATGTCCCACCCCGGGGCACGCCGCCCGGGGCATCGTCACCGGCCCGCCGGAGGGCCCCCTCGACGGAGGTGCCGGCCAGCCGGTCGGCCAGCGAGCGGCGGCCGGGGAAGACCACCGACACCGCGTTGACCAGGAACAACACCACGGCGGCCGCCCAGACCAGCAGCGACAGCAGGAAGTGGCCCTCGACCAGCAGCACGCAGGCCAGCGCGAACACCGCGACGTCGGCGGCGGTGGTGACGGCCGCGCGGCGCAGGGTGTGCCGGGACCGCCGCGGAGTGACCCGCAGGCCGAGCAGGCCCTTGCCGAGGGTGCGGCCGAGCAGCCGCAGACAGGCCCACTGGTACAGGAACGTGACGAGTACGAGTGCCCCGAAGGCCTCCTCCACGTCCAGCACCACCGAGTCCCACAGGGACAGTCCGAGGTGTTCGGAGGCGCCGACGACGTCACCGCGCGAGGTCACGAGGTCGAGGCCGCCCTTCGTGGCCAGGGACGGAACGTCGGTGACGAGGAGGGTGACGCGGTGGAAGGTGAGGCCGGCGAGCAGCACGGCCGCGCCCGTCACGAGTGCGAAATCTATGAACCAGGCCGTCCCGCGGCGCAGCTTCAGCACGGAGATCCCCCGATCGTGCTCACTTGTCCGTGTACGGGCGGAGAGCTTAGCGCTCAGTGACCGAAGGCCAGTACCACCAGCGCCGCCGTGGCCGCCGTCTCCTCCAGCGCCCCGAAGACGTCCCCCGTCACCCCGCCGAACCGCCGTACGCAGCGCCGCAGCAGCAGTTCGGCCGCGGCCAGGGACAGCGGCACGGCGGCCGCCGCGCGGACGGTGCCGTACGCCCCGAACGGCACGCCCCCGGCCGCCGCCGCGAGCGTGCACAGCGCCGAGGCCGCCAGTGCGCCCCGCACCGGCACCACTTCGGCGACCGCCGCGCCGAGGCCCTCCGGGCGGGCCGCCGGTACGCCGGTGCGGGCGGCCAGGGTGAGGGCGAGGCGGGCGGCCACCGCACAGGTCAGGGCCGCCGCCGCGCCCCGGCCCCAGGAGTCGCCGTAGAGCTGGGCCAGCACGGCGACCTGGGCCAGCAGGGCCAGGACCAGGGCGATGACGCCGAAGGGGCCGATGTCCGACTGCTTCATGATCCGCAGGGCCTCCCCCGCGGGCTTGCCGCTGCCCAGCCCGTCCGCCGTGTCCGCGAGGCCGTCGAGGTGCAGGCCGCGGGTGAGCGCCGCCGGTACGGCGACGGAGCCGACGGCGGCGAGCAGCGGGCCGGCGCCGAGGGCGAGCAGCAGCAGGCCGAGGCCGGCCGCCGCCGCGCCGACGACCAGCCCGGCCGCCGGCGCGGCCAGCATGCCGCCGCGCGCGGCCCCGCGGTCCCAGCGGTGCACCCGGACGGGCAGCGCGGTGAGGGTGCCGAAGGCGAAACGGAGGCCGTCGAGGGGCGAGGGCGACGAGGTCGTGGGCATCGGCGCAGGGTATCCGGCGGTCGTCGGGCTCCCCCGGGGGCGTCGGAGATAAAGTGCGCATATGGGGCACTGGTGGCAGCGGAACATCCTCGAACCGGGCAAACTCCCGCTGCTGCTCGCCCTCACGGCCTTCGTGCTGACCTTCCTGGTCACCCGGGTGATCACCCGCCTGATCCGGGCCGGCAAGGGGCCGTTCGGCAACGTCAGGGCGGGCGGGCTGCACATCCACCATGTCGTGCCCGGGGTCGTCCTCACCGTCGTCGGCGGCTTCGGCGCCGTCGCCAGCGACCGGCACGGCGTCGCGGGAGCGGGCTCCGCGGTGCTCTTCGGCATGGGTGCCGGGCTGGTCCTGGACGAGTTCGCGCTGATCCTGCACCTGGACGACGTCTACTGGAGCGAGGAGGGCCGCAAGAGCGTCGAGGCCGTCGTCCTCACCGCGGCGCTCGTCGGGCTGCTGCTCGCCGGGTTCGCCCCGTTCGGCGTCAACGACCTGTCCCAGCAGGAACTCCAGAGCCGGGGCACGGTCGCGGCCAGCATCGCCGGGAACTTCCTCCTCTCGCTCATCGCGCTGAGCAAGGGCAAGGCCCGCACCGCGGTCTTCGGCGTGATCGTGCCATTGGTCGCGCTCGTGGGCGCCGTCCGACTGGCCCGCCCCGGCTCCCCCTGGGCCCGCCGCTTCTACGTCCACCGCCCCCGCACCCGCGCCCGGGCGACCCTGCGCGCCTACCACCACGACCGCCGCTGGGCCGGTCCCCGGCGCGCGCTTCAGGACTTGATCGGCGGCAAGCCGGATCCGCGTCCGGTGCGGCTGCCGGACGGTCGTGGTTGACAGTGTCGTGGGCGGCGGGCACGCGATCGCCGTGTCCGTGCCGGGGCTGGCCGGGCCCCGGCGTGCCTTTCAGGGCTTGACCGGCGGCAAGCCGGATCCGCGTCCGGTGCGGCTGCCGGACGGTCGTGGTTGACGGTGTCGTGGGCGGTGGGCACGCGATCGCCGTGTCCGTGCCGGGGCCGGCCGGGCCCCGGCGTGCCTTTCAGGGCTTGACCGGCGGCAACCCGGATCCGGGGCGGCGTTGGCCGCGCCGGATGTGGTGGGCGTATGCGTGGCGCAGTCGCCGGCGCAGCTCGCGGCCGAAGCGGTGGCGGACCGCCACCGCCAGGCACAGGGTCCCGACGGCCATCAGCGCGGCCAGGTGCTCCTTGCCCGCCAGGTTCTCCTTGATGAGCACCTCGGCCACCATGGCGACGGTCACCGCGCCCGCCGTCGCGTACGCGCCGTACCGCCAGGCCACGTACACGGCGAGGCCCACCACGGCCGCCGACGGGCCGGTGTCCACCACCTCCGCGTCCGTCCAGGGCAGCCCGAACGGGGCGTGCGTGCCGAGGGAGATGCCCACGCGCGCGTACAGGGTCCCGGCGAGCGTGGCGACGTACGCGATGGTCAGCGTCCGCCACCAGCCGATGCAGACCTCGGCGATCCCGAACACCAGCAGGATCTGCGCGAGCGCGCCCCAGACCGGCAGGTCCAGCGCCGGCACGAAGAGCGAGAGCGGGGTGCGCAGCAGGGCCAGCCACAGCGGGTCCTCGGCCCGTACGGCGCCCATGTTCTGCACGAACTGAAAGCCCCACTGCTGGTTCTGCACCCACTGGAGCAGGGCCGTCAGGCCCACCGCCATCAGCGTCATCGGGATCGCCCGCAGGCGCCGCTTCAGCACGGCTTCGCGCAGGGTGACGCACAGCAGCCCCCACTCCTCACGGGCCCAGCGGGCGAGCGTGCTCATCAGGTGTTCCTCATCCCCGGCGTCCCCGGCGTCCCCGTGCGGTCATCGGTGCGTGCCGAGGTGCCTGCGGTGCAGCCACTTCGGCAGCCCCGGCGCCTCCAGGAAGCCCTCGGCGCGCGCGGACGCGAGGCCGATGCGCAGCAGGTCCGCGCTCTTCTCGAAGAGCAGGAACCGCGGCTCCCAGATGGGCCGGTACTTGGCGTTGGCGCGGTACAGCGACTCGATCTGCCACCAGCGGGAGAAGAAGCTCAGCAGCGACCGCCACAGCCGCAGCACCGGACCGGCACCGAGGCGCGCGCCACGTTCGAAGACCGAACGGAACATCGCGAAGTTCAGTGAGACCTGCGTGATCCTGATCTCGCCCGCCCGGCGCAGCAGTTCGATGACCATGAACTCCATCAGCCCGTTGTCGGAGTCACGGTCCCGGCGCATCAGGTCCAGGGACAGCCCGTGCGGCCCCCACGGCACGAAGGACAGCAGCGCGCGCAGCCTGCCCTCGGCGTCGGCGCACTCCAGCATCACGCACTGCCCGTCCTCGAGGTCCCCGAGCCGGCCGAGCGCCATGCTGAACCCGCGCTCGGTCGCCCCGTCGCGCCAGTCGTCCGCCCGCTCCAGCAGCTGCGCCATCTCGTCCGCCGGGATGTCCGCGTGGCGCCGGATGCGCACCGTGTACCCGGCCCGCTTCACCCGGTTGTGCGCCTGGCGCACCGTGCGCATGGCCCGTCCCTCCAGGGTGAACTCGGCCACCTCCACGAGCGCCTCGTCGCCGAGTTCGAGCGCGTCCAGGCCGTGCCGGGCGTAGATCGTGCCCGCCTCCTCGCTCGCGCCCATCACCGCCGGGATCCAGCCGTGCGCCCGCGCCTCGGCCAGCCACGGATCGATCGCCCCCGGCCAGGCCTCGGGGTCCCCGATCGGGTCCCCGGAGGCGAGCGAGACCCCGCCGACGACCCGGTAGGCGACGGCCGCCTTCCCGGTCGGCGACCACACCACGCTCTTCTCCCGGCGCAGCGCGAAGTAGCCCAGCGAGTCCCGCTCGCCGTGCCGGTCCAGCAGGGTCCGCAGCCGCTTCTCGTCGTCCTCGGTCAGCGGGTCGACGGCGCGCCGGGAGCGGAAGGCGGCGTAGAAGACGGCGAGGACGAGGGCCGTGCTGAGCACGTTGATCGCGACGTTGGCCCAGTTCGGCGGGTCGATGCCGGGGAAGCGGGACTCGTCGGCGGCCACCGACACCAGGCGCAGGGCGCCGTAGTGCCAGCGCTCCAGGAAGGTCGAACGGGCCGCGTCCGGCGCCTCGTTGGTGACCGTGATCAGCAGCCCGGCGAGCAGCGAGGAGGCGAGCCCGCCGCCGACGGCGACCGTCGCGGCGAGCCGGGGGTTGGAGCGGTCGCCCTTGGCGTAGAACTCCCGGCGGCCGGCCAGCAGCGCGCCGACGAAGACGGCCGTGAGGCCGAGCGAGATCCAGTTCTGCGCGTACCGCCGGATCTCCGGGAACACCATGGCGAACGCGAACAGCGCCAGGAACGCCCCGCTCATCACCAGGTTGAGGATCCACGCCGCCCGCTTGCGGCGGCGCATGGTGATCGCGAGGAACGCGGTGAAGACGCCCGAGGCGAAGCCGGCCGTGAGCAGGTACGGCGTGAAGTAGTCGTCCTGGTTGTGCCGGCGCACGTCCTGCCCGAGCGAGACCCAGACCGCGCTGAGGAAGTTGACGAAGGCGACGGTCCGCAGGTACCAGACGGCGAAGGCGGCGGCCCGTCGGGAAGCCCCGGTGGACCGCCGCCCCTCCTCACCCGGGCGCCCCGGTTCGGCTTGCGGCGGTACGGCAATTCGGGCATCTCCCATGGGGCAGGATCATATGGGGGCCGCCCTGGCGAACCACACTTTTCCGCCGGGGTGCCCCTCCTGTCCCGGGACCGTGCCGTGCTACTCCTCTGCCCCGGATTCCCCGGATTCCTCAAGTTCCCCGAGTTCCCCGACCTCGCCGGGCTTCTTCTCGGAGTCCTCGGAATTCCCGGACACCTCCTCCGGCTCCTCCGGCTCCTCGGGCTTCTCCGGCAGCTCCGCCGCCAGCGCCGCCGCGGACCGGACCAGGGGCAGCGCGAGCAGCGCGCCCGTACCCTCGCCGACCTTGACGCCCTGCTGCAGCAGCGGCTCCAGCGCCATCCGGTCCAGCGCCTTCGCCTGCCCCGGCTCCCCGCTGTCGTGCCCGGCCAGCCACCAGTCCGGCGCCCGGAAGGCGACCCGCTGAGCGACCAGCGCACAGGCCGCGGCCACCACGCCGTCCAGGATCACCGGCAGCTTCCGTACGGCGCACTGGAGCAGGAACCCGGTCATCGCGGCCAGGTCCGCCCCGCCCACGGCCGCCAGCAGCTGCAACTGGTCCCCGAGCACCGGCCGGGCCCGCCGCAGCGCGTCCCGGATCGCCGCGCACTTGCGCATCCACGCCAGGTCGTCGATCGCGAGCCCGCCGCGTCCGGTCACCACCGACGCGTCGGTCCCGCACAGCGCCGCGATCAGGACCGCCGCCGCCGTGGTGCCGCCCACGCTGATGTCGCCGAGCACGACCAGGTCCGTACCCGAGTCGGCCTCCTCGTCGGCGATCGCCATGCCCGCCCGCAGGGCCGCCTCGGCCTCGTCGTCGGTGAGCGCGTCCTCGATGTCGATACGGCCGCTGCCGCGCCGCACGCGGTGCCGTACGACGTCCTCGGGGAAGGCGCCGGGGTCGCAGTCCAGGGCCATGTCCACGACCCGCACGGGGACCTCCTGGCGCCGCGCGAGCACGGACACCGGGCTCGCCCCCTCCAGCACCGCCCGCACCAGCTGCTCCGCGCCGCCCGCCGGCCGCGCCGAGACGCCGAGCTCGGCGACCCCGTGGTCGGCGGCGAAGAGGATCACCCGTGGCCGCTCGAGCGGCCGTACCGGTGTGGTGCCCTGTGCGGCGGCCAGCCACTCGCCCAGCTCGTCGAGGCGCCCCAGTGCCCCGGGGGGCACGATCTGGCGCTCCCGCCGGGCCTCGGCGTCACGGCGAACGCCCCCGTCCGGGCGCTCGATCAGATCGGTGAAGTCGTCCAGATTAAGCCTGCTCATTCGCCGAACAGTACCGCCCGCCGACGGCTCCTTCCGCGCCACATCGCCACCACACTCGCATGACGTCTTTGCACCCAAGATCGGTATCCCATACGTTCCGTTTTGCAGCGGAATGTCGCACAGGGAGCAGCCCATGCCGACCTCGCCCCCCACCCCGCACACCGGGTCGCCCGCCGACCCGCACCACGAGCCGCGCCGCGCGGACTGCCCCTGGTGCGGCGGCAGGCGGCTGCGCACCCGCGCGCGGGCCACGCCGCCGCGCCGCCGCGGCCCGGGCAGCTGCGGCGTGGAGCAGTGCCGCGACTGCGGGCACGCCTTCCAGAACCCCCGGCTCACGGCGGAGGGCCTCGCCCTGCGCCACCTGGCCTTCTACGCCAACCACCTGGGCGACTTCGCCGACCGGATGCTGTCCCCGGGCGCCGTCCGCCGCCGGCACCTGGCCGTGGCCCACACCGTGCTGGCGCTGGCCGAGCCGGAGAGCTGGCTGGACGTGGGCACGGGGCACGCCCGCTTCCCGGAGACGGCGAGGGAGGTCCTCCCGTACACGTCCTTCGACGGCCTGGACCCGACCCCGCGCGTCGAACAGGCCCGCCGGGCGGGCCGCGTCGAGGAAGCGCACATCGGCGATCTCACGAACGCCTGGGTCCTGCCCCGCCTGCGCTCGCGCTACGACGTGGTCAGCGTCTTCCACCACCTGGAGCACAGCCCCGACCCGCGCGCCGAACTCCGCGCGGCCCTGGCGGCGCTGCGCCCCGGAGGCCTGCTGCTGCTCGAACTCCCGGACCCGCGCTGCCTGTTCGGGACGCTGCTGGGCCGCCGGTGGCTCCCGTACGGCCAGCCCCGCCATCTCCACCTGCTGCCCCTGGCCAACCTGTGCGCGGAGCTGGAGGCCCAGGGCTGCACGGTCCTCGCGACGGACCGCCGGACACCCCACATCCCCTACGACCTGTCGGCGGCGCTGTCCCTCTCCCTGGCCCAGGCGCCCCCGTTCCTCCGGCGGGTCCTCGGCCCCCTCGTCGCCACGGCCTCGGCCCTGGACCACATGCTGGCGCCGCTGCTGCGCCGCACCCGCTTCTCGAACGCGTACCGCGTCATCGCCCGGCGCGGTCAGCCCCGCAGCACCAGCGCCTGACCCGCCACCACCAGCAGCACCTGTTCGCACTCGGCCGCGAACGCCGCGTTCAGCCGCCCGAGTTCGTCCCGGTAGCGCCGCCCGGAGGCGGTGGCCGGGACGATGCCCGAGCCCACCTCGTTCGAGACCGCCACCACCGTCCGGCGCGTGGCGCGCACGGCGTCCGTCAGTTCTCGCACCCGCTCCCGCAGCAGCTTCTCGCCGCCGCCCGCCCACTCCGCGTCGTCCCACGCCCCCACGGCGTCCATCGCGTCCGTCAGCCACAGCGACAGACAGTCGATCAGCAGCGGCGGGCCGTCCCGGCCCAGCAGGGGCACGAGGTCGGTCGTCTCCGTCGTACGCCACGAGCCCGGCCGCCGGTCCCGGTGCAGGGCCACCCGGGCCGCCCACTCGAAGTCCCCGCCGCGCGTGCCGCCCGTCGCCACGTACAGCACGTCCGGGAAGGACTCCAGGCGCCGTTCGGCCTCCACGGACTTGCCCGAGCGCGCGCCGCCCAGGACCAGGGTGCGGCGCGGCACGTCCGGGACGTCCTCGTACACCCCGACCGTCAGCGTCGAACCGTCCGGCACCGCCCGCGCCCCGGCCGCCGCCAGCCGCCGCCGCGTCTCCGGGCCGGGCGGCACGTCGTGGTCCAGGTGGACGGCGACCACGTCCGTCGTCGGGCCGGCCGAACCCACCGCCCGCAGCCGGGCCAGCGCGTCGGGCCGGGCCACCACGTCCGCGAGGACCAGGTGGTACGACTCCGCCCGCGGCTCCTCCAGGCCGGCCGGGGCGCCGCCCGGCGGCAGGTACAGCAGCCGCTGCCCGTCCGGTCCCGTCACCGCGTACCCGGTGCCGCCCGCGTCCATCGCCACCGCCCGCACCCGATGCCCCGTCAGCAGCGCCAACTCCCGCCCGTCCGGCACCCGGCCGGGCTGCGGCAGCCCGGCCGGCACCTCCACCGCCGGGCCGTCGTGCGGATGCGACAGCAGCACCTGCCGCACCCCGCCCAGCGAGTGCCCGGCCCGCGCCGCCGCGAACGCCACGCCCGGCGTCAGATCGAGCAGCAGCGCCCCGTCCACCAGCACGGCGGTCGCCGCCCGGGCGTCCGGTCCGAGCGCACTCGCGCAGGCGGCACAGGGGCAGGCGGGGCGGGGCAGTCCGGCCGGGGCGCCGGTACCGAGCAGAGTCACTTCCACGGAATCGATTTTCGCCCGTCTGATCAGGTCTCGCGCTTCCGGCTAGTCTGCCAGCACGTGTTGGATCGAAGGAGGCCTGCATGACGGCATGGACGTGGCGGTTCGAGAAGGCCGACGGGACGGAGACCGAGCCCGCCGTGGAGCCCGAGGAGTTCACCACGCAGGGGGATGCCGAGTCCTGGATCGGCGAGCAGTGGCGGGCGCTGCTGGACGGCGGCGTCGAGCAGGTCCGGCTGTTCGAGGACGACACCGAGATCTACCCGGCTCCCATGAGCCTGCGCGCCGCCGCCGAGAGCTGAGCGTGGCGGGGGCATGGCCGCACGGTCGTGCCCCCGGCCTCCCGCGCGCCGGTTCCTCACTGTTCGCCGAGCGTCACGTGCACCGTCTTCTCGGTGCCGCCCCGCTCGTACGTCACCGACGTCTTCTGGCCCGGCCGGTCCGCCGCCAGCGCCTCCGAGAGGGAGGTGATGGTGCTGATGGGCCGGCTGCCCAGCCGGGTGATGACGTCGCCCTGCCGCAGGCCCGCCGTGGCCGCCGCGCTGCCGGGCCTGACGCTGACCACCGCCACGCCGGCCGGCCGGTAGCTCGCGTCCACGACCGTCCGCCCGATGACGCCGAGCGCGGCCCGCCCCGAATCGACGACCCTGCCCTCCTTCACGATCTGGCCGGCGATCGTCCGCACCATCGACGCCGGGATGGCGAACCCGATGCCGGGCGCCGCGCTGCCCCCGAGGGAGGGATCGGCGGCGGCGAGCGTCGGGATGCCGATGACCTCCCCGTTCAGATTGACCAGGGCGCCGCCGCTGTTGCCGGGGTTGATGGGGGCCGAGGTCTGCACCAGATTGGCCAGCGTCGCGCCCGTACCGCCGCGGGAGCGGTTCTCGCTGACGGTCCGTCCGACCGCCGAGACGATGCCCTGCGTCACGCTGGACGACAGCCCGAGCGGCGAGCCCATGGCCAGCACGATCTGGCCGACGTCCACCTTCTCGGAGTCGCCGAACGTCGCCGCCCGCAGCCCGTCCGGCACCCTGTCCAGCTTGATCACCGCCAGGTCCTGCACGGGATACGAGTACACCAGGCTCGCGGTGAGCGGCTCCTCGCTGTTGGCCGTGGTCACCCTGAAGGTCTTGTCCTGCCCGACCACGTGCGCGTTGGTGACGATGTGTCCCCGGTCGTCGTACACCACCCCGGAGCCCAGCTCGTCGCGCGCCTGGATCTGCACGACCGACGGCAGGACCTCCTTGATCACCTTCTGGTACTGGCTCTGGAGATCGCTCGCGGCCATCGGTACGTCCGCCCGCGCGGTCCTCGCGGAGTCCCGCTCCGCCGGGGTGGAGGCGGGGGAGCAGCCGGCGACGAGGGCCGCGCAGCACACCAGCGCGGCGGCGGCCACGGCCCGGCCGAGGGCACGGGTACGGGTAGCGTCCATGCCCCGAGTCTCACCGGACGCCGGTCACCCGGCCCGAGCTGTTCCGCCGAACGGGCGCGGGCGTCCGGCTCAGCCCCGTACGCCGCACAGGTGCAGCAGTGCCGCCACACCGCGGTAGGGGTCGGTACGGCCGGCCCGCTCCTCGGCCGCCAGGAGCGCGTCCAGGTCGTCCGGGATGGGCGCGTCGTCCGCGGCCGTGTCCGTGAAGACCCGCACCCCGTACCAGGCGTGCAGCGGGGCCGCGAGACCGGCGAGCGTCGCGGTCAGCGTGGCCAGCCGGTCGGCCCGGACGTCGAGGCCCAGGCGGTTGTGGTACGACGTCGTGTCATACGCGGCCAGGGCGCCCGCCCAGTCGCCGAAGAGGCCCGGGCGCATGGCGAGCGCGTCGCCGTTGCGCACCAGCAGGGAGAGCAGGCCGCCGGGGGCCAGCATCCGGGCCAGGCCCGCCACCAGCGGGTCGGGCTCCTCGACGTACATCAGCACGCCGTGGCACAGCACCACGTCGAAGCTGCCCGGCAGGAAGTGCACGCCCGTGTCGCGCCCGTCTCCCTGCACCAGCCGGACCCGCTCGCGGATGCCCTCGGGCTGCGCGGCCAGCGCCTCGCGGGCGGCGTCGATCATCGCCGCGTCCTGCTCGACGCCGGTGACCTGGTGGCCGAGGCGGGCCAGCCGCAGCGCCTGCGTGCCCTGGCCCATCCCCACGTCGAGCACCCGCAGCCGCCGGCCGACCGGGAACCGCCCAGCTATCTGCTCGTCGAGCTGCCGGGCCACCAGCTCCTGGCGGACGACGTCCCGCAGCCCGCCCAGCTTACGCAGCCAGGCACCCGCCGCATCCCCGGTGAAGGCGTCTGCGCTCAGGGCCGCTCTCCGCGCTTGACCTGCGGCTTGGGCAGCCGGAGCCGACGCATCTGGAGGGAGCGCATCAGGGCGTAGGCGACGGCGCCCCGGGTGTTCTGGTCGGGGAACCTCTCCTTGAGGCGCTTCTTCAGCCGGAAGCCGCTGATCGCCCCGTCCAGCACGATGAGCACGATCACGACCAGCCACAGCAGCAGCGCGATGCTCTGGATCGCGCCCACCCGCACGATGCTCAGCACGAGGATGATCACGGCCAGCGGCAGGAAGAACTCCGCCACGTTGAACCGCGAGTCCACCCAGTCCCGGGCGAAGCGGCGCACCGGGCCCTTGTCCCGGGCCGGCAGATACCGCTCGTCGCCGGTGGCCAGGGCCTGGCGCTGGCGCTCCAGCGCCTGGCGCCGCTCCTCGCGCTGGCGCTTGGCGGCGTCCTTGCGGGTCGTCGGCGTGTTGGCGACACTGCGGCGCTGGGACTGGGCCTCACTGCGCTTGGGCGTGGGCCTGCCCTTCTTGGCCTGCGGGTCACGGGGCTGCTTGGAGTCGGTCACCTGCGCCTTGTCGGCGTGGGCCTTCTCTTCCTTGGCACGGCTACGGAACACAAGAACCAAGGGTAAGCGCTCATCAAAAGGTGTGGGGCCGCAGGCCCCTCAAAACAAGGGCGGTGGTGGGCGACGGGCGGGCATGGACCCGGGCCCGGCGGGGAACGATCCGGCAACGCCAGTCGTCGTAGGGGGACAGAGGGGACGTCACGACAGGGGGTCACCTACTCCTCACGCCGGAGCGGTACGGTCCGCAGTCGTCCTTGGGGATGAGCGCATCACTCCCCGAACGGTGCGGTAATGGAGTCAGGGCCCGTACTGTGGGTCCTGTCGCAGGATCTGTGAGCTGGAGTCCGTCAGAAGGGGGCGCGCGAAGCCCATGAGCGGTGTCATGAAGCGTATGGGGATGATCTTCCGCGCGAAGGCGAACAAGGCCCTTGACCGGGCCGAGGACCCGCGCGAGACCCTCGATTACTCGTACCAGAAGCAGCTGGAGCTGCTCCAGAAGGTGCGCCGGGGCGTCGCCGACGTGGCGACCAGCCGCAAGCGTCTGGAACTCCAGCTCAACCAGCTGCAGCAGCAGTCCTCCAAGCTGGAGGACCAGGGCCGCAAGGCGCTCGCGCTCGGCCGCGAGGACCTGGCCCGCGAGGCGCTGTCCCGCCGCGCCGCGCTCCAGCAGCAGGTCACCGACCTGGAGACGCAGCACGCGACGCTCCAGGGCGAGGAGGAGAAGCTCACCCTCGCGGCCCAGCGCCTCCAGGCCAAGGTGGACGCCTTCCGCACGAAGAAGGAGACCATCAAGGCCACCTACACCGCCGCCCAGGCCCAGACCCGCATCGGCGAGGCCTTCACCGGCATCTCCGAGGAGATGGGCGACGTCGGCCTGGCCATCCAGCGCGCCGAGGACAAGACGCAGCAGCTCCAGGCCCGCGCCGGCGCCATCGACGAACTGCTCGCCTCCGGCGCCCTCGACGACCCGACCGGCACGGCCAAGGACGACATCGCCGCCGAGCTGGACCGGCTCTCCGGTGGTACGGATGTGGAGCTGGAGCTCCAGCGGATGAAGGCCGAGCTGGCCGGAGGCTCTCCGCAGCAGGCCATCGAGGGCGGCACCGCGCAGGGGCAGCCCCAGCAGCAGCCGCGGGACACCCCGCGTTTCGACAAGCAGTAGTCCGGCACCGGGGCCCGGGCCGAGGAGGCCGACGTGATCGTGCGGATCATGGGGGAGGGCCAGTGGCAGCTGGCCGACTCCCACTTCCCTGAGCTGAACAAGCTCGACGACGAGCTGCTGGACGAGATGGAGAGCGGCGACGAGGAAGGCTTCCGCCGCGTCCTCGGCGCCCTCCTCGACTCCGTCCGCCGCCTCGGCGCTCCGCTTGCGGACGATGCGCTGGAGCCCTCGGAACTGATCCTTCCGTCGCCGGACGCCTCGCTGGAGGAGGTCCGGGAGATGCTCGGCGACGAGGGGCTGATCCCGGGGTAGCGCCGCCCGGGCCGTCACCGGCACCGGGCGTTACAAAGCCCCCGTACTGTTCCTCCTGTGAGCACTCTCGAACGCGCCCGTTGCAGCGTCAGGGCGCATCCGTGGGCCCTGGACGCGGGCGTCGCCGCGGGCGTGCTGGGATGCATGGTCGCGGGATCGTTCGTGACGCCGCGCGGCACCGACGGGGCCAGCTGGGGCGCCCGGACCCCGGCCGCCCTGAGCCTCCTCCTCATGCTGCTCGCCGCGGGCGCGCTCGTCTTCCGGCGCCGCGCTGCCATGCCGGTGCTGGCCGTCACCGGCACGCTCGCCGTCGTCGAGTGCGTCACCGGCGACCCGCGTGCCCCGGTCACGATGGCCGCCGTCGTCGCCCTCTACACCGTCGCCTCGACCACCGACCGGACCACCACCCTGCGCGTCGGTCTGCTCACCATGACCGTGCTGACGGCCGCCGCCATGCTCGGCGGCCCCCTGCCGTGGTACGCGCAGGAGAACCTGGGCGTGCTCGCCTGGACCGGTATCGGCGCCACCGCCGGGGACGCCGTGCGCAGCCGGCGCGCGGTCGTACAGGCCATCCGCGAGCGCGCCGAGCGGGCCGAGCGGACCCGTGAGGAGGAGGCCCGGCGCCGGGTCGCCGAGGAGCGGCTGCGTATCGCCCGCGATCTGCACGACGTCGTCGCCCATCACATCGCCCTGGTGAACGTGCAGGCGGGGGTCGCCGCGCATGTCATGGACAAGCGGCCGGACCAGGCCAAGGAGGCCCTCGCCCACGTCCGCGAGGCCAGCCGCAGCGCCCTCGACGAGCTGCGCGCGACCGTCGGCCTGCTCCGGCAGTCCGGCGACCCCGAGGCGCCCACCGAGCCCGCGCCCGGGCTGAGCCGGCTGGAGGATCTCGCGGGCACCTTCCGCAGCGCCGGGCTCCCGGTGGAGGTGGCCCGCGCCGGACCGGACGCCGATCTGCCGGCCGCCGTCGAGCTGGCCGCCTACCGCATCGTCCAGGAGGCCCTGACCAATGTGCAGAAGCACGCCGGGACCGGCGCCAGGGCCGAGGTCAGCGTCGTCCGCGTGGGACCGGACATCGAGGTGACCGTGGTAGACGACGGCCCGGGCGGGCCGAGCGCGCCCGGCACCGGCGGCGGGCACGGGCTGCTCGGCATGCGCGAGCGGGTCACCGCCCTCGGCGGCACCCTCACCACCGGACCCCGCTACGGCGGCGGCTTCCGCGTCCATGCGATCCTGCCCGTCAAGACCCGCACCGAGACCCCTACGGCCTGAGCGCCGTACGACGGCCCCCGGGGGAGCCCGCATGACGATCCGTGTCCTGCTCGCCGACGACCAGGCCCTGCTGCGCAGCGCGTTCCGGGTGCTCGTCGACTCCGAGCCCGACATGGAGGTGATCGGCGAGGCCTCCGACGGCGCGGAGGCGGTCCGGCTGGCCAAGGAGCAGGGCGCCGACGTCGTCCTCATGGACATCCGGATGCCGGGCACGGACGGGCTCGCCGCCACTCGGATGATCAGCGCCGATCCGTCCCTCTCCGAGGTCCGCGTGGTCATCCTGACGACCTTCGAGGTCGACGACTACGTCGTCCAGGCGCTGCGCGCGGGCGCCTCCGGCTTCCTCGGCAAGGGCAGTGAGCCGGAGGAACTGCTGAACGCCATCCGGGTCGCGGCGGGCGGCGAGGCCCTGCTGTCCCCGGTGGCCACCAAGGGGCTGATCGCCCGCTTCCTCGCCCAGGGCGACGGCGACGACGGCCGCGACCCCGCTCGCTCCGAGCGGCTCGGCGCGCTCACCGGACGGGAGCGGGAGGTGCTGATCCAGGTCGCCGGCGGCCACTCCAACGACGAGATCGCCGAGCGCCTGGAGGTCAGCCCGCTCACGGTCAAGACGCACGTCAACCGGGCCATGGCCAAGCTGGGCGCCCGCGACCGGGCCCAGCTCGTGGTGATCGCGTACGAGTCGGGGCTGGTCAGGCCGCGCACGGACTGATCTCCACCCCGGGGCCGAGTCACGGTGTACTCCGCTCTCCACCCGGCGTACTGCGGGCGGAGTAGGGAGCGGATAAGGAAATGGACCCTGGGGCTACGGTTTCGCCCTGCGTGATGGGCGAGGGTGAGAGGGTCTGCCGCTCACAGAATGAGAGACCCTGACCCATGTCCTGGCTGTCGAGGTTCAGCCTGCGCCAGAGGGCCCTGATCGGCCTGATGTCGCTCATCGCGCTCGTCTTCGGGCTGATCGCGATACCCCAGATCAAGCAGCAGCTGCTGCCCACCATCAACCTGCCCATGGTCTCGGTGATCGCGCCGTACCAGGGCGCCTCGCCCGATGTGGTCGAGAAGCAGGTCATCGAGCCGATCGAGAACAACCTCCAGGGCGTCGACGGCGTCAAGGGCGTCACCTCGACCGCCGGCGAGGGCAACGCCGTGATCATGGCGTCCTTCGACTACGGCAACGACACCAAGCAGCTCGTCTCCGACGTCCAGCAGGCCGTCAACCGGGCCCGCAACCAGCTGCCGTCCGGTGTCGACCCGCAGGTCGTCTCCGGCTCGACCGACGACATGCCGACCGTCGTCCTCGCCGTCACCTCCGACAAGGACCAGCAGGCCCTCGCCGACCAGCTGGACAAGACCGTCGTACCGACGCTGAAGAACATCTCCGGCGTCGGCCGCGTCCAGGTCACCGGTGTGCGCGACCTCCAGGTCACGGTCACCCCGGACGACGCGAAGCTGGCGCGGGCCGGTCTCACCCCCGCCGCGCTCGGCCAGGCCCTCCAGGCGGGCGGCGCGACCGTCCCGGCCGGCTCCTTCGACGAGGGCGGCGCGAACCGCACCGTCCAGGTGGGCGGCGGCTTCACCTCGCTGGCGCAGATCCAGGACCTGACGGTCACCGGCGAGGGCGGCGGCAAGCCGGTGCGCCTCGGTGACGTGGCCGCGGTCAAGGAACAGCCGGCCCCGGCCGACTCCATCACCCGCACCGACGGCAGGCCCAGCCTCGCCGTCAACGTGACCATGGACCACGACGGCAGCGCGGTCACCATCTCGAACGCCGTCAAGGACAAGCTGTCCGACCTGCGCACGCAGCTCGGCTCGGGTGCCGAGCTCACGGTCGTCAGCGACCAGGGCCCGGCCGTCTCCAAGTCCATCAAGGGCCTGACCACCGAGGGCGCGCTCGGCCTGCTCTTCGCGGTCCTCGTCATCCTGGTCTTCCTCGCGTCGATCCGCTCGACGCTGGTCACGGCGGTGTCCATCCCGCTGTCCGTCGTCCTCGCCCTGATCGTGCTGTGGACGCGCGGCCTGTCCCTGAACATGCTCACGCTGGGCGCGCTGACCATCGCCATCGGCCGGGTCGTGGACGACTCGATCGTGGTCCTGGAGAACATCAAGCGGCACCTGGGCTACGGCGAGGAGCGGCAGGAGGCGATCATCACCGCGGTGCGCGAGGTGGCCGGCGCGGTCACCTCCTCGACCCTCACCACGGTCGCCGTGTTCCTGCCGATCGGGCTGGTCGGCGGCATGGTGGGCGCCCTGTTCGGCTCGTTCAGCATCACGGTGACGGCGGCCCTGCTGGCCTCGCTGGTCGTGTCGCTCACGGTCGTCCCGGTCCTGTCCTACTGGTTCGTGCGCGCCCCCAAGGGCACCCCGGACGACGCGGCCGAGGCCCGGCGCCGGGCCGAGGAGAAGGAGGCGAACAGCCGCCTGCAGCGCCTCTACGTCCCCGTCCTGCGCTTCGCCACGCGCCGTCGCCTGACCAGCCTGCTGATCGCGGTCGTGGTCCTCGTGCTCACGTTCGGCATGGGCGGCATGCTGAAGACCAACTTCTTCGACCAGGGCGCGCAGGAAGTCCTCACGGTCAAGCAGGAGTTGAAGCCCGGCACCAGCCTCGCGGCCACCGACGTCCAGGCGAAGAAGGTCGAGCGGCTCATCGCCTCGACCAAGGGCGTCAAGGACTACCAGGTCACCGTCGGCTCCTCCGGCTTCATGGCGGCCTTCGGCGGCGGCACCGGCACCAACCAGGCGTCGTACCAGGTCATGCTGAAGGACTCGAAGTCGTACGACGACGTCCAGAAGCACCTGGAGGACGGCCTGAAGAAGCTCTCCGGCATCGGCACGACCACGGTGTCCGCCGGTGACGGCTTCGGCAACCAGGACCTGAGCGTGGTGGTCAAGGCCGCCGACCCGCAGGCGCTGCGCACGGCCGCGGACCAGGTCCGCGCCACGGTCGCGGGCCTCGGCGGCGTCACCGACGTCACCAGCGACCTCTCGACCAGCGTGCCGCGGATCTCGGTCAGGGCGAACGCCAAGGCGGCGGCCGCCGGTCTGGACGACCAGAAGCTCGGCGCGGTGGTCGCGGAGGCGGTGCGCGGCACGACGGCGGCGAAGGCGACCCTCGACGACACCGAGCGCGACGTCGTGGTGCGGTCCGCCGAGCCCGCGACCACGCTGGCCCAGCTGAAGAACCTGCGGGTCGGCCCGGCCCGGCTGGGCGACCTCGCCACCGTGCAGGTGGTGGACGGCCCGGTGTCGCTGACCCGGATCGACGGGCAGCGCGCCGCGACGGTCACGGCCAAGCCGACCGGTGACAACACGGGTGCGATCAGCACCAAGCTCCAGTCGAAGATCAAGGCGCTGAAGCTGCCGGCGGGTGCCACGGCCGAGATCGGCGGTGTCACCTCCGACCAGAACGACGCGTTCAAGAACCTGGGCCTGGCCATGCTGGCGGCGATCGCGATCGTCTTCATGCTCCTGGTCGCGACGTTCCGTTCGCTGGCCCAGCCGCTGATCCTGCTGGTCTCGATCCCGTTCGCGGCGACGGGCGCGATCGGCCTGCTGGTCGCCACCGGCACCCCGATGGGCGTCCCGGCGATGATCGGCATGCTGATGCTGATCGGCATCGTGGTCACCAACGCGATCGTGCTGATCGACCTGATCAACCAGTACCGCGGACAGGGCTACGGCGTGGTCGAGGCCGTGATCGAGGGCGGCCGCCACCGGCTGCGCCCGATCCTGATGACGGCCCTGGCGACGATCTTCGCCCTGCTGCCGATGGCCCTGGGCGTCACGGGCGAGGGCGGCTTCATCGCCCAGCCCCTCGCGGTGGTCGTCATCGGCGGCCTGATCACGTCCACCCTGCTGACCCTGCTCCTCGTCCCGACGCTCTACGCCATGCTGGAACTGCGCAAGGAGCGCCGGGCGAAGAAGCGGGTGGCGAAGCGGGAGGCGACGCAGGCCGCGGCTCCGGAACCCGTGGGGGTGTAGGAGACCGGTGGGCAGGACGGCCGGGCTCGCGCGATGGCGCGAGCCCGGCCGCTTCACTGGGCCCTGGAGGTGACGTCCACCAAGCCCAGGGCCGACCGCGAGACCAAGCGCCGCTGTTACGCCCGTGGGGGCATCCCGCTTGCCGGGACAACGCCCGGTGGCTACGGCAGCGCCAGCATCCGCTCCAGCGCCAGCTTGGCGAACGCCTCGGTCTCCTTGTCGACCTCGATCCGGTTGACCAGGGTGCCCTCGGCCAGGGACTCCAGGGTCCAGACCAGGTGGGGCAGGTCGATGCGGTTCATGGTCGAGCAGAAGCAGACCGTCCTGTCGAGGAAGACGACCTCCTTGCCCTCGGGAGCGAAACGGTTCGCCAGCCGGCGCACCAGGTTCAGCTCCGTGCCGATGGCCCACTTGGACCCGGCCGGCGCGGCCTCCAGGGCCTTGATGATGTACTCGGTCGAGCCGACGTAGTCCGCCGCGGCCACGACCTCGTGCCTGCACTCCGGGTGCACCAGCACGTTCACGCCGGGGATGCGCTCACGGACGTCGTTCACCGAGTCCAGGCTGAAGCGGCCGTGCACCGAGCAGTGCCCGCGCCAGAGGATCATCCTGGCCGCCCGCAGCTGCTCCGCCGTCAGCCCTCCGTTCGGCTTGTGCGGGTTGTAGACCACGCAGTCGTCCAGGGACATCCCCATGTCGCGGACGGCGGTGTTGCGGCCGAGGTGCTGGTCCGGCAGGAAGAGCACCTTCTCGCCCTGCCCGAAGGCCCAGTCCAGCGCCCGCTCGGCGTTCGACGAGGTGCAGATCGTGCCGCCGTGCCTGCCGGTGAACGCCTTGATGTCGGCGGAGGAGTTCATGTACGAGACCGGCACGACCTGCTCGGCCACGCCCGCCTCGGTCAGCACGTCCCAGCACTCGGCGACCTGCTCGGCCGTCGCCATGTCGGCCATGGAGCAGCCGGCGGCGAGGTCGGGCAGGACCACCTTCTGGTCGTCGGAGGTGAGGATGTCCGCCGACTCGGCCATGAAGTGCACACCGCAGAAGACGATGTACTCGGCCTCCGGGCGCGCGGCGGCGTCCCGGGCCAGCTTGAAGGAGTCACCCGTGACGTCGGCGAACTGGATGACCTCGTCGCGCTGGTAGTGGTGGCCGAGCACGAAGACCTTGTCGCCGAGCTTCTCCTTGGCCGCGCGGGCGCGCTCGACCAGGTCCGGGTCGGACGGCGACGGCAGGTCACCGGGACACTCGACGCCCCGCTCGCTCTTCGGGTCGGCCTCACGGCCGAGCAGCAGCAGGGCGAGCGGAGTCGGCTGCACGTCGAGCTCCGGGGTCTGGGCGGTGGTCACGACACGCACCCTTTCTACTTTTCGTCTAACTGACGCTATCTATCATATCCGCTTCACGTCACTTTGACGACGGCCATAGCGTCGATGTGACATGAATCCCCATGAGGCGTTTTCCGCTCCGCAGGCCATGTGCGAGCATGAAGAAGGAGCCGAAAGACAGGCGCCCGGCCCGGAATGAATCCGCGGCCTTGCCGGTTGCACTCGTCGGCAAGCAGTCTCCGTACAACCCGGGAGAGATGTAGATGTCCGTATCGGACGAGACCACCACCGTCACCGACGGCATCATCCTGACCGACGCCGCCGCGGCCAAGGTCAAGGCCCTGCTCGACCAGGAAGGCCGTGACGACCTCGCGCTGCGCGTCGCCGTCCAGCCCGGCGGCTGCTCCGGCCTGCGCTACCAGCTCTTCTTCGACGAGCGCTCGCTCGACGGCGACGTGGTGAAGGACTTCGGCGGCGTCAAGGTCGTCACCGACCGCATGAGCGCCCCGTACCTGGGCGGCGCCACCGTCGACTTCGTGGACACCATCGAGAAGCAGGGCTTCACGATCGACAACCCGAACGCGACCGGCTCCTGCGCCTGCGGCGACTCCTTCAGCTGAGCCCGCCACGGCATGAGAAAGGCGGCGGCCCCCTCCGAGGGGCCGCCGCCTTCGTCGTACGCCGGGGCTACCGCACCGGTGCCCCGCTCTCCGGCCGCGGCGCGGTAGCCTCCGCCCGGGGGACCGGCGTGCCGTCCGCGCCGACCACCGTCCGCCCGTCCAGCGGCGCGGCCAGCCGTACGGTCTTCACGTACTCCTTGGCGATCATCACGCACACCCGGTCCGGCCAGGGGTGCTCGGTGACGGTGACGGTCACCTTGCCGCCGCTCTCCTTCGCCGCCGCCGCGTAGTCCGCGCAGACCCCGCCGTAGAAGCTCACGGTCAGCTCCCGGCCGTCGGCCGTGTACCCCTCGACCTTCACGGTGTGCGGCTTCGGCGCCGTGCTCGGCTCGCCGGAGGGAGCCCCGCCGGAGGGAGCCCCGCCGGAGGGAGCCCCGACCGAGGGAGCCGGTGCCAGATACGCGGGATCGACCGCCGGATACGTCACCGTGTACACGCCGCCCGCCGCGTCGCGCCGCACCCGGAACAGCCAGGACGGCACCAGCGCCTGCTTCCCGGCGACGGAGTGCGCCGCGAGCCCGAACACCGCCTGGTCGACGGTGGCCGTGTCCGCCGGGGAGGTGCCGGTGCCCGCCCCGCAGGGCCGCTCGAACCGGTCCTTGACCGGCACCGGGCGCGTGCAGCCGCCGATCCCCATCCGGTGGTCGCCCTTCGGCGCCGCGTTCATCAGCTTCAGCGTCTTCGCCGCGCCCAGGACCGGGTACGTGTCGCCCTTCACCGGCGCCGCGAGCAGCCCGTGCCCGCCGACCACCTCGCCCTGCCCGCCGACCGTCAGACCCGTCGTCCAGCCGTACGTCGGCAGCCCGCCGACCACCGGATCGGCGTTCACCACCCGCTGGACGCCCATCAGCTGGCTCGCGTCGACCTTCGCGTCGTCCAGCCCGGCCGCCTTCAACACGGGGGCCGCCGCCGCGGTCGCCCTCGACACGCTCACCGCGCCGCCCATCGGACCCATCGGGTCGTGCGTGCACAGGGCGCCCTTCGCGCAGTCGTCGCTGCCCGGCGCGTAGCGGCTGAAGGTCCAGCTGCCCGGCGCGTCCCGGTTCACCGTCAGGCTCGGGCCCGTGCCGTCCTTGCCGCCGACCCGCCAGATCCCGCCCTCGGCCACCGGCGTCCCGGCCACCCCGAGCGCCCGGGCGAGCCTGGCCACCGCGTCCTCGCCGACCTCGCCCCGCGGGGTGTACACCGGCGCGGAGCCGGGGCCGGCCGGCAGCCTGCCCCGGGCCGCGTACGTCGCGCCGTACGGGTCCGGCTCGCCGGTGGCGACGCCGTTCCCGCCGCTGCGGCCGTCGAGCGCGAGCGGCGGGGGAGTGGCGCCCGAGCCGGCCGCGCCGGGTCCGTCCGTACGGCCGCCCGTGGCGCCGCTCGCCGCGAGATAGCCACCGCCGCCGACCAGCAGCACGGCGGCGGCCACGGAGAGGACGGCGACCCGGGACCGGCGCCGCCCGCCGTGCTCGTCGTCGGCGCGCTCGTCGTCGGCGCGCTCGGCGCGGCTCGTGTGTGCGGAGCCCTCAAGGTGCTCGCGGTCCTCGGGTCGCTCGGTGTTCACCGCATCGCTCCTCGTCGGTCGAGGGAGGTCGTATCCCGCCTCCCCCCGGTGGGGGACGGCGATGGGACGTACGAGGGGAGCGTGCGGTTCCCGGACAGTGCGCCCGGCGGGTCAGTCGCCGTAGTCGGACATCTCGTCCAGCAGCCGCGCGGAGCGCGTCGGCACGCTCACCCCATGGATACGGGACGGCGGCACCGGCCGCGACTCGGCATGCGCGGGCACCGACCAGCGCGCCGCCATCCGGGCGCAGTCGCCGCGCAGCGTGGCGAGGTCGCCCTCCAGGTCGGCCGGGGCGGGGGAGTGGACCTTGAGGTTCGTCATGCTGGCACCGTAGGCACGGTGGACGGTGCGAAGAAAGACCTACTATCGGGTAGATTTGCCAACTACAACGGTGTCGCCCGACCGGATAGCGTGAACTGTCAATCCGCCCTCCCGCCTTTCCCACCGCCCTTCCCACGAGCGCTTCGCGCGCACCCGTCTTATTCCGCAGGAGAATGCCCGTCGTGCGCATCGCAGTCACCGGCTCCATCGCCACCGACCACCTCATGACCTTCCCCGGCCGCTTCGCCGACCAGCTCGTCGCGGACCAGCTGCACACGGTGTCGCTCTCCTTCCTGGTCGACAACCTCGACGTGCGCCGCGGCGGCGTCGCCGCCAACATCGCCTTCGGCATGGGCCAGCTGGGTACGCGGCCGATCCTGGTCGGTGCCGCCGGCTTCGACTTCGACGAGTACCGGGCCTGGCTCGACCGGCACGGCGTGGACACCGCGTCGGTCCGGATCTCCGAGACCCTGCACACCGCCCGCTTCGTGTGCACCACCGACGCCGACCACAACCAGATCGGCTCCTTCTACACCGGTGCGATGAGCGAGGCCCGCCTCATCGAGCTGAAGACCGTCGCGGACCGCGTGGGCGGCCTCGACCTCGTCCTCATCGGCGCCGACGACCCGGAGGGCATGCTCCGCCACACGGAGGAGTGCCGCTCCCGCGCCATCCCCTTCGCCGCCGACTTCTCCCAGCAGATCGCCCGCATGGAGGGCGACGAGATCCGGACGCTGATGGAGGGGGCGACGTACCTCTTCTCCAACGAGTACGAGAAGGGCCTCATCGAGACCAAGACCGGCTGGAGCGACGCCGAGATCCTGGAGAAGGTCGGCCACCGCGTCACCACGCTCGGCTCGCGGGGCGTGCGCATCGAGCGGGCCGGCGAGGACCCGATCGAGGTCGGCTGCGCCGAGGAGGAGCGCAAGGCCGACCCCACGGGCGTCGGCGACGCCTTCCGCGCCGGCTTCCTGTCCGGGCTGGCCTGGGGCGTGTCCCTGGAGCGGGCGGCGCAGGTCGGCTGCATGCTCGCCACGCTGGTCATCGAGACGGTCGGCACGCAGGAGTACCAGCTGCGCCGGGCCCACTTCATGGAGCGCTTCACCAAGGCGTACGGGGACGAGGCCGCGCAGGAGGTCCAGGCCCACCTGGGCTGAGCCCCGCGCGGCTCAGCTCACCCTGCGCACCACGTACGCCGTCCCCCGCTCCGCCGGCTCCTCCCCGACGTACTCCTGACCGCGCATCTCGCACCACGCCGGGATGTCCAGCCGGGCGGCCTCGTCGTCGGAGAGGACGCGTACGGTGCCGCCGACCGGTACGTCACCGAACACCCTGGCCAGTTCGATGACCGGGATCGGGCAGCGCTTGCCGAGGGAGTCGACGACGAGTTCCCCGGCTCCCCCGGCCGCCGCGGCCGGCGCGGGGGCCGGGGCGCCCAGCTTCTCCCGGACGCCCGCCACGGCCCCCGGCAGCACCTCCAGGAACCGCTCCACGTCCGCCTCGGCCGCCCCCGGCGGCAGGGACACCCGGACGTTGCCCTCGCTCAGCACCCCCATCGCCTTGAGCACATGGCTGGGCGTCAGCGTGCTGCTCGTGCACGACGAACCGGACGAGACGGCGAAACCCGCCTCGTCCAGCGCGTGCAGCAGAGTCTCTCCGTCGACATAGAGACACGAGAAGGTGACGATCCCCGGCAGCCGCCGCTCGGGGTCGCCGACGACCTCCGCGTCGGGCACCGTCGCCGCCACCCGCGTCCGGATCCGTGCCGTCAGCTCCCGCAGCCGCACCGCCTCCTGGGCCGCCTCGGCGCGCACCGCGCGCAGCGAGGCCACGGCCGCCACGATCGCCGGGATGTTCTCGAACCCGGGTGCCCGGCCCGACTCCCGTTCGCCGGCCGGTCCTTGGGCGGCGAACCGCACGCCCTTGCGGACGACGAGCAGCCCGACCCCGGGCGGCCCGCCCCACTTGTGCGCACTGGCCGCGAGCAGCGACCAGCCGCCCCCGACCGGCCCCCAGCCCAGCGACTGCGCCGCGTCCACCAGCAACGGCACCCCGGCCGCCCGGCACACCTCGGCCACCTCGGCCACCGGCTGCACGGTCCCGACCTCGTGGTTGGCCGACTGCAGCACGGCGAGCGCGGTGTCCCTGCGCAGCGCGGCCGCGTAGGCGGCGGGGTCGACGCCTCCGGCCCGGTCGACGGCCACCTGCGTGACCGTCCCGCCGCCCGACGCGTGCAGGTCGGCCGAATGGAGCACGGAAGAGTGCTCGACGGATGACACGATCAGGTGGCTCCCGACCCGCCGCCGCCCGGCCAACGCGCCTGCGACACCGGTGTGTACGGCCTGCGTCCCGGACGCCGTGAACACCACCTCGTCCGCTCGGCACCCCACCGCCTCGGCCGCCGCCTCCCGCGCGGCGTCCAACAACAACCGCGCCTTGCGCCCCTCCCGGTAGAGCCGAGCGGGATCGGCCCAGCCGTCGTCCAGGGAGGCCAACAGGGCCTGACGGGCGACCGGATGAAGAGGGGCGCTGGAGGCAGCGTCAAAGTAGGCCATACGGCAACGTTAAGACCCCGGACCGGCGGCCGGGCAAGGGGCGCGGGGAACGGCGCGACCAGCCACGATGAGCCCGCGCCCGCCAATTCAGCGAACCACCCGCTCCAGTAGGCACCCCTCCCCGCGAACCCTCGGAGAGGGTGGGCTAGGGTTTGGTCCGCATAAACATCCAAACCCCTGCCCGCCGCAGGGCGGCGACCGACCAGCGAGAAGGCCGCAGCCGACCGCGCGGGCGAGACTCTCGGGAAGGCGCTACGTGAGTCCCAACGGCTCCGACCGCTCGCCGCGGCGCCCGATGCGGCGGAAGCTGCTGCAGGCACTGACCGCGGGCCTGGTCCTGGCGACCGCAACCGGTTGCACATACAAGGACTTCCCCCGCCTTGGCATGCCCACCCCGACCACGGAAGAGGCTCCGCGGATCCTCTCCCTGTGGCAGGGCTCCTGGGCTGCCGCGCTGGCCACCGGCGTGCTGGTGTGGGGCCTGATCCTGTGGAGTGCTTTCTTCCACCGGCGCAGCCGCACCAAGGTCGAGGTACCTCCGCAGACTCGGTACAACATGCCGATCGAGGCCCTGTACACGGTGGTCCCGATCATCATCATCTCGGTGCTCTTCTACTTCACGGCCCGGGACGAGTCGAAGCTCCTGGACCTCTCCAAGAAGCCCGACGTCACGGTCAACGTGGTGGGCTTCCAGTGGAGCTGGGGCTTCAACTACGTCGAGAACGTTCCCGGTGTCTCCGGCGACGCGAAGACCGACAAGAACCTGGACGCCATTCCGGACCGGTTCAAGAAGGACTTCCCGGCGAACGCCGGCGGCGTCTACGACGTCGGCACGCCCGCCACGAAGAACCCGCAGACGGGCAACCCCGGTCCGACCCTCTGGCTCCCCAAGGGCAAGACGGTCCGCTTCGTCCTCACGTCCCGTGACGTCATCCACTCCTTCTGGGTGGTGCCGTTCCTGATGAAGATGGACGTCATCCCGGGCCACACCAACTCGTTCCAGGTGACCCCCAACCATGAGGGCACCTTCCTCGGCAAGTGCGCCGAGCTCTGCGGTGTCGACCACTCCCGGATGCTGTTCAACGTGAAGGTCGTTTCCCCGGCAGCGTACGAGGCGCACCTCAAGGACCTCGCCAAGAAGGGGCAGACCGGTTACATTCCCGCCGGCATCGCGCAGACGAGCCACGAGAAGAACCGGGAGACGAACAACCTGTGAGCATCCTCAACGAACCCCAGGGTGCCGCGGCAGCCGCAGGCTCGTACGCGGACGAGCTGCCGGTCAGGCGCAAGCAGCCCGGTAATGTCGTGGTCAAGTGGATGACGACCACCGACCACAAGACGATCGGCACGATGTACCTCGTGACGTCGTTCGCGTTCTTCCTGATCGGCGGCGTGATGGCGCTGCTCATGCGCGCCGAGCTGGCCCGTCCGGGCCTGCAGATCATGTCGAACGAGCAGTTCAACCAGGCGTTCACGATGCACGGCACGATCATGCTGCTGATGTTCGCGACGCCGCTGTTCGCCGGTTTCGCCAACTGGATCATGCCGCTGCAGATCGGCGCGCCCGACGTGGCGTTCCCGCGACTGAACATGTTCGCCTACTGGCTCTACCTGTTCGGCTCGCTCATCGCGGTGGGCGGCTTCCTCACCCCGCAGGGCGCGGCCGACTTCGGTTGGTTCGCCTACTCGCCGCTGTCGGACGCGGTCCGCTCGCCGGGCGTCGGCTCCGACATGTGGATCATGGGTCTGGCCATGTCGGGCTTCGGCACCATCCTCGGCTCGGTCAACTTCATCACCACCATCATCTGCATGCGCGCCCCGGGCATGACCATGTTCCGCATGCCGATCTTCGTGTGGAACGTGCTGCTGACCGCCGTGCTGGTCCTGCTCGCCTTCCCGGTCCTCGCGGCCGCGCTGTTCGCCCTGGAGGCGGACCGTAAATTCGGCGCCCATGTATTCGACGCCGCAAACGGCGGAGCATTGCTATGGCAACACCTCTTCTGGTTCTTCGGACATCCAGAGGTGTACATCATCGCGCTACCGTTCTTCGGCATCATTTCCGAGGTCATTCCGGTCTTCTCGCGTAAGCCGATGTTCGGCTACATGGGTCTGATCGCCGCGACCATCGCGATCGCCGGTCTGTCCGTGACGGTGTGGGCCCACCACATGTACGTCACCGGTGGTGTGCTGCTGCCGTTCTTCTCCTTCATGACGTTCCTGATCGCCGTACCGACCGGTGTGAAGTTCTTCAACTGGATCGGCACGATGTGGAAGGGCTCGCTGTCCTTCGAGACGCCGATGCTCTGGGCGACCGGCTTCCTGATCACCTTCACGTTCGGTGGTCTGACCGGTGTCATCCTGGCCTCGCCGCCGATGGACTTCCACGTCTCCGACTCGTACTTCGTGGTGGCCCACTTCCACTACGTGGTCTTCGGTACGGTCGTCTTCGCCATGTTCTCCGGCTTCCACTTCTGGTGGCCGAAGATGACCGGCAAGATGCTGGACGAGCGCCTCGGCAAGCTCACCTTCTGGACGCTGTTCATCGGCTTCCACGGCACCTTCCTGGTCCAGCACTGGCTGGGCGCCGAGGGCATGCCGCGTCGTTACGCCGACTACCTGGCGGCCGACGGCTTCACCGCGCTGAACACGGTCTCGACCATCAGCTCCTTCCTGCTCGGCCTGTCGATCCTGCCGTTCCTCTACAACGTGTGGAAGACGGCCAAGTACGGCAAGAAGGTCGACGTCGACGACCCGTGGGGCTACGGCCGTTCGCTGGAGTGGGCGACCTCCTGCCCGCCGCCGCGGCACAACTTCCTCACCCTGCCGCGGATCCGCAGCGAATCCCCGGCGTTCGACCTGCACCACCCTGAGATCGCCGCTCTGGAGCAGCTGGAGCACTCCGGCGTCGGTGCCATCGCGGGCAGCAAGGAGGCCGGCAAGTGAAGATCCAGGGTCGGCTGTTCATCTGGCTGAGCGTCTTCATCCTGATCATGGCCATCGTGTACGGCGTGTGGTCGAAGGAGCCGGCCGGTACCACCGCGCTGTTCCTGGCCTTCGGCCTGAGCGTCATGATCGGCTTCTACCTGGGCTTCACCGCCCGGCGGGTCGACGCGGGCGCCCAGGACGACAAGGAGGCCGATGTCGCGGACGACGCGGGCGAGTTGGGCTTCTTCAGCCCGCACAGCTGGCAGCCGCTGCTGCTGGGCTTCGGCGGTGCGATCGCCTTCCTCAGCATCGCGGTCGGCTGGTGGCTGATCTACTTCGCCGCCCCGTTCATCATCCTCGGCCTGTTCGGCTGGGTCTTCGAGTACTACCACGGTGAGAACCGCACCCAGTAGCACACGAGAACGCGCGCCGGAAGCCCGGACACTCCATCGGGAGCGTCCGGGCTTCCGGCTGTCGTCGTTCAGATGGAGCAGTGTCGATCCCTCGTACGGGTTACGTACCGGGTAAATGGGGTCAACACCTCATAGCGTGATCGTATGAACCACACTCCGCGGACCCGCACCGTCGTCAGCTGCACGCTGCTGGTGACCGCCCTCGGCGTGGGCGTCACCGCCTGCGGTTCGGACGGCAACCCCCTGTCGGCCAAGCCGTACGACGCGGCGGACCAGATCTCCGTCAGCGGCCCCGCCGGTGCGGGAAAGCGGGCCGACCCGGACAAGCCCCTGGAGATCACCGCCAACGACGGCGAGGGCCGGATCACCGACGTGACCGCCCAGGACGCCGCAGGACGCTATGTGGCGGGCGAACTCACCGCCGACGGCAGTCGATGGCACAGCACCTCCCCGCTGGCCGCCAACGCCCACTACACGGTCACGGTGAGCACGGAGGACGAGGACGGCGCGCCCGGCCGCAAGGTCCTCGCGTTCGACACCGGCAGGCCCACGGCCAAGAAGCGGCTGACGGTCACGCTCGGCCCGGACTCGGGCGAGTACGGCGTCGGACAGCCCATCACCGCCCAACTCGACCAGGAGATCAAGGACAAGACGCAACGAGCCGTCATCGAGCGCGCCCTGCGGGTGGAGTCCACACCGTCCGTGCAGGGCTCCTGGTACTGGGTGAGCGGCAAGGAACTCCACTACCGGCCCAAGGAGTACTGGCCCGTCCACACCACCGTCACGGTGCACAGCAACCTGGACGGCATCAAGATCAGCGACCGGCTGTGGGGCGGTCCGTCCAAGCCGCTGAAGATCACCACCGGTGACCGGGTCGTGGCCGTCACGGACGCCGCCGCGCACCGGCTGACGGTCTACAAGAACGGCCAGGCGATCAGATCGATCCCCGTCACCACGGGCAGGCCCGGCTTCGAGACCCGCAACGGCGTCAAGGTCGTCCTGAACAAGAGCTACCTCGTACGGATGCGCGGCACCACGATCGGCATCGCCGAGGGCACCTCCGACTCCTACGACCTGAACGTCTACTGGGCGACCCGGGTGACCTGGTCCGGCGAATACGTGCACGCCGCGCCCTGGTCCGTGGGCTCACAGGGCTCCGCGAACGTCAGCCACGGCTGCACCGGCATGAGCACGGCGAACGCCGAGTGGTTCTTCGGCAACATCCGCGAGGGCGACATCGTGCAGGTCGTCAACTCCAACGGCAAGCAGATGGAGCCCTTCGGCAACGGCTTCGGCGACTGGAACGTCGACTGGAAGAAGTGGAGCCAGGGCACCGCCCTGACAAGCAGAGCCACCGCCGGTCAGTCGACGGCGGACACGGTGAGACTCGCACCGACGGCACAGTGAGAGTGCCCCGAAGGGGCGCGGGGCCACCGCGCCCCGGGCCGCTAGGCGCTCAACAGCCGCTTGTGCCGCAGCAGGGAGGCGAGCGCGGAGGCGAACTCCACCGGATCCACCGGAAGGGTCACCGCGGCGTCCGCACGGCTCCACGTGGCCAGCCAGGCGTCCTGCGGCCGGCCCATCAGCAGCAGCACCGGCGGGCAGTTGAACACCTCGTCCTTGATCTGCCGGCACACGCCCATGCCCCCCATCGGCACGGCCTCGCCGTCGAGCACGCACACGTCGATGCCTCCGCGGTCCAGCTCGCGCAGCACCGCGTCCGGGGTCGCGCACTCCACGAACTCGACCAAGGGGACGTCGGGAGCGGGCCTGCGCCCGGCTGCCAGCCGTACCTGTTCGCGGGTGTTGGAGTCGTCGCTGTAGACCAGCACGGTGGCGGTCGGCTGCATTGTTCCTCCGGGACGTCAGCGTCGTACGGACGGGACGGACAGTGCCGTTCGGGCGGAGCCTACTCCGGTCAAAGCGCCCATGAACACCACGTCAACACCGGTTCGGCGGGGAGCAACACTCCGAACGGCACCCCCCGGAGTGAGGGCGGGATAAGCGACCGACATAATGTCGGTCGTGGCGACAGCAACGACAGTAGAAACCGGGCACGCGCACCCGTCGGTCAACCGGCCGAACCTCACCAGCGTCGGAACCATCATCTGGCTGAGTTCCGAGCTGATGTTCTTCGCGGCCCTCTTCGCGATGTACTTCACCCTGCGATCGGTGACGGGTCCGGCGCACTGGAAGCACATGGCCGAAGCACTCAATGTGCCCTTCTCGGCGACGAACACCACGATCCTGGTGCTCTCCTCACTCACCTGCCAGCTCGGCGTGTTCGCGGCCGAGCGCGGGGACGTGAAGAAGCTCCGTGGCTGGTTCATCGTCACCTTCATCATGGGTGCGATCTTCATCGGCGGGCAGATCTACGAGTACACCGAGCTGGTGAAGAAGGACGGCATCTCGCTGTCCTCCGACCCGTACGGCTCGGTGTTCTACCTGACCACCGGCTTCCACGGCCTGCACGTGACAGGCGGTCTCATCGCCTTCCTGCTGGTCCTCGGCCGCACCTACATGGCCAAGAGGTTCACTCACGAGCAGGCGACCGCCGCCATCGTCGTGTCCTACTACTGGCACTTCGTCGATGTGGTCTGGATCGGCCTCTTCGCCACGATCTACTTGATCAAGTAGCGGGACCTCCCGCATCCAGAAGCATCGACGCTGAAGATCCTGACACCGGGGTAATCCGTGAAAAAGCTCTCCGCACGACGACGCCATCCGCTGGCGGCGGTCGTCGTCCTACTCCTCGCGCTGGCGGCCACTGGGGGGCTGTACGCCGCGTTCGCACCCGCGGGCAAGGCGCAGGCCGATGAAACCTCCCAGTCCCTGACCATCACAGAGGGCAAGAAGCTCTACGAGGTCGGCTGCGCCAGCTGCCACGGCACCGGTGGCCAGGGCTCCTCCGACGGCCCGAGCCTGGTCGGCGTGGGCGCCGCGGCGGTCGACTTCCAGGTCGGCACCGGCCGTATGCCGGCCGCCACCATGCAGGGCGCTCAGGTCCCGCGCAAGAAGGTCGTCTACAACCAGACGCAGATCGACCAGCTCGCCGCGTACATCGCCTCGCTGGGCGCCGGCCCGAGCGTCCCCACCAAGGACCAGTACGGTCCTGACGGCGCGGACATCGCCAAGGGTGGCGAGCTGTTCCGTACCAACTGCGCGCAGTGCCACAACTTCACCGGCAAGGGCGGTGCCCTGACGCAGGGCAAGTTCGCGCCGAGCCTGGAGGGTGTCGCTCCGAAGCACATCTACGAGGCCATGCAGACGGGCCCGCAGAACATGCCGTCCTTCCCCGACACCACGATGTCGTCGAAGAACAAGAAGGACATCATCGCGTACCTGAACGCGGTCAACGGCGACAAGACGGAGAACCCGGGCGGTCTGGAGCTGGGCGGCCTCGGGCCGGTCAGTGAGGGTCTGTTCGCCTGGATCTTCGGCCTCGGCGCGCTGATCGTGGTCGCCGTCTGGGTCGCCGCTCGGACCGCAAAGGCCAAGAAGTCATGAGTAGCCAAGACATTCCAGAAGAGAACCTGCCCGCTGAGCAGGAGCACGCGCACGGCGCCGTAAGCGTCGCGGACGAGGAGAACCCGTTCGCCGACCCGGGGCTGCCCCCGCACGAGCACCGGATCCAGGACATCGACGAGCGGGCCGCCAAGCGGTCCGAGCGCGTCGTCGCCCTGCTGTTCACGGTGTCGATGCTGGCCACCGTCGCCTTCATCGCCTCGTACCTGGCGATCCCGCACGACAAGTCGATCTTCGTCTTCCCGATCGGTCACCTGAGCGCGCTGAACTTCGCGCTGGGTGTGACCCTCGCGGTGGCGCTGTTCTGCATCGGCGCGGGCGCGGTCCACTGGGCCCGCACCCTGATGTCCGACGTGGAGGTCGCCGACGACCGGCACGCGATCGAGGCCTCGCCCGAGGTGCGCGCCAAGGTCATGGCCGACTTCCGCCAGGGTGCCGCCGAGTCCGGCCTCGGCCGCCGCAAGCTGATCCGCAACACGATGTTCGGCGCGATGGCCATGGTGCCGCTCTCCGGCGTCTTCCTGCTCGGCGGTCTCGGCCCGGCCCCGAAGGACAAGCTGCGGCACACCATGTGGGCCAAGGGCAAGCGCCTGGTCAACATGAACACGAACCAGCCGCTGCGCCCCGAGGACGTCGCGGTCGGCTCGCTCACCTTCGCCAAGCCCGACGGCCTGGAGGAGACCAGCGAGGACTTCCAGAACGAGATCGCCAAGGCGGCCCTGATGATCGTCCGGCTGCAGCCGGACAACATCAAGGACAAGCGCGAGCTCGACTGGTCGCACCAGGGCATCGTCGCCTTCTCGAAGATCTGCACCCACGTCGGCTGCCCGATCTCGCTGTACGAGCAGCAGACGCACCACGTGCTGTGCCCGTGCCACCAGTCCACCTTCGACCTCTCCGACGGTGCCCGAGTGATCTTCGGCCCCGCCGGCCACGCCCTGCCGCAGCTGCGCATCGGCGTGGACAGTGACGGTTACCTCGAGGCGCTCGGCGACTTCGAGGAGCCCGTCGGTCCTGCATTCTGGGAGCGCGGATGAGTACTGCAGCGAACGAATCCCCCCGCGCACGCGGGAAGGCACCGGCCGGCGAGCGCGTCGCCGACTGGGCCGACGGCCGACTCGGGATCTACTCCCTGGCCAAGAGCAACATGCGCAAGATCTTCCCCGACCACTGGTCGTTCATGTTGGGCGAAGTGTGCATGTACAGCTTCATCATCATCATCCTGACGGGTGTCTATCTGACACTGTTCTTCCACCCGTCGATGAACGAGGTCGTGTACCACGGCTCGTATGTCCCGCTCCAGGGACAGCTGATGTCCGAGGCGTTCAACTCGACCCTGCACATCTCCTTCGACGTGCGCGGTGGTCTGCTCATGCGGCAGATCCACCACTGGGCCGCGCTGATCTTCCTCGCCGGCATGTTCGTGCACATGATGCGCGTGTTCTTCACCGGTGCGTTCCGCAAGCCGCGTGAGATCAACTGGCTGTTCGGCTTCCTGCTGTTCGTCCTCGGCATGTTCACCGGCTTCACCGGTTACTCGCTGCCGGACGACCTGCTCTCCGGCACCGGTGTCCGCTTCATGGAGGGCGCGATCCTGTCCGTGCCGATCGTCGGCACGTACCTGTCGATGTTCCTCTTCGGCGGCGAGTTCCCCGGTCACGACTTCGTCGCCCGGTTCTACTCGATCCACATCCTGCTGCTGCCGGGCATCATGCTCGGCCTGATGGTGGGCCACCTGATCCTGGTCTTCTACCACAAGCACACGCAGTTCGCGGGTCCCGGAAAGACCGAGAAGAACGTCGTCGGCATGCCGCTGCTGCCGGTCTACATGGCCAAGGCCGGAGGCTTCTTCTTCCTGGTCTTCGGTGTCATCGCGTTCATCGCGGCGGTCGCGCAGATCAACCCGATCTGGGCCATGGGCCCCTACCGTCCGGACCAGGTGTCCACCGGCGCCCAGCCCGACTGGTACATGGGCTTCTCCGAGGGCCTGATCCGGTTCATGCCGGGCTGGGAGATCAACATCTGGGGTCACACGCTCGTCCTGGGTGTGTTCATCCCGCTGGTGATCTTCCCGCTGGTCCTCGTGGCCATCGCGGTCTACCCGTTCATCGAGTCCTGGGTCACCGGCGACAAGAGCGAGCACCACATCCTGGACCGCCCGCGCAACGCCCCGACCCGTACGGGTCTCGGTGTCGCCTGGATGACGCTGTACCTGACGCTGCTGGTCGGCGGCGGCAACGACCTGTGGGCCACGCACTTCCACCTGTCGATCAACGCCGTCACCTACTTCGTCCGGATCTTCTTCTTCGTCGGACCGGTCATCGCGTTCCTCGTCACCAAGCGGATCTGCCTGGGTCTGCAGCGCCGCGACCGCGAGAAGGTGCTGCACGGTCGCGAGACCGGCATCATCAAGCGGCTGCCGCACGGTGAGTTCATCGAGGTGCACGAGCCGCTCAGCCAGGAGCAGCTGCACACGCTCACCGCGCACCACCAGTACGAGCCGGCCGAGATCGGTCCGGTGGTCGACGAGAACGGGGTCCGGCGCAAGGTCGGAACCTCGGAGAAGCTGCGGGCCAAGCTGTCCAGCGCCTACTACGGCGAGGACAACCAGATCCCGAAGCCGACCGTCGACGAGTACAAGGAGATCACGAGCGGCCACGGCCACCACTGATCACCGCGTCGCCACACCACGGTGAGGGGCCCCGTCCGGCTTGCGGACGGGGCCCTTCGCCGTGTCCCGGGGCCGATAGGGTGGGATCGACCGACGAATGCGCAGGTACGACACTCAGGAGCGACCATGAGCGCTGTGACCCCCGCTGGAGGCGACACCACGGCGGGCCGCTCCTGGCCCGCCCTGCTGAACGGCCTGCTGAGCGGCGAGAACCTGTCCGCCGACGACACCGCCTGGGCCATGGACCGGATCATGCGCGGCGAGGCGACCGACGCCCAGATCGCCGGGTTCGCGGTGGCCCTGCGGGCCAAGGGACAGACGGTCGAGGAGATCACCGGCCTCGTGCGCACGATGTACGAGCACGCGAACGTGATCGAGGTGCCGGGCCGCACCGTCGACATCGTCGGCACGGGCGGCGACGGGGCGAGGACGGTGAACATCTCCACGATGTCCTCGCTGGTCGTCGCCGGTACGGGCGCCAAGGTCGTGAAGCACGGCAACCGCGCCGCCTCCTCCGCCTCCGGGGCCTCCGACGTCCTGGAGAAGCTGGGCGTCAACCTCGACCTCACGCCCGGGCGGGTGGCCGAGGTCGCCGAGGAGGCCGGCATCACCTTCTGCTTCGCGGTCAAGTTCCATCCAGCGCTGCGTCATGTCGGCGCCGCCCGCGGCCAGTTGGGGATCCGGACGGTCTTCAACCTGCTCGGTCCGCTCACCAACCCGGCGAAGGTGCGGTCCCAGGCGGTCGGCGTGGCCGTCGCGCGGGAGGCGCCGATCGTCGCCGGCGTGCTCGCGGAGCGCGGCAACTCCGCGCTGGTCTTCCGCGGCGACGACGGCCTGGACGAGCTGACGACGACGGCCACGTCCCATGTCTGGGTCGTGCGGGACGGCAAGGTCACCGAGGAGGTCTTCGACCCCCGCGAGGTCGGTATCGACCTCGTCCCCGTGGAGGCCCTGCGCGGCGGCGACCCGGCCCACAACGCGGACGTGGCCCGGCGGCTGCTGGACGGCGAGCGGGGCCCGGTCCGGGACGCCGTCGTACTGAACTCGGCGGCGGCCCTCGTCGCCCTGGACCCGGCGGACGCCCCGCTCGCCGAACAGCTCGGCGCCGGCATGGCCCGGGCCGTCGAGTCCATCGACTCGGGCGCGGCGAAGCGGGCGCTGGAGCGCTGGGTGGCGGCGACCAACGCATAGCGGCCAGGACGAGCGTCCCGCGATCCGGACAGGGTTGCGGGACGACGATCAGTTGACGTAGTTTCCTGAACCAGGTCATGAGTGACAGTCATGAGGCCCCGGCCGACTGTCCGGCAACCCTCCGTCCGTGGCGGGGTGCCCCGGGTGAGGACCAGGTCGTGGGCAGCGAGGTCCACGGCAAGCGCGGACCCCTCGAGAAACCAGGGGTCCTGGTCGTCGAGGAGCCTTCCGTGAGCAAGCGAATGCGATAGGGCCGCCGAGCCCCGCCTCCGCACCCCCTCTTTCTCTTCTTTCCGTACGCCTTGCTGCCGTACGTCCTCACGGGAGTCCACCCATGTCTGTCTCCACCGTTGCCGCCGACCAGTCCGTTCGTGCCCCGCTGCCCGTTCTGGGCCGGGATGTCACCGTCCCGCTCGTGACCGGTGGCGAAGTCACCTACGCGGCGCTCGACTACGCGGCCAGCGCCCCCGCGCTCCAGCGCGTCTGGGACGACGTCGCCGCCTACGCGCCGTACTACGGCAGCGTCCACCGCGGCGCCGGCTACCTCTCGCAGCTCTCGACCGACCTGTTCGAGAACGCCCGCAGGACGGTCGCCGAGTTCCTCGGCTGCCGCGCCGACGACCAGGTGGTCTTCACCCGCTCGACCACGGACTCGCTCAACCTGCTCGCCCGCGCCCTGCCCGCCGACTGCCAGGTCTTCGTCTTCGAGACCGAGCACCACGCCTCCCTGCTGCCCTGGCAGGACGCGCGGGTCACGTACCTCAACGCGCCGCGCACCCCGCGCCAGGCCGTCGAGACCCTGGAGCGGGCCCTCGCCGGCCGCACTGCATCTGTTCAAGAGGGGTACGGCCCGGCCCTGGTCTGCGTCACCGGCGCCTCCAACGTCACCGGCGAGCTGTGGCCGGTGCGCGAGCTCGCCGCCGCCGCACACGCCCACGGCGCCCGGATCGTCCTGGACGCCGCCCAGCTGGCCCCGCACCACCGGGTGGACGTGCGCGACCTGGACGTCGACTGGGTCGCCTTCTCCGGGCACAAGCTGTACGCCCCCTTCGGCTCCGGCGTCCTCGCGGGCCGCGCCGACTGGCTGCGCGCGGCCGAGCCGTACCTCGCGGGCGGCGGCGCCAGCCGCACGGTCACCCGGCGGCCGGACGGGGGAGTGGCCGTGGAGTGGCACGAGAGCGCCGCCCGGCACGAGGCGGGCTCCCCGAACGTCATCGGTGCCTACTCCATCGCGTCGGCCTGCAAGGCGCTCACCGAGGCCGGCTGGGAGAACCTGGTGGCCCGCGAGGAGCACCTGATCGCCGAGGTCCGCGCGGGTCTGGCCGAGGTGCCGCAGGTGAAGGTGCTGTCCCTGTTCGGCGACGATGCCCCGCGGGTCGGCGTGATCTCCTTCGTGGTGGAGGGCTGGAACAGCTCCCACTTCGCCGCCGCGCTCTCCGCCGAGTACGGCATCGGCGTCCGTGACGGCCTCTTCTGCGCCCACCCCCTGGTCCGCACCCTGCTCGGCAGCGACCCCCAGACCCAGGGCGAGTGCGGCGCCCCGGAGGCGGCCCCCGGCGAGAAGTCCCTCAACGCCATCCGCGTGAGCTTCGGCGCGGGCACCCCGGACGAGCACGTCGAGCGCTTCGTGACCGCCGTGCGGGAACTGGTGACCGAGGGCGCCCGGTGGACGTACCGCACGGAGGACGGCCGCTGCGTGCCAGCGGTGTGAGGGTCCGTACGCCCGTTCCGGGGCGGCCTTCAGCCGATCAGGAGTCCAGTCCGATCGCGAAGGCCGCCTCGAGGTCGTGCTGGGAGTAGGTGCGGAACGCCACGTGGGTGTCGGTGGCCTCCACGCCGGGGATCTTGCTGATCCGGCCGGGGATGACGTCGGCCAGTTCCTCGTGCCTGCCCACCCGGACCATCGCGATCAGGTCGTACGTGCCCGTGACGGAGAAGACCTCGCTCACCGAGTCCAGCGAGGCGATCTGCTCCGCGATCTCGGGGATCCGGTCCACGCTGGTCTTGATGAGGACGATCGCGGTGATCACGGTTGGTTCTCTCCCTCGGGGGCCGGAGCTGGGGTGCACTTCACTCTAGTCCCACGCCCGTAGCGCACCCACGCGTAGAGGAAGCCCAGCCCGAACCCCACCAGGTGCGCCAGATACGCCACCCCGGGCCCCTCGGAGGCCTGGCTCGCCGCCGCCCACTGCACCGCCACCCAGAACGGCAGCACGACCCAGGCGGGGAACCGCAGCGGCACGAAGAGGAGGAACGGCAGCAGACTGGTCACCCGGGCCCGGGGGAAGAGATACAGGAACGCGCCGAGGACCGCCGAGATCGCGCCCGAGGCGCCCACCAGCGACTGTGCGGAGTCGGTGTTGGCGAGCGCGTACCCGAGCAGGGCCAGATAGCCGCACCCGGCGTAGAACAGGGTGAACTCGATCCGGCCCATCCGCTCCTCCGTCATCGCCCCGAAGACGAGGAGGAACAGCATGTTGCCGAGCAGATGCACCCAGTTGCCGTGCACGAACAGGGCCGTGGCGGGCGTGAGGAGCTCGCGGGCCGGCCCGTCGAACAACTCGGCCGGCACCACGCCCCAGTGCCGGAAGTAGGTCTGCTGGGCGGCCGCGAGGATCTCCCCGGAGCCGTAGCCGGGGGTGAGCCCCGAGGCCGGGCCCAGCACGAAGATCAGGCTGCACAGTGCGATCAGCCCGTAGGTGATGGGTGCCGAGGTGCCCCGCACCGCTCTGAGAGTCCGGCCGGCTGTCGTGCTCCACTCGCTGATCATGAACACAGAGCATGACGTAACGGGATGCATGCCGACAGACCGCCTCGCCGTCGCGGACGGACGGGCGGCGAGTCCCTGCCAGGCCGTAGGGTTACGGCCACACGCGTCGGCCGACGGCGCGGAACAGAGCACGAGAAGGAAGCGGACTGCCACGATGACGGTTCCCCTGCCGACCGCGACCACCCGGTGGCGCTGCACCCTGTGCGGCAACCTGACCCGGTTCGACGTGACCCGTTCGTCGAAGGTCGTCGAGTACGTCCATCTCGATCTGGCCGGGGACCCGACGGTGGAGGAGCGCGAGGTGGTCAGTGAGACCATCGAATCGGTGCGCTGCCGCTGGTGCAACGCGGTGGACCAGGTGGAGCTCGTGGACAGGCCGGGCGCCGACTCCTGAGAGGGAGGCGGCCCCGTAGAGGCATTGGGGTGTGACGGATGGTGGAGACCGCGGGCGGGGGGCCGGGCGACGGCACCGCCGAGGTGCTTGACCGTCCGCTGCCCGACGGCGTGCGCCGACGGGTCGTGCAGATCGTCTCGGACGGCTTCGGCGGTCTGACCCTGTCCGAACTGCCCGCCCAATTGCGGCAGTACGCCCGGTTCACCCCCAATCGCCGGGCCAAGTTCGCCGGAAACGCGATGGCGGCGGCGCTGGAGACCGATCCGCTGTTCCGGCAGCGGATCGGGGAGAAGCTCAGAGAGGCGCAGCCGGAACTCACCGGCGCCCTCGACTCCGGCTCCCCGCCCCCGGCCGCGGACCCGCTCGACGTGGCGGCCGCGGCCTACGTACTGCGCCCGGCGGGCTGGGTGAAGCTGGTCGCCGCGGCCGGCGAGGAGGCCCAGCGCGCGGACGCCGAGCGGGCGGACGAGGAGAGCCGGGTCGAGCTGGAGCGGCTGCGGGCCGAGCTGGCGCACGCCCGCGAGCACACCCGCGCCGAGGCCGAACGGCTGCGCGCGGAGCTGGAGTCGGCGAAGAAGGAAGCGGAGTCCCTGCACCGCAAGCTCCGGGCCGCCCACAGCGACGTCAAGCGCGGCGAGGCCGCTCTGCGCAAGGCGCAGACCGAGATGGACGCCGTACGGGCCGAGGCGCAGACGCAGGTGTCGGCCGCCGAGAGCGAGTCGCGGCGGCTCAAGGCCCGGCTCGGCGAGGCGGAGGCGGCCCTGGAGGCCACCCGGCGCGCCGCCCGTGAGGGCCGCAGCGTGGAGGACATGCGGGTACGGCTGCTGCTGGACACCCTGCTGGACGCCGCGCAGGGCCTGCGGCGCGAACTCGCCCTGCCGCCGGTCTCCGTGCGGCCGGCCGAGACCGTGGACGCCGTCGAGCCGGGCCGGATGACCCCGAAGGACATCGCGGCACGGGCCCTGTCCGAGCACGATCCGGCCATTCTCGACCAGCTGCTCGCGCTGCCGCAGGCGCATCTGGTGGTCGACGGCTACAACGTCACCAAGACCGGCTATCCGCAGATGCCGCTGGAGAAGCAGCGGCTGCGGCTCCTCGGCCAGCTCTCGGCGCTCGCCGCGCAGACCGGCGCCGAGGTGACGTGTGTCTTCGACGGCGCCGAACTGGCCGCGCCCGTGCTGCTCGCACCGCCGCGCGGCGTGCGGGTGCTGTTCTCGAAGCCGGGTGTGACGGCCGACGAGCTGATCCGGCAGCTCGTGCGCGCGGAACCGCCGGGCCGTCCGGTCATCGTCGCCTCCACCGACCGCGAGGTGGCCGACGGCGTCGCCAGGGCGGGTGCCCGACCGGTCGCGTCTGCGGTGCTTCTCAAGCGGCTGTCCTGAAGGTCCAACGGGCATAGGCAATGCCCGAATTGGCAGCATCTTCACGCAACGTAGTGTCCATCGCGCATCACTCCATGTGAGTCGAGTGCAAAGATTGCATTGCGTGAGGGGATTTTCTGCTGAGAGGATTTGAACTGATCACAAGAAGGTCACTAGGGTCTGGGCTCGAACCTCCGAACGGGTGATCACTCACTCACTCACACGAAGGAGTTCGTCCCTCGTGGCGTCCCACCGTCGACCCAAGCAGCAGAGTCGCGCCCGCGTGACCGTGCTGACCACCGCAGCCGCCGCGGCCGTCGTGCTGAGCGCGAACGCCGCCAACGCAGCGCCGAGCCAGAAGCTCAGCAAGGACCAGGTCAAGGCCAAGGTCGACGACCTCTACTCGAAGGCCGAGCAGGCCTCCGAGAAGTACGACGGGGCGAAGGAGAAGCAGCAGAAGCTGCAAAAGGAGATCTCCACCATCCAGGACAACGTCGCGCGGGGTCAGCAGGACCTCAACAAGCTGCGCGACAGCCTGGGTTCGCTGGCCACCTCGCAGTACCGCTCCGGCGGCATCGACCCCTCGGTCCAGCTCTTCCTGTCCTCCAACCCGGACAACTTCCTCGACAAGGCCTCCACGCTCGACCAGTTGAGCGCCCAGCAGGTCGACGCGCTGAAGAAGATCCAGGACAAACAGCGCGAACTGGCCCAGGAGCGGGCCGAGGCGAGCGAGAAGCTCAAGGACCTCTCCGCCACCCGCGCCCAGCTGGAGCAGAACAAGAACGACGTCCAGGCCAAGCTCGCCGACGCGCAGAAGCTGCTCAACACCCTGACGGCCAAGGAGAAGCAGCAGCTGGCCGAGCAGCAGCAGCGCGCCGACCGCTCCGCCAGCTCGCGGGTCGACCTCGGCAACAGCACGCCCGCCTCCGGCCTGGCCGGCGCCGCCTTCGCCGCCGCCCAGAGCCAGATCGGCAAGCCGTACGTCTACGGCGCCACCGGCACCGCCTCCTACGACTGCTCGGGCCTGACCTCCTGGGCCTACGCCCAGGCCGGCGCCTCCATCCCGCGCACCTCGCAGGAGCAGGCCACCATAGGCACCCGGATCAGCTCCGTCAACGACCTGCAGGTCGGTGACCTGGTCTTCTTCTACGGAGACATCCACCACGTCGGCCTGTACGCCGGCAACGGCGAGGTGCTGCACGCCCCGCACACCGGTGCCGTGGTCCGCTACGAGTCCATGGCCGACATGCCGTTCGAGTTCGGCGTGCGGGTCTGATCATCCCTGCGGGTGCCCGGGCCGGAGAACCCGGCGCACCCCCGCGGACCCGCTGCGAAACGCGGACGCCGGGCGCCCGAACGGGCGAATCCCCGGAACCGGAACTGACTCCTCGCCCCGCCGATGACCTGCGTCAGCGGCGGGGCGTCAGCCTGTGTTGCCCTCCGGGTCTTTGGTCCGGCCCCTCGCGTACGGCTACTGTCTGGCGCGCTCCCCCGGCGCCGGGGCCTCCCCGTCCCCAGGCGCCGGGGGAGCGGTATCTGTCCGCCAGCAGAAGGACCGCCGTGGGGTCTCACCGCCGCCTTGCCTCCTCCGGATTCCGCCGGGGCGCCGCCGCCCTGTGTGTCCTGTCCGCCGCAGCCACCGCGCTCGGCGCCGTACCCGCGCACGCGGCACCGCACGCCGACACCCGCGCCGAGGTGGACCGCCTCTACCAGGAGGCCGAGCAGGCGACCCAGGCCTTCGACAAGGCCCAGGAGCAGACCGACGCGCTGCGCCGCGAGGTGCACGACGCCCAGGACCACATCGCCCGGCAGCAGGCGCGCATCAACTCCCTGCGCGAGCAGCTCGGTGCGCTGGCCGGGGCGCAGTACCGGTCCGGCGGCCTCGACCCGACCGTCGCGCTGCTCTTCTCCGACAACCCCGAGGACTACCTCGACAAGGCCACCACCCTCGACCGCATCGACGTCCAACAGGCGGGTCGGCTGCGGGAGTTGAGCTCCGCGCTGCGGGACCTCGCGCAGGAGCGCTCGGAGACGGCCGGCAAGCTCGCCGAGCTGGAGAAGAGCCGCAGGGCCGTCGTCGTGCACAAGCGGACCGTGGAGAAGAAGCTCGCCAGGGCCCGGCAGCTGCTCGACGCCCTGCCGAGCGAGGCCCGCGACGCCTACGACCGCGCCTCCCGCGACGGCGGCATCGGCCTGCCCGACCTGACCGGCGCCGTCGCCCCCGACGCCCGGGCCGCGGCCGCCGTCGCCGCCGCCCAGGCCGCCCTCGGCCACCCCTACGTCTGGGGCGCGAACGGCCCCTCCGGCTTCGACTGCTCGGGCTTGATGCAGTGGTCGTACGCACAGGCCGGACTCCAGCTGCCGCGCACCTCGCAGGAGCAGCGCTTCGCCGGCCATCAAGTCCCGCTCTCCCAGGCCCGCCCCGGTGACCTGGTGGTCTACCGCTCCGACGCCAGCCACGTGGGCATGTACGTCGGCGACGGCAAGGTCATCCACGCCCCCTACCCGGGCGCCGCGGTCCGCTACGACCCCGTCGGCATGATGCCGATCTCCTCGGTCACCCGGCCCTGAGCGGGTGGCGCGCCGTTACGATCGGGAAGTGACTGGCCGCAGAAGGGCGTGGTGGAGCGGGGCCGTGGGCCTCGCTCTGCTGCTGCCCCTGACCGGATGCACCGTCGGCGCCGCGACGACCGACTCCGCCCGCGCCGAGGTGCAGCAGCTGCTCGACCGGCGCTCGGCGGCCCTGCTGGGGCACGACGAGGGGGCGTACGCGGTCACGGGCGCCCGTGCCGAGTACGCCCGGCTGCGCGCCGTCCCGCTGGCGTCCTGGACCTACCGGGTCACCGACGTGCGCGAGAGCGGCTCCGGCGCCACCGCCGACGCCGAGCTGAGCTACCGCGTCGCCGGGTACGACACGGCCCCGCTCGACGCCGACCGCACCCTGCGCCTCGGCCGCACCGCCGACGGCGGGTGGTACGTCACCGCCGACGAGCCCGCCCGGCGGGCCGGGCAGCAGCTGTGGGACCAGGGCACGGTGACCGCCGTCCGGGGCGCGCACAGCCTGGTGCTGGGCATCGGCCGGACGGCCGCCGAGCTGCGCGCCTACACCGGGCTCGCCGACCGTGCCGTTCCGGCCGTCTCCCGGGCGTGGGGCACGGAGTGGAGTCGCCGGGTCGTCGTCCTCGTCCCGGACTCCCTGGACGGCATGGCCGGCCTGCTCGGCTCGTCCGCCGCCGACTACCGGGGCATCGCCGCCGTCACCACCGGCGAGGCGGGAGGCTCCGCGCGGGCGCCCGCGGACCGGGTGGTGGTCAACCCGGACGCGTACGCCGTCCTCGGCGACCTCGGCAAGCAGGTCGTGCTCACCCACGAGACCACCCATGTGGCCACCCGCGCCCACACCACCGCCGCGACCCCGCTGTGGCTCTCCGAGGGCTACGCGGACTGGATCGGCTACCTCGGCACCGGCCGCACCCCCACCGAGGTCGCGCCGGAACTGACCCGCGCCGTGCAGAACGGCGAGGCGCCCACCGCCCTGCCCACCGACAGGGACTTCGGCTTCACCAGCGATCCGACCAGGCTGGCCCAGGCCTACGAGAGCGGCTGGCTGGCCTGCCGGATGATCGCCGCCCACTGGGACACGGCCCGGCTCGACGCCTTCTACCGCGCCGTCGGCGCCCATCCGCAGCGGGCGGGGGCGGTCGAGGGCGCGTTGCGGAAGGTGCTCGGGACGACGCCGGAGGCGTTCACCGCCCAGTGGCGGGACTACGTGAGGTCTCAGCTCGGCTGAGCGAGCCCGGTCAGGGGGAGACCGGGGTCTGGTGGGGGTGGGCCGGTTCGGCCGGGAGGGGGGTGGCGGCGACCGGGGTGACGGTCGCCCGCCACAGCCGTCGGCCCGCCGTGAGGGCGGCCAGGGCCAGCAGGCCGTTGCGGACCACCATCAGCAGCACCCCGTACCGGTCGCTCGCCACCACGTGTCCGAAGCCGAGCGGGAACTCCAGGACCGTCACGAAGGACGCGACCACCACCATCAGCGCGGGCGCCCCCATCCGGCTCGCCCGGTACGTGAGGCAGACCGCCGCCACGCCCACCAGCCACACCAGGTACTGCGGGCTGATCACGCGGCTCGTGACCGTGAAGAGCAGCACCGCCGTGAACGCCGCGTCCGCGAGGACGGTCGGCGTGCGGCGCGCCACCCGCAGCCGCCACAGCAGCAGCCAGCCGAACGCGGCCCCGGTCAGCGCCAGCGCCGCCGTGCTGACCTGGTCCACGTGCGGGCCGAGGAACTCGATCGAGCCGTAGTTCAGCAGCACCTGGCCGCTCCAGCCGAAGTGCCGGGCCACGTGGAAGACCAGGGCGCCCAGCGACTCCACCTCGGTGCCCCGGTCCCGCTGGAAGGTCAGGAAGGCGAAGGCGCCCGGCATGGACACCGCGAACGCGGCGGCGAGCCCGGCCCCCGTGACCGCCGCCGAGGCCCAGGCCCGGCGCCGGAAGCAGCCCACCAGCAGCAGCGCCGGCCACACCTTCAGCAGCGCCCCGAACGCGGTCAGCGCGCCCATCACCCGCGGATGCCGGACGCCCGCCAGCAGCGCCGCCACGGCCACCGCGGTCACCATCACGTCGTAGCGGGCGTACACCGTCGGGCCGAGCAGCGGCACGCCCGCCAGCCACACCCAGGCCCCGCGCAGCGACCGCCCGGAGCGCAGGCCCGGACGCACCAGCAGCCACAGCACGAGGGCGTCGGCGAGGAACGCGAGGATGAAGAAGGCGTGCTCGTACGACAGGAAGGGCAGCGCGGCGGGGGCGAGCACCGGGAGGGCGGCGGCAGGCGGGTACTGCCAGGTCACGTCGTCCAGTGGAAAGGTTCCCTGGCGCAGGACCTCGTACCAGCCGCGGTAGATCACCGACACGTCGGAGGTGACGTCCAGGCCCCCCGGGAAGATCCACACCTTGAAGACGAACAGCAGCAGCACCAGGCGGGTGACGCCCCAGGTCGCGAGCAGCCATGCCAGGGACCGCCCGGCGCCCTTGGTCTCCACGTGTTCCCCTTGCCGTCCGATTCCCGGTTCGCTGTCGGCCTCGCCCGCCCCATGATGTCGTGCCCGGCTGTGTACCTGCCACAGACCCCGCCGCACCGGGCCGCACACAGCCCGATCGGGCCCGGCCGGCCGCGGCCCGTTGGGTAAGGTCGGCCACGATGCACAAGACCCTGATCGTCACCAACGACTTCCCGCCCCGCCCGGGCGGCATCCAGGCCTTCCTGCACAACATGGCCCTGCGCCTGGACCCCGGCCGGCTGGTCGTCTACGCCTCCACCTGGAAGCGCGGCCGCGAGGGCGCCGAGGCCACCGCCGCCTTCGACGCCGATCAGCCCTTCACCGTCGTACGCGACCGTACGACCATGCTGCTGCCGACCCCGCGGGCGACCCGGCGCGCGACCGGGCTGCTGCGCGAGCACGGCTGCACCTCGGTGTGGTTCGGGGCGGCGGCCCCGCTCGGTCTGATGGCTCCGGCGCTGCGCGCGGCCGGCGCCGAGCGGCTGGTGGCCACGACGCACGGGCACGAGGCCGGCTGGGCCCAGCTGCCCGCCGCCCGGCAGCTGCTGCGCCGGATCGGCGAGTCGACGGACACGATCACCTATCTCGGCGAGTACACGCGCTCGCGCATCGCCACGGCCCTCACGCCGGCGGCGGCCCGGCGCATGGTCCAACTGCCGCCCGGGGTCGACGAGAAGACCTTCCACCCCGGCTCCGGCGGCGACGAGGTCCGCGCCCGCCTCGGGCTCGCCGACCGCCCGGTCGTGGTCTGTGTCTCGCGCCTGGTCCCGCGCAAGGGCCAGGACACCCTCATCCGGGCCCTGCCCCGCATCCTCGCGGCCGAGCCCGACACCGTGCTGCTGATCGTCGGCGGCGGCCCCTACGAGCGGGACCTGCGCCGCCTCGCCGACGAGACCGGCGTCGCGGCCTCGGTCCGCTTCACCGGCGCGGTCCCCTGGTCCGAGCTGCCCGCCCACTACGGCGCCGGCGACGTCTTCGCCATGCCCTGCCGGACGCGCCGCGGCGGCCTGGACGTCGAGGGCCTCGGCATCGTCTACCTGGAGGCCTCCGCGACGGGCCTGCCGGTGGTCGCGGGCGACTCCGGCGGCGCACCGGACGCCGTCCTGGACGGCGAGACGGGGTGGGTGGTGCGGGGCGGCTCCCCCGAGGAGGCGGCCGACCGCATCGTCCCCCTGCTCCAGGACCCCGGCCTGCGCCGCAGGATGGGGGAGCGGGGCCGGCAGTGGGTGGAGGAGCGCTGGCGCTGGGACCTGTTGGCGGAGAACCTCAAAGCCCTTCTCTAAAACGTTCCGGAGACTCTAGGCGGAACCGGAAAATCCGCACATGCTGCGCGCATGACAGCAAAACTGATGCAGCGTCAGCTGAGTAGACGTCACATCCTGGGCATGATCGCCCTCCAGACCGCCGCCACGGCCGGTCTCACCCGCATCGGTCTCCGGTCCGCGCACGCGGCAGAGCCGGCCGCCGTCGACAACGCCCCCGCCGTCGTGGTCGGTTCGGGCTACGGCGGTGCCGTCGCCGCGCTCCGGCTCGGCCAGGCCGGGATCAGGACCCTCGTCCTGGAGATGGGGCAGCTGTGGAACACCGCCGGCGGCGACGGCAAGGTCTTCTGCTCCACCCTCGCCCCCGACCGGCGCTCCATGTGGTTCCGCACCCGCACCGAGGCCCCGCTCGCCACCTTCCTCTGGCTGGACGTGGTCAACAAGGACATCGGCCCGTACCCCGGCGTCCTGGACCGCGTGCACTACGACAACATGTCCGTCTACGTCGGCCGGGGCGTCGGCGGCGGCTCGCTCGTCAACGGCGGCATGGCGGTCACGCCCGTGAAGTCCTACTTCGCCGAGCAGTTCCCGACCGTCGACGCCGACGAGATGTACGGCACCTACTACCCGCGCGCCCGCACCATGCTCGGTGTCAACACCATCGACCCGGCCTGGTTCGAGTCCACCGAGTGGTACCGGTTCGCCCGCACCTCCCGCAAGGCCGCCGCCAACGCGGGGCTGAAGACCGCCTTCGTGCCGAACGTCTACGACTTCGGCTACATGCAGCAGGAGGCCGCCGGCACGGCCGTGAGGTCGGCGCTCGCCGGCGAGGTCATCTACGGCAACAACCACGGCAAGCGCAGCCTCGACAAGACCTACCTGGCCGCCGCCCTCGGCACCGGGAACGTCACGATCCACACCCTGGAGAGGGTGCGGTCCGTCAGCCGGGCCGGCGACGGCTCGTACGTCCTGACCGCCGACCGGATCGACGCCACCGGCACGGTCGTGGAGACCAGGCAGTACAGCTGCACGTACCTCTTCCTCGGCGGCGGCAGCCTCGGCACCACCGAACTCCTCGTCCGCGCCCGGGACACCGGCACCCTGCCCGCCCTGACCGCCGACGTCGGCGCCGGCTGGGGCACCAACGGCAACACCATGCTCGGCCGCGCCAACCACGTCTGGGACACCGTCGGCGCGAACCAGGCCACCATGCCGGTGCTGGGCATCGACGACTGGGCCAACACCGCCAACCCGGTCTTCGCCGAGATCGCCCCGCTGCCCATGGGGTTCGAGCACTGGGTGAGCCTCTACCTGGCGATCACCAAGAACCCCGAACGGGCGTCCTTCACCTACGACTCCGCCTCCGGCACGGTGAAACTCGGCTGGACCCCCGCCCAGAGCGCGGTCTCGGTGAGCATGGCCAAGAACCTGTTCGACCGGATCAACCTGGCCAACGCCACCATCTACCGCTACGACCTGTTCGGCTCCGCGAGCAAGGTCTTCGCCGACGACTTCTGCTACCACCCGCTCGGCGGCTGCGTCCTCGGGAAGGCGACGGACGACTACGGCCGGGTGAAGGGGTACGACCACCTCTACGTCACCGACGGCTCGCTCGTGCCCGGCAACATCGGCGTGAACCCGTTCGTCACCATCACCGCGCTCGCCGAACGCACGATGGCGCGGGTCCTCGCCGAGGGCACCGCGCCATGACGCCTCGTCAGGAGGCGTGCCGCTCCCGCTACTTCGCGTAGATCGCCTCGATCTCGCTCGCGTAGTCCTTCGCCACCACGTTCCGCTTGAGCTTCAGCGACGGGGTGAGGTGGCCCGACTCCTCCGTGAACTGGGAGGACAGAATGCGGAACTTCCGCACCGATTCCGCCTTCGACACCGCGGCGTTGCCGTCGTCGACGGCCGCCTGGATCGCCGCGTTCAGATCCGGGTCGTCCTTCAGCGACGCCGCGGTGGAGCCCGCCGGCTTGCCGTGCTCCTCGGCCCAACGGCCCAGGAACTCCTCGTCGACGGTGACCAGCGCGCCCACGAACGGCCGCCCGTCGCCCACCACCATGCACTCCGCGACCAGCGCGTGCGCCCGGATGCGGTCCTCGATCACGGCCGGGGCCACGTTCTTGCCGCCGGCGGTGACGATGATCTCCTTCTTGCGGCCCGTGATCCTGAGGTAGCCGTCCTCGTCCAGGGTGCCGATGTCACCGGTGTGGAACCAGCCGTCGGCCAGCGCCTCGGCCGTCGCGCCCGGGTTGTTCCAGTACTCCTTGAACAGGTGCTCGCCGTGCAGCAGCACCTCGCCGTCGTCCGCTATGCGCACCACCGAGCCGGGCAGCGGCTGGCCGACCGTGCCGATCTTCTGCCGGTCCCAGGGGTTGAACGCGGTCGCCGCGCAGGACTCGGTCAGGCCGTAGCCCTCCAGCACCGTGAAGCCGATGCCGCGGAAGAAGTGGCCGAGCCGCTCGCCGAGGGGGGCGCCGCCGGAGATGGCGTACTCGCCCCGGCCGCCGAGCACCGCGCGCAGCTTGCTGTAGACCAGCTTGTCGAAGGTCTTGTGCTTGATCTTCAGGCCGAGCGACGGGCCCGACGGGGTGTCCAGCGCCTTGCTGTAGGCGATCGCCGTGTCGGCCGCCTTGTCGAAGATCCTGCCCTTGCCGTCCGCCTGCGCCTTGGCGCGCGCGGAGTTGTAGACCTTCTCGAAGACGCGCGGCACACCGAGGATCAACGTCGGCCGGAACGCGGCCAGTTCGTCGGTGAGGTTCTTGATGTCCGGGACGCAGCCGAGCTTGATCGGCGCCATCATCGGGGCGATCTGCACGAGCCGCCCGAAGACGTGCGCGAGGGGCAGGAAGAGCAGCACCGAGCACTCGCCGGTGCGGAACAGCGGCCGCAGCCGCTCGACGACGTTGCCGCACTCGGCGAAGAAGCTGCGGTGGGTGAGCACACAGCCCTTGGGGCGGCCGGTCGTACCGCTGGTGTAGACGATGGTGGCCGGGTCGTCGGCGCAGGCGAGCGAGCTGCGCTCCTCGACCGTCTGGTCCGAGACGTCCTGGCCGAGCCGGCCCAGTTCCTCCACGCCCCCGGCGTCGATCTGCCAGACGTGCTTGAGGGCGGGCAGCGACTCGCGCACCGACTCCACCGCGGCGGCGTGGCCCGCCTGCTCCACGATGCACGCGGTCGCGCCCGAGTCGGACAGGATCCACTGCACCTGCTCCGGCGAGCTGGTCTCGTACACCGGCACGGTGACCGCGCCCGCGCTCCAGATCGCGAAGTCCAGCAGTGTCCACTCGTACCGGGTGCGGGACATCAGGCCCACCCGGTCGCCCGGCTGCACCCCGGCGGCGATGAGGCCCTTGGCGGCGGTGAGCACCTCGGCCAGGAACTGCCGGGCCGTCACGTCCTGCCAGGTGCCTCCGTCCTTGCGGGCGATGACGGCGACGTCGGGATGCTGCGCGGCGTTTCTGCGGACGATGTCGGTCAGATTGCCGTCGGCAGGGACCTCGTACAAAGCCGGAAGGCTGAACTCGCGCAAGACTGCTGCTCCTCATAGGGCGCCGACGCCACGACACTGTGTGATGCGACGGAGCGGTCCAAGGCTCGGGCTGGTGCTCGGGTCTTCGGTGGTTGAAATCCAGAGCACGACTGGACTGCCCGGACGTTACCCGCCGGTATGCCGTTCCCGACAGGGGGTCCCGGCGAGATGTTCGCTGCGTCACACAGGCTGGCGTTCCTTCGCGCACAGTAGTCCACGGCTGAACCGACCGGCCAGTAACCGCAGGCCCGACCGCCACTGTTCACGCACATCGCACAGGCCTACGCTTGATCGCCATGGCATCCACACCGTCCGGAAACCGACCCGCGGGCCCGCGTGGGGCGCGCGGCACGCGCAGCACCCGTGTCCACGTGGTCAGCGACGTGCACGGCAACGCCGAGGCCCTGGCGCGGGCCGGCGAGGGTGCCGATGCCCTGATCTGCCTCGGCGACCTCGTCCTCTTCCTCGACTACGCCGACCACTCGCGCGGGATCTTCCCCGACCTGTTCGGCGAGGAGAACGCGGACCGCATCGTCGAGCTGCGCACCGCCCGCCGCTTCGAGGAGGCCCGGGAGTTCGGCGCGCGGCTGTGGGCCGGCATCGGCGCCGACCGGGCCGGCGCCATCGAGAAGGCCGTGCGCAAGCAGTACGCCGAGATGTTCGCCGCGTTCCCCACCCCGACGTACGCCACGTACGGCAATGTCGACATGCCGCCTTTGTGGAGCGAGTACGCCCGCCCGGGCACCACGGTCCTCGACGGCCAGCGGGTGGAGATCGGCGGCCGCGTCTTCGGCTTCGTGGGCGGCGGCCTGAAGACGCCCATGCGGACGCCGTACGAGATCGACGACGAGGAGTACGCGGCGAAGATCGAGGCGGTCGGCGAGGTCGACGTGCTGTGCACGCACATCCCGCCGGAGGTCCCCGAGCTGGTCTACGACACCGTCGCCCGCCGCTTCGAACGCGGCAGCCGCGCCCTGCTGGCCGCCATCCACCGCACCAAGCCCCGCTATTCGCTCTTCGGGCACGTCCATCAGCCGCTCGTGCGCCGGATGCGGATCGGCGCGACGGAATGCGTGAACGTGGGGCATTTCGCGGGGTCGGGCACGCCGTGGGCGCTCGAATGGTGAGCGGCCCGTGGCCGGTCGGCCGGGGGTGCGGGAGACGGGGTGAAGGCGGCAGGTCGGTGGCGCGGTAGCCTTCACGCTGCACACACGTGCGCACGACGATCTCAGTACGGCCCGCATCTGGAGGAGCCACGGCGATGGCGGAACACACCAGCTCGAGCATCACGATCGAGGCGGCACCGGCCGACGTCATGGCGGTGATCGCCGACTTCGCGCGCTACCCGGACTGGACCGGCGAGGTGAAGCTGGCCGAGGTCCTGGAGACCGACGCGCGGGGCCGCGCCGAGCAGGTCCGCCTCGTCATGGACGCCGGCGCCATCAAGGACGACCAGGTCCTCGGCTACACCTGGACCGGCGACAACGAGGTCTCCTGGAGCCTGGTGAAGTCCCAGATGCTCCGCTCCCTGGACGGCTCGTACCTCCTGAAGCCGGCCGGGCAGGGTGCCACCGAGGTCACCTACCGCCTCACCGTCGACGTCAAGATCCCCATGCTCGGGATGATCAAGCGCAAGGCCGAGAAGGTCATCATCGACCGGGCGCTGGCCGGTCTGAAGAAGCGGGTGGAGTCGGGAGAGGCGTCGGCGGAGGCGCCGGGGGAGAAGTAGTCACCCCCCGGTCACACACGCCGAGCCGCCCGCCGGGCACCGGTAGCGTTCACCCCTATGCGCACCATCCTGATCACGGGCCCCGGCGGCAGCGGTCGTACCACGATCGCCGCCGCGACCGCGCTCACCGCCGCCCGCGCGGGCACCCGGACCCTCCTGCTGAGCGCCGACCGCACCGACACCCCCGGCGCGGCCCTGGGCTCCGAGACGGGACCGGCGCCGCGGCAGGCCGCGCCGAACCTCACCACCTGGCGCCCCGACGCCACAGGCCGCTTCCGCGAGGACCTCACCGCCTTCCAGACCCGCGCCGCGAACGTCCTCGACCTGCTCGGCGCCTCGCGACTGGACGCCGAGGAGGTCACCCCGCTGCCCGGCGCCGAGGAGCTGTCCTTCCTGCGCGCCCTGCGGGACGCCGCCCTCAGCGAGCGCTACGACCTCCTCGTCGTCGACCTCCCGCCCCTCCCGCAGGCCCTCGCCCTGCTCGGCCTGCCCGAGGAACTGCGCCGCTATCTGCGCCGGCTGCTCCCGCCCGAGCGGCAGGCCGCCCGCGCCCTGCGCCCCGTTCTCGGCCGGCTGGCCGGGGTGCCCATGCCCGCCGACTGGCTGTACGAGACGGCGGCCCGCTGGGACGTCGAACTGGCGGCCGTCGAGGCCGTCCTCACCGACCGCGCGACCGCCGTACGCCTGGTCGCCGAGCCCGGTCCGGCCGGTGCCGACGCCCTGCGCACCGCCGGCCTCGGCCTCGCCCTGCGCGGCCTGCCCGTCGAGGCCCTGCTCGCCAACCGCGCCCTGCCCGAGACCGCGCCGGAGAGCTGGCCGGCCGGGCTCCTCGCCCAGCAGCGCAAGGCCCTCGACGACTGGCGGGAGCTGCCGTACGACGTCCACCTCGTCCCCCACCTGGGCCGCGACCCCCGCGGCGGCGACGACCTCGGCGCCCTCGCCGTACCGCCCGTCAACCCGTCGTCCGCCCCGGTCGGGTGGCCCGTCACCGACCGGATCGCCGCGGACGGCGTGCTCGTCTGGCACCTCCCGCTGCCCGGCGCGATACGGGAGGAGCTGGACCTGATCCGGCGCGGCGACGAACTCGTGATCAGCGCGGGCCCGTTCCGCCGGATCGTCCCGCTGCCCTCCGCCCTGCGCCGCTGCACCGTCGCCGGGGCCGCGCTGCGCGAGGGCGAGCTGCGCGTCCGCTTCGCCCCGGACCCCGACCTGTGGCCCACCGCGCGCCGCTGAGCGGGGACGATGAACCGGGTACGCCCGTTCGGGTAACGTCGTAGAGGCGAACCGTAGTCAGGAGTCCGCCATGAGCGAAGAGCGCCCCGCAGCCGACTCGTACGACGCGCATGACGCGCACGCCGCGTACGAGAAAGAGGAGCACGGGAGGGAAGGGCGGGCGACCGACGCCGACGCCTGGGCCACGGCCTGCGCCGAGGACCTCGCCGCCGAGAAGGCCCGCCGCCGCGCCGAGCACGGCCCGCAGCCGGGCTCGGCCGCCGAGGAGCTGAAGAAGTTCGTGGACACGGTGGCCGACAAGCTGTCCGGCCTGCAGTCCCCCCTGCTCGGCGGCCTCGCCGGACCCGCCGCCCAGCAGGTGGTACGGCAGGTCGTCCAGCAGGCCAAGGCCGCCGTCGAGCCCGTCATAGAGCGCAACCCGGATGTCTTCGACCACCTGGCCGCGGCCGGCGGCGAACTGCTGGCCGCCTACCGCTCCGCCGTCCAGGCCCAGGAGCAGCGCTGGACCGCCCGCACCGCCGACGACCTGACCGGTGAGGGACGGGCCGAGAAGGGGGAGCGGCGGGACCCGGGCGAGGGCACCGGTCCGGGGGAGCGGATCGACCTGGACTGAAGCGCTTTCCCGGCAGGGCCTCGGGTACGGTTGGCCGTAGCGGGGCTCGACCGAACTGAGGGATTCATGGGACTCACCATCGGCGTCGACATCGGCGGTACCAAGATCGCGGCCGGTGTGGTCGACGAGGAAGGCAACATCCTCTCGACCCACCAGGTGCCGACCCCGGGCACGCCCGAGGGCATCGTGGACGCCATCGCCGCTGCCGTCGAGGGCGCACGGGCCGGGCACGAGATCGTCGGCGTGGGCATCGGCGCCGCCGGTTACGTGAACCGGCAGCGTTCGACGGTCTACTTCGCGCCGAACATCGACTGGCGCCAGGAGCCGCTCAAGGAGAAGGTCGAGGCCCGCGTGGGCCTCCCGGTCGTGGTCGAGAACGACGCCAACGCCGCGGCGTGGGGCGAGTACAAGTTCGGCGCGGGCAAGGGCCACCGCAACGTCATCTGCATCACGCTCGGCACCGGCCTCGGCGGCGGCATCATCATCGGCAACAAGCTGCGCCGCGGACACTTCGGCGTGGCCGCCGAGTTCGGCCACATCCGGATGGTCCCGGACGGCCTGCTGTGCGGCTGCGGTTCGCAGGGCTGCTGGGAGCAGTACGCCTCCGGCCGTGCCCTGGTCCGCTACGCCAAGCAGCGTGCCAACGCCACCCCCGAGAACGCCGAGCTGCTGCTGTCGCTGGGCGACGGCACCCCCGACGGCATCGAGGGCAAGCACATCTCCATGGCCGCCCGCCAGGGCGACCCGGTGGCCGTCGACTCCTACCGCGAGCTGGCCCGCTGGGCCGGTGCGGGCCTCGCCGACCTGGCCTCCCTCTTCGACCCCTCGGCGTTCATCGTCGGCGGCGGCCTCTCCGACGAGGGCGAACTGGTCCTCGACCCGATCCGCAAGTCCTACAAGCGCTGGCTGGTCGGCGGCAACTGGCGCCCGGTGGCCGACGTCATCGCGGCCCAGCTCGGCAACAAGGCGGGCCTGGTGGGCGCGGCCGACCTGGCCCGGGAGCCGGACCCGATCATGTAGCGAGGCCGTCCTGTGACAGTGCCCGCCGCGTCCGCTCCCGGGACGGCGGGCATCGTCGTATGTTGATCGTCATGGCGACCAGCACGCTCCTTCCCAACTCCCGTACGGAACCCGATGGTTCGGCGGTCATCCGCGTCCTGAGCTACAACATCCGCTCGATGCGGGACGACACGGACGCGTTGGCCGCAGTCATCTCCGCCTGCGCGCCCGACCTGGTCCTCGTCCAGGAGGCCCCCCGCTTCTTCCGCTGGCGCAAGAAGCTCGCCCGGCTCGCGGCGGCCGGCGGCCAGGTGATCCTCACCGGCGGCGCCACGGCGGCGGGCCCGGCGATCCTCTGCTCGCTGCGGGCCACCGTCGAGCGCACGCAGGACGTCCTGCTGCCCCTCACCCCGGGCCTCCACCGGCGCGGCCTCGCCACCGCGGTGGTCCGGTTCGGCGGCGCCCGGCTGGGAGTGATCAGCGGCCATCTGAGCCTGGACAGGAAGGAGCGGTACGCGCAGGCCGGTCTGCTCCTCGACCGCCTCGCCGGTCTCGGCGTGGCGCACGCCGTCGCGGGCGGCGACCTCAACGAGGGCCCCGACGGCCCCGCCTTCCGGCTGCTCTCCGGCACCCTGCAGGACTGCCGGGCCGTCGCCCCCTGGGGCGGCGAGGAGACCTGGCGGCACAGCGAGCCGCACCGCCGTATCGACGCGATCTTCGCCACGAAGGGCATCGACGTGCTCGGCTGCGGAGTGCCTCTGGAGCAGCCGGGTGTCACCCGCTCCGACCTGATCGCGGCCACGGACCACCTCCCGGTCCTGGCCGCCCTCAGGGTCCCGGCCGGCTGAGCCGCCCGGCACCTGTGCACGGCTCAGACGACCGCGCCCCGCCCCGGGTCGTCGTCCTCGTCGTCGTCCGTGCGCATCCGCGTCACCAGCGTGGCGAAGCCGCCGAGGAAGCCGCCGATGCCCAGCGTGGTCAGCCACCACGTCATGTCCCAGCCCAGCAGCACCGCCAGCAGGAGCAGCACCGGGCCGCCGACGACGCCGAGCCAGCCGAACTTGGCGGTGGTGTCGGCGGCCGGCAGCGGGGGCGGTTCGGGCGGGACGAAGTGGCCCTCGTCGTCCTCGTCGAAGTCGTCGTCGGAGGGCCGCGCGGTCGTGTAGTCGCGCGGGCCGCCGCCGACACCGGGGGCGAAGGTGATCGAGCTGCCCAGCGGCCGTACCGGCGGCGTACCGGCGGGGCCGTCCTCCTCGCCCTCGCCGTCCGCCGACGTGTCCCTCGCCGGGCCCTGCGCCGTGTCGTCGGGGTCCTCGGCGGCCGGCTCCGGCAGCGCGAGGTCCTCCACCGACCTGAAGGGCCTCGCGCCCGGCGGGTCCGGTGGCTCCTCGCCGTACCCGGCGACGATGGCCTGCCAGGCGGCGTCCTCGTCGAAGGGCACGCCCTGCTCGTCCGGCTCGCGACCCTCACGGTCCGAGTCGTGCTCAGCCAACTGCGGCCGTCCCTTCCTTGCCGTCCTTGCCGACACCGTCCCTGCCGGCCCCGGGCGCGAGCCGTTCGATGAACGCGAGGCTCTCCTCGAAGATCCGGTCCGCGTCCTTGTCCAACGTCGCCACGTGGTAGCTCTGTTCCAGCACGATCTCGGTGACGTCCGTGGACGACACCCGGCTCAGCACCCGGGCCGAGTCGGCGGGCGGGACGACATGGTCCTGCGCGCTGTGCAGCAGCAGCAACGGCTGGGTGACCTGGGGCAGCTCGCCGTCCAGCCGGCGCAGGAACCGCCGCAGCGAGTGCGCGGAGTGCAGCGGCACCCGGTCGTAGCCCACCTCGGCCGCGCCCTCCTGGGCGATGTCGCTGGCGATGCCCTTCGTCGTGCGCACGAGATGCCGGGCCACCGGAAGGGCGTACGCCGACAGGCCGTGCACCTTGTTCGCCGGGTTGACGACCACCGCGCCCGTGACCCGCGCGCCGTGCAGGGCGGCGAGCCGCAGGGCCAGCGCGCCGCCCATCGACAGGCCGAGGACGAACACCCGGGAGCAGCGCTCGGCGAGGACGCGCAGCTCGCGGTCCACCTCCGCGTACCAGTCCTGCCAGGTCGTGAGCTGCATGTCCTCCCAGCGGGTGCCGTGGCCGGGCAGCAGCGGCAGGGACACGGTCAGGCCGTGGGCCGCGTGGTGCTCCGCCCAGGGGCGCAGCGACTGGGGCGAGCCGGTGAAGCCGTGGCAGAGGAGGACGCCCACCTCCCCGCCCTCGTGGCGGTACGGCTCAGCTCCGGGGAGAACCGGCACCTTCGACTCTCCTGTCCTTGGGACGGTGCTCCGGCGGCCCGACGGCCGACGGGGGCAAGAAGGAAGAAATACGTGGATGTGCTTCACCGTACGCGACCGCACTGACACCGACCAGGGTCGTCGGGCCCATTGACGGTCCTCCGGGTTAAGGTCTGTTCGACGGAAACGGGAGGCACACGGGTGTTGTACGGCACGATGAAGGTCGCCATCGGCGGGCCGCTGAAGGTCGCCTTCAGGCCCTGGGTGGAGGGACTGGAGAACATCCCGGCCGAGGGCCCGGCGATTCTGGCGAGCAATCACCTGTCCTTCTCGGACTCGTTCTTCCTGCCCGCGGTGCTGGACCGCAAGGTCACCTTCATCGCCAAGGCCGAGTACTTCACCACTCCGGGCGTCAAGGGCCGGCTGACCGCGGCCTTCTTCAAGGGCGTCGGGCAGCTTCCGGTGGACCGCTCCGGGGCGCGCGGCGCCGGCGAGGCCGCGATCAAGAGCGGCATCGAGGTGCTGGAGCGCGGCGAGCTGTTCGGCATCTACCCCGAGGGCACCCGCTCGCCCGACGGCCGGCTCTACCGGGGCAAGCCCGGCGGCCTCGCGCGCGTGGCGCTCGCCACCGGCGCGCCGGTGATCCCCGTGGCGATGATCGACACGGAGAAGATCCAGCCGCCCGGCAAGGTGATGCCGAAGCTCATGCGCCCCGGCATCCGGATCGGCAAGCCGCTGGACTTCGGCCGCTACGCCGGCATGGAGCACGACCGCTTCGTCCTGCGTGCCCTGACCGACGAGGTCATGTACGAGATCATGAAGCTCTCCGGCCAGGAGTACGTCGACATGTACGCGACCGCGGCCAAGCGGCAGATCGCGGACGCGGCGAAGTCGGCCAAGGAGGCGGAGAAGGCCATGGAGGCCGGGAAGAAGGAAGAGGCCCAGGAGGCCTGACCGGGGGGCCGGGGGGAGCCGGGGAGATGCCGAAGCGCGAGCGCGTCCTGCGCATGTCGGTCGAGCTGCCGCTGTGGCGCGCGCTCGCCGGCTACCGCGTCCTGACCATGCTCTACGCCATCGGCCTGTGCGTCACCAGGTACGACCTCTACGTGCGCCCCTGGGTCGCCGTCGGCTACCTCGCGGTCCTGTTCGTCTGGACCCTCGCCACCTTGCCGAGCGTGCGCAACGCGGCGAGCTGCACCAAGCCCTTCCTGGCCGCCGACCTGGTCATCGCCCTCACCGGCGTCCTGCTCACCTCGCTCGCCGACAGCCACCAGCGGATCGCGGGCGGCCCCACACTGCCGTCGATATGGACCGGCGGTGCGGTGCTGGCCTTCGCGATCAGGGGCGGCTGGCGCTGGGCCGCGGTCGCCGCCACGCCGGTCGCGCTGGCCAACCTGGTCGAACGCGGGCATCCGGCCCGGGACACCGTGCACAGCCTGATCCTCCTCTGGGTCGCCTCCCTCGGCATCGGCTACGTCGTCGAGGTCGCCCGCGCCTCCGAGCGCACCCTCGCGCGGGCCCTGGAGATCGAGGCCGCGACCCGCGAGCGGGAGCGGCTCGCCCGGGACATCCACGACGGCGTGCTCCAGGTGCTGGCGATGGTCAAGCGCCGGGGCACGGCCCTCGGCGGCGAGGCGGCCGAGCTGGGCCGGCTGGCCGGGGAGCAGGAGGTGGCGCTGCGCACACTGGTCTCGGGCGGGCTGGTACCGGTGTCCCGGGTGTCCGAGGACGCGTCCGCCGGAGCCGTCGTACGGGTGGTGGAGGTACCCGACGAGGAGGGGGCCGGCGGAGCCGACGGTGACGTCGATCTGCGCGCCCTGCTCGCCCCCTACGCGTGCGGCCGGGTCAGCCTCGCCGAGCCCGGCGCCCCGGTGCCGCTGCCGCCCCCGGCGGCCCGGGAGCTGGCCGCGGCGGTCGGCGCCGCCCTGGACAACGTGCGCCGGCACGTGGGCGAGGACGCCCGGGCCTGGATCCTGGTCGAGGACGAGCCCGACGAGATCGTCGTGACCGTCCGGGACGACGGCCCCGGCATCCCCGAGGGCCGGCTCGCGCAGGCCGAGAGCGAGGGGCGGCTCGGGGTCGCCCAGTCGATCCGCGGCCGGCTGCGCGACCTCGGAGGCAGCGCCGAACTCCTCTCCGTCCCCGGGCAGGGCACGGAGGTCGAACTGAAAGTACCGAAGAACGCGAAGGCAGGGCGTCGATGAGCGAGCGGCAGGACCCGATCAAGGTCATGGTGGTGGACGACCACCCCATGTGGCGCGACGCGGTCGCCCGTGACCTGGCCGAGTCCGGCTTCGAGGTCGTGGCCACCGCCGGCGACGGCGAGCAGGCGGTCCGCCGCGCCAGGGCCGCCACGCCCGACGTCCTCGTCCTGGACCTCAACCTGCCGGCCAAGCCCGGCGTCCAGGTGTGCAAGGAACTGGTCGGCCACAACCCGGCGTTGCGCGTCCTCGTGCTGTCCGCGAGCGGTGAGCACGCCGACGTCCTGGAGGCCGTGAAGTCCGGGGCCACCGGCTATCTGCTGAAGTCGGCCTCCACCGAGGAACTGCTGGACGCCGTGCGCCGTACCGCCGTCGGCGACCCGGTGTTCACGCCGGGCCTCGCCGGACTGGTCCTCGGCGAGTACCGCCGCCTCGCCTCCGAACCGGCCCCCGCCCAGGGCGCCGACGAGCCCGGCGCGCCCCGGCTGACGGACCGGGAGACCGAGGTGCTGCGCCTCGTCGCCAAGGGCCTGAGCTACAAGCAGATCGCCGAACGCCTCGTCATCTCCCACCGCACGGTGCAGAACCACGTCCAGAACACCCTCGGCAAGCTTCAGCTGCACAACCGGGTCGAGTTGGTGCGCTACGCCATCGAGCGCGGCCTCGACGACGAGTAAGCCCCCTGCCGCGCCCCGGAATCACCCGTCCCGCCCCTCCCGGTGTGACCTGAGTCACCGTTAGCGTGACCAAATGTCAGGAAACCGTGGCGAAGGGACTTTTCCATGCGGGTCGGAGTACTGACCGGAGGCGGTGACTGCCCCGGGCTCAACGCGGTCATCCGGGGCATCGTCCGCAAGGGCGTGCAGGAGTACGGCTATGACTTCACCGGCTTCCGGGACGGCTGGCGGGGCCCCCTCGAAGGCCACACCGTCCGCCTCGACATCCCCACGGTGCGTGGCATCCTGCCCCGTGGCGGCACCATCCTCGGCTCCTCGCGCACCAATCCCCTGAAGGAGGAGAACGGGATCCGCCGGATCAAGGACAACATGGCCAAACTGGACGTGCAGGCCCTCATCGCGATCGGTGGCGAGGACACCCTGGGCGTCGCGGCCCGCCTGTCCGGCGAGTACGGGGTGCCCTGCGTCGGGGTGCCCAAGACGATCGACAACGACCTGTCGGCCACCGACTACACCTTCGGCTTCGACACCGCCGTCAACATCGCCACCGAGGCCATCGACCGGCTGCACACCACCGCCGAGTCCCATATGCGGGTGCTGGTGGTGGAGGTGATGGGCCGGCACGCCGGCTGGATCGCCCTGCACTCGGGCCTGGCCGGCGGTGCCAACGTCATCCTCATCCCCGAGCAGCGCTTCGACGTCGAGCAGGTCTGCGCCTGGGTGACCTCCCGCTTCCGGGCGTCGTACGCGCCGATCGTGGTCGTCGCCGAGGGCGCCATGCCCAGGGACGGTGACATGGTGCTCAAGGACGGCTCGCTCGACTCCTTCGGGCACGTGCGGCTCTCCGGGGTCGGCGAGTGGCTGGCCAAGGAGATCGAGCGGCGCACCGGAAAGGAGGCCCGCACCACCGTCCTCGGCCACGTCCAGCGCGGCGGCACCCCCAGCGCCTTCGACCGCTGGCTCGCCACCCGCTTCGGCCTGCACGCCGTCGACTGCGTCCACGACGGCGACTACGGCACGATGGTCGCCCTGCGCGGCACCGACATCGTCCGCGTCCCGCTGGCCGAGGCCACCGCCAGGCTGAAGACGGTGGACCCGGAGCTGTACACGGAGGTGGGCGTCTTCTTCGGCTGAACGAGGCTCGTCCTCAGCGCCGGTCGGCACAGGGCGGCCCGTCCGGCGTTCGAGGACGGGGCCCGCCGGCCAACTCCCGCACGATCGCCACCCCGTTCAGGCTGAGCACCGACTCCGGGTGGAACTGCACGCCCGCGAAGCCCGGGCCCCGAACGGCGTGCACCTCGCCGTTCGCGGCCCGGCTCACCTCGATGCCGTGCGCGGCCAGCTCCCGGGCCGCCTCGTCGTCGCAGCGGGCGACGAAGCTGTTGTAGAAGCCGACCGTCTCCTCGCGCCCGAACAGGTCCACGGCCGTCTGCGCCCCCTGGTACGGCACCCCCTTCCGTACGATGTCCAGGCCCAGCTCGGCCGAGATCAGCTCGTGCCCGAGGCACACGCCGAGCACCCCGTGCCGGTGCTCCCGCAGCACGGTCGCCGTCAGCTCCCGCAGGAACCGCATCTTCGGGTCGGCCGGGTCGGCCGGGTCGCCGGGGCCGGGGCCCAGCACGACGGGACCCTCGTGCGCGAGCACCGCCGCCCGCAGCCCGGGCTCGTCGTAGCGCCGGACGCTCACCTCGAGGCCGCCCGAGCGCAGCACGTGCGCCAGCATCGCCGTGAAGGTGTCCTCGGCGTCCACGACCAGGGCGTGCCGGCCGAGCGAGGGCAGCCGCTCCTGCATCCGCAGCCAGAACGGGGCCAGCGAGGACCGCCGTTCGTCCAGCGCGGCCCGCACCCGCGGATCGTCGGCGAGCCGGGGTGACTCCCGCTGCGCGCGCGGCCGGGCCGGCCGCACCCCGAGCGCCGCCAGCACGCCCGCCGCCTTCGCGTGGGTCTCCGCGACCTCGCTCGCCGGATCCGACCCGCGCACCAGCGTCGCGCCGACCCCGACCCGCAGCCGGCCGGCCGCGTCGATGTCGGCCGTGCGGATCAGGATGGGGGAGTCCAGGGTCTGCGCGCCCCCGGAGTCCCGGCCGAGCAGCGCCAGCGCACCGGCGTAGTAGCCCCGGCCGCCCGGCTCGTACCGCTCGATGACCCGGCAGGCGTTCTGCACCGGCGAGCCGGTCACGGTCGCCGCGAACATCGTCTCCTTCAGCACCTCCCGCGCGTCCAGCGACGACTTCCCGCGCAACTCGTACTCGGTGTGCGCGAGATGGGCCATCTCCTTCAGCCGCGGTCCGACGACGACCCCGCCCATGTCGCCGACCGTGCACATCATCTTCAGCTCCTCGTCGACGACCATCGACAGCTCCTCGATCTCCTTGCCGTCGGCGAGGAAGGAGAGGAGGTGCTCCGGGGTCGGGCCCTCGGCGGGATAGCGGTACGTCCCGCTGATCGGGTTCATCACGACCGTGCCGCCGGACATCCGCACATGCACCTCGGGGCTGGCCCCGACCAGCGTGCGGTCCCCGGTGTGCACCACGAACGTCCAGTACGCGCCCCGCTCGCCCGCGAGCAGCCGGCGGAACAGCGCCAGCGCGTCCGCGCGCCCGAAGCCCGGGATCCCGCCCTCGTACGTCCGCCGGATCACGAAGTTGGCGCCCTCGCCCCGGCCGATCTCCTCGGCCAGCACCCGCCCGACGATCCCGGCGTACTCCTCGTCCTCGATGTCGAACCCGCCGTCCTCGACCCGGACTTCGTGCCCGGGGAGCTGCTCCAGGGCCCGCTCCAGCGGGATCTCGTACGACTCCTCGGGGATCAGCACCAGCAGCGGCGTGGCGTCGTCGCGGACGTCGAAGCCGCGCTCGCGGATCTGCCGGAACGGGACCAGCGCCAGGCCCTCGTCGGGGAGGTCGGCCAGCCGGTCGCGGGCCGTGACGGGGCCGCGCAGCAGCTCGACCATGTCGTGGTCGCGGCCCGGTGCGCGGCGGCGCAGAAGGGCGAACGGGCGGTCGTCGTCCAGCAGTCGGGTCAGGTCCATGGCTCCTCGGTTCCTCGTGCGGTGGGAGGAACGGCCCGGCCCCGGAAACGCCGAAGGCCGCCCCTCGGGCGGCCTTCGCGAAGTCTGGGTACGCGCAGTCAGTGGGCCGCCGGACGAGCGGTCCACCACCAGTTCTGGTTCAGGGTCGAGTGCGCGAACATGTCCGGCACCCTACCCGATCCGGCCAAGCCCTGGCGGGTTCATCCGTCCGACACCCGCTTCCCGGAGGCTGGGTCCGGCCCTGCCCGCGTCCGGCGACCGGCTGCTTCACGCCGTCCCCACAGCGCCCCCACGCCTGGCGCGCCGACGCTCCGCAAGTGGAAGTAGGCCGAAAAAACCGGCAATTGAGCGTCATTTATTGACGCGTACACGATCTGGCTCCCAGTCTTCCCCCGGACCGCTTTCGTCCCACGGGGGAGGAGAAAGTCATTTCCACATCACTGTCCTCAGGGCCGCGTCCGCGGCCGAGACGGCGCGCCGCCCGGGCGCTGACCGTCCTCGTCGCCGCTGCGGCTCTCGGCGCCGCACCGCTCGCGACCGCACAGGCCGCCACCGCACCCGCCGGCTCCACGCAGGGCGGCACCACCGCGATCCACTACCGGGGGCACACGTTCACCGTCCCCGCCGACTGGAAGGTCGTCGACCTCGACAAGGATCCGGCCACCTGCGTCCGCTTCGACCGGCACGCCGTGTACCTCGGCACACCGGGCGCCCGGCAGAACTGTCCCGCCGACGTGACCGGCCGCACCGAGGCGCTGCTCGTCCGGCCCTCGAACGCCACCAGGGCCGCCGTCACCGAGAACCCCACCTCCCGGACGTACAGCGCGACCGCCGCAGGCATCACCGTCACGGCCGGCTACGGCGCCGACCGTGCCGGGATCCGGCGGGTGCTCGCCGGTGCCGGGCTGCCGGTGGCCTCGGCGCGGACCGCGGCGCCGCCCGCCGCGCCGGCCGCGCTCGCCGTACCGGCCGACGCGACCTCGTACCAGGGCACCGGCTTCGACGCCTGCGACGCCCCGAGCCAGGCCGCGATGAACGCCTGGAAGGGCTCCTCCGGCTACGGCGCCGTCGGCGTCTACATCGGCGGCGAGAACCGCGGCTGCCCCCAGGCGAACCTCAGCGCCCAGTGGGTGCAGACCCAGTACACGAACGGCTGGCGCTTCCTCCCGATCTACGTCGGCAAGCAGGCCACCGCCGACTCGGGCAGCTGCGGCGGGCGCTGCACGGTCATCACCGACCCGGTCCCGCAGGGCAGCGCGGCCGCCGACGACGCGGTCGCGCAGGCGAAGGCGCTGGGGCTCGGCGCGGGCTCGGTGATCTACGAGAACATGGAGAACTACCCGCCCGGCGGCGACAACACCTCCCGGGTGCTCGCCTACCTCGACGCCTGGACCAAGCGGCTGCACGACCTGGGCTACCGCTCCGGCGCCTACGGCGGCGGGGCGTCCCTGACCCCCGACCTCGTCGCGGCGGCCGGGAAGATCACCCTGCCCGACGTGATCGACACCGCCCGCTGGAACGACCGGGCGACGACCGACGACCCGGCGATCCCGGCGGGCCTCTGGGCCGACCACCAGCGCGTCCACCAGTACGCGGGTGATCTGTCCGAGAGCCACGGCGGTGTCACGATCGGCATCGACCGGGACTTCATCGACGTGGGAACCGGCGGCACGCCTCCGCCGCCCCCGCAGAAGAAGACGACCAAGCTCGCCTACACCGGCCCGAAGACCGTCTCCGACGGATCCCCGGCCACCCTGTCCGCGACCCTCACCACCGACGCCGGCGCACCCGTCGCCGACAAGAAGGTGAGCTTCGCGCTCGGCACCCAGTCCTGCGACGGCACGACGGACGCCCAGGGCGCGGCGACGTGCACCATCGCCTCGGTCGACGCCCCGCTGAACGCCGACGCGACCGTCCCGGTCAAGGCGTCCTTCGCCGGCGACGACGGTTACCTGCCCTCCGAGGCGTCCGACACCGTGCGGCTCCAGTACGTCACCGGGCGGGCCTACGGCCTGTCGGCCGACGTCTCGCTGCTCGGCCTGCCGGTGGTGTCCGTCCCGCCGACGCCCGACACGGGCACCGTGCGCACCGCGGGCGCGAGCAGTACGGCCCCGCCCTGCACGGCCGGCATCAGCACGCTCGTGCTCACCTCGAAGACGCTGTGTGCCCGGGTCGACACCAAGGCCGGACCCGGCGGCGCCACCTCCACGGCGTCCCTGGAGGAGGCCACGGTCGGCCTGCCGGGCCTGCCCGTCCTCAAGGTGTCCGGGATCAAGGCGGTCTCGACCAGCAGCTGCGGCGCGGTGTCCGGCACCACGGACCTCACGCTCACCGTGGCCGGAGTCCCGGTCAAGATCGACGGCAGCGCGAACGAGTCCGTCGACCTCGGGGTCGTGGGCGCCAAGCTCGTGGTGAACGAGCAGGTCAGGACGGCGGACGGCGGCCTCACCGTCAACGCCGTGCACCTGACCGCCCCCGGGGTGGACGTGGTCGTCGCGTCCAGCACCTCGGCGGCGCACAACTGCGGCTGACCGCCGCCGGGAACGGGCCCCTGTGCGCGGGGGCCCGTTTCCCACATCCGGGCGGGATGCGTCTCACGTGATGAGCGAATGAGGGGCTCCGTGACCGCACCCCGTAAGGTGTAGAGGGTGACCGTGAACGCTAAGACCAGCGCGAGCGCTGGCAACACCTGGCGAGACCTGCCCGCGGCGCAGCAGCCCGAGTACCCCGACCTTGAGGCTCTGCGCGCAGTGATCGCGGACCTCGAGTCGTATCCGCCGCTCGTCTTCGCGGGCGAGTGCGACCAGCTGCGCGCCCGGATGGCGGCCGTCGCCAAGGGAGAGGCGTTCCTCCTCCAGGGCGGCGACTGCGCCGAGGCCTTCGACGCGGTGTCCGCGGACCACATCCGCAACAAGCTGAAGACGCTGCTCCAGATGGGTGCCGTCCTCACCTACGCGGCCGCCGTGCCCGTGGTGAAGGTCGGCCGGATCGCGGGGCAGTACTCCAAGCCGCGCTCCAAGCCGACGGAGACCCGCGACGGCGTGACCCTCCCGGTGTACCGGGGCGACTCCGTCAACGGCTTCGACTTCACGCCGGAGTCCCGGATCCCGGACCCCGAGCGCCTTAAGCGCATGTACAACGCCTCGGCGTCCACGCTGAACCTGGTGCGTGCCTTCACCACCGGCGGTTACGCGGACCTGCGCCAGGTGCACGCCTGGAACCAGGACTTCGTGCGGACCTCGCCCTCGGGCCAGCGCTACGAGCAGCTCGCGCGGGAGATCGACAACGCGCTGAACTTCATGCGGGCCTGCGGCACGGACCCGGAGGAGTTCAAGACCGTCGAGCTGTTCTCCTCGCACGAGGCGCTGCTGCTGGACTACGAGTCCGCCCTCACCCGGGTCGACTCCCGCACCGGCAAGCTGTACGACGTCTCGGGGCACATGGTCTGGATCGGCGAGCGCACCCGCCAGCTGGACGGGGCGCACATCGAGTTCGCCTCGCGGATCAGCAACCCGATCGGCATCAAGCTCGGCCCGACGACGACGGCCGAGGACGCGCTGAAGTACATCGACCGCCTCGACCCCGAGCGGGAGCCGGGCCGGCTGACCTTCATCGTCCGCATGGGCGCCGACAAGATCCGCGACAAGCTCCCCGAGCTGGTCGAGAAGGTCACGGCGTCCGGCGCGACGGTGGCCTGGGTGACCGACCCGATGCACGGCAACACCTTCGAGGCGGCCTCCGGGCACAAGACCCGCCGTTTCGACGACGTGCTCGACGAGGTCAAGGGCTTCTTCGAGGTCCACAAGGGCCTCGGCACCCACCCGGGCGGCATCCACGTGGAGCTGACCGGCGACGACGTCACCGAGTGCGTGGGCGGCGGCGACGAGATCTTCGTCGACGACCTGCACCAGCGCTACGAGACGGCCTGCGACCCGCGGCTGAACCGCAGCCAGTCGCTCGACCTGGCCTTCCTGGTCGCGGAGATGTACCGGGACCAGTGACCGGCCTGCTGACAGGCCCGGGACGATCTGGGGCGCGGATCACATGCGATCCGCGCCCCTCCCCACTTTTGCGGGCCCTGCCCGGCGGGTAAGGTTAGGTTTGCCTCACCGATCAAGGGGATGGCGCCATACGGAAATCCCGTCGGGAGGTGAATCCGCGTGTACGTGTGCAGCTGCTTCGGTATCACCGAGGACCAGGTCAAGCAGCACGCGCAGGGCGGTGCCTGCACCCCCCGCCAGATAGCCTCCGCCTGCAAGGCGGGCACGGACTGCGGCTCCTGCGTCCGCCGCATCCAGGCCCTCCTCGGCCGCGGCGCCTGCCCCCGCCGCGAGCTGGCCGACCAGGGCAGGCCGGTCCTGGCGGAGCTGGAGCCGCCGACGGCACCCGGCATCGCGGAAGCGGCCTAGCTCTCCGGCTGCTCGATGATCTGCGCGATGTAGAGCGCCTCGCCGAGCTTCTCCACCAGTTCCAGCTGGGTGTCGAGATAGTCGATGTGGTTCTCCTCGTCGGCGAGGATGTCCTCGAAGATGTTCGCGGACGTGATGTCGCCCTTCTCGCGCATGACCTTGATGCCGCGCTTGAGCCGGTCGATCGCCTCCACCTCGATCTGCCGGTCCGCCTCGAACATCTCCTTCACGCTCTGTCCGACGCGGACGTGGAACAGCCGCTGGTAGTTCGGCAGCCCTTCCAGGAACAGGATCCGGTCGGTCAGCACCTCCGCGTGCTTCATCTCGTCGAACGACTCGTGCCGGGTGTACTTGGCGAGTTTGTACCAGCCGAAGTTCTCCTGCATCTTCGCGTGCAGGAAGTACTGGTTGATCGCGGTCAGCTCGCCGGTGAGCTGCTCGTTGAGGAACTCGATGACCTCGGGGTCGCCCTGCATCGCAGCGGCTCCTTCCACGGGGGACGGGGGAGGTGTGCGGCCGCATGATTGCATCGGCAACGAAGATCGTCCAGTAAGTGGATACTTAGTGAGTTCGCCCTGACTTGGGATCTCATGTCCGGTTCGCGGGGGACGCCGGAGGGATGGTCAAGGGCACTGCCCGAGGTCTGTCAGGATGGTTACATGGGTCATCCGGTGGAGCGAGAGTCTGGAGCGGCGGCGGGGTCCGAGCTCCCGCCGGGTCAGCGGCTCCAGCGTGGCTGGCCGGTCACCCACTACGGACCCGTCCCGAAGTTCCGCCCCGAGCGCTGGGAGTTCCGGGTCTTCGGCGCCACCGCCGACGGCGACAAGCACACCTGGGGCCACGAGGAGTTCACGGCCCTGCAGTACACCACCGTGGTGGCCGATCTGCACTGCGTGACGAAGTTCAGCATGACCGGCGCCGAGTGGGGCGGCGTCCCGGCTGCCGCGATCCTGGACCTGGCCCCGCCGGCGCCGGACGTCACCCACGTGATGGTCTGGGCGGAGTACGGCTTCAGCTCCAACCTGCGCCTGTCGGACTTCGCCTCCGACCGCACGATCTTCGCCACCCACAAGGACGGCGAGCTGCTCACGGCCGAGCACGGCTTCCCGGTCCGCCTGATCGTCCCCCACCTGTACGCCTGGAAGGGCCCGAAGTGGGTCCGGGGCGTGGAGTACATGACCGCCGACCGCCGCGGCTTCTGGGAGGAACGCGGCTACCACAACATCGGCGACCCCTGGAAGGAACAGCGCTACTCCTACCAGGAGGAACCCGGGGAGGGCCCGGAGCTGTAGCCCTCGGCGGCCGGTGCGGCCGCTACGCGTCCCGCAGCTTCTTCAGCCGCTCCACGTCCGCCGCGTGCCCCTCCGGGCCGCCGGGCGTCTCGATGACCAAAGGCACGCCCTCGGTCGCCGGATGGGTCATGAGCGCCCGGAACGGATCCTCGCCGATGTGTCCGGCGCCGATGTTCGCGTGCCGGTCCTTGTGCGCGCCCACCACGTCCTGGGAGTCGTTGGCGTGGATCAGCTTCAGCCGCCCCTCGCCGACCGTGTCCACCAGCAGGTCCAGGGTCTGGTGCATGCCGCTCGGGCCGGTCAGGTCGTGGCCGGCGGCGAAGACGTGGCAGGTGTCCAGGCACACGCCCAGCTTCGGATGGGCGTCCAGCGCCTCGAAGTACGGCCCGAAGTCCCAGGTCCGCGAGCACAGCGAGGCGCCCTGCCCGGCCGTGGACTCCAGCAGCAGGAACGGGTCGTCGTCGTGGGTCAGCTCGTCCAGCAGCGGCAGCATGCGCTCGCGCACCTGCCGCAGCGCCACCGACCGCTCCCGCCCGCCGGTCGCGCTCCCCGTGTGCACGACCACGCCCAGCGCGCCGATCTCCCGTCCGCGCCGCAGCGAGTGCCGCAGCGACTCCACCGACCGCTCCACGGTCGCCTCGGTGTGGGAGCCGAAGTTGATCAGGTAGGGGGCGTGGACGTACACCGGGATCGACTCCTCGGCACAGGCGGCGCGGAACGCCTCGTCCTGCCGGGGGTTGCCGGTGGGCGTGGCCCAGCCGCGCGGGTTGGCCACGAAGACCTGCACGGTCTCCGCCTTCAGCGTGCGGGCGTACGACAGCCCGACCGTGTGCAGGCCGCCGGCCACGGGCACGTGCCCGCCGACGGGGTTGCGGGGCAGGGGGACGCGGGGAAGCGACGACTGCTGGGGACTCACCCGTTCAGGGTGTCATGCCCGCCCCGGCCGCCGGACCACGGTCCCCGTCAGCCCGTACCCGCGCCCCGGGTCACCGGATGGTGATCGTGATCGTCGAGCCCTTGGGCGCCGTGCCGCCGCCCTTCACCGACTGCTTCTGCACGGTGTCCCCGAAGAGACCGAGCAGCCCGCGGTCCTCGCTGACCTTGAAGCCCGCGCCCTCCAGCGCCTTGTGCGCGTCGGCCACGCTGTCCCCGGTCACGTCCGGCACCTGGACCATCTGCGGGCCCTTGGACAGTGTCAGCGTCACCGTGTCGCCCGCCGCGGCCTGGCTGCCGTCGCCCGGGCTCTGCCGGGCCACCTTGCCGTTGTCGTACTCGGAGTTGACCCGGTCGGGCGCGATCACGACCTTCAGCCCGGCGCCGGTCAGCGTCTGCCGGGCGTCGGCCGGGTCGTCGCCGGTGACGTCCGGGACGTCGACCGGGCTGCCCTTGCTGACGACCAGCGCGATCGCGGAACCCGCGTGCCGCTTGGTGCCCGCCTGCGGGGTCGTACCGATCACGGAGCCCTCGGTGACGCCGTCGTTGAACTCCCGGGTGACCATGCCCGGCTCCAGCCCGTCCGCTTTCAGCAGTCTGCGCGCCTCGGCCAGTGGCCGGCCCGTCACGTCCGGCACGTTCACCGTCTCCGGGCCCAGCGAGACGGTCAGGGCCACCGCGTCGTGGCCGCGGATCCGGGCGCCGGGCGCCGGGTCCGTGCTGATGACCGTGCCGCGCTGGACGGCGTCGTTGTACTGGCGCTTGATCGGCCCGACGTCGAGCCCGGCCGCCTGCAGCCGCTCGCGCGCCTGCGCCTCGGTCTTGGACAGCAGCGGCGGGACGGTCGTGAACTGGCCGGAGTTGATGTACCAGACGCCCGTGCCCACGCCGAACACCACCAGGACAGCGGCGACGACGGTCAGCAGCAGGTGCTTCGGGCGCCTGCGGCGCGGCACGGGCGGGGCCTGGAGCCGGCTGGTGTGCCGGACGCCGTCGAGGGACTCGTGCTCGCCCACGGGCAGCGGGCGGGGCACAGTCAGCGAGCGCGGGATCACGCTCGTCCGGTCCCCGGCGTTGTCGTGCTCCGCGGACAGCGCCTGGGGCGGCACCGCGTCCAGCTGCTCGGCGCTCAGCCCCTCGCGTGCCTCGCGCACCCGGGCGAGCAGCGCCACGGCGTCCTGCGGGCGGAGCTCCGGGGTGCGCGCGGTGGCCGCCGCGACCAGCCGGTCCAGCTCCGGGGCGAGCCCCGGCACCAGTGCCGAGGGCGGCGGCACGTCCTCGTGTATGTGCTTGTAGAGCACCAGCGCGGGGGAGTCCCCGGAGTGCGGCTTGTCCCCCGTCAGCATCTCGTAGAAGACGACACCGCACGCGTACACGTCGACGCGCGGGTCCGCGGTGCCCTGCTCGATCTGCTCGGGCGCGAGGTACGACACGGTCCCGAGCACGGCGCCCGTGGTGCTGGTCACGGTGTCCACGGACCGCACGAGCCCGAAGTCGGCGACCTTGACCCGCCCGTCGTCGCCTATCAGCACGTTCTCGGGCTTCATGTCCCGGTGCACGAACCCGGCCCGGTGCGCGGCACCGAGCGCGGCGAGGACGGGCTCCAGGATGTCGAGGGCCGCGCGGGGCTGCAGCGCCCCCCGCTCGCGCAGCACGTCGCGCAGGGTGCAGCCGGCGACGTACTCCATCGCCAGGTACACGTACGACCCGTCGGTGCCCTGGTCGAAGACCTGGACGACGTTGGGGTGGGCGAGCCGGGCGACCGACTTCGCCTCCCGGATGAACCGCTCGACGAAGGTGCCGTCGGCCGCGAGCGTCGGGTGCATCACCTTCAGCGCGAGAACGCGGTCCAGCCGGGTGTCCAGGGCCCGGTAGACCGTGGCCATCCCGCCGACGGCGATCCGCGCGTCGACGCGATAGCGGCCGTCGAGCACCTGCCCGACGAGGGGGTCCTGAAGGGTCGTATCCACGAAAGGGGAGTCTACGAGGACCGACCGACAAACCCCGCTCCGAGCCCGGTTCCCGCCGGCTACTGAAGCCGACCTGTGACGCTTCCCGCACGCCCGCCCGCCCGGGCGGGCGCACGGAGAGACGCGCAGAGCCCTAGAACGCCGGACGCTCGGGGTCCAGCCGGGCCATCCCCTCCGTGGGCGACGACGCCTCGGCGAAGTGCCTGCGGGGGATCCGCCCGGCCAGCCGGGCCAGCCGGCCGCCCTCCACCGCGTGCCTCATCGCGGCGGCCATCAGCTCCGGCTCCTGCGCGCGGGTCACCGCCGAGGCGAGCATCACCCCGGCACACCCCAGCTCCATGGCCAGCGCCACGTCGGACGCCGTACCGGCCCCCGCGTCCAGAATCACCGGTACGCGCGCGTGCTCCACGATCAGCTGGAAGTTGTGGGGATTGCGGATACCGAGCCCCGAACCGATCGGCGAGCCCAGCGGCATCACCGCCGCGCACCCGACGTCCTCCAGCCTCCGCGCGAGCACCGGATCGTCGTTGGTGTACGGCAGCACCGTGAACCCCTCGTCCACCAGCGTCTCCGCCGCCTCCAGCGTCTCCACCGGATCCGGCAGCAGCGTGCGCTCGTCGGCGATGACCTCCACCTTGATCAGGTCAGTGCCCAGCGCCTCCCGGGCCAGCCGCGCGGTCAGCACCGCCTCCCCGGCGGTGTAGCAGCCCGCCGTGTTCGGCAGCACCCGGATGCCCAGCTTCTCCAGCACCGACAGCACCGAGCCGTGCACGGAGGGGGCCACCCGTCGCATCGCGACCGTCGTCAGCTCCGTGCCGGAGGCGATCAGCGCCCGCTCCAGCACCTCCAGGCTGGGCGCCCCGCCCGTACCCATGATCAGCCGCGACGAGAACGCCGTACCCCCGAGGACCAGGGAATCGTCGGCCATGCTTCAGCCCCCCTGCACGGCGGTGAGGACTTCCACGCGATCGCCCTCGCCCAGCGGTGTGTTCGCCCACTGCGCGCGCGGGACGACGGTTTCGTTGACGGCCGCGGCCACCCCGGAGGGCGCGGCGGCCAGGGAGCGGACGACGGAGTCGAGCGCGGTGCCCGCGACGATCTCCCGGCGCTCTCCGTTGACAGAGATCGAGATGTTCATGCGGGCTGCTCCTGAAGGACGGCGGACGGGTCGGCGACGCCGAAGCGCCGCGGTGTGAACGGGCGGGCCTCTTCCGGCAGTTCGCCGTCGGCCAGCAGCCCTGCCATGACATCGCCGGTGACCGGCGTGAGCAGCACCCCGTTGCGGTAGTGCCCGGTGGCCAGCACCAGCCCGTCGAGCCCGGACGGGCCGAGCAGCGGCGCGTTGTCCGGCGAGCCGGGGCGCACCCCCGCGCGGGTCTCGGTGAGCGGCAGCTCGGTGATGCCCGGCACCAGCTCATGGGCGTCGCGCAGCAGCTCGTACACGCCGCCCGCGGTGACCGTCGTGTCCCAGCCCAGCTCCTCGCTGGTCGCGCCGACGACCAGCTCGCCGTTCTCCCGGGGCACCAGGTAGACGTGGCCGCCGCGGACGACGGCCCGCACGGTACGGCTCAGGAAGGGCGCGTACGCGCGCGGTACGGCCAGCCGCAGCACCTGCCCCTTCACCGGCCGCACCGGCGGCAGCAGCGCCTCGGGCACGCCCGCGAGCCGCCCGCTCAGGCTGCCGGCCGCGAGCACCACCTGCCCGGCGCGCGGCGCGGTGCCGTCGGCGAGGGTGACCCCGGCGGCGCGGCCGCGCGCGACGTCCAGCCGCTCGGCCCACGCGCGGTGGAACACCACGCCGGAGCGCTCGCACGCGACGACGAGGGCCGCCACGAGCCGCCGCGGGTCGATCTGGTGGTCGCCGTCGACCCGCAGCCCGCCGCGTACCCCGGGCGCCAGCATCGGCTCCAGGCGCCGGCACTCCCGCCCGGACAGCCACTGCGACTCCAGGCCGCAGCGCTCCTGCAGGACATGCAGTTCCCGCAGATGGGCACGGTCGTCGGCGTCGAGCGCGACCTGGAGGGTGCCGCAGCGGCGGTAACCGAGGTCGTGGCCGGTCAGCTCGGTCAGCTCGGCCGCGAAGTCCGGGTAGCGGCGCGCCGATTCGAGGTTGAGGGCGAGCAGGGTCTCCTCGCCGTAGTGCAGTTCGGTGACCGCGGCCAGCATCCCGGCCGCGACCCGCGCGGCCCCGCCGCCGGGCTCGGGGTCCACCACGGCCGTGGCGAGCCCGCGCTGCGCCGCGCGCCAGGCCGTGACCAGGCCGATGATTCCGCCCCCGATGACGAGGACGTCGGACGTGTCGGATGTGTCGGACGTACGTGACGGCATGGGCGTCCAGCCCCTCCCTTCGCCGGCATGACCCGGATCAGGTTCGTACGGTCGGAGGCCGCCAGCCTCCCTCTCAGCCCGGTGCGTCCGGGCTCCCGCGAGTGCTTGTACGGTGGCCACCCTAGCCCGCAGCCCGCCTCACCCGTAAGGGAGCCCCCGCTCATGGCACGCTCGCTCGACGGCCTGATCCTCGCCCCGGTCGCGGACCAGGCCCCAGGTCAGGTGGGTACGCGCACCCGGTTCCTGTACCACGAGAAGGACGGCGAGATCTGGGCCGAGTACGCGGGCGGCGACGTGGTCCGCGGCCATCTGGTCGGCACCCGGGACGGGGACCGGCTCGACTTCCGCTACGTCCAGCTGAAGACCGACGGCACGACCTCCTGCGGCCACTGCGTGTCCACGGTCGCGGAACTGCCGGACGGCCGGGTGCGGCTGGCGGAGACCTGGGAGTGGGAGTCGCAGGCGGGGAGCGGGACGAGTGTTGTGGAACAGGTCACCGAGCACGCCCCATGACTGACGGATTGTCACGTGTCTATGGTGATCGGGTGAGTGAGCAGACAGCGGAAGAACGCATGTCAGCGGGGCGGCGCGTGGTCGTCGTCGGCGCGGGCATGGCCGGGGTGCAGACCGCGGTCGCCCTGCGCGAGCAAGGCTTCAAGGGCACCGTCACCCTGATCGGCGCCGAACCGCACCAGCCCTACGACCGGCCGCCGCTGTCCAAGGCCGTCCTCCTCGGCAAGGCCGAGGACTCCGCCTTCGAGGTGGACTTCGAGTCGCTCGGCGTGGAACTGCGGCTCGGCTGCGCGGCGCTGGGCGTGCGCCCGGCCGCGCACGAGCTGGACACCGAGGCGGGCCCGGTCCCGTACGACGTGCTGGTCCTCGCCACCGGCGCCGAGCCGATCACCCTGCCGGGCACCGAGGGCGTGCCGGGCGTGCATCTGCTGCGCACCCTGGACGACGCCGAGCGGCTGCGGCCGGTCCTGGCCGAGCAGCACGAGATCGTGGTCGTCGGCGCCGGCTGGATCGGCGCCGAGTTCGCCACCGCCGCGCGCGCGGCGGGCTGCGCGGTCACCGTCGTCGAGGCCGCCGACCGGCCGCTCGCGGGCGCCCTGCCCGCCGAGGTCGCAGCCCCCATGACCGCCTGGTACGCGGAGAGCGGGGCCACCTTGCGCACCCACGCGCGCGTGGAGCGCGTCGAGCCGGGCGCCGTCGTGCTCGCCGACGGCACGCGGCTGCCCGCGGGCGCCGTCGTCGTCGGCATCGGCGCCCGCCCGGCCACCGGCTGGCTGGCCGGCTCCGGCATCGAGCTGGGCGCACACGGCGAGATCGTCGCCGACGCCCGCCTGCTGACCAGCGTCGAGGACGTGTACGCCGTCGGGGACTGCGCCTCCTTCCCCTCGGCCCGCTACGGCGAGCGGCTGCTCGTCCACCACTGGGACAACGCCCTCCAGGGGCCGCGCACGGTCGCCGCGAACATCATGGGCGAGACCCCGACGGAGTACGACCCGGTGCCGTACTTCTGGTCCGAGCAGTTCGGCCGGTTCGTGCAGTACGCCGGGCACCACGCGGCGGCCGACCGCCTGGTGTGGCGCGGCGACCCGGCGGGCCCGGCCTGGACGGTGTGCTGGCTGCGCGCGGACCGCCTGGTGTCCCTGCTGGCCGTGGGCCGCCCGCGCGACCTGGCCCAGGGACGCAGGCTGATCGAGGCCGGGCGCAGGATGGACGCGCGGGCGCTGGCGGATCCGGGCAGGCCCCTCAAGGACGCCGTCGCCGAATAGCACACCCTCCCACACCCGCTCGCCCGGACCCGTCTGACTTCCGACTGTCAGTGGGGGATGGCAGGCTTGTTCACGTGACCGAGATTGACGCAAAGATCGATGCTCTCGTCCCCGCCTGGCTCACCCTCCCCGACATCGCCGAGATGCTCGGCGTCGAGGTGACGCGCGTGCGGCAGCTGGTCAAGGAGGGCCAGCTCATCGCCGTACGCCGAGGGGAGAACCGGGCGCTGCACGTCCCCGCCGCCTTCATCGACGGGGACAAGGTCGTCAAGGGCCTGTCCGGGACCTTGACGCTCCTGCGGGACGACGGCTTCACGGACGAAGAGATGATCGAGTGGCTCTTCACCCCCGACCCGACCCTGCCCGGCACCCCCGCGCAGGCCCTGAGTGAGAATCGCGGTACGGAGGTGAAGCGCCGCGCCCAGGCGCTCGCCGTCTGAGCCGAGCCCTGCCACGAGGGGGCGTGCGGGCCGCAGCCGTGAGCGGCGGCCCGCACCCCCCGACACCCGTCAGCACCACCGACCCCGGGGGGACCCACGCATGTCCGACACCGCACGCACCGCGCTCGCCGGTGCCCGCCTGTACCTGTGCACGGACGCGCGCAGGCGCCAGGGTGACCTGCCCGAGTTCCTGGACGCGGTCCTGGCCGGCGGTGTCGACATCGTGCAGCTGCGCGACAAGGGCATGGAGGCCGCCGAGGAGCTGGCACACCTGGAGGTCTTCGCCGACGCCTGCGCCCGCCACGGCAAGCTCCTCGCGGTCAACGACCGCGCGGACGTCGCCCACGCCGCCCGCGCCGACGTGCTCCACCTCGGCCAGGGCGACCTGCCGGTCCCCGCGGCCCGCGCCATCGTCGGTGACGAGGTGCTGATCGGCCGCTCCACCCACGCCGGGTCCGAGGCCGCCGCGGCCGCCGTGCAGGACGGCGTGGACTACTTCTGCACGGGCCCCTGCTGGCCCACCCCCACCAAGCCCGGCCGCCACGCCCCCGGCCTCGACCTGGTGCGCCACACGGCCGCCCTCGGTACCGAGCGCCCCTGGTTCGCCATCGGCGGCATCGACCTCGGCAATCTCGACGAGGTGCTGGAGGCCGGCGCCCGCCGGGTGGTCGTCGTCCGCGCGATCACGGAGGCGGACGACCCGGGTGCCGCGGCGGCGGAGTTCGCCAAGCGGCTGCGGCAGGTCTGAGGGCCCGCGCGGGTGGGCGCCTGGCCGGCCCTGTCCGAGGGGTCATCCGCGAGCTGTCCATGAATTTGTCCAAGGGATGGACAGGGGGGCGACAATTCGGGCAAATTTCCGGCGCCCGGTTGGGGGACCGCCGCCCCCTGGCTAACCTGCCCGTATGGCCCTAGGAACCGCATCCACCAGGACTGATCGCGCACGCACCGTGCGTGACATGCTCGCCACCGGCAAGGCGACGTACTCGTTCGAGTTCTCCGCGCCGAAGACCCCCAAGGGCGAGCGGAACCTGTGGAGCGCGCTCCGCCGGGTCGAGGCGGTCGCGCCCGACTTCGTCTCCGTGACCTACGGAGCCGGCGGCTCCACCCGCGCGGGCACGGTCAAGGAGACCCAGCAGATCGTCGCCGACACGACGCTCACCCCGGTCGCCCACCTCACCGCGGTCGACCACTCCGTCGCCGAACTGCGCAACATCATCGGCCAGTACGCGGACGCCGGTATCCGCAACATGCTCGCCGTGCGCGGCGACCCGCCCGGCGACCCCATGGGCCAGTGGGTCCCGCACCCCAAGGGGCTGACCTACGCGGCCGATCTCGTCCGGCTCATCAAGGAGTCGGGCGACTTCTGCGTCGGTGTCGCCGCGTTCCCGGAGATGCATCCGCGTTCCGCGGACTGGGACACCGACGTCGCCCACTTCGTGGACAAGTGCCGGGCCGGTGCCGACTACGCCATCACACAGATGTTCTTCCAGCCGGAGTCGTATCTCCGGCTGCGCGACCGCGTGGTGGCCGCGGGCTGTGACACCCCGGTGATCCCGGAGGTCCTCCCTGTCACCAGCGTGAAGATGCTGGAACGGTTGCCCAAACTCAGCAATGCGGTCTTCCCGGACGCCCTGAAAGAGCGGATCCTCACAGCGAAGGACGATCCGGCGGCGGTACGCTCCATCGGTATCGAGTTCGCCACGGAGTTCTGCGCTCGGCTGCTGGCCGAGGGAGTGCCCGGACTGCACTTCATCACGCTCAACAACTCCACGGCGACCCTGGAAATCTACGAGAACCTGGGCCTGCACCACCCCCCGCAGGCCTAGACCGGCCGCACCGCGATAGGACATGCTGCGTAGCGGTCACTGGGAGAGGGGCGTACATGGGCTGGACGGTCCTCTATATCGCGTTCGGTGTCGTCGCGCTGTGGTTGCTGGGCGAAGTGCTGCTTCAGTACAAGGCGCGGCTGCGCTGGCGGCTGCTGGCCTTCGCCGGCTTCCTCGGTGTCGTGGTCGGTGTGCTGTTGCCGTCCGTGATCGTGATCGGCGTGGGCGCCATCGCCTTCGCCGTCGGCCAGACCTACGTCACGCTGTCGTTCCGCCGCGGCTTCGCCGCCGGCTGGGCGGTCAAGCGGCCCGACGGCGAGAGCGGCGCCGGCAGCGGTAGCAGCAAGCGCCGGCGCGGCAGGGCGGACCGGCAGGACCCGACGCTGGAGGTCTCCGACCTGGAGCCCGCCGCCCCCGAGGACGAGCACGAGCCCGAGCAGCCCGACTACGCGCAGGGCCACGAGGGCTACGACTACGACCGCGACGACGTCTTCACCCCGGCCCGGCCCGTCGACGCCACCGCCGCCGAGACCACCGCCGTCTACGAGCCCCAGCCCATGCCCGAGGACACCGGCTCCTACGGCGTCTACGGCGAGACCGCCACCCACGCGGCCCAGCCCCAGGGCACCGGCCAGCAGGCCTACGCCTACGACTACTCCGGCTACGGCCAGCAGGGCTACGGCTACAACGCCGGCGACCAGCAGGCCTACGCCAACTACTCCGACCCGTACATCGGCAGCCAGCCCTACGGCGGCGGGTACGACGCCGGCTACACCGGGCAGTACGGCCAGCAGGGCTACGCCCAGGACCCGTACGCCGGCGGCGGCTACGGCGAGACCCCGCCCGGCGGGGTGTGGGTCCCGCAGCAGCGCACCGACGAGGCCTACGGCGGTGAACTCCCGCAGGAGCAGCCGTACCCGTACCAGGGCCAGGCGCACGGCCACGCGCAGCAGCCGCAGCCCGGCGCCGGGTACGACGAGCAGTACCGCTTCTGACGAGGTCCCCTCACTGGGAGCCGCGGAACTCCGGGCCCTCCACGATCAGCCCCGCCACCAGCGCACCCGACATGCCCGCGTGCGCCAGGCCGCCGCCCGGGTGGGACCACCCGCCGACCCGGTACAGACCGGGCAGCCGCGTGGTGTTCGCGGGGTGCAGATAATGGCCCCGGCCGGCGGCCAGCGCGGGGGCCGGCACCGCGCCGAGGAAGGCACTCGTCTCGTCGTCGGAGTCGTCCGGCGTGCGCACCTCCTGCCACAGGACACGGTCCCGCAGGTCCGGTACCGCGGCCCCGGCGGCGTCGAGGAGATACTCCGTGTACCGCCGGACCATGCCCTTGTCGTCCCAGTCGACGGCGCTCGGCACCACCGCGGACAGCACCATGGACTCGTGCCCGTCGTCCGGTCTGAGCGCGGGATCGTCGGGGCGCAGCACGGTCACCGTGGGCCAGGGCGGCTGGTCCCCCTCCGCCGAGGACAGGAAGTCCAGCTCGGACACGGGGTCCGGCGCGTGGACGACCGTACGGTGCGCGGCACCGGACTCGCGCCCGCCGCGCAGGGCCAGCAGCACGGCGAACCGCCCCGGACGGGTCGTGAACGGGTCGGCCCGGACATCCCCGTCCTGGTCGAGCGGGCGGTCCGTCATCACCTTCAGCCGCGCCGGGTCCACGTCCGCCACGACATGGTCGGCCTCGGCCACCGTGCCGTCCCGCAGCTCCACGCCCGTGGCCCGTCCGTCCTGGTCCAGGATGCGCATGACCTCCGCGTCGAAGACGAACTCGACCCGCCGCTTCAGGCACCGCTCGTACACCGCCCGCGCCAACTCCCGGATGCCGCCCCGCACATACCAGGTGCCGAAGGCATGCTCCATGTAGGGCAGCACGGCGGCGCTCGCCGGGGCGGTCCGCGGATCCAGGCCGTAGGCGAGCGCACTGCTCTCCAGCAGGGCCGCCAGCCGCTCGTCGCGCAGCTCCCAGGCGCCGATCTCGGCCAGCGTGCTCGCGCGCCGCGTGCGCAGCAGCCGCTTGTGCGGGACGCCGGGATAGGGCTCCTTGTCGGCCAGCACCCGCCAGTTGGGCCACAGCGGCTCCTCCAGCAGCGGCCTGCGCGTGCGGTCCCAGGCCTCCCGGGCCCGTACCAGGAAGTCGCCCCAGCGCTCGCCCGCGCCGGCGCCCAGCGCCTCGTCCAGCGCCGAGACCACGCCCGCGCGCGAGGCGTTCGGCACCGACACCTCCGTGCCGTCCGCGAAGACGTGCCGCGCGGAGGGGTCGACCTGGACCAGCTCGACGTGGTCCTCCAGCGGCTCCTTGCCGGTCTTGACGAACAGATCGCGATAGACCGCGGGGAGCGTCAGCAGGCCCGGGCCGGTGTCGAAGGCGAACCCGTCCCGCTCAAGACGGCGCACCGCACCGCCGTACGTGTCCGTCCGCTCGTACACCGTCACCCGGTGGCCCGCGACGGCCAGCCGGGCGGCGGCCGCCATCGCGCCCATCCCGGCGCCGATCACCACAATCCGTGCCATGCCTGCGACTTTATCGACCGCCACTGACAGTCCCGCCCGCGGGCGGCCCCGGTGCAGGTCAGGGAGCCCGTGAGACGAGCCGGCGCTCCTCCCGGCGCCGTCGAGCCGCCGATCGGACCAGCCGCCACGTCCGGCACCGAGCCGCTGTGCCCGGCGAGCAGCGCGCCCGCCCAGGCGCCCGCGAGCGGCCGGACCACTGGCCCGGCCGCTGGTGAAGACCAGAGGCAGTACGGACATGGACACGGACGCGACTGTGGCCGGGCGCGGGCCGCGGGCGTGGGCACGCGCGCGTACGGCTGAGTATCCGTACTCAGGTGGCGAGATGAGTACCTGCGCGGATGGGCTGCGGCCCGCGCGGACGGGACAGTGGAGGCACGGCAAGGGGGCGCGGCCCGGCACCGCCGACACGGGGCGGCGGAACGGCGCCCGCCACCTGGCCGCTCCTTCCGCCGATCCGTCGGCGGAAGCGAGACGGGGGACCCGGGGAACGACCGCCCACGGGGGACCGACGGGGGAGGACCGTACGGGGAGTACGGGGAGTACGGGGAGTACGGGGGACAAGGGGAAACGGGGGAACAAGGGGAACGGGAAGGCGTCGGTCCGGCAAGGGACCGGCGCCTTTCCCCTTGTCCTCGGCGGCGGCGCTCAGCCCCTGCCGCTCACGCGCCCCTGGAGCAGCCGGGACAGAGCCGCGTGGACGTCGTCCAGGGAGCGCTCCGGCTGGAAGGACTTCCAGTCCAGCGCGGCCACCAGGACCATGCCGACCAGCGCGGCCGCCGTGAGCGGGACGTCGATCTCGTCGCTGAACTCCCCGCCCGCCACGCCCTCGCGCAGCACCTCCTCGACCACCGCGACGGCCTGCTGGCGGACCACCATCAGCGTGGACTGCCAGGCCCGGTTGGTGCGCCAGAGCTCGGCCACGTACAGCTGGGTGAAGGCCGGGTAGCGGTCGATGAAGACCAGGCCCGCGCGGATCATCGCGTCCAGCGCGTCGACCTTGCTGCCGCCCGCGCGCGCGGTGTGCTCCGCGGCCTCCTTCAGGGAGGCGGTGAGCAGACCCACACCATGCCGCAGCAGCTCCTCGAAGAGGACCGACTTGCTCGCGAAGTTGTAGTAGACCGTGCCTTTCGCGACCCCGGCCCGCTCGGCGATCTCGTCCACGGTGGTGGCGGAGAAGCCCTGCTCGGCGATGAGCGTGACGGCCGCCTCGTAGAGCTTCTGCCGGGTGGCCTCGCGGCGCGTGCTGCCGCCGGACCTGGCGCTGCTGCTTTCCATGGCCCCGATTCTCACAGGTACGCGCGCGTGCCGAGTCTCCTCGGGGATCACAGGCTCAGCTCCGGGTGCAGCCGGTCGAGCGTCCACACCTGGCGGCGCCGGGCCGCGACGGCGGTCAGCGCGAGCGCGCCCGCGGTGAACGCGGCCAGCACGGCGCACGCCTGCCAGACCGGGCCGAGCCCGCCGCCCGTGATCAGCCGGCGCAGCGCCTCCACGATGTAGCTCATCGGCAGGAACGGGTGGATCGCGTTGAAGAAGCCCGGACTGGTCTGCACGGGGTACGTGCCGCCCGCCGAGGTGAGCTGGAGCATCAGCAGGGCCAGCACCAGGATCCGGCCCGCCGCGCCGAAGCGGGCGTTCAGCCACTGGACGATCGCCCCGAAGCACGCGGTGACCAGGAACAGGAAGCCGACCGTGCCCGCCGCGTGCAGCATCTGGAGACCGATCGCCCAGTGCAGCACGGCCATCAGCGCCGCCACCTGGAGCACGCCCACGGCGACCACCGGCAGCCAGCCGGCGAGCGCGATCCGCCAGGCCGGCGAACCGGCCGACAGGGCGCGCCGGTTGAGCGGCTGGATCAGCATGTAGGCCACCATCGCGCCCACCCAGAGGGACAGCGGGATGAAGTACGGGGCGAACCCGGTGCCGTAGTTGGGCGCCTTGTGCAGGTCCTGGGAGGCCAGCTGGACCGGGTCGGCCATCACGCCGGTGCGCGTGTCGCGTTGGCGCTTGTCGTAGTCCGGGATCTTCTTCGCGCCGTCGTGCAGCCCGCCGGCGAGCCGGTCGGAGCCGTCGGACAGCTTGTACATGCCGCCGTTCAGGGTCTGGGCGCCGGTGGCCGCCGTGCCGATGCCCTGGTCGAGCGTGTCCGCGCCGGTCTGAGCGGTGCCGAGGCCGGCGTGCAGCTTCTTGGCGCCGGTGGCGACCTTCTGGGCGCCGTCGTTCAGCTCGTCGATCTTCTTGACGGCGTCGTCGACGTCCTCGGACAGATGCGGTGCGCGCGCGGCGAGGGCGTCGGCCTGCTTCTGGAGCGTGCCGAGGTTGGCCCGCATCGTCTTCAGGTCGCCGTCCTGGTCGGCGACCAGCGTGTCGAGGTCGTCGGCGACCTTGGCGACCTCGTCGGCGGCCGTGCGGGCCCGCTTGAGGTCGGGGCAGACGGGGTCCGGGAGGACGCCGGTCCCGCAGCGCGCCTTGTAGACCTCGTCGAGGAGGGCGGAGGAGCCGTGCGCGGTCTTGTCGGCGACGGGTGCGAGCTTCATCAGGACGTCGAGGTTGTCCTTGACGGTCTTCGCCGAGTCGGAGACCAGCCGGGCGGTGTCCCCGATGCCCTTCTCGTTGTCCTTCAGGAACGGTCCGGCCTTGTCGTAGACCCCGTTGACCTTGTCGGCGAGTTCCTGGGTGCCGTCGGCGACCTGCCGGGAGCCGCTCTGGAGGTCCCCCGCGCCGGTGTTCAGCTTCTTCAGGCCCTTGGCCAGGCTGCCGCTGCCGGTCTTGGCGTCCTTCAGTCCGTCGGCGAGGTCCTGGGAGCCCTTCTCCGCCTTGCCGATGCCCGTGTTCAGTTCGTCGGCGCCCTCGGCGGCCGTGACGGTCTTGCCGTGGATGTCGGAGAAGGAGACGAAGATCTTGTCGAGGAAGGTGCGGGAGGCCTTGGCGGAGGCGGCCGAGCGCACCTCGTTGAAGACGGTCCGGGAGATCTGGCCGACGATGTAGTTGTTCGCGTCGTTGGTACGCACGCGAAGGGCGCCGGTCTCGGGGGTGTCTCCCGAACTGGACGCGATCCGGTGGCTGAAGTCGGCGGGCATCGTCAGCGACAGGTAGTACGTGCCGTTCTCGACGCCCGCGCGGGCCTCGTCGTCGCTCACCTCGTGCCAGTCGAAGGTCCGGCTGTCGCGCAGCCCGGCGACGATGTCGTCCCCGGCGGTGATCTTCTTCCCGCCCGCCGTGGCGCCCTTGTCGTCGTTCACCAGGGCGACCGGGATGCGGTCCAGGCGGCCGTACGGGTCCCAGAAGGACCACAGATACAGGGCGCCGTAGAGCAGGGGCAGCACGAGCAGCGCGACCAGGGCGGCGCGCGGCAGCTTCCCGCGCCCGAAGCGCCTGAGTTCGAGCGCGGCCAGCCTAGGCGAGCGCATCGGCGTCCTCCTCGGTTTCGCTGTTCCCGCCGCTCCTGTCGTCGGCGGCTTCCTCGCGGGCCGGGGCCCCGGTGTCCTTCGCCCCGGTCCGTACGGCCACGCAGTCCGCGGGCGCGGTGCGGCAGACGGCCGCGACCGTCGTCCCCGCGCGCGTGACCGACCGCAGCAGGTCCCAGGCCTCGGCGCGCTCGGTGTCGGAGAGCTTCAGGTCGGCGTCGTCGACGCCGAGCAGTCCGGGCCGGCCGAGGAGGGCCAGGGCGATGGACAGGCGCAGCTCCTGGAGCCGCTCCAGGTCTCGGACGGCCGTCCGCGAGCCCTTGGGGAGCGTCTCGAGGTCGAGTCCGGCGGCGGCCAGTGCCGCGTCGACGCGCAGCCGTGCCTCGTGCGTGCGCTGCGGGCGGGGGCGCAGCAACTCGCGCAGGGAGTCGCCGAACCGGCTCTGCAGCAGCGCCCGTTCGCGCAGGTGCTCGCCGACGGTCAGGGCCGGCTCCAGGTCGGTCACCCCGGCCACGTTGGCCACCGCGCTGATCCTGCGCAGCGCGGCCATGCGCCGCGGGAGGGCGAGTCCGCCGACGGCGGCCGTGCCCTCGGTGGGCTTCATCCGCCCGGTGAGCGCGAGCAGCAGGCTCGTGCGGCCGGAGCCGGACGGTCCCTCGATCGCGATGAGAGCGCCGGGTTCCGCGTCGAGGGTGACGCCGCGGAAGGCCCACCCCCGCGGTCCCTTGAGTCCGAGGCCCTCGGCCGTGACGTCCATGCCGTCCACAAGCCCCCCTGCCTGATCGCCGTAATTTGAACTGACTGGTCAGTGCAAAAATACGCCCGAACCTTCGATCGAGGCAAAACCCCAGGTCAGAACGGATTGTCAGTGGCATACCTCACGATGGGCACATACGGCACACCCGTGCGAGGGCGTGCCGTCACCCAGACGACAGGAGGTTCGTCATGGCCAACCCGTCCGCCGCCGCCCGCCGGCGCCGCGCCACCGGCCCTGCCCCCTCACCGACCGGCCCGGCGAGCGACGTGCACCCCGTGCTCCGCCGGACCACGGCCCCACCCGCCGCACTCGACCTGCTCGCCCAGGCCCGCGCCGGACTGGAGGAGACCGCCGTCCTGGAAACTCCGAACGAGCGTTATGCGACGGCCCACCTCGCCGCGCTGCGCACCGCCGCCGCCGTGCTCGCCGCCCGGGGTCGGCCCGAGACCAACCCGCGCCGCCGGGCGCGGATCCGCAGCGCCTGGGAGGTGCTGCCCGAGATCGCCCCCGAACTGACCGAGTGGAGCGCGCTGTTCGCCTCCGGCGCCGCCCGCCGCGCCCGCGCCGAGGCCGGCATCCAGGGCGCGGCCGGACAGCGCGACGCCGACGACCTGATACGCGACGTCGCGATGTTCCTGCGCATCGTGGAGCGGATGCTCGTCCTCCAGCCGGTCCTGCCGCAGCCACGCGGGGACACGCGGGACACCGGGGACCCGGCCGTACCGGGAGCACGCGGTGACCTTCCGGACGCGGGCTGACCACGCGGAAGTCCGCGGTGCGAGACGCACCGGGAGCCGCCCGGCGTCGGTGACCGGGTACGGCGCCGGAGGCAATAGGGTGGAGGTCGCCTGAAGCGTTCCCCCTGCCGAGGAGTCAACTGCCGTGTCGGACCCGACGCGCCCCCGCGCCTCCCTCCGTACCGCCGTGGTCTGGGATGTCCTCCAGGACGCCCTCGACCGCCGGGTCAAGGCCACGGGACGGGACTGCCTCGACGTCCTCGACACCGGAGGCGGCAGCGGCAACTTCGCCGTGCCGCTCGCCCGGCTCGGCCACCGCGTGACCGTCGTCGACCCCAGCCCGAACGCGCTGTTCGCGCTGGAGCGCCGGGCCGCCGAGGCCGGCGTCGCCGAGCGGGTCCGCGGCGTCCAGGGCGACGCGCACGGCCTGTTCGACGTGGTCGAGCGCGGCGGCTACGACGCCGTGCTGTGCCACGGCGTCCTGGAGTACGTCGACGACCCGGCCGAGGGCGTGCGCAACGCCGTCGCCGCCCTGCGCGCGGAGGGCGTCCTCAGCCTGCTCGCCGCCGGCCTCGGCGGCGCCGTGCTCGCCCGCGCTCTCGCCGGCCACTTCACGGAGGCCCGGCAGGCGCTGCAGGACCCCGACGGCCGCTGGGGCACCGGCGATCCGATGCCGCGCCGGTTCACCGCCGAGCAGCTCACCGCGCTCGTCGAGGGCGCGGGCCTGACCGTCGGCGCGGTGCACGGCGTGCGGGTCTTCGCCGACCTCGTCCCCGGTGTCCTGGTGGACACCGAACCCGGCGCGCTCGACGCCCTCCTCACGCTGGAGGCCGCCGCGGCCGAGTTGCCCGCGTTCCACTCCGTGGCCACCCAGCTGCATGTGCTCGGTGAGACACCGGGTGCCGCCGGGGCCTGAGCACACGGCCGGGACCCGCCGCTGATCAGGGCATCGACGGCGGATGGAGTACGACACAAGACCCCCGATCGTGGGGTTTGCGCCGTATGATCGAGGTGCACCACCCGGCATGACGGGCCGGTCGCAGGGGAATGGAAGCCTCAGCGAACCGGGACGGCCATGACGGAATCCGGTTGGCCAATTGGCGTAGAGGGGCGGGTTTCACGGGGGCGATTCCCTGCCTATCCTGAAGGGACCCCCCGGGTCGCCCCGGCGACTGCACGATGAGGAGGACTCCGTGCCGCTCTCGGAGCACGAGCAGCGCATGCTCGAGCAGATGGAGCGAGCGCTGTACGCCGAAGATCCCAAGTTCGCGTCGGCGCTTGAGGGAAGCGGTCTGCGTACGTACACCCGGCGTCGGGTCTACCAGGCGGTCGCAGGCTTTCTCGTGGGTATCGCGCTCCTCATGGCCGGAATGGTCGCGCAGCTGATCTGGGTCAGCGTGGTGGGTTTCCTCGTCATGCTGGGCTGCGCGGTACTCGCCGTGACCGGCTGGCGCAAGGCGCCGAAACCGGGTGAGCAGCCCGCGGCCGCCGCCCGCCGGCAGCCGCGTCCCAAGCGCTCCATGATGGACCGGATCGAAGAGCGCTGGCAGCGCCGCCGGGACGAACAGGGCCGCTAGCGCCGGGCGGCGGATTCCGCCGACGCCGACAGACAACGTGTGAGGGGCGACCACCCGAGGTGGTCGCCCCTCACACGTTGCGCCTTCCACGCCGGCGCCGTCTCAGCTCCGCTGCTCCGACGGCCGGCGCGGGCTCGGCCGGGCCGCCGTCATCCGGGCCCGGAGCGCCGACCAGCGGGCCGAGAGCGCCCACAGCACCCGCACCGACGAACGGGGCAGGAACAGCGCCCGCAGTCGCGCGCCCCTACCGACCGCGCCGCGCAGCCCCCCGATCACCCTGCGCACGTCCTCCGCGGCTCCCGCCGCCGGGCGCGGCCGCGGCGCGTACAGCACCTGCTCCACGGCGTCCGCGACCCGGTGCACCGCCGCACCGGCCACCGGGTCCAGTTCGCCGAGCCGGACGATCCGGTCGGCGGCCCTGCGCGCGGTCAGCGACTCGTCCGGCGTGATGCCGTGGTCCCAGGCGCTGTCCGTCAGCTCCTGCCAGGCCGCCAGGGTGTGCCGCGCCGCGCCCTCCTCGGTCCGGTCATGCGCCCCGAGCCGCACCGAGCGCACCCGCGCCCGCCACAGCAGCGGCGACAGCGGAACGGCCAGCACCACCAGCGCGGCCAGCCCGATCAGCACGGCCCACCACGGGCCCGCGCCGCCGCCACCGCTCCCCGGCGCCGCCGCGGCCGACGCGGTGTCACAGCCCTGGACCTTGACCAGCGCCGCCGAGCAGCTCTCGCTCGGCGAAGCCGCCGCCGACGGCGCCGCGGACGACCGCCCCGAGGGCAGGTCCTGTTCCGGGAGCGAGGTGCCGGGCGAGTCCGGCACCGTGTACGACGGCGTGCTGCCCCGGGTCGGGGTGGGCTCGAAGCGGGTCCAGCCCACGCCCTCGAAGTACAACTCCGGCCAGGCGTGCGCGTCCTTCTGGCTCACCGTGACCGTGCCGTCGGTCTGCGCGGTGCCCGGGGCGAAGCCCACCGCGACCCGTGCCGGGATGCCGAGGGTGCGGGCCATCGCCGCCATGGCGAAGGCGAAGTGGACGCAGAATCCCTGCTTCTTCTTCAGGAAGTTCGCGATGGCGTCCGGCCCGCGGCCGACCTCCACCTGGGTGTCGTACTGGAAGCCGCCCGTGAGCGCGAAGTAGTCCTGGAGCTTGACCGCTTCCTCGTAGTGGTTGCGGGCGCCCGCGGTGATCTGCTTCGCGGTCTGCGCCACCACCTTCGGCAGCGCGGACGGCACCTGGGTGTACGCGCGCTTCAGGGCCGGCGGCGGCTCCGGCGCGGCGGCCAGCTGCTCGGCCGTCGGCTGCACGTCCAGGCTGGTCACCTCGTAGGTCTCGCCGCGGGTGTTCTGGCCGTGGTCACCGACGAGGGTCATGCCGACCGGCTCGTAGCGCCAGCGGCCGGCGATCTTCACCCCGCTCGGCGGGTACGGCATCGGCAGCCAGTTCTGGGCGTACCAGTCCGCCGCCGAGATCGTCGTCGTCACCGTGTCCCGCCTGACGTCCGGGCTCAGGCCGGCCGGCGTGGGGAAGGCGTCCGGCACGCCGACGATGTGCCGCTGGGCCGGTTTCCAGGTGGTGCCGTCGAAGTCGTCCAGGGAGACGATCCGCAGATACAGGTCCGAGACGTCGTTCGTGCTGGTCCGCACGGACAGCACCTGGCGGTCGTCGTTCGTGTTCAGACTGTCGCGCAGCGACACCAGCGGGTTGACCGCCGAGATGGTGCCCCCGTCGCCGTTGCCCGCGCCCATCCCCGTGCCGGCGGCGTCCAGCAGGCCGCCGCTCATCGCGGGCAGGGCGAGCGGCACCAGCAGGGCCACGCCGAGCGCGACCGCGCCGATCCGGCGCCCGCTGCGCACCGGGGCCACCGCGCCGCCGTCCGGGGCGCCGGGGGAGCGGGGCCCGCCGCCGAAGACCCGGCCCCACTGCGCCAGCCGGTCGCGGCCCTCGGCGAGCAGCAGCATCAGATAGCCGGCCGCCGCCACCAGGAACCACAGCCAGTCGGCGCCGCCGCCGGACAGCCCGGCGGCCACCGAGTACAGCGCGAGCAGCGGCAGTCCGGCCGGCGCCGCGCTGCGGAAGGTCACCGCGAGGGTGTCCACCAGCAGGCCGACGATCAGGACGCCGCCGATCAGCATCAGCTTGATGCCGTCGGTGAGCGGCGCCGGTATCGCGTACTCGCTGACATCGGTGGAGCCCTGCTGGAGCAGGTCGGCCAGGTACCGGAAGGTGCCCGGGCCAGGGATCAGCCCGACGAACGCGTGCCGGCGCGCGAAGACCAGGGTCAGCATGAGCAGGGTGACCAGCACCTGCGCGGCCACGGTCAGCGGCCGGCCGAGCGGCACCCGGCGGGCCGCCACGCCGACTCCGGTCTGCACGGCCACCAGCGGGATCAGCTGGAGCAGCCAGGTCGGCGCGGCCACCAGCGGCAGCAGCGCGCACGAGGCCATCAGCGTGGCCGCGGCGGCGCACAGCGCCAGTCGTGCCCGCCCGCTCATCGCGACGCCTCCCCGCGCACCGGGGCCGGCCCGGAACACTCCTTCACGCCTCTGCCTCCCCGCGCACCGACGCCCGACCGGAAGGGTCGCTCATGCCTCCGCCTCACCGCGGCCGCACCGCGCCGCCCGCTCATGCCCCCGTCTCCCCGCTCACGGCGGCCAGCCCGGACCGCACCCGGTCCGCCTGCTGCCACAGCGCGTTCAGCGGGGCGCCGCGCGGCACGCTCAGCGCCGTCCAGCCCGCCTCGCGCAGTACGCGCAGCCGCTCCTCGTGCCGGTCCCCGGGCCGGGGCACGTCGGTCGCCTCGCGCACCCAGGTGTCCGGGTCGAGCACGAAGGCGACGGCGCCGCCGGTGCGCCGGCTCATCTTGGCGACCGTCGCGGCCTGTTCCTCGTCCAGGTCGCCGAGGAAGGCCACCAGCAGACCCTCGTTGCCGCCGCGCAGCACGTCGTACGACCGGGACAGGCCCGTGCCGTCGGAGTGGTCGATCACCGCGAGGGTGTCCATCATCAGCCCGGCCGCGTCCGCGGTCTCCGGGCCGCTGCCCGAGAATCCGTCGCCGCCCTCGCCGGGCACCGCGCTGCCGGTGTCGGTCAGCAGCCGTACCGAGAAGCCCCGTTCGAGCATGTGCACCAGCACCGAGGCGGCGCCGGAGACGGCCCACTCGAAGGCCGAGTCGGGGCCCGCGCCCTCGTAGGCACCGCCCCGGGTGTCCAGCAGGACGGTGCAGCGGGAACGCCGGGGCTGTTCCTCGCGGCGGACCATCAGCTCGCCGTAGCGCGCGGTGGAGCGCCAGTGCACCCGGCGCAGGTCGTCGCCGTAGCGGTAGCCGCGCGGGATCACGTCGTCCTCGCCCGCGAGGGCCAGCGAGCGCTGCCGCCCGTCGCCGTAGCCCTTCGCCTCGCCGCTGAAGCGGACCGGGGGGAGCGGCTCCACGTGCGGGATGACCGTGAGCGTGTCGAACGCCGAGAAGGAGCGGGTCAGTTCGCACATCCCGAAGGGGTCGGTGAGCCGCAGCTGGAGCGGGCCCAGCGGGTAGCGGCCGCGCAGGTCGGAGCGGACCCGGTAGGAGACCTCGCGGCGGCCGCCCGGCTCCACGCGGTCCAGCACGAACCGGGGGCGCGGCCCGAGGACGTAGGGCACCCGGTCCTGGAGCATCAGCAGGCCGGTGGGCAGCCGGGAGACGTTGTCCATCCGCAGGTGCACCCGGGCCTCGCTGCCGGCCGGCACGCGCGCGGGGGCGAGCCGGCGGGTGGCGGCCACCCGGTAGCGCGTGCGGTAGAGCACGGTCGCGCACAGCAGGGGCAGCACGGCCAGCAGCAGGCCGACCCGCAGCAGGTCGCTCTGGCCGAGGACGTACGCGCAGATCGCGGCGGCGATCCCGGCGGCCAGGAAGGAGCGGCCGCGGGTCGTCAGCCCGGAAAGGGCCGTACGGACGCCGCCCGCCTCCCCCCGGTCGGGCTCCGCCTGTCCGGTCCCCCCGGCGCTCATCACAGGCTCCGCGGGGGCTGCTGGGGGTACGCCGGGACGGCGCGGCCGAGGCCGCCGAAGCCGTTCTGCCCGCCCTGCGCCGCGGGCACCGGGGTGTGCTGGAGGATCTCCTGCACGACCTGCTCGGCCGTACGGCGGTTGAGCTGGGCCTGGGCGGTGGGCAGCAGGCGGTGGGCGAGGACGGCGACGGCGAGCGCCTGGACGTCGTCCGGCAGCGCGAACTCCCGCCCGGCCAGGGCCGCGGCCGCCTTCGCCGCACGCAGCAGGTGCAGCGTCGCGCGCGGGGAGGCACCGAGTCTGAGGTCGGGGTGCGTGCGTGTGGCGGCGACCAGTTCCACCGCGTAGCGCCGGACCGGCTCGGAGACGTGGACCCCGCGCACCGCCTCGACCAGCTTCACGATCTCGTGCGCGTGCGCCACCGGCTGGAGGTCCTCCAGGGGGCTCACGCCGCCGTGGATGTCGAGCATCTGCAACTCGGCCTCCACACTCGGGTAGCCGACGGAGACGCGGGCCATGAAGCGGTCGCGCTGGGCCTCGGGCAGCGGATAGGTGCCCTCCATCTCGACCGGGTTCTGCGTGGCCACCACCATGAACGGGCTGGGCAGTTCGTGGGTCTGCCCGTCGATGGTGACCTGGCGCTCCTCCATGGACTCCAGCAGCGCGGACTGGGTCTTGGGCGAGGCGCGGTTGATCTCGTCGCCGATCACGATCTGGGCGAAGACGGCGCCCGGCTTGAACTCGAAGTCCCGGCGCTGCTGGTCCCAGATGGAGACGCCCGTGATGTCCGAGGGCAGCAGGTCGGGCGTGAACTGGATGCGCCGCACCGAGCAGTCGATGGACCGCGCGAGCGCCTTGGCGAGCATCGTCTTGCCCACTCCGGGGACGTCCTCGATCAGCAGATGGCCCTCGGCGAGCAGCACGGTCAGCGCGAGCCGTACGACCTCGGGCTTGCCCTCGATCACGCCCTCCACCGAATCCCGCACCCGCTCCACCGTGGCGGTCAGATCAGTGAGGCTCGCTCGATCGTCATAGGTCGTCACCCGGCCCTCCTCGGCCCGTCTATCCGGGCCGGCGCTCTGTGACGCGTAACCGGCCCACCCCGAAACACGGACACCACGCGGGAACAGTTCCGCGTGACGCCACCCCCGCATTCTTGCTGCCGTTACCGATTCGTGTCACTCGCCTGTGGACAACTGCCCGCACGATGTCGGTCTTACGGCTTTTTCGACCCTGTTTTCGACGTTTTCGCTACAGGGAGGGGCGTGGAAAGCGCCGGGTTTCCGGGGCGGCCGGCCGGTCGGTGCGGTCAGGCCGGGTCGACCTCGCGCAGCAGGCCCGTGCGCACGTCGAACACGAAGCCGCGCACATCGTCGGTGTGCAGCAGGAACGGCGAGGTACGCACGCGCTGCATGGACTGGCGTACGTCCTGGTCGACGTCGCGGAAGGCCTCCACCGCCCAGGCGGGGCGCTGGCCGACCTCCATCTCCAGGTCGTGCCGGAAGTCCTCGGTGAGCGACTCCATGCCGCAGCCCGTGTGGTGGATCAGCACGATGCTGCGGGTGCCGAGCGCGCGCTGGCTGATGGTCAGGGAGCGGATCACGTCGTCGGTGACGACGCCGCCGGCGTTGCGGATCGTATGGCAGTCGCCGAGCTCCAGGCCGAGCGCGGCGTGCAGGTCGAGCCGGGCGTCCATGCAGGCCACGACCGCGACCTGGAGCACGGGACGCGCGTCCATGCCCGGGTCGGTGAACTCGGCGGCGTACCCCTGGTTGGCCTCGACCAGTCGGTCCGTCACGGTGCCGTCGCTGGTTATGGCGCCTTCGGGTCCACTGGGAATTGCTGCGGAAGTCGTCATACGGATGACGCTACTGGTCACACTCGGTCCCGTCCTCCTGTGAGAGCGGACAAAGAGCGCCATGGTGGCTTGTTGTGAGCTAACCCACACGGACGGCAAAACCTCGCCGAACGGGTGAATCATTTCGTATTGCGGCTTCCAGCGCGATGCGGTACGCGACGCGCAGGCCGGTTGATTGACCGCGAGACAGGGTGGACTAAAGTGGCGCGAAGCGGGAGGCGTGGCTCTCCCTGCTGGTGAAACCCCTGGAGACCCCGGCGAACACCCGGGCCGTCTCCTCACGTGCGCGGCGCGTACGTACGGCTCGGCCTCCTCCCGCTCCCGGCCGGCCGACGCTTCCGGCGCCGGCGGGCCTCCCCCTTCACGAGCAGGCGGGGTCGGCGGTGCGGCACGGCCGACGGATCTGAGAGGCCTCCTTGAGCCAGAGTCGACACGTCCCGGTGATGCTCCAGCGGTGCCTGGATCTGCTGGCCCCCGCCCTGGAGCGGCCGGGAGCGGTGGTCGTCGACTGCACCCTCGGCCTCGGCGGGCACAGTGAGGCGCTGCTGGCCCGCTTCCCCGAGGCCCGGCTGATCGGCCTCGACCGGGACAAGGAGGCGCTGCGGCTGTCCGGCGAGCGCCTCGCGCCCTTCGGCGAGCGCGCCACCCTGGTGCACGCCGTCTACGACGAACTGCCCGACGTGCTGCGCCGGCTCGGCATCGCGCGCGTGCAGGGCATCCTGTTCGACCTCGGGGTCTCCTCGATGCAACTGGACGAGGCCGACCGCGGCTTCGCCTACGCCCAGGACGCGCCCCTGGACATGCGCATGGACCAGACGACCGGCGTCAGCGCCGCCGAGGTCCTCAACACCTACCCGGCGGGCGAACTCGTGCGCATCCTGCGCGCGTACGGCGAGGAGAAGCAGGCCAAGCGGATCGTGTCCGCGATCGTGCGCGAGCGCGAGAAGGAGCCGTTCAGCAACAGCGCCCGGCTCGTGGAGCTGATCCGGGACGCCCTGCCGCAGGCGGCCAAGCGCACCGGCGGCAACCCCGCCAAGCGCACCTTCCAGGCGCTGCGCATCGAGGTCAACGGCGAGCTGTCCGTCCTGGAACGGGCGATCCCGGCCGCGGTGAAGGCCCTCGACGTCGGCGGACGTGTCGCCGTGCTGTCGTACCAGTCGCTGGAGGACCGGCTGGTGAAGCAGGTGTTCGCGGCCGGCGCCGCGTCCACCGCGCCGCCCGGGCTGCCGGTCGTGCCCGAGCGGTACCAGCCGCGGCTCAAGCTGCTCACCCGCGGTGCCGAACTTCCCACCGAGGAAGAGGTCGCCGAGAACCGCCGGGCCGCCCCGGCCAGGCTGCGCGGCGCCGAGCGCATCAGGGAGGACGCCGAGTGAGCCAGACAGGTCGGTCGGACTTCCGGACTCACCAGGGGAGTCGGTTGGATTCCCGTACCCACCAGGGAAGCCGGCCGGATTCCCGCACCCACCGGGGGAGCAGTGAGTAGGAAACCCGAACTGAGGGGGCGGGCCGCGCGGCTCGCCCGGCTCATCCCGGCCGGCCGCGCACGCGCGGCCCGCACCCCGTTCGTCCTGCTCGTCGTCGTGATCCTCGGCGGTGGCCTCATCGGGCTGCTGGTGCTGAACTCCGCTCTCAGCGAAGGCTCGTTCAAACTCGCCGACCTCCAGAAGCGGACCAAGAGCCTCACCGACGAGGAGCAGGCCCTCCAGCGGGACATCGACGACTACTCCTCGCCCGACGCCCTCCAGCGCCGCGCCCACGAACTCGGCATGGTCCCCGGCGGTGACCCGGCCTTCCTCGGCCCGGACGGCAGGGTCAGGGGCGTCCCCGGCGCCGCCCCCGAGTCCGCCGCCCTCACCGACCGGGTGGCCCCCGAGGCCATGACCCCGGCCGCCGTCCGCTCGCTCTCCCCCTCCGCGTCGCTCCCGGTTCCGGCCCCCTCCGCCGCGACCCCGCAGGCAGGCCCCCGGCGCGCCCCCGCGCCCGCGGACCCGGCGGCCGTACCGCCGCCCCCCACCCCCCAGCCCGCCTCCACCCCGACCCCCGGCAGGTGACGGAAGTGTCCGACAGGCAACCGCCCCGCCGTCGTGTGCCCGGACCGGCCAGGCCGGCGCGGCCCGGGAATGCCGCGCGGCGGCCGGGCGGGTCCGGTGCCCGGCCGGCCCGCCGCCCCAGCGGCGCGCGGCCGCTCGTCCAGCAGAAGCTCCGGCTCGGCAGTCCGCGACCCCGGCTGCGCATGGTCAGCCTCACCCTGACCCTGGTGCTGACCGCCTTCGTCGTACGGCTGTTCCAGGTCCAGGCCGTCGACGCGAGCGAGTACGCCGCCCGCGCCGACCAGAACCGGTACGTCGTGCACACCCTGACCGCCGAGCGCGGCGGGATCACCGACCGCAACGGCGTCGCCCTGGCCGTCAGCGAGGACGCCTACGACATCACGGCCGACCCGACGATGTTCGGCGAGAAGCAGCTGAAGATCGACGACGGTCCGGAGCAGGCCGCCGCGCTGCTCGCGCCGATCCTCGGGCAGGACCAGGCCACGCTCGTGCAGAAGCTGCGGCCCGCGAACAGGAACTCCCGCTACACGCGGCTCGCCACCCGGCAGACCCCGCAGGTCTGGAAGCAGATCAAGGACCTGCGCAGCGCGCTCACCGCGAAGGCGCAGACGGACAAGCACACCGTCAACGTGCTCGCCGGCGTCTTCGCCGACCCCAGCAGCCAGCGCGTGTACCCCAACGGCGACCTCGCCGCCGGGATACTGGGCTGGGTCAACGCCGACGGCCGGGGCGCCGGCGGCATCGAGCAGGAGCTGAACACGGAGCTGTCGGGCAAGGACGGCGAGATCCGGTACGCCCAGTCCGGCGGGCGCGAGGTGCCCACGGCGGGGTCGACGCAGACCCCGGCCGTGTCCGGCGCCGACGTCGAGCTGACCATCGACCGCGACATCCAGTGGGCCGCGCAGAACGCCATCACCCAGCAGGTGAGGAAGTCCCGGGCGGACCGCGGGTACGTGGTCGTCCAGGACACCCGGACCGGGCAGATCCTGGCGATGGCCAACTCGCCCGGCTTCGACCCCAACGACCTGTCCAAGGCGGACGCCGCGGACCTGGGCAACGCGGCCGTCCAGGACGCCTTCGAGCCGGGCTCCACCGCCAAGGTGATGTCCATGGCGGCCGTGCTGCAGGAGAACGCGGCCACCCCGCTCACCCATGTCGTCGTGCCCAACCGGCTGCACCGCGGCGACCGGCTCTTCTCCGACGACGTCGACCACGACACCTGGTACCTCACGCTGAACGGCGTCCTCGCCAAGTCCAGCAACATCGGCACCATCCTCGCCACCGGCCAGCTCGGCAGGACGCAGGCGCAGGCCGACAAGGTCCTCTACTCGTACCTGCGCAAGTTCGGCATCGGCAGCTACAGCGGGCTGGGCTTCCCCGGCGAGACCCCGGGCATCCTCGCGCCGTACCAGAAGTGGTCCACTTCGCAGCAGTACACGATCCCTTTCGGCCAGGGCTTCTCCATCAACGCGGTGCAGGCCGCCTCGGTGTACTCGACCATCGCCAACGGCGGGGTCCGCGTCGAGCCGACACTTGTGCGCGGCACCAAGGGCGCCGACGGGCGCTTCACCCCCGCGGCCAAGCCCAAGGAGACCCGGGTCGTCAGCGAGAAGACGGCCAGGACGGTCGCCCAGATGCTGGAGTCCGTCGTGGACGACGAGCAGGGCACCGGCATCAAGGCCCGCATCCCGGGCTACAACGTCGCGGGCAAGACCGGTACGGCCAACCGTGTGGATCCGGCCACCGGCAAGTACCACGGCTACACCTCGTCGTTCGCCGGCTTCGCGCCCGCGGACAACCCCCGCATCACCGTCTACTGCGCCATCCAGAACGCCACCTCCGGGAGCTACTACGGCGGCCAGATCTGCGGGCCCATCTACAAGCAGGTGATGGAGTTCGCCCTCAAGACCCTCCAGGTCCCGCCGACCGGAGCGCCGGCCGCCAACCTGCCCGTCGACTACAAGCCCTGATCAGCACACCGGAACACCAGGAACGAACCGTGACAACGATCACCCCGGACCCCGGGAACCACGGCGCCCCGCGCCCCTCGCTTCGCTCCGGAGCGGGTGCGCCCGGTACGCTCACCGCCGTGCCACACGCTGATCAGTCCCAAACCACCCAGAAGGGCGCTTCCGTGACATATCCGGGACCGCCGCGACCGGTTCAGGTCTCCGCCACACCCCTCGCGGAGCTGGCCGATCAGCTGGGTGCCGCCGCTCCGGACAGCTCCGCCGAGATCACGGGGATCACCCACGACTCGCGCGCCGTCCGCCCCGGCGACCTGTACGCCGCCCTCCCGGGGGCCCGCCTGCACGGCGCCGACTTCGTCACCCAGGCCGCCGGCCTCGGCGCGGCCGCCGTGCTCACCGACCCGACCGGCGCCGAGCGCGCCACGGCGACCGGGCTGCCGGTCCTCGTCGTGGCCGACCCGCGCGCGCGGATGGGTGAACTGGCGGCGACGATCTACGGCCACCCGGGCCGCGACCTGCTCCAGATCGGCATCACCGGCACCTCCGGCAAGACCACCACGGCCTACCTCGTCGAGGGCGGCCTGCGCACCGCGAAGGCCACCGGCCTGGTCGGCACGGTCGAGATGCGCATCGGCGACGAGCGCATCAAGTCCGAGCGCACCACCCCCGAGGCCACCGACCTCCAGGCCCTGTTCGCCGTCATGCGCGAACGCGGGGTCGAGGCGGTCGCCATGGAGGTCTCCAGCCACGCCCTGGTCCTCGGCCGGGTCGACGGCTGCGTCTTCGACCTCGCCGTGTTCACCAACCTCAGCCCGGAACACATGGAGTTCCACTCCGACATGGAGGACTACTTCCGGGCCAAGGCGCAGCTGTTCACGCCGGAACGCAGCAGACTCGGTGTGATCAACGCCGACGACGAGTACGGCCGCCGGCTCGCGAAGGAGGCCACCGTCCCGGTCGTGACCTTCTCCGCCGAGGGCCACCCCGACGCCGACTGGCGCGCCGAGGACGTCCAGGTCGGCCCGATGGACTCGACGTTCACCGTCGTCGGCCCGAACGGCGAGCGCGTCCACGCCCGCTCACCCATCGCCGGCCCCTTCAACGTGGCGAACACCCTCGCCGCCGTCGTCTCCCTCGCCGCCGCCGGTCTCGACCCGCAGACCGCCGCCGACGGCATCGCCGCCGTACCGGGCGTCCCCGGCCGCCTGGAGCGCGTGGACGCCGGGCAGCCCTACCTCGCGGTCGTGGACTACGCCCACAAGACCGACGCGGTCGAGTCCGTGCTCAAGGCGCTGCGCAAGGTCACCAAGGGCCGTCTGCACGTCGTCCTCGGCTGCGGCGGCGACCGTGACCGGACCAAGCGCGGCCCGATGGGCGCCGCCGTGGCCCGGCTCTCCGACACGGCCGTACTGACCTCCGACAACCCCCGCTCCGAGGACCCGCTCGCGATCCTCGCGGCCATGCTCGAGGGCGCCGCCGCCGTGCCCGCGCACGAGCGCGGCGAGGTGCTCCTCTTCGAGGACCGGGCCGCCGCGATCGCCGCCGCCGTGGGCCGCGCCGCCCCCGGCGACACCGTGCTGGTCGCGGGCAAGGGCCACGAGCAGGGCCAGGACATCGCCGGCGTGGTCCGTCCCTTCGACGACCGCCAGGTGCTCCGCGAAGCCATCCAGAAGACCCAGGGATGAAAATCCAGAAGACCCAGGGGATGAACTTGTGATCGCCCTCTCCCTCGCCGAGATCGCAGCAGTCGTCGGCGGGCAGACGCACGACATACCGGATCCGTCCGTCCAGGTCACGGGCCCGGTGGTCCGGGACTCCCGCGAGGTGGTGCCGGGCAGCCTGTTCGCCGCCTTCGTCGGTGAGCGCGTGGACGGCCACGACTTCGCACCACAGGTGATCGAGGCGGGCGCGGTCGCCGTACTGGCGTCGCGCCCCGTCGGCCTGCCCGCGATCGTGGTCGAGGACGTGCAGGCCGCCCTCGGCGCCCTCGCCCGGCACGTCGTACGCCGGCTCGGCGCGACCCTCGTCGCCCTCACCGGCTCGGCCGGCAAGACCAGCACCAAGGACCTGATCGCGCAGGTGCTCCGGCACAAGGCGCCGACCGTGTTCACGCCCGGCTCGCTCAACAACGAGATCGGGCTGCCGCTGACCGCCCTGTCGGCCACCGAGGAGACGCAGTTCCTCGTGCTGGAGATGGGTGCCCGCGGTATCGGGCACATCCGCTACCTCACCGGCCTCACCCCGCCGAAGATCGGCCTGGTCCTGAACGTCGGCACCGCCCACATCGGCGAGTTCGGCGGCCGCGAGCAGATCGCCGAGGCCAAGGGCGAGCTCGTCGAAGGACTTCCGGAGGACGGCGCGGCGATCCTCAACGCCGACGACCCGCTGGTCCGCGCCATGGCGTCCCGTACCAAGGCGAAGGTGGTCCTTTTCGGAGAGTCGGCCGAAGCGGACGTACGCGCCGAGAACGTGCGACTCACGGACAGCGGACAGCCCTCGTTCAGGCTTCACACACCCTCCGGTGCAAGCGATGTGACCATGCGCCTGTACGGTGAGCACCACGTGTCGAACGCGCTCGCCGCGGCCGCCGTCGCCCATGAGCTGGGCATGTCCGCGGAAGAGATCGCCATCGCGCTCTCCGAGGCGGGCACCCTCTCCCGCTGGCGCATGGAGGTCACCGAGCGCCCGGACGGCGTGACCATCGTCAACGACGCCTACAACGCCAACCCCGAGTCCATGCGGGCCGCCCTGAGGGCGCTCGTGGCCATGGGCAAGGGACGGCGGACGTGGGCGGTGCTCGGCAAGATGGCCGAGCTGGGGGACGAGGCGCTCGCCGAGCACGACGCCGTCGGGCGGCTCGCCGTCCGGCTCAACGTCAGCAAGCTCGTCGCCGTCGGGGGGATTGAGGCCTCCTGGCTGCAACTGGGCGCATATAACGAGGGTTCGTGGGGTGAGGAGTCGGTGCACGTGTCCGACGCACAGGCGGCGATCGACCTGTTGCGCAGCGAGTTGCGCCCGGGCGACGTCGTGCTCGTGAAGGCGTCCCGTTCGGTGGGGCTGGAGAGCGTTGCCCAGGCGTTGCTCGAAGCCGGTGCCGAGGGTGAGGTTGCCGCCCGATGATGAAGCAGATCCTGTTCTCAGGAGTCATTGGCCTCTTCCTGACGCTGGTCGGCACCCCGCTGCTGATCAAGCTCCTCGCCCGCAAGGGCTACGGCCAGTACATCCGTGACGACGGCCCGCGCGAGCACGCCAGCAAGCGCGGTACGCCGACCATGGGCGGCATCGCCTTCATCCTGGCGACGATCGCCGCGTACTTCCTGAGCAAGCTCATCACCGGTTACCCGCCCACCTACTCCGGCCTGCTGGTGCTCGGTCTGATGTCCGGCATGGGCCTGGTCGGCTTCCTCGACGACTACATCAAGATCGTCAAGCGGCGTTCGCTGGGCCTGCGGGCCAAGGCGAAGATGGCCGGCCAGCTGATCGTCGGCATCTCCTTCGCGGTGCTCTCGCTGCAGTTCGCCGACGCGCGCGGCAACACCCCGGCCTCCACCAAGCTGTCGTTCATCACGGACTTCGGCTGGACGATCGGCCCGGTGCTGTTCGTCGTCTGGGCGCTGTTCATGATCCTCGCGATGTCGAACGGCGTGAACCTGACCGACGGTCTGGACGGCCTCGCCACCGGCGCCTCCGTGCTCGTCTTCGGCGCCTACACGTTCATCGGCGTCTGGCAGTTCCAGGAGTCCTGCGCCAACGCGCAGACCCTGACGAACCCGGCCGCCTGCTACGAGGTGCGCGACCCGCTCGACCTCGCCGTGATCGCCTCCGCGCTCATGGGTGCCTGCCTGGGCTTCCTGTGGTGGAACACCTCGCCGGCGAAGATCTTCATGGGCGACACCGGCTCGCTCGCCCTCGGCGGTGTGCTCACGGGTCTGGCCATCCTCTCCCGCACGGAGCTGCTGGTGGCGATCATGGGCGGCCTGTTCGTCCTCATCACCATGTCGGTCGTCATCCAGGTCGGCTCCTTCCGGCTCACCGGCAAGCGCGTCTTCCGGATGGCGCCACTGCAGCACCACTTCGAACTCAAGGGCTGGTCCGAAGTCCTGGTGGTGGTCCGATTCTGGATCATCCAGGGCATCTGTGTGATCGTCGGACTGGGCCTCTTCTACGCAGGATGGGCAGCGGAAAAGTGACCTCCAGCTCGGAGCCCTTCGACTTCCAGGGCATGCGCGTCACCGTCGCCGGACTCGGTGTCTCCGGCGTCCCGGCGGCCAAGGTGCTGCACGCGCGCGGGGCGATCGTCACGGTCGTCAACGACGGCGACGACGCACGCGCGCGTGAGCAGGCCGCCGAACTGGAAGCCCTCGGCATCACCGTGCGCCTCGGTGACGGTGCAAGCCTGCCGGAGGGCACCGAGCTGATCGTCACCACGCCCGGCTGGAAGCCCGACAAGCCGCTGTTCCTGGCCGCCGAGCAGGCGGGCGTGCCGGTCTGGGGCGACGTCGAACTGGCCTGGCGCCTGCGCGGCCCCGACGCCGCGCCCTGGCTGGCCGTCACGGGCACCAACGGCAAGACCACCACCGTCCGCATGCTCGCCTCCATCCTCACCGCCGCGGGCCTGCGCACGGCCGCCGTCGGCAACATCGGCGTCTCGCTGCTGGACGTCGTCCTCGGCGAAGAGAAGTACGACGTCCTCGCCGTCGAACTCTCCAGCTACCAGCTCCACTGGTCGCCCTCCCTGCGCGCCGACTCCGCCGCCGTGCTGAACCTCGCGCCCGACCACCTCGACTGGCACGGCTCCATGGAGGCGTACGCGCGCGACAAGGGCCGTATCTACGAGGGCAATCGGGTCGCCTGCGTCTACAACGTCGAGGACAAGGCCACCGAGGACCTGGTCCGCGAGGCCGAGGTCGAGGAGGGCTGCCGGGCCGTCGGGTTCACCCTCGGCGCCCCCGCCCCCTCCCAACTCGGCGTCGTGGAGGGCCTCCTGGTCGACCGCGCCTTCGTCGAGAACCGGCAGAAGAACGCGCAGGAGCTGGCCGAGGTCGCCGACGTCAACCCGCCGGCCCCGCACAACATCGCCAACGCCCTTGCCGCGGCGGCCCTCGCGCGCGCCTTCGGGGTGCCCGCCTCCGCCGTCCGCGACGGTCTGCGCGCCTTCCGCCCCGACGCCCACCGCATCGAGCACGTCGCCGACCTCGACGGGGTCGCGTACGTGGACGACTCCAAGGCGACCAACACGCATGCCGCCGAAGCCTCGTTGGCGGCATATGAACCGATCGTATGGATTGCGGGCGGTCTGGCGAAGGGCGCGACCTTCGACGAGCTGGTCGCCAGGTCGGCGAAGCGACTTCGCGCAGCGGTCCTCATCGGCGCCGACCGTGCGCTGATCCGTGACGCCCTCGCGCGACACGCCCCGGAAGTACCCGTGGTCGACCTCGACCGGACCGACACTGGGGCGATGCTCCAGGCGGTGACGGAAGCGAAGCGGCTTGCCCGGCCCGGCGACACGGTGCTCCTTGCCCCGGCCTGCGCCTCCATGGACATGTTCACCAACTACAACCAGCGCGGTGACGCGTTCGCGGCAGCGGTCCGCGAACTCGGAGCCTGACCCCGGCGCCGCCCGCCGGGCGGAACTTGGGAGGGACGCGTGGGACGGCTGACGCTACAGGGGCCTGTGGGACGGCCGCGGTTCAGGGGAGGCGCCGATGCCCGGTAGCAGTACCGGCCGGCCGCCCGTACAGCGGGCACCCCGCCGTCCCGCCGTCTCCCGGCCGGCGCGCGAGAACCCGTTCCAACGGTTCTACACGCGCGCGCGCAAGGCCTGGGACCGCCCGCTGACCGCCTATTACCTGATCTTCGGCGGCAGTATGCTGATCATCGTGCTCGGCCTGGTCATGGTCTACTCGGCCTCCCAGATCACCGCGCTCCAGCTGTCGCTGCCGGGGTCGTACTTCTTCCGCAAGCAGTTCCTCGCCGCGATCATCGGCGGCGTCCTGATGTTCGTGGCCTCCCGGATGCCGGTGAAGCTGCACCGGGCGCTGGCGTACCCGATCCTCGCCGGTGCCGTCTTCCTGATGGTCCTGGTGCAGGTGCCGGGGATAGGGATGGCGGTCAACGGCAACCAGAACTGGATCTCCCTGGGCGGCTCCTTCCAGATCCAGCCCAGCGAGTTCGGCAAGCTCGCCCTGGTGCTGTGGGGCGCGGACCTGATCGCGCGCAAACAGGACAAGAAGCTGCTGACCCAGTGGAAACACATGCTGGTACCGCTGGTGCCGGTCACGTTCCTGCTGCTGGGGCTGATCATGCTCGGCGGCGACATGGGGACGACGATCATCCTGACGGCGATCCTGTTCGGGCTGCTGTGGCTCGCGGGGGCGCCGACCCGGCTGTTCTCCGGCGTGCTCGGCGTCGCCGCCGTCCTCGCCATCATCGCCATCCAGACCAGCCCGCACCGCCTCGCCCGCCTCAAGTGCATCGCCGCCACCGACCCCGGTCCGAACGACATGTGCTGGCAGGGCGCGCACGGCATCTACGCCCTCGCCTCCGGCGGACTCTTCGGATCCGGCCTCGGCGCGAGTGTGGAAAAATGGGGCCAACTGCCGGAAGCGCACACCGACTTCATCTTCGCGGTCACCGGTGAGGAACTGGGCCTCGCGGGGACACTGTCGGTACTCGCCCTGTTCGCGGCTCTAGGCTATGCGGGTATCCGCGTGGCCGGACGCACGGAGGACCCCTTCGTGAGGTACGCCGCGGGAGGCGTGACCACGTGGATCACCGCCCAGGCGGTGATCAACATGGGTGCGGTGCTCGGCCTGCTGCCGATCGCCGGCGTGCCTCTCCCGCTGTTCTCCTACGGAGGGTCCGCCCTGCTGCCGACCATGTTCGCCATCGGGCTGCTGATCGCCTTCGCGCGCGACGAGCCCGCTGCGCGGGCGGCGCTTGCGATGCGGCAACCTCGCTTTGGTAGAAAGCGGGGAGCCGGGGGCTCCGGGTCCGGTCGGAGTCCCCGGAGATGGAACACGATGCGACGGCGTGCCCCACGGGCGCGTCCGTCCGGAGAGCGGTGAATTTCGGTGCATGTCGTACTCGCCGGTGGGGGGACCGCCGGCCACATCGAGCCCGCGCTCGCCCTCGCGGACGCCCTGCGCAGGCAGGACCCGACCGTGGGGATCACGGCCCTGGGCACGGAGCGCGGCCTGGAGACCCGGCTGGTCCCGGAGCGCGGCTACGAGCTGGCGCTGATCCCGGCGGTGCCGCTGCCCCGCAAGCCCACGCCCGAGCTGATCACCGTCCCGGGCCGGCTGCGCGGCACGATCAAGGCCGCCGAGCAGATCCTGGAGCGCACCAAGGCCGACTGCGTGGTCGGCTTCGGCGGTTATGTCGCGCTGCCCGGCTACCTCGCGGCCAAGCGCCTCGGTGTGCCCATCGTGATCCACGAGGCCAACGCCCGCCCGGGCCTGGCCAACAAGATCGGCTCGCGGTACGCGGCCCGGGTCGCCGTCTCCACCCCGGACAGCAAGCTGCGTGACGCGCGGTACATCGGCATCCCGCTGCGCCGCTCCATCGCCACCCTGGACCGCGCCGCGGCCCGCCCCGAGGCCCGCCACATGTTCGGCCTGGACCCGAACCTGCCGACGCTGCTCGTCACCGGCGGCTCGCAGGGCGCCCGCCGCCTCAACGAGGTCGTCCAGCAGGTCGCGCCCTGGCTCCAGCAGGCCGGAATCCAGATCCTGCACGCGGTCGGACCGAAGAACGAACTGCCGCAGGTGCACCAGATGCCGGGGATGCCCCCCTACATCCCGGTAAGTTACCTGGACCGGATGGACCTCGCGTACGCCGCGGCCGACATGATGCTCTGCCGTGCGGGCGCGATGACCGTCGCCGAACTCTCCGCCGTCGGACTCCCGGCCGCCTACGTCCCGCTGCCCATCGGCAACGGCGAACAGCGGCTCAACGCCCAGCCGGTGGTGAAGGCCGGCGGCGGACTCCTCGTCGACGACGCGGAACTCACTCCCGAGTGGGTGCAGCAGAACGTCCTGCCCGTACTCGCCGATCCGCACCGGCTGTACGAGATGTCCCGCGCGGCGAGCGAGTTCGGCCGCCGGGACGCCGACGAGCTGCTCGTCGGCATGGTGTACGAGGCGATCGCCTCGCGCCGTTAGGACCGTATGACGAAAGGGCAGTGAGGGTGGCCGGACCGACTACCGCCGAGCGCGGAAAACGCCAACAGGAGTCGTCCGGCCCGCCGTCCGCCCGGCGCCTCAGACGACGGCGACTTCGTACGATCGTCATCCTGGCGGTGGCCGCCCTTCTTCTCGGCGGTGGTGGCACCTGGGTGTTGTACGGCTCCGCGTGGCTGCGCGTCACCCACGTCTCGGTGTCCGGCACCCGGGTGCTGACCCCCGCCGAGGTGCGCGACGCGGCGGCCGTGCCGGTCGGGGCGCCGATGATTTCCATCGACACCAACGGCATCGAAGCCCGACTTCGCCGGAAATTGCCCCGAATTGACACCATCGACGCGGTCCGTGCCTGGCCCCACGGAATCGGTCTGAAAGTGACCGAGCGCGCTCCCGTCCTGCTCCTGCGCGACGGTAAGAACTTCGTCGAAGTCGACGGCAAAGGTGTCCGGTTCGCCACGGTTTCCCAGGCCCCGAGGAACGTTCCGGCCCTGGAACTCAACGTCTCCCGCACGGGTTCCGCCGCCGCGAGCCTGCGGCGCTTCGGCATCGACCGGCTGGTGCGCGAGGCGGTCAGGGTCGCCGGAGACCTGCCGCCCTCCGTGGCCAAGGGTGCCCGGGCGCTCCAAGTCCGTTCCTATGACGACATCTCGCTGGCGCTCGGCGACGGCCGCACGGTGGCATGGGGGAGCAGCGAGAACGGCAGCGCCAAGGCGCGGACCCTCACGGCTCTCATGAAAGCAGCTCCCCGCGCCAGGCACTTCGATGTCAGCGTTCCCACCGCCCCTGCGTCATCGGGGAGTTGACGCACATCAGCGCAGGCCAGCACCCTGGTTGGGCACTGCTATGGCTGATCACATAGGGTGAAAAGAAAAACGGGAGGTTCGGCGTGTTCGTTGAACGGGCGCCACTTGTCGACTTAGTGTCCTGTTCAGAAGACTTCAAGGAACAGACACACTGGTAACCCTAAACTTCAGGGTTAGGGTTCGGGTCGGCGCTACGGACCGTCCCATTCGGCATCTGCCGTCCCGGCGCGGGGCACCGCACGGAGACGGCGACGTAATTCGAGGCGAGAGGCCTTCGACGTGGCAGCACCGCAGAACTACCTCGCAGTCATCAAGGTCATCGGTGTCGGCGGCGGTGGTGTCAATGCCATCAACCGGATGATCGAGGTCGGTCTCAAGGGCGTCGAGTTCATCGCCATCAACACCGACGCACAGGCGCTGTTGATGAGCGACGCCGACGTCAAGCTCGACGTCGGCCGCGAACTCACCCGCGGACTCGGCGCCGGCGCCAACCCGGCAGTCGGCCGCAAGGCCGCCGAGGACCACCGCGAGGAGATCGAGGAGGTCCTCAAGGGGGCCGACATGGTCTTCGTGACGGCCGGTGAAGGCGGCGGCACCGGCACCGGCGGCGCGCCCGTCGTGGCCAACATCGCGCGCTCGCTCGGCGCCCTCACCATCGGCGTGGTCACGCGCCCGTTCACCTTCGAGGGACGGCGCCGCGCGAACCAGGCCGAGGACGGCATCGCCGAACTGCGCGAAGAGGTCGACACCCTCATCGTGATCCCCAACGACCGGCTGCTGTCCATCTCGGACCGCCAGGTCTCGGTCCTGGACGCGTTCAAGTCCGCCGACCAGGTCCTGCTCTCCGGCGTCCAGGGCATCACCGACCTCATCACCACCCCCGGTCTGATCAACCTCGACTTCGCCGACGTCAAGTCGGTCATGTCCGAGGCCGGTTCGGCCCTCATGGGCATCGGCTCGGCCCGCGGCGACGACCGCGCGGTGGCCGCCGCCGAGATGGCGATCTCCTCGCCGCTGCTCGAGGCGTCCATCGACGGCGCCCGCGGCGTCCTGCTCTCCATCTCCGGCGGCTCCGACCTCGGCCTGTTCGAGATCAACGAGGCCGCCCAGCTGGTCAGCGAGGCCGCCCACCCCGAGGCCAACATCATCTTCGGCGCGGTCATCGACGACGCCCTCGGCGACGAGGTCCGGGTCACCGTGATCGCGGCCGGCTTCGACGGCGGCCAGCCGCCGGCCCGCCGGGACAACGTCATCGGCTCGGCCTCGGCCACGGTGCCGGCCCGCCGCGAGGATCCCGCTCCGGTACGGCAGTCCGAGCCCAGCCGTCCGACCTTCGGCTCGCTGGGCAGCGTGACGCCGAAGGAGGAGCCGGAGCCGGCCCCCGAGCCGGTGCCCGACATCCCGGTCGCCCCGCCGGTGCCGCCGTCGCGGACCTACTCGGACAGCGCCGCCGAGGAGCTGGACGTCCCGGACTTCCTGAAGTGATAGGACAGCGCGAGAGCGTGAGCGGCGCGCACTTCGCCTTCACCGACCGGTGGGGCGGGGTGAGCGCCGCTCCGTATGAGGAGCTGAACCTGGGCGGCGCCGTCGGCGACACGCCCGAGGCGGTCCTGGCCAACCGGGAACTGGCCGCGAAGTCGCTGGGCCTCGCCGCCGATCAGGTCGTGTGGATGCACCAGGTGCACGGCGCGGACGTGGCGGTCGTGGACGAGCCCTGGGGCGAGCGCCCGGCGCCCGAGGCCGACGCGGTCGTCACCGCCCGCCGCGGGCTCGCCCTCGCCGTGCTCACCGCCGACTGCGTGCCGGTGCTGCTGGCCGACCCCGTCGCCGGGATCGCCGCCGCGGCCCACGCGGGCCGGCCGGGCATGGTCGGGGGCGTCGTGCACGCCGTCGTACGGGCCATGGTCGAACTCGGCGCCGAGCCGGGCCGGATCGCCGCCCGCACCGGACCCGCCGTGTGCGGCCGGTGCTACGAGGTGCCGGAGGCGATGCGCGCCGAGGTGGCCGCCGTCGAGCCGGCGGCGCACGCCGAGACGAGCTGGGGCACGCCGGCGGTCGACGTGAGCGCCGGGGTGCACGCGCAGCTCGACCGGCTCGGGGTGCGCGACCGGGCGCAGTCACCGGCGTGCACGCTGGAGTCGAAGGACCACTTCTCGTACCGCCGTGACCGCACCACCGGGCGGCTCGCTGGCTATGTCTGGCTGGACTGATGGGGCATGACGGACCGTAAGACCGAACTCGCCGCAAACCTGGCGAAGGTGGAGGAGCGCATCACCGCCGCGTGTGCGGCGTCGGGGCGCGAGCGGGAGGAGGTGACCCTCATCGTGGTCACCAAGACCTACCCGGCGAGCGATGTGCGGATCCTGTCGGAACTCGGTGTGCGTCACGTCGCCGAGAACCGCGACCAGGACGCGGCACCGAAGGCGGCCGCATGTGCGGATCTGCCTCTTAAGTGGCATTTTGTCGGTCAACTACAGACCAACAAGGTGCGTTCCGTGGTCGGTTACGCCGATGTCGTGCAGTCCGTGGATCGTTCCCGGCTCGTCACGACCCTGTCGAAGGAGGCGGTGCGGGTGGGGCGCGAGGTGGGGTGCCTGATCCAGGTGGCGCTCGACGCGGGGGCCGGCGGACGGGGCGAGCGGGGTGGTGTCGGCCCGGACGGAATCGAAGAGTTGGCCGACCTCGTCGCGGACGCGCCCGGACTGCGGCTCGACGGTCTGATGACCGTCGCTCCGCTCGCCGGGGAGTACGCGGGACGCGAACAGGCGGCGTTCGAGCGGCTCATGGATTTGTCGACCGACCTGCGCCGGACGCATCCGGCTGCAACCATGGTGTCGGCAGGGATGAGTGCGGACCTCGAACAGGCCGTGGCGGCCGGGGCGACACATGTGCGCGTCGGCACTGCGGTACTCGGAGTCCGCCCCAGGCTCGGGTAACGTCGCCAGGAAGTCGGACCACAGCAGAAAATATGGTCAATGCCTGTGAAGACGGGCACAACGACCTCGTGGATCGCGGGCACTTGGCAGTAGTCGGTCGATCCACCACAGAGCGGAGGACTCAGAGCATGGCCGGCGCGATGCGCAAGATGGCGGTCTACCTCGGCCTCGTGGAGGACGATGGGTACGACGGCCGCGGATTCGACCCCGACGACGACTTCGAGCCCGAGTTGGACCCGGAGCCGGAGCGGGACCACCGACGGCACGAACCGTCACACCAGTCGCACAGCGCACATCAGTCCCAAAGGGACGAAGAGGTGCGAATCGTCCAACCGCCCGCGCCCCGCGAGCCGGTGGCCCGTTCGACTTCGCTCGCCGCGGAATCGGGACGTCCGGCGCGCATCGCGCCCGTGGCATCCATCACACAAGAACGTCAGTCCCTGGAGAAGAACGCGCCGGTGATCATGCCCAAGGTCGTGTCGGAACGAGAGCCGTACCGGATCACCACACTTCACCCGCGGACCTACAACGAGGCCCGTACCATCGGGGAACACTTCCGTGAAGGCACCCCGGTGATCATGAATCTGACTGAGATGGACGACACAGATGCGAAGCGACTTGTCGACTTTGCGGCTGGATTGGTGTTTGGTCTTCACGGCAGCATCGAGCGGGTGACGCAGAAGGTGTTCCTGTTGTCTCCTGCTAACGTCGATGTCACGGCGGAGGACAAGGCCCGCATCGCAGAGGGCGGGTTCTTCAACCAGAGCTGAGACGCACGACCGATCGACATTCGGAAGAGCACGGGAAACAGGGGAGAGGGAAGCGCAGGCCATGAGCGTGTTCGTCACGGTGGTCCACACCGCGCTACTGGTGTTCCTCGCCGTGCTCATTTTCCGGCTCGTCATGGACTACGTGTTCCAGTTCGCCCGCTCGTGGCAACCCGGCAAGGCCATGGTGGTCGTTCTGGAGGCCACCTACACTGTCACCGATCCACCGCTGAAGCTTCTGCGGCGGTTCATTCCGCCGCTGCGTCTCGGGGGCGTGGCGCTCGACCTGTCCTTCTTCGTACTGATGATCATCGTCTACATCCTCCTGTCCATCACGGGGAACTTTGGGGGATGAGGATGGACGATACGGTCTTGCCGACTGCCGATGACTACGTTGAGGTGAAGAGATGCCGTTGACCCCCGAGGACGTGCGGAACAAGCAGTTCACGACCGTCCGCCTCCGAGAAGGCTATGACGAGGACGAGGTCGATGCCTTCCTCGACGAGGTCGAAGCCGAACTGACCCGTCTGCTCCGCGAGAACGAGGACCTGCGCGCCAAGCTGGCCGCGGCGACCCGTGCGGCCGCGCAGAACCAGCAGAACATGCGCAAGGGCCCGCCGGAGCAGGACCAGCAGCCGCATCCGCAGCAGCAGGGCATGCGAGGTCCCGGCGCGCCGGTGCCCGCCGGCATATCGGGCCCGCCGCAGCAGCAGATGGGTGGCCCCATGGGTGGCCCGCCCCAGCTGCCGAGCGGTGCCCCGCAGCTGCCCGCCGGTCCCGGCGGCGGTCAGGGTGGTCCCCAGGGTCCCGGTCCGATGGGCCAGGGTCCGATGGGTCAGGGCCCCATGGGCCAGGGCCCGATGGGCGGTCAGCCTCCCATGCAGCAGCAGATGGGTGGTCCGATGGGCGGCCCCATGGGCGGTCCGATGGGCGGCCCCGGTCAGGGCCCCGGTGGCGACAGCGCCGCCCGTGTCCTCTCGCTGGCCCAGCAGACCGCCGACCAGGCGATCGCCGAGGCCCGCTCCGAGGCCAACAAGATCGTCGGCGAGGCCCGCAGCCGCGCCGAGGGTCTGGAGCGTGACGCCCGTGCCAAGGCCGACGCCCTGGAGCGGGACGCGCAGGAGAAGCACCGCGTCGCGATGGGCTCGCTGGAGTCCGCCCGCGCCACGCTGGAGCGCAAGGTCGAGGACCTGCGCGGCTTCGAACGCGAGTACCGCACGCGCCTGAAGTCGTACCTCGAGTCCCAGCTGCGTCAGCTGGAGACCCAGGCCGACGACTCCCTGGCGCCGCCGCGCACTCCGGCCACCGCGTCGCTGCCGCCGTCCCCGGCGCCCTCCATGGCTCCGGCCGGCGCGAGCGCCCCGTCCTACGGCGGCAACCAGACGATGGGCGGCAACCCCGCTCCGTCCGGCCCGTCCTACGGCGGCCAGCAGCAGATGACCCCGGCCATGACCCAGCCGATGGCCCCGGTCCGCCCGCAGGGTCCGTCCCCGATGGGCCAGGCTCCCTCGCCGATGCGCGGGTTCCTGATCGACGAGGACGACAACTGAGCACCGGGCACGGTGAGTAGTACGCCTGAGGCGTCGGCAGCGTTCAACAGGGCGGGGCCCCGGACTTCGGTCCGGGGCCCCGCCCCTTTTACGCGCGTTGCGCGTGCGGGCGCATGAAGAGGGCCCGGCCTCCGAACCGGAGACCGGGCCCTTCTCGAACGGCTCGGCGCCTACGCCTTCCGCAGCCGGAACGTGAGCAACAGGCCCTCGTCGGTGAACGGCTCGCCGTAGCTGTCGTCGGCCTCACCCTGCGCGAAGTCGGTCGCCAGAACCTCGTCCGCGATCAGCTCACCGTGCTCGCTCAGCGCGGCGACCACCGCCGGATCGGTCGACACCCACCGCAGAGCGATCCGGTCGGCCACGTCCAGGCCGCTGTTCTTGCGGGCCTCCTGGATCAGCCGGATCGCGTCACGGGCCAGGCCCGCCTGTCGCAGCTCCTCGGTGATCTCCAGATCCAGCGCCACCGTGGCACCGGAGTCGGACGCCACCGACCAGCCCTCGCGCGGGGTCTCGGTGATGATCACCTCGTCCGGGGCGAGGGTGACGGTCTCGCCGTCGACCTCCACCGAGGCCGTGCCCTCACGCAGGCCCAGGGACAGCGCGGCCGCGTCGGCGTTCGCGATCGCCTTCGCCACGTCCTGCACCCGCTTGCCGAACCGCTTGCCCAGCGCACGGAAGTTGGCCTTGGCGGTGGTGTCCACCAGGGATCCGCCTCCCGCTGGACCAGCGGAGGCATCGGACAGCGACGCCAGCGCGGAGACGTTCAGCTCCTCGGTGATCTGCGTGTGCAGCTCCGGGTCCAGTGCCTCGAAGCCGGTCGCCGCGATCAGCGCGCGGGACAGCGGCTGGCGGGTCTTGACGCCCGACTCCGCGCGCGTGGCACGGCCCAGCTCCACCAGCCGGCGGACCAGGACCATCTGCTTCGACAGCTCGGGGTCGATCGCCGACAGGTCCGCCTCCGGCCAGGCGGCCAGGTGCACGGACTCCACGGCGCCCGGCGTCACCGGCACGACCAGGTCCTGCCACACCCGCTCGGTGATGAACGGGGTGATCGGCGCCATCAGCTTGGTGACCGTCTCCAGCACCTCGTGCAGTGTGCGCAGCGCCGCCTTGTCGCCCTGCCAGAACCGGCGGCGCGAGCGGCGGACGTACCAGTTGGACAGGTCGTCGACGAACGCGGACAGCAGCTTGCCGGCGCGCTGGGTGTCGAACGCCTCCATCGCCTGCGTCACCTGGTCGGTGAGGGCGTGCAGCTCGGACAGCAGCCAGCGGTCGATCAGCGGGCGCTCGGCCGGGGCCGGGTCCGCCGCGCTCGGCGCCCACTGGGACGTACGGGCGTACAGCGCCTGGAAGGCGACCGTGTTCCAGTACGTCAGCAGGGTCTTGCGGACGACCTCCTGGATGGTGGCGTGGCCGACGCGGCGCGCCGCCCACGGGGAGCCGCCCGCCGCCATGAACCAGCGCACCGCGTCCGCGCCGTTGGCGTCCATGAGCGGGATCGGCTGGAGGATGTTGCCCAGGTGCTTGGACATCTTGCGGCCGTCCTCGGCCAGGATGTGACCCAGGCAGACGACGTTTTCGTACGACGACTTGTCGAAGACCAGCGTGCCGACGGCCATCAGCGTGTAGAACCAGCCGCGAGTCTGGTCGATCGCCTCGGAGATGAACTGCGCCGGGTAGCGGCTCTCGAACAGCTCCTTGTTCTTGTACGGGTAGCCCCACTGCGCGAACGGCATCGAGCCCGAGTCGTACCAGGCGTCGATGACCTCCGGCACGCGCGTGGCCGTCTTGCCGCAGCCCTCGTGCGTGCAGGCGAAGGTGACCTCGTCGATGTACGGCCGGTGCGGGTCGAGGGCCGACTGGTCGGTGCCGGACAGCTCGGTCAGCTCCGCGCGCGAGCCGACGCAGGTGAGGTGGTCGTCCTCGCAGCGCCAGATCGGCAGCGGGGTGCCCCAGTAGCGGTTGCGGGACAGCGCCCAGTCGATGTTGTTGTTCAGCCAGTCGCCGTACCGGCCGTGCTTGACCGTGTCCGGGAACCAGTTGGTCTTCTCGTTCTCCTGGATCAGGCGGTCCTTGATCGCCGTCGTGCGGATGTACCAGGACGGCTGCGCGTAGTACAGCAGCGCGGTGTGGCAGCGCCAGCAGTGCGGGTAGCTGTGCTCGTACGCGACGTGCTTGAAGAGGAGGCCGCGCTGCTGGAGGTCCTCCGTGAGCCGTTCGTCCGCCTTCTTGAAGAAGACGCCGCCGACCAGGGGGACGTCCTCCTCGAAGGTGCCGTCCGGGCGGACCGGGTTCACGACCGGCAGGCCGTAGGCGCGGCAGACCTTGAGGTCGTCCTCACCGAAGGCGGGGGACTGGTGGACCAGACCCGTGCCGTCCTCGGTGGTGACGTAGTCGGCGTTGACCACGAAGTGGGCCGGAGCCGGGAACTCCACGAGCTCGAACGGACGTTGGTAGGTCCAGCGCTCCATCTCGGCACCGGTGAAGGTCCGGCCCGTGGTCTCCCAGCCCTCGCCGAGCGCCTTGGCGAGCAGCGGCTCGGCGACGACGAGCTTCTCCTCGCCGTTGGTGGCGACGACGTAGGTGACCTCCGGGTGCGCGGCGACCGCCGTGTTGGACACCAGGGTCCAGGGGGTCGTCGTCCACACCAGGAGCGCGGCCTCGCCGGCCAGCGGACCGGAGGTGAGCGGGAAACGGACGTACACGGACGGGTCGACGACCGTCTCGTAGCCCTGCGCCAGCTCGTGGTCGGACAGGCCGGTGCCGCAGCGCGGGCACCAGGGGGCGACGCGGTGGTCCTGGACCAGCAGGCCCTTGCCGAAGATCTCCTTCAGGGACCACCAGACCGACTCCACGTACTCGGGGTCCATGGTCCGGTAGGCGTCGTCCATGTCGACCCAGTAGCCCATGCGGGTTGTCAGCTCGGCGAAGGCGTCGGTGTGCCGGGTCACGGACTCGCGGCACTTGGCGTTGAACTCGGCGATGCCGTACGCCTCGATGTCCTGCTTGCCGGAGAAGCCCAGCTCCTTCTCGACCGCCAGCTCCACGGGCAGGCCGTGACAGTCCCAGCCGGCCTTGCGGGCCACGTGGTAGCCCCGCATGGTGCGGAAGCGGGGGAAGACGTCCTTGAAGACGCGGGCCTCGATGTGGTGGGCGCCGGGCATGCCGTTCGCGGTGGGCGGGCCCTCGTAGAACACCCACTCCGGGCGGCCCTCGGACTGCTCCAGGCTCTTGGCGAAGATCTTCTGCTCGCGCCAGAAGTCGAGCACGGCGTGCTCAAGCGCGGGCAGGTCGACCTGTGCGGGCACCTGGCGGTACGTCGGCGCTGTCATCTGCGAGCATCCTCCAACGGACTTGCTGCCTTCCGTCGGAGGGACGAGAGCATTCGATCCTGTCTACGCCGTGTGCGGCGCGCTCCCGCGGTACCACCCTCCTTGGCCCGCCGGTGCGCCCTGTGCTCCGGTGAGCCCCCTCATTGGGGTCGCGAAGCCGGCTCTACTCGCCCCGGCCTCACGGCTGTGGCTTTCTTCCGGCGGCTCCGGGGTGATCTTCACGTCGCGCTCGCCCCCGGGCTCACACCGTCCCCGGGTCGCTCTCGGCCGCGTACGCCGCTACTCGTCCCCATCCACGCTTCTCGCTCCGCCCAGTGTACGGCGCCGCACGGACAGCGGCTGACCGGTTTTCCCCGGGCCCGCGTTCCGCGGGTCGGGGCCGTCCGCGCGGCGACCGGCCGGCATGACCCGAATGGCGAGGGCACGCGCGTGCGTGTCCAGCCGTCGCCGCCGGAGCGGATTACCCGGCGGGGAGCTGGGCACAACCGATGCAGGCCCGCTGCTCGGGGGGTGCCGGGCGGGCGAATCGGGCGGTGTGCCCCGTTGCCGCGGGACTCAAGTCGATTTATCGTCCCAGCACGATTCGCGAGCAAGATCACAATATGTGAAGGGGCCGCGGCCATGGTGGCGAAGAAGACCGCCGTAGAGCAGCCGGCGACCGGCCGGGCCAGGCACGCGGCCGCGGAAAAGACGGCCGCGAAGGATGCCAGAGATGTGAAGGACGCCAAGGCCGTCAAAGCGGTCAAGGCCGTCGGGAAGGCGCCGGCCGAGACGGCGGGCGTGAAGAAGGCCGCCCGGAAGACCGCGGAGGCCGACGTGGCGCCGAAGGCCGGGAAGAAGCCGGCGGCGGGGAAGACGGCGGCCAAGAAGGCGGCCGGGAAGGACGCCCGGAAGAAGGCGGCGGCGAAGGGGGTGGCGGTGGACAAGGCGGCCGTCGAGGTGCCGGCGGCGAAGAAGACCGGCGCCGGCAGGACGGTTGCGGCGGCCGCCTCCACGGAGGCGGCCGGGAAGAGCACGGCCAAGAAAGCGGGCGCGGCGCGGGCCGCGAAGCAGACGGGAGCCACGACAGTGGTTGCGAAGAAGACTCCTGGCACGGCCACGGCCGAACAGACCGCCGTACCCAAGGCACGGCTCGCCGCGGCGGAGCCCGGCGAGCTGGCGGTGCGTCCCGGAGAGGACCCCTGGACCCCGGAAGAGGTCGCGGAGGCCCGCGCCGAGCTGCTGTCCGAGGTGGAGCGGCTGCGCGCCGAGATCAGCTCCTCCGAGGCGTCCCTCGTGGGCCTGATGCGGGACTCCGGGGACGGCGCGGGCGACGACCAGGCCGACACCGGGACCAAGAACATCACGCGCGAGCACGAGATGGCGCTGGCCGCCAACGCGCGCGAGATGCTGATCCAGAACGAGCACGCCCTGGAGCGGCTGGACGCGGGCACCTACGGACTGTGCGAGAACTGCGGCAATCCCATCGGCAAGGCCCGGATGCAGGCCTTCCCGAGGGCCACCCTGTGCGTGGAGTGCAAGCAGAAGCAGGAACGTCGCTCCTGAGCGTGAGGGGCCGGGCGGGCGTGCCGTAGTCTCGTCCTCAGTCAGGCACCTAGGTTGAGGGACTCACGTGGCAGAGGCGGAGCGCATCATCGGTACGCCGGACACCCCGGACGACAGCGGCGAGCACAGCACGCCCGGCGCGCCGACCGGCTCCGGCGTGTCCGCCGCGGCCGGCACCGGTGGGCAGGAGGCGCACGCGCGCAGTGGTCGCGGGCGCCGGATCGCCGTGCTGTTCGCGGTGGCCGCGTTCGCGTACGCCCTCGACCTGATCAGCAAGACGCTCGTGGTCGCCAAGCTGGAGGGCCACGAGCCGATCAAGCTGGTCGGGGACCTGCTGGAGCTGCACGCCATCCGCAACCCGGGCGCCGCCTTCGGCTTCGGCGGCGCGTTCACGGTGATCTTCACGGTGATCGCCGCGGCGGTGATCGCGGTCATCATCAGGCTGGCCCGCAAGCTGTACAGCTTCCCCTGGGCGGTCGCCCTCGGCCTGCTGCTCGGCGGCGCGCTCGGCAACCTGACCGACCGGATCTTCCGCTCGCCCGGGATCTTCGAGGGCCAGGTCGTGGACTTCATCGCGCCGAAGGGCTTCGCGGTGTTCAACCTGGCCGACTCGGCGATCGTGTGCGGCGGCATCCTGATCGTGCTGCTGTCCTTCCGCGGCCTGGACCCGGACGGCACGATCCACAAGGACTGACGGGGCCGCCCGGAGTTGTCCACAGGCACGTTCGGGGGTGTCCGGGCCGTCCGGCATACTCGACGGGTGAGCACGATTCCCGAGATCCGTACCCTGCCCGTGCCCGACGGCCTGGAGGGCGAGCGCGTCGACGCCGCCATCTCGCGCATGTTCGGCTTCTCCCGCACGAAGGCGGCCGAGCTGGCCGCGGCCGGCAAGGTCCAGGTCGACGGCGCGGTGGTCGGCAAGTCCGAGCGGGTGCGCGGCGGCGCCTGGCTCGAGGTCGAGATGCCGCAGGCGCCCGCGCCGGTGCAGGTGGTGGCCGAGCCGGTCGAGGGCATGGAGATCGTGTACGACGACGATGACGTGGTCGTGATCGTCAAGCCGGTCGGCGTGGCCGCGCACCCCTCGCCGGGCTGGAGCGGCCCGACCGTCATCGGCGGCCTCGCCGCGGCGGGATACCGGATCTCCACCTCCGGCGCCGCCGAGCGCCAGGGCATCGTGCACCGCCTGGACGTCGGCACCTCCGGCCTGATGGTGGTCGCCAAGTCGGAGCGGGCGTACACCTCGCTCAAGCGCCAGTTCAAGGAGCGCACGGTCGACAAGCGCTACCACACGCTGGTCCAGGGCCACCCCGACCCGACGAGCGGCACGATCGACGCGCCCATCGGCCGGCACCCCCAGCACGACTACAAGTGGGCGGTCACGGCCGACGGCAAGCCCTCCGTGACGCACTACGACCTCATCGAGGCCTTTCGCGCCGCCTCCCTGCTGGACGTGAAGCTGGAGACCGGCCGCACCCACCAGATCCGCGTCCACATGGCCGCCCACCGACACCCCTGCGTCGGCGACCTGACCTATGGCGCCGATCCGACCCTCGCCAAGCGGCTGCGCCTGACCCGCCAGTGGCTGCACGCGGTCCGGCTCGGCTTCGAGCACCCCGCGGACGGGCAGTGGGTGGAGTTCGCGAGCGACTACCCCGAGGATCTCCAGCAGGCCCTCGACCAGGTCCGCGAAGAGACGTACGCATGAGCGTGGCCTACACCGTCCGGATCGCCGCGGACCTCGCTGACCGCGAGGCCTGCTTCGCGGTCCGCAAGGACGTCTTCGTGGGCGAGCAGGGCGTCCCCGAGGACCTGGAGTACGACGCCTACGACGCGGACGCCGTGCACGTGCTGGCGATCCGCGAGGACGGTGTGCCGCTCGGCACCGGACGGCTGCTGCACGGCGCGGCGGCCGTCGCGAAGACCGGCGCGGACACCTCGGTGGGCTGCCTGGGACGGCTCGCCGTCTCCCGGGCCGCCCGCGGAGCCGGCGTCGGCGCGGCTCTGGTGCGGGCCGTCGAGGACGCGGCACGCGCGCGTGGCCTCACCGCCGTGGACCTGCACGCCCAGACCCACGCCCTGGGCTTCTACGAGCGCCTCGGCTACGCGGCGTACGGCCCGGAGTTCCCGGACGCCGGCATGCCGCACCGGGCGATGCGCCGCGCCCTGTAGCGACGCGCGCTCCCGGTGGCCGGATGGCAGGCTTGAGGCCAGCTGTGTGACCGTCGACCCTCCGGAGCGCCGGCCGTGGATCAGTTGGCCCTGTTGTTCGTCCTGTTGCTCGGGGCCCTGGTGAGCGTGCCGGTGGGGGACCGGTTCGGGTTGCCGGCGCCGGTGCTGATGACGGTCTTCGGCGGGCTCCTCGCGGTGGCCGACTTCGTGCCCGACGTGAACATCCCGCCGGAGCTGATCCTGCCCGGGCTGCTGCCGCCGCTGCTCTACGCCGCCGTGCGCCGCACCTCCTGGCGGCAGTTCACGGCCAACATCCGGCCGATCTTCCTGCTCGCCGTCGCCCTGGTGTTCGTGACGACGGTGTGCGTGGCGTACGTCGCCAACGCGATCGTGCCCGGGCTGTCGATCGGTGCCGCCGTCGCCCTCGGCGCGCTGATCGCCCCGCCCGACCCGGTCGCCGCGACCAGCGTCGCCGGACAGCTCGGGCTGCCGCGCCGGCTGGTGTCGATCCTGGAGGGCGAGGGACTCTTCAACGACGTCACGGCCATCGTGCTCTACCACGTGGCGATCGCCGCCGTCGTGAGCGGCACCTTCTCGGCCTGGCAGGCCGGCCTGGACCTGGTGCTGTCCGCCGTGGTCGCCGTGGTCGTCGGGGTGGCGCTCGGCTGGGGCGCGAACAAGCTGATGGACCTGCTGGGCGATCCGACCCTCCAGATCGGCATGACCCTGCTGGTGCCCTACGCCTCCTACGTGCTCGCGGAGAAGCTGCACGGCTCCGGGGTGCTCGCCGTGCTCACCACGGCGCTCTTCCTGGCCGAGTACGCCACCGACGCCGACGACGTGATGACGCGGCTGGCCGGGTACACCTTCTGGGACATCATCGACACCCTCGTCACGGGCGTGGCCTTCGGGCTCATCGGCCTGGAGCTGCACAACGCCATCCGTACGGCCGAGGGCCGCTGGGGCGAGCTGATCGGCTGGGCCGCCGCCGTCACGGGCGTGGTGATCGTCGTACGCCTGGTGTGGCTGCTGCCCGCGACCTGGCTGACCAAGCGGCTGCACGCGCGGCGGGACTACGACGAGGAGATCCCGGTCAGCTGGCGGGAGACCGTCGTCATGTGGTGGTCCGGGATGCGCGGGGTGGCCTCGGTGGCGCTGGCGCTGGCCGTCCCGCTGACGCTCGACGACGGGGCCCCCTTCCCGGACCGGGACGAGATCGTCTTCATCGCCTTCGGGGTCATCGTCGTCACCCTGGTGCTTCAGGGACTCACCCTGCCCTGGCTGGTGAAGCGGCTCGGGGTGCGGGCCGACTCCGAGCGGGAGAAGGAGTTCGAGAAGGAGCTGGCGGTGCGCGCGGCGAAGGCGGCGAAGGGCAGGCTGCGGGAGATCGAGCAGGTCGAGGACCTGCCCGAGGACCTGGCGGAGCAGATGCTGCGCCGCGCCTTCGACATCGGCATCCGGATCAGCCCCGACATGGGCGAGGAGGAGCGGCGCGAGGCACAGCTCCAGCGGGCCAAGCGGCTCCGGCGGATCAGGCGCATCCAGAACGAGATGATGAGCGCGGCCCGGCACGAGGTCCTCGCGGCACGGAGCGAGCCCGGGGCGGACCCGGAGATCGTGGACCGTGTCCTGCGCCATCTCGACGTGCGGAGCCTGCGCTGAACGCCTGCGCACGCCGACGCACAGGGGTGGCTTGACAGTCGTACGAATGTGTGGTGCCTGTGGAAAACTTCCGCGCCGCCCGGCGGTCCGTGCCTACGCTCTGATCATGACGCGGAACATTGTGATCAGTGGCGGGGGTACGGGCATCGGGCTGGCCACCGCCCAGGCGTTCGCGGCGGACGGGGACCAGGTGCTGCTCCTCGGGCGGCGGGCCGAGGTGCTGGAGAAGGCCGGTGTGCCCGGGGCGCTCACCTACGCCGCGGACCTCGCCGAGCCCGATCAGGTCCGAGGGGTGGCCCGGTTCGTCGCCGAGGAGCTCGGCACCGTCGACGTCCTGGTGCACAGCGCGGGCGGCGCGGGGCAACGGGAGCGGCCGTCCGGCAGCGACGACCCCCTGGACCGGGTGGCCCACGACTGGACCGTCAACTTCAGACAGAACGTGCTGACGGCCGCGCTGCTCACCGAAGCGCTGAAGAACCGCCTCGCCGAGCCCGGCGGACGGGTGCTCTTCGTCAGCTCCATCGCCGCCTACCGCGGTTCGGGCAGCGGCGCCTACGCGGCGGCCAAGGCCGGCCTGCACCCCTACGCGCACGACCTGGCCCGGCAGCTCGGCCCGCACGGCATCACCGTGAACGTGGTCGCGCCGGGGTACGTCGAGGACACCGAGTTCTTCGGGGACACGATGGACGAGGCTCGGCGGGCGCGGCTCATCGGGGACACGGTGACCGGCCGCGCCGGGACACCGGGAGACGTGGCGTCGACCCTGCACTGGCTGGCCTCGCCCGCCGCCGGACACGTCACCTCACAGATCGTGCAGGTCAACGGCGGCGCGGAGCGCGGTCACTGACGGCAGGCGGCGCCTGTGCGGCCACGGAGGCGCCGGCGGTGCCGCGCCTGCTGGCACCATTGGCCTCATGAACATCATGCTCTTTCATTCGACCTACGGCCTCAGGCCCGCGGTGCGGGAGGCCGCGGACCGGTTGCGCGCGGCGGGCCACGAGGTGTGGACGCCGGACCTCTTCGAGGGGCGCACGTTCGACACCGTCGAGGAGGGCATGGCGCACAAGGAGGAGATCGGCAAGGACGAGCTGCTGAAGCGGGCCGTACTGGCGGCGGCGCCGTACTCCGAGCGCGGGCTCGTGTACGCGGGCTTCTCGCTCGGCGCCTCCGTGGCCCAGACCCTCGCCCTCGGCGACGACAAGGCGCGCGGGCTGCTGCTCCTGCACGGCACGTCGGACATCGCGCCGAACGCGCGGGCGGAGGATCTGCCGGTGCAGCTGCACGTGGCCGAGCCGGACCCGTTCGAGACGGACGACTGGCTGAGCGCCTGGTATCTCCAGATGGGCCGGACCGGTGCGGACGTGGAGGTCTACCGGTACGCGGGCGCCGGGCACCTGTACACCGACCCGGGGCTGCCGGACTACGACGCCGAGGCCGCCGAGGCCACCTGGCGGGTGGCGCTCGGCTTCCTCGACAGCCTCAAGGGCGCGTGAGCGGTACGCCCTACACGGGGTCGTAGGCCCGCTCGACCTTCTGCGTGCCGCTGCGGGTGCGGTACGAACGCTCCCACCTGGAGGTCGCGTTGAGGTCGGTGCGGTCGGACACCACGTAGTAGTCCATCTGCGCCCGGTCGGCGGTGATGTCCAGCACGCCGTAGCCGTGCCGGTCGGTGTCGACCCAGTGGACGTGCCGGTTGGCGGCCTCGATGAGCGGCGCGGCGACGGCGGAGACCGTGCCCTCGGGAACCTTGACGATGTCGTCGAGGTTGTCGGAGGTCACCGAGGTGATCACGAACTCGGTGGCCGCCGACGGCGACAGCGGGTAGGTGCCCGCGTCCACCGGCACGTCGTTGGCCCAGGACATGTGGATGTCACCGGTCAGGAAGACGGTGTTGGCGATGGCGTTCGTGCGCAGGTGGTCGAGGAGTTCACGCCGGTCGTGGGTGTAGCCGTCCCACTGGTCCGTGTTGATCCCGATGCCGTCCTGCGGCAGGTCGAGCAGCTTGGCGAGCGGCTTCAGCAGGTCGGCGGTGAGAGAACCGATGACGAAGGGCGCGATCATCACCGAGTTGCCGACCAGCCGCCACGTGGTGTCGGAAGCCTTCAAGCTGGCCTTCAGCCAGTCGAGTTGGGCGCGCCCGGTGATCGTCCGGTTCGGGTCGTCCACCGAGCCGCTGCCCGCCGACGCCTGCTGGGAGCGGAAGGAGCGCAGGTCCAGCAGGGACAGGTCGGCGAGCTTGCCGAAGCGCAGCCGCCGGTAGGTGGTGCCCTCGATCGCGGGGCGGACCGGCATCCACTCGAAGTAGGCCTGCTTGGCGGCGGCCTTGCGCGCGGTCCAGGTGCCCTCGGCGCCCTCGGTATGGTTGACCGCGCCGCCCGACCAGGCGTTGTCGGCGAACTCGTGGTCGTCCCAGATCGCGACGACCGGCGCCTTCAGATGCAGGGCCTGCAGGTCGGGGTCGGTCTTGTACCTGCCGTGCCGGGTGCGGTAGTCGGCGAGCGTGATGATCTCGCCCGCCGGCGCGTGCGGGCGGACGACCGTGCCGCGGGCCGCGTACTCGCCGGACTTGTACTCGTAGATGTAGTCGCCGAGGTGCAGCCAGGCGTCGAGGTCACCCCGGGCGGCGAGGTGGCGGTAGGGGGCGAAGTAGCCGCCCTCCCAGTTGGCGCAGGTGACCACGCCGAAGCGCAGCCCGGACACGGCCGCGTCCGCCGCCGGGGCGGTGCGGGTGCGGGCCACGGGGGAGTCGACGGCGCCGGCCGAGAAGCGGAACCAGTAGTCGGTCGCCGGCTGCAGACCGCGGACGTCGGCCTTCACGGTGTGGTCGGAGGCGGCGGTCGCCTTCACGGTGCCCTTGGCGACGACGCTGGTGAACGCCTTGTCCTTGGCGACGACCCAGCTCACCTCGGTGTCCGGGCCGATCCCGGAGCCGGGCACCGCCTGCGGGGTCGGGGTCACCCGGGTCCACAGCAGCACACCGTCGGGCAGCGGGTCGCCGGAGGCGACACCGTGCAGGAAGGCGGGAGCCTGGCCGGCGGCGCGCGCCGGAAGCGTGGCGGCGAGCGGCGCGGCCAGCACAGCGGTCGCCGCCGCGGCCTTGACGACCGTACGGCGGCGGGGCGAGAGGGAGGTGTGGCGCTCGGAGGCCGAAAATGATCTCTGTCGACTGGTCACGGGCGGTCATGTTACTGGCTGGTACACATGTGGGAGCGGGCCAACTCCCCCTGTTCGCCCGCTCTTCACGTGGAAGCCGGATTCCGCCGGGACGTCAGCCCTTCATGGCCGCGTCGAGCGCCTTGTTGAAGTCGGCCACGTTCATGGGCGGGTTCTTGCCGTCGGGGCCGGTCAGCGTCTTGCCGTCCATCTTCAGGGTCGGGGTGCCCGAGATGCCGTCCCGGTCGAAGATCTTGGACTCCTCCAGCGCCCACCTGTCGTAGGTGCCGTCCTTCACCGCCTTCTGGAACGCCGCGTTGCCCTTCAGGGCCGGGACCGTGTCGGCGATCTGGATCAGGTAGGAGTCGTCCTTGAACTTGTCGTCCTCCTCGTTGGGGTGCCACTTCGTCGAGTACATCGCGGACCTGTACTCGAGGAACGCCTCGGGGCTGACGTTGAGCGCGGCACCCAGGGCGCTGAGCGCGTTCTTGGAGCCCACGCCGGGCAGGTTCTTGTCGAGGAAGGTGGCGCCGACGTAGTGGAGCTTGATCTTGCCGTCGTCGATGTCCTTCTTCACCGTCGAGCCGACGGTCTCCTCGAACTGCGCGCAGATCGGGCAGCGCGGGTCCTCGTAGACGGTGAGGGTCTTCTTCGCGGTGCTCTTGCCGATGACGACGGTCGTGCCGTCCGAGCCCGAGGTGTTGGCCGGCTTCACGAGCGGCTGGGACTTCGCCGCGTCCCACCCGGTGGGCTTGTTGGCCTGGACGACGGCGTAGCCGATGCCGCCGGCCGCGGCCAGCACGGCCACGACCGAGGCGGCCACGATGACCTGCCGCTTGGCCTTGTCGCGCTTGGCCTGCCGCTCGCGCTCCTGGCGCAGCCGCTCGCGTGCCGCCGTCTTCGCCGCCTGGCTGTTCCGCTTGCTCATAGTGGTGATCTCCCTGTGGGACGCGCACATGCCGTACGCGGAATACGTGTGGGGGACTGGGTGTGCTCGGACGCCGCCGCGCACCGGCCGGTCAGGCGATGGCGAAGGCGGGCGGGCACGGCGGTCCACGCCGTCCCAGGGAGTGCACGAGAAGCCGGTCGCGGGCCGCGACCGGACGGGGAGCCGGCCGTGGCAGCCGGCGGGCCGGGGCCGGCCGTACGGTGGCGGAGGCCACCGCCAGCAGCAGCGGCCGGAAGGTGGTGGCGGTGACCGCGCGCAGCAGCTGCACCAGCGCCCGCTCGCCCCGGCGCAGCCAGGCGGCGGCGAGCAGCCCCACGCCGACGTGCGCGGCGAGCAGCAGCCACGCGGCCGCGGGGCTGGCGTGCGCGAACAGCGCGTCGGGGCGGCCGTGGGCGCCGGTCATCCGGGCCAGCGGGGTGCCGACGGCACCGCCCTGGCACAGCACGTCGAAGCCGAAGGCGCGCAGCGGGCCCGCGACCGGGCCGCCGGCCCGGCCGTAGCAGGCGTGCTGGCCCGTGGTGAACACCGTGTCGGCGGTCAGCTCCAGCGGGATCAGCAGGACCGCGATGCGGCCGAAGCCGCGCTCGCGGCCCGCGAGCGCGTACGCGGCGGCGAAGACGCCGGCGCAGACCGCCAGCACCGTCCCCGCCGGCAGCGGGGCCTGGGACAGCAGCACGTGCGACGCGGTGCTGAGCGTCACGACGAAGGCCGTGAACAGCGCCGCGCGCACGGCTCTGAGCTGGGTCCCGGATATGTCCATAGCGATTGAAGAGTCTGTCACGTACGTGAGTAAGGGACCCCTAAAGAGTGCCTGTGAGTGCGCGAAGGTTACAGCCCCGGAATGCGGCCGTTGCGGAACAGGTCGACGAAGATCTGGTGGTCGCCGCGCGCGCGTGCGCCGTAGCTGTGCGCGAAGTCCACCAGCAGGGGCGCGAAGCCCTCCTCGTCGGCCGCGAGCGCCGCGTCGATGGCCCGCTCGGTGGAGAACGGCACCAGGGACTCGCCGGACTGGTCGTCCGCCGCCGCGTGCATCGCCGCCGTGGCCCGGCCCAGGTCGGCGACCACCTGGGCGATCTCCTCCGGGTCGTCGATGTCGCTCCAGTCCAGGTCGACGGCGTACGGCGAGACCTCGGCGACCAGCTGGCCCGCGCCGTCCAGCTCGGTCCAGCCCAGCCACGGGTCGGCGTGCGCCTGGAGCGCGCGCTGGGAGATCACCGTGCGGTGGCCCTCGTGCTGGAAGTAGCCCGCGACGGCCGGATCCGTGATGTGCCGGGAGACGGCCGGGGTCTGGGCCTGCTTGACGTAGATCACGACGTCGTTCTCCAGGGCGTCGCTGTGGCCCTCCAGCAGGATGTTGTACGACGGCAGGCCGGCCGACCCTATGCCGATGCCCCGGCGGCCCACGACGTCCTTGACCCGGTAGGAGTCGGGCCGGGCCAGCGAGGCGTCCGGCAGGGTCTCCAGATAGCCGTCGAAGGCGGCCAGGACCTTGTAGCGGGTCGCGGCGTCCAGCTCGATCGAGCCGCCGTCCGGCGCGAAGCGGCGCTCGAAGTCGCGGATCTCGGTCATCGACTCCAGCAGCCCGAAGCGGGTCAGCGAGCGGGCCTCACGCAGCGCGTCGAGGAGCGGCCCCTCCGCCGTGTCCAGTGTGAACGGCGGCACCTCGTCGCTCTTGGCGCCTGTGGCCAGGGCGTGGATGCGCTCGCGGTACGCGCCCGCGTAGATCCGCACCAGCTCGGTGATCTGCTCGTCACCGAGTGCCTTCGCGTACCCGATCAGGGCGATCGAGGCCGAGAAGCGCTTCAGGTCCCAGGTGAAGGGGCCGACGTAGGCCTCGTCGAAGTCGTTGACGTTGAAGACCAGGCGGCCGCCCGCGTCCATGTACGTGCCGAAGTTCTCCGCGTGCAGGTCGCCGTGGATCCACACGCGCGAGGTGCGGTCGTCCAGGAACGGACCACCGCGCTTGTCCGCGTCCAGGTCGTGGTAGAAGAGGCACGCCGTGCCCCGGTAGAACGCGAACGCCGAGGCCGCCATCTTCCGGAACTTCACCCGGAACGCGGCCGGGTCGGCGGCCAGGAGCCGGCCGAAGGCGGTGTCGAAGACGGCGAGGATCTCCTCGCCGCGCTGCTCGTCGTTGAGCCGGTGGACCGACATCGCGGGGTGCCTCCTGGTGCAAGTGCCTGTACGACAGCGTCTCTGTCGTCTCCAACGGGCGACGCCACGGGGGAGTGCCCGGTTCCGTCCGAAGGTACGCACGGAACGGCCCATCCGTCTCGCGACCACCGCCCCTCATCGAGGCGCTGCGCGCCGCAGAAGTACTTCAGGTGTCAGTGGCGAGGCATAGACTTCCCGCTGACCCCAGAACTCTCCGTCCGCCCCATGCCGAGCGTTTCCGTTGGAGGCCATACCGTGTCAAAGCCGCCCTTCACGCACCTGCACGTCCACACCCAGTACTCGCTGCTGGACGGTGCCGCGCGGCTCAAGGACATGTTCAACGCCTGCAACGAGATGGGCATGACGCACATCGCCATGTCCGACCACGGCAACCTCCACGGGGCGTACGACTTCTTCCACTCCGCGAAGAAGGCCGGAGTCACCCCGATCATCGGGATCGAGGCGTATGTCGCCCCCGAGTCCCGGCGCAACAAGCGCAAGATCCAGTGGGGCCAGCCCCACCAGAAGCGGGACGACGTCTCGGGTTCCGGCGGTTACACCCACAAGACGATGTGGGCCGTGAACAACACGGGCCTGCACAACCTCTTCCGGCTCTCCTCGGACGCGTACGCCGAGGGCTGGCTCCAGAAGTGGCCCCGGATGGACAAGGAGACGATCTCCCAGTGGTCCGAGGGCATCGTCGCCTCCACCGGCTGCCCCTCCGGTGAGCTCCAGACCCGGCTGCGTCTCGGGCAGTACGACGAGGCGCTGAAGGCCGCCGCCGACTACCAGGACATCTTCGGCAAGGACCGCTACTTCCTGGAGCTGATGGACCACGGCATCGAGATCGAGCACCGGGTCCGCGACGGCCTCCTGGAGATCGGCAAGAAGCTCGGCATCCCCCCGCTGGTCACCAACGACTCGCACTACACGTACGCGCACGAGGCGACCGCCCACGACGCCCTGCTGTGCATCCAGACCGGCAAGAACCTCTCCGACCCGGACCGTTTCAAGTTCGACGGCACCGGCTACTACCTGAAGTCCACGGACGAGATGTACGCCATCGACTCCTCGGACGCCTGGCAGCAGGGATGCGCCAACACGCTCCTCGTCGCCGAGATGGTCGACACCACCGGCATGTTCGAGAAGCGCGACCTCATGCCGAAGTTCGACATCCCCGACGGCTACACCGAGGTCACCTGGTTCCAGGAGGAGGTCCGCCGGGGCATGGAGCGCCGCTTCCCCGGCGGCGTCCCGGAGGACCGGCAGAAGCAGGCCGAGTACGAGATGGACGTCATCATCCAGATGGGGTTCCCGGGCTACTTCCTCGTCGTCGCCGACTTCATCATGTGGGCCAAGAAGAACGGCATCGCGGTCGGCCCCGGCCGAGGCTCGGCGGCCGGCTCGATCGTCGCGTACGCCATGGGCATCACCGACCTCGACCCGATCCCGCACGGCCTGATCTTCGAGCGGTTCCTCAACCCCGAGCGCGTCTCCATGCCCGACGTCGACATCGACTTCGACGAGCGCAGGCGCGTCGAGGTGATCCGGTACGTGACGGAGAAGTACGGCGCCGACAAGGTGGCCATGATCGGCACCTACGGCAAGATCAAGGCGAAGAACGCCATCAAGGACTCCGCGCGCGTGCTGGGCTACCCGTACGCGATGGGCGACCGCCTCACCAAGGCGATGCCCGCCGACGTCCTCGGCAAGGGCATCGACCTCGACGGCATCACCAACCCCTCGCACCCGCGCTACAACGAGGCGGGCGAGATCCGGGGGATGTACGAGAACGAGCCGGACGTCAAGAAGGTCATCGACACCGCGAAGGGCGTCGAGGGCCTGGTGCGGCAGATGGGTGTGCACGCGGCCGGCGTGATCATGTCCAGCGAGCCCATCGTCGACCACGCCCCGATCTGGGTGCGGCACACGGACGGCGTGACCATCACGCAGTGGGACTACCCGCAGTGCGAGTCGCTCGGCCTGCTGAAGATGGACTTCCTCGGCCTGCGCAACCTGACGATCATGGACGACGCCGTCAAGATGGTGAAGTCCAACAAGGGCATCGACCTCGACCTGCTGGCCCTGCCGCTCGACGACCCGAAGACCTTCGAACTCCTCCAGCGCGGCGACACCCTGGGCGTCTTCCAGTTCGACGGCGGCCCCATGCGCTCGCTGCTGCGGCTGATGAAGCCCGACAACTTCGAAGACATCTCCGCCGTGTCGGCGCTCTACCGTCCGGGCCCGATGGGCATGGACTCGCACACGAACTACGCGCTCCGCAAGAACAAGCTCCAGGAGATCACCCCGATCCACAAGGAGCTGGAGGAGCCCCTCGAAGAGGTCCTCGCGGTCACCTACGGCCTGATCGTCTACCAGGAGCAGGTGCAGAAGGCCGCCCAGATCATCGCCGGGTACTCGCTCGGCGAGGCCGACATCCTGCGCCGCGTGATGGGCAAGAAGAAGCCCGAGGAGCTGGCGAAGAACTTCACCATCTTCCAGGCGGGCGCCCGCAAGAACGGCTACAGCGACGAGGCCATCCAGGCCCTGTGGGACGTGCTGGTCCCCTTCGCCGGATACGCGTTCAACAAGGCGCACTCCGCTGCGTACGGCCTGGTCTCGTACTGGACCGCCTACCTGAAGGCGAACCACCCCGCCGAGTACATGGCCGGGCTGCTCACGTCGGTCAAGGACGACAAGGACAAGTCGGCCGTCTACCTCAACGAGTGCCGCCGCATGGGCATCAAGGTGCTCCCGCCGAACGTCAACGAGTCGGTGCACAACTTCGCCGCCCAGGGCGACGACGTGATCCTCTTCGGCCTCGAAGCCGTGCGCAACGTCGGCACCAACGTGGTGGAATCGATCATCAGGAGCCGCAAGGCCAAGGGCAAGTACGGCTCCTTCCCCGACTACCTCGACAAGGTCGAGGCGGTCGCGTGCAACAAGCGCACCACGGAATCGCTGATCAAGGCGGGCGCGTTCGACTCCCTGGGGCACACCCGCAAGGGCCTGACCGCGCACTTCGACTCGATGATCGACAACGTGGTCGCGGTCAAACGCAAGGAGGCCGAGGGCCAGTTCGACCTCTTCGGCGGAATGGGCGAGGAGGAGAGCGACGAGCCCGGCTTCGGACTCGACGTGCAGTTCACCGACGAGGAGTGGGACAAGACCTATCTGCTCGCCCAGGAGCGGGAGATGCTCGGTCTCTACGTCTCCGACCACCCCCTCTTCGGTCTGGAGCACGTGCTCTCCGACAAGGCCGACGCCGGCATCGCCCAACTGACCGGCGGCGAGCACGCCGACGGCGCGGTGGTGACGATCGGCGGCATCATCTCGGGCCTCCAGCGCAAGATGACCAAGCAGGGCAACGCCTGGGCGATCGCCACCGTCGAGGACCTCGCCGGCTCCATCGAGTGCATGTTCTTCCCGGCGACGTACCAGCTGGTGTCGACCCAACTCGTCGAGGACGCCGTGGTGTTCGTCAAGGGCCGCCTCGACAAGCGCGAGGACGTGCCCCGGCTCGTCGCCATGGAGCTGATGGTCCCCGACCTGTCCAACGCGGGCGCCAACGCGCCGGTGATCCTCACCATCCCGGCCACCAGGGTCACTCCGCCCATGGTCAGCCGCCTCGGTGAGATCCTCAGCCACCACAAGGGCGACAGCGAGGTCCGGATCAAGCTCCAGGGCCCGCGCAAGACCACCGTGCTGCGCCTGGACCGGCACCGGGTCAAGCCCGATCCGGCGCTCTTCGGCGACCTGAAGGTGCTGCTCGGCCCGTCCTGCCTGGCGGGCTAGCGGCAGAGGCATACGCAGAGGCATACGAGGGGCGCACCCGTGGCGGGTGCGCCCCTCGTCGTGTGCCTGGGCTCAAGTGCCCTTTATGCAGATGTCAGTTGTGGCCGAACCGCTTCTGCTTGCCCTTGCGCGCCAGGTCCCCGGGCGTGATGTGGGAGAGGTGCTGCTCGGCCTGCGCCTCCATCGAGGACTTCTGGGCCTGCTCCTGCCCGCGCTCGGCCTGCGAGGCGCGCTGCTGACCTCGGTCCTGCTTCTTGTTCTTGGCCATGGTGATCTGCCTCCTGTGGGGGATCTAGGGGCCAGGGCCGGATTCAGATTCACATACGCCGACATTGCGCGCATGTCGGATAATTACCGTGTGTGACAGGGCGGGTGGGCGTGCGTGCACCCGAAACGCCACGCCGAAGATCCAGTTCCGTCCGTTAACCTCCGCGTGGTCGGGCAGACTCGAAGGAAGTCCCACAACCAAAGCCTCCGGGAAGAGGGTGAGTCGCGTGGACCGCTGCATCGTCCTGGTGGACGCCGGGTATCTGCTGGGCGCTGCCGCCAGCCTCCTCGCCGGAGAGCCCTCGCGATCCAGGATCACCGTCGACCACCCCGCGCTGATCCAGGCGCTGCGCGAGCGCGCGGAGGCCGAGACCGAACGCCCGCTGCTGCGCATCTACTGGTTCGACGGCGCCCCCGACCGCGTTCCCCAGCCCGAGCACCGCCGGCTGCGCGTCATGCCCCGGGTCACCGTCCGGCTCGGCGCCCTCACCCGCAGCGACGGACGCTGGGCGCAGAAGGGCGTGGACGCCGCCATGCACGCCGAGCTGACCGAGCTGGCCCGCAACCGCGCCTGCTCCGACGTCGTCCTCGTCACCGGCGACGGCGATCTGCTGCCCGGCATGATGGCCGCCAAGGAGCACGGCGTCGCCGTCCACCTGTGGGCCGTCCAGGCCGCCGACGGCGACTACAACCAGTCCGAGGACCTGGTCGCCGAGGCCGACGAACGGCGCGTGCTGGACCGGGCCTGGATCACCCAGGCCGTCCGCGCCAAGGAGCTGACCGGCGTCTGCGCCCCGCCGCCCGTGCCCCGCCCCGAGATCGCCGCGATCCTCTCCGCGCCGCTGCCCGAGTCCGCGCTCGCCGCCGCCGCCGAGCGCCCGGCCGAGCAGGGCGCTGCGCCGGCCGCCGCCGTGACGGGGGCCGGCCCCCAGGAGCGGGCCGTCGCCCCCAAGGGCGTGCCCACCCCCAAGGACCTCGCCGCCCTGCGCGCCCCCGGCACCCAGCCCGCCCAGCAGCCGGCGACCGCGACCCTGCGCTGGTCCTCCGACAAGGGCTGGGTGGACCGCCCGGGCGTGGTCTCCGAGCCGCCCGAGGCCGCCGCCATGCCGACGCTCGCCCAGCTCACCACCGCCGAGCAGCGCTGGGCCGACCGCGAGGAGGACATCACGACGGTCGGCGGCGACCCGTACGAGGTGGGCCAGGTCTTCGCCCGGCGCTGGATCTCCCGCCTCGGCGACCAGGGCCACCTGCAGAAGCTGTCGCAGATGTACCCGCGCGTCCCGCACCGCATCGACGGGGAGCTGCTGCGCTACGCCGCCCGGTTCGGGCTGCTCGCCCACAAGGACGACCAGATCGACGAGCACGACCGTTACGCCATTCGGGCGGGCTTCTGGCGGGAGATCGACGTGCCCGCGGGAACGGAACCGGCTCCCACCGGGGGACTGAACCCGGGCGGAACCCCCGTGGCTGGCCCCAAAGGCGAGTAAAGGCCCCGGACCCCGTACCCTCGTCCCTTGTGAACATGCGCGCCGTACAGGCCCCTCGGGAGGACGAGGTCGTACGCGTGCGCGGGCTCACCAAGACCTACCCGGCCGTCAAGGGGCGGCGCGGCACCCCCGGCACCCCGGAGGTGCGGGCCACCGACGGGGTCGAGCTGGGCGTCCGGCGCGGTGAGGTCTTCGGGCTGCTCGGGCCGAACGGCGCCGGCAAGTCCACCCTCGTACGGCAGCTCACCGGACTCATGCGGCCGGACGCCGGCAGCGTCGAGATCCTCGGCCACGACATCGTGCGACACCCCGAGCGCGCCGCGCGCCTGCTCGCCTACCTCGGCCAGGAGTCCTCCGCACTGGACGAGCTGACCGTCTCCCTCGCCGCCGAGACCACCGGAGTCCTGCGCGGCCTCGACGTACGGCGGGCGCGGGCCGAGCGGGACGCCGTGCTGGAGGAGCTGGGGCTCGCGCCGATCGCCGGGCGGGCGCTGAAGAAGCTGTCCGGCGGGCAGCGCCGGCTCGCCTGCTTCGCCGCCGCCCTCGTCGGCGAGCGCCCGCTGCTCGTGCTGGACGAGCCGACCACCGGCATGGACCCGGTGGCCCGGCGCGCGGTGTGGGCGGCCGTGGACCGGCGGCGTGCCGAGCGCGGCACGACCGTGCTGCTCGTCACCCACAACGTCATCGAGGCCGAGACCGTCCTGGACCGGGTCGCCGTCATCGACCGGGGCCGGGTCATCGCCTGCGACAGTCCGGCCGGGCTGAAGGAACAGGTCTCCGGCGAGGTGCGGGTCGAGCTGGTGTGGCGGGAACGGGCGCCGCTGGAGGTGCCCGAGGTCGCCGCCCTGCACGAGCGCGCGGCGGAGTCCGGCCGGCGCTGGACGCTGCGGCTCGCGCCCGAGGAGGCCCGGGCCGCCGTCGCCACCGTGACCGGCGGGGCCGCCTTCGCCGCGCTGGACGACTTCACCCTCGCCACGCCCAGCCTGGAGGACGTCTACCTGGCGCTCGGCGGTGCGGCCCGGCAGGGGCTGGTGAAGGCATGAGCGCACGGGCCGCGGATCGCGTATCGGTCGTAGAGGCGTACGCGTCGTACGCGGGGGACGAGTCGTGCGGGGTGTACGGGACGGCCGCAGGGAAGAGGAGCAGCTCGACGTGAGTGTCGTACCCGCCCAGGTTCTGCCGGGCGGTGTCCCGGCCGTGCCCGAGACGGCACGGGACACGGACGGACTCGGCCCGCCCGCGCGGCTGTGGCCGTCGCTGGCGGCCGTCTACCGGGCGCAGCTGTCCCGGGCCCGGGTGGCGCGGATCCCGCTGCTGTTCGTGGCGACCTTCCAGTCCGTCGGCATCGCGGTGATGATGCGCGGTGTCGTCGACAGCGGGACCGAGGCCCAGTCCGTGGTGGCCGGGTCGGCGGTGCTGGTCGTCGCGTACGTCGCGCTGAACCTGCTCTCCCAGTACTTCGGGCAGCTGCGGGCCAGCGGCGGCCTCGACCACTACGCCACGCTGCCGGTGCCGCCGGCCGCGGTGGTGCTCGGCGCGGCCGCCGCCTACGCCTCCTTCACGGTGCCGGGGACCCTGGTGACCGCCGTCTTCGGGTGCGCGTTGTTCGGGCTGCCGCTGTCCAACCTGTGGATCCTGCTCCTCGTGATCCCGCTCGCCGGGGCCGCGCTGTCCGGGCTCGGCGCCGCCTGCGGGCTGCTCGCGCCGCGGCCCGAACTGGCCACACTGCTCGGTCAGCTGGGCATGTCCGCGGCGCTGCTGCTCGGCGTGCTGCCGGCCGACCGGATGCCGGAGATCATCCGGCTGGCACGCGATCTGCTGCCGTCGACGTACGGCGTCGAGGCGTACGCCCGCACCTTCGACGGGCGTCCGGACTGGGCCGTCGTCCTCGCCGACCTGGGGGTGTGCGCCGGTGTCGGGGTGGTCTCCCTGGCCGTGGCGACCTGGGCGTACCGCCGGGCCGCCGTCCGGTGACGCGGCGCACAGCGCGACCTGGCACGATGTCAGGGTGACCGCACCGCTGACTCCGCCACCGCCGCCGCACGACGACTCCGCGCACCATGCCTGGCAGGTTCCGCCTGCCGGGGCGCCGGGTGCGGGCAGGTACGAAGAGGACGGGCCCGGAATGAAGACCGAGTTGCGGGAGGCCGCCGTTGTCACGGTGGCCGTGGCGCTGGGCGGGGTGCTGCTGGGGCTGCTGTGGTGGTGGCTGGCGCCGCACGTGCCGCTGGTCGGCGACGAGGTGGACAAGAGCTGGGTGGTCTACCTCAAGGACAGCGAGGGCGAGCAGGCGATCGGGGTGGACGGCACGTTCACCCTGCTGGCGCTGGGCTTCGGGCTGGTCAGCGGGCTCGCCGCGTTCCTGTGGCGGCGGCGCGGGGGCGTACCGGCCGTGGTGGGACTGGGCGTCGGCGCGCTGCTCGCGTCACTGCTGGCGTGGCGGCTCGGGGTGTGGCTCGGGCCCACGTCCGACGTGATCGCGCACGCGCAGCAGGTGGGGAAGGGAGTCACCTTCCCGGCGCCGCTGAAGCTGGGCGCGAAGGGCGCGCTGCTGGCCTGGCCGCTGGCCGCACTGGTCGTACACCTCGCTCTGACGGCGGCCTTCGGCCCCCGGGATCCGGAGCTCCCGTACCCGCCGGGACCGAGGACCGAGGACGCGTACGGGGCGCCGCCGGCGGCGTAGTCGGCCCCTTCCTCCCCGCTCGGCCGGCAGCGCTGCTCGTCAGCCCCGTCCGACCGGTGCCAGGACCGCGTCCGTCAGCTTCGCCAGATCCGCCGGTGCCAGCTCCACCTCCAGGCCCCTGCGGCCCGCCGAGACGCAGATGGTGGTGTGCGCCTCGGCCGAGTCGTCCAGGACCGTCCTGAGCCGTTTGCGCTGGCCCAGTGGGGAGATGCCGCCGCGGACGTAGCCCGTCGTGCGTTCCGCCAGGGCCGGGTCGGCCATGGCCGCACGCTTGCCGCCGACCGCCGCCGCCAGGGCCTTGAGGTCCAGGGAGCCGGAGACCGGGACCACGGCCACCGTCAGGGCGCCGTCGACGTCCGCGACCAGGGTCTTGAAGACGCGGTCGGGTGAGACGCCCATAGCCTCGGCCGCCTCCTCGCCGTAGGAGGGGTGGGCCGGGTCGTGGTCGTAGGCGTGGACCGTGAAGTCCACGCCGGCCGATGTCAGCGCGACCGTCGCGGGCGTTCCCGCGGACTGCTGCTTCCTCTGCTTCTTCGCCATCCGGCTTCCTCAGTTCAGGCTCGTCGGCGCCCGGGTCAGCTCGAACGCGGGCAGCGAGGGCAGGTTACGGATGATCGCCGTCTCGGCGCGCAGCAGTTTCAGCTCGTCGCGCAGGCGCGAGGCGGTGTCCGGGGCCTGCAGCAGCCGTTGCTTCGTCGGGGTGTCGTGGACCATCGCGGCCGCCACCAGGTACGACACCACGCCCGGGTCGTCCGGCAGCTCCGTGCCCGAGGACAGCGAGCGCTCACGGGCGCCGGCCAGCCGCTTCTGGTACTGGCGGAAGGAGCGCAGGACGCCCTCGGCCAGCGCGCCGGCCTCGTCGCCCGGCTCCTCCGGCAGTTCCTCGCACTCCGCCGTCAGGAACGGGCCCGACGCGTCGATCGAGAGCAGACGCACGCGCGTCGTGCCCGTCGCGAGGACCTCGAACGTGCCGTCGGCCCGCTCCCGGATCGTCGCCGCGTCCGCCACACAGGCCATCGTGTGGAGGGCCTTGAGCGGGTCCGGGCCGAAGCCCGCGGACGGCCCGCGCTCCGGCTGTGCGGTGGGGTCCGGCATGCCGGGGGCGCTCGGCGCCACCTCGTAGCCGTCGCGGATCGCCACGACGGCGAACCGGCGCGGCTCGTCCTCGGGCGTCTTGAGCAACTCGCGCATCATCGCGCGATAGCGCTCCTCGAAGACGTTGAGCGGCAGCACGAGTCCCGGGAACAGCACGGTGTTCAGCGGGAAGAGCGGGAGACGGACGGTGGTCACGGCGCCCCAGCCTAGTGGTCACCGGCGCGAACGTGTCCGCCGTGCCCGCCGAGCGGGACCGGGGACCAGGGCGCCGGCCCCGCGGGCAGGGGCCGCGGACCGGGTGTCAGCAGGTGCTCGCGCAGCCGCAGGAAGTGGCCCAGCGGGTCGTCGGAGAACCGGTCCCAGGGGAACGACGTGGCGTAGGGGCCGACGAGGGCCAGCTGGGTGCGGGCGTCCGCCCAGCGCTCCAGGCGCAGCAGGACGTACAGGAGCTCGTTGCGGATCCCGGCCGGCCAGGGGTCGGCCGCGGGGAGGCGCTCCGACAGGGCGAGGGCCCGGTCGGCCGCCGCGTCCAGCCGGGCGCGCGGCACCTCGGGGCCGCAGCCGTCGGTCAGGTAGCCGAGGGCCGCGCGGGCCGGCAGGGCCTGGACCAGCGAGTCGGCGGGCGCGTCCTGCGCGGCCCGGTCGGCGAAGTCGAGGCACTCGCGGTGCGCGCCGTGCCAGGACGTGCCCAGATAGCGCAGGGCGGCCACATGGCAGCCGTGGTGGTGCGGGGCCCGCCGCACGGCCGCCTCCCACAGCTCCTCGACGTAGCGGTGCCCGGCCCCGGAGCCGCGTGCGTGGTCCAGCGCGATCCGCCAGGGCACCGGATCGCGGTCGTCGGCCCGGGCGGCGGCGGTGATCAGCGGGCTCACCTCGCGCAGCAGCTCGGCGCGGGCCGGTGAGGACCAGACGCGGTCCACCGCGAGCTGCGTCCCGACCAGCAGTACGCCGGGGTCCTGCGGGACGGCCGTGTGCCAGGCGTCGAACCACTCGGGGCGCGAGCGGGCGAAGGCGGCCAGGTGCCGGACGTACCGGTCGTGGTTCTCCCAGGCGGCCGCGGAACGGGTGGCGGTCAGCAGGGCGGCCGCCACGGCGTACTCGCCCCGGCCGGCCGCGACCAGCGCGGGGGAGAGCCGGTCGTCGGGCGCGTCGAGTACGGCCTCGTCCCCGGTCTCGGGCCGGCGGGCCGGGCGCGCGGAGCGTTTGTTCATCAGGGCGCAGCGGATGAACGAGGGCAGCGGAGCCATGGTGTCGACCATTGAAAGTCCGCAGGTCGGGGGCGCGCCAGAGAGTTCGGCAAGTCCAGGAAAGTTGTACGGCGCGAGGTCAAAGAGCGGTAAAGGTGCGACTTCGTCTGGGTATCTGCTGTGGCCCGAGCCCTCCCGGGCCCCCTCAGCCCCGCCGCAGCAGCCGCGTCGCCCCCGCCGCCACCGTCGTCGCGAGTATCCAGCCGAGCAGGATCATCGCGGACTCCAGCCACTCCCAGCCGCCGTGCAGCTGCCACTCGCCGACCTGGCCCAGGTCGATCACCGGCAGCAGCAGGTCCAGCGTGAACAGCGCCGGGCTCCAGTAGGGGTGTTCCTCGTGGTTCGCCGGGGGATGGTCCGCGTGGGCGAAGGCCAGCGTGCCCGCCGCCCACAGCACCGCCATCCACACCGCGGCCCGGCCCGGCCGGTAGCCGTAGGCGACCGTCCAGTCCTGGACGTACCCCAGGAACTTCGCGGCCAGCGGCAGCGTCTCGCGGCGCCGGCGCTGCTTGGCGAGCAGCACCTCGCGCGCGTCCTCGTCCTCGCCGGCCGCGCGCAGCACCGCCGCCAGCCGCTCGTACGGCTCCGGGGCGTACTCCGCCGTGGCCGCCGCTATCCAGTCCAGGCGCCGGGTCAGCGGGAAGGGGCCCTGCGGCACGAGGTTCTCGTACGTGAAGCCGCCCATGTGCAGGTTCCCGGCCTCCGGCCAGGCGCCCGCGCGGTCCACCAGGTTGACGATCCGCGCCCCGGACAGCAGGACCTTGCCGCGCTGCGGCCGGTCGCCGAGGAAGCGCAGCTCGGGCGTGTGCACCCGGCGCAGGGACAGCTCCTGGTCGTCGGTGAGGGTGAACCGGGCCCGCTCCAGGTCGACGGCGTCCCCGAACCGCCCGTCGTCCAGCCGCAGCCCGCCCCGGCACTCGAAGCGCTGGATCCGCGTCCCGCGCGCGGGAGTCGTACCGCTCAGCTGCGCGCCGCCGACGCCGGCCGGGGTCAGGTACAGGGTGCGCTCGACGGTCAGCTGCGGTGCGTTCAGGGCGAGCCGGGCGTAGGGATTGGCGAGTTTCGCGCCCCGCAGGCTGAGCGACACGCCGACCTTGGCGCTGCGCAGGCTCAGTTCGCCGTGCGACTCCAGCAGCTCCGCCTGGAGGTCCTGGCCCACGGTCATGCCGTCCGCCGCGATCGACCGGCCGCTGCGGTCGCGGTACACGATCGCCTCGTTGAGCAGCAGGTCGGTGCCGATGTGCGCGTCGGTCAGCCGGATCCCGTTCCGGAAGCGGCAGCGCGGCAGATGCAGATCGCCCTCGGTGTGCACCCGGGCCGCCTCCAGGCGCGGCACCGCGCAGTCGACCAGGCGCAGGGTCGTGAACCGGGCCTCCGGCAGCCGTACCTCGTCGTCGAAGCGGCAGCCGCGCAGCTCGACGTACGGGGTGACCTGGCCGCCCGCCAGCTCCATCGTGCCGGTGATCCGCACGCCGGCCAGCTTCAGCGCGGACACCCGGCCCGCGAGCGCGGGCGGTCCGTCCAGCAGCAGCCAGCACACGATCCGGGCCCGCACGGTCCGCTCGGGTCCCCAGGGATGCCCGCCGTGCGGATCGTCCACGACGGCGTCGCCGCTGTTCAGGTCGTACACGCTGCCGTTGCGGAAGGCCTGCCACATGCCCGCCTCGGCCGCCGTCAGCTCGTCCGGCACGTCCCCGGCGACGAAGCCGGCCCCCTCGGTCACCGCCGTTCCTTCTCTCTTCCTCGCGCACGACATTTCGTACAGCCGTTCATGCCCGCTGAGTGACTGCTGGAACACTGGAGGTGAAGGGGATCTTCCGAATCTGGCCACGTTCTGTATCAGCCATTGATACGCGCGCACGGTGCTCGACCCCGGTCTGAGAGAATTGAGTCCGTGATCTCCCGAATCGATCTGCGCGGCGACGCCCTTCCCGAGGGCCCCGCCCTGCGCGACCTGCTGCCCCGAGCCGACTTCGACGTTTCGGCCGCCCTGGAGAAGGTGCGTCCGATCTGCGAGGCCGTGCATCATCGTGGCGACGCGGCGCTGATCGACTTCGCCGAGAAGTTCGACGGAGTACGGCTGGAATCCGTCCGGGTGCCGGCCGAGGCCCTCACCGATGCCCTCGAGGCCCTCGACCCGGCCGTGCGCGCCGCGCTGGAGGAGTCCATCCGCCGCGCCCGCCTGGTCCACCGCGCGCAGCGCCGCGGCACGCACACCACCCAGGTGGTGCCGGGCGGCTCGGTGACCGAGAAGTGGGTGCCGGTCGAGCGCGTGGGGCTGTACGCGCCGGGCGGCCGGTCCGTCTACCCCTCCTCCGTGATCATGAACGCCGTACCGGCCCAGGAGGCCGGCGTCGGGTCCATCGCGCTCGCCTCTCCGCCGCAGGCCGAGTTCGGGGGCCTGCCGCACCCGACGATCCTCGCGGCCTGCGCCCTGCTCGGCGTGGACGAGGTCTACGCCGCGGGCGGCGCCACCGCCGTCGCGATGTTCGCGTACGGCACCGAGTCCTGCGCCGCCGCCAACATGGTCACCGGCCCCGGCAACATCTGGGTCGCCGCCGCCAAGCGCTTCTTCACCGGCAGGATCGGCATCGACGCCGAGGCCGGCCCGACCGAGATCGCGGTCCTCGCCGACGACAGCGCCGACCCGGTGCACGTCGCCGCGGACCTGATCAGCCAGGCCGAGCACGACCCGCTGGCCGCCGCGGTGCTCGTCACCGACTCCGTCGAGCTGGCGGACGCGGTGGAGAAGGAGCTGGGGCCGCAGGTCGAGGCCACCAAGCACATCGAGGACCGGATCGTGCCCGCCCTCAGGGGCCGGCAGTCCGCGATCGTCCTCGTGGACGGCCTGGACGAGGGCCTGCGCGTGGTCGACGCGTACGGCGCCGAGCACCTGGAGATCCAGACCGCCGACGCCGCCGCGGTGGCCGACCGGGTGAAGAACGCGGGCGCGATCTTCATCGGCCCCTGGGCCCCCGTCTCCCTCGGCGACTACGCGGCCGGGTCCAACCACGTCCTGCCCACCGGCGGCTGCGCCTGTCACTCCTCGGGCCTGTCCGTCCAGTCCTTCCTGCGCGGCATCCACATCGTGGACTACACGAAGGACGCGCTCGCCGAGGTCGCCCATCACGTGGTGACGCTGGCGGAGGCGGAGGACCTGCCGGCGCACGGCGCGGCGGTCAAGGCGAGGTTCGGCTGGAAGGTACCGACGAGCAAGTGACCAGGATCGACGATCTCCCCGTCCGGGACGAGCTGCGCGGCAAGTCCCCTTACGGCGCGCCCCAGTTGGACGTCCCCGTACGGCTGAACACCAACGAGAACCCCTACCCGCTGCCCGAACCGCTCGTCGAGCGGATCGCGGAGCGGGTGCGCGAGGCCGCCCGCGACCTGAACCGCTACCCCGACCGGGACGCGGTCCAGCTGCGCACCGAGCTGGCCAAGTACCTGACGAACACGGGCAAGTACCCGATCGGCGTCGAGCACGTCTGGGCGGCCAACGGCTCCAACGAGGTCATCCAGCAGCTGCTGCAGACCTTCGGCGGACCGGGCCGTACGGCGATCGGCTTCGAGCCGTCGTACTCGATGCACGCGCTCATCGCGCGCGGCACCGGCACCGGCTGGATCCCGGGTCCCCGTAACGAGGACTTCACGATCGACCTCGCCGCCGCCGAGCGGGCGATCGCCGAGCACAAGCCCGACGTCGTCTTCATCACCACCCCCAACAACCCCACGGGCAACGCGGTCGCGCCCGACACCGTCCTCGCGCTGTACGAGGCGGCCCAGGCGGCCAAGCCGTCGATGGTGGTCGTGGACGAGGCGTACGTCGAGTTCAGCCACGGCGACTCGCTGCTGCCCCTCCTCGAAGGCCGCCCGCACCTCGTCGTCTCCCGCACGATGTCGAAGGCGTTCGGCGCCGCGGGCCTGCGCCTCGGCTACCTGGCCGCCGACCCGGCGGTCGTGGACGCCGTACAGCTCGTCCGGCTGCCGTACCACCTGTCGGCCGTCACCCAGGCGACCGCCCTGGCCGCCCTGGAGCACACCGACACCCTGCTGAAGTACGTCGAGCAGCTGAAGGCGGAGCGCGACCGGCTGGTCGCCGAGCTGCGCGCGACCGGCTACGACGTCATCGAGTCCGACGCCAACTTCGTGCAGTTCGGCCGGTTCACGGACTCCCACGAGGCCTGGCAGAAGATCCTCGACCGGGGCGTCCTGGTCCGGGACAACGGCGTACCGGGGTGGCTGCGGGTCTCCGCCGGCACCCCGGAGGAGAACGACGCGTTCCTCGACGCGGTCCGTGAAGTCAAGAAGGAGCTTGAGGGATGACTCGCGAAGGTCGCGTAGGAAGAACAGAGCGTACGACGAAGGAGACGTCCGTCCTGGTCGAGATCGACCTCGACGGCACCGGCAGGACCGACATCGCCACCGGCGTCGGCTTCTACGACCACATGCTCGACCAACTCGGCCGGCACGGTCTGTTCGACCTGACCGTGAAGACCGACGGCGACCTGCACATCGACTCCCACCACACCATCGAGGACACCGCCCTCGCGCTGGGCGCCGCCTTCAAGCAGGCGCTCGGCGACAAGGTGGGGATCTACCGCTTCGGCAACTGCACGGTCCCGCTGGACGAGTCCCTCGCCCAGGTGACCGTCGACCTGTCCGGCCGCCCGTACCTCGTGCACACCGAGCCCGAGAACATGGCGCCGATGATCGGCGAGTACGACACGACGATGACCCGGCACATCCTGGAGTCCTTCGTCGCCCAGGCGCAGATCGCGCTGCACGTGCACGTGCCGTACGGGCGCAACGCGCACCACATCGTGGAGTGCCAGTTCAAGGCCCTCGCCCGGGCGCTGCGCTATGCCTGCGAACGCGACCCGCGCGCGGCCGGCATCCTCCCCTCCACGAAGGGCGCGCTGTAACCCCATGACCAGCCTCTCCACCGTCCTGATCGTCGTCGGTCTCTTCCTGGTCGGCGGCATCATCTCCTTCGTCAAGCAGAAGATGCCCACGAGCCTCATCGTGCTGCTCTCCATCGGCGCGGGCATGTGCCTCGTCGCGGGCGTCATGCGGCTGGGGGTGTGGAATTGACCGCCCCGAAGAGGGTTGTCGTCTTCGACTACGGCTTCGGCAACGTCCGTTCCGCCGAGCGTGCCCTCGCGCGCGTGGGCGCCGACGTCGAGATCACGCGTGACTTCGACAAGGCGATGAACGCCGACGGCCTGCTGGTGCCGGGCGTGGGCGCGTTCGCCGCCTGCATGCAGGGTCTGCGCGCCGCGCGCGGTGACTGGGTGGTCGACCGCCGGCTGTCCGGCGGGCGCCCGGTGATGGGCATCTGCGTCGGCATGCAGATCCTCTTCGCGCGCGGCATCGAGCACGGTGTGGAGGCCGAGGGCCTGGACGAGTGGCCCGGCACGGTCGCGCCGCTGGAGGCCGAGGTCGTGCCCCACATGGGCTGGAACACCGTCGACGCCCCAGCCGGCTCCCAGCTGTTCGCGGGCCTCGACGCCGACGCCCGCTACTACTTCGTGCACTCCTACGCCGTCCACGATTGGCAGCTGGAGTCGCACAACCCGCTGATCGCCGCCCCCAAGGTCACCTGGTCGACGCACGGCAGGCCGTTCGTGGCCGCGGTGGAGAACGGCGCCCTGTGGGCCACCCAGTTTCACCCCGAGAAGTCCGGCGACGCCGGCGCCCAGCTCCTCACCAACTGGATCGGAACCCTGTAGAGACATGGCCAAGCTCGAACTCCTCCCCGCCGTCGACGTCCGTGACGGCCAGGCCGTCCGCCTCGTGCACGGCGAGTCCGGCACGGAGACCTCGTACGGCTCCCCGCTGGAGGCCGCCCTCGCCTGGCAGCGCTCCGGCGCCGAGTGGCTGCACCTGGTCGACCTCGACGCCGCGTTCGGCACGGGTGACAACCGCGAGCTGATCGCCGAGGTCGCGCGGGCGATGGACATCAAGGTGGAGCTGTCCGGCGGCATCCGCGACGACGCCTCGCTGGCCGCCGCCCTGGCCACCGGCTGCACCCGGGTGAACCTCGGCACGGCCGCCCTGGAGACCCCCGAGTGGGTCGCCAAGGTCATCGCCGAGCACGGCGACAAGATCGCGGTCGGCCTGGACGTGCGCGGCACGACCCTGCGCGGCCGCGGCTGGACCCGCGACGGCGGCGACCTCTACGAGACGCTGGACCGACTGAACAAGGAGGGCTGCGCCCGCTACGTCGTCACCGACATCGCCAAGGACGGCACGCTCCAGGGCCCGAACCTGGAACTGCTGCGCAATGTCTGTGCCGCCACCGACCGGCCGGTCGTGGCCTCCGGCGGCGTGTCGTCGCTGGACGACCTCCGGGCCATCGCCGAGCTGGTACCCCTCGGTGTCGAGGGCTCCATCGTCGGGAAGGCCCTGTACGCGAAGGCGTTCACCCTGGAAGAGGCCCTGGAGGCTGTGTCGTCATGACGTCCGATGCCGTGCGGCGGGTGCAGAGCGGAAGTCCCTGGGAAGAGAGTTTCGGCTTCGCACGCGCCGTCGCGGCGGGGGACCGGGTGTCGGTGGGCGGCACCACGTCCTTCAAGGGCACGGTGCTGTACGGCGAGGGCGACCCGTACGAGCAGACCAGGGTCGCCTTCGGCAACGCCCTCGAAGCGCTGAAGGAGTTCGGGCTCGGCATCGAGTCCGTGATCCGTACCCGCATGTACCTGAGCCATGTGCGCGACGTCGACGAGGCGGGCCGGGCCCACAAGGAGCTGTTCGACTCCGTGCGCCCGGCGACGACCCTTCTCGTGGTCGAGGGCTTCGTCGATCCGCGCATCCTGGTCGAAGTAGAGCTTGAAGCATTCAGAGGAGCCTGAGCAGTCATGACCCTGGCGGTCCGAGTCATCCCCTGCCTGGACGTGGACAACGGCCGGGTCGTCAAGGGCGTCAACTTCCAGAACCTGCGCGACGCGGGCGACCCCGTCGAGATGGCCAAGGTGTACGACGCCGAGGGCGCCGACGAGCTGACGTTCCTGGACATCACCGCGTCCTCGGGCAACCGGGAGACGACGTACGACGTGGTGCGCCGCACCGCCGAGCAGGTCTTCATCCCGCTGACGGTCGGCGGCGGCGTCCGTACGGCCGAGGACGTGGACAGGCTGCTGCGGGCGGGCGCCGACAAGGTGGGCGTGAACACAGCGGCCATCGCGCGCCCCGACCTGATCCGCGAGATCGCGGAACGTTTCGGCCGCCAGGTCCTGGTCCTGTCGGTGGACGCCCGCCGCACCGAGTCGGGTTCCTTCGAGGTCACCACCCACGGCGGCCGCAAGGGCACCGGCATCGACGCCGTCGAGTGGGCGCACCGGGCCGCCGAGCTGGGCGCCGGCGAGATCCTGCTCAACTCCATGGACGCCGACGGCACCAAGGACGGCTACGACCTGGAGATGATCGCGGCGGTCCGCAAGCACGTCACCGTCCCGGTCATCGCCTCGGGCGGCGCCGGCAAGCTGGCCGACTTCCCGCCGGCGGTCGCGGCGGGCGCCGACGCGGTGCTCGCGGCCTCCGTCTTCCACTTCGGCGACCTGCGGATCGGCCAGGTGAAGCAGACCCTGCGGGAAGCGGGGCACCCCGTGCGCTGAGGTTGGGCTGTTCAGCCGATACGAGATACGAAAGAGAAGTTGCGCAAAATCTGTTGCGCAACTTCTCTTTCGTATCTACGGTCGTGCCCATGGCAAGCAAGGAGAACCGGCGGATCACCGACGTCGGCACGCTCAAGGCGCTCGCGCATCCGCTGCGCCTGAAGCTCTACCGACTGCTGTTCGTCGCCGAGGCGGCCACCGCCTCCCATCTCGCCGAGCAGGTCGACGAGGCCGTCTCGCTGGTCAGTTACCACCTGCGCAAGCTCGCCGAGCACGGCCTGGTCGAGGAGGCCGAGCCGCGCAGCGCGGACGGCCGCGAGCGCTGGTGGCAGCCGTCCTCCGACGGCGTCTCCATCCGCGACGAGGACTTCCAGGACGCCCCCGAGAAGGTGGCGGCGCACCTCGCGGCCTCCCGGATGTTCCTGGAGCAGCGCGCCGAGATGTACCGGAGGTACCTGGACGAGCGCGCCCACTGGGGCCCGGAGTGGAGCGAGGCCGCCCATGACTCCGAGTCGCTGCTCAGGCTGACCGCCGCGGAACTGGCGGAGCTGAAGAAGGACCTGCACGACCTGCTCAAGCGCTACGACGAGCAGGGGCGAGCCCACGAGGCCGCCGGCGACACCGAAGGGCGCGAGCACGTCGCGCTGCACGTGTACGGCTTCCCGTTCCGCGTCTGAGAGGGCCCCTCCCGTGACCGCCACGCTCGCCGCCCCGTCGACCACCACGCCCGCCCACCGCGACGGCAACGTCCGGCGCTGGCTCGCCGCCTACACCTCCTCGATGCTGGGCGACACCATCTACTACATCGCCCTGTCCTGGGCCGCCGTCCGGATCGGGACCCCGGCGCAGGTCGGGCTCGTGATGGCGGTCGGCGCGCTGCCCCGGGCCGTACTGATGCTGGGCGGGGGAGTGATCGCCGACCGGTTCGGGCCGCGTCGGGTGGTCATCGGCAGTGATGCCGTGCGCTGTGCGGCCGTTCTCGCCGTGGCCGCCCTGCTGTTCCTCACCCGCCCCGGCCTGTGGCCGCTCGCCCTGCTGGCGCTGGTCTTCGGTGCCGTCGACGCCGTCTTCGTGCCCGCCGTGGGCGCCCTGCCGGCCCGGCTCACCGCGCAGGACCAGCTCGGCCGGGTCCAGGGCATGCGCAGCCTCGCCATCCGGTTCGCCGCCGTCGTGGGCGCCCCGCTCGGCGGGCTCGGGGTGGCCACGGGTGGCGCCCCGGCCGCGTTCGCCCTCGCCGGGCTGCTCATCGCCGTGTCCGTGCCGTTGCTGGTCCGCGTGCGCGTACGGGACCTGCCGACGCGGGACGCCGCACCGAAGGGCACGGCCTGGGCGGACCTCAAGGACGGACTGCGCCACATCCGCGGCCACCGCGTCCTCGCCCCGCTGATGCTCGCCATCGCCCTCGGCGACCTGGGGTTCGTGGGCCCCCTGAACGTCGGACTGACCCTGCTCGCCGACCGTCGCGGCTGGGGTGCCTCCGGCATGGGCTGGATACTCGCCGGGTTCGGCACCGGCGCGGGTGCCGCCTCGCTGCTGCTGGCCGTCCGGGGGCGGCTCCCCCGGGCCGGACTCGTCGCCGGGTGCACGATCATCGCCGGCTCGGTGGCCGTCGGCGCCCTCGCCTACGCCCCCACCCTCCTGACCGCCGTCGGCACGGCCCTGCTCGTCGGCCTGCTCACCGGGCTGAGCGGGGTGATGTGCGGCGCGCTGCTCCAGACCCGGTCCGACCCCGACTACCTGGGCCGCGTCACCGCCGTCTCCAGCCTGGTCAGCCTCGGCCTCACCCCGCTCAGCATGCCGTTCGCGGCCGCCGCGATCGGCGCCTGGGGGCTGCGCCCGGTCTACGTCGTCAGCGCCGCCGTCTGCGGACTCGGCGGGGTCGTCGCCCTCGCCGTACCGGCCCTGCGCACCGCCGAGCTGCCCCGCTGAACGTCACTCCCGCGACTGGATCAGCTGCACCAGGTTGCCGCACGTGTCGTCGAACACCGCCGCGAGGACCGGCCCCTGCCGCTGCGGCGGGTGGGTGAACCGGACGCCCAGGGCGCGCAGCCGCGCGTACTCCGCCCGGAGGTCGTCCACGGAGAAGACGATGCACGGGATGCCCGCGTCGTACAGCGCGCCGCGGTACGCCTGCGCGATCGGGCCCTGTCCGGGCTCCAGCAGGAGCTGGAGGTCCGGCTGGGCCCCGGCGGGCGCGCCGACCGCGACGAACAGGGCGCCGCCGCCCAGGTCCCGGTGGAGCCGTGTCTCGAAGCCCAGGACGTCCGTGTAGAAGGCGTGGGCCGCCGCGACGTCGTCCACGTACACACCCGTCATCGCGACCTTGATCACGGGGATCAGAACCCGAGCTGCTTGGTGCCCTGCACCTTCTCGATGGCGTCCGCGTCGCCCTCCAGGTCCACCCGGGCCGCGCTCTGCCGGCCGAAGGCGAACAGGAGCAGCTCCGAGGGCTCGCCGGTCACCGTCACCACCGGCGCACCCCGGTGCGCCACGGCCGTCTGACCGTCCGGGCGGCGCAGCACCAGACCCGTCGGCACCCCCCGGCCCAGCAGCCGCGCGGTGCGCTCCAGCCGGGACCACAGGGTGTCCTGGAACACCGGGTCCAGCTCGCGCGCGCTCCAGTCCGGCTGCGCCCGGCGCACGTCCTCGGTGTGGACGTAGAACTCGACGATGTTGGCCGCCTCGTCGACCTGCTTCAGCTGGAACGGCGAGAAGCGCGGCGGGCCCGTGCGGATCAGCTGGATCAGCTCGTCGTACGGCTTCGCGGTGTACTCGGCCATCACCTTCTCCAGACGCGGCTGGAGCTGCTTGATCAGCGTGCCCCCGGCCGCGTCCGGGCGGCGTTCGCGCACGATCACGTGCGCGGCGAGGTCCCGGGTGCGCCAGCCCTCGCAGAGGGTCTCGGCGTCCGGTCCGACGGTCTCCAGCAGGTCCGCGAGCAGCAGCCGTTCACGCTTGGCGAAGGTCGACATGCGACTCAGCCTACGACCGGTCAGAAAGTCCGCCCAGCGGACGTACTCCCCGCGTTGTCGGTGCCGCGCGGCACAATGGCATCCATGACCAGCACGACCGGAACGCCCCGGCCCAGCAGCCTCGACCCGGAGATCGCCGCGCGCCTCAAGCGCAGCCCCGACGGACTCGTCCCCGCCATCGCCCAGCAGTACGACACCGGTGAGGTGCTCATGCTCGGCTGGATGGACGACGAGGCGCTGCATCGCACGCTGACCACCGGCCGCTGCACCTACTGGTCCCGCAGCCGCCGGGAGTACTGGGTCAAGGGCGACACCTCGGGCCACGTCCAGTGGGTGAAGGCGGTCGCGCTCGACTGCGACGCCGACACCCTGCTGGTCAGGGTCGACCAGGTCGGTGCCGCCTGCCACACCGGCGCGCGGACCTGTTTCGACGAGGACGTGCTGCTCAAGGACGGCGGCACCGATTCCGGCCCGACCGGCTCCGATCAGTAAGGTCAGCGGCCATGGACCTCGAGACCTTCCGCAAGCTCGCCGCCGACCGGCGCGTCATCCCGGTCACGCGCAAGCTCCTCGCCGACGGCGACACCCCGGTCGCGCTCTACCGCAAGCTCGCCGCCGAGCGCCCCGGCACCTTCCTCCTGGAGTCCGCGGAGAACGGCCGCTCCTGGTCCCGGTACTCCTTCGTGGGCGTCCGCAGCCACGCCACGCTCACCACGCGCGACGGCCGGGCCCACTGGCTGGGCACCCCGCCCGTCGGCGTGCCCGTCGACGGCGACCCCCTCCAGGTGCTGCGCGCCACGCTCCAGACCCTGCACACCCCGAACCAGGAGGGTCTGCCGCCCTTCACCGGCGGCATGGTCGGCTACCTGGGCTACGACATCGTCCGCCGCCTGGAGAAGATCGGCCCCGGCGAGCGCGACGACCTCCGGCTGCCCGAGCTGACCATGCTCCTGACCAGCGACCTCGCCGTGATGGACCACTGGGAGGGCTCGGTCCTGCTGATCGCCAACGCGATCAACCACAACGACCTCGCCACCGGCGTGGACGAGGCCTACGCCGACGCCGTGGCCCGCCTCGACGCGATGGAGGCCGACCTCACGCGCGCGGTGGCCCAGCCCCCGGCCGTCCTGCCGCCCTCGGAGCTGCCCGAGTACACCGCGCTGTGGGGCGGCCCCGACTTCCAGGCCGCCGTCGAGGACGTCAAGGAGCGCATCCGCGCGGGCGAGGCCTTCCAGGTCGTGCCCTCCCAGCGCTTCGAGACCCCGTGCACGGCGAGCGCCCTGGACGTCTACCGGGTGCTGCGGACCACCAACCCGTCGCCGTACATGTACCTGTTCCGCTTCGACGGGTTCGACGTCGTCGGCTCGTCCCCCGAGGCCCTGGTGAAGGTCGAGGACGGGCGGGCCATGGTCCACCCCATCGCCGGCACCCGCCCGCGCGGGGCCACGCCGCAGGAGGACCAGGCCCTCGCCGACGAGCTGATGGCCGACCCCAAGGAGCGCGCCGAGCACCTGATGCTGGTCGACCTCGGGCGCAACGACCTCGGCCGGGTCTGCGAGCCCGGCTCGGTCGAGGTGGTCGACTTCATGTCCGTCGAGCGGTACTCCCACGTGATGCACATCGTCTCGACCGTCACCGGCCGGGTCTCCGCGGGCCGCACGGCCTTCGACGTGCTCACCGCCTGCTTCCCCGCGGGCACCCTCTCCGGCGCCCCCAAGCCCCGCGCGATGCAGATCATCGACGAACTGGAACCGTCCCGCCGCGGTCTGTACGGCGGCTGCGTCGGCTATCTCGACTTCGCGGGCGACTCCGACACCGCCATCGCCATCCGCACGGCCCTGCTGCGCGACGGCACGGCCTACGTCCAGGCCGGCGCCGGCATCGTCGCCGACTCCGACCCGGTGGCGGAGGACCAGGAGTGCCGCAACAAGGCGGCGGCGGTGCTGCGCGCGGTCCACACCGCCAACCGGCTGGGCGTGTAGGCGCCTTTCGCCCGTAAGGCACGTCTCATCCGAACCCCCGGGTGACGGTTCGCCCGGGGTTCAGGCGATAGTGGAGTACGTGACTGCCGTTCCTCACCCCCGTTCCGAAGCCGCCGAGCCCGTCCGGTCCGGCCGCCGGAGCCTCGCCCTGGCCCTCCTGTGCGGTGCGCTCGGCGCGGCCGTGGCGCTGCTCGCGACCCGGCAGCGCTGGGCGGAGGGCACCGCGACGGTGGCCGGCGGAGCGTTCCCGCTCACCGCGAAGGGCAGCGACGTCACCGGCGTCCCGGCGGCCCTCGCCATAGTGGGCCTCGCCGCGCTCGTCGCCGTCTTCGCCGTCCGCCGGGCCGGCCGCCTCGTCGTCGCCGGGCTGCTCGCGCTCTCCGGCGCCGGTATCGCGGCCGCCGCCCTGGTGTCCGCCTCCGACGACTCCGCGCTGGACGACAAGGCCGCCCAGGCCAGCGGCGACACCTCCGCCACGGTCGCGGCGCTCAGCCACACGGGCTGGCCCTACGTCGCGGCCGTCGGCGGGGCGCTGATCCTGCTGGCAGGCCTGCTCGCGCTGCGCTACGGCAGCCTGTGGCCCGCCATGTCCGGCCGCTACGAGCGCGGCACCGACCGCCCGCGCCGCAAGGCCCGCCCGGTCGACCCCGAGCGGCCCGAGGAGATGTGGAAGGCCCTGGACCGCGGCGAGGACCCGACCGGAGCCTGAGCCGCCGGTCACCCGAGGGTGTGGCGAACCAGACGCCACCCCCGCGTCCGCGACGCGCACCCGTACGGGACAATGGGGGGCGAGCGTCCGGCTCGGACACTGACGGGCGGGCTCGGAGCCGTACGACACGTACGCCGCTCTCCCGGACACGTACACAGCAACGAGGAGCACAGACATGGCGGGCAGCAGCCACGGCCACGGTCACACCCCGGCCGCCTGGACCGGCGTCATCATTTCCTTCATCGGTTTCCTGGTCGCGGGCGCCTTCATGGTGATGGCCAACACCGTCGGCTTCTGGGCCGGCATGGTGCTTATCCTCGGCGGCGCGGTGGTCGGCGGCATCATGCGCGCCATGGGCCTCGGCTCCGACCCGAAGCCCCTGAAGATGGTCGGTGCCCCCGTCGCGACCCCCGAGCCGGTGGCTGTGGAGGGCTGAGCCCTCCCGCTCCCAGACTCCGAGGGGCGGTCCGGCACCGCACAGGTGCGGGACCGCCCCTCGCGTCTTCCCTCGTACGCCCGCCACGGCGCGCGGGCGGCACCGGCCCGCGGCACAATGCGAACGTGAACGCCGACAGCTGCGTGGCCCCGCCCGCGACAGCCGCGACCGCACCGCTCGGACGGCGGCTCGCCGTTCCGGGCGCGCTGTTCGCGGTCGTCGCCGCGGCCTTCGCGTACGTCGGCGCCGTCGACCCGAACGAGCCCGGCCACTACCCGGTCTGCCCGCTCTACCGGCTCACCGGCCTGTACTGCCCAGGCTGCGGCGGACTGCGCAGCGCGCACGCCCTCGTCCACGGCGACCTGCTCACCGCACTGCGGGACAACGCGCTGGGCGTGGCCTGCTACCTGGGCTTCGCGGTGCTGTGGAGCGTCTGGACGGTCCGTACGGCGCGCGGCCGGCCGCTGCGGCCGGACCTCGGCCGGCCGCTGCGGCCGGACCTCGGCCGGGCCCACCTGTGGGGCGTCGGCGCGTTGCTGCTGGTGTTCACGGCTGTCCGGAACCTGCCGTCGGGCGACTGGTTGCATCCTTGATCACCGGGGGAGGGTCCAGGGTGGCGGAGGGATCCGCGTCCACTGGATGCGAAGGCACCGGCCCGCTGCGGATACCATCGCATTGACCACGGTTTTTCAGAGCCTTGAAGAACGCGAAGAACCGGGGACCTGAAGAACCTGAAGGAACCACCGTCTGGAAGGGGGCCGCTCGCGTGAGTGTGCTCGACGAGATCATCGACGGAGTCCGTGCCGACCTCGCGGAGCGGCAGGCGCGCGTCAGCCTCGACGAGCTCAAGGAGCGCGCGGCCAAGGCACCCGCCGCCAAGGACGGGGTGGCCGCGCTCAAGGGCGACGGCGTCAAGGTGATCTGCGAGGTCAAGCGCTCCAGCCCCTCCAAGGGCGCGCTGGCCGCGATCGCCGACCCGGCCGGGCTGGCTGCGGACTACGAGGCGGGCGGTGCCGCCGTCATCTCCGTCCTCACCGAACAGCGCCGCTTCGGCGGCTCGCTCGCCGACCTGGAGGCCGTCCGCGCGCGCGTGGACATCCCCGTCCTGCGCAAGGACTTCATCGTCACCTCGTACCAGCTGTGGGAGGCCCGTGCCTACGGCGCCGACCTCGCGCTGCTGATCGTGGCCGCGCTGGAGCAGCCCGCCCTGGAGTCCCTGATCGAGCGCGCGGTCTCCATCGGCCTGACCCCGCTCGTCGAGGTGCACGACGAGGACGAGGTCGAGCGCGCGGTGGACGCGGGCGCCAAGGTGATCGGCGTCAACGCGCGCAACCTGAAGACGCTGGAGGTCGACCGCGGCACGTTCGAGCGGGTCGCCCCGGAGATCCCGAACCACATCGTCAAGGTCGCCGAGTCCGGTGTCCGCGGTCCGCACGACCTGATCGCCTACGCCAACGCCGGCGCCGACGCGGTCCTGGTCGGCGAGTCCCTCGTCACCGGCCGCGACCCGAAGACCGCCGTCGCCGACCTGGTCGCCGCGGGCGAGCACCCCGCGCTGCGGCACGGCCGGAGCTGATCACCCGCTAGGCTGACACCGATGACTCCCACCATGACGACCGTGGACCGGTACGCCCGCCTCGCGCGCGGCTGCCGCCCCCGGGGCTGCCGAGCCCCGGCGAGGCGGGTCCATGGCCGCCGCGTGCGGTATGTCATCGGGGATGAGCCTGGGCAGGTAAACGGACGTCGATGGCAGCGCGCCCCAAAGGGGCGCGGGGCTGTGCCCGACTATGCGACTCCGTCGCGTGGGCGCGACCAGCCACACACGGCCTGAGGTCGTACGACAGCTCCGCCCCCACGGCGCACAGTGTCTTTTCACGCACTCACCGTGAGGTTCGGCATGCCCAGCAACTTCTTCTTCCCTGACCCGGAGGGTCAAGTCCCCACCGCCGAAGGCTACTTCGGCGTGTTCGGCGGCAAGTTCATCCCGGAGGCCCTCGTCGCCGCCGTCGACGAGGTCGCCGTCGAGTACGACAAGGCCAAGCACGACCCCGAGTTCGCCCGCGAGCTCGACGACCTGATGGTCAACTACACCGGCCGCCCCAGCTCCCTGACCGAGGTGCCGAGGTTCGCCGGACACGCCGGCGGCGCCCGGGTGTTCCTCAAGCGCGAGGATCTCAACCACACCGGCTCGCACAAGATCAACAACGTGCTCGGCCAGGCCCTGCTCACCAAGCGCATGGGCAAGACCCGGGTCATCGCCGAGACCGGCGCGGGCCAGCACGGCGTCGCGACCGCCACCGCCTGCGCCCTGTTCGGCCTCGACTGCACCATCTACATGGGCGAGATCGACACCAGGCGCCAGGCTCTGAACGTGGCCCGCATGCGCATGCTCGGCGCCGAGGTCGTCGCGGTGAAGTCCGGCAGCCGCACCCTGAAGGACGCCATCAACGAGGCGTTCCGCGACTGGGTCGCCAACGTCGACCGCACCCACTACCTCTTCGGCACCGTCGCCGGCCCGCACCCCTTCCCGGCCATGGTCCGCGACTTCCACCGGGTCATCGGGGTCGAGGCCCGCCGCCAGATCCTGGAGCGCGCCGGTCGCCTGCCGGACGCGGCGATCGCCTGCGTCGGCGGCGGCTCCAACGCCATCGGCCTCTTCCACGCCTTCATCCCCGACACGGACGTCCGCCTCATCGGCTGCGAGCCGGCGGGGCACGGCATCGAGACCGGCGAGCACGCGGCCACCCTCACCGCCGGCGAGCCCGGCATCCTGCACGGCTCCCGGTCCTACGTGCTCCAGGACGAGGAGGGCCAGATCACCGAGCCGTACTCGATCTCGGCCGGTCTGGACTACCCGGGCATCGGCCCCGAGCACTCCTACCTGAAGGACTCCGGCCGCGGCGAGTACCGCGCGGTCACCGACGACGCGGCCATGCAGGCCCTGCGCCTGCTGTCGCGCACCGAGGGCATCATCCCGGCCATCGAGAGCGCGCACGCCCTCGCCGGCGCCCTGGAGGTCGGCAGGGAGCTGGGCAAGGACGGCCTGATCGTCGTCAACCTCTCCGGCCGCGGCGACAAGGACATGGACACCGCCGCGCGCTACTTCGGCCTGTACGACACCGACGCCGCCGTCGCCGCCAATGCGACCGACACCGCCGAGATCGAGGGGGACGCCAAGTGAGCGGGAACATCCAGCTGCTGTCCGACACCCTCGCCGGCGCCAAGGCCGAGGGCCGCTCCGCGCTCATCGCCTACCTCCCGGCCGGGTTCCCGACCGTGGACGGCGGCATCGAGGCGATCAAGGCCGTCTTCGACGGCGGAGCGGACGTCGTGGAGGTCGGCCTGCCGCACAGCGACCCCGTCCTCGACGGCCCCGTCATCCAGACCGCCGACGACATCGCCCTGCGCGGCGGCGTCAAGATCGCGGACGTCATGCGGACGGTGAAGGAGGCACACGGGGCCACCGGCAAGCCCGTCCTCGTCATGACGTACTGGAACCCCATCGACCGCTACGGCGTCGAGCGCTTCACCGCCGAGCTGGCCGAGGCGGGCGGCGCGGGCTGCATCCTGCCCGACCTGCCCGTCCAGGAGTCGGCGCTGTGGCGCGAGCACGCCGACAAGCACGGCCTCGCCACCGTGTTCGTCGTCGCCCCCAGCAGCAAGGACGAGCGGCTCGCGCAGATCACCGCCGCGGGCAGCGGCTTCGTCTACGCCGCCTCGCTCATGGGCGTCACCGGCACCCGTGAGTCGGTCGGCGCGCAGGCCCAGAACCTGGTCCAGCGCACCCGGGCCACCGGCACCGGCCTGCCCGTCTGCGTCGGGCTCGGCGTCTCCAACCGGGGCCAGGCCGCCGAGGTCGCCGGCTTCGCCGACGGTGTCATCGTCGGCTCGGCGTTCGTGAAGCGGATGCTCGACGCCCCCGACCACGCGGCGGGCATCGAGGGGGTCCGCGAGCTGGCCGGAGAGCTCGCGAAGGGCGTGCGCGGACAGGCGTAACCGTAAGTAATCATCCTTACTCACCTACAACGGAACATTCGGTCACTCGAACGGGTGGACCTGGGGCCGGGGAGGCGCGCTGCGCCTCCCCGGTTCGTTCTGGGGGTGTGAGCGAGAAGAACCGTGACGGAAAGCGCACCGCCCGGGAGCGGCTGGCGGTCGAGCGCGAGAAGCAGAAGTCCGCTGACAGGCGGCGGCGCACGCTGATCGTGGGCGCGAGCGTGGTCTGTGTCCTCGGCCTCGCGGCGGTGATCGGCGTGATCGCCGCGAACGCGGGCAAGAGCAAGAGCAGTGCGAAGGCGGGCCCGGTCGTGGCGCCCTCGGGCGCGCAGGGCAAGGACAGCCTCGCGATCCCGGTCGGCAAGGACGGCGCCAGGTCGACGCTCACCGTGTGGGAGGACATGCGCTGCCCGGCCTGCCAGGCCTTCGAGACGGCGTACCGCCCGACGCTCCACGAACTGGTCGACTCCGGCAAGCTCAGAATCGAGTACCACCTGGTCCGGCTGATCGACGGCAACCTCGGCGGCACCGGCTCCCTGCGCGGCGCCAACGCCGTGGCCTGCGCCCAGGACGCCGGAGAGTTCCGCGACTACCACGACGTGCTGTACACGAACCAGCCGAAGGAGACCGACGACGCGTTCAGCAGCAACGACAAGCTGATCGAGCTGGCCGGCAAGGTCCACGGTCTCGTCACCCCGGCCTTCCGCACGTGCGTGAACGACGGCACCCATGACAGCTGGGTGGACAAGTCCCAGAAGGCCTTCCAGTCCGGCGGCTTCAGCGGCACGCCCACGGTCCTGCTCGGCGGGAAGAACATCTACGAGAACCAGAGCATGACCCCCGCCAAGCTGAAGCAGATGGTCGAGGCGGCCGGCCACTGACAGGCGTTTTCCGTACGCCCCCGTTATGGACCCGTAGCCGGGCGGCTTGCCGTCCCCACGGCCCGGCACGGTAGCGTCGGACCTGCCATGGAACTTGCCTACATTCCCAGCCCGTCGCGCGGGGTGCTGTACCTCGGCCCCATCCCGCTGCGCGGCTACGCCTTCTGCATCATCATCGGCGTCTTCGTCGCCGTCTGGCTCGGCAACAAACGCTGGGTCGCCCGCGGCGGACGGACCGGGACGGTCGCCGACATCGCTGTCTGGGCCGTCCCGTTCGGCCTGGTCGGCGGACGGCTGTACCACGTGATCACGGACTACGAGCTGTACTTCAGCCCGGGCCGTGACTGGGTGGACGCCTTCAAGGTGTGGCAGGGCGGTCTGGGCATCTGGGGTGCGATCGCGCTCGGCGCGCTCGGTGCGTGGATCGGTGCGCGGCGCCGGGGCATCCCGATGCCCGCGTACGCCGACGCCGTCGCGCCCGGCATCGCCTTCGCACAGGCCATCGGCCGCTGGGGCAACTGGTTCAACCAGGAACTGTACGGCCGTGAGACGCATGTTCCCTGGGCGCTGCACATCACCTCGTCCGAGGGCGGCCGGGTGCCGGGCTACTACCACCCGACCTTCCTCTACGAGTCCCTGTGGTGCATCGGCGTGGGCTTCCTGGTGATCTGGGCCGACCGCCGCTTCACGCTGGGTCACGGCCGGGCCTTCGCCCTGTACGTCGCCGCGTACTGCGTGGGCCGCGGCTGGATCGAGTACATGCGTGTGGACGACGCCCACCACATCCTGGGCCTCCGCCTCAACGACTGGACCGCGATGATCGTGTTCCTGCTGGCGGTGGTGTACATGGTGGTGTCCGCGAAGCTGCGGCCGGGCCGGGAGGCCGTGGTGGAACCGGGCGCCTCGGACGCCGTGGCCGACGGTACGCAAGAGGCTGTTGCCACCGGTGCCGAGACCGAGGACACCGAGAAGGCCGAGCCCGATCCCGTGGAGACTGCCGTAGCGGCGAAGGACGAGTCCGGAGCCGAGTCGGGGACGCCGACGTCGAAGACCTGACGGCCGGCTGCACCGCACGAGGGCGCCCTGACCGGGGCGCCCTTTGCGTGTGCGGTCAGTTCCGGCGGGCCGGCGCCGGCGTGCGCCGGGCCACGGCCACCATCGCCGTGCCGACGAAGCGCCCGTCCGGCAGGACCTGGGCGCCCGCTTCCGTCGCCGCCGCCTCGATCTCCTCCGGTATGGGCAGCCAGGCCCGTTCGGTCACCGGCAGCCGACGGGGGTGGATCGCGGCGCGGACCAGCCAGCCGAGGGCGCGGCCGTGGGCGCAGGAGGCGGCGAGGCCGGCCAGGTCACGGGTGTCGGGGTGGGCCGACCGGGGCGGCGGGGCGAGACGTGCCGCGCGGGCGGCGACGATCACCCGGGAGCGATGCCGAGGGTCGTCTCCGGGAGGGCGTACGGCGGCACCGGGGCGACCGCGACGACCCGCCGGATCCCGTCCGGGCCGGTCACCTTCGGCAGCCGCAGCCCGCTCGGACCGGGCAGCGGGCCCACGGCGTCCGACCGGCCGCCGGGAGCGGCCGCGCCGGGCGCCGGGGCCGACAGGACTGCCAGGGCCGCCAGGTCCTTGTCCGCCCATGGGCTGTCCAGGGCGTTGACGCGGACGTGCGCCGGGACCGGCGGGGGTCGGTGAGCAGGTCGGCGATGGCGGCGCGGGCGTACTCCCTGCGGTCCGGGGCGACCGCGTCCTCCAGGCCGATCACCACCACGTCGGCGCCCGCGGTCGCGAGGCCCGAAGGGCGGCACGGTCGGCGGCGCGTCCGGCTCGCCGGTGAGCGCGGCGAAGCCGCTCAGCGCCTCGGCGAGGGTGCCGAAGCCGGGCCGGTGCGCGCAGGGGCCGAACCGGCCGGAGGCGGTGACTCGGGCGAGGACCAGCCGGGGGTTGGCGGCGATCAGCTCCGCCCAGCCCAGACCCCACTTCTCCAGGGTCCCCGGGCGGAAGTTCCCGACCACCACGTCGGCGCGGGTGGCGAGCCGGAGCAGGGCGGCGCGGCCGCCGGGCGTGGACAGGCCGAGGGCGATGGCGCGCTTGTTGCGGCCGAGCACCTTCCACCACCTCGGCGCCGACGTCGCCGAGCAGGGTGGCGGCGGGCGGACCGGCGAAGAGGGGCGCGAGATCCAGCACCCGCAGACCGGCGAGGGGCGGTGCCGACGCCGGTGCCGTCGGGGATGTCGTCGGGGGCGTCGTCGGGGGCGTCGTCGTCCTCACGCGTGGTACTGGTCCTCGATCTCCGGACGGTACGGCATCGACGCGGACGCACCGGCCCGCTGGACGGAGATCGCCGCCGCGGCGGCCGCCCAGGACAGGGCCTCCCGCACCGGTTTCTCCTCGGCGAGGGCCACCGCGAGCGCGCCGACGAAGGTGTCCCCGGCGCCCGTGGAGTCGACGGCGGTCACCTGCGGCGCGGCGACGACGAGCGGTTCGGTGCCCCGGGACCGGTACAGACAGCCGGTCGCGCCCAGGGTGACGACGACCTCCGGCACCAGCTCCAGCAGCGCGGCGGCGGCCTCGCGCGGGTCGGTGCGGCCGGTGAGGGTGACCGCCTCGTACTCGTTGGGCACCAACAGGTCGGTCGCGGCGAGGAGTTCGGGCGGCAGCGGCTGGGCGGGGGACGGGGTGAGCACCGTACGGACCCCGTGCCGGTGGGCGGCCTGCACGCCCGCGACCACCGCGGCCAGCGGGATCTCCAACTGGAGCAGCAGCGCGTCGGCGGAGGCGATCAGCCCCTCGTCGCCGGGGGAGAGGTGGTCGACGGTGCCGTTCGCGCCGGGGATGACGACGATCGAGTTGCCGCCCTCGTCGTCCACCACGATGTGCGCGGTGCCGGACGGGCCCTCCACCGTGCGCAGGAAGTCGGTGTCCACGCCGGAGTGTTCGAGGGTGTCGCGCATCCGCAGCCCGAAGGCGTCGTTGCCGACCGCGCCGACCATCGAGACGGTGGCGCCGGCGCGGGCCGCGGCGATCGCCTGGTTGGCGCCCTTGCCGCCGGGGATCGTGCGGAACTCCCGTCCGGTCACGGTCTCGCCGCGCTGCGGGGCCTTCGCGACGTAGGTGACGAGGTCCATGTTCGTACTGCCGAGGACGACGATGTGGGTCATGAGCGGGTCGTCTCCAGAAGGGTGAGGTGGGCGAGGGTGTCGAAGCCGGTGCCGTCGAAGTCGGCGACGGTGCTGGCGAGCCGGTTCTTCAGCGGAGTCCGCCAGTGCTCGGGAAGCGCCGCCGGGTCGCCGGCGAGGAGACCGGCGACGCTGCCGGCCGTGGCGCCGTTGGAGTCGGTGTCCCAGCCCCCGGACACCGCACGGCGGATCGAGCCGGTGAAGTCGCCGTCGGCCGCCGCGTACGCGCCGAAGGCGAGGGCGACCGCCTCGGGCGCCAGGTCGGTCCAGGGGTGGCCGCCGATGACCACCGCGCGGCGGACCGCCCGTTCGCCGCGGTGGGCCACCGCCACCACACGCCGCAGCGAGCGGGCCGTCCAGGAGTCCTCGGGGATCACCGCCAGGGCCGCGGCGATCACCACCGGGAGCGGGGCGCCGGTCATCGCCGCCGCCACGCCCGCCGCCACCGCCTGGCCGCCGTAGATGCCCTCGCCCTCGTGGCTCACCGAACCGTCGATCGCCACGAGACGGGCGGCCCCGGCGGGGCGGCCCGCCGCGAAGACGCCGAACGGCGCAGCCCGCATCGCCAGGCCGTCGCTCCAGGCGTGGCGGTGCTGGGCGGAGATGGGAGCCGCGAGGCCCCGGCGCAGGTTCTCCAGCGTGCCGCGCTCGCTGAAGCCGGCGCCGCGGAAGGGGCCCTCGGCCCGGTCGGCGATCCACTCGTGCCAGGCCGCCTCCACATGGGCCGGGGTGAGTGCCGAGCCGTGCCGGGCGAGCAGCAGTCCCGAGAAGATCGCGTACTCCGTGTCGTCCGTCCCACAGGGCTGCTCGGTGACGTAGTCCGTGATGCGGCCCCAGCGGGCGCGGATCTCGGACGGTCTGAGGTTCTCCGCGGGCGTGCCCAGCGCGTCGCCCACGGCGAGGCCGAGCAGCGCGCCCCGCGCCCGTTCGCGCGGCCCGGCGGTGTCCCCGTCCCCGGCAGCCGGGACCGGGGGAGTGCAGGCGATCGATGCCATAGCGGGCTCCTTCGGCGAGAGCACGAACACGCTTTGCGGATGTGTCCCACCGGTCGCCGTCGGATGAGCCTCCGCGTGGCTCCCGTCACCCGCTCGGCATCTGAGCAAGATCTCGCACCGATGAGCAAAGTCGGGTAAAGCTGCAGGTTAGCCCAGCCTTCCCTTGCTGGCGAGGATGAAATGATCGGCGTACCTTCAGTGTTGTCGAAGAATAGAACTCGTCCAAAGTTAGCTTTGGCTAAGCTATCCCGGGGGTCCCATGGCCATCATCGAAACCGAGGCCGCGCTGCATGAGGCGCACCGCGACAACCACACGCACCGCGACGTCAACGGCGGCTGGCTGCGCCCCGCCGTCTTCGGTGCCATGGACGGCCTGGTCTCCAACCTCGCCCTGCTGACGGGCGTGGCCGGCGGCTCCGTCGGCCACCAGACGATCGTCATCACCGGGCTGGCGGGGCTCGCCGCCGGCGCCTTCTCGATGGCCGCCGGCGAGTACACCTCCGTCGCCTCCCAGCGTGAGCTGGTCGAGGCCGAGCTCGATGTCGAGCGCCGCGAGCTGCGCAAGCACCCGCAGGACGAGGAGGACGAGCTCGCCGCACTCTACGTCTCCCGGGGCGTCGAGCCCCAGCTGGCCCGTGAGGTCGCCCGGCAGCTGTCCAGGGACCCCGAGCAGGCGCTGGAGATCCACGCCCGCGAGGAGCTGGGGATCGACCCCGGCGACCTGCCGTCGCCGCTGGTCGCGGCCGTCTCGTCGTTCGGGTCCTTCGCGCTCGGCGCCCTGCTGCCCGTGCTCCCGTTCCTGCTCGGCGCGACCGCGCTGTGGCCCGCCCTGCTGCTGGCCCTCGTCGGGCTGTTCGGCTGTGGTGCCGTCGTAGCCAGGGTGACCGCGCGCAGCTGGTGGTACAGCGGCCTTCGGCAGCTCGCGCTCGGCGGTGCGGCGGCCGGTGTGACATACGCCCTGGGCAGCCTGTTCGGAACGGCCGTAGGATAGTGGCGTCGGTACTTATGCGATGGGCCGCATAAGTAGCCGTTACTCGCTGGTTTCGAATGCTTAACCACCGGGCATGAGCCGTAAGCGCCGCGGGCAACGACGCCTGTCGCACCCCCATGGGGCGAGTGAAGACGCTCTCCCCGCCCCCCGTGGGCCGCCGGACGCCGATCCGATCGATCTTTGTCCGCGACGGTCCCCTCGCCATGTCGCCGCCCTGCGCGGTACCGCCGTCACCCCGCGGCACCCTCGCCGTCTCGTGCGGCACCGCTGCCATGTACCCCGTGGCGTCCGCATGTTGGAACGCGGTATCCGGTTCCCGAGAATCGCTCCATCATGTAACCTGCACGAAATTTTGATCTCGCATAGAGATCCTTCGCAGAGGGCCAACGTCGTCCCTCGGCACCTGCCACATGCCACATGACGACGACGGGAGAGCCGATGCGTACGCCGCGCCAGCCGTCCCAGCACTCCGCGAATGGCCAGAACTGGTCGTTCATGGATGCTCGCCCTGCTGCACAGGGTATGTACGACCCCCGCAACGAACACGACGCGTGCGGCGTCGGTTTCGTCGCCACCCTCACCGGCGAGGCGTCCCACACGCTGGTCGAACAGGCCCTCACCGTCCTGCGCAACCTGGAGCACCGTGGTGCCACCGGCTCCGAGCCCGACTCGGGGGACGGCGCCGGCATCCTCTCCCAGGTGCCCGACGCCTTCTTTCGTGAGGTGGCCGGATTCGACCTCCCCTCGGCCGGCTCGTACGCGGTAGGCATCGCCTTCCTCCCCGAGGAGGGGACCGAGGACGCCGTCTCACAGATCGAGACGATCGCCGACGAGGAGGGCCTCACCGTCCTCGGCTGGCGCGCGGTCCCGGTCGCGCCCGAACTGCTCGGCGCCACCGCCCGCTCCACCATGCCGGTCTTCCGGCAGATCTTCGTCACCGACGGCGCCAGCGAGGGCATCGCGCTGGACCGCAAGGCCTTCGTGCTGCGCAAGCGCGCCGAGCGCGAGGCCGGTGTCTACTTCCCGTCGCTCTCCGCGCGCACGATCGTCTACAAGGGCATGCTGACCACCGGCCAGCTGGAGCCCTTCTTCCCGGACCTGTCCGACCGCCGCTTCGGCTCCGCGGTCGCGCTCGTCCACTCCCGCTTCTCCACGAACACCTTCCCGTCGTGGCCGCTCGCGCACCCGTACCGCTTCGTCGCGCACAACGGTGAGATCAACACCGTCAAGGGCAACCGCAACTGGATGCGCGCCCGCGAGTCCCAGCTGGTCTCCGACCTGTTCGGCAGCGGCGACCTGGACCGCATCTTCCCGGTCTGTACGCCCGACGCCTCCGACTCCGCCTCCTTCGACGAGGTCCTGGAGCTGCTGCACCTCGGCGGCCGCTCCCTCCCGCACTCCGTGCTGATGATGATCCCGGAGGCGTGGGAGAACCACGTCTCCATGGACCCGGCCCGGCGCGCCTTCTACGGCTTCCACGCCACGATGATGGAGCCCTGGGACGGCCCCGCCTGCGTCACCTTCACGGACGGCACCCAGGTCGGCGCCGTGCTCGACCGCAACGGTCTGCGCCCCGGCCGCTACTGGGTCACCGACGACGGCCTCGTCGTCCTCGGCTCCGAGGTCGGCGTCCTCGACATCGACCCCGCCAAGGTCGTCCGCAAGGGCCGCCTCCAGCCGGGCCGCATGTTCCTCGTCGACACCGCCGAGCACCGCATCATCGAGGACGACGAGATCAAGGCGACCCTCGCCGCCGAGCAGCCGTACGCCGAGTGGGTCGAGGCCGGCGAGATCGAGCTGGGCGACCTGCCCGAGCGCGAGCACATCGTCCACACCCACGCCTCGGTCACCCGCCGCCAGCAGACCTTCGGTTACACCGAGGAGGAGCTGCGCGTCATCCTCGCCCCGATGGCCCGCACCGGCGCCGAGCCGATCGGCTCGATGGGCACGGACAGCCCGATCGCCGCTCTCTCCGAGCGCCCGCGGCTGCTCTTCGACTACTTCACCCAGCTGTTCGCGCAGGTCACCAACCCGCCGCTGGACGCCATCCGCGAGGAGCTGGTCACCTCGCTGCGCTCCTCGCTGGGCCCGCAGGGCAACCTGCTCGACCCGACCGCCGCCTCCTGCCGGTCCGTCACGCTGCCCTTCCCGGTGATCGACAACGACGAGCTGGCCAAGCTCATCCACATCAACGCCGACGGCGACATGCCCGGCTTCAAGGCCGCGACCCTCTCCGGCCTGTACCGGGTCTCCGGCGGCGGTGACTCCCTCGCCGCGCGCATCGCCGAGATCTGCGCCGAGGCCGACGCCGCCATCGACAACGGCGCCCGCCTGATCGTCCTGTCCGACCGGCACTCCGACGCCGAGCACGCACCGATCCCGTCGCTGCTGCTCACCGCGGCCGTCCACCACCACCTCATCCGCACCAAGCAGCGCACCCACGTGGGCCTGCTGGTCGAGGCCGGTGACGTCCGCGAGGTCCACCACGTCGCCCTGCTGATCGGCTTCGGCGCCGCCGCCGTCAACCCGTACCTGGCGATGGAGTCGGTCGAGGACCTGCTGCGCGCCGGCACCTTCCTCAACGGCGTCGAGCCGGAGAAGGCCATCAGGAACCTGATCTACGCCCTCGGCAAGGGCGTCCTGAAGGTCATGTCGAAGATGGGCATCTCCACCGTCGCCTCCTACCGCGGCGCCCAGGTCTTCGAGGCCGTCGGCCTGGACGCCGCCTTCGTCGAGAAGTACTTCAACGGCACCGCCACCAAGATCGGCGGCGTCGGCATCGACGTCATCGCCCAGGAGGTCGCCTCCCGCCACGCCAAGGCCTACCCCGCCTCCGGCATCGCTCCCGCGCACCGCGCGCTGGAGATCGGCGGCGAGTACCAGTGGCGCCGCGAGGGCGAGCCGCACCTGTTCGACCCGGAGACGGTCTTCCGCCTCCAGCACGCCACGCGCACCGGCCGCTTCGACATCTTCAAGAAGTACACGGACCGCGTGAACGAGCAGTCCGAGCGCCTGATGACGCTGCGCGGCCTGTTCGGCTTCACGTCCGACCGCGCCCCGATCTCCATCGACGAGGTCGAGCCGGTCAGCGAGATCGTCAAGCGGTTCTCCACGGGCGCCATGTCGTACGGCTCCATCTCCAAGGAGGCGCACGAGACCCTCGCCATCGCCATGAACCAGCTGGGCGGCAAGTCCAACACCGGTGAGGGCGGCGAGGACCCGGAGCGCCTGTACGACCCGGCGCGCCGCTCGGCGATCAAGCAGGTCGCCTCCGGCCGCTTCGGCGTCACCTCCGAGTACCTGGTCAACGCGGACGACATCCAGATCAAGATGGCCCAGGGCGCCAAGCCCGGCGAGGGCGGCCAGCTGCCCGGCCACAAGGTCTACCCGTGGGTCGCGAAGACGCGGCACTCGACGCCGGGCGTCGGCCTGATCTCCCCGCCGCCGCACCACGACATCTACTCCATCGAGGACCTGGCCCAGCTGATCCACGACCTGAAGAACGCGAACCCGCAGGCGCGGATTCACGTGAAGCTGGTCTCCGAGGTCGGCGTCGGCACGGTCGCGGCCGGTGTCTCCAAGGCGCACGCGGACGTCGTCCTCATCTCCGGCCACGACGGCGGCACGGGCGCATCGCCGCTCACCTCGCTGAAGCACGCGGGCGGCCCCTGGGAGCTCGGCCTCGCCGAGACCCAGCAGACCCTGCTGCTCAACGGCCTGCGCGACCGGATCGTGGTCCAGACGGACGGCCAGCTGAAGACCGGCCGCGACGTGGTCATCGCCGCGCTGCTCGGCGCCGAGGAGTTCGGTTTCGCGACCGCGCCGCTCGTCGTCTCCGGCTGCGTCATGATGCGCGTCTGCCACCTGGACACCTGCCCGGTCGGCATCGCCACCCAGAACCCGGTGCTGCGCGACCGCTTCGCCGGCAAGGCCGAGTACGTGGTGAACTTCTTCCAGTTCATCGCCGAGGAGGTCCGCGAGCTGCTGGCCGAGCTGGGCTTCCGCTCCATCGAGGAGGCCGTCGGCCACGCCGAGGTCCTCGACGTCCAGCGCGCCGTCGACCACTGGAAGGCGCAGGGCCTGGACCTGGAGCCGCTGTTCCACGTGCCGTCGCTGCCCGAGGGCGCCGTCCGCCACCAGCTGATCGCCCAGGACCACGGCCTGGAGAAGGCGCTCGACAACGAGCTGATCAAGCTCGCCGCCGACGCGCTGAGCGCGGGCTCGGCCGAGGACGCCCAGCCGGTGCGCGCCCAGGTCGCCATCCGCAACATCAACCGCACGGTCGGCACCATGCTCGGCCACGAGGTGACGAAGAAGTTCGGCGGTGCGGGCCTGCCCGAGGACACCATCGACATCACCTTCACCGGCTCGGCCGGCCAGTCCTTCGGCGCGTTCCTGCCGCGCGGTGTCACGCTGCGCCTGGAGGGCGACGCCAACGACTACGTGGGCAAGGGCCTGTCCGGCGGCCGGATCGTCGTCCGCCCGGACCGCGCGGCCGACCACCTCGCGGAGTACTCGACCATCGCGGGCAACACCATCGGCTACGGCGCCACCGCCGGCGAGCTGTACCTGCGCGGCCGTACCGGCGAGCGGTTCTGCGTCCGCAACTCCGGCGCGCTGGTCGTCTCCGAGGGCGTCGGCGACCACGGCTGCGAGTACATGACCGGCGGCCACGCGGTCGTCCTCGGCCCGACCGGCCGCAACTTCGCGGCGGGCATGTCCGGTGGCATCGCGTACGTCATCGACCTCGACCGCGACAACGTCAACGTCGGCAACGTCGAGGCCGTCGAGGCGCTGGACGACACCGACAAGCGGTGGCTGCACGACGTCGTGCGCCGCCACGCCGAGGAGACCGGCTCGACGGTCGCGGACAAGCTGCTCGCCGACTGGGACGCGGCCGCGGCCCGGTTCAGCAAGATCATCCCCAGCACGTACAAGGCAGTGCTCGCCGCCAAGGACGCCGCCGAGCGAGCGGGTCTCACCGAGACCGAGATCACCGAGAAGATGATGGAGGCGGCGATCAATGGCTGACCCGAAGGGCTTCCTGAACCACGGCCGCGAGGTCGCCCGGACCCGTCCCGTCGGTGAGCGCGTCAAGGACTGGAACGAGGTCTACGTCCCCGGCTCCCTGCTGCCGATCATCAGCAAGCAGGCCAGCCGCTGCATGGACTGCGGCATCCCGTTCTGCCACAACGGCTGTCCGCTGGGGAACCTGATCCCCGAGTGGAACGACTACGCCTACCGCGAGGACTGGGGCGCCGCCTCCGAGCGCCTGCACGCGACGAACAACTTCCCGGAGTTCACCGGTCGCCTCTGCCCGGCCCCCTGCGAGTCGGCGTGTGTGCTCGGCATCAACCAGCAGCCGGTCACCATCAAGAACGTCGAGGTCTCGATCATCGACAAGGCGTGGGAGACCGGGGACGTCGCCCCGCAGATCCCCGAGCGCCTGTCCGGCAAGACCGTCGCGGTCATCGGCTCCGGCCCCTCGGGTCTCGCCGCCGCCCAGCAGCTGACCCGGGCCGGCCACACGGTCGCCGTCTACGAGCGCGCGGACCGCGTCGGCGGCCTCCTGCGGTACGGCATCCCCGAGTTCAAGATGGAGAAGCGGCACATCAACCGCCGTATCGAGCAGATGCGCGCGGAGGGCACCCGCTTCCGTACCGGCGTCGAGATCGGCCGCGACATCAACGCGCGCGACCTGAAGAAGCGGTACGACGCGATCGTGATCGCCGCCGGTGCCACCATGGCCCGCGACCTCCCGGTCCCCGGCCGCGAACTCAACGGCATCCACCAGGCCATGGAGTACCTGCCGCTGGCCAACAAGGTCCAGGAGGGCGACTACGTGTCGCCCCCGATCTCGGCCGAGGGCAAGCACGTCGTCGTGATCGGCGGCGGTGACACCGGCGCGGACTGCGTGGGCACCGCCCACCGCCAGGGCGCGGCCTCCGTCACCCAGCTGGAGATCATGCCCCGCCCGAACGACGAGCGGCACCCGACCGGTCAGCCCTGGCCGACCTTCCCGATCCTCTACAAGGTCACCTCGGCCCACGAGGAGGGCGGCGAGCGGATCTACTCCGCCTCCACCACCCACTTCGAGGGCGACGAGGACGGCAACGTGCAGTGGCTGCACCTCGCCGAGGTCGAGTTCGTCGACGGCAAGCTGACCCAGAAGCCGGGCACCGAGCGCAGGATCCCGGCCCAGCTGGTCACCCTCGCCATGGGCTTCACCGGCACCGACCGGGAGAACGGCCTGGTCGAGCAGTTTGGTCTGGACCTCGATGAGCGGGGTAACATCGCCCGCGACGCCGACTTCCAGACCAACGTGCCGGGTGTGTTCGTCGCCGGTGACGCCGGCCGCGGGCAGTCCCTCATCGTGTGGGCGATCGCGGAGGGCCGCTCGGCCGCCCGCGGTGTCGACCGCCACCTGACCGGTGCCAGCGACCTGCCGGCCCCGATCCGCCCGACGGACCGCGCCCTGGCGGTCTGACCCCGGACCCCACGGGTCCCCTGCAGACGTCCCGTACAACGGCGTACGGAACACTGACGACGCCTGCCCGACTGTCCCCGACCGGACGCTGGGCAGGCGTCGTCGCATGTCCGCACGGCCGAGGGGAAAGCATGACCGCGATCAGCCTGCGCACGGTGGAGGAGACGGCTCCGGCGCTGGTCAGCCTGTACAAGACCGCCGGCGTGTCCCTGCGCGCGCACGGCCTGGACGGGCAGCGGGCCGCCGTCTACCTCGTGCTGGACCACTCCGGCTCCATGCGGCCGTACTACCGGGACGGCAGCGTGCAGGCGCTCGCCGACCGGGTGCTGGGGCTGTCCGCGCACCTGGACGACGACGGGCGGGTGCCGGTGGTGTTCTTCTCCACGGACGCCGACGCGGTCACCGACATCGTCCTCGACCGCCACGAGGGCGCCGTCCAGCGGATCGTGGCCGGGCTCGGGCACATGGGGAAGACCAGCTACCACCTGGCGATGGACGCCGTCATCGACCACTACCTGGACAGTGGCGCCACCGACCCCGCCCTGGTCGTCTTCCAGACCGACGGCGGCCCGACCAGCCGGCCCGCCGCCGAGCGGTATCTGTGCAAAGCGGCGAGGCTCCCGCTGTTCTGGCAGTTCGTCGGCTTCGGCGATCCGGGCAGCCGGCAGTTCGACTTCCTGCGGAAACTGGACGAGCTGGCCGTCCCCGGCAAGCGGATCGTGGACAACGCCGGCTTCTTCCATGCCGGGGAGGACCCGCGGCGGCTGTCCGACGCCGAGCTGTACGACCGGCTCGTCGGCGAGTTCCCGCAGTGGCTGGCCGCCGCCCGAGCCGCCGGGATCGTCCGGCCGCCCGCCGCCTGAACCGGCCGCCGATCAGGGCGAGTCCGAGGGCGCCGACGTCCTGAGCGCGTCCTCCAGAAACACCTCCCGGCACTCCTCGGGCGTGCCCCACGCGGTGCGCAGCGCGCGGGCCTTGGTCAGCCACAGGGACAGGTCGTACTCCGCGGTGTAGCCGATCGCGCCGTGCAGTTGCAGCGCCGTACGGGCCGTCGTGTACGCCGCCTCGCAGGCCGTGAGCTTGGCGGCGGCCACGTCCGCCGGGCGCAGCGACACCGCCGCGCCGAACAGCAGCGGGCGCGCGAACTCCAGCGCCGTCGCGGCGTCGGCGAGGCGGTGCTTGACCGCCTGGAACGAGCCGACGGGGGCGCCGAACTGGCTGCGCCGGCACACGTACGCGACCGTGCGGTCGAGCAGCGCGAACCCCACCCCGAGGGCCTGGGCGGCGACGGCCAGCCGGGCCCAGGTGAGCGCGAGGCCGAACGGCGGGCCGGGATCGAGGAGTTCGCCGTCCGGCGCGAGCGGGGTCAGGCGGCGGGCCGGGTCGAGGGAACGGCGCACCGGGCCGGCGGAGGCCAGGCGCAGCCCGCCGGGGATGCGGGCGAGGCGGACCGCGGCCGCGTCGCCGTCGAGGGCATGTCCGTTCGGCACCACTGCCGTCGTCGCGAGGTCCGTACCCGCCAGAAGGCCGGGCAGGAACCGCTTCGCGAGCGGGGGGTCGGCAAGGAGCACGGCCGCCGCGACCGTCTCCACCAGCGGGCCGGGTACCGCATGCCGCCCCAGCTCCACGAAGGCGAGGGCCAGTTCCACCGGATGCCGACCCAGCCCGCCGTGTTCCTCCGGCACCGCCAGGCCGAACACCCCCGCCCGGGCGACACGGCGCCACAGCGCGCGCCCGCTCGCATGGTCGCCGCGGCTCCACTCGCGGATCACCGCCGGGGTGTCCGCGGCCGTCAGCATCGCGTGCAGCGAGTCGGTGAAGGCGCGCTGCTCGGCATCGGGCAGGAAGCGCATCAGCGGCGTCCCTTCGGCAGGCCGAGCAGCCGCTCGGCGACGATGTCCCGCTGGATCTCGTTGGTGCCGGCGTAGATGGGCCCGGCGAGCGCGAACACATACCCCTCGGACCAGTCGGAGCCGGCCGTCTCGCCCTCGCCGTCCAGCAGATCGAGCGCCGTCTCGTGCAGCGCGAGGTCCAGCTCGGACCAGAACACCTTGTTCATGCTGGACTCGGGGCCGAGCCGCTCGCCCTCCAGGAAGCGGGAGGCGGCCGCGTAGGTGAACAACTGGTAGGCGCGGGCGCCGATCAGGGCGTCGGCCACGCGCGTGCGTGCGTGCTCGGGGCAGCCGCGCTCCCGCCACAGCTCGGCCAGCCGGGCGGCCGCGGCGAGGAAGCGGCCGGGGGAGCGCAGGGTGAGTCCGCGTTCGTTGCCCGCCGTGGACATCGCGATCCGCCAGCCCCGGCCCGGCTCGCCGATCACGTCCTCGTCCGGGACGAACACGTCGTCCAGGAACAGCTCCGCGAAGGCCGGTCTGCCGTCCAGGCGGCCGATGGGGCGGACGGTGACACCGGGCGCGCGCAGGTCGAACATCAGGTACGTGAGCCCCTGGTGGGGTTTCGGGGCGTCGGGGTGACTGCGGAACAGCCCGAAGGCCCGGTCCGCGAAGGCCGCCCGCGAGGACCAGGTCTTCTGCCCGTTGAGCAGCCAGCCGCCGTCCGTCCGCACCGCCCGGGAGGTGAGCGAGGCCAGGTCGGACCCCGCCTCCGGTTCGGACCAGGCCTGTGCCCAGACGACCTCGCCGGTGGCCATCGGGGGCAGCACGCGCGCGCGTTGCTCCTGCGTGCCGTGGTCGAAGAGCGTGGGCGCGAGCAGGCTGACGCCGTTCTGCCCGACCCGGCCCGGCGCGCCCGCCGCCCAGTACTCCTCCTCGAAGACCAGCCAGCGCAGCAGACCGGCGTCCCGGCCGCCGTACCGCTGCGGCCAGGACACCACCGACCAGCGGTCCGCGGCCAGTTCGGCCTCCCAGGCGCGGTGTGCCGCGAAGCCCTCCGCCGTCTCCAGGGACGGCAGCGGCGTGCGCGGCACATGCGCCCGGAGCCAGGCGCGGGCCTCGGCGCGGAACTCCTCGTCGGCTTCGGAATGGGTCAGGTCCACGGCGGCTGCCCCTTTCTCCAGTGGCTTCCCTAACAAGTGTTTGGTAGGTTAGCGTGACCCTATGACAGGCGTCGAGAGCCCGGCCTACGTCGTCGGGCACGGACTGCTCCGGGGCCGCACCGCCGTCATCACCGCGGCGGCCGGCGCCGGCATCGGCGGGGCGACCGCGCACCGCTTCCTGGAAGAGGGCGCACGCGTGCTGATCAGCGACGCGCACACGCGCCGGCTGAAGGAGCACGAGAGCGAGCTGAGCCGCAAGTTCCCGGGCCGGGTGGCGGCGGTGCCGTGCGACGTCACCGACGAGGCGCAGGTGCGGACCCTGTTCGAGACGGCCGCGCAGGCGCACGGCGGCCTCGACATCGTCGTCAACAACGCGGGCCTGGGCGGCACTTCGGACCTCGTCGACATGACCGACGAGCAGTGGTCCCGGGTGCTGGACGTGACCCTGAACGGCACCTTCCGCTGCACGCGCGCCGCCCTGCGGTCCATGCGCGAGACCGGCGGCGGGGTGATCGTCAACAACGCCTCCGTCGTCGGCTGGCGCGCCCAGGCCGGACAGGCGCACTATGCCGCCGCCAAGGCCGGGGTGATGGCGCTGACCCGCTGCGCGGCGATCGAGGCCGCCGCCTACGGCGTCCGGGTCAACGCGGTCGCCCCCAGCCTCGCCATGCACCCGCACCTGGTGAAGGTCACCTCCGCCGACCTGCTGGAAGAGCTCACCGGGCGGGAGGCCTTCGGACGCTGGGCGCAGCCCTGGGAGGTGGCCAACGTGATCGTGTTCCTGGCGTCCGGCTACTCCTCGTACCTGACCGGCGAGGTCGTCTCCGTCAGCAGCCAGCATGCCTAGGCCCACCGGGCCCGGTACCGGGAAGGGGCCCGGTACCAGAATGGGTCCGTGCCGACCAACAAGAAGCCCCAGGTGACCCCGGCAGCGGCCCGCCGCGGCGAACTTCTCACCACCGCCGCCGAGGTCTTCGCCGAGCACGGCTACAACGCCACCACCGTCCGCAAGATCGCCGACCACGCCGGGATGCTCGCGGGCAGCCTGTACTACCACTTCGACTCCAAGGAGTCGATGCTCGAGGAGATCCTGCGGACCTTCCTCGACGAGCTGTGGGACGGCTACGACACCGTCCTCGACTCCGCGCTCGGGCCCCGCGAGACACTGGAGGCCCTGGTCACCGAGTCCTTCCGGGAGATCGACCGGCACCGCGCGGCCGTCGCCATCTACCAGAAGGAGAGCCGGCAGCTCGTCGCCCAGGACCGGTTCGCGTTTCTCGCCGAGTCCCAGCGCCGGTTCGAGAAGGCCTGGCTGTCCACGCTGGAGCGCGGCGTGGCCGAGCACGTCTTCCGCGCCGACCTGGACGTCCGCCTCACCTACCGGTTCGTCCGCGACACCGTCTGGGTCGCCGCCTCCTGGTACCGGCCCGGCGGACAGCACAGCCCGGAGGAGATCGCCCGCCAGTACCTGTCGATGGTGCTGGACGGGATCGCCGTACGCGAGTGACACCGTCTGCGTCACGCCCCTTTCCTGTGAGGGAGTTGTCATGGCCGAGGCCTACATCGTCGAAGCGGTCCGCACGCCCGTCGGGCGGCGCGGGGGAGGGCTCAGCGCGGTCCACCCGGCCGACCTGGGCGCACACGTGCTCACCGCGCTGGTACAGCGGGCCGGGGTCGACCCGGCCGCCGTGGAGGACGTGGTCTTCGGCTGTCTGGACGCGGTGGGGCCGCAGGCCGGGGACATCGCCCGCACCTGCTGGCTGGCCGCGGGCCTGCCGGAGGAGGTGCCGGGCGTGACCGTCGACCGGCAGTGCGGGTCCTCCCAGCAGGCCGTGCACTTCGCCGCGCAGGCCGTGCTCTCCGGCACCCAGGACCTGGTGATCGCCGGCGGGGTGCAGAACATGTCCCAGATCCCCATCGCCTTCGCCTCCCGGCAGGCCGCGGCCCCCCTCGGCCTCACCGACGGCCCCTTCCTCGGCAGCCCCGGCTGGCGCGCCCGCTACGGCGACCAGCCCGTCAACCAGTTCGCCGGCGCCGAGATGATCGCCGCCAAGTGGGGCATCAGCCGCGAGGACCAGGAGGAGTTCGCCCTGCGCTCGCACCGGCGGGCCCTCCACGCCCTCGACACCGGCCGCTTCGAGCGCGAGACCGTCCCCCACGGCGAGGTCACCGGGGACGAGGGCCCCCGCCGCGACACCTCCCTGGAGAAGATGGCCGCGCTGAAACCCGTCCTCGACGGCGGCACCATCACCGCGGCCTGCTCCTCCCAGGTCTCCGACGGCGCCGCGGCCATGCTGCTCGCCTCGGAGCACGCCGTCCGCGAGCACGGGCTGCGCCCCCGCGCCCGCGTCCACCACCTCTCCGTGCGCGGCGAGGACCCGATCCGCATGCTCTCCGCGCCGATCCCGGCCACCGCCCACGCCCTGAAGAAGACCGGCCTGACGCTGGACGCCATCGACCTCGTGGAGATCAACGAGGCCTTCGCACCGGTTGTCCTGGCCTGGCTGAAGGAGACCGGCGCCGACCCTGCCAAGGTCAACGTCAACGGCGGCGCGATCGCCCTCGGCCACCCCCTCGGCGCGACCGGCGTCCGCCTGATGACGACCCTGCTCCACGAACTGGAACGCACCGGCGGCCGCTACGGCCTCCAGACCATGTGCGAGGGCGGCGGCCAGGCCAACGTGACGATCATCGAACGCCTCTGAGCCCCGCCAGCTGTGCCAGCACCTCCTCCGCCTCCTTCGCGATCCTCTCCACCAGCTCAGCGCACGACGGCAGGTCGTCGATCACCCCGGCGACCTGCCCGGACGCCATCACTCCGAGATCCGTACGGCCGTCCACCATCGCGGATCTCAGCAGCATCGGCGTGTTCGCCGCCAGCAGCACCTGACTCCAGCTCAGCTCCTTTCCGTGCTTCATGGCCAGGCCGTCCCGCACCATCGCCCGCCAGCTGAGCCCCGACAGCCGCCGGAAGCCGGCCGCCTTCCGCAGCGCGTGGGCCAGGGCCCGGATCCGGCCCGACTCCTCCAGCGCGGTCACCAGGTCCGTGCGCAGCATCCGGTGCGGCAGGCCGTCCACTGCCCGGGTGACCGTGACGTCCCGGACCGTCGCAGCGAGATAGCGGGCCTTCACCGCGTCCGGCACCGTCGAGTCGGAGGTGAGCAGGAACCGCGTGCCCATCGCCACCCCGGCCGCCCCGTACGCCAGCGCCGCCACCAGGCCCCGCCCGTCGAAGAAGCCGCCCGCCGCCACCACCGGTATGTCCACCGCGTCCACGACCTGCGGCAGCAGCACACTCGTCGCCACCTCGCCGGTGTGCCCGCCGCCCTCGCCGCCCTGCACGATCACCGCGTCCGCACCCCATGCGGCGACCTTCTCCGCATGCCGCCGCGCCCCGACGGACGGGATGACGACCACACCCGCGTCCTTCAGCCGGGCGATGAGCCCGGCGGAGGGTGCCAGGGCGAAGGAGGCCACCCGGACGCCCTCCGCCAGCATGATCTCCACCCGGTCGGCCGCGTCGCCGGTGTCGGCCCGCAGGTTCACCCCGAACGGCGCGTCGGTGCGCGACCTCACCTCCCTTATCGCGTCCCGTAGTCGACCGGGCGTCATCGTCGCCGAGGCCAGGATGCCGAGCGCGCCGGCGTTCGCCGCCGCCGAGACCAGCCGGGGGCCGGCCACCCAGCCCATCCCGGTCTGCACGATCGGATGGCGTATGCCGACCAGGCGGGTCAGCGGGGTGTCCATCCGCCCCTCACCCCCTCGCCGCCTCGGGCACCTCGCGCGTCCGCGCGCCGGCGGGGTCCAGCACCTCGCGGATCAGCCGCAGTTCCGCCTCCTCCGGCTCCCGGGTGCGGGGCACCTCGTCCGGCACGGTGAGCGCGAAACCCGTCGCCTCCCGCACCTGCTCCACGCTCACCCCGGGATGCAGCGAGGCCAGCCGCATGGAGTGGTCGGGGGTGGCGAAGTCGAAGGCGCCGAGGTCGGACACCACCCGTCCGAGGCCGTGGAAGCGGGCCGCGTCGCCCAGCCCGGCCGCCCGGTCGTACCCCACCCCGCACACCACGTCCACCCGCTCCACGAACACCCGTCGGGAGTGTCTCGGGATCCAGTAACTCGTCGGATTGTTCAGCGTGTTGAGTGGCGCTCCGCGCATCCCGAGCAGCTGGCGGCGAGGGTGCGACCAGTCGCCGATGCAGGAGATGTTCTGGTTGCCGTACCGGTCGATCTGGCTCGCGCCCATCATCACGTGCCGGCGCCCGCCCGCCACCAGCTCCAGATGCTGCCGGTACGGCAACCAGCCCTCGGGCGTGCCGTCGGGGCCGACCAGCAGAGCCTCGCCGTCGGTCAGCAGGAGGTCCGGCGCGAAGGTGAGCCGGGCCAGCCGCGCCCCCAGCGAGGGGACCAGACCCATCGGGCTCGCCAGGATCTCCCCGGCCCCGCGCCAGGCCTCGGCGCAGGCGATCACGCAGTACTCGGCGCGGGTGGGCGGGGAAAGGGGTGCCCGCGTGTCCGCAGTCTCCGGTGTGCTCATCCCGCCTGCTCCTTCCGCCACTTCCGAACCGCCGCCCGATAGGCCTCCTCGGCCGGGCCGAGGAACCGCTCGGCGAACTCCGGCCAGGGCGTGGTGGCGTAGAGCCGCTGGAACTCCTCGTCCCTGTCGTAGTCCGGCGAGCAGGACGTGAAGTGCGCGCCGTTCGGCGCCTCCACCACGCCGGTCACGGCGAGGCGTTTGAGCAGCAGCGACTGTGGCGGCGCCGCCTTGGTCAGCTCGGCTGTGTCCACGATCCGTTCGCAGGAGACGTAGGCCGCGTCCGCCGCCGCGCAGAACAGGTCGTCGAAGTAGGGATCCGGGCCCAGGTACTGCCCGTTGCCCAGCCGGTCGGCGCGGCTCATGTGGATGAGGGCCGCGTCCATCCACAGGGCGGGCATCGCCACCAGCGTCTCCCCGTCCTCGTACGGCGACGTGATCGTCTTCAGGTGCGGGTTGATCCGCATGACGTCCGAGCCGAGGCCCGCCCGCACCGGCAGGAAGGGCAGCCGGTGCGCCGCCGCGCGCAGGCCCGACAGGAACATGCCCTCGTCGACCTCCGTCAGCTCGAACCCCGCCCGCTCGCGCGCCGCCCGGTAGTGCGGCTCGAGCGGGATCGAGTCGAGGGTGACGAAGGCCGTGACCAGTTTGCGGATCCGGCCGGCCGCGGCCAGCATCCCGACGTCCGGGCCGCCGTACGACACGACCGTCAGGTCCGTGATGTCCGTCCGCAGCAGGGCTCTGACCAGCGTCATCGGCTTGCGCCTCGATCCCCAGCCGCCGATGCCGAGGGTCATCCCGCTCTGCAGCCGGGAGACCACCTCGTCGGCGCTCATCGTCTTGTCGCCCACCTATGCGCCCTCCTTCCCCGATGTGTCGCTCTTCGCTGATGTGGCACCGTTTCCGGCCGCGGCGCGGTCTTCGGCCGCGCCGCCGCTCCCACCGACGGCGCCGCCCTCGTCGGCCGTGTCACCGATCCCGGCTGTGTCGCTCCTGCCGGCCGCCCTGCCCCTGCCGCCCCCGCCGCCCCTCTCGCCCGTCCCGAACGTGTCGCGGACCCGGTCGGCCAGTCCGCTGAGGTTGGCCTCGAAGGTGAAGCCCTGCTCGAAGCGGTAGCTGCGGCGGACGTCGACCGGGTCGATGCCGTTGATCGCGGTCTTCGCCATGCGCAGCAGTTGGCCGTCCTTCGCGGCGATCTCGCGTGCCAGCCCCAGAGCCGCGTCCCGCAGTTCAGGCCGTGGCACCACCCGCCACACCGAGCCGTGCCGGTGCAGTTCGTCGGCGCTCGCCGTGCGCCCCGTGTAGTACAGGGCGCGCATCAGGTGCTGCGGGACCAGCCGGGCCAGATGGGTCGCGGCGCCCAGCGCGCCCCGGTCCAGCTCGGGCAGCCCGAAGACGGCGTCCTCGCTCGCCACGATCGCGTCCGCGTTGCCCACCAGGCCTATGCCGCCGCCCAGACAGAAGCCCTGCACCGCCGCGACCACCGGGACCGCGCACTCGTACACCGCCGCGAAGGCCTCGGCGCAGCCGTGGTTGGCGCCGATCAGGGCCTCTTGACCGGCCGCCTGTATCTCCTTGATGTCCACGCCCGCGTTGAACCCGCGGCCCTCGGCGGCCAGCACGACACAGCGGACGTCCGCGGCGCGGCCGGATGCGCGCACGGCCGCGGCCAGCTCGGACCAGCCGCGCACCGGCAGCGCGTTCACCGGCGGGAAGTCGACCGTGACGACGGAAATCCCTTTTTCCGGGGACGAACGGGAGACACCCATGGCCGCATCAGCTACCTTTCCACCAAACATTTGTTAGGTGCGATGGCTCCGAAGCTAGCAGCCTGCGCGGACAAGCGGGAGGCCCTGTGGATAACTCGACGGCGCACCCTGTGGACGAGGCGTCGCGCGCCACCACCGTGGTGGTCACCGGCGGCACCCGGGGCGTCGGTGCCGGGATAGCGCGGGCCTTTGCCGAGGCCGGAGCCCGTGTCCTGGCCTGCGCCCGCCGTCCTCCCGAACTCGCCGTCGACGGCGTGGAGTTCGCCCCGCTCGACCTGCGTGATCCGCCTGCCGTACGGGACTTCTTCGCCGGTCTGCCCCGGCTGGACGTGCTCGTCAACAACGCCGGAGGCACGCCGTACCGGCTGCTGGCCGACGCCGACGCCGATCGGCACGCCAGGGTCGTCGAGCTGAATCTGATCGCCCCGCTGACCGCGTCCCTCGCCGCGTACGAGCACCTGCGGCGCAGCCGGGGCTCGGTCGTCATGGTCGGCAGCGTCAGCGGCACCCGGCCCTCGCCCGGCTCGGCCGCGTACGGCGCCGCCAAGGCGGGCCTGGCGAACCTGGCCGCGTCCATGGCCGTGGAGTGGGCGCCGGAGGTCCGCGTCAACACGCTCGTGGTCGGCATGGTCCGCACCGAACTGGCACACCTGCACTACGGCGGCCCGGACGGCGTCGCCGCCGTCTCCCGCACCGTCCCGCTCGGCCGGCTCGCCGCCCCCGCCGACGTCGGCGGCGCGGCGGTCTTCCTCGCCTCCGACGCGGCCGCCTACATCAGCGGGGCGTGCCTGCACGTGCACGGCGGCGGGGAGCGGCCCGCCTTCCTGAACGCCTCAACAGCCAACCGTCAACCGGGAGATGTGAGATGAGCGCACTCTGCGACGGCCGGGTCGTCGTCGTCACCGGCGCCGGCCGCGGTCTTGGCCGCGCCCACGCCCTCGCCTTCGCGGCCGAGGGGGCTCGGGTGGTCGTCAACGATCTGGGCGTCGGGCTGGACGGAGCCCGCGACGCGAAGAGCCCGGCCGAGACCGTCGTCGCGGAGATCCGGGCCGCCGGCGGCGAGGCGGTGGCGCACGGCGGCGACGTCGCCACGGCCGAGGGCGCCGCGTCCCTGGTCCGGACGGCCCTGCAGACGTACGGCCGGCTCGACACGCTCGTCAGCAACGCCGGATTCCTGCGCGACCGGATGCTGGTCAATCTCGACGAGGACGACTGGGACGCCGTGATCCGCGTCCACCTGAAGGGGCACTTCCTGCCGCTGAAGCACGCGGCCGCGCACTGGCGGGCCGAGGCCAAGGCCGGGCGCACGCCGGTGGCCCGGGTCGTCCACACCAGCAGCGGCGCCGGGCTGCTGGGCTCGGTCGGGCAGGGCAACTACAGCGCCGCCAAGGCCGGGATCGTCGGCCTGACCCTGGTCGCGGCGGCCGAGCTGGCCCGCTACGGCGTCCAGGTCAACGCCGTCGCGCCCGCCGCCCGCACCCGCATGACAGAGCGCACCTTCGCGGAGACGATGGCGGCTCCGGCGACCGGTTTCGACGTCATGGCGCCCGGGAACGTCTCCCCGCTCGTGGTCTGGCTGGGCTCGGCCGCGAGCGAGGGCGTGACGGGCCGGGTGTTCGAGGCGGAGGGCGGCCGGATCACGGTCATGGAGGGCTGGCGGCCGGGCCCCAGCGCCGACAAGGGAGCACGCCGGACCCCGGTCGAGGCGGGCGAGACGGCGCGCGAACTCCTGACGGCGGCGCGGGAGCCGGGGCCGGTGTACGGCGCCTGAACCCCTCGGACCTCCGGCCCGCCGGAGGGAGAGCGGGTGCAGGGCGCGGTCGGGTGGGCAGGCCGGTGAACGGGCTAGGTGTCGCACTCCAGCACCGTCCTGCACACCCCGCACCGCGCGCGGACGCGCCCTTTCACCGGCACCCGGATCCGCTGGTGGCAGGTGGGGCAGGGGAAGCTGACGCGGAGGTGGCCGGCGGGGTCGGGGGTGAAGGCGTAGGAGGCGCCCGGCGCGGCGGAGGGCGCGTGCCGGCGGTCGTGGGCGTAGCGGCGCCGGCCCGCCCAGCCCGCGCCGGTCAGCGGTGGCTGCTGCTCGTCCCGGCGGGCCTGGGTCATGCCCTTGGTGTAGGCGGTGTAGGCCTGCGGGCTGGTGAACCACACCGACGGGTCCTCCCGGAACAGCAGCGCCCGTTTGGCCAGGACGTAGCCGAACTCCTCGGGGGTGAGATAGCCGAGCTTCTGCGAGGAGACCGCGTCCTCCCGGAAGGCGTCCAGCAGCAGCCAGCCCGCGCCCAGGTAGGTCGTCACCGTGTCCGTGAGGATCTCGTTCTCCGCCGTGGTCGGGAAGGAGAGGTCCAGGCGGTGCAGATAGACGTGCGCCACCTCGTGCGCGAGGGCGGCGCCGATGTCCCGGCGGTGCGTGCGGAAACGGTCGTTCAGTTCGACGAAGTACTCGGGGCCCGCGGCCAGTTCGACGTTCGCAGCGTGGGTCATCTCCCGGAAGCCGACGATCAGCCGCGCGTCCGGCAGCCGGAAGTGCCGCACGATCTCGCGGGCCACGCGCTGCGCGCCCAGGTGCAGGTCGTCGGTGTCGCAGAAGGCCACGTCGGCGGGGGCCAGACTGGTCGAGAACGTCTGGACGGTGTCGTAGGACAGCCGCTTGTAGAGCGCGTTGACCGCGGCCCGCACCGTCTCCAGGTGCGGGTAGCCGTGCTCGACGGGTCCGCCGTTCGCCACGTCCGCACCCCCAATGACGCCGGAACTCCTCTCCACTCTAGGCGCGGCGGGCCGTCGGTCACACGGGGAACAGCCGGGGCGCCCGCCGGTCCGGGGCGCTCTCCTCCAGCTCCAGCACCCACAGCTCGTTGTCGCCCTCCCGCAGCACCGGGCCGGGGACGTACAGGGACCGCTGGGGGCCCGCCGACCAGTAGCGGCCGAGACCGAAGCCGTTGATCCAGACGAAGCCGCGCGTCCAGCCGGGCAGCTCCAGCCGGGCGTCCCCGGCCCCGCGCACGGCGAGCGTGCCCCGGTACAGCCCCGGGGCGCCCTCCTGCGGCAGCGGGCCGAACGGCACCGCGTCCACGCCGGCGTCGAAGGCGTCCAGATCCAGCCCACGCGCGCGTACCCCGTGCAGGAACTGCCGCTCGTGCAGGATGCCGCCGGTGACGCCCTTCGCCTCGCCGAGCCGGGGACCGTAGTTCACCCGGCCCAGGGACTCCACCCACAGCTCCACGCGCGCGGGGCCCGCGACGGGCTCCTTCAGAGCCGGCTCCTCCTCGGTGAGCACCCCGGCCCGCGCCCCGTCGACGTACACCACCGCCAGGTCCCGCAGCCCGCGCACGCTCAGCGGGTACGGCTGCCGTGGCCCCGGCACCTCCACCGCGTACCGCACCAGGCCCCGGGTGATGCCCAGCTCCTCGAAGGACGGCGGCACGGGCGTCGCGCGCTCCTCGCCGCCCAGCGTCTCCAGTACGGTGTCCCGCCCTGCCCAGCCGGTGAGTGACGCCTCGGCCGGTGCCTCCAACACGGATGGCCGCGGCGGAAGTTCCGGCAGCGGGCCCGAGCCGTACGCGGCGAGGATCTCGCGGAAGCGCCAGAACTTCTCGGTGGGCAGGCCCTGTTCGTCGACCGGGGCGTCGTAGTCGTACGACGTCACGTCCGGCTCCAGCGGGCCCTCGTGCAGCTCGCCGCCGCCCCGGTTGGCGCCGGCCCAGCCCCCGAAGCTCGTGCCGCCGTGCGCCATGTACAGGTTCACCGAGGCCCCCGCGTCGAGGATCTCCCGCAGCGCCTCCGCGGCCTCGTCGGGGTCGCGTACGACGTGATCGCCGGACCAGTGGTCGAACCAGCCGCACCAGAACTCCATGCACATCAGCGGGCCCTCGGGGCGGTGACGGCGCAGTGTCTCGAAGCCCACGCGCGCGTGCGAGCCGAAGTTCACCGTGGCGAGCACCCCGGGCAGCGACCCCCCGGTCAGCATGTGGTCCTCGGGGCCGTCCGAGGTGAACAGCGGGACCGTGACCCCTTCCGCGCGCAGCAGCCCGGCCAGCTCGCCCAGATGGCCGGTGTCGCTGCCGTAGCTGCCGTACTCGTTCTCGACCTGCACCATGAGCACCGCACCGCCGCGGTCCAGCTGCCGGGGCACGATCTCGGGCAGCAGACGGCGGAACCACGCGCGTACATGCGACAGGTACTGTTCGTCCCGGGTACGCGCGCGTGTGCCCACCTCGTGGGTCAGCCACGCCGGCAGGCCGCCGTTCTCCCACTCGGCGCAGATGTAGGGGCCGGGCCGCACGATCGCCCACAGGCCCTCCTCCCGGACCGCGTCGAGGAACCGGCCGAGCGCCTGCACGTCCCGGAACGTGCCGGGGCGCGGCTGGTGCAGATTCCACGGGACGTACGTCTCCACGCAGTTCAGGCCCATCGCCCGCAGCATCGCCAGCCGGTGCCGCCACTGCGCCTCGTGCACCCGGAAGTAGTGCAGGGCCCCGGACAGCAGCCGCACCGGTCGCCCGTCCAGCAGGAAATCGCTTTCCCCCACCGTGAACTCGCTCATGCCGCCCAGTCTCGCCCCTGGCGGAGCGCCATGCCATGGACGAAGATCGGCGGTGCTTGGACAAAACGCCGCGCGGCGGGAATCCGTGGTGGCCGACGCCGGGAGGAGCGCCGATGTACCAGACCTGGATGCGGTTCTTCAGCCCCGCTCCCGCGCACCACCGCCTCGGCCTGGTCTGTCTCGGCGTCGGCCTCCAGCACGGCGCGCTGCCCGTGGTCGGCCCGCGCACCCTCGACCACCACGTCGCCGTCGTGATCAGTTCGGGCGGCGGCTGGTACCGGGCCGCGGACGGCCGCCGTACGGCCGTCACCGCGCCCGCGCTGCTCTGGCTCACGCCCGGCGTGCCCCACCACTACGCGCCCGACCCGGGCACCGGCTGGGACGAGGGCTTCGTCGACTTCGCCGGGCCCGCCGCCGCGACGTACACCGAGCTCGGCTACATCGAGCCGGAGCGGCCCGTCGTGCCGCTCTCCGACGCCTCCGGGCCCCGCGCGGTGGTCGCCCGCATCGTCCGCGCCGCCCGCCGGGGCAACCCCCTGCTGGAGGTGGAGACCGGCGCCGCCGTGCACGAACTCCTCGTCGCCCTGCGCCGGGCCCGCGCCGACCTCGCCCCGGACGGCGACCAGGTGCTGGAGGCCCTCGCCCGGGACGCCTGCACCCCGATGAGCGTCGCCGACCACGCGCGCGTGCACGGCATGACCCCCGCCGAGCTGCGCGGCGCCGTCCGCCGGGCCGCCGGGTGCAGCCCCAAGGACTACCTGCTCGGCATCCGCCTCGCCCGCGCCAAGGAACTCCTCGCCGCCACCGAGCTGCCCGTCGCGGCCGTCGCACGCCGCGTGGGCTACGACGACCCCGCCTACTTCTCCCGGCTCTTCGCGCGCCGTGTGGGCCTCGCCCCCGTCCGCTTCCGCGCCCAGCAGGGCCGTGTCGTCCCCGGCGGCTGGAGCGACCGGGTGCCGGACCCCGCCGATCCTGCGATGATCCACTCTCCGGACACCCCGTAGACGTAAGCCGGCGACCGCATAGGGTTGGCAGCCATGACCACCAGCAACACCGGCACCGGTGACATGCAGCCCGAGGTCCGCCAGGAACTGGAGCGGCTGCGCGACAGCATCGACAACATCGACGCGGCCGTCGTCCACCTGCTCGCCGAGCGGTTCAAGGCCACCCAGCAGGTCGGCCGGCTCAAGGCCGTGCACCAGCTGCCGCCCGCCGACCCGGGCCGCGAGTCCCGCCAGATCGAGCGGCTGCGCCGCCTCGCCGAGAACGCCAAGCTCGACCCGGCCTTCGCCGAGAAGTTCCTGAACTTCATCATCGCCGAGGTCATCCGCCACCACGAGCGGATCGCCGAGGACACCGCCAACGCCCAGTCCGTGGACGGCTGACCGCCGGACACCGGAGCGCCGGCCCCGGTGTCCGGCAGGACGAAGTCGGGGCGACCCGATCGGCGATCCGGACATATATCGCGAACCGGTCCACCCCCTGTCCGCTGTCAGTGCTATCGGGCAGCATGGCCTGCATGTCCGTACTCACGCGCGACGAAGCGCAGCTCCGAGCACAGCTCCTCGACGTCCACCGGTACACGGTCGAACTGGACCTGACGACCGGGGACGAGACCTTCGACTCCCGCACCGCGATCCGCTTCACCGCGCGGTCCGCCGGGGACACGTTCGTGGAGCTGAAGCCCGCGGAGCTGCGCACGGTCACGCTCGACGGACAGCCCCTCGACCCGGAGTCGCTCGCCGACGGCCGGCTGCCGCTGAAGAACCTCGCCGCGGGCGAGCACGAACTGCGCGTCGACGCGGCCATGCGCTACTCCCGCACCGGCGAGGGCATGCACCGCTTCACCGACCCCAGCGACGGCGAGGCGTACGTCTACACGCAGATGTTCATGGACGACGTCCAGCGTGTCTTCGCCGCCTTCGACCAGCCCGACCTGAAGGCCGTCTTCGAGGTCTCCGTCAGGGCGCCCGAGGGGTGGACCGTCCTCGCCAACGGCATCGTCGACCAGCGCGCCGACGGGGTCTGGCAGGCCGCGCCCACCCCGCTGATCTCGACCTACCTCGTCGCCGTCGCCGCCGGCCCCTGGCACTCGGTGCGCACCGAGCACCGCGGACTGCCCTTCGGCATCCACTGCCGCCGCTCCCTCGCGCCCCACCTCGACACCGACGCCGACGAGATCTTCGAGGTCACGCGTGCGTGCTTCGACCGGTACCACGAGAAGTTCGAGGAGCCGTACCCCTTCGACTCCTACGACCAGGCGTTCGTCCCCGAGTTCAACGCGGGCGCGATGGAGAACCCGGGCCTGGTCACCTTCCGCGACGAGTTCGTCTACCGCTCCGCCGTCACCGACACCGAGCGGCAGACCCGCGCCATGGTCATCGCGCACGAGATGGCCCACATGTGGTTCGGCGACCTCGTCACCCTCAAGTGGTGGGACGACATCTGGCTGAACGAGTCCTTCGCCGAGTACATGGGCTACCAGACCACCGCCGAGGCCACCCGGTTCACCGACCCGTGGACCGAGTTCGGCGTCACCCGCAAGGCCTGGGGCTACGACGCCGACCAGCGCCCCACCACCCACCCGGTCGCCCCCGAGAACGTCGACGACACGGCCTCCGCGCTGCTCAACTTCGACGGCATCTCCTATGCCAAGGGCGCCTCCGCGCTGCGCCAACTGGCCGCCTGGCTCGGCGAGAAGGACTTCCTCGCCGGCATCAACACCCACTTCGCGCGGCACAAGTTCGGCAACGCCACCCTCGCCGACTTCATCGACTCCCTCGCCTCCGCCACCGACCGCGACGTGCCCGCCTGGGCCGACAGCTGGCTGCGCACCACGGGCGTCGACACCCTCACTCCCCGGATCACCTCCGCCGACAGCACCTTCACCCTGACCGTCGACCGCGCGGGCAGCCGCCCGCACCGCCTCACCGTCGGCCTGTACGACCGCGACGTCGCCGACGAGGGCCGCCTCGTGCTGCGCGAGCGCCGCGACCTCGACGTCCCGCAGAGCGACCCGGAGCCCCTCGGCAAGCGCCCCGCGCTGCTCCTGCTCAACGACGGCGACCTCACCTACGCCAAGGTCCGCTTCGACGCCGACTCCTTCGAGTCGCTGCGCGCCGGACTGTCCGGCCTGCCCGACCCGCTCACCCGCGCGGTCGTCTGGAACGCCCTGCGGGACGCCGTGCGCGACGGTGAACTGCCGCCCGCCGCCTACCTGGAGACGGCCCGCACCCACCTGCCGCGCGAGACCGATCTGGCACTCGTCCAGGGCGTCCTCGCCTTCGCCTCCGGGCAGATCGCGGACCAGTACCTGAGCGCGCGGGAGCGCCCGGCGGCCCTGTCCACCCTCACCTCCCTCTGCCGCGACCTGCTGCGCCGCACCGAGGACGGCGACCACCCCGGCCTGCGCCTGATCGCCGTACGGCATCTGATCGGCGTCGCCGCCCACCCCGACACCATCGCCGCCTGGCTCGCCGACGGCACGGTGCCCGGCGGGCCGGAGACCGACCCCGAGCTGCGCTGGCGGATACTCGCCCGGCTCGCCGTCCTCGGCGCCACCGACGAGGCCACGATCGCCGCCGAGCTGGAGCGCGACCCGAGCGCCACCGGCCAGGAGGGCGCCGCCCGCTGCCGCGCGGCCCTGCCGGACCCGGAGGCCAAGCGCGCGGCCTGGGAGGCCATGTTCACGGGCGACGACCTGTCCAACTACCTCTTCACGGCCACCGCGCAGGGCTTCTGGCAGCCCGAACAGGCCGATCTGGTGCGGGAGTACGTGCCGCGCTTCTACCCGGACGCGGTCGCCGTCAGCGCCCGCCGCGGCCCCGCCATCGCGCAGGCCGCCGCCCGCTGGGCCTTCCCGGCCCACGCCGTCGACGCCGAGAACGTGGACCTCGGCGAGGCCTGTCTGCGCGACGCCGATCCCACCCCGGCCCTGCGCCGCACCCTCGCCGACCGCCTCGACGACCTCTCCCGCGCCCTGCGCGTGCGCGGCGGGCAGGAGACGCAGGAGGAGCCCCGCGGGACGGGGGAGACCCAGGGGGCGTAGGACGCAAGTCCAAGGGCGCCCTGCCCGCGGGGGGCCGACGAGGAGCGGCCCCCCGGGCGGCCGCCCGGTTCGCCGGGGCGAGCGCCCTCTGCCCCCACGCGCAGGCGGGCACGCCCGAGCTGCTCCGGGCGGCCCGCGAACAGGGCGTACGGCACGGCGTCCTGCTCTCCAGCGCCGTCATCGCCGAGGGCGCCGACGAGACCCACCCCGTCTGCGCGGGTGTCCGGACCGCGCCCGTCCGTGAGGACGACATCGCGGCCGCCGCCGAGCGGACCCTGCTCGACGGCGGGCACGGGGTGCCGTGCACCGGCCGACCGGACCGCAGCCGATCACCGATGCCGCGCAGGGCGCGGCGATCGGCGCGGCCGCCGGTGGGCAGGGGCCCGGTCGAGGCGGTCGGGGAGCTGTTCCCGCACGTGCCGCCGCAGATGCTCGAACGGCTGCTGCGGACCATCGCGGATGCCGTCGGCGCGACGCCGGAGATCACCGACACGGTCGGGAAGCTCACCGGCACCACGGCCAGCCCCTTTCACCCGCTGGGCCCGCGAGCACGCCGCGGACTGCGGCGGACGGGTGTGACCCTGCGGGCATGACCCCACGGGCATAATCCCAACGCATTTTCCCCGCACGGCAGTACCCACTTTCGGGTTCTGATCGTCGGTATTTCGGGACACACGGGCGACTTCCCGTACAAGCTGGAAACCGAAGGCCGGCCCGAGAGCGCCCGAAAGCGGAGGACAGCCGATGCCCGGTGACCACCCTCTGCCCGCCCCGGCGCTCGCCTCGGGCCCCCGGAGACCCGACGGCCCGGCAGCCCTGCGCCCCCTGCTCGGCACCGTCCTCGACGCGCTCGAGGCCGGTGCCCGGGTGCGGGGCGGGCCGTTGCCCGCCGGGGGACCCGAGGCGGTCGCGGCGCACGTCGCCGACGTGCTCGGGGACGCGCTGCCGGAGCGCGGTGACCCCGACGCCCTGCGCACCCTCGTGCAGGTCCTCGCCGAGGGCGCCGCCGACCCGGCCGACCCACTGTGCGCGGCCCACCTGCACTGCCCGCCGCTCGCCGTGGCCACCGCCGCCGACCTCGCGGCGAGCGTGCTCAACCCGTCCCTGGACTCCTGGGACCAGGCCCCGGCCGCATCCGTCCTGGAAGCCGCGGTCACCCGCGCGCTCGCCCACGCGGCCGGGCTCGCCGACGCCCTCGTCACCACCGGCGGCACCGAGTCCAACCAACTCGCCCTGCTGCTCGCCCGCGAGGCGCACGGCGCCGGCGTCCGGCTGGTCTGCGGGACGAACGCCCACCACTCGCTCGCTCGTGCCGCCTGGCTCCTCGGCCTGCCCGATCCGGTCGTCGTCCCCGCCCCGAGCGGCGTCCTCGACCCGGCCGCCCTGGACGCGGCCCTCACCACGCTTCCCGGTCCGCTGCTGGTCGCCGCCACCGCCGGCACCACCGACGCCGGTCTCATCGACCCGCTCCCCGAGATCGCCGGCCTGTGCGCCGCCCACGGCACCCGGCTGCACATCGACGCCGCCTACGGCGGAGGCCTGCTGTTCAGCGACCGGCACCGGGACCGACTCGCCGGACTCGAAGCCGCCCACACCGTAACCCTCGACCTGCACAAGCTCGGCTGGCAGCCCGTCGCCGCAGGCCTCCTCGCCCTCGCCCGCCCCGCCGAACTCGCCGCACTGCGCCAGCGCGCCGACTACCTGAACGCCGACGACGACATCGAGGCCGGCCTCCCCGACCTGCTCGGCCGCTCCCTGCGCACCACCCGCCGCCCCGACATCCTCAAGATCGCCGTCACCCTGAAGACCGTCGGCCGCGCCGGACTCGGCGCCCTGGTCGACCAGGTCTGCGCCCACGCGCGCGCGTTCGCCGCCCTGGTCGACGCACACCCCGGCTTCGAGCTGTACGACCGGCCGGTGATCAGCACGGTGCTGTTCCGGCCGGCGGCAGCCGGCGACGACGCCGTGGCCGCCGTACGCCGCCGGCTGCTGCACGAGGGCCGGGCCGTCCTCGGGCGGGCCCGGCTCGACGGCCGGCTCTGGCTCAAGGCCACCTTCCTCAACCCCCGCACCCGGCCGGACGACCTGACCCGGCTGCTGGAACTCACACAAGCCCGCCTGGCGAACCCCGCAGAAGCCGGTCGGACGGAACCCGCAGAAGAAGGCACCCCCGCATGAGCAACCCCCCACGCCACGAGCCCGACTCCCCCCGCGACCTCGTCGGCATCGGCATCGGCCCCTGCAACCTCTCCCTGGCCGCGCTCGCCGACCCGCTCGCCGAACTCGACGCCGTGTTCTACGAACAGCGCCCGGGCTTCGACTGGCACCCCGGCCTGCTCATCGAGGGCGCCACCATCCAGGTTCCGTTCCTCGCCGACCTGGTGACCCTCGCCGACCCCACCAGCCCCTGGAGCTTTCTGAGCTTCCTGCGGTCCCGCGAGCGGCTCTTCCCCTTCTACTTCGCCGAGCGCTTCCACATCCAGCGCGCCGAGTACGACGCCTACTGCCGCTGGGTCGCGCAGAGCCTGCCGGGGCTGCGCTTTCGCCACCAGGTCGACTCGGTGCGCTGGAACCCCGAACGGGACGTGTTCGAGGTCGACTTCGCCCAGCTCGACGCCGAGGGCGAGGCCGAGGCCCTGGGCCGTACGTACACGCGCAACATCGTCCTCGGCGTCGGCACCGCACCCCATGTGCCGGACGCGCTCAAGCCGCTGGTGGACGCCCCGGGGGTGCCGGTCGTCCACGCCGCCGACTACCTGGACCACCGCGCCGCCGTCCTGGCCGCCGACCACGTCACCGTCGTCGGCTCCGGACAGTCCGGCGCCGAGGTCTTCCTCGACCTGCTGCGGCACCGCCCGGCGGGCCGTGAGCAACTGCACTGGATCGGCCGCAGCGAGGCGTTCGCGCCGATGGAGTACTCCAAGCTGGGCCTGGAGCACTTCACCCCCGACTACACGCGCTACTTCCACGCCCTCGCCGAGCCCGTCCGCGACCGGCTGATCGCCGCCCAGTGGCAGCTGCACAAGGGCATCGACGCGGGCACCCTCGCCGCCATCCACGACGAGCTGTACCGGCGCACCCTGCACGGCGGCTGGCCGGATGCCGTGCTCACCCCCGGCGTCCGGGTGCGCACGGCCGGCCGGATCGCGACCACCCAGGTCGAACTCCATCTGGAGCACCTCCAGCAGGGCACCCGCACCCGGCTCACCACCGGCGCCGTCGTCCTCGCCACCGGCTACCGGGAGCGCCCGCTCGACCGCATCCTCGCCGGCCTCGACCCCTACATCCGCCGCGACAGCAGCGAACGCCCGCGCATCGACGAGGAGTTCCGGCTCGTCCTGGACCCGTCCGTGACCGGCTCGGTCTACGTCCAGAACGCCGAGCTGCACACCCACGGCGTCGGCGCGCCCGACCTCGGCCTCGCCGCCTGGCGCAGCGCCACCATCCTCAACTCGCTCACCGGCAAGAACCCTTACCCGCTGGCCGAGCGAACCGCCTTCACCACCTTCGGACTTCAGGAGGGTCTGCCGCGGGTGCCGCTCGCCCGGCAGGCCGGCCGGCAGCTGACGCCCCTCGCCGACGGAAGGTAAGAAGCCCGCAAGGGCCGGAAGAACTCCGGCGACGGCGGTGTTGGCGGCTTCCATGACCACGACATGGATCGCCGCCCACCGCACCGCCGTCATCGACCCCGACGAGGACTTCGCGCTCTTCCAGAGCCGGGGTTTCACCGACCAGACCGTACGACAGACCCTGCGGCTGGCCGGGGGAGGTGAGGCGGTACGGATCACGCTCAGCAACCGTTACGGCAAGAAGCCACTGGAGATCGGCGGCGCGCACGTCCGGGGCGACGGGATCGACGCCCCGCTCACCTTCGACGGGACCGGGACCGTCACGATCCCGGCGGGCGGGGACCTCGTCTCCGACCCGGTCGAGGAGCCCGTCGCCGCGGGCCAGGTGCTCACGGTCGGCCTCTATCTGCCCGGTGACACCGGCCTGACGACCTTCTCCGCGGTGCCGTACGACAGCGGCTGGGCCGCCCCCGGCGACCAGCTGACCGCGCGGACCCTGCGGGACGCCGAGGAGGTGCCCACCGGGCACTTCGGGATCGGCGCCGACGTCCGCGCGCCCGAGGGCACCCGGATCGCGGTCGCCTTCGGGGACTCCTGGATCGAGGGCGCGGCCACCACACCCGGTCTCGACAACAGCTTCCCCTCCCAGCTGGGCCGCAGGCTGCCCCGCGGCTGGATCGTCAACCAGGGCGTCTCCGGCAACCGCCTGCTGACCGACGAGATCGGCGAGCACCTCCTCGCCCGCGTCGACCGGGACGTCCTCGCGGTGCCGGGCGTGAGCCACGTCCTGATCCACATCGGCCTCAACGACCTCGGTCTGCCGGGCCACATCGCCTTCCCCGAGCCCGGCGAGCTCCCCACGGCCGACGCACTCATCGCCGGTCTCACCGCGCTCGCCGACCGGCTGCACGCCGCCGGGCTGACCGTCGTCGGCTCCACCATCGGCCCGTACCGCGGCACGGTCTACGACGGCTACGACAGCGAGGCCGGGCAGGCCGTCCGCCGCGCGGTCAACGCCTGGCTGCTGGGGGAGGAGCACCCCTTCGACGGCATCCTGGACGTCGCCGCCGCCGTCGCGGACCCGGCCGAACCCGACCGGATCCGCGAGGAGTTCGACAGCGGTGACGGTCTGCACGTCAACGACGTCGGCGCGAAGGCGATCGCCGAGGCCGCCGAGCTGTCCCTGCTGAGGCTCTAGCGAATCCGGTAACCTCATCGGCCTTCCGTAGAGAAATTCGCTCATCGGAGCGAGTGACCGCAAAATTCAACACTTGTCAACGGCCCTTCACTCAAAGGTTGTTGAGTGGTCATGCGGGGCCGATTCCCTACCGACGGGTAAGGCCTAGGCTCGACGTATGCGCCGAGCAAAGATCGTCTGTACTCTGGGGCCCGCCACCGACTCGTACGACCAGATCAAGGCACTGGTCGAGGCCGGAATGGACGTCGCCCGCCTCAACCTCAGCCACGGTACGCACGCCGATCACGAGGAGCGCTATCAGCGCGTACGGAAGGCGGCCGACGAGACCGGCCGCAGCGTCGGAATTCTCGCCGACCTTCAAGGTCCGAAGATCCGGCTCGGTCACTTCGGCGAAGGACCCGTACTCCTTGAACGCGGCGACGAGTTCACCATCACCGTGGAGGAGGGCGTCGCGGGCGACCGCCACCGGTGCGGCACCACCTACGCCGGCCTCGCCGCCGACGTCACTCCCGGTGAGCGCGTCCTCGTCGACGACGGCAAGGTCTGCCTGGAGGTCACGGCCGTCGACGGCCCGTGCGTGCACACCCGGGTCGTCGAGGGCGGCATGGTCTCCGACCACAAGGGGCTGAACCTCCCCGGTGTCGCCGTCTCCGTCCCCGCCCTCTCCGCGAAGGACGAGGACGACCTGCGCTGGGCGCTGCGCACCGGCGTCGACGTCATCGCCCTGTCCTTCGTGCGCAGCGGCGGGGACGCCGAGGACGTGCACCGCATCATGGCCGAGGAGGGCCGCCGCCTCCCGGTGATCGCCAAGGTCGAGAAGCCGCAGGCCGTCGAGAACCTCGACGAGATCGTCGCCGCCTTCGACGGGATCATGGTCGCGCGCGGCGACCTGGGCGTGGAGATGCCGCTGGAGCAGGTCCCGATCGTGCAGAAGCGCGCGGTCAAGCTCGCCCGGCGCAACGCCAAGCCGGTCATCGTCGCCACCCAGATGCTCGACTCGATGATCGAGAACTCCCGCCCGACCCGCGCCGAGGCCTCCGACGTGGCCAACGCCGTCCTCGACGGCACGGACGCGGTGATGCTCTCCGGCGAGACCAGCGTCGGCAGGTACCCGGTCGAGACCGTGCGCACCATGGCGAAGATCGTGGAGGCGGCCGAGGAGGACATGCTCGCGGCGGGCCTGCCTCCGCTGACCGAGAGCAACAAGCCGCGTACCCAGGGCGGCGCGGTCGCCCGGGCCGCCGCCGAGATGGGCGACTTCCTCGGCGCGAAGTTCCTCGTCGCGTTCACGCAGTCGGGAGACACCGCCCGTCGGCTGTCCCGCTACCGCTCGCCGATTCCGCTGCTCGCGTTCACGCCGGAGCCGGCCACCCGCTCCCAGCTCAGCTTCACCTGGGGCGCGGAGACGTTCCTCGGCCCGCACGTCGACTCCACCGACGCCATGGTCGACCAGGTGGACGAGCTGCTCCTGAAGTACGGCCGCTGCCGCACGGGCGACGTCGTGGTGATCACGGCCGGTTCCCCGCCAGGGGTCTCCGGCTCGACCAACATGGTCCGGGTCCACCACATCGGTGAGGACGACAGCCCGAAGCAGTCACGGGTGACACGGAACAGGTGACACGAAAAGGGCCCCTCGGTCGAGGGGCCTTCATCTCTTTCTGCACTGACCTTGGGATCCAAGGAAAAGTGCCCCGGGTCGGACTCGAACCGACACTGTACGGGTTTTGAATCCGTTGCCTGCTGCCAATTGGGCTACCGGGGCTCGCAGAATCCAAGGTTTCCCCCGACCCTCCGCGCGTCCACCATACCGTAGCTAGGTAGGCTCTTGTCAGCAGTACCCGTGCCCTGAACGAGGAGCCCCCGTGACCGCCGAGTCGCCCCAGCCCGTAGACGCGCCCGACGACGACAAGTCGCACGTGCCTCCGCTGACGACCCGAGTCGTCATCGCCGAGGACGAGGCCCTGATCCGGCTCGACCTGAAAGAGATGCTCGAAGAAGAGGGGTACACGGTCGTCGGCGAGGCCGGAGACGGCGAGCAGGCCGTCGAGCTGGCCCGCGAGCACAGGCCGGACCTGGTCATCCTGGACGTGAAGATGCCCAAGCTGGACGGCATCTCCGCGGCCGAGAAGATCGCCGAGGAGTCCATCGCGCCGGTCCTCATGCTCACCGCCTTCTCCCAGCGCGACCTCGTGGAGCGCGCCCGGGACGCCGGTGCCATGGCGTACCTGGTCAAGCCGTTCAGCAAGAGCGACGTCGTGCCGGCGATCGAGATGGCCGTCTCCCGCTTCACCGAGCTGAAGCAACTGGAGCAGGAGGTCGCCGACCTCACCCAGCGCCTGGAGACCCGCAAGCTCGTCGACCGCGCGAAGTCCGTCCTCCAGACCGAGTACGGCCTGACCGAGCCGGCCGCCTTCCGCTGGATCCAGAAGACCTCCATGGACCGCCGCATGTCGATGCAGCAGGTCGCGGAGGCGGTGATCGCGGACAGCGAGGAGAAGAAGGCGGGCCGGAAGGCCTGAGCTCTCGGTGCGCGGTGCCCCGTACCCCGTAAGGGGCGCGGGGAACCGCGCGACCAGCCACGACGGCCCCGCAGATCCGAACGGCGAAATCAGTCCTCGCCCAGATAGGCCTTGCGCACCGACTCGTCGTGCAGCAGGTCCTGCCCGGATCCGGACAGCACGATCGTGCCGACCTCCATCACATGGCCCTGGTCGGCCAGCGAGAGCGCGGCCTGCGCGTTCTGTTCGACCAGCAGGATCGTCGTGCCCCGGGACTTCAGCTCGGCGATCGTCGCCATGATCTTCTGCATCATGATCGGCGACAGCCCCATCGACGGCTCGTCCAGCATCAGCAGCTTCGGCTGGGACATCAGCGCCCTGCCCATCGCCAGCATCTGCTGCTCGCCGCCGGAGAGGGTGCCCGCGGCCTGCTTCCTGCGCTCCCCGAGGATGGGGAAGAGGTCGTAGGCGCGCTGGATGTCCCTCTCGATGCCCGGCTTGTCGCTGCGCAGGAACGCGCCGAGGCGCAGATTGTCCTCGATCGTCATGCGCGGGAAGATGTGCCGTCCCTCGGGGGAGTGGGCGAGGCCCAGCGCGACGATCTGATGGGCCGGGACCTTCTTCAACGACTTGCCGTTGAACCGGATCTGGCCGCCGACCGGCCTCAGCAGTCCGGAGAGCGTGCGCAGCGTGGTGGTCTTGCCGGCGCCGTTGGTGCCGATGAGGGTGACCACCTGACCGGCCTCGACCGTGAACGAGACGCCCTTGACGGCCTCGATCTTGCCGTAGGCGACCCTCAGGTCCTCGACTTCGAGCAGTGCGGTCATCGGTCGTTCTCCTTGCCGGGCGCGGCGTCGGTCGGGTTCTCGGCGTCCGCCGCGGCCGCTTCGGCGGGCTCGGTCGCCTCGGCCGACTCGGTCCCGGCCGCCGCCTCCGCGGCCTCGACCTCGGCCACCTCCGCGGCGCCGGGCGCGTCCTCGAAGGGTTCGCCGAGGTAGGCCGCGATCACGCGCTCGTCGCCCTGGACGGCCGCGCTGTCGCCCTCGACCAGCTTCTCGCCCTGCACCAGGACGGCCACCCGGTCGCAGAGGTTGAAGATGAAGCGCATGTCGTGCTCGATGACGAGGACGGCGATGCCCTGGTCCCGGATGGCGAAGACGAGTTCCTCGGTGGCCCGGGTCTCCTGCGGGTTCATACCGGCCGTCGGCTCGTCGAGCAGCAGCAGACCGGGCTCGCTGGCCAGGGCGCGGGCGATCTCCAGCTTGCGCTGCTCGCCGTAGGGGAGGTTGCGGGCGAGGTGTTCGGCCTTGCGGTCCAGGCCCACGAACCGGAGCAGTTCCATGGCCCGTTCGCGCGAGGCGGCCTCGGCGCGGTGGAAGCCCGGTCCGCGCAGCAGCGCGGACCACAGGCCCTCCTTGGTGCGGGTGTGCCGGCCGACGAGGACGTTCTCCAGCACGGTCATGTTGGCGAACAGCCGGATGTTCTGGAAGGTACGGGCGATGCCGGCCGCGGTGACCTTGAAGGACTTCGGCGGCAGCACCTGGTCCCGGTAGCGGACCTCGCCCTCGGTGGGCACGTACAGACCGGTCAGGCAGTTGAAGAAGGTCGTCTTGCCGGCGCCGTTGGGGCCGATCAGGCCGACGATCTCGCCGCTGTTGACGGTCAGGTCCACATTGCGTACGGCGGTCAGACCGCCGAAGCGCATGGTCACGCCGCGGGCGTCGAGGACGACCTGGCCGGGGGCGGGTGCGCCGGGGGCGGTGTCCTTCGTGGTGGTGTCGGTGGTCATCGTGGTCAGGCCCCTGCCTTGCTGAGGACGGCGGGCGTCTCGGACTCTTCGTGGAACTCCAGCTGGCGGCGCCGGTTCGGGATGAGCCCCTCCGGGCGGAAGCGCATCAGCAGGATGAGGGTGACACCGAACGCGAAGAGCTGGTAGTCGCCCAGGAACTGGAGCTTGGCCGGGATCAGGTACAGCAGGGACGCGCCGACCAGCGGACCGGAGATGGTGCCCATGCCGCCGAGGACCACGGCGGCCAGCAGGAAGGCCGAGTTGGGCGGCACGGCGTAGGCGAACTGGTACTGCTCCGGGGTCACCGTGTAGGTGACGTGGCCCTGGACGGAGCCGGAGAGCCCGGCCAGGCAGGCGCCGAGCGCGAAGGCGATGAGCTTGACCCGGAAGCCGTTGATGCCCATGGCGAGCGCGGCGGTCTCGTCCTCGCGGATGGCGACCCAGGCGCGGCCGATGCGCGAGTCGCTGCTGCGCCGGAACACCACGACCACCACGAGCGTGATGATCAGCATCAGCAGCAGGTAGTTGGCGAACCGGCCGATGGTGGTGCCGAGGATCTGGTGCTGCGCGCCGAAGTCGAAGCCGAGGATGTTCAGGTTCGGGATCGAGGAGATGCCGTTGGAGCCGTTGGTGACGTCCGGGCCCGAGGTGCCGTCCATGTTGAGGACGGTGATCCGGAAGATCTCACCGAAGCCGAGCGTCACGATGGCGAGGTAGTCGCCGCGCAGCCGCAGGGTCGGGGCGCCGATGATGACGCCGAAGACCATGGCCACGACCGCGCCGAGCAACGCGGAGGCCCAGAACGGCCAGTGCACGTGCAGCGGCGAGGACGGCGAACCGGAGACCAAAGCCGCGGTGTAGGCACCGACACCGAGGAAGGCGACGTAACCGAGGTCGAGGAGGCCGGCGAGGCCGACGACGATGTTCAGGCCCAGCGCGACGGTCGCGAAGATCAGGATGTAGACGCCGATCGTCGCGTACTGGTCGCTGGTCTGGGTGAACGGGAAGGCCGCGGCGGCGACGAAGGCGCCGATCATGGTGATGTTCCGGTGCTTCGCGGTGATCGCCGAGACACGGGCCACGAGCCCGGCCTTGGAGACCGCGGCGAAACCGAAGCCGGCGGTGATCAGGAAGCCGATGAACAGCTCGTCGTACGCCGTGCCGACGCCGTAGCTGAAGACGGTCAGCCCCACGGCCATGACGGCGACGATGACGAGGATCTCGGCCCAGGAGGGCAGGGGGCGGGCCGGGGCCGGGGTGTCGGCGGCGAAGGCCGCGCGGAACGTGTTCCAGCGCTGGCGGGTGTTGTGCCGAAGCAGCTCCCAGCCGGTGTCGTCCGGGTCGACCGGGTCCGGCTCCGGCCGCGTGAACGGCAGGGCCAGCGCGCCGATCAGGGCGACGAGCGTGGCGATCGCGACGACGACGCCGCCCGGGTCCAGGTTGACCAGGCCGCCGAGTTCCACGCTGATGGCGATGACGGTGTACCAGGCGGCGCCGAAGGTGCCGAGCGCGGCCATCTTCACCGCGGCGTCGGCGCTGCCGGGCGCCAGCGCGCGAACGCCCCGTACGCCGTAGGAGGCGAGGCCGAACAGGGTGGTGAGGACGCCGCCGATCAGGACGAGGACCTGGAGGCCGCCCGGGTAGCCGTAGACGGTGAGGTCGCCGGGGAAGTCGGTGGTCCAGGTCCAGGACAGGAAGGTGGACACGATCGTGAGGACGCCGCCGCCGGTGGCGAGGGCCCGGCCGAGCGACGCCGGAAGGCCGACGAGGCCGGCGCGGGCGGCAGCGGGGGTGTCCGAAGTCTCGGGGGTCCCGGGGGACTTGGGGGACTCGGACGGTGTGGTCTGTGTGGTCATCGCTGTCACGCCCTGTCCGCGACGCGCTCGCCGAGCAGGCCCTGTGGCCTGAACAGCAGCACGAGGATGAGGAGTACGAACGCCCAGACGTCTGCCCAGGACTGGCTGCCGAACTTGTCCATACCGGGGATGTCCGCGATGTAGGCGGTGGACAGGGCCTCGGCCACACCGAGGACGAGGCCGCCGAGCATGGCGCCGTAGATGTTGCCGATGCCGCCGAGGACGGCCGCGGTGAAGGCCTTCAGACCGAGGAGGAAGCCCATCTTGAAGTCGATCTGGCCGTACTTGAGGCCGTAGGCCACGCCTCCGACGGCCGCGAAGGCGGCGCCGAGGGCGAACGCGATCACGATGATGCGGTCGGTGTTGACGCCCATCAGCCGCGCGGTGTCCGGATCCTGGGCGGTGGCCTGCATGCCGCGGCCGGTACGGGTGCGCATCACGAAGTAGGCGAGGAACGCCATGCTGAGCGGGGCCGCGACCACCAGGAAGATGTCACCGGTCTGGATCGTGACGTTGCCCAGGTTGAAGGGGCCGCCCGGGATGGTCGGGAACGTGCGGGCGGACTTCGCCTGCGGGTACCAGGCCCACACCGCCTGCTGGAGCGCCAGGGACAGACCGATGGCGGTGATGAGGGGCGCGAGGCGCGGCGCGGTGCGCAGCGGGCGGTAGGCGAACCGTTCCGCCCCGACGGCGACGGCGACGGAGACCAGGACCGCGCCGATCAGCATCAGCGGCAGGGCCACCCACATCGAGGTGCCGTCGGGAAGGATGTAGACGTAGACCGTGAGCGCGCCGAACGCACCGGTCATGAAGATCTCGCCGTGGGCGAAGTTGATGAGCTGGACGATGCCGTAGACCATGGTGTAGCCGATGGCGACCAGCCCGTACATGGATCCAAGTAGCAGGCCGTTGACCAGCTGCTGCGGCAGTTCGTTCACCGCATGTCCTCCGAGATGTTCGGACGTTCGACGGATGGGGCCGGATGCGAGACCGCGCGGGGCGCCAGTGGAACAGCGCCCCGCGCGGCTCGGTCGGTGCGGGTGGGTGGGGTCAGCCGCCGTTGTAGGTGCCGGACTCCACGGCCTTCCAGGCGCCGCCCGTCACGGAGTAGACGGTGAGCTGCTTGTTGGTCGCGTCACCGTACTGGTCGAAGGAGACCTTGCCGGTCACGCCGTCGAAGGACACGTTCTGCACCGCGGCGGTCACTTTCGCGCGGGCGTCGGACGGCAGCTTGCCGCCGTTGTCGTCGACGACCTTCTTCACGGCCTCGATGATCGACCAGGCCGAGTCGTAGGAGTAGCCGCCGTAGGCCGCGTAGTCCTCCTTGTAGCCCGCCGCCTTGTAGTTGGCGACGAACTCCTTGGCGGAGGCCAGCGTCTCGACCGGTGCGCCGACCGAGGTGGCGAAGTCGCCGGTGGCGGCGGAGCCGGCCAGCTTGATGAAGGTCGGGTCGTAGATGCCGTCGCCGCCGATCAGCGGGATGTCGGCGCCCGCGGACTTGATCTGCTTGCTGAGCGGACCGGCCTGCGGGTACTCGCCGCCGTAGTAGACCACCTCGGCGCCGGAGCTCTTGACCTTGGTGGCGACCGCGGAGAAGTCCTTGGTGTCGGGGTTGATGTGCTCGGTGCCGACCACCTTGCCGCCGAGCTTGGTGAACTCCTCGGTGAAGGTCTTGGCGAGACCGGCGCCGTAGGTCTTCTTGTCGTCGATGACGAAGACCTTGGTCTTCTTGGCCTTGTTGAAGATGTACTGGGCGGCGAACGGGCCCTGGACGGCGTCCGTGGTCGCCGTGCGGAAGTACGACTTGTACGGACGCGCCTTGGTCTTCTGCCAGTCGGTGCCCTGGGTCAGGTCCGGGCTGGTGTTGGCCGGCGAGACCTCCACCAGCTTGTTGTCGTCGAAGACCTTCTGCATCGACTGCGCGACCGAGGAGTTGAGCGGGCCGACGACACCGAGGACGGAGGTGTCGCCGACGAACGCGGTGGCGTTCTGCTGGCCGGAGGAGGGCTGTGCCTGGTCGTCCTTGGCGGAGATCTTGAAGGTGACGCCCTTGACGATGTTCTGCTTGTTGGCCGTCTTGACCGCGAGGTCCACGGAGTTCTTGATGCCCAGGCCGAGCGCGGACAGGTCGCCGGTCAGCGGGGCGTCGATGCCGATGGTGACGGTGGTGCCGCCGCTTCCGGAGTTGGAACCCTTGTCGCCGCCGCTGTCGCGCGAGCCGCAGGCGGTGAGGGTGAGTGTTCCCGCTGCCAGCGCGGCGGTGATGGCGATGAGCGAACGTTGACGCACGATCAGTCCTTTCCCCAGGACGACCGCCTCCCCATGGAGACGGCCGAGCCGCGCGCCTGAACGACATGACAGGCCCGGAAGGCGAGTCGAAGCGGTGATCCGACGGGCGCGGTGACTGGCGGTGACTCTAGGCGTGTGCAGGGAACGTGGAGGAGACTCTGTCCGAGGCTGTGACGCTCTTGTTATGACACGACGTAATGCAGAGCGGTACTCCCTGGGCGGAAGGTCGGAATTCCGTCCGGTTCGCCCCGTCCGGATGATGAGAACCCGCAGGAATTGCCATGATCAATTCAGGCGTCTCGAGGGTTTTGGTGATGACGTGATCTCGTTGTCGCAGGCGGCTTTCACCGCCTGGGAGAGGTGGTGCGCATACGGCGAACCGAGGATGAAGCTCTGAATCTGCATTGCGCGCACATTACGCAGGGTTACGTCCAGGAAAGGGAGTCCGGCATCCTTGGGCACTTTTCCGCATTCCGTCACGTGCATCGTTATGGTGATCTCGCGGTCGGTGCCTTCCTTGGTGTCAAAGGGGGTTCGCGGGGTCGTCACCAGCGACAGACCCGCGTACGGCTGGGTCACCCGGGCCACGGTGACCGGTGGCCCGGACTCCACTCTCAGTAGCACTGCGAAGCTGAAACTGCGGGACGGCGCCCCGGCCGGGGTGGGCCGGCCGCCCGCGTAGAACACGTCCACCATCTGGGCGGGAAACGGCGCAGGGGGCGGCGGGGGAGAGGCCTCCTGCCGGGGCCGGGTGGCGTAGAGGTAGCCGCCACCGCCGAGGAGTACGGCGGCCGCGGCGAGGGCGAGGACGGCGCGCCGGTGGTGGCCGTACCGGGCCGCCGCGGCCCTGCGGATCCGGCTCGCGGGGCCGGGAGCCGGGCCGGCCGGATCTCCGGCGTCCCACGCGCGCGTGCCCTCGCCGGGCTCCAGGGGGCCGATGGCGTTCACTGCCAGGGGCTTTCACTCGGGATGCCGTACCGGTAGCGGTCGGCGCAGGCCCGTCGTGCCTGACGGTCGATCAACGTATCGGCTGCGGCGGCCCCTTGGCGCCGTTTCACCACCCGTGCGGCGACCACGACTTCGCGCAGGATCGCGTACTGCCCATGGGACAGCCCCATCGACTGGTAGTCGCCGTAGGTGGTGCCGTCGAGCACCGCGCGCGACCAGTGGGAGACCAGACGGGTGCACAGGTCGGCGGGCGAAGTGGGGCCGGGGGAGGCGGATGTGGCGCCTGTGGGCTGCGGGGAGGCGCGTCGCGAGGAGGCGTGCGGCGCGGGGGTGCCGTGGGGCCCGGGGCCGCTGGTGCCGCCGGTTCCGTCGCAGGCCGTGGTGAGCAGCGTCAGCAGCAGCGCGGGCAGTGCCGGCCCGAGCAGCGGGCACCTCACCCCCGGCCGGGGGTCCCCTCGCCGTCCCATGTCCTGAAGCTACGGGGCGGGACGGCGCGGGGCAACGGCCCGGCGAGAGGCGCTCAGCCCGCGGTGGGCGGCACCTGCGCCGCGTCGCCCGGCCGCGCGTCCCGCAGCAGGCAGGTCAGCCGGGCGCTGCACACCCGGCGGCCCTCCTCGTCGCTGATCACGATCTCGTACGTCGCCGTCGACCGGCCCCGGTGCACCGGCGTGGCCACACCGGTCACCAGGCCCGAGCGCACCCCGCGGTGATGCGTGCAGTTCAGGTCCACGCCGACCGCGATCTTCGAGCTGCCGCCGTGCAGCATGGAGCCGACCGAGCCCAGGGTCTCCGCCAGCACGGCGGAGGCGCCGCCGTGCAGCAGCCCGTACGGCTGGGTGTTGCCCTCCACCGGCATGGTCCCGACGACCTTGTCCGCCGAGGCCTCCAGGATCTGCACGCCCATCCGCGTGCCCAGGTGTCCGGCCGAGAACAGGGCGGGCAGGTCGACACCGAGTGCCGCGTACTCGTCGACGACCTCCTGCGGGAACTTCACTCGCTGCTGCTCACCCATGGTCCCGGCTCCGTTCCTCGTCCAGCTGTCCGCTCACAGCTGTCTGATCACATCTGTCTGCTCGCTGAGCAAACGCTCAGTCGGTCGCCGATTGTTCCAGACGACCCGCCGTCCCACCGGTGTGATCTTCGAGACGTACGACGACGGACTTGCTGGCCGGAGTGTTGCTGGTGTCGGCCGTGGCGTCGAGCGGGACCAGGACGTTCGTCTCCGGGTAGTAGGCCGCCGCACAGCCCCGCGTCGTCGGGTAGTGCACGACGCGGAAGCCGGGCGCCCGCCGCTCCACGCCGTCCTTCCACTCGCTGACCAGGTCGACGTACGCTCCCTCGGCGAAGCCGAGCGCCCCGGCGTCCTCGGGGTGCACCAGCACCACCCGGCGGCCGCCCCTGATGCCCCGGTAGCGGTCGTCGAGGCCGTAGATCGTGGTGTTGTACTGGTCGTGCGAGCGCAGGGTCTGCAACAGCAGCCGGCCCTCGGGCAGTTCGGGGTACTCCACCGGCGCCGCCGTGAAGTTCGCCCTGCCCGTGGCGGTCGGGAAGCGGCGCTCGTCACGCGGGGCGTGCGGCAGCGTGAAACCGCCGGGCCGGGCCACGCGCGTGTTGAAGTCCTGGAAACCGGGGACCACGCGCGCGATGCGGTCACGGATCGTCGCGTAGTCCTTCTCGAACTCCTCCCACGGCACCACGCTGCTCCCGCCGAGCACCCGGCGGGCGAGGCCGCAGATGATCGCGGGCTCCGAGCGCAGCCGGGGGCTCGCGGGCGCGAGCCGCCCGCGCGAGGCGTGCACCATGCCCATCGAGTCCTCGACGGTCACGAACTGCTCGCCGGCGGCCTGGAGATCCCGCTCGGTACGGCCCAGCGTGGGCAGGATCAGCGCCCGCGCACCGGTGACCACGTGCGAGCGGTTGAGCTTGGTCGACACGTGCACCGTCAGCCGTGCCCGCCGCATCGCGGCCTCGGTCACCTCGGTGTCCGGGGAGGCGGAGACGAAGTTGCCGCCCATGGCGAAGAACACCTTCGCCTCCCCGTCGCGCAGCGCGCGGATGGCCCGTACGACGTCGAAGCCGTGCGCGCGCGGCGGGGCGAACCCGAACTCCTTCTCCAGCGCGTCCAGGAACGCCGGGGCCGGCCGCTCGAAGATGCCCATCGTGCGGTCGCCCTGCACGTTGGAGTGGCCGCGCACCGGGCACACGCCCGCGCCCGGCCGGCCGATGTTGCCGCGCAGCAGCAGGAAGTTGACCACCTCGCGGATGGTCGGCACCGCGTGCTTGTGCTGGGTGAGGCCCATGGCCCAGCAGACGATGGTGCGCTTCGAGGCGAGGGCCATGGACAGGGCCCGCTCGATCTCCGCGCGCGTGAGGCCCGTCGCCGCCAGTGTCTCGTCCCAGTCGGCGGCCCGCGCGGCGTCGGCGAACTCCGCGAAGCCGTGGGTGTGTTCGCGGACGAACTCCTCGTCGACCGCGCCCTCCGTCTCCAGGATCAGCTTGTTCAGGAGCCGGAAGAGCGCCTGGTCGCCGCCGATGCGGATCTGCAGGAACAGGTCGGTGAGGGAGGCGCCCTTCAGCAGGCCCTGCGGGGTCTGCGGGTTCTTGAACCGCGACAGACCGGCCTCGGGCAGCGGGTTGACGCTGATGATCCGCGCGCCGTTCGCCTTGGCCTTCTCCAGCGCGGAGAGCATCCGGGGGTGGTTCGTGCCCGGGTTCTGGCCCGCGACGATGATCAGGTCGGCCTGGTGGAGGTCCTCCAGCAGGACGCTGCCCTTGCCGATGCCGATGGTCTCCGAGAGCGCCGAACCCGACGACTCGTGGCACATGTTGGAGCAGTCGGGCAGGTTGTTGGTGCCCAGCTCGCGCGCGAAGAGCTGGTACAGGAACGCGGCCTCGTTGCTGGTGCGGCCCGAGGTGTAGAAGACGGCCTCGTCGGGGGAGGCGAGGGCCGCGATGTCCTCGGCGACGATGTCGAAGGCGCGCTCCCAGGTGACCGGCTCGTAGTGGGTGCCGCCCTCGGGGAGATACATGGGGTGCGTGAGGCGCCCCTGCTGGCCCAGCCAGTAGCCGCTGCGGCCGGCCAGGTCCGACACCGGGTGCGCGGCGAAGAACTCCGGCGTGACCCGGCGCAGGGTGGCCTCCTCGGCGACCGCCTTCGCGCCGTTCTCGCAGAACTCCGCCGCGTGCCGGTGGTCCGGCTCCGGCCAGGCGCAGCCCGGGCAGTCGAACCCGTCCTTCTGGTTCACCCGCAGGAGCGTCAGCGCCGTGCGCCGCACGCCCATCTGCCGCTGGGCGATCCGCAGGGTGTGACCGATGGCCGGCAGTCCCGCGGCCGCGCTCTTCGGCTCCTCTACCTGCGGCGCGTCCTGGACCGGATCACCCTTGGGCGGCTTCGTCGCCATCGCCCGCTCCCCTCCGACTGCGTGTGCGTATGCGTATGCGTCGCCGATCCTCCCACGGACCACCGACAACGGTGCCGCCCCGGTCTCCCCCCTCTCCGCGCCCGCCTGCTCCCGGCCCTGCTCCTCCCCGCTCCCGCGACACCGCCCGCACAGTGAGTGACCGGAGCGTGACCCTCGGCCGCCCCGCGATGGAGTGTCAGTGCGGCGTGGCAGGATCGGGGACGTGGCAGAGACAGCATCGAAGAAGACCGACAAGACCCCCGGCGGCACGCGTCCCCGGCTGATGCTCATGGACGGGCACTCGCTGGCCTATCGCGCGTTCTTCGCGCTGCCCGCGGAGAACTTCACGACCGCGACCGGCCAGCCGACGAACGCGATCTACGGCTTCGCGTCGATGCTGGCCAACACCCTGCGTGACGAGGCGCCCACGCACTTCGCGGTCGCCTTCGACGTCTCGCGCAAGACGTGGCGCTCCGAGCGCTTCACCGAGTACAAGGCGAACCGATCCAAGACCCCGGACGAGTTCAAGGGCCAGGTCGAGCTGATCGGCGAGCTGCTCGACGCGATGCACGCGCCCCGCTTCGCCGTCGAGGGCTTCGAGGCGGACGACATCATCGCCACCCTCGCCACGCAGGCCGAGGCCGCCGGCTTCGAGGTGCTCATCGTCACCGGCGACCGCGACTCCTTCCAGCTGGTCACCGAGAACATCACGGTGCTCTACCCGACGAAGGGCGTCTCGGAGCTGACCCGGTTCACCCCGGAGAAGGTTTTCGAGAAGTACGGCTTGACGCCCGCCCAGTACCCCGACTTCGCGGCCCTGCGCGGCGACCCGTCCGACAACCTCCCCGGCATCCCCGGCGTGGGCGAGAAGACCGCCGCGAAGTGGATCAACCAGTTCGGCTCCTTCGCCGAGCTGGTCGAGCGCGTCGAGGAGGTCAAGGGCAAGGCCGGGCAGAACCTCCGCGACCACCTGGAGTCGGTCAAGCTCAACCGCGTCCTGACCGAGCTGGAGCGCGCGGTCGAGCTGCCGAGGACGGTCGCCGACCTGGAGCGCGCGCCGTACGACCGCAAGACGGTCGCGATGGTCCTGGACACCCTGGAGATCCGCAACCCGTCGCTGCGCGAGCGGCTCTACGCCGTCGACCCCGGCGCGGAGGAGGCCGAGACCACCCCCGTCGCCGCCGAGGGCGTGGAGATCGACGGCGCGGTCCTGGGCACCGGCGAGCTGGTCCCCTGGCTCACCGAGCACGGCGCCGGGACCCTGGGCGTCGCCACGGTCGACACCTGGGCGCTGGGCACCGGCTCGGTCGCCGAAGTGGCCCTCGCCGCGGCCGGGGGAGCCGCCGTCTGGTTCGACCCGGCCGAGCTGGACGAGGCCGACGAGAACGCGTTCGCGGCCTGGCTGGCCGACGCCGCCCGCCCCAAGGTGTTCCACAACGCCAAGGGCGCCATGCGCGTCTTCGCCGAGCACGGCTGGAGCGTCGAGGGCGTCGCCATGGACACCGCGCTCGCCGCGTACCTGGTCAAGCCGGGCCGCCGCTCCTTCGACCTGGACGCGCTGTCCCTGGAGTACCTGCACCGCGAGCTGGCCCCGGCCGCCGCGGCCGACGGCCAGCTCGCCTTCGGCGCGGACGACGGCGCCGAGGCCGAGGCCCTGATGATCCAGGCCCGCGCGGTCCTCGACCTGGGCGAGGCCTTCGAGACCCGCCTGGCGGAGGTCGGCGCGGCGGACCTGCTGCGCGACATGGAGCTGCCCACCTCCGCCCTGCTCGCCCGCATGGAGCGCCACGGCATCGCCGCCGACCGCGCGCACCTGGAGACGATGGAGCAGACCTTCGCGGGCGCGGTCCAGCAGGCCGTGAAGGAGGCACACGCCGCCGCCGGCCACGAGTTCAACCTGGGCTCGCCCAAGCAGCTCCAGGAGGTCCTCTTCGGCGAGCTGGCCCTGCCGAAGACCAAGAAGACCAAGACCGGCTACACCACGGACGCCGACGCGTTGGCCTGGCTCGCCACCCAGACCGACAACGAACTACCGGTGATCATGCTCCGCCACCGCGAGCAGGCCAAGCTGCGTGTCACGGTCGAGGGTCTGATCAAGACCATCGCGGCCGACGGCCGTATCCACACGACCTTCAACCAGACGGTGGCCGCGACCGGCCGGCTGTCCTCCACGGACCCGAACCTCCAGAACATCCCGGTGCGCACCGACGAGGGCCGGGCGATCCGCCGCGGCTTCGTGGTCGGCGACGGCTTCGAGTCCCTGATGACCGCCGACTACAGCCAGATCGAGCTGCGCGTGATGGCCCACCTCTCCGAGGACGAGGGCCTGATCGAGGCGTTCACCTCCGGCGAGGACCTGCACACCACGGTCGCCTCCCAGGTGTTCGCGGTCGAGCGGGACGCGGTCGACGCGGAGATGCGCCGCAAGATCAAGGCGATGTCGTACGGCCTCGCCTACGGCCTGTCCGCGTTCGGCCTCTCCCAGCAGCTGAACATCGACGCGGGCGAGGCACGCGCCCTGATGGACACGTACTTCGAGCGCTTCGGCGGGGTCCGGGACTACCTCCGCCGCGCGGTCGACGAGGCCCGCGCGACCGGTTACACGGCGACCCTGTTCGGCCGCCGCCGGTACCTCCCCGACCTCAACAGCGACAACCGCCAGCGCCGCGAGGCGGCCGAGCGCATGGCCCTCAACGCACCCATCCAGGGGACGGCGGCGGACATCGTCAAGATCGCCATGCTCAAGGTGGACGGCGCGCTGCGGGCGGCGGACCTGAAGTCCCGGATGCTCCTCCAGGTCCACGACGAAATCGTCCTGGAGATCGCCCCCGGCGAGCACCGGGCCGCAGAGGAGATCGTCCGCCGCGAGATGGCGAACGCCGTCCACCTCAAGGCCCCCCTGGACGTCTCGGTGGGCGCGGGCCCGGACTGGGAGTCCGCGGCGCACTGACGCGCGGCGCCCCGGGTGAGGGGTGCGTTGCCGGTGAATTCCGGGCAGCGCCCTCTCACCCCGCCGACGGAGGTTTCTTCTCCACCGGGGATTCCTCCAGCGGCAGCGGCGCCCCGCCGGGACGGGACGGTGCGTCCGGGTGGTGGCGCATCCGCCGGTATCCCCGTGCCTACCCGTCTCACCGGCACCAGGGGCCGGGTCCGGTACCGGAGCGCCGGCGAACCCGCGCAGGGGCCCGTCACTCACGTGGCCCCCGCCAAAACGCCCCCCACCCTCCGCAGCCGCAACACTGCGGGCATGGGTATACGCATGCTGCACCGCCGGACGCCCGAGGCGCACATCCGGGCCGCCTGGCAAGGCATCTCCTCGACGCAGGCCCTGCTGCCTGTCTCGCCGGTCCCGGCTCTCGCGGCCGGCGCCAGCACCGCCCGTGTCCCCGTCGACCTCGCGAGGACCGTCCGTACGGCCACCGCCGACCTGCGCCGCAGGTGTGCCGGTCCGGCTGCCTGCGCGGCCCGCGTTCCGGACTGGCGCCAATGGGCCGACCTGGCCCGCGGCTACCTCGCCCTCGCCCTCACCCTCGTCCCGAGAGCGCGCCCCCGGCCCACCCTCACGGTCTTCGTCGCGTCCCTCACCGACCGGCGGGCCGGCTCCGGCCCGCAACGGCCGCCGCGCCGCGATCGCCGGGACCGTCCGGCGCCGGGACCGGACGCCGCACCCTGACCCCGGCGGCGTACAACACCAGCCCCGCGCCCACCCCGAAGCACAGGGCCGGCACCAGGTTCCCCGGCCGGGCCGGAGCGCCCCGCCCGACCACGCCTGCGCCACCCGCTGCACCGCCCCGGCCGCCGCGCAGCCGCCGACGACCACCCCGGCCCACCAGCCGTCCCGCACGGGCAGCGTCGGCACCCCCGGCTCCCGCTGCGCAGCCGCCGCAGCGCCCGTACGGCGAACACGGCGAGAGCGGACGCACCCGCCACGGACGAGCCGTACGGGAGCCACGCGAACAGCGGCACGCCGAGCAGCCGGTCCCGTTCGACGGCCGGAATCAACCGGGTCCCCCAGCGGCCGTCATGGGTGAACGCGCCCCGCACCCCATGGGTCAGCGCGCCCAGCGCCGCGGAGACGTACCGCCACCCCACCCCGGCGACCCGCGCACGCGCGCGTGGCACACCCGCAGCGCACCAGCGCGAGCAACGGCTCGCGGACCGGCAGCCACAGCCTCACCGGCGCCCAGGCGATGAGCACATCGACCGTGACGACTCCGGCGAACGCGTGCGTAAGCGCACCGAACTCCATGCCGCCGGCAGGACATTCGCCGCGTAGAAGGTCATGTCGGGCTCGAAGGAGCCTGCCCTGAGTGCCGCCGGCACCAGCGGGCCGCGCCCCGTCCCGTCACGGCGGACCGCGGGCAGGACGGCCGCCGCGTGGCCGAGTGCGAACGGCAACAGGGCCCCCGCGAACGGTCCTTGGCCGTGCCACCGGAGGCGGTGATCAGGCCTGTCCGGTATGCGGGACCTCCCCGGGCGCCCACGGGCGGGAACGAGAGTCGGCCAACCGGTGAGAACCGGACGTGAACAGGTGCCCGCGGCAGACAAGTTGCCGTAGGGTCGCGAGCGGCGCCGCTCCGGAGCGCGGGTCCCACACACCGCACAGCGGGCACGGCGCAACAGACGCAACCAGAACGCCGGGTCAACCGTCAGACCAGAGCGAGACGGACGGAGACGGACGCAGGGGCGTCCACAGGAGGGGTCACTTTATGGCGGCGCATTTCGGCAGGCGGCTGCGCAAGGGGGCGGCGACCACCGCCGTGGCCGCGGCAGCGGTTGCGGCTCTGTCCGCGTCCCAGGCTCCGGGAGCGACCGGCGGGGACCACGGCAGACAGACGGCGGCCGACGCCTCCACTCCCGTACCGGGCGCCGAGGGCAACAGCGCCACCGGCAACTCGCCGTACTACACGGACCTTCCGCCGCTGAACAGCCCCAACCCCAGCCCGAGCCCCAGCTCCACGCCGAGCGCCGGCACCCCGGTCCCCCAGGGCGACGGGGAGGCCGGCATACCCGCGACGGTCCTCGACGCCTACAAGAAGGCCGAGGCCGAACTGCGCTCCTCCAAGCCGGAGTGCAACCTGCCTTGGCAACTGCTCGCCGCCATCGGCCAGGTCGAGTCGGGCCAGGCCGACGGCGGCCGCGTCAGCGCCGACGGCACCACGCTGACCCCGATCCTCGGCCCGGTGCTCGACGGCAACGGCTTCGCGCTCATCAAGGACACCGACCACGGGGAGTACGACGGCAGCGCCGCGTACGACCGGGCGGTCGGCCCGATGCAGTTCATCCCGTCGACCTGGGCCTGGGCCGGCCGCGACGGCAACAACGACGGCAAGAAGGACCCCAACAACGTCTACGACGCCGCCCTCGCCGCCGGTCACTACCTGTGCCGCAACGGCTGGGACCTCTCGCGCGAGGCCGACCTGAACAGCGCGATCCTCAGCTACAACAACTCGCAGGACTACCTGAACACGGTCCTGAGCTGGCTGGAGTACTACCGCCACGGCAGCCACTCCGTGCCCGACGGCACCGGCGGCCTGCCCAGCCACCGCAGCGACGACGGCACCGCGCACGCCCAGTCGCCGTCGCCGACGCCCTCCGGCCCGCCGAAGGCCAAGCCCGGCTCGAAGCCGCACCCGAAGCCCAGCACACCGGGCACGCGCGGCGGAAGCGGCAGCCCCGCCCCGACCCCGTCCAAGCCGCCCACGCCGACGCCGACTCCCACCGACACGGTGGACCACCTGGAGAACGCGGGCAGCACCCAGCTCACCGCGAGGGCCGACGACACCTTCACCGAGCGGATCTCCGCCCGCGCCGTGACCAAGCTGGGCAACGCCGTCGCCAAGGTGCGGATCCGGTTCATGATCAGCGGCGGCACCGATGCCACGTTCGCCGGCGGCGAGAGCGTGGCCACGGTCGTCACGGACGCCAAGGGCGTCGCCCTCGCCCCCGCGCTCCAGGCGGGCGAGAAGACCGGCGACTTCAAGGTCACCGCGACCGTCGTGGGCCGCTCGCCCCAGGGCGTCGACTACACGGCCACCGTCACCCCGCGCGCCGCCGACACCCTGGCCCGCACCAGCGACACCCCGCTGACCTGCACCCCGGGCGGTGAGTTCGCCGACCAGGTCCAGGTGAAGGCGACGTACAAGGGCGCCGTCGCGGACAAGGTCGCGGCCACCGCCACCCTGATCAAGTCGCCCCTCGACCCGAGCGAGAACGACCAGGGCCCCTACTTCAAGGACGCGAAGGGCAAGACGGTCCGCACCCTCACCGGTCTCCAGACCGACGCCAAGGGCCTGCTCACCCTGCCGAAGCTGTACGCCGACGACGCCACCGGCACCTTCCTGCTCCGGATCACCACCACCGGCGGCGCGGTCCTCACGGTCGAGCTGAAGGTCGCCGCAGGCACCTCGGCGAGCCCGACCCCCAGCACCTCCCCGAGCCCGTCCGCCTCCTCCTGATCCCACCCGAAGAACGCACAGGGCGCCCTCTCCGTTCCCACGGGGAGGGCGCCCCCGTTCGTGCGTGCACCACTGTTCTCATCTCACCGTCCCGTTGCTACGGTGCCGAACCTGACGCACTGTCAGAAGCAGTCGGGGTGACGACCCTCAGGAACCGTTCCGTCCGCCGGGAGGCCCGTATGCGCGCCCTGATCGCCGCCGCGACCGGTCTCGCCCTCGCGTTCGCCCTGGTCCTCACGATCAGCGCGATGGGTTCGCCGACGGGCCGGACATCCCCCCGACCGCTGCTGACAACGGTGCCTTCGCATCCGTAGCCGCACCGCACCCGTAGCCGCACCCCGTCCGGGAGGGAGGCCTCGCATGCGCCGCAAGGCAAGCCTGGTCCTGCTCGCCTGCGCCGTCTTCTGCGCGACGCTGTCCCCGCTGATGCGCTGGTACGCCTTCCCGCGCCTGGCCAGGATCCCCGCGAACCAGTACCAGGACATGGTCCTGGAGGCCAAGGACGCCACCCTCCTCGACTACGGCACCATGCAGGCCAAGAAGGTCCCCGAGGTCACCATCGTGCAGACCCTCAAGGGCGACGTGGCGGCCGCGAAGAAGATCGAGAAGACGGCGGGACGGCCGGTCGTCGTCTGGGACAGCCTGTCCTACGTCCAGGGCCCCGACGGCAAGATGGTCTCCAAGGTCCCCGAGCGCTACATTTTCGACGCCCACACCCAGGACCCCGTGCACGCCACCGGAGAGATGGTCGACGGCGACCCGGTCACCCGCCAGGGCATCGAGTTCAAGTGGCCCTTCCTGACCCAGAAGCGCGACTACGAGTACTTCGACGCCCAGACCCGCACCACCAGCCCCATCCACTACAAGGGCACCCGGACCTTCCGCGGCCTGAAGGTCTACTACTTCGAGCAGACCATCCCCTGGACCAAGGTCCCCATGCCGAAGACGATGCCCGTGCAGGGCATCACGCCGGAGACGGTGGCCAGGACGGGCACGACCCGCTGGTACAGCACCGTCCGCAGGTTCTGGGTCGAGCCCGTCACCGGCGCGCCCGTCTACGGCGAGGAGGACCACAAGGAGGAGCTGCGCGGCGGCACCCTGCTCGGCGGCCGGGCGAGCGTCACGGCGTTCGCCGGTGACGTGAAGATGCGCGAGGACTACATCGAGCACACGGTCGCCCTGGTCGAGCACAACCGCACCCTCGTCCTGGCGCTCACCTCCTATGTCCCCTGGGGCTCGCTCTTCCTGGGGATCCTGCTCCTGGCGCTCTCCCTCTTCCTCGAGGCCCGCTCCCGCCGCCCCCGGGACCCCGCCCCGACGCGGTCGGCGGAGCCGGAGCCGCTCAGCGCCTGAGCCGCGTGTTGGTGTGCCGGGTGGGCTCGGCGGCCGCCGGGTCCTCGGGCCACGGATGCTTCGGATACCGCCCGCGCAGCTCCGCGCGGACGCCGTTGTAGCCGTCCTTCCAGAAGGAGGCCAGGTCGGCCGTGACGGCGGCGGGCCGCCCGGCGGGGGAGAGCAGATGCACCAGGAGCGGCACCCCCGCCACGGACGGCGTCTCGTCCAGCCCGAACATCTCCTGCAACTTGACGGCGAGCACCGGCCGTTCGGGGTCGTCGTAGTCGATCCGGATCCTGGACCCGCTGGGTACGGCGATCCGCTCCGGCGCCAGCTCGTCGAGCCGGCCCGCCTCCCCGCTCGCCCACGGCAGCAGCCGCGTGAGCGCCTGTCCGGCGTCGATCCGGGCGAGATCGGCCCGCCGACGGGCCCGGCTCAGCTCCGGCTCCAGCCACTCGTCCACGCGCGCGTGGAGCGCGTCGTCGGACACGTCCGGCCACGGCTCCCCGAGGTGCCTCCGCAGGAAGGCCAGCCGCCGGCGCAGCGTCTGCGCCTCCGGCGACCAGCGCAACAGCCCGAGACCGTCCTGCCGGAGGCCGTCGAGGAGGGCGGCGCGCACGAGAGCCGGTTCGGCGTCCCGCAGCGGTCGCACGGCCAGCTCGATCGCCCCCAGCCGCTCGACCCGCCGGGCCACGACGTCCCCTGCGGCCCAGCGCACCTCGTCCCGCTCGCTCAGCAGGGACCCGGCGGCGGCCCGCGCCACGTCCTCCCGCACGGCAGCAGCGAGCCGCACACGCGCGTGCCCCGTGCCGCCGGGCCGGTCGGCAACGGCCACGACGATCCACGGCGCCCCTCGCAACGCCGACCCGTCGGCCGTCTCGGCCCGGGTCCCGGACGCCATGAGGTACGACCCGCCGTCGAGCCTGGCCACCCGCTCGGGAAAAGCGAGCGCGGCGACGCGCCCGGCGAGCTCGTCGTCCTGGGGACCCGGCCCCACGGGAACGGCACGTTCCGACCGGGCGTCATGGGCCGCCGGGCGGGCGGGACCGGAGGAGACGGCCCGCAGCCGCCGCACCTCCGCGGCCCACCGCACCGCGTAGGCGTCACCCCCACGCCGCGCGCGTCGCAGCGCACCGGCGAGATCGTCCCCGTAGTCCCGCGGTACCTCTTCGGACAACAGTGCGACCACCTCCGCACCCTCACCCGAGGTGTCCAGCAACGCCCGCCCCAGCCTGGGGTGCACCCCGAGCCGGGCCAACCGCACACCGAGCTCCGTGGCCCGCCCGGCGGAGTCCACCGCCCCCACGGCCGTCAACGCGGAGCGCCCGGCCGCCATCGCCCCACTCGGCGGCGGATCCAGCAGTGCCAGCCCGGAGGCGTCCGGATCGCCCCAGCAGGCCGCCTGAAGGGCGAACGCGGTCAGGTCGGCCAGCTTGATCTCCGGCGCCGGAAAGGCCGGCAGACGGCCGTCCTCGGCCTCCGTCCAGCACCGGTACACCGCCCCCGGCGCCTCACGCCCCGCGCGCCCGGCCCGCTGCCGCCCGGCCGCCCGCGACGCCCGTACGGTCGTCAGTCCGCTCAGCCCGCGCGCGTGGTCCACCCGCGGCTCCCGCGCCAGCCCCGCGTCGACCACCACCCGCACCCCGGGCACGGTCAGCGACGACTCGGCGACGGACGTGGCCAGCACGACCCGGCGCCGCTCCCCGCCCGCCAGCACCGTGTCCTGCACAGCGGCCGGAGCCCGCCCGTGCACCTGGAGCACCTCGACGTCCCCCAGGTCCCCGAGCTGCCCGGCCACGCGCGCGATCTCGCCGACACCGGGCAGGAAACACAGCACGTCGCCGGCCCGCTCGGCCAGCGCCCGCCGCACCAACGACGCCACGTGCGCCAGCAGCGTCCGATCGACCCGCATCCCGTGCGGCGGCCGTACCGGCCGCGCCGGAGGCGCCCACACCACCTCCACCGGATGCGCGACACCCGCCGCCTCGACCACCGGCGCCCCGCCGAGCAGCCGGGCCCAGCCCGCCGCGTCCGTCGTCGCCGACGCGGCCACGAGCCGCAGCTCCGGCCGCAGCGTCTGCCGCACGTCCCAGAGGAAGGCGGCCGCCGTGTCGGCGTCCAGATGGCGTTCATGACATTCGTCGAGCACGACGACGTCGACGCCCGGCAGCTCCGGGTCCCGTTGCAGCCGCTGGAGCAGCACACCCGTCGTCACGACCTCCACGCGCGTGTGCCGGCCCACGGCCCGTTCGCCGCGCACCGTGAAGCCCACGCTCTCGCCGGGCTTCTCGCCCAGCAGCCACGCCATCCGCCGCGCCGCCGCCCGCGCCGCGATCCGCCGAGGCTCGGCCACCACGACCCGCCGCGCCGGGCCGCCCCCGGCCAGCCCCGCCAGCACCAGCGGCACCAGCGTCGTCTTGCCGGTGCCGGGCGGCGCCACGAGGACGGCGGTGCCGCCCGCCTCCAGGGCGGCGGTCAGATCGGGCAGGGCGGAGCGCACGGGCAGCGCGTCCAGGGCGTCGTAACGGATCACGCCCCCCAGTGTCGTACGACGGGAAACGCACCCCACGCGCGCGTGCGCCTCCCCTCGCAGGCGAGGGGGGCGCACGGGGAACGCGGGTGAGGGGTCAGTCGCGCTCGCACACGAAGACGGCCGTGCCGGGGAGCAGACTCCCGCGCAACGGGGACCAGCCGCCCCACTCCGAGGTGTTCCAGGCCGGCCACTCCGGCTCCACGAGGTCCACCAGCCGGAAACCGGAGGCCACGACGTCCCGGACGCGGTCGCCGAGCGTCCGGTGGTGCTCGACGTACACCGCCCGGCCCTGCTCGTCCTGCTCCACGTACGGCGTGCGGTCGAAGTACGAGGAGGACACCGACAGGCCCTCGGGGCCCGGCTCGTCCGGGAACGCCCAGCGGATCGGGTGCGTCACCGAGAAGACGAACCGCCCGCCCGGCCGCAGCACCCGGCGCACCTCGCGCAGCACCAGCCGCGGGTCCGCGACGAACGGCAGCGCCCCGTACGCGGAGCACGCCAGATCGAAGGAGCCGTCCGCGAACGGCAGCGCGGAGGCGTCCGCGCAGACGAGGGGAAACGATCCGCCGATCCGCAAAGCGTGCTGGAGCTGGCGGTGCGAGAGGTCCAGCGCCACCGGCCGGGCCCCCTGGGCGGCCAGCCAGCGCGCGCACTGGCCCGCGCCCGCACCGATCTCCAGGACCTCCTTGTCCTTCAGCGCCTCCGGCGGACCGAGCAGCTCGGCCTCCACCTCGTCCAGGCCCTCCGGACCCCACACGAAGCGGTCGTCACCGAGAAACGTGCCGTGTTCGACCTGGTACTCGTCCGCGTTACGGTCCCACCAGCCCCGATTGGCGCGCGCGCTCTCCGTGACACCGGCGTCACGCCGTGTGGCCTCCGAGGTGGAATCCACGGTGTTGCCCGGGTCATAGCTTTCCGGCTCTTGGATGATCGGCTCCCTCGTCGTACTCTTCCGTCCAACCCGCCGGGGTCTGTCACGGAAGGGTCCCGGAGGCCTGCGTGTGGCCACCCGGGACGAATCTTCTGCCGGGTATGCGGCGATCCGCCCCCCGTGTGCGCCTTCGCGCATTGACCCTGTCCGGCTGCCCCCGTATGCTACAAGTTGCGCTGCGGGCCTGCGCACCTCAGACGTAGCAGGCTGCGCTCGCATCTGTTGTATGTCCTCTCGGTTCTCGAGGCGCCACCAGCGGTTTTGTGGGGCGCTTCCTTGGCTGTCCGGCTTCATCAGAGCGATACGGGCTCCCGGCGTAGCAGTACCTACGACTTCAATGTCCGTACCGGAGCCCTTTCCCACATGACGAGCAGCACCGAGACCACCGCCACCACCCCGCAGGTTGCGGTCAACGACATCGGTAACGAGGAAGCCTTCCTCGCCGCGATCGACGAGACGATCAAGTACTTCAACGACGGCGACATCGTCGACGGCGTCATCGTGAAGGTCGACCGGGACGAGGTCCTGCTCGACATCGGTTACAAGACCGAAGGTGTCATCCCGAGCCGCGAGCTCTCGATCAAGCACGACGTCGACCCCAACGAGGTCGTCGCCGTCGGTGACGAGATCGAGGCCCTCGTCCTCCAGAAGGAGGACAAGGAAGGCCGCCTGATCCTCTCGAAGAAGCGCGCCCAGTACGAGCGTGCCTGGGGCACCATCGAGAAGATCAAGGAAGAGGACGGCATCGTCACCGGTACCGTCATCGAGGTCGTCAAGGGTGGTCTCATCCTCGACATCGGCCTCCGCGGCTTCCTCCCGGCCTCCCTGGTCGAGATGCGCCGTGTCCGCGACCTCCAGCCCTACGTGGGCAAGGAGCTCGAGGCGAAGATCATCGAGCTGGACAAGAACCGCAACAACGTGGTCCTGTCCCGCCGTGCCTGGCTGGAGCAGACCCAGTCCGAGGTCCGCCAGACGTTCCTCACGACCCTCCAGAAGGGTCAGGTCCGCTCCGGCGTGGTCTCCTCGATCGTCAACTTCGGTGCCTTCGTGGACCTGGGTGGCGTCGACGGTCTGGTCCACGTCTCCGAGCTGTCCTGGAAGCACATCGACCACCCGTCCGAGGTTGTCGAGGTCGGCCAGGAAGTCACCGTCGAGGTCCTCGACGTCGACATGGACCGCGAGCGCGTCTCCCTGTCGCTGAAGGCGACCCAGGAAGACCCGTGGCAGCAGTTCGCCCGGACCCACCAGATCGGCCAGGTCGTCCCGGGTAAGGTCACCAAGCTGGTTCCGTTCGGTGCGTTCGTCCGCGTGGACGAGGGCATCGAGGGTCTGGTCCACATCTCCGAGCTGGCCGAGCGCCACGTGGAGATCCCGGAGCAGGTCGTCCAGGTCAACGACGAGATCTTCGTCAAGGTCATCGACATCGACCTCGAGCGTCGTCGCATCAGCCTCTCGCTGAAGCAGGCCAACGAGTCCTTCGGTGCCGACCCGGCCTCGGTCGAGTTCGACCCGACCCTGTACGGCATGGCCGCGTCCTACGACGACCAGGGCAACTACATCTACCCCGAGGGCTTCGACCCCGAGACCAACGACTGGCTCGAGGGCTACGAGAAGCAGCGCGAGGAGTGGGAGCGCCAGTACGCCGAGGCGCAGGCCCGCTTCGAGCAGCACCAGCAGCAGGTCATCAAGTCCCGCGAGGCCGACGCCGCTGCCGCGGCCGAGGGCGGCGAGGCTGCGGCTCCGGCCGCGACCGGTGGCTCGTACTCCTCCGAGGGCGCCGACACCTCCGGTGCGCTGGCCTCGGACGAGGCGCTGGCCGCGCTGCGCGAGAAGCTGGCGGGCGGCCAGAGCTGATCGCTCACCGCTGAGGCTTAGCCGATAGCTGGTCCTGAGGGGCCGTACCTGCCGAGGTGCGGCCCCTCAGGTGTGTCCGGGGACCGATCGCTCGTCGTTCGCCGCGGTGCCGGCGTGGTTGATCGCGCAGTCCCCCGCGCCGCTGGGGAATCGCCGCTTCCTTGATCGGGAAGGCGCCGGGCGGGAATGCCCCCGGTCCAGCGGACGTTCATCCTGAGGAACACGAGGAGGAGCGGTCACAGTGCTTGATCCGCAGGGTTTGTACGCATGGGAGCCGAAGGGCCTCGCCGTTGTCGACATGGCGCTCGCCCAGGAGTCGGCCGGCCTTGTCATGCTCTACCACTTCGACGGATACATCGACGCGGGTGAGACCGGCGACCAGATCGTCGACCGGCTGCTCGACTCACTGCCCCACCAGCTCGTGGCCCGTTTCGACCACGACCGGCTCGTGGACTACCGGGCCCGCCGGCCCCTGCTGACCTTCAAGCGGGACCACTGGACCGAGTACGAGGACCCGACCCTGGAGGTCCGCCTCGTCCAGGACGCCACGGGCGCCCCCTTCCTGCTGCTGTCCGGGCCCGAGCCGGACGTGGAGTGGGAGCGCTTCGCCGCGGCCGTACGGCAGATCGTGGAGCGGCTCGGCGTGCGCCTTTCCGTGAACTTCCACGGCATCCCCATGGGCGTCCCGCACAGCCGTCCGGTCGGCCTGACCCCGCACGGGAACCGCACCGACCTCGTCCCCGGCCACCGCAGCCCCTTCGAGGAGGCCCAGGTGCCCGGCAGCGCCGAGTCGCTGGTGGAGTACCGCCTCGGCGAGGCCGGGCACGACGTCCTGGGCGTCGCCGCGCACGTCCCGCACTACATCGCCCGCTCCCCCTACCCGGACGCCGCCCTCACCGTGCTGGAGGCCATCACGGCCGCCACCGGCCTGGTCCTGCCCGGCGTGGCGCACGCGCTGCGCACGGAGGCGCACCGCACGCAGACCGAGATCGACCGCCAGATCCGGGAGGGCGACGAGGAACTGACCGCGCTCGTCCAGGGCCTGGAGCACCAGTACGACGCCGCGGCCGGCGCCGAGACCCGGGGCAACATGCTCGCGGAACCGGCGGACATTCCGTCCGCCGACGAGATCGGCCGGGAGTTCGAGCGTTTCCTGGCCGAGCGGGAGGGCGACAACTGACCTCTGCCGGTTCCGTTGTGAGCGGCAGGGCCTAAGCTTCGGCACATGCTGAAAGTGGGCCTGACCGGTGGCATCGGCGCCGGCAAGAGCGAGGTGTCCCGGCTGCTCGTGGAGCACGGCGCCGTGCTGATCGACGCAGACCGCATCGCACGCGAGGTCGTGGCGCCGGGCACCCCCGGTCTCGCGGCCGTGGTCGAGGCCTTCGGCACGGACGTCCTCGCCGCCGACGGCAGCCTGGACCGGCCCCGGCTCGGGTCCATCGTCTTCGCCGACCCCGAGAAGCTCGCCGTGCTGAACTCGATCGTGCATCCCCTGGTCGGCCTCCGCTCCCGCGAACTGGAGGAGGCGGCGGCCCCCGACGCCGTCGTGATCCATGACGTACCCCTCCTCACCGAGAACGGTCTGGCGCCGCTGTACGACCTCGTGATCGTCGTGGACGCGAGCCCCGAGACCCAGCTCGACCGGCTGGTACGGCTGCGCGGAATGACCGAGGAGGACGCACGCGCGCGCATGGCCGCGCAGGCCACGCGCGCACAGCGCCGGGAGACAGCGGACATCCTGATCGACAACGACGTCCCCCTGGACACGCTGCACAAGCGTGTCGCCGACGTGTGGGACGACCTCGTACGACGCGCTCGCGAGGCGTCTGCGGAATAGCGGGCCCCTGACCGGGCGTTGAACGCTCCGAGTAAGGGAAGGACTCTGCCGTGCCCGAGACCAGCGGTTCCACCGGACGTACTCCCGAAACGCATGTCATCGACTTCCGTGCAGCCGAGCAGCTGCTCAACTCACGGGACCCGCGGGGCGCGGTGAAACTTCTCGACGGAGTCATCGCCGTACACCCGGAGAACACCGCAGCCCGACTGCTCCGCGCGCGTGCCTTCTTCGCGGCGGCGCAACTGCGGCCCGCCGAGCTGGAGTTCACCATCGTGCTGGAGCGCGAGCCGGACAACGCGTTCGCGCACTTCGCCCTGGCCCGCACCTACGAACGCCAGGGCCGCACCGACCAGGCCAAACGCCATTTCCGGCTGGCGGCCGCGCTCGACCCGAATCCGGAGTACCTGAAGGCGGCCCGCTTCGACGACTGACCGGCGGCCCCGCGAGCGGCGGCGCGGTGCCGGGGCGGTCACGGATGCCGGTGCCTGTGCAGGCGCGGGTACGGCGGCCGGTTCCGCGGCGACCGGTCGGGCGGCGACACGTCGTCCGGCGGTGGGTACGGCGGTACGTCACGGCCCGGCTGGTAGTGCGGGCCCTGCCGCATGTGCCGCAGGATCATGGTCATGTCGACGGTGACGACCAGCCACAGCACCCCGCAGGCCGCCGCCCAGCCGGGGCGCCCGGCCAGCACGAACGCGGCCGTGCCGAAGATCGACCAGACCAGCCCCCACATGCTCAGCCAGAACCGCGCTCGCAGCGCACTGCGCGCGGTCGACGGTTCACTGCCCGTACGCATGGGACACCACCACTCCTCCCAGCAACGTACTCTTCGGGGACGACGTTCACCAACGGCGCGCACCCGGCCCTCACATGCCGACGGCACGTCGTCCGTCGAAGGGGGATCCCGTGCTGCCGGACGCCGACGACCTGCCCGAACTGCTCCTCGACCTCGCCGTGCCGCACGAGGACATCAACGACCTGGTGGCCCGGCGGCGCGGGATCGCCGCCGATCCGGGCCTGCTGCGGCTGGTCGAGGAGGGCGTCGAGGCACTGTTCCACGGTCCGGAGGGGACCGGCCACCCGCCCGACCTCGCGGAACTCTTCGACGCGGCGCCGCAGGAGCTGAGCCGCACGTTCCCCGTCTACGTCTTCCTCGCCGCGGTCCCGCGCACCCTCGCCCGGCACCGGGACCGCGGCATCCCGCCCGAGATCTCCCGCCGCACCCTGGGCGACCTGGGCCGACACATGGCGGCGCACCGCAGACGGCACGGGACGACCGGCGTGCAGGCGCGAGGCTGGCTGGTCCGGCACTTCCGCGGCGAGCTGTACCAGCTGGGCCGGTTGCAGTTCGAGCGGGCGCGGCTCGGGCAGCGCTCGGCACCGGTGATCGCGGCGGCCGGACCGGCCGCGGTGCCCGGCACGCCCTGTCTGAACCTGCACATCCCCGACTTCCACGGCCCGCTGACCCCGGCCGCCTGCGACCGTTCGCTCGCGTGGGCCCGTGAGTTCTTCGCCCGGCACTTCCCCGAGGAGCGGCCGGTGGCGGCGCTGTGCCACTCCTGGCTCCTGGACCGGCAGTTGAGGCGCTATCTGCCGGCCGACTCCAACATCATCCGGTTCCAGGACCGGTTCCGCACCGCCCGCGAGGACACCGAGCCGGCCGACACCGAGCCCGTGCAGTTCGTCTTCGGGGACCCCGGGCTGCCGGTGGCGGAGCTGCCGCGGCGCACGTCGGTGGAGCGTGCGGTGGGGGACCATCTGCGGGCGGGCGGCCACTGGTACATCGGGCACGGATGGTTCCCGTTCCCCGCTGAAGAGCTTCCCCGCTGAAGAGCGCGGGGGCGGGCGCTGGGTAACTCGAACGGGTGAACTGGCGCGGGAGGGGAACGGGCGTGCGGGGACCGGCCGTTGTTCGGGCATGACGGTCGAAATGCGCGAGGGACACGAGGGCACGGGGCCCGGAGCCATCACCCCCGACGGCTGTGCGGTCGAGTTGTACGAGCGGCTGCCGGCGGGCGACGCGCCGGACATCATCGCCGCGGCGGTACCGGCGGGGGCACACATCCTGGAACTGGGCAGCGGAGTGGGCCGGATGACCCACCCCCTGCTCGAGCGGGGCTTCACGGTCACGGCGGTGGACGAGTCCGCCGACATGCTGGCCCGCGTCCGCGGGGCACGCACGGTGTGTGGTCCGATCGAGGAACTGGACCTGGGCGGCGAGAAGTTCGACGTGGTGATGCTGGCGTCGTTCCTCGTACACGCCGGTGACGAGGAGGTACGCCGAGGCCTGCTGCGCACCTGTGCCCGGTATGTGGCGGAGGGCGGCTGGGTGCTCATCCAGCGTGAGGGCGAGGATTACCACACGAACGTGCCGAGGGAGCGGGTCGACCCGAGCGGCTTCACGATACGGATCGCCTCGGTGGAGCCCGCCGGAGACGGGGTGAACTCGGTCCGCGCGGAGTACACGTTCCCGGACGCGGTCTGGACCCAGACCTTCCTGACCCGGCCCCTGACGAAGGAACAGTTCGAGTCGGCACTGGCGGAGGCGGGACTGGAGGTGGACACATACCTGACACCGGACCGGACGTGGGTGCGTGCCGTACCGAAGGCGTAGCGGGCGTTTCGGTGCCGCCACGGACGGTGGGCTGCGAGGCGGAAGGGCAGGGAGGCCGGGGGAACGGAGGCGGAGAGCGATGAGTTTCCGGGACTCGTCGGGTCTACCTCGGTGAAAGCACACGGCACCGCTTCCCCCAGGAGTCCCTCATGTCCCAGACCACCGCTTCCGTCAGCGCCACGACGTCCGCGTCCTCCGCCGGCACGCACACCGGCCGGGCACGGTGGGCCAGGGCCGCACTGCGCGCGGTGCAGGTGCTGCTCGCCCTGTTCTACGGCATCGCGAGCGCCCTGCCCAAGCTCATCGCACACCCCTCCGCCGTCGAGTCCTTCGACAGGATCGGCTGGGGCAGCGGGGCCATGTACACCATCGGTGCGCTCGAACTCGCCGGAGCAGTCGCCCTGTTGATACCGCTGCTCCAGTCCGTGGCGGCGATCGCCCTCAGCGCGCTGATGGTGGGCGCCTTCATCGTCCAGCTCACCGCCTTCCACGGCCAGAACGCGGCGACCCCGCTGATCCTGATGGTGCCGCTCATCGTGATCGCCTGGGCGCGCCGCGGATCCAACCGTGAACTGCTGGGGCTCGTTCGGCGGGGGTGAGCAGCGAACCGCGCGGAGATACTGAGAGGAGAACCGAGAGGAGAGCCAGGAGGGGAGAAGGGCGGCGGATCACCGACCCCGAGAGCGCCCAGCTGATCCATCACGTCAGCCAGCCTGATCGCGCCCACCGGATCCGTCACGCCCGCCAGGCCCACCGGCCTGATCCGGCGCACCGCTTCCATCGGGCCCGCCCGATCCACCAGCCCTGCCCGCTCCGCCGTGTCGGCCCGCACGGCCGCCAGCGCCTCCGGCGTCTACGCGGCCCCCAGTCCCACCGGCGCCCGCACGGCCACCGGCTCCCCTGGACGTGCCACGCCCGCCCGCACCACCGGAGCCACCATGACCCTCACGACCACCACGTCCAGCGCGCTCACCGGCGCCACCGGGGCCGCCAGGTCCGGCGAAGCCTTCAGGCCCCGAGAAGCCTCCGGGACCGCCGAAGCCTCTTGGTCCCGTGAAGCCGCTCGGGGCGCCGGGCAGGGTGTTGAGGCCGCGGAGGCGTTCCATCTCGCGGCGGTCCCGCTTGGTGGGGCGGCCGGTGCCACGGTCGCGGAGGCCGGCCGGGGCCATGGCCTCGCGGGGCGGGGGCGGCGGGGAGTTGTCGATGTAGCACTGGACGGCCACGGGGGCGCCGACCCGCTTGCGGATCAGGCGTTTGACGATCACCACCCGTTCCCGGCCCTCGTGCCGCAGACGCACCTCGTCGCCGACGCGCAGGGAGTAGGCGGGCTTCACCCGCTCGCCGTTCACATGCACGTGGCCGCCCCGGCAGGCGGTGGCGCCGAGGGAACGCGTCTTGATCAGGCGTACGGCCCAGATCCAGCTGTCGATCCGGACCGTTTCGCCGGTCGCCGGTCCCGCTGCCTCGGCGGCGGCCACCGCGGCGGCGATCTCGGGATCGAGGGGTCGGGCGGTCGGTGTTCCGGAGCCTGATACGTCCTGGGCGGGGCTCGTTCCGTCCGGTCCGCCGTTCTCACGGTTCACGTCGTCGTCCGCATCCTCGGAAGCCATGTCCCGACCTTAGCTCCCCGGGCGGACCGAGCCGGTGGTGTTTTTCCGGGGCGCGCTCCGCAGCGCGAGGGGCGCGGCGACCGCGACGGCCGCGAAGGGCTGCCCTCGCTGTCTCGTCGGCCGCACCCCCTGGCTCACCCCGGATGCGTCGTCCCGGCGTACCCCAGAGGCTGATGTCGTTGACCGGACCCGAGTGCAGGATCCGCGCGAGGCACTGTCGGCGCTGGTCGAGCATCTGCGACTGCTCGGACCGTACGGCGTGCCGTTCACCGTCACGCCCGGCGACACCGGCCCCGGATTCGAGGCCGTCACCCGTGGTCCGGCCTATCGGGCGGCGCTCGACGCGCTGGCGCGTGCGTGGGGCGCCGAGCCGGCGCACATCGCCACCGGGGGGCGATCCCGCTGGTCAACGGGCTCGCCAGGGCCGCGCCGGACGCGGAGGCGCTGTTCTTCGGTGCCCAGGACAACCTGTGCAATCTGAACGCCCCGAACGAGCGCGTGCTGCTGTCGGAGCTGCGCGACACGGTCGTGGCGATGTGTGCGTTCGTGGAGAACTATGCGAGCCGCGCGGCCGAGGACCGGGCCAGGGGGACGGATGACGTCGACGGTGCCGGTGTCGGCGTGGGCGTCGGTGTCGGTGGCCACGGACGCCGGGGAGTCGTCGGGGCATACGGTGGCGGTATGGACGACAGCGCTGCCCTCGCCCGGCTCGACCGGCGCGTCGCGGACTGCCGGGCCTGCCCCCGGCTGGTGGAGTGGCGCGAGGAGGTGGCCCGGACGAAGCGGGCCGCGTTCGCCGACTGGACGTACTGGGGGCGGCCGGTGCCCGGCTTCGGCCCGGCCGACGCCCGGCTGGTGATCATCGGGCTAGCCCCCGCCGCGCACGGCGGCAACCGCACCGGCCGCATGTTCACCGGCGACCGCTCCGGGGACGTGCTCTACCAGGCGCTGTACGACGTGGGGCTCGCCTCGCAGCCCACCTCGGTCAGCGCCGACGACGGACTGGAGCTGTACGGCGTCCGCGTCACCGCGCCCGTGCACTGCGCCCCGCCCGCCAACAAGCCGACCCCCGGTGAGCGTGACACCTGCCGCCCCTGGCTGGTCCAGGAGCTGAAGCTGCTGCGCCCGACGCTCAGGGCCGCCGTCGTCCTCGGTGTCTTCGGCTGGCAGGCCGCGCTGCCCGCGTTCGCCGAGGCGGGCTGGGCCATACCCCGGCCGCGCCCGGCCTTCGCCCACGGCACCCGGGTCGCGCTCGACGGCCTCGACCTGTTCGGCTGCTTCCACGTCAGCCAGCGCAACACCTTCACCGGCAGGCTCACCGCCGAGATGCTGCGCGAGGTGCTGCGCGCGGCGGCGCGGGCGGCGCGACTGCCGTAACGCATCTCGGCCGCCTCGGCCGCCTCGGCCACCTCGGCCGGCTCGTCACGTCGGCCGCTCGGTCGCCTCCGTCAGACGGCGTCGTCCCCGAACAGGTGCCGGACCGTGGAGCGGTAGTTGGCGCGGACGTGCTCCAGCGCGTGGGCGCGGGCGCGGTCCGGGTCGCCGGAGGCGATGGCGTCGTACAACTCGCGGTGTTCGCCGAGCAGTTGGGGCCACTCCTCGTTCTGCCGGGTGAGCCAGCGCAGGCGGCCGTCGACCGGTTCCATGACCGAGATGAGCAGGCTGTTGCCGGCCAGGGCGCGGATGCGGTCGTGGAAGCGGGTGTTGATGTCCGTGATCGCCTCGGCGTCCCCCTCCTTCGTCGCCCGCGCCGCCTGCTCCAGCAGCGCGCGCAGCTCCGCCAGGGCCTGCGGCGTCACCCGGCTCGCCGCCAGCCCCGCCGCGTACACCTCCAACGCCTCGCGCAGCTCGAAGAGTTCCCGGACGTCGGTCGGGGTCAGCCGTCGTACGACCGTGCGCCGGGCCGACTCGAACAGCACGAAACCCTCGGCGACCAGTGCGCGGATCGCCTCGCGCACCGGCACCCGTGAGACGCCGAACCGCTCGGCCAGCTCCCGTTCGACGAGGCGGTCACCGGGTGCCAGGCGCCCGCCGATGATGTCCTCCCGCAGGCTCGCCAGGACGCGTTCGCGCACTGCGCCGAGGGGTTCGGTCTTCGTCGTCGTAGAGGCCGTCGTGGGGGTCATGAGCCCATCTTCGCCGACCCGTCGGTGCTTTTACGGGGCTGTAACGGCAACGACATCGGTCCGAACGGTTGACGGCGAGACCATGACGGGAGTTTGGTATACCAAACGGCTGCCGTCCTCCGTCCCCCCTGCTCCTGGAGGCCCCGTGTCCCTCGCCGACCGCGCCGAAGCCACCGGCGCCACCGCGTTCGTTCCCGACCCACGCCTCGTCAACGAGGACCTCGCCCCCGCGAAGCAGCGGAACTGGAAGGTCTTCGACCTGTTCGCCATGTGGATGTCGGACGTCCACAACCTCGGCAACTACACCTTCGCCGCCGGCCTGCTGGTCCTCGGCATGAACGTCTGGCAGGTCTTCACGGCTCTGCTCGCCGGCTTCGTGCTCATCTACGTCGGCATGAACCGCATGGGGAAGATCGGCCAGCGCCACGGTGTGCCGTTCCCCGTGGTCAGCCGCATCAGCTTCGGCATCTGGGGCGCCAACATCCCGGCGCTGATCAGAGCCGTGATCGCCATCATGTGGTACGGCATCCAGACCTATCTGGCCTCCGTCGCCGTCAACGTGATGCTGCTCGCCGCCTGGCCGGGCCTGGCCTCCCTGACCCACCACTCCTTCCTCGGCCTGGACGCGCTCGGCTGGATCTCCTTCGTGTCGCTCTGGCTGCTCCAGTGGGTGATCATCAGCCAGGGCATGGAAGCGGTGCGCAGGTTCCAGGACTTCTGCGGCCCGGTGATCTGGCTGGTGATGATCGCGCTCGCGGTCTGGGTCCTGGCGAAGGCCGGCTGGAGCATCTCGCTCACCTCCACCCCGCACCCGGTGTCCACGGGCGAGCAGTGGCGGCAGTGGTTCGGCGCGATCGGCCTGATCCTCGCCACTTACGGCACGCTGATGCTCAACTTCTGCGACTTCTCCCGCTTCGCGCCCGACTACCGGACCGTCCGGCGCGGCAACTTCTGGGGCCTGCCCGTCAACTCCACCGCCTTCGTCGTCGTCTCGGTGATCGTCACGGCCGGCTCGCTGAAGGCGTTCGGGCAGGCCATCACCGACCCGGCGGAACTCGTCGCGAAGGTGGGCAACACCTGGGTGCTGGTCGTGGCCGCGTTCGCCTTCGCGGTGGCGACCATGGGCGTCAACATCGTCGCCAACTTCGTCTCCCCGGCGTACGACCTCGCCAACGTCTGGCCGCAGAAGATCAGCTTCAAGGTCGGCGGCATGATCAGCACGGTGGCCGCGCTGGTCGTCACCCCCTGGAACCTCTTCTCCAACCCGACCGTCGTCAACTACTTCCTCGGCGGCCTCGGCGCCTTCCTGGGCCCGCTGTTCGGCGTGATCATGATCGACTACTACTGGGTCAAGCGCGGGAAGATCGATGTCGACGCGCTGTTCGACGCCCGGCCGGGCAGCCCGTATCACTACCGCAGGGGCGTCAACCCCCGGGCGCTGTGGGCGTTCCTGCCCTCCGCGGCGGTCGCGGCCGTGCTGGCGCTGGTGAAGAGCTTCAGCGACGCGGCGCCGTACTCCTGGTTCATCGGCACCGCGCTCGGCGCCGGTCTCTACGCGCTGCTCAACCGGCGTGACCGCGCGGACCGCACGACGCGGGAGGCCTGACGAGCGTGCGGATCATCGTCACCAACTGCAACACCACGCAGGAGATGACCGAGGAGATCGTGCGAGGTGCCCGGGCCGCCGTCGGCCCGGGCACCACCGTCACCGGTCTGACCCCCGACTGGGGCCCCGCGTCCGCCGAGGGCTGGCTCGACAGCTACCTCTCGGCGGCGGCCGTCCTCGACACCCTGCGCACCTACGACGGTCCCGCGTACGACGCCGTCGTGCTGGCCGGCTTCGGCGAGCACGGCAGGGAGGGCGTGCGCGAACTGGTCGACGTCCCCGTCGTGGACATCACGGAGGCCGCCGCCCACCTGGCCTGTCTGCTCGGCCGCCGCTACGGCGTCGTCACCACCCTCGACCGCTCCCGCGGCCAGATCGAGGACAGCCTGGAGACCGCCGGCGTGGCCCGCAACTGCGCCGCCGTCGTCGGCACCGGCCTCGGGGTCCTCGACCTCGCCGAGGACCCCGGCCGCACCGAGTCCGCGTTCCTGTCCGCGGCCGAGCGGGCCCGGGACGCCGGCGCCGAAGTCCTGGTGCTGGGCTGCGCCGGGATGACGGGTCTGCAGCGGACGGTGGGCGAGAAGCTCGGGCTGCCGGTGGTCGACGGCGTGGCCGCGGCGGTCCGGCTCGCCGAGTCCCTGGTCGCCCTGGGCCTGACGACCAGCCGGGCGGGCGGCTACGAGAAGCCGCTGCCGAAGGAGCGGAGGTGGGGGCGGCCCCGCACCGATCAGTAGGGGTCAGCCCTGGGGGCGCCAGACGTACCGCACATCGGGCTCCCGCTCCTCGTTTCCGCTGCCGTCGGTGAACTCGACGGCCGTGAAGCCGTGCCGCTCGTAGAAACGGTGGGCGGGCTCGTTGACCTGGAAGGTCCACAGGGCCAGCCCGCCCGGGCTGCGCTCCTTGGCCAGCGCGACGAACCGGTCGCCGATTCCGCGCCCTCGCCAGTCCGGGTCCAGGTACAGCTGGGACAGCAACTCCCCGTGCAGCACCATCAGTCCGACGATCCCGCGCTCGGCCGCCTCCGCCACCCAGGTCTCCCGCGACGGCACGACGACGTCCCGGATGTACTCCCGCACCTCGTCGTCGCTGCGCGGCCGGACGACGGTGGGCAGCGCGACACGGAAGGACCGCAGCCACACCTCGGCGGCGGCCCGGGCATCCGCCGCCACGGCCCGGCGCAGTACGACCTCCTCCGTCACCGCTGCTTCTGCCTCTCCGGCACCACGGCCGTGGCTGTGATCTCCACCAACTGTCCGGGGTACCCGAGACAAGCGACCCCGACCAACGTGGACGAGTGCGGCCCCGCGCTCAGCCCCGAGGCCTCGACCACGTCCCACACCGCCGACAGCACGGCGGGCTCCGTGCTCACCACGTACACCTCGGTCACGACCACATGCGCCAAGTCGCTTCCCACGGCGTCGAGTTGCTCCCGCAGGTTCCCGATCACCTGCTCGGCCTGCCGCACGGGGTCACCGGGGCCGACGATCCCCCCGTGCGCGTCGAGCGGCACGGAGCCTGCGAGAAAGGCGAGCCTGGTGCCCGCCTCCACCACCGAGGCATGTGCGTAGGCGGGCGGTGGGAAGAGGCCGGGCGCGTTCACTCGGCGGATCATGGCGACTCCTCGGACAGTGGCTCGACAACCTCCCGATCATCCGCGCCCGTCGGCGTCGACGCATCCTGATTTCCCGGTGGCGACGGGCGATCGAGCGGGGCGGAGGGGAGTCACGCGCGAGCGGGCACGCCGCGCCGGGACCGACGTGGAGCACCAGCGTGTGCAAGGCCCAGCGGTCGTCCGGGCGAGGGAAGGCGATGACGTGTGGTGGCGCAAACGCGAAGGACGATGTGATCAGCCTTCACTGCCCCGCTGACCCGCGGGGGGGGGGGTGCCCCACGTCCGCCCCGGCCGAGCGGGGTACCGGAAGGTCGATGAGGTCACCGACCCCCGCCACCTCCTGCAGCGTCCGCGCCAGGGACGCCAGCGTGCGCCGTACCTCCGCGATCTCGTCGCGCAGTGCGTCCGCGTGCTCCCACTCCCGCTCCCACGCCACCGGATCCCGGCCCTCCGGCCGGCGGGACTCGTACGCGGTGAGCCGGGGATGCCACGACGACAGGAGCGGGCGCAGGACGCGGTTGAGGACGGTGACCGCGAGGACTCCGAAGCTGACGTGGCCGGGTGAGAGGCGTGGGGCCACGTCGGGGCCGTAGCGGCGCAGGATCTCGCGGGTCGTACGGAAGAACGTGTAGAAGGAGGAGAGGGCCTCACGCAGAAACCCCTCGTCGCGGCCCAGCTCCTCCACCGAGACCCGGGTCACCAACTCCAGATACAGCTCCCAGGCCGCACTGCGCTCCGCGTCGGCGGGCTCCCAGGTGCCGGAGATCTCGCCGACGAACGGGATCGTCAGCTTGGCCGTGATCTGCGAGGGACCACTCGGTCGCCGCCTGCGCTGCCTGTGTGCCATGATCGCCCTCCCCTGTACCCACAGTAGGGTAAGCCGTCGTGTGGGATGTCTTCCTCAGCTACAGCCGCGGTGATGTGGAGCGGGTACGCCTGCTCGTCCGTGCGCTGCGCGACGGCGGGCTGACGGTGTTCACCGACGAGACCGGCGTCGCGTCCTTCGCCGGCATCAGCGACACCATCCGGCGCGAACTGGGCCGTTCCAAGGCGTTGCTGGCGTACTACTCGGCCGCCTACCCGGAACGGGAGGCCTGCCAGTGGGAGCTGACGACCGCCTATCTCGCGGGCCTCGAGGAGGGCGATCCGCGGCGCCGGGTCATGGTCGTCAACCCGGAGCCCACCACCGGGCACATCCACCCCGTCGAACTCCGCGACGCCCGGCACGCCTCCGCCGACGATCCCGCCGGCCTCGTGGCCGACGTACGCGAGCATGTCGCACGGCTGGCCCGGCCCATGACCCTCCGGGAGCGCGGCAGCGGGCAGGGCCGGTTCCGGGCGCCGGAGCCGCACCCCGGGTTCGTCGGGCGGCTCTCCGAACTCTGGCGCGTGCACTCCGCGCTGCACGCCCACGCGGCGCCCCTCACCGTCGGCCGGTCAGCCACCCGCACGGTGCAGATCCGGGGCATGGCGGGGATCGGCAAGACGCTCCTCGCCGAGGAGTACGCGTTCCGTTTCGAGGCGGCGTACCCCGGCGGTGTGTTCCGGCTGGACGGACGGGACTACGACGCGTCCCTGCGCGCATGCGGTCTGAGCGGCCGGGCCCCGTCCCTCTCCCCGTACTTCGACGCCGTCGGCGAACCGTTCCTGTGGATCGTCGACGGCACCCCGGAGGGAGCGCCCCTGCGGACCATCGCGGCGATGGCGGCATCGCATCCGCTCGGGCACACCGTGTTCACCCTGCGCAGCCGCGCGTACCCCGCCCTCGGCGCGCCGGTCGACCTGGGGCCGCTGGACGACCGACATGCCCGCCAACTCGTCGGCGGCGACGGCGCGTTGGCCGAGGCCGTCGACGGTCATCCGCTCGCCCTGGCGCTGCTGGGCCGCGCGCTGCAGGCGGGCCATCGCGCCCAGGATCTGTACGACCGGCTGCACGCCCGGGGCGGATCCCTCCTCGACACGCTCGCCGGCGACGACGTCACGGCGGCCGTCGTCCATGACGTGGACACCGCCGACGCGAAGGACGTACTGCGCTGCGCGGCGGCTCTGCACCCGCTGCCGGTGACCACCGAGGACGTGGGCCGGGTACTGGCCGCCGTCGACCAGGTGCCGCGGGTCGTGGCGGGCCGGCGCGCGGGCAACGGCATCGCGGAACTGCGCACGCGCAGCCTGCTCACCCCGGCCGCCGAAGCGGCCCGGGGCTGTGCGGGCGGCGACCGCTGGTCCCTCCACCCCGTGACGCTGCACGCCTGGCACCAGCACGATCCCGCGCCCGCCCGCACCGAAGCCCTGCGGCGCGCGGCCCTGCGGACCCTCTGCGGCCACCGCGAGCCGGTTACGCTGGCCCTACCCGGAAGCCGTAGGGAGGCCCTCGTGTCAGCAGCCCCCAGCGAGTCGGAGCGGATGGCGGCCTTCGACATCCAGGTCGAGCTGGTCACCCGGATCGGTGTGCAGGAACTGGCGCCTGGCACGGGAAGCCTGCGCGAGGCTCTGTCGTCGCTGAAGTCGCTCATCGACTTCACCCGCAGCACGCTGCACACCTACAGCATCCGTCTGGAACAGGGCAGGGCCGGAAGCACCGACACGGTGCAGAACCTGGCCTACGTCCTGGTCAACGACACCATCCGCCCTTTCACCGCCACCTGGCACCCCCGGCTCGCCGCGTACGAGGCCCGCCGCCCCGCCGACGTCGCGCCGCTCGACCACGAACTCGGCTGGCCGCAGGCCTCGGACATGCGGGCGGACCTCGCGGCACTGCGCGAGCCGCTGCGGCGCATCGCGGAGGGCCTCGCGGAAATCTCAGGAGCGGACTTCGGCACGGCCGCGGCACGCTGACGGCATGCAGCAGTCTTCCGGCCCCGAGTTCCTCGCCGCCACCGCCGACCGCCTCGCCTCCCTCCCCGGCGTGCGGGCCGTAGCCCTCGGCGGTTCTCGGGCGCAGGGCACCCACCGGGACGACAGTGACTGGGACCTGGCCGTCTACTACCGCGGCCCCTTCGACCCGAACGACCTGCGGGCCGTCGGCTGGGAGGGCGAGGTGTCGGAGGTCGGCGGCTGGGGCGGCGGGGTGTTCAACGGCGGGGCCTGGCTGACGATCGACGGGCGGCGGGTCGACGTGCACTACCGGGATCTCGAGGTGGTCGAGTACGAGCTGGCCGAGGCGGAGGAGGGACGGTTCCGGGTGGAGCCGCTGCTCTTCCACCTGGCCGGCATCCCCACCTATCTGCTGGTGGCCGAACTGGCCGTCAACCAGGTTCTGTACGGCAGCCTGCCCCGCCCTGCGGCCTACCCGGGCAAGCTTCGCGTCACCGCAGCCGAGCGCTGGCAGGGCACCGCCCGCGCCACCCTCGACTACGCCAGGACCAACCACGCCCCGCACAGCCGCCTCACCGAGACTGCCGGGGCCATCGCCACGGCCGCCGCCCAGGCCGCGCACGGGGTCCTCGCCGCACGAGGAGAGTGGGTGACCAACGAGAAGCGCCTGCTGGAGCGGGCCGGGCTGCGCACCGTGGACAGCGTCCTCGCGTCACTTTCCGCGGGAACGGGCCCGGACACCCTGGGCCGCGCGATCGACCGGGCCCAGGCCCTCTTCGAGAGGGCGAGGCGGGAAGCCGGGAACCCGCCGCGGACCGAACCGGGTGGCGGCGCAGCCTACGCCTGATCGTCGTCGATCGACGTACGCCGAAGGGGCCGCCGGAGCAGAGGAGACCGGCAAGGGCCGATCCCGAATTCCGCCGGTCTCCAGCAGTCAATTGCGTTCATAAAGAAACCCGCCCACGCGGCACCTTTCACACGTGTGAAACCTGATCGCCCGGTTCGCACAGCGAACGCGCCCTAGCGTGGAATCACAGCCGCCCGGCCACCGTCGTCCGAAGGCCCGTCCCGCCCTCGCCCTGACGACAGGAGACCCGTGTCCCGGCCCGCCGCACCCCTCTGGCTCGCCCACGCCCTGCGCGCCCAGCGCGGCCCCGTGCCCTGGAGCGCGGTGATCCGGGGTGCGCTCGCGGCCGGGCCGCTGCTGCTCGCCGGGCTGCTGGCCGACCGGCTGCCCAGCGGTGTCCTCGCCGCCATCGCCGCGATGCTCGCCGGCATCAACGACCGCCCCGGTAGCCGGCGCGCCTGCGTCAGGCGGCTCGGGATGCCCGCGCTGGCCGGTGCGCTCGGGCTGCTCGCGGGGACGTACGCCGGGCTGGGACTGGCCGCCGTACCGCTCACCCTGGTGCTCACCCTGCTGGGGCTGGTGGCCGGCGGCGTCAGTGCCGTCGGGCCCGTCGCCTCCGCCGCCGGGACGCAGCTGCTCGTGGGAGCCGCGCTCGGCGCCGGGATGCCCGCGGCCGCGAGCGGCTGGCAGCGGGCGCTCGCCTTCCTCGCCGGGGCCGGCTGGCTGATCCTGCTGCGGCTCGCGCTGCCCACGCCCGGTTCGCTCGCCGGGGACTTCCGGTTCGACGGGGAACGGGAGGCGGTCGCCGACGTGTACGGCGCCGTCGCCGATCTGCTCGACGCCGTGGGCGGTGACCTCGCCCCCGCACGGCGGGCCGCGCTGACGGCCGCGCTCGACCATGCGCAGGACGCCCTCGCCGGACCCCGGTTGCGCCGGTACGCGAGCTCCGCCGCCGAGCGCCGGCTGCACGCCCAGTACATGGCCGCGCTGCCCCTCGCCGAGGCCGCCACCGCGCTGTTCTGGGCGGGGGAGCCGCTCTCCGCGCGGGCTGCGGACGGGCCCCGCAGGCTCGCCGCCGCGGTCCGCGGCAACACCGGCACCGGTCCGCTGCCCGCCCCCAGCCGGTCCGTACCCGCCCTGCGCGCCCTGGACGACGCCCTGCTGCGCGCCGCCGAGGCCTTCGACCGGGCCGAGGGCCCGCACCAGCGGCTGCCCACCCGGCGGCGCGGCCTCCGGGACGCCCTGCGCGCCGCGTTCGGCACCGGCGGACGCGAGTACGGGCTGCGCGTCGCCCTCTGCTTCGGGGCCAGCGCCGCCATCGCCCAGGCGCTGCACCACACCCGCTGGTACGGCCAGCACCAGCACTGGTACTGGCTGCCCGCCACCGCCGTCTTCCTCGTCAAGCCCGACCTCGGGCCGCTCGCCTCCCGGGTGCTGTGCCGGGCCGCGGGGACGGTGCTGGGCGCCCTGGTGTTCGCCGGGTTCGCCGCGCTGCTGCCGCGCCCGGCGGGGCTGATCGCGCTCGTCGCGGTCTGCGGGGCGCTCGTCCCGGTCGCCGCCCGGCACTTCGCCGCGCTGACCGCCGTCGTCACCGTCCTCGTCCTCGCCCTCGTCATGGTCGGCGGCGAACCGCAGGCCTGCGCCGGCCGGATCGGCGAGACGCTGCTCGCCTGCGCGCTCGTGCTCGTCGTCGGGCATCTGCCGATGCCGGGGGAGCGGGGCGCCGGGGTGCGGGCCCGGCTCGCGACGGCCGGCCGCGCCGCGCACGCCTACCTCGTGCACGTCCTCGGCGAGTCCGGCGGCCGCGGCGACTCCGGCGACCTCGGCGAGCCCGCCACCCGCGTCGCGCGCGAGTCCGTCGGTGCCCGCGCCGCGCACGAGCCCGCCCACCACGCCGCGCGCGAGTCCTTCGACACCCGCGCCGAGCGCTGGGCGCTGCGCCGGGAGGCCTACCGCACCCTCGCCGAGGCCCGCACCGCCATCGCGCTCGCCGCCGCCGAACTGCCCGCCCTGGCCCGGCACACCGCGGGCACCGAGGCCGTCGCGGAAGTTCTGGAGCGACTTGTCGACACGACCACCGCCTGCGCCGTACACCTCGACGACACCGGCCGCCTCACGCCCCGGCACGTCGAGCAACTACAGGACGTGCTGGGCGAGTTGGGAATCCAGGGGATCAAGGTGCCCCTGCCCGCCGCCGCGTAGCCGGCCGGTGGCCGCACAGCGGCCCCGCGCGCCGCTCCCGCCGATCACGTCATCACCGGCCGCCGCCGTGCGCGAACCACCGCCCATCGGGCGGATCGACGCGCGCGGGCAGGTGGCGATGCCGGGGGCCGATGCCGAGACCGGTCGACTGCCGCGCGATCGCGCCGACGGCGGCCCTGCGCCCCCTCCGGGAACCGTGCCCGGCCCGGCACCGGCCCCGCCCGCCACAGCCTCGCCCTCGATCTTCCTTCCGCCGCGCGGGAGTTGGAGCGTCCCGTGTCCGCGCTCACCGACCGTGGACACGGGCGGCGCAGCCAGGAGGACGACACCTGACGCCCCGTAGGCTGAGGATCATGGAACTCGCGGACGACCTCGTCTCCCACCCCTACGACGTCTACCGGCGGCTGCGCGCCACCGCACCCGTGCACCGCATCACCGGCCCCGACGGCACCGCCGCCTGGCTCGTGACCCGGTACGAGGACGTCCGGGCCGCGCTCGCCGACCCCCGGCTGTCACTGGACAAGCGGCACGCGTCGGCCGGCGCCTACAAGGGGTTCTCGCTGCCGCCCGCCCTCGACGCCAACCTCCTCAACATGGACCCGCCGGACCACACCCGCATCCGGCGCCTGGTCGGCCGCGCCTTCACCCCGCGCCGCGTCCAGCAGCTGCGCGGACCTGTCCGCCGTACCGCCGACGAACTCCTCGACTCCCTCGGCCCGCACGGCAGCACGGACCTGGTCGCCTCCTACGCCGCCCCGCTGCCCGTCACCGTCATCTGCGACCTGCTCGGCGTGCCGGCCGGCCATCGCCCGGACTTCCGGATCTGGACCGATGCCCTGGTCGCCCCGGACCCGGCACGCCCCGAGGCCGCCAAGGAGGCGGTGGTCGCCATGCTCGGCTTCTTCACCGGCCTCCTCGCCGCCAAGCGTGCCCAGCCCGCCGACGACCTCCTGTCCGACCTGATCGCCGTACGCGACGAGGGCGACCGGCTCAGCGAGGACGAGCTGATGTCGCTGGCCTTCCTCATCCTCTTCGCCGGGTACGAGAACACGGTCCAGCTCATCGGCAACGCCGTGCTCGCCCTCCTGCAGCATCCGGACCAACTCGCCGCCCTGCGTGAGGATCCGGCGCGGATCCCGGCCGCCGTGGAGGAGTTGGTGCGCTTCGAGGGGCCCGCGCTGCTCGGCATCCGCCGCTTCCCGGTCGAGGACGTGACGATCGCCGGGGTGACCATCCCGGCGGGCGAGACGGTCTGGGTCTCGCCGGCCGCCGCCAACCGCGACCCCGAGCGCTTCCCCGACCCCGACCGCCTCGACCTCTCCCGCGACGCCACCGGGCATCTCGCTCTCGGGTACGGCATCCACTACTGCCTCGGCGCGCCCCTGGCCCGCGCGGAGGTGGAGATCGCCCTCGCCGCCCTGCTGGAACGCTTCCCCGAACTCGCCCTGGCGGAGGGTGATCCGACCTGGCGCCGGTCGATGCGCGCCCGGGGGCTGACAGCCTTGCCCGTGACCTACTGACGGCCCCCGAGGCGTCGGTCGTCGACGGCGTCGTCATCGAAGGCGCCGGAGAATTCTTCGCGGACAGCGATGAGTTCCGCTCCCGGCATCGGTCACCACCCCGAACCGACCGTCGGACAGGAGGGCCCATGTCGCTTCCGGAGATCGTCTCGCGCGAGCAGTGGCGCGCGGCGCGCGAGGAGTTGCTGCGCAGGGAGGAGGCGGTCGCACGGGCGCGCGAGGCACTGGTCGCGCAGCGACGGCGGCTGCCCATGGTCGAGGTCGACACGGAGTACGTCTTCGAGGGCGGCGACGGCAAGGCCACGCTCCTCGACCTCTTCGAGGGCCGGTCCCAGCTCATCGTGCACCACTTCATGTTCGCCCCGGAGTGGCGGACCGGCTGCCCGTGCTGCTCGGCCTTCCTGGACCAGCTCGGCCACCTCGCACATCTGCGCGCCCGGAACACCGCGTTCGCGTCCGTCTCCCGGGCCCCGTTCACCCGCATCCTGCCGTTCAAGGCGCGGATGGGCTGGGCGGTGCCCTGGTACTCGTACGCGGCGTCCAACGGCGACTTCAACCGCGACTTCGAGGCCACCGTGGACTCCGACCGCGGCCCGGTCGAGCGCGCGGGCATCAGCTGTTTTCTGCGCGACCACGACCGGGTCTTCCACACCTACTCGGCCTTCGACGACGGGCTGGACGGCGCCTGCACCATCACCGGCCTGCTCGACCTCACCGCGCTGGGCCGCAGCCCCGCAGGCAGCGACCGGCTCCGGCTGCACGACGAGTACGACTACTGACACGTACCATGCAATTCGCTGACGCAGCGTGTGCACCTGATGTCAAAAAGTGAACGCATTCTTCTGATCCGCGGCGAACGGGTGTAGGTAATGTCTCAGTGCCTTCACCGAGCGAAGCGTTCGCCGCCTCCAGGGCGTTAACTCCTCCAAGAGCGACGCTTTCTGGAGGTGCGCGATGGTGAACGGGCGAACGGTGCTCGAGCGCTTTCCCGCCGGCGGTCCGCGGGGGTCCTGGCCCGCGGAGGAGTTCGCGCACGCGCGGCGTCAGGAAGGCCTGCCCGCAGAGGTCGTCATGGACCTCGCGACGGACACGTTCCTGGTGATCGTGCGCGGCGGCGACGGCTCGGAGTGACCGTCCGGAGGCTCGGACGCGGGGGGCTTACGCCGAGACCGCCCGCGACCAGTCCGGAGCCGTGCCGAGCACCCGGCACAGGGCCAGGTACAGCGGGATCGGCGGGGTGTACGGCACCGTGCCCTCGGGGCGGTGGACGAGCCGCGCGGGACCGGTGACCAGGGCGCCGGGGGCGTACTGGGACGGAGTCGGCCAGGGCAGGGCGTAGTCGGAGTCCGACGGAACGATCCACCACCACTGCGCGCCGTCGGTGTACACACAGCCCAGCCGGGGCAGCCGCGGTACGACCAGCGGGCCGAGGCGGTCCGGCACGGCCACGGCGTCACAGCCCAGCGGGGCCGTCATACCCTCGGGCAGCAGCAGCCGACGGGGTGCCTCCGGGACGGGCCGCCGGCGTCGCAGCCGTACGAGGGTGTCGAGACCGAGCGCACGCTCGGGGCCGGAACCGGAGCCGGAAGCCGGGCCGTTGTGCTCCGCGCCCGTGATGTCGGGTCCGCCGCCGGTCACGGCAGTTCCCCGGTGCGGCGCTGTTCGGGGGCCCGGTGCAGCGGCTGGTGCCACGGGCGGTCCGGGGACCCGTGCCGGCGGGGCTCCGGAATGCCGTGCCGGAGTTGCTCGGACATCCCGTGGCAGTGCTGCTCGGACGCCTGCTGCACCCGGTACTCGGCCGTCGCGGGCCGGTGCCGCCGCTCGGGCGCCCCAGGCAGCGACTGTTCCGGAGCCCCGCCGCTTCCGTGGCCGGGTGTCTCCGCACGCGTACGGTCGTCGTCGCGGCCGGGCTGCTCGGGGATCCTGCGCTTCGCGTGGACCGCGTCGGCGGCCTGCCCCGCGCCCTCGTGGCCGGCCCCGGCCGGGCCGTCCTGGCGGGTGTCGGCGGGCCGGTCCGGCTTCGGGCGAGCACCCCAGCCGAGGTCGTTGCACGGCTCGGCGGTGACCTGGGCCGCGTCGCTCCGGCGCGGCAGGTCGGCCCAGACCAGCAGGCCGGAGCCGTGCTCCTGCGCGCCCCAGGCCCGGCACAGCGCGTCGACGAGGAACAGTCCCCTCCCGTGCTCGTCGTCCGGGCGCTGCGCAGCCGGGTGCGGTTCGCCGGGGGCGCAGCCCTCGTCGAGGACGGCCATGCGCACGATGTCCTCGTGATCGTGCAGTTCGCACACGACATGGCTGCTCGCGGTGTGCACGATCGCGTTCGTGACCAGCTCGGAGATGACCAGGACCGCGCTGTCGCAGGTGTCCGCGCAGACGGACCAGCCCGTCAGCCGGGCATGCGCCAGGCGTCTCGCCTGGGCGACGGAACCCGGATGTGCGGCCAGCTCGAAGCGGAACCGGCGCTCGGCAGCGCCCCACCGGGGGGCCGCTCCCGACGCGGCACCGAGACCGGAACGGTCTGCGGCGGCATCTGTTCCTAAGGGCGCGGACGGAATCACGCTTGCCACTATCTCCCTGCCATGAACACTTGGCAAGTGTCACTCTGAAAATTGCAGAGTGCTGTATGACTCGGTCAGAGGCCGTGGCACACTGCTCGCAACAGCACGTCGAGCGGCGCCAATTGGAGTCATCGGAGATCCGCCCCGGTCTTCGAACGAGTCGTGGAGTGGGGCTTTCGGTGGATTCCGTGGAGGTGACAGCGTGAGCGAGCCGCGGTCCGCGCCGACGGTGGGCCAGGTGGTCCTCGGACGGCGCCTGCTGGACCTGCGGGAACGCGCCGGGCTGAAGCGCGAGGAAGCCGCCCGCGTGCTGCGTGTCGCCCCCGCCACCGTCCGCCGTATGGAGACGGCCGAGGTCGCCCTCAAGATCCCGTACCTGCAACTGCTGCTCAAGGCGTACGGCGTACCGGACGACGAGGCCGACGTGTTCGTCCAGCTCGCCGAAGAGGCCAACAAGCCCGGCTGGTGGCAGCGGTTCCACGACATCCTGCCGGGCTGGTTCTCGATGTACGTCAGCCTGGAGGGTGCGGCCGCCCTGATCCGCTCGTACGAGCCGCACTTCGTCCCCGGCCTGCTCCAGACCGAGGACTACGCGCGCGGTGTGCTGAAGTCCGGTGCCATCGGCCAGACCAGCCCGGACGACATCGAACGGCACGTCGCGCTGCGCATGCAACGCCAGAACCTGCTCAGCCGTTCCGACGCGCCCCGCTTCTGGGCGGTGATGGACGAGACCGCCCTGCGCCGGCAGGTCGGCGGCCCGGAGGTGATGCGCGCGCAGATCGACAAGTTGCTGGAGGCCACGAAGCTGCCCCATGTGACGCTCCAGGTGGCCCCGTTCGCCCACGGGCCGCACCCGGGGACGTACGGGCCCTTCGTGCTGTTCCGATTTGCCATGTCAGAACTGCCGGACATGGTCTACAGCGAGTACCTGACCGGCGCGGTCTACCTGGACGCGCGCACCGAGGTGGCGACCCACCTCGAGGTCATGGACCGCATGGCGGCGCAGGCCGCTACGGCACAACGCACGAAGGAGATCCTCCAGGATCTTCGCAAGGAGCTGTGAATGGATCGCATCAAGCCGCGCGGACACGTCTACAACGGCATGCCCGCGCGGGAGTTGGGCAGCGAGGGGTGGCACAAGCCCTGGAGCGGCGGCAACGGCGGAAACTGCCTGGAGGCGATGAAGCTGGCCGACGGCCGGATCGCCGTGCGCCAGTCCACCGACCCGGACGGGCCGGCGCTGATCTACACCACGGACGAGATGACCGCCTTCATCGAGGGAGCCAAGGCGGGGGAGGCCGACTTCCTGCTGTCCTGACCCTCCTCGTGCTCCTTGTTGTTCAGCCGACCTCCCTCCCCTGGCAATGACGTGACGGCGACCTTGACCATCCCCGCCCGAACACCGGTCGCCCCGCCCGGCCCGCCTGCCGTCCGAACCGTCCTCCGGCGGCCCCCCGGTGACGACCCGCGCGAGGCCGGCTCCGCCGCGGAGAAGCCGGCATGACCCCGCAGGATTCGGCGCCACCCTCCCCGTGGGAGTCGGCGGTCACCGTCGAGAAGCCCCGTCCGACCGGCGTCACTCTCGCCCCGCGCTGCCGTCCCTCACCCCGGCGGCAGCACCGCGCACAGCGCCTCCAGCGCCGCGCCGTAGGCGTGCTCGGCGGGGGCCGCGTACCCGACCACCAGCCCGTCACCCGCCGCCGGCTCGCCCTGCGGATGACGGAACGCGGCGAGGCCGTCCAGGGCGACGCCCTGCCACGTGGCGGCCTTCACCGTGGACCGTTCGGTGCCCGGCGGCAGCCGCAGCACGGCGTGCAGACCGGCCGCGAGGCCCGTCACCTCGACGTGCGGTGCGTGCGCCGCGAGCGTGGCGACGAGCCGGTCGCGCCGGTGCCGGTAGCGCTGCCGCATGCGCCGTACATGACGGTCGTACGCCCCCGAGACGATGAACTCCGCGAGCGCCAGCTGGTCCAGGACGCTCGCCCAGGCCTCCCGCTCACCCTTCGCCGCGAGCACCGGCCCGACGTACCGCTCCGGCAGCACCATCCAGCCCAGCCGCAGCGCCGGCGACAGACTCTTGCTGACCGAGCCGATGTGGATCACACGCTCCGGATCGAGGCCCTGGAGCGCGCCGACGGGCCTGCGGTCGTAGCGGAACTCGCCGTCGTAGTCGTCCTCCAGCACCATCGACCCACGCGCGCGTGACCAGTCGATCACGGCCGCCCGGCGCTCCGGATGCAGCGGCCCTCCGGTCGGGAACTGGTGCGCGGGCGTGAGCAGTACGGCGTGCTCCCGCCCGAGGAGATCCACGCGCGCGCCGTCCTCGTCCAACGGCAGCGGCACCGTGCGCACCCCGGCCGTCGCGAGCAGTTCCCGGTGGAAGCCCAGCCCGTACGCCTCCACACCCACCGGACCGCGCAGCACTCCGCCCGCGCCCTGCCCGAACAACAGCCGCAGCGCGTGCGCGAAGCCCGAGCAGACGACGATCCGGTCCGGCTCGGTGCGCACTCCACGCGCGCGTGCCAGATATTCCGCCAGCGCCTCGCGCACCTCCCGGCGCCCAGCCGGATCCCCGGGCCCGAACGCCTCGCTCGGCGCCGCCTGCAGTGCCCGCCGGTACGCGGCCGCCCACGCGGCCCGCGGGAACGACGACGCGTCCGGCGCGCCCTGCCGCAGGTCGTGCCGGGGCCCACGCGCGCGTACGGGCGTTCTCACCGGTGTCCGTACGGCACCCCGCAGCGGCTCCGCCCGGTCGGCCACCCGGGTGCCCGATCCCTGCCGGGCGGTCAGCCAGCCCTCCGCGACCAACTCGGCATACGCGTCCGCCACCGTGTTGCGGGCCACGCCCAGATCGGCGGCGAGCGAACGGTACGGCGGCAGGCGGGTGCCCGGAGCCAGCCGCCCGCTGCGCACGGCCTCCCGCAGCGCCCGGATCAGCGCGGCCCGCCGACCGCCCGGACCCGACAGCTCCAGATGCAGGTCGGCGCCGATCCGCTCGGCGGAATTGACCCACGATTCCCTCATGAAAATGCACCCTACAGCCGGTCTTTCCGGCTCCTAGGCTGAAGCCATGACGACGCACACGATCACCGACATCGCCCATGTGACCAGCGCGATCAACGCCGCCGACGCCGCCCGCACCCGACTCGATCTCGCGAGGTCCGCGCCGAAGGTCTTCCGCGCCGTCGTCGGCTTCGACGCCGCCTCCCGCGAGGGCCTCGACCCCGCGCTGGTCGAGCTGATCCAGATCCGCGCCTCGCACCTCAACCACTGCGCCTACTGCCTGCACATGCACACCAACGACGCCCGCAAGGCCGGCGAGAGCGAGGACCGGCTCCACATGGTCGCCGTCTGGCGCGAGGCCCGGCACTTCTTCACCCCGAAGGAACAGGCCGCCCTCGCCCTGACGGAGGCCGTGACCCTGGTCGCCGACGGAGGCGTCCCCGACACGGTCTACGCCGAGGCCGCCGCCCAGTTCGACGACCAGGAACTGGCCCACGTCCTCGCCCTGATCCTCACGATCAACACCTGGAACCGGATTGCCCTGTCGACGGGCAAGGTGGCGGGCACGGACGAGCGCAAGGGCTGACCGCCCGCCCGCTGTCGCGTCGGGTCCGCCCCGACGGCGCATGCCGAGACGCATTCCGACGCGCTTGCCGACGCGCATTCCGACAGCGCCTGCCCGCGCCGGACTCTCCGCGGGTCACACCTTCATCGGCCGATCCCCCGGAGAGACCGGCGCGGGCAGGCGCGAAGAACCCGTCAGATAGTGGTCGACGGCGGCCGCCACCGCCCGGCCCTCCGCGATCGCCCAGACGATGAGCGACTGGCCGCGTGCCGCGTCCCCGGCGGCGAAGACCCCGGGGACGTTGGTCGCGAAGCCGTCGTCCCGGGCGATCGTGCCGCGCGGAGTGAGCGCCAGCCCCAACTGCGCGATCATCCCGTCCTCCTGGTCCGGCCCGGTGAACCCGAGGGCGAGCAGCACGAGATCGGCTGGGAGCGTCCGCCCGGTGCCCGCCACCGGCTCCCGCCGCTCGTCGACCTCCACCAGATGCAGCGACCGCACCCGCCCGCTGCCGTCCCCGGCGAAGCGGAGCGTGGACGCCGCGAACAGTCGCGCGTCCGCGTCCGCCGCCGGAGCCGTACGCAGATCCCGTGCCTCCTCGTGCGCGGCCGACAGCCGGTAGATCTTCGGGTACGTCGGCCACGGCTCGGTGTCCTCGTCCCGCTCGGCATCCGGCTGCGCGTAGATGTCCAGCTGGGTCACGGACGCGGCCCCCTCGCGCACCGCGGTGCCCAGACAGTCCGCACCCGTGTCCCCGCCGCCGACGATCACCACGTGCCGCCCGGCCGCGGACAGCGGTGATACCTCCAGATCCCCCTCACACACCCGGTTGGCCAGCGGCAGATACTCCATCGCCTGGTGTATCCCGTCCAACGCCCGGCCCGGTACCGGAAGTTCCCGCCACGCCGTGGCCCCCGTGGCGACGACGACCGCGTCGTACCGCCCGCGCAGCTCCACCGCCCCGACGTCCCGCCCGACCGCCGTCGACGTGCGGAACTTCGTCCCCTCGGCCCGCATCTGCCCGATCCGCCGCTCAAGATGGTGCTTCTCCATCTTGAACTCGGGGATGCCGTACCGCATCAGCCCGCCGAGCCGGTCGTCCCTCTCGTACACCGCGACCGTGTGCCCGGCCCGGGTCAGCTGCTGCGCGGCCGCGAGCCCGGTGGGCCCGGAACCGATGACGGCGACCGTCATCCCCGACAGCCGTTCCGGCGGCCGTGCCGGGACGAAACCCTCCTCCCAGGCCCGGTCGCCGATCGCGCACTCGACGTTCTTGATGGTCACGGCCGGCTGGTTGATCGCCAGCACGCATCCCGCCTCGCAGGGCGCCGGGCACAACCGCCCGGTGAACTCGGGGAAGTTGTTCGTCGCGTGCAGCCGGTCGCTCGCCGCCCGCCAGTCCTCCCGCGAGACCAGGTCGTTCCACTCCGGGATCAGATTCCCCAGCGGGCAGGCGTCGTGACAGAACGGGACGCCGCAGTCCATGCAGCGGTCGGCCTGCTTGCTGATGATGGGCAGCAGCGCGCCCGGGACATAGACCTCGTCCCAGTCCCGCACCCGTTCCTCGACGGGCCGCCGCGGCCACTCCTGGCGCGGCGTGGTCATGAAACCCTTGGGATCGGCCATGATCGTCGCCACTCTTCCGGCACTCTTCCGGCCACGATACGTCCGTACCGTGGACCGCGCAGAGCGGCGGCGTGGACCGCGCAGAGCGGCGGAAACCGCTTTCTCGCGCGCCCTCCGGAGACGGGTCGGGGGGAGAGAAGCGGGGAGGCAGGCGGGGGCCGGAGGTGGGGCAGGTCAGGCGGGTCGGCCGGGGTGCGGGGCGGGTCAGGTGAGGGCCAGGACGTAGACGAGGGCGGACGCGGCGGAGGCGACGGTGCGCACGTGGTTCCAGAACGTCCACTCGCGCACATACACCGGTCAGTACACCGCGGCCTCCGGCGCACCCGGGGTCAACCGGGCCAGCCTGTCGTTGCGGGGCACGTTCGCGACCGCCGTCAGCCCGAACGAGCCGAACAGGTACAGCGCGCTGCCCAGCAGCAGCTCGACCGTCCCGTCCCCCGGCCAGACCACGAACGTCACCACCGCGATCATCGCGCTCAGCACCGCCGCGCCCCCGAACACCGTCATGAAAGGGGCCCGCACCGCGGCCACGTTGATCGCCTTCATCGCGGCGACCCCCTGCGCGGGCGGCAACGCCCCGAGCCCCCGCATCACGAAGGCCGAGAAGGCGCAGAAGACCCCGGCCATCAGCCCGGTGCCGAGAACACCCGCCACGACCAGTACGAAGAACGGCCCGTCGATCATCTCCACGCCCTCATCCCGTCTCGTCCCGCCCACCGGGCCGGGCCCGGCAGCACCATCACCTCCAGTCGACGCCCAGGTCGGCGCACCGACCGTGGCCGAACCGACCGCCCCCGTAAGCGGGAGTCTCCCCTCGCACGCCCTCCCTTCTCTCTCCTCCCGCTCATCCGACCTCCGCCCCCGCGCCCTGCCACGCTCGCAGCACCGCCTCCACGGCCGGGGCGATCCGGCGCCGCGCCTCGTACCGCGGCATCCCGCTCATCAGCAACTGGTCGTACGGCGTGTCCACGTGTCGCACGGCCGCCACGACCGCCGAGATCACCGCCCCCTCCGTCAACGCCCGCCCGGCCGCACTGCGCCCGACCCGCCCGCTGCCCCGCACGGACGCGTGCGCCGCGACGGCCCGGGCCCGCTCGGCCGGGCAGTCCGGGAACAGCCGGAGGATCTCGGCCGCGAACGCCGCCACGAACCGCTCGTCCTCCACCGCCCTGCGCCGCGCGTCCCGCGCCCGCCGCCGGCGCCGCGCCTCGGCGTCCACCAGACAGCGGGCCTCGGCCCGGGACAGCGCCTCCTCCTCCACGAGCACGCCCTGCCGCTCGTAGCGACTCCTGCGCCGGTTGAACCGCACCACCACCGCCGACAGCGCGCTCTCCTCCCGCGATCTGCGGGTCAGCGCCGTGTCACCGCGCGGCAGGAACACCAGGTGCCCGAGGTCGGCACAGTCCAGGCAGCGCGGTGCCCCGTCCTCCAGCACGAGCAGCGACAGCGGCCCGCCCCGGCAGACGGAACAGCGCTTGCGCTTGGCGCTCTGGACGACCACAAGCCGCCCGGGGGAGTGGGGAGTTGGCATCGTGGGAAGGCCCATACGCGGTACTTTCCCCGCCACCGCCGCCTGACTCCGTGTCCTTGCCCGTCGTCCTCCTCATCTCTTCCCGTCCCGCACGTTGAACACCGAAACCCGGGCACGGTGCCGTACGGGCGCCTCGATCTCGTCCACCACCGCCACCGCGAGATCGGCGTACGACAGCCACGGCCGGCCGGCACCATCACCGTCGCTCCGCTCGCCGCTCTCGCCCGCCCCACCGGGCACCCGCTCCCCGCCGACGCGGTACCGCCCCGTCCGCGGCCCGCCGTGTTCCAGGAACCCGGCCGGTGTCAGCATCACCCAGTCGACGGGCCCGTCCCCGCGCTCCCGCAGCCGGTCCAGCCCGGCGGTGTGCGCCAGCGCGAAGGGCCGCAGCGCCGACGGGAAGGCCACCGGGTCGTCCAGCACCATCCGCCCGTCCGTGCCGAGCAGGTTCGCCCCGAGCCCCACCGCGACGAGCCGCGCCACCCCGGCCGTGCCGAGCCCGTCGAGCAGCGCGTCGGCGGCCTGCACGAAGAACCCCGGGTCCACCGCGTCGACCCCGTCGTCCGGTCCGCTCGCCGGTGAAACGGCGTGCACGGCACCGACATGCCCGGCAGCGACCCCGGCGACCGACCCGGCGTCCAGGACATCACCCCGCACGACCGTCACACCCCGCGCACCCAGATCCGGATACCGTGTCGGCTCCCGAACCACCGCTGTCACGGTCAGACCCCGGGTCCGCGCCTCGGCCGTCACCGCCCGCCCGGCCCGGCCTCCGGCACCGAAGACCACGATCCCGCCCATTCCCGACCTCCGCTTCCTGTCCGGCTGTTCGTGCCGAACCAGGACGCTAGAGAACGGACCCCCGGTTACTTCAACGGTATCGGCGCTACCCTCGGCACATGTCCGACGCACCCCTCAGGACGACTGATGGTCTTCGGCGAACAGCCGACATGGCTCGGGTGACGGCCGGCGGTACGCGCGATGTGCGACAGGCAGTCGACGTGTCCCGCGGGAGGCCGGACGTGTCGCGGGGGACGGTGGGCTCGGCGCGGCCCGTCGCCGGTGGGCCGGACATCGCCGGTGCGCCGGACGCCGGCCGTCCCGCGCCTCTCGATCCCGACATGTTCCACCCCCTCTGTCCGTCGTCCGCGATGCCGGTCCGCGTGGGCGACAAGTGGGCCGGCATGGTGATCCGCTGCCTCCAGGACGGCCCGCGCCGCTTCGGCGAACTCCGGGTCCCGCTCAAGGCCGTCACGCCCAAGGTCCTCAGCGAGACCCTGCGGGCCATGGAGCGCGACGGCCTGATCACCCGCACCGCCTACGACGAGAACCCCCCGCGCGTCGAATACGCCCTCACCTCCCTCGGCCGCACCCTGATCCCGCTCCTCGACGCGGCCCGCGCCTGGAGCGAGGCACATCTCCCGTCCCTCCTGGCGGCCCGGCGGGCAGCCGGTGCTGCTGACACCACAGCCGCGGACCAGGACTGACCCGCCCGCTCACCGCAGGGCAGACCAGCCAACAGCCACAGCGCATCCCCGTCCCGGGCAGGCGCCCCGTCCTCGGCGGCACCTTCTGTCTCCGGCAGGCGCTCCGTCCCTGGCAGGCGCTGCCGCCCCGCTCTCGGCCACCCGGCATCATGGGCCGTGTGCGACTCGAAGCGATCACCTGGGACCGGCTCGCCGAACTGCTGGCGGACCGGCTGGCCGGTCTGGAGCTGGCCGACGGAGGTGCCTGGCCGCGCGTCGGCTTCGACGGAGCCCCGGCCGCCCGCCCAGGGGACCTCGCCGAACGCGTCGGCAAGGCGCTGCGCGTGCGCGGCCGGCCCTCGCTCGTGATCGGCACCGAGGGCTTCCTCCGACCTGCCTCGCTACGCCTCGAACACGGGCGGCGGGACGCGGAGTCGTACTTCGGCGGATGGTTCGACACCGGTGCCCTGTGGCGCGAGGTCTTCGGCCCGCTCGACCCCGGAGGCAGCGGGCGCGTCCTGCCCGACCTGTGGGATCCGGCCACCGACCGGGCCACCCGCAGCACCTACGTCCAACTCCCGCCCGGCGGGATCCTGTTGCTCCACGGCCCCCTCCTGCTGCACCACTGGTTCCCCTTCGACCTGACCGTGCACCTCCTCCTCTCCCCGGCCGCTCTGCGCCGCCGTACCCCGGAAGCCGACCACTGGACGCTGCCCGCCTTCGAGCGCTACGCGTCCGAGACGGATCCCGCCGGCACGGCGGACGTCCTGGTGCGCGCCGACGACCCGCGCCATCCCGCCTGGAGCGGCTGATCCGCCCCGCTGTTCTGTCCCCCGCCGCTTGTCGCTGCCCGGTGCCGGTCAGAGCCAGCCGTTGCGCCGGAAGCCCCGGTACAGCACCACGCACGCCCCCGCCATGACGGCCATGGCCAGCGGATATCCGAACTGCCAGTGCAACTCGGGCATGTGGTCGAAGTTCATGCCGTACACACCACACACCATCGTCGGAACGGCGATGATCGCGGCCCAGGCGGTGATCTTCCGCATGTCCTCGTTCTGCGCGACGGTCACCTGCGCGAGGTGCGCCTGGAGGATGGAGTTGAGCAGCTCGTCGAAGGCGGCGATCTGGTCCTTGGCCCGGATCAGGTGGTCGAGCACATCGCGGAAGTAGGCCTGTATCTCCGGCGGGACGACCCGTATGGGCCGGGTGGCCAGGTCCTCCACAGGGCGGCTCAGCGGCACCACCGCCCGCTTCAGCTCCAGCAGTTCGCGCTTCATCTGATAGATGCGGCCGGGGTCGAGCCGAGCGCCGTTCTCCGAGAACACATCCGTCTCGACCTGGTCGATATCGGCCTGCACCGCGTCCGTGACGCTCAGATAGTCGTCCACGACAAGGTCGGCGATGGCGTGCAGCACCGCCGCCGGTCCCTTCGACAGCTGGTGCGGATGAGCCTCCAGCTCCTCGCGCAGCGGACCCAGTGAGCCGTGCCGGCCGTGCCGCACCGTGATGACGAAGTCCTCGCCGACGAACACCATGATCTCGCCGGTGTTCACCACTTCGCTGGTCGCCGTCAGCCGTTCGTGCTCGACGTAGCAGACGGTCTTGAAGACCGCGAAGAGCGTGTTGCCGTAATGCTCAAGCTTCGGGCGCTGATGGGCCTCGACCGCGTCCTCCACCGCCAGGGGATGCAGGTCGAACAGCTCCGCGATCCCGGCGAACTCACGGTCCGTCGGCTCGTGCAGCCCCAGCCAGACGAAGCCCTCGCCGGTCTTGCGCACCATCTTCACGGCGTCCACGAGGTCGTGACAGGTGGGCACCCGCACGCCGTCCTGATACGTCACGCAGTTGACCACCGAGGACCCCAGCGGTGATCTGGCGGGATGGCTCAGGTCCACGCGCGGCTGCCGCCGGGCCAGCCGCGCCACCTTGCGCAGGCCGGCGGCTTTGCCCAGTCCCGTGACCTTGCGCAGATTCCCTGCCATGGACATCTGGGTCTCCTCGCTCGGATCTCCTCACGTAACGCTTTTCGCGCCTTGCTCGAGCAGTTTGCCAGGCGAGGGCAAAACGCGGGCAAGCCTGTGGGAACACAAGGTTCCGCTTGGTTCCCGCCTGTGGACAAAGGGCCGGTTCCGCCGGTCTCCCGCGCTCGGAGCGCAGGCGGATCCGGACAAGCCGGGTGGGATGATCCCGACATGACGCGATCCGACGGGTACCTTCTGGACAACCGGCAGAACGAGGCGGGACAGCGCTTCGACGCCTTCGCCACGCTCTTCGACCCCACGACCATCCGGCACATCGAGCGTCTGGGTGTCGGACCGGGATGGCGCTGCTGGGAAGTCGGGGCCGGCGGCACCTCCGTGGTGTCCTGGCTCGCCGAGAAGGTCGGCCCGACCGGCAAGGTCGTCGCCACCGACATCGACACCTCGCTGATCGCCGCCGCGGCCCACCCGCCGGTCGAGGTCCGCGTCCACGACGTGGGCACCGAGGCACCGCCGGCCGAAGGCTTCGACCTGGTCCACGCCCGGCTCGTGCTCGTGCATGTCCCGGACCGGGAACGGGCGTTGCGATCCATGATCCAGGCCCTGCGCCCCGGCGGCCTGCTGCTGGTCGAAGACGCGGACCCTGCCCTCCAGCCCCTGATCTGCCCCGACGAGTACGGCCCCGAACAGCGGCTCGCCAACCGGCTGCGCCAGGGCTTCCGCAAGCTTCTCGCCGAACGGGGCGCCGACCTCTCGTACGGCCGCAAGCTTCCGCGCCTGCTCCGCGAGGCAGGGCTCAGCGATGTGACGGCCGACGCCTACTTCCCGATGACCTCGCCCGCCTGCACCGCGCTGGAGGCCGCGACGGTCCGTCAGATCCGCGGCCGCCTCGTCGCCGCCGGACTCGCCACCGACGAGGAGATCGACCAGCACCTGGCCCATGTCGAGACCGGCTGCATGGACCTGGCCACCGCACCGATGATCTCGGTGTGGGGGAGGAAGGCGTAGGGGACGGTGGCGAGGGAAGACGTAGCCTACGCAGCCGACCGCACGGCCCGAGCCGCCACGACCACCGCGGCCGGGCGGGCAGAGCCTCGGCCGTCCGCCGAACGGCCACGGCGGGCGATCGATCAGGCCCCGAGCCGTCCGCAGGCCCCGCAGCCGGCGTCCGCCGGCGCTTACCGGGCGTTCGCGGCATCGAGGTCCTGCCGAGCGCGCATGACACCGGCGTAGCGCGCCCGTCGCCGTCCGAGCCTTCGTGCACCGGCCAGGCGCACACCGGCTGAGCTGTCCGCGGCGCTCCGCCACGCCGCCCGGCCGTGCGCGTCGCGCGGTCATGCACGCCGCCCGGCATCTCGCCCCAGCCGACCGGCATGCACCGCCCTTACGGACCCGCCCTCCGTACCTGCCGCAGTGGCCCGGGAGTGCGCAGAGCGCAGCTTCCGGCACAGCCGACCGAACATGCGCTGTGGCCGGTGGCCCCTGCAGACGGGCCGCCGCCGTACCCCCGCCGTATCCCGCCGACTGTCCGACGTCTACGCGCCGCTCCCCGGAATCGGCGGTCTGGCCCCCACCCGGCCCACCGCCTGCGCGCCCGCCCGACAGCCCTGGGCCGCCGCCTCCTGCGGATCCGCGCCCGCGAGCAGGGCGGCGAGGAACGCGCCGGTGAAGGCGTCGCCCGCTCCCGTGGTGTCCCGGGGAACCGACGGTGTCGCAGGGATACGCGTCGGCACGGTGCCGGAACGGGCCACCAGGGCCCCGTCCGCGCCCGCCTTGGCCACCACCAGCGGCACCAGACGGCTCAGCTTGGCCGCCGCGTCCGCCGGATCCGGCAGGCCGGTCAGCAGACATGCCTCGTCACGGCTGGGCAGCAGCACGTCCAGCCCCTCGGCGAACGCGAGGAACCGGTCCACGCCCAGCCGTGTCAGGAAGCCGGCGGAGGCCGGATCCAGACTGACGGGCACTCCACGCGCGCGTGCGGCCGTGAGTGCGGTACGTGCCAGGGCCCGGCTCGGCTCCGTGAACAGCAGATAGCCCGACAGGTGCAGCCGGGCGACCCCGTCGAGCAGCGCGTCGGACCAGTCGTCGGGTTCGAGCCGCAGGGAAGCCCCGCTGTCCGTGAGAAACGTGCGCTCGGCCGCCGCCCCTGTGTCGACGAGGCAGATCACCGTCCCGCTCGCCGCCTCCGGATCGACCACGAGCCGGGGCCGTACACCGGCCGAGAGCAGCTCCCGCTCGTGCCACGCGGCAGTGTCCGCGCCCACCCGTCCCAGCAGCCGTACGTCCGCACAGCCCGCGTGGGCGGCCCAGCAGGCCACGTTCGCGCCCGCCCCGCCGGGCAGCGTGCGGATCGAGGCGACCGTGTCGGTGCCGGCCGCGAGCGGCCCCCGGTGCCGGGCGACCACGTCCGTGATCACGTCCCCGACGACCAGCAGGGCCCCGTCCCGGCGCGTGGTCACTCCCTGGTCCAGGCCGTGGCGATCCGCGCCGCCAGCCGTACGTTGCCACGCACGGCCGCCAGATTGGCGCTCAGGGACGCGCCGTCCGTGTGCCGGACCAGGTAGTCCAGCAGGAACGGTGTCACCGCCTGCCCGCTGACGCCCTGCTCCGTGCAGGCCCGCAGCGCGTCGGCGAGCACGCGCGCGTGCAGCTCGGGATCGAGCTGTTCCGCCTCCGGGACGGGGTTGGCGACGATCAGCGCCGACTCCACGGCACCCATCGCGTCCTGGGCCCGCATGACCTCGGCGACCTCGTCCGGACTGCTCAGGGTCCAGTCGACGGGATGCCCTGAGTCGCAGAGGTAGAAGCCGGGGAAGCGGTCCGTGCCGTAACCCGCCACGGCCACGCCGAGGGTCTCCAGCCGCTGGAGCGTCGCCGGCACGTCCAGGATCGACTTCACACCCGCGCAGACCACCGTGATCCTCGTCCGTGCCAGCAGCCCCAGGTCGGCCGATTCGTCCTGTGTCACCGTCCACTCCCGGTGCACACCGCCCAGCCCGCCCGTGGCGAACACCCGGATGCCCGCGAGCGCGGCCAGCTGCGCCGTGGCCGACACCGTGGTCGCCCCGCTCACCCGCGAGGCCACCGCGAGTGGCAGGTCGCGGTGGCCCAGCTTGCGGATGCCGTCCTCGTTCGCGACGCGCTCCAACTGCTCCTTGTCCAGCCCGATACGCGGGCGTCCGTCCAGGACGGCGATCGTCGCCGGTACGGCACCCTCTCGCCGCACCGCGTCCTCCAGCTCTCGCGCCACATGCAGATTGCGTGGACGGGGCAGGCCGTGCGCGATGATCGTGGACTCCAGGGCCACCACCGGCCGCCGCGCGTCGATCGCTTCCCGGACCTCTTCCGACACCACGAGCACCACGCGCATCGCCTCCTGTCCGTCGGCTGTTCGTACCTGGATCTCTGGCGGGCGCCGGGAGCGCCTAAACGCTTGCGGCCTGTGGGAGACGCCACCAGCCTGGAGCACATGACGAAGAACAGCATGCGTCTGGACCATGTCGTCCTGTGGGTGGCCGACCCGGTGGCCGCGGCCCGCTTCTACACCGAGGCCGTCGGTCTGGAGCCCGTCAGACTCACCGAGTTCGTCGAGGGCAAGGTGCCGTTCCCCTCGGTGCGCGTCAACGAGGAGACCATTTTTGACCTCGCCCCGCACACCTTCGCGGACCGCATGAGGATGCTGCCCGGCGCGGCCGACAGCGCGGGCCATCCGGTCAACCACGTCTGCCTGTCCCTGCCGGCCGACGCCTTCGAGGCCCTGCGCGCCCGGCTGGAGCGCTACGGCGTCCCCCTGTCCGACATCGGCCACGACTCCTTCGGCGCCCGCGGCAGTGCCCCGCGCTCGTTCTACTTCCGGGACCCCGACGGCAATGTCTTCGAGGCCCGGCATTACGACGCATAGTGGCGCCGAGCAAACGGTGCGCAGTCCCGGGAGCGGTCAGAACAGCGGCTCGGGCAGCACGCCCTCCAGGGCGAGCAGCTTCCGCTTGGTCTCCAGCCCGCCCCCGAAGCCTCCGATACCGCCGTCGCGCTCCACCACCCGGTGGCACGGCACGACCACCGGCAGCGGATTGGCGCCCATGGCCGCGCCGACCGCCTGCGCCCCGCCCGGCTGTCCGACCCGCCCCGCGAGATCGCCGTACCCCACCACCGTGCCGTACGGCACCCCGGAGGCCAGCTCGCGCAGTACCTGGCGGTTGAAGCCGGAGATCAGCGACCAGTCCAGCGGCAGGTCGAAGTCGTGCCGCTCGCCCGCGAAGTACGCGCGCAACTGGCGTATGGCCTCGGTGAGCGGCGGCGCGTCCGGGTCCTCGACGGGGGCGGCACCGAACCGGGACGCCAGCCGCTCCAGCGCCCGGTCGCGCACCGCGTCCGTGGCGTGGAAGACGACGTTGACCAGGCCGTCACGGGTCGCGGCCAGCATCAGCGGGCCGATGTCGCTGCCGACGACGGCCCATACGACGCGCTGCTCATCCTGCCGTTCGCTGTCCATGCGACCACCGTACGGCCCGCCACTGACAACGCCCGCCCGGCTCAGTGCGAGCCCAGCGCCGCGCGCACCACGTCGATCTTGTTGGTGATGATCCCGTCGACGCCGTACTCCGCGGCCGTGCGGGCGTCGGCCGCGTCGTCCACCGTCCAGGCCAACACCCCGAGCTTCTTGCCGTGCGGCCCCTTGAACGTGTGCACGGCTGCGACGTAGCCGCGCGAGAGTGACCCGTACGAGGGATTGATGAGATCGGCGAAGCACGCGTCCTGGTACAGCTGCCTCACTTTGGGCGAGCCGAGCAGGGCCGTCGTGACCGCGGGCTTCAGCTCGTGGACGGTCCGGATGCTGTCGGCGCTGAAGCTCTGCACGATCAGCCGCTTCAGATGGCTCCCGTCCAGCCAGCCCTCCTTGCCGAGGAGCTTCAGCGTCTGCCGCTCGATGCCCGGGTACAGCTCGGGGTTCTTGATCTCCAGGAGGAGTTTCTCGTGGTTGTGCTCGATCCGGCGCATGTACTGCGCGAGTGTCGGCACGCGTGTGCCCGCGTAGGCGGGGGAGTACCAGCTGCCCGCGTCCAGCCGGGCGATCTCGGCCGCGGTGAAGTCCTTTACCTTCCATGGCGCCCGCCCGGGGAAGACCCGCTCGACGTCGGTCGTGCGCTTCAGGCTGTCGTCGTGGATGACGACCAGCTCACCGTCCTTGGTGCGCTGGACGTCGTTCTCGACCCAGGTGACGCCCAGCTTCGCGGCCTTGTCGATCGAGGGGAGCGTGTTCTCGGGTGCGTAGGCGGCGGCGCCCCGGTGCCCGATCACCGTCGGCTCGCCGGAACCGCCGGCCCGGGCATCGGGGGTGGTGATCAGCAGGACCGTCGCGATCCCCAGGACCGTGGCGGCGGTGGTGGTGGCCACTACGCGCGCGTGCATACAGACTCCTCGCGTCGAATTGATACCGACTGCCACAAGAGTGACAGCAGACGACCGATGGCACCGGGCGCACGAGAAGCGCACGACGCGGACAAACGTCCAAGTCCGCTCACGAGTACCGCACAAGTGCGGCAACGCCGTGTTTCTTTGCCGGATAATCGTTCGACCATTCCGGTGGGGGTCATACTCTCTGCGACAACCCTGGCCGCCCACGCGGTCCTGGGGCCGGGGGAACGTTTCAGGTATTCCAGGACGCAAGAGGGCGGAAGGGCAGCCGCGGATGCAAGGCACGGTCGACGGATTCAGCTACGGGGCCGTCACCCCGTTGGTGGCCTATCTGATGGCCTGCCTGGGCGGTGCCCTCGGCCTGCGCTGCACCACGCGCGCGCTGCTGGTCTCGCACTCCCGGCGACCCGCCTGGCTGGCCCTCGGCTCCGCCGCGATCGGCTCCGGCATATGGACCATGCACTTCGTCGCCATGATGGGCTTCGCCATCAAAGAGTCCCCGATCCACTACGACAAGCCGACGACCTACGCGAGCCTCGGCCTCGCCATCGTTATGGTCGGCGTCGGCATCTTCATCGTCGGCTACCGCGGAGCCACCGGAGCCGCACTGTTCACCGGCGGCACGATCACCGGTCTGGGCGTCGCCTCCATGCACTACCTGGGCATGGCCGGCGTCCGTTTCCACGGCCGGTTCACGTACAACACCGTCACGGTCGCGGCCTCCGTCGCCATAGCGGTCGTGGCCGCCACCGCCGCCCTGTGGGCCGCCGGACGCGTGCGTGGCTTCCTGTGGAGCGTGGGAGCGAGCCTCGTCATGGGGCTCGCGGTCAGCGGCATGCACTACATGGGCATGGCAGCCCTGGGGGTCCACCTCGACGGCCACTCCCACGCCGTCGGCGGCGCGCCGGAGCCGTCCGTGCTCGCACCCATGCTGATCGGCCCGCTCGCGTTCCTGCTCCTCGCGGCCGTGGTCGTGGTCTTCGACCCGATGATGGTCATGGGCCGGCCCATCCGTATGCCCGTCGAGCACAAACCGGGCGTCCCGGCTGCCGCCGTCGCCTCCCACCTGGACCGCCGGCCCGCGCTCCACGAGGGACGCCGGCCCGAGCACCACGGCTCCCGGACGCGGTAGAACCACTGATCGGGACCCGTTGTCAGTGCGGGGTCGTACGGTGGATGGCATGCGGCCCGTTTCCCACATCGAACGCACGGTGGCGCCCTTCGAGGTCGTCAGCCCCTACCAGCCCAGCGGCGACCAGCCGACGGCCATCGCCGACCTGGCCAAGCGCATCGAGGCAGGTGAGAAGGACGTCGTCCTGCTGGGCGCGACCGGCACCGGCAAGTCCGCCACCACTGCGTGGATGATCGAGAAGCTCCAGCGCCCCACACTCGTGATGGCGCCGAACAAGACCCTGGCCGCCCAGCTGGCCAACGAGTTCCGCGAACTTCTGCCGAACAACGCGGTCGAATACTTCGTCTCGTACTACGACTACTACCAGCCCGAGGCCTACGTCCCGCAGTCGGACACCTACATCGAGAAGGACTCCTCGATCAACGAGGAGGTCGAGCGCCTGCGCCACTCGGCCACGAACTCGCTGCTCACGCGGCGCGACGTCATCGTGGTCGCCTCGGTCTCCTGCATCTACGGCCTCGGTACGCCGCAGGAGTACGTGGACCGGATGGTCCCCCTCCGGGTCGGCGACGAGATCGACAGGGACGAGCTGCTGCGCCGCTTCGTCGACATCCAGTACACGCGCAACGACATGGCCTTCAGCCGCGGCACCTTCCGGGTCCGTGGCGACACCATCGAGATCTTCCCGGTCTACGAGGAGCTGGCCGTCCGGATCGAGATGTTCGGCGACGAGATCGAGGCGCTGTCCACGCTGCACCCGCTGACCGGCGAGATCATCAGCGACGACCAGCAGCTGTACGTCTTCCCCGCCTCCCACTACGTCGCCGGCCCCGAGCGCATGGAGCGGGCCGTCAACGACATCGAGAAGGAGCTGGGGGAGCGCCTCGCCGAGCTGGAGAAGCAGGGCAAGCTCCTGGAGGCCCAGCGCCTGCGGATGCGTACGACGTACGACATCGAGATGCTCCGCCAGATCGGCACCTGCTCCGGCGTGGAGAACTACTCGATGCACTTCGACGGCCGCCTGCCGGGCTCCCCGCCGAACACCCTGCTCGACTACTTCCCGGACGACTTCCTCCTCGTCATCGACGAGTCGCACGTCACCGTTCCGCAGATCGGCGCCATGTACGAGGGCGACGCCTCCCGCAAGCGCACCCTGGTGGACCACGGCTTCCGTCTGCCCTCCGCGCTGGACAACCGCCCCCTGAAGTGGGAGGAGTTCCAGGAGCGCATCGGCCAGACCGTCTACCTGTCGGCCACCCCGGGCGCGTACGAGCTGTCCCGTTCCGACGGTGCGGTCGAACAGATCATCCGCCCCACGGGCCTCGTCGACCCGGAGGTCGTCGTCAAGCCCACCGAGGGCCAGATCGACGACCTGGTGCACGAGATCCGCAAGCGCACCGAGAAGGACGAGCGCGTCCTCGTCACCACCCTCACCAAGAAGATGGCCGAGGACCTCACCGACTACTTCCTCGAACTGGGCATCCAGGTCCGCTATCTGCACAGCGACGTCGACACGCTGCGCCGCGTCGAGCTGCTGCGCGAGCTGCGCGCCGGTGAGTTCGACGTCCTGGTCGGCATCAACCTGCTGCGCGAGGGTCTCGACCTGCCGGAGGTGTCCCTGGTGGCGATCCTGGACGCCGACAAGGAGGGCTTCCTGCGCTCCGGTACCTCGCTGATCCAGACCATCGGCCGCGCGGCGCGCAACGTCTCCGGCCAGGTGCACATGTACGCCGACAAGATCACCCCGGCGATGGAGAAGGCCATCGAGGAGACCAACCGCCGCCGGGACAAGCAGATCGCCTACAACAAGGCGAACGGCATCGACCCGCAGCCGCTGCGCAAGAAGATCAACGACATCGTCGCGCAGATCGCCCGCGAGGAGGTCGACACCGAGCAGCTCCTCGGCAGCGGTTACCGCAAGTCCAAGGACGGCAAGGGCGCCAAGGCACCCGTCCCGTCACTGGGCGACAAGGCGGCCAAGGGGGCGAAGGCTGGCAAGGCGGCCAAGGGCCAGGCGGTGCCCACGGACCGTCCGGCGGCCGAACTCGCAGAGCAGATCGAGGAGATGACCGAGCGGATGCGCGCCGCCGCCGCGGAGCTCCAGTTCGAGATCGCGGCCCGGCTGCGCGACGAGGTCTCGGAAATGAAGAAGGAACTGCGCCAGATGCGGGAGGCCGGGCTCGCCTGAGCCCCCGACACCCTGCCGGACCTCGGCATACGCGCCAAGTGTTGCAACACCGACACAAAGCGCGAGCCGGGGTTCGGCACTGTCGGTGCGCCTGCGTAGGGTTTTGGTCAACCGCGCTTTGCGCGGCAACAGGGGACCATCGAGAGGGGAAATCAGCGGTGTCCGTCAACTTGAGCAAGGGTCAGGCCATCAGCCTGGAGAAGAAGGACGGGGCCACCCTGACCGCGGTCCGCATGGGGCTCGGCTGGCAGGCGGCGAAGCGGCGCGGTCTCTTCGGCTCCCGTACCCGGGAGATCGACCTCGACGCCTCGGCGGTCCTCTTCGCCGAGAAGCAGCCGGTCGACGTCGTCTTCTTCCGTCACCTGGTGAGTGACGACGGCTCCGTCCGCCACACCGGCGACAACCTGGTCGGCGGTGCCGGCCAGGGCGGGGACGACGAGTCGATCCTGGTGGACCTCCAGCGCGTTCCGGTCCACATCGACCAGATCGTCTTCACCGTGAACTCCTTCACGGGCCAGACCTTCCAGGAAGTGCAGAACGCGTTCTGCCGCCTCGTGGACGAGACCAACGGCCAGGAACTGGCCCGGTACACGCTGGACGGCGGCGGCGACTACACCGCTCAGATCATGGCGAAGGTGCACCGTGCGGGCCCGGGCTGGACGATGACCGCCCTGGGTTCCCCGGCCAACGGCCGCACCTTCCAGGACCTGATGCCGTCGATCCTGCCGCACCTGTAGGCCCGACCGGCAACGCGCACGACACAACGACACAGGGGGCACGGGGATGACGGCCGAGCTGGTGCGGGGACAGAACCACCCGCTGTCCCAGATCCGGCTGACGGTCCGGATCTCGGCCGGGGTGCCGGTCCTGGCCGGAGCCACGCTCGGCGACGAGAACGGCACGGTGCCCGGCTCCCAGTGGGTGGTCCATCCTGGCGCCCCCGCCCTGCCCGGCGTCGAGGTGCCCCGGCAGACTGCCGCCGAACACCGGCTGGCCGTCGACCTGGGCGCCCTGCCCGAGGGCGTGCACCGCGTCGGTGTGTTCCTCGCGCTGCCCGACGGGCCCGCCGGCCCGCTCCGGTTCGGTGCCGTCGCCGCCCCGCACACCACGGTCTACGGCCCCGACGGCACCGAACTCGTCAGCTACACCCTGACCGGCCTGGACACCGAGGCAGCCGTGGTCGCCCTGGAGCTGTACCGCAGACAGGGCGCCTGGAAGGTCCGCGCGATGGGCCAGGGCTACGCGGCCGGCCTTCCCGCACTCCTGGCCGACCAGGGCCTGCCGGAGTCCGCGGACCTGGTGGCCGCCATCCAGCGGACGACGGCGCCGCCCGCCCCGGTCCCACCCCTGCCGGCACCCACCCCCACCCCCGGCCAGGGGACGCCGACACGTTCGTACGCGCCCCAACTCCCGGAGCCCGCACCGTCGTACGACGCACAGAGCCCGTACCAAGCACACAGCTCGTACGAGGCACAGGACCAGTACGTCGCTCAGGCACCCGGCGCCGCGCCGGCGGGCCCCGAAGCTCCGCGAGCGCCCGGCACCCCGGTGGACTACACGCACCTGCGCCGCCGCCCGCCCGGCACCCCGCAGCCGCCGGTGTCCCCGGCGAGTGCCGCCACCGACGACCGACCCGCGCAGCCGGTCGCTGGAGACGCCGTGGGCTGGTCGATGGAGGAGCGGCTGTACAACCAGGTCTGGGGCATGTTCGAGGACCTGGCCCGCACCACGGCCGCCTACCGCAGTGCCGTCGAGTTCGCCGACTCCCGCCTGGAGAAGGAACTGGACCAGGTGCTGGCCGACCCCGGCAGTCGGCTGGGCGCGGCGGGCGACACCGCGCGTGCGGCGGCCCACGCCCGCCGGACGCAGCTGATCGACCAGGCCCGCGCGGTCCTCGACCGCGACCTCGCCCAGCTCTCCGCCGAGTCCGATGTGGTCGAGCCCGCGCTTCCGCCCGCGTACGCCCGCTGGGACAACCCCGTCTGGCACGGGTACACGGTGCCCGACGAGCCACCGATGGCCCTGCGGCTGGGCGATCTCCACCTGCCGGAGAGCGCGCCGCTGCGCATTCCCATGCTGGTCAGACTGCCGCTGGAGCGCGGCCTGTGGCTCGACAGCGGTCCGGCGAACGTCGGCGGCTTCCCGGACTCCGTCCAACTGCGGCACCTGGCCATGGAGGCGGCGGTCGCACTCGCCGCGCGACTGCTCGCCGTGCATCCGCCGGGGGGCTTCGCCCTCCAGGTCATCGACCCGGCCGGCGCCGGGGCAGCGGCGCTCGGCGTGCTGACCCGGACCGGGGCGCTGGCCGTGCCGCCCGCGACCGGGGCTGCGGGTGTCACGGAGGTGCTGGAGAGGCTCACCCATCGGGTGGACCTGGTGCAGATGGCGGTGCGCGGTGGCACGCCCGAGTCACTGCCGCCCGACATCGACACCGCGCAGCAACTGCTGATCGTCAACGACTTCCCGCACGGCTTCGACGAGCGTGCGGTGACCCGGCTGCGCTACCTCGCCGACGAGGGGCCCGCCGTCGGCGTGCACCTGTTGCTGGTGGCGGACCGTGGGGACGCCGCCGCCTACGGCCCGTTGCTCGATCCGCTGTGGCGTTCGCTCATGCGACTCACGCCCGTGGCCGACGACCATCTCGCCGACCCGTGGGTCGGGCACTCCTGGACCTACGAGCCCTCGCTGGTGCCGGCCGGAAGCCAGATCGTGCAGCACGTGCTCGCCGAGGCGGCCGAGGCCAGGGGCAAGTACAGGTAAAGTCATCCTGACCAGCCAACTTGGTTTTATTTTGCCTTTCACTTTACCTTTCCTTGGTGATTGGGTAGGGTCTTCCGTACGGAGGGGAGTACTCCCTGACTGCGACGCACCCGTCAGTACGGACCGGTTCCGGTCCCGGGGCGTCGGCCCCGAGCGGGTGGAAGAGACCTCCGGCAGCGACAGCGCTGAAAGTGTTCGCCGTTACGTAATGCCGGAGGTGCAGTGGACGTTTCCGTGACCCTGTGGGTCCTGACCGTCGCGGGCCTGGCCGCGCTGATCGCGGTCGACTTCTTCATCGGCCGCAAGCCGCATGAGGTGTCGATCAAGGAAGCCGGTATCTGGACCGTCGTCTGGATCGCCCTGGCCGGACTCTTCGGCCTCGGCCTGTTCCTCTTCGGCGGCGGACAGCCGGCCGGCGAGTTCTTCGCCGGCTTCATCACCGAGAAATCGCTCAGTGTCGACAACCTCTTCGTCTTCGTCCTGATCATGGCGAAGTTCGCGGTGCCGACCCGGTACCAGCAGCGTGTCCTGCTCGTCGGCGTGCTCATAGCCCTGGTGCTGCGGGCGATCTTCATCGCCGCGGGAGCCGCCATCCTCGCCAGCTTCTCCTGGGTGTTCTACCTCTTCGGCGCCTTCCTGATCTGGACGGCCTGGAAGCTCATCCAGGAGGCCCGCGCGGACGAGGAGGACGAGGAGTTCAAGGAGAACAAGCTGCTCAAGGCCGCGGAGCGCAGGTTCGGTGTGGCGGACCGCTACCACGGCACCAAGCTGTGGATCCAGGAGAACGGCAAGCGGATCATGACCCCGATGCTGGTCGTGATGCTCGCCATCGGCACCACGGACGTCCTGTTCGCCCTGGACTCCATACCCGCGATCTTCGGCCTGACCCAGGACCCGTACATCGTCTTCACCGCCAACGCCTTTGCCCTGATGGGTCTGCGGCAGCTGTACTTCCTCATCGGCGGCCTGCTGCGGAAGCTGGTCCACCTCTCGTACGGCCTGTCGGTCATCCTCGGCTTCATCGGCGTCAAGCTGGTGCTGCACGCCCTGCACGAGACCGGTGTCCACGTGCCCGAGATCAGCATCCCGGTCTCGCTCGGCGTGATCTGCGCCGTCCTGATCGTCACCACGATCACCAGCCTGATGGCCGGCAAGAAGCAGGCGGCCGCCGAGGCGACAGACGGCTGCGGCGAAGGCGCCGTGAAGGACAGCGTCGACGCCTGATCCGATCGGCGGCAGAAGCGGCCACCGGCAGAAGCACCCGCCGGCAGGAGTAGGGCCGTGCCATGCGGTTCCCGCTCCCGTCGGTGCGGTGAGGACAACGGAAGGATGAGAGGTATCCGAAAAGAGCAGAATGCGAATCCTGTACGGCTCTGCGACGATCGCCGCATGATCAGTAGGCTGCGGCCGCTCACCCGGCAATGGACGACGCTCGTGCCGGTGCTCGCGATCGTCCTCCTGGTCTTCACCTGGGGCCGTGGCCTGCCGGGCGCGGTGGTCGCCTTGGTCACCCTCGTGCTCGCCGGGTCCGTTCTCGCGGCGGTGCACCATGCCGAGGTCGTCGCCCACCGCGTCGGCGAACCCTTCGGCTCCCTCGTTCTGGCCATCGCCGTCACGATCATCGAGGTGGCGTTGATCGTCACCCTCATGGCCGACGGCGGCGACAAGAGTTCCACCCTGGCGCGGGACACCGTCTTCGCCGCCGTGATGATCACCTGCAACGGCGTCGTCGGGATCTGCCTGCTCGTCGCCTCACTGCGGCACGGCACCGCGGTCTTCAACCCCGAGGGCACCGGCGCCGCCCTGGCGACCGTGGCGACGCTGGCCACGCTCAGCCTGGTCCTGCCGACGTTCACCACCAGCAAGCCCGGGCCCGAGTTCTCCTCGATGCAGCTGACGTTCGCCGCGTTGTCCTCGCTGATCCTGTACGGCCTGTTCGTGGCCACACAGACCGTGCGCCACCGTGACTACTTCCTGCCGATCACCCGGCAGGGCGAGGTCATCACCGCCGACGAGCACGCCCAGCCGCCGTCCCTGCGTGCTGCCTGGACCAGCCTCGGTCTCCTCGGGCTGGCCCTCGTCGGTGTCGTCGGTCTGGCCAAGGGCGTGTCGCCCGCCATCGAGTCGGGCGTGGCCGCCGCCGGTCTGCACCACGCGGTCGTCGGCGTGATCATCGCCCTGCTCGTACTGCTCCCCGAGACGATCGCCGCGCTGCGATCCGCCCGCCGCGACCGGGTCCAGACCAGCCTCAACCTCGCGCTCGGCTCGGCCATGGCCAGTATCGGCCTGACCATCCCCGCCGTCGCCCTCGCCTCCGTCTGGCTGTCCGGCCCGCTCGTCCTCGGCCTCGGCTCGACCCACATGCTGCTGCTTGCCCTGACCGTGGTCGTCAGCTCCCTGACGGTCGTGCCGGGCCGGGCCACCCCCCTGCAGGGCGGTGTCCACCTGGTGCTCTTCGCGGCCTATCTGGAGCTGGCGATCAACCCGTGACCGGCTCCACCGCCGGCACCGGTACCGGGCGGGTCTCGGGCAGCAGGGCGAAGCAGGCGAGGCTGAGCAGCGCGACGCCCGTCAGATAGGCGCCCACGCCCCAGGGGACCCGCCCGCTGTGCTCCGCGAGCGCCGTGGCCACGATCGGGGTCAGAGCGCCGCCGAGGACTCCGCCGAGGTTGTAGCCCACCGCGGCGCCCGTGCAGCGCACCCGTGCCTCGTACAGCTCCGGCAGATACGCGGCGATCACCGCGAACATGGTGATGAAGGAGACCAGCGCGCCCAGGATGCCGAGGAACATCAGCAGCGGCTGGCCGGTGCCCAGCAACGCGATCATCGGCAGCATCCACAGACCGCAGGCCGCGCATCCGGTGAGGCACATCGGCCGACGCCCGAAGCGGTCGGCGAGCAGCGCCATGAACGGCGTGAGGGACGCCTTCACCACCACCGCGGCCATGACACAGGTCAGCATCACCGTCCGGCTCACCCCGAGCCGCTCCGTCGCGAACGTGAGCGACCAGGTCGTCACCGTGTAGAAGACCGCGTACCCGGCGGACAGCGCCCCGGCCGTCAGCAGCACCAGCCGCCCGTGATGCCGTACGACCTCGACGAACGGCACGCGCGCGTGGTCGTCGATCTCCAGGAACCGGGGGCTCTCCACGATCGACCAGCGCAACAAGAGCCCGCCCAGTGCCAGCGCCCCGGCTGCCCAGAACGGCACCCGCCAGCCCCAGCGGGCGAACTCCGCGTCGGACAGCGTCGCCGACAGCGCGAGCACCACCCCGTTGGCGAGCACGAACCCGATCGCCGGGCCCACCTGCGGAAAGCTCGACCACAGGGCGCGACGTCCGGGCGGCGCGTGCTCGGCGGTCAGCAGCACCGCTCCGCCCCACTCCCCGCCGAGCCCCAGACCCTGGAAGAAGCGCAGGACGAGCAGCATCACCGGCGCGGCGACGCCGATCGACCCGTACGACGGCACACAGCCCACCGCGACCGTCGAGGCACCCGTGAGCAGCAGTGACAGGACCAGCACCGGCCGCCGTCCGCGCCGGTCACCGAGGTGCCCGAACAGCACCGAGCCGAGCGGCCGGGCCAGGAACCCCACCCCGAATGTCCCGAACGCCGCCAGCGTCCCGGTGAGCGGTGAGAACGTCGGGAAGAACAACGGTCCCAGGACCAGGGCCGCAGCTGTGCCGTAGACGAAGAAGTCGTAGAACTCGATCGCGGTCCCCGCGAGGGAGGCGGCGGCGAGCCGCGGCATCGACGGTGTCCTTACGGTGCGTACTGGCTCCATGCTGCGTCAACTACCCCCGATGATCAGGGGTTACGGGGGCGCATGGGGGTGCTCAAGTCGCCGGAGTGAGCGCCGAGGCGACGGCGCACACGGTGCGTCGTCCGCCGTGGCCACCGTGATAGACCGGGTGCGAGCGGCGGTCGTCGACGCACCGCCCCGAACGGACCGGAGGAACCGTGCCCCGCACCCTGGCCAACGCCCCGATCATGATCCTCAACGGGCCCAACCTCAACCTGCTCGGCCAGCGCCAGCCCGAGATCTACGGCAAGGACACGCTGGCCGACGTGGAGGCGCTGTGCGCCAAGGCGGCGGCCGCGCACGGGGGCACGGTGGACTTCCGGCAGTCCAACCACGAGGGCGAACTGGTCGACTGGATCCACGAGGCACGCCTGAACCACTGCGGGATTGTCATCAACCCCGCCGCCTACTCCCACACGTCGGTCGCGATTCTGGACGCACTCAACACCTGCGACGGCCTGCCAGTCCTGGAGGTGCACATCTCCAACATCCACCAGCGCGAGTCGTTCCGGCATCACTCCTACGTCTCGCTGCGCGCCGACGGCGTGATCGCGGGCTGCGGCGTCCAGGGCTACGCCTTCGGCGTCGAGCGGGTCGCGGCCCTGCTGGGGGCCGCGCAGGACGAGGCGTAGCGGCCACGCGCGCGTGGTGGCCGCCCGCCGGTCGTCGTGCTACGTCCTCACAGGCGCCCGGCCTCCACGACGCGCCGCAGAAAGCGCCGCGTGCGCTCCTGCTGCGGATCGCCGAAGACCTCTTCGGCGGTGCCGCGCTCCAGCACGACACCGCCGTCCAGAAAACAGACCTGGTCGGCGACGTCCCGCGCGAAACCCATCTCGTGCGTCGCCAGGACCATGGTCATGCCGTCGTCCTTGAGGCCGCGGACCACCTCGAGTACCTCGCCGACGAGTTCGGGGTCGAGTGCCGCCGTGATCTCGTCCAGCAGCAACAGCCGGGGCCGCACGGCGAGGGCCCGCACGATCGCCACGCGCTGTTGCTGACCGCCGCTGAGCCGGTCGGGGTAGGCCGTTGCCTTGTCGCCCAGTCCGAGGCGCTCCAGCAGCCCTCTGGCGCGTTCCTCGGCCTCCTCGCGGGGGACGCCGTGCACCCGACGCGGCGCCAGCGTCACGTTGTCCAGCACGGTCATGTGCGGGAAGAGGTTGTACGCCTGGAAGACGACGCCGATCCTGCGCCGCACCGCGTCCTGGTCGACGCGCGGATCGGTGATCTCCTCGCCGTCCAGCCAGATCGCGCCGTCGTCGATCTCCTCCAGGAGATTGGCGCAGCGCAGCAGCGTCGACTTGCCCGAACCGGAGGCGCCGATCAGGGCGGTCACCGTGTGCGGGGCGACCTCCAGGCCGACATCGCGCAGGACGACGGAGCCGGCGAAGGTCTTGCGGACGGACTCCATGCGCAGCACGGGAGCGTCGCTCATAGGGATCCTCCCTGGGCCCGCCGCCGGTCCATCCGGGCCGTCACCCAGTCCGTGAAGCGGGTCATCGGAATGGTCAGCGCCACGAACACCAGCCCGGCGACGATGTACGGCGTGTAGTTCAGACTGCGGCCCACGATGATGTCGGCCGCCCGGACGGCGTCCACCGCGCCGCCGATCGACACCAGACCGGTGTCCTTCTGGAGCGACACCAGGTCGTTGAGCAGCGGCGGGACCTGACGGCGCACCGCTTGCGGCAGCACGACGTGGCGCAGCGCCTGCCGGTTGGTCAGGCCCAGAGAGCGGGCCGCGGCGAGCTGAGAGGGGTGCACGGACTCGATGCCGGCGCGGAACACCTCCGCCACGTACGCCGAGTACGTGAGCGTCAGCGCGGTACCGCCGAGCAGCACCGGATCGACCGTCACGCCCTGAAGACGCAGCGCCGGTACGCCCAGGACCACGATCATCAGGTTGATGATCAGCGGAAGGCCGCGGAAGAAGTCGGTGTACGCCGCCGCCAGCACGCGCAGCGGGAAGAACACCGGGCCGCGCAGGGTGCGCGCGATGGCGATCACCATGCCGAGGACCAGGACGGCGGCGCCGCAGATCACCAGCAGACGGACGTTCAGCCACAGCCCTTCGAGGACTTTGGGCAGCGCCTCGCGCGCGTACTGCGCGCTGAAGAACGTCTCCTTGGTGCGCGGCCAGCCCGGTGCGTTCACGACGACGAGGTAGAGCACGACAGCGGTGACGAGCGTCGAGAGCGATGCGACGGCCGTGGCGCGCCGCGCACGCGCGCGTTTGTGCCGTTCGCGCTCCAAACGCCGTTCGGAGAGCACGTAGTTGTCGTCGCCGGTCATGTCTCCCTTGCCGTCGGCTCCTTCCGGGGCCGACCCGCCCTTGGTGACCGTCACTTGAGCACTGGGGCGTCGACGGCGTCCGAGAGCCACTGCTTCTCGAGCCGGGCCAGTGTGCCGTCCTTGCGCAGGGCGTCGACGGCGCCGCTCACGCACGGGGTCAGCGCGCTGCCCTTGTCCAGCACCAGCCCGAACTGCTCGGGTGTGCCGCCCCGGTTCTCGAACTGGCCGACGATCTTCGCGTCCGTCACCTCGGCCGAGGTGATGTAGAACGCGGTGGGCAGATCGACCACGATGGCGTCCACCTGGCCGTTCTTCAGCGCGGACTTGGCCTGGTCGTTCTTGGCGAACGCGGCGGCCTCCTGCTTCGGCTTCACCACGTCGGTGATGTAGTCCAGGCTCGTGGTGCCCACCTGGGCGCCCAGCTTGAGGCCCTTCAGATCCGCGATGCTCGACGCCTTGGCCGCCTTGCTGCCCTTCAGGGCGATCACCGCCTGGCGCACGTCGTAGTAGCCGGAGGAGAAGTCCACGGCCTTCTTGCGCTCGTCGCTGATCGACACCTGGTTGATGTCGAAGTCGAAGGTCTTCACGCCGGGCGCGAACGCCTTGTTGAACGGCACGCTCTGCCACACGACCGCGTTCTTGCCGTATCCGAGCTGCTTGGCCACGGCATAGGCGATCGACGACTCGAAGCCCTTGCCGTCGGCGGGCTTGTCGTCCTGGAACCAGGGCTCGTAAGCCGGTTCGTCCGTCGCGATCGTGAGCTTTCCGGACGTTCTGGTGGCCAACTTGCCCGGGGCACAGCTCTTCGCGGCCGATCCGGACGCAGGGGCCGACGCCTTCCCGTCGGGTTGCGGAGCACAGCCGACAGCGGTGGCGAGCAGGGCTACGGTGGCGGCGACCACCGCGTGGCGCAGGGTGCGAGGGGCAGGATGCATGGCCGGAGATTGGCAGCGAACCCGGCGTTTGTCCAGGTCACAGCGGTAACTGTCCGCATGGTGGGAACGGGTGTTGCGGCTGTGTGAACATCTCCCGCGCATCTTGCCATGCGAGTGTCACAGGCCTGGGCCGCCGGTCAAGGGGCGGGGTGGGAAGACCGGCGGCCCTTCCGCACAGGAGCCGTCGGCCTGCGCGGTACTGCCACCAGTTGACCGCATGGCGGCATCGCCCGGGAGCGTGCGTAGGGATCCGGCGCGTGTGAAGCGTTCACACGGGGCGCGCGCAAGAGAAAGCGCGCCGGGCGCATGCGAGAGATGTGCGCGCCCGGCGTGCGAACTCCGTGCCATGGAGCGCGCGATGGACCGTGGCGCGCTCGGTCTCCAGGATGCCGCGCTTCACCACCCGCGCGCGTGCCACTCCGGCAACTGCGGCCGCTCCGCGCCCAGCGTGGTGTCCTTGCCGTGCCCGGGATACACCCAGGTCTCGTCGGGCAGCACGTCGAAGATTTTCGTCTCCACGTCGTGGATGAGGCTGGCGAAGGCCCCCGGATCCTTGTGCGTGTTGCCGACGCCGCCAGGGAAGAGGCAGTCGCCGGTGAAGACGTGCGGGTGGCCGTGCGGGTCGTCGTAGACCAGAGCGATCGAACCCGGGGTGTGCCCGACCAGGTGCCGCGCGATCAGTTCCACGTTGCCCACCCTGATGACATCGCCGTCGTCCACGAGCACGTCGGTGGGCACCGGAATGCCGGGAGCGTCCTCGCGGCCCGCGTACGTACGCGCGCCCGTGGCCGCGACGACCGCGGCCAGCGCCTGCCAGTGATCGCCGTGCCGATGGGTGGTGACGACGGACGCGATGCCGTCGTCACCGATCATGCCGAGGAGTGCCTCCGCCTCGTTGGCGGCGTCGACCAGAAGCTGCTCGTCGGTGGCGCGGCAGCGCAGCAGATAGGCGTTGTTGTCCATCGGGCCGACCGCGATCTTCGTGATCATCAGGTCTTTCAGCTCGTGCACGTCCGCCGGTCCGCCGACCTTGACCTCTCCCGTGTACGTCATGGTGATCAGCCTATAGCGGGGCGGGGCTTGCGGACCGCCGTCGGTCTACAGCGGAGGCAGCTTCGGCAGCGTGCCGTCCGTGGTCAGGCCGGAGCCGTCGCGCCGCCCGGCGAGCCAGCCCAGCAGGTCGGCGGGCGTGCCCGCGGCCGTGACCGGTGCGCCGTCGCCGCCGCCGCCCGTGGTCCAGTTCCGGCCGTCCCCGGCGGACAGGCCGGTCGGCGGGACGTCCTTGTGCCCGGCGAAGCGCTGCGCCAAAAAGTCGATCTCCCGCTCGGTGAACTCGGCCGGGAGATCCTCCAGCTCGTACCCGATCCCGAGGTCCACGTGGTGCAGGTCCACCTCGGCCCACCGGCGGAACGGCACCCGGGACGCGGAGTCGGTGACCCCGTTGCGCAGCTCGACGGTGCGCGACCAGTCCGCCGGCGCGTCCCCCAGCGCCTGGAGGCGGGCCGCGCTCTCGCGCAGGTCGGCGAGCTGGACGTCGAGGGGGCGCGGGGCGTCGCGTTCGATGTCTGCGTCGCGTACCTCGGCACTCGCGTACATCGGCCGGCCTTCCAGAACATTCACGAGCGCGTCCGCGTTGCGGGCGAGGTGGGCGAGGACGTGCCCGCGGCTCCAGCCCGAAAGCCGTGACGGCTCGGCGAGCGAAGCGTTGTCCAGTTCGACGACCGCGGTGAGGAGCCGTTCGGTCGCTTCACGTACACATGCCAGGTCATGAGCGTGATCGGTCATGAACCTGACCCTAGCCCCCGCCACACCTTTGGGTGAAGGTGGTGAAGCTCGTCCGCAAATCGAAAGCACGTGCTATATCGTCGAGAGCGGCGTCGGGCATGCTGGATGGCCGGGGGTTGTTATGCAACCGGGCAATCCGACCGACGTTGTCAGTGGCTCCCCCTAGTCTGAAGAAGCACGGGGGCCCCGCCCCTGTCACTTCTCTCAAGAAAGGTGCGGACCGGCGTGGCCGACCGTCTCATCGTCCGTGGCGCGCGCGAGCACAACCTCAAGAATGTCTCGCTCGACCTGCCTCGTGACTCGCTCATCGTCTTCACGGGCCTGTCCGGGTCGGGCAAGTCCTCCCTGGCCTTCGACACGATCTTCGCGGAGGGCCAGCGCCGCTACGTGGAGTCGCTCTCCTCGTACGCCCGGCAGTTCCTCGGCCAGATGGACAAGCCGGACGTCGACTTCATCGAGGGCCTGTCCCCGGCGGTCTCCATCGACCAGAAGTCGACCTCGCGCAACCCGCGCTCGACGGTCGGCACCATCACCGAGGTCTACGACTACCTGCGTCTGCTCTTCGCGCGCATCGGCAAGCCGCACTGTCCCGAGTGCGGCCGCCCGATCTCGCGGCAGTCGCCCCAGGCCATCGTGGACAGGGTCCTGGAGCTGCCGGAGGGGAGCCGCTTCCAGGTGCTCTCGCCGCTCGTGCGCGAGCGCAAGGGCGAGTTCGTCGACCTCTTCGCCGACCTCCAGGCCAAGGGCTACTCCCGCGCGCGCGTGGACGGCGAGACGATCCAGCTCTCCGATCCGCCCGCGCTGAAGAAGCAGGAGAAGCACACCATCGAGGTGGTCGTCGACCGCCTCACGGTCAAGGACTCCGCCAAGCGCCGCCTCACCGACTCCGTGGAGACCGCCCTCGGGCTGTCCGGCGGCATGATCGTGCTCGACTTCGTCGACCTCCCCGAGGACGACCCCGAGCGCGAGCGCATGTACTCGGAGCACCTGTACTGCCCGTACGACGACCTGTCCTTCGAGGAGCTGGAGCCCCGCTCCTTCTCCTTCAACTCGCCCTTCGGCGCCTGCCCCGAGTGCACCGGCATCGGCACGCGCATGGAGGTCGACCCGGAGCTGCTCGTCCCGGACCCGGACAAGTCCCTGGACGAGGGCGCCATCCACCCCTGGTCGCACGGGCACACCAAGGACTATTTCGGCCGGCTGATCGGCGCCCTTGCCGAAGCGCTCGGCTTCCGCACGGACATCCCCTTCGCCGGCCTGCCCCAGCGCGCCAAGAAGGCCCTGCTCCACGGCCACAAGACCCAGATCGAGGTGCGGTACCGCAACAGGTACGGCCGTGAGCGCGTGTACACCACTCCCTTCGAGGGCGCGGTGCCGTTCGTCAAGCGCCGGCACAGTGAGGCCGAGAGCGACGCCAGCCGCGAGCGCTTCGAGGGCTACATGCGCGAGGTGCCCTGCCCCACCTGCGAGGGCACGCGCCTGAAGCCGATCGTCCTCGCGGTCACGATCATGGACAAGTCGATCGCGGAAGTCTCCGCGATGTCGATCAGCGACTGCGCGGACTTCCTGGGCCGGCTGACGCTGAACGCCCGCGACAAGAAGATCGCCGAGCGGGTGCTGAAGGAGGTCAACGAGCGGCTGCGCTTCCTGGTCGACGTCGGCCTCGACTACCTCTCGCTCAACCGCGCCTCCGGCACCCTCTCCGGCGGCGAGGCCCAGCGCATCCGCCTGGCCACCCAGATCGGCTCCGGCCTCGTGGGCGTGCTCTACGTCCTCGACGAACCGTCCATCGGTCTGCACCAGCGGGACAACCACCGGCTGATCGAGACCCTGGTCCGGCTGCGCGACATGGGCAACACGCTCATCGTCGTGGAGCACGACGAGGACACCATCAAGGTCGCCGACTGGGTCGTGGACATCGGCCCCGGCGCCGGTGAGCACGGCGGCAAGGTCGTGCACAGCGGCTCTCTGAAGGAGTTGCTCGCCAACACCGAGTCGCAGACCGGCGCGTACCTCTCGGGTCGCAAGGCGATCCCGCTGCCCGACATCCGCCGTCCCCGCGACCCGTCCCGCCGGCTCACCGTGCACGGCGCCCGCGAGAACAACCTCCAGGACATCGACGTGTCCTTCCCGCTGGGCGTCTTCACGGCTGTCACGGGCGTGTCCGGCTCTGGCAAGTCGACGCTGGTCAACGACATCCTCTACACGCACCTGGCCCGCGAGCTGAACGGCGCCAGGAACGTCCCGGGACGGCACACGCGCGTGGACGGCGACGACCTCGTCGACAAGGTCGTGCACGTCGACCAGTCGCCGATCGGCCGCACCCCGCGGTCCAACCCGGCGACGTACACCGGTGTCTTCGACCACGTCCGCAAGCTGTTCGCCGAGACCACCGAGGCGAAGGTCCGTGGCTACCAGCCCGGCCGGTTCTCCTTCAACGTCAAGGGCGGCCGCTGCGAGAACTGCGCGGGCGACGGCACGATCAAGATCGAGATGAACTTCCTCCCGGACGTCTACGTCCCGTGCGAGGTCTGCCACGGCGCCCGATACAACCGGGAGACCCTGGAAGTCCACTACAAGGGCAAGTCCATCGCCGACGTGCTGAACATGCCGATCGAGGAGGCCACCGACTTCTTCGAGGCGGTCCCGGCGATCTCCCGGCACCTGAGGACGCTGAAGGACGTCGGCCTCGGCTATGTCCGTCTCGGCCAGTCCGCCACGACCCTCTCCGGCGGTGAGGCCCAGCGGGTGAAGCTGGCCAGCGAGTTGCAGAAGCGCTCCACCGGACGCACGGTCTACGTCCTCGACGAGCCCACCACCGGTCTGCACTTCGAGGACATCAGCAAGCTGCTGAAGGTGCTCGGCGGCCTGGTCGACAAGGGCAACACGGTCATCGTCATCGAGCACAACCTCGACGTGATCAAGACCGCCGACTGGATCGTGGACATGGGCCCGGAGGGCGGCGCCGGCGGTGGCCTCGTGGTCGCCGAGGGTACGCCCGAGGAGGTGGCCGGGGTACCGGCCAGCCACACCGGCAAGTTCCTGCGGGAGATCCTCGGTGCCGACCGCATCAGCGACGCGGAGCCGGTCAAGGCACCCCGGAGCACCCCAGCCCGCAAGACGGCCGCGGCCAAGTCGACGGCCAAGAAGACGGTGACGGCCAAGGCCAACAACACGGCGACCAAGAAGGCCGCCGGGGCCACGAAGAAGACCACCGCGGCGAACCCGGCGAAGAAGACGACGCGAGCTCGCAAGGCCTGACACCACATCACGTCATGGGCTGACGTAATATCAAAAAAACGGCGCCCCGCGGGAACTCCCCGCGGGGCGCCGTTCGTTCATCCATCAGCCAGCCCGGTTCCGCGGTGCAGCAAGGGCCCCGTGCACCACAGTCCCGGCCGCACCTTGGCAACAGCACAGAGAAGAAAAGGCGTTCACCACTCACCCAGCTCGGCCGCACAAGGCGGCTCGGCCCCGGCCCGCGAGCAGGTGATCGCCGCCGCCCGTGCCGCGAAGCGCAACAGCCGTGTCCAGCCCTGCGCCCCCAGGGCGGCGAGCGCTTCCGCGGACAGCGCGTCCTGGGCGGAAAGCCCGTGCAACAAGGCCGCGTTCACCGTGTCACCGGCGCCGATGGTGTCCACCACAGCGACCTTCTCACCCGGCACGGAGTACTCCCCGCCGTCCCGGGTGAACACGGTCAGACCCTCCCCGCCCCGGGTCACCACGACGGCCGACGGTCCCGAGGTCAGCCACTCGCGCGGCGTGCCGCCCAGCCACGCCGCGTCCTCCGCGGACAGCTTCAGCAGCGTCACCGAGGGCAGCCAGCTCTTGAAACGCGCCCGGTAGGCGTCCGCGTCCGGGATCAGTCCCGCCCGGATGTTGGGATCGAGCGCCGTGAACAGCCTCTGCCCGGACGCCGCGCGCATCAGCTCCTCGTAGGCGCTCGCCCCCGGTTCCAGGACGAGCGAGCAGGTGCCGAACGACACCGCGCGCGTGCCGGCAGGCAGTGCGGCGGGCGTGGTGAACAGACGGTCCGCGGTGCCGTCGACATAGAAGGAGTACGCGGCGGAGCCGGCGGCGTCGAGCGTGGCCACCGCGAGAGTCGTCGGCTCCGGCCCGCGCTGGACGGCCGAGACCTCGACATCCGCCCGCCGTAGCCCGTCGAGCAGCGCCTCACCGAAGGCGTCGTGCGAGGTCCGCGAGCAGAACGCGGTGCGAGAGCCGAGTCGGCCCAACGCCACGGCGGTGTTGTACGGGCCGCCGCCGAGCGCCGGCTTCAGGTCCGCAAGGGCACCGGGGCCCTGCGGTACCAGGTCGATCAGTGCCTCACCGGCGACGACGATCACGAGACGGTTCCCTTCTCGGACAGCGTGGATGGTTCGAGGTGCTCGGGTCTCCCGGCCGCGCCGGGCTGTTCCGGGCAGCCGCAGGACGTGCGATGCGCGAACGTGCACGCCAGCCGCACCGTCCGGGCCGGACGCCGGGGCTCGCCCAGCCGGTCCAGGAGCACCCGTACGGCTTGGGCGCCCAGTTCCCTGCTGGGCTGGGCTACGGCGGTGAGCCGGGGCGAGAACAGATCGGCCCAGGCGAAGTCGTCGAAACAGCACAGGGCGAGGTCGTCCGGGACGGATCGCCCCAGCCGGCGTAGTGCACGCAGTGCCCCGATGGTCATCGCGTTGTTGCCGGTGACCAGGGCCGTGGGTGGATCGGGCAGCGCGAGCAGGGCCGTCGTCGCCTGCTCGGCACTGGCGGACTCCGAGTCGCCGGACACGAGGAGCCGCTCGTCGTGCGCCAGAGCGGCGGCGACGAGTCCGTCCCGATAGCCGGCGACGCGTTCTTCGGTGGTGCTCAGCCCGGGCATACCCGCCACCATGCCGATCCGCCGGTGGCCCAGGGCGGCGAGATGGGTGACGAGGCGGGCGGTCGGAGCGGTGCTCTCGGCACAGACCTGGTCGTACCACGACGTGCCCCCGTCGGGGGTCGCACCCTCGTCACCGCCGGCCGGCGTGTCGATCACCCGGTCGAGGAACACCGTAGGGACGGCGTGGCGGCGGAGGTAGCCGACGAGGTCGTGGGGTCGTGCGGAGGGAGCGACGATCATGCCGTCCACGCGGCGCTCATGGAGCAGCTGGGCGACCTTGCGTTCGTGCTCGGGATCGTCGTGCGGGTCGGCGATGAGCAGGCTGTACCCCGCCTCCAGGGCGGCCGCCTCGACGCCCTGGAGGATCTCCGTGAAGTAGGGATTGCTGATCGCCGACACGGCGAGCCCGATGGAGCGGGTACGGGAGGTCACCAGGGAGCGGGCCAGAGTGTTGGGCGTATAACCGAGGCTGTCGATGGCGTCCAGCACGGCCTGGCGGGTGTGCGGCAGCACCGGGCGCGTGCCGTTGAGGACGTGAGAGACGGTCGCCACGGAGACACCGGCGCTACGGGCGACGTCCGCCATGGTGGCCATCGACTTTTCCTCCCTGAACCGACGCGGCCAGTCGTTCCCGGCCCCTGCTGCGGGGGCTCCGGCCGGGAACGTACCCCATCGACCGGCTCCGCGTAAACGCTTGCGCGAGCGTTTACGTCCGCCCGGGCAGCCCCTGCCCCTCGCCCGCCACGGCCCCCTGTCCACCGGCCCGCCCGGTCCCCACCCACTCAGCAGGCCGCCCACCCGCGCGCCCCTTGCC
>NZ_MLYO01000035.1 GCF_001866665.1 Streptomyces monashensis | reverse complement strand
GCATGGGGGTGGGGGCCGGGAAGGGCGCGGGGACCGGTACCTGCGGCGGCACGGGCGAGGGGAGCGGTGCCGGGGCCACCGGCTGCTGCACGGGCACCATCGGCTGCTGCGCGGGGACCATCGGCTGCTGGGCGGGGGCGGGCTGCGCCGCCGGTACCGGAGCCGGCTGGGCCGCGGGAGGCGGCGCGGGGAGCGGCTGGGGCGCCGCCGGCATCGGCATCCCGGCGCCGGGCGGGGGTACGGCGGCGGGGAGCGGCATGCCGGTGCCGGCGGCCGGAGCGGGAGCGGCGGCCATGGCCTGGGCCTGCGCGGCAAGGCCGGGCACGCCGCCTCCGTTGGTCTCACTCATCAGCCGGTCGACGGCCGCCGTACCCGAGCTGTAGCTGGTCCCTGCGCCCAGCTCGGGTACGGCGGCTCCCCTCCTGGTCCCGTAGAGCACCTGTTCCAGGCCGGACACCAGGCGACGCACGTCGACCTGGGGGCGCACCACGAGTCTCAGGAAGCGGCTGGAGGATCCGATCTTGTTGCCGCACTCGCGGACCAGGATCCGGTGCTCGTCGAGCATCCGGTCCCGGACCACCGTGCCCACGGCGCCCAGGGGCAGCCGGACGAACAGGAAGTTGCCCTGGGAGGGGAAGACGGTCAGGCCGGGCAGCGCGGAGAGGTGGCTGGCCATTTCGAGGCGGTCCCGGCGGACCTGGGCCAGGCTCTGCGCGTACTCCGCACCGTGGTCGCGCAGCATGAACACCAGGTGTTCGGCGAGGGAGTTGAGGTTCCACTTCGGGAGCATCGAGCGGATCCTGCCCGCGAGCGCCGGGTTCGCCACCAGGTAGCCGAAGCGGATGCCGTGCAGACCGAAGTTCTTGCCGAGGCTGCGCAGGACGATCACGTTGTGACGGAGCATGGCCTCCTGGACGACGCTCGGTTCGGTCTCGGCGTCCGCGAACTCCAGGAAGGACTCGTCGACCACGATCAGGTCGAGGTCGGCCATGGCGTCCAGGAACTGCACCAGGGACTGCTTGCGGGTGTAGCCGCCGTCGGGGTTGTTCGGGTTGCAGATCACGGCGACCCGGGTGCCCCGGGCGCGGATGAACTCCGCGTACTGCGCGAGGTCCAGGGCGAAACCGGCCGCTTCCTGGAGCGGGAACATGTCGACCCGCTTGCCGGTCTCCATCGGCTGGTCGGTCCAGCGGCCGAAGGTGGGGACCGGGACCGCCAGGGACTCACGGACCAGGAGGTGGTCGATCCAGGTGATCAGTTCCGTCGAGCCGTTGCCCATCGCCACGCACTGCGGCGGCAGCTGGAGCAGTCCGCACAGCTCCCCCGTGACGGTGTCGGCGCCGCTCGGGTAGTACGTCACGATCTCGCGCAACCGGGCCGACAGCTCGTCGAACATGGCCGGAGTGGGGAAGTACGGGTTGCACGGCACGCAGAAGTCCACCGGCCCCGTCCCGTCGCCGCCCTCCCGTGTCAGCGCCGCCATCGACGGGCTGTGCGCGGCGGTGCCGCGGAACAGCGAGGTGACGTTGCCGGCCAAGAGGACCTCCGTTCAAGGCGGCCCGTGCGGGGGAGCACGGGCCGCCCATGAGTACGGAAGGGACGGCTGTGGCGTTCAACTCACCGGCCGTGTGAGCCGGTTCACGCGGAGAACCTGTGGATGGTCGTCGTCCGGTAGGTCCGGCCGGGACGCAGCACCGTGGACGGGAACGTCGGCTCGTTCGGGGAGTCCGGGAAGTGCTGGGTCTCCAGGGCCAGTCCGTCGCCCTGCCGGTAGGTGTGCCCGGACGGGCCGACGAGCGTGCCGTCGAGGAAGTTGCCCGAGTAGAACTGCACACCGGGCTGGTCGGTGAATATCTTCAGGGTGCGGCCGGAGCCGGGGTCGCGCAGGGTCACCACGTGCTCGGGCCGGGCGGTGACGCCCTTGTCGAGCACGAAGTTGTGGTCGTAGCCCTTGGCGGTGACCAGCTGCGGATGGCCGGTGCGGATGTCCCGGCCGATCGGCTTGGGGCGGGTGAAGTCGAAGGGGGTGCCCTTGACCTTCGCCAGCTCGCCGGTCGGGATCAGCCCCGAGTCGGTCGGGGTGAACCGGCCCGCGCCGAGCCAGAGCTCGTGGTCGTAGATGCTGCCGCTGCCCTCGCCCGCGAGGTTGTAGTACGTGTGGTTGGTGAGGTTCACGACCGTCGGCCTGTCGGTGGTGGCCTCGTAGTCGATGCGCCAGTCGCCGTGCCGGGTGAGGGTGAAGGTGACCTTCGTCCGCAGCGTGCCGGGGTAGCCCATCTCGCCGTCGACGCTCGTGTAGTGCAGGTGCAGGCCGACGTCGGAGCCGTCGGTGAACGGCTCGATGTCCCACACCTTGGTGTTGAAGCCCTTGGCGCCGCCGTGCAGGCTGTTCACGCCGTCGTTCACGGACAGCTGGTACTTCTTGCCGTCGAGCGTGAACCGCCCCTTGGCGATGCGGTTGCCGTAGCGGCCGATGGTGGCGCCGAAGAAGGTGGTGCCCTTCACGTAGGCGTCGAGGTTGTCGTAGCCGAGCGAGACGTTCGCGTACCGGCCGTGGCGGTCCGGGATCTCCAGCGACTGGATGATGCCGCCGTAGGAGAGGACCTTCAGCCGCGTGCCGCCGTTCTCCAGCGACCAGCGGTACACCTTCGTGCCGTCGGCCAGCGTGCCGAAGTGCTCCTTCACCGGCTTCCTTCCGGATGCGCCCTGGGCGCCCGCCGCGGCAGCGGCTGATGTCGTCGTGCCGAGGGCGGTGGCGGCGATGCCCGCCGCCGCGGCGCCCGCGATGACCGTGCGTCTGTTCAGTTCCATGGGTACGGCTCCCTTGTCTGGACCCTCACGAACCGGACTTGCGCTTGTTCCACACGTCGAACCCGACCGCCGCCAACAGGGCCAGACCCTTGATGACCTGCTGCCAGTCGGTGCCGACGCTGAGGAGGTTCATGCCGTTGTTCAGCACACCGAGGACGAGACCGCCGATGATGGCGCCGAGGACGGTGCCGACACCGCCGCTCATGGAGGCGCCGCCGATGAACGAGGAGGCGATGGCCTCCAGTTCGAAGCCGTCGCCCGCCTTCGGCGAGGCCGCGTTCAGACGGGCGGCGACCACCAGACCCGCCAGGGCCGCGAGCACGCCCATGTTCAGGAACACCTGGAAGGTGATGCGCCGGTCCTTCACGCCCGACAGCTTGGCCGCCGGCAGGTTACCGCCGATGGCGTAGATGTGGCGGCCGAAGACCGAGTTGCGCATGACGTAGCCGTAGCCGCCCACCAGGACGCCGAGGATGATCAGCACGATCGGGGCGCCGTCGTAGCTGGCGAGCAGCATCGTCAGGGCGAGGACCGCGGCGACCAGCGCGACGAGCTTGAGCAGGAAGAGGTTGCGCGGTACGACGTCGAGCGAGAACTCCTGCTGGCGGCGCCGGTCGCGCACCTCCTGCCACACCACGGCGGCGATCAGGACGATGCCGAGGAGCAGGGTGAGGTTGTGGTAGTTGGTGTTCGGGCCGACCTCGGGCAGGAAGCCGTTGCCGATCTTCTGCAGCCCGTTGGGGAACGGGCCGAGGGTCTGCCCCTTGAGGAGGATCTCGGTGAGACCGCGGAAGAGCAGCATTCCGGCGAGCGTGACGATGAACGACGGTATGCCGAAATACGCGATCAGGAAGCCCTGTACGGAGCCCGCCACCGCGCCCACCAGCAGGCACAGCACGAGGGCGACGGGCCACGCCATGTGGTGCTGCACGGTCAGCACGGCCGCGAACGCGCCCACGAACGCCGTGATCGAGCCGACCGACAGGTCGATGTGCCCGGCGATGATCACCAGCATCATGCCGATCGCGAGGATCAGGATGTAGCTGTTCTGCAGCACCAGGTTGGAGACGTTGCGCGGCAGCAGCAGGTCGCCGCCGGTCCAGATCTGGAAGAGGACGACGATCAGACCGAGCGCGATCAGCATGCCGTACTGGCGCATGTTGCGGCGCAGGCCGCCCAGCACCAGCTGCAACAGACCCTCGCCGGCGGCCGATCCGCCCTTGCCCGGCGGCGCGGCCGCCGGGGTCTTGTCGGTGACGTCCGTGCTCATCGCGTTACCTCTTCGTCCTTTGCGTTGTCCGTGGGCGCCTTGTCTTTCGTCATCTGGCGCATCAGCACTTCCTGCGTGGCCTCGGCCCGCGGCACCTCACCGGTCAGCCGCCCGGCGGCCATCGTGTAGATGCGGTCGCACATGCCGAGCAGCTCCGGCAGCTCGGAGGAGATGAAGACGACCGCCTTGCCCTGGGCGGCGAGTTGGTCGATGACCGTGTAGATCTCGTACTTGGCGCCCACGTCGATGCCGCGGGTCGGTTCGTCCAGGATCAGCACATCGGGCTCGGCGAAGATCCACTTGCTGAGCACGACCTTCTGCTGGTTGCCGCCGGACAGCCTGCCCACCGGCTCGAAGACCGTCGGCGCCTTGATGTTCATGGACTTCCGGAAGCCCTCGGAGACCTGCCGCTCCGCCTGCTCGTCCACCACGCCCCGCCTGGCGACCTTCTTCAGCGCGGTCAGCGAGATGTTGCGGTTGATGGTGTCGATGAGGTTGAGACCGTAGTGCTTGCGGTCCTCGGTGACGTACGCGATGCCGTGGTCCACCGCCTCGGCGACGGACTTCGTACGGATCTCGACGCCGTCCTTGAGGACCGTGCCGCCCGCGTAACGGCCGTAGGTGCGGCCGAAGACGCTCATGGCGAGCTCGGTGCGGCCGGCGCCCATCAGCCCCGCGATGCCGACGATCTCGCCCCGGCGGACGCTCAGCGACACGTCGTCCACGACCTTGCGCTGCTGGTCGATGGGGTGGTGGACGGTCCAGTTGCGGATCTCCAGCGCCGGGGCCGTGCCCTCCTGCGCCTCGTGCGGGGTGCGCTCGGGGAAGCGGTGGTCGAGGTCGCGGCCCACCATGCCGCTGATGATCCGGTCCTCGGTCGTGCCCGCGTCCCTGACGTCCAGGGTCTCGATCGACCGGCCGTCCCGGATGATCGTCACCGAGTCGGCGACCTTGCGGATCTCGTTGAGTTTGTGGGAGATGATGATCGAGGTGATGCCCTGGTTCTTCAACTCCAGGATGAGATCGAGGAGTTTGCCGCTGTCCTCGTCGTTCAGCGCCGCGGTGGGCTCGTCCAGGATGAGCAGCTTCACCTTCTTCGACAGGGCCTTCGCGATCTCCACGAGCTGCTGCTTGCCCACGCCGATGTCGGTGACGCGGGTCTCGGGGTGATCGTCGAGACCGACCCGGCGCAGCAGCTCGGTGGCGTGCCGCAGGGTCTGACGCCAGTCGATGAACCCGCCCCTGGCGTGTTCGTTGCCGAGGAAGATGTTCTCCGCCAGGGAGAGGTACGGCGACAGCGCCAGCTCCTGGTGGATGATCACGATGCCGCGTTGCTCGCTCGCCCGGATGTCGCCGAAGGCGCAGGGCTCCCCCTCGAAGAGGATCTCGCCCTCGTAACTCCCGTGCGGATGGACACCGGAGAGGACCTTCATCAGGGTCGACTTGCCGGCGCCGTTCTCCCCGCAGATGGCGTGGACCTCGCCCTGGCGGACGGTCAGCGTGACGTCCGACAGCGCTGTGACACCGGGAAAGGTCTTGACGATCGAGCGCATTTCCAGGACGGGTCCCGCCATGGTCGTGCCTTCCAATCAGTGTGGGGTCGGGCAGGGGAGCGGGATCACTTGAGCTGGGAGTCGGTGTAGTAGCCGCCCTTGACCAGGACGTCCTCGTAGTTGGTCTTGTCCACGCTCACCGGCTGCAGCAGGTAGGAGGGGACGACCTTGGCGCCGTTGGTGTAGGTCGTGGTGTCGTTGACCTGCGGCTTCTTGCCGTGCAGGACGTCGTCGACCATGGACACCGCGACCGCCGTCTCCTTGCGGCTGTCCTTGAAGACGGTCTGGGTCTGCTGGCCCGCGATGATCGACTTCACGGAGGCGAGCTCGGCGTCCTGGCCGGTGATGACCGGCAGCGGCTTGCTCGCGGAACCGTAGCCGTCCGACTTCAGGGCGGCGATGATGCCGATGGAGATGCCGTCGTACGGCGAGAGCACCGCGTCGACCTTGCCGCTCGTGTACGTGGAGGTGAGGATGTCCTCCATGCGCTTCTGCGCGGTGGCACCGTCCCAGCGCAGGGTGGTGACCTGGTTGAGCTTGGTCTGGCCGGACTTGACCACCAGCTGCTTCTTGTCGATGTACGGCTTGAACACCTTCATCGCGCCGTCGAAGAAGTACTGGGTGTTGTTGTCGTCGTTGGACCCGGCGAACAGCTCGATGTTGAACGGGCCCGTCTTGCCGGCGTCCAGACCGAGCTTGTGGACGATGTAGGTGCCCTGGAGGGTGCCGACCTTCTCGTTGTCGAACGAGGCGTAGTAGTCGACGTTCTTGGTGCCGAGGATCAGCCGGTCGTAGGCGATGACCGGGATGTTGGCCTGGTTGGCCTCCTGCAGCACGTTGTTCAGGGACTTGTTGTCGATGGCCGCGATGATCAGGCCCTTGACGCCCTGCGTGATCATGTTCTCGATCTGCGAGACCTGGGTGCTCGGGTCGTCCTCGCCGTAGACCAGCTTGGTCTTGTAGCCCTTGGCCTGGAGGTTCTTGACCATGTCGTTGCCGTCGTTGATCCACCGCTCGGAGGATTTCGTCGGCATCGCGATGCCGATCGTGGCGCCCTTGACGTCGCCGGTCTTCTCCTTGCTGCCGCCGGAGCTGCTCTGCCCGCAGGCGGTCAGCGTGAGGGCGAGCGAGGCGGCTCCGGCTATGGCGGCGAGTGCGGCTCTGCGGTTGCGCATGATGATCTGTCCTTGGTCGTCTCGGCGTTGAGCTCTTGAACGGGTGATCAGGCGTTGACTGGGAATCGGTTGAGCGGGCCGGGCAGCCGGGAGCCGAGCGGCGCCATGTCGCCGTCCGCGCCGTGCCGGGCGAGCAGGTCCAGGGCGAGCCGGCCGCGCCGCACCCGCTCCCGGGCGGTGTCCAGGGTCACGTCCCGCAGATGGGTGCCCCACGGGTAGATGCCGGGAGCCTTGGACAGACCGAACTTCAGATACAGCGGTGCGCCGCGCCGGATCAGCTCGGCGACCTCGTACATCCGCACATAGCCGCCGAGGTCGTCGGGGGCCTCGATGTACATGTCCATGGGAGCGCCGGAGACCCGGCGGATCTCGGTGAGGTGGTCCAGCGTCAGATCGCTGGGCACGTTGAGGGAGTCGGCGCCGAGCCGCTCGTAGACGGCGTACGACGCCGGGTTCACGGGGCCGATGAGCGCCGAGACCTTCAGCGTGGTGTCGGCCGGGATGATGCCGGCCTCGCGGGCCCGGTGCAGGGTCCACAGCACGCCCTCGTCGGCGACGAGCAGGCACTTGACGCCCAACTCCGTTGCCCGCACGGCGTCTTCGAGGCAGCCGGCCACGGCGTCGTGGCCCCGGGCGCGCAGTCCGGCCCCCCGCGAGTCGGAGCGCACCGAGCCGCCGATGTCCCAGGTGCCGCGCGGGCCGGTGAACAGGCAGAGTTCGATGTCGCGTGCGGCGGTCGCCTCGACCATCTCGGTGATCTCGGCGTCGGTGAGCATCCACACACCGCTGCCCTGGCTGATCCGGTGGATCGGCACATCGAGACGGGAGGCCTCCTTGAGCACGACCGCCAGCGCCTCGGGCCCCTCGCACGAGGGGATCTCGGTGCGCCAGCGGCCGCCGCCCGGGAAGCCGTGGGCGGAGGCGTCGGCGGGGTCGAGGGCGGGCGCGCCGAGGCCGAGAGCGGCGAGCACCTGCTCGCCGGGCCTGCGGGCTGCCGGGGCGGAAGCGTCGGTCACAAGCTGTCCTTCGTGTTCGAGGAGTTCTCGATGTTCGAGATATCGGACAAGGTTCGCGGCTCTGAGTGTGAAAAGGCCCGGTTTCCGGCCTTTCTGGTACGCCGGCCGGGGCGCCGTCAGGTCACGCCCGGGCCGGCGTACGTCTCTAGGGGCGGAGCAGCACCTTGCCCACCGCGGGATCGCCGGACCCGACGAGATCGATGGCGTGGGAGAACTCGGTCAGCGGCAACTGGTGCGTGACCAGCGGCAGCGGGTCCAGCAGTCCGGCGCCGAAGACCCGCACGGTGTGCGCCCAGGCGTCCGGCGGCGCCCCGAAGACGGTGTGCACCTCCAGCTGCCGTACGACGAGATCGGTCGGGTCGAGCCCGTCCGCGCCCGGCGCCGGGATCCCGGTCAGCACCAGGCGCCCGCCGCGCCGCAGCAGGGAGGCGGCGGTGCGCGCGGCGGACGCGGATCCGGCGGTCTCGATCACGACGTCGAAGTCGTCGGCGAGTGCCTGGTCCCTGGTGCGGAAGTCGGTGGCCCCGAACCGGCGGGAGAGGGCCTCCCGGTCGCGCCGGGTACCGACCACCATCAGCTCGGCCGGGGAGACCGCCCTGAGGAACTGCACGGCGAACATGCCCAGGGTCCCCGTGCCGACCACCGCGACCCGCTCACCCGGCCGGGCGCCCGCCTTGAGCGCCGCGGCCGCGATGCAGGCGGCGGGTTCGAGCAGCGCCGCCGCCGTCAGGTCGGCGTCGTCCGGCAGGGCGTGCAGCAGCCGGGCCGGCAGGGTGAGCGTGGCGGCCATGGCGCCCGGCTGGGTGAAGCCGGTCTCCTCGTAGCCGTCGGTGCACAGCGTGGTCTCGCCCGCGTGGCAGCGGTCGCACACCTGGCAGTTGCGAAAGCCCTCGCCGACGACCTTGCGGCCGGTGAGCGAGGCCGGGACACCCGGGCCCACCTGCTCGACCGTGCCCGACCACTCGTGTCCCGGCGTCAGGGGGTAACGGACGTACCCCTCGGGCCGGTTGCCCTGGTACACCTCGCGGTCGCTGCCGCAGATGCCGACCGCGTGCACGGCGACCAGCGCCTCGCCGGGACCGGGCTCGCGGGGCGTGTGCGGGGCGAGCCGGTGCGTGCCCGGTGCCTCGATGACGACGGCGGTGCTCACTTGCGGCCGCCCTTCGGCCGGCGCTGCTCCCAGCCCTCGGCCCACAGGTCGAACCGGGCCTGCTGCTGGGGGAACTCGGCGGCGGCGTCGACGTCCAGCTCGACGCCGAGGCCGGGCGCGTCGGAGAGGTGGAAGTAGCCGTCCACGACCTGCGGCGCCCCCTTGACCACCTTCTTGATCTCCGCGTCCGCGAAGTCGTTGAAGTGCTCCAGGATCTTGAAGTTCGGTGCGGTGAAGCCGACTTGGAGAGAGGCGGCGGTCAGTACCGGCCCGCCGACGTTGTGCGGCGCGACCAGCATGTAGTGCGTCTCGGCGGTGGCGGCGAGCTTGCGGGTCTCCCAGATGCCGCCGATGTGGCCGACGTCCGGCTGGATGATGTCCACGGCCTGGCTCTCGAAGAGCTCGCGGAACTCGATGCGGTCGTGGATCCGCTCACCGGTGGCGACGGGGACGTCCACCTTGGCGGCCACCTTCTCCAGCGCCTTCAGGTTCTCCGGCGGCACCGGCTCCTCCAGCCAGGCCGGCTTGAAGGGGGCCAGCTCCTTCGCCAGTCGGACGGCGGTGGCGGGGGAGAAGCGGCCGTGCATCTCCAGCATCAGTTCGGCGTCGGGGCCGATCGCGTCCCGCACGGCCTCGATGAGCGAGACGGCGTACAGGCTCTGCTGGTGGTCCAGCTCGAAGTGCCCGGTGCCGAACGGGTCGATCTTCAGTGCCTTGTACCCGCGCTCCATCACCCCCTGGGCGGCCTTGTGGTACGCCTCGGGCGTTCGCTCGGTCGTGTACCACCCGTTGGCGTACGCCTTGACGCGGTCGGTCACCCTGCCGCCGAGCAACTGCCAGACGGGGACACCGAGCGCCTTGCCCTTGATGTCCCAGCACGCCATCTCGATCACGGCGATGCCGGACATGACGATCTCGCCCGCGCGGCCGAAGTCGCCGTACTTCATCCGGCGTACGAGATCCTCGGCCGCGAACGGATCCGAGCCGAGGATGTGATTGGCCTCGGCCTCTCGCAGATAGCCGATCAGCGCGTCGGTGTGACCGAGCATCCGGGTCTCGCCGACTCCCGTGATCCCCTCGTCGGTGTGCACCTGGACGTAGGTCAGGTTGCGCCACGGCGTGCCGACCACGTGCGTGCTGATTCCGGTGATGCGCACGGCAGTTGCCCCTCAGCTGTTCGATATTTCGTCACACGTTCGAAATGCTGGCGTGACAGTAAGGATGCGGCGGCGGGAGTGTCAATGGGTCGAACAGGTAACGGTTTCGGCAAGGCTTTCGAGAATTCTCTCGCTGATCCACGAAACCTTCACAGGCACCCCTAGGAACGTGACCGATGGGGAATCTAGTCTTCCGGCGTCATGGACTACTGCATCCCGTGCCAACGGCACCTCAACGGCGCCCTGGCCTGCCCCGGGTGCGGAGCACCGGCGCATGCCGCACCCGCGGAAGCGACGGCCGCCTACGCGTACGCGCGCGCGGGGGAGGCATCGGGATACGGCGGTGGTCACGTTCCGGCCGGGAGCGGCTATGTGCCCGGTGCGCACGCCGCCCCGGGCGCGGAGTACGGCGCACGGATCCCGGCACAGGGACACGGCGCGCCGCAGGAGTACACGCAGGACGGGGCGCGGGAGTACCCGGCCGCCGGGGCGGAGCGGGTGCCCGGGGGTGGCTCGGAGTCGGCGCCGGGGTCCGGGCCGCGCGATGCGGGCGCGCCGCAGGAGTACGTGCAGGGCGGGGCGCAGGGGTACGCGTCCGGCGGCGCCCGGGAGTATCCGGCCGCCGGGGCGGAGGCGGAGCCCGGGTACGAGCCGGAGCCCGGGTACGAGCCGGAGGCCGAGGCCGAGCCCGGCGCCGAGGGGGACTCCGTGTCCGGGCCCGCCGAGTCCCCGGCCGGCGGCCGGGCCGACCGGCGCAAGGGGCGGGGCGCCGCGGCCGTGGGCCCCGCCGGTTCCGACGCCAGCCGGCGCGACCGCAAGGCCGCCGTCCACCGCCGCCGGCGTCGCCGTACGATCCTGATCGCCGCGGGGTTCGTCATAGCGGCCGGCGGACTCAGCATCGCCGAACTGGGCACGGACGCGCCCTTCGCCCCGTTCTCCGGCGGCGGCCCGGCCGCGTCCGGGGACACCGCGGCGGACGGCGGTGCCGGCCCCGCGACGCCGGGCGCCTCGGCGAGCGACACCTCCGGCGCCGCCCCGGGCACGGGTGCCGCGCCGCACGCCTCGGCCGACGCGTCCGCGAGCAAGTCCCCCAAGGCCAAGCCGTCCACGTCGCCCAAGCCCAAGGACACCGGCACCACGGAACCTGCCGGGGCGGCGGGCCCCGGTCCGACCCCCACGGCCCCGGCGCCCACGGCCCACCCCACCGCGACCCCGACCAGCCCCCCGACGACATCCAGGCCGACCCCCAGGCCGTCGCCGAGCAGCACCTGCAAGCAGTTCCTGTGGTGGTGCACCTGAGCCCTGGCCCGTGTCCGCGCCCTCCGCGCACCACCCCTGCCCTCCGCCGTCCGGGGCATCGCAGACACCCACCGGCCCCCGCGGCGGTTGAGTCGAACAGGTACATCGCGCCGTAACGGTCTGGGGAACGTCCGGATCGGGAACGGACGTTGTGCGAGGGGGAGCAGCGAGAGCGGCTCAGGGTGAGGAGAGCGGATGAGCCAGGAGATCACCGTCCACGGCACGGTCGCCGAGGGCTTCGAGGCGGTACGCGAGGAGTTCGCCGCGTTCGTCGCCGGGGAACGGCACGACTACGAGGGCCAGTTGTGCGCGTATGCGCACGGCAGGCAGGTCGTCGACCTGTGGGCGGGCGGCGAGGCGGACTCCCTGTACGGCGTGTTCTCGTCCACCAAGGGCGCTGCCCACCTGGTGGTGGCGCTGCTGGTGCAGGACGGCACGCTGGAGCTGGACCGCAAAGTGACCTACTACTGGCCGGAGTTCGCCGCCGAGGGCAAGGCCGCGGTGACCCTCCGGGAGCTGCTGGCGCACCGGGCGGGCCTGGTCGGGATCGACGCCGGGTTCTCGGCCGAGGAGCTGGCGGACGACCGGGCGATCGCCGAACGGCTCGCCGACCAGAAGCCGTTCTGGCGCCCGGGCACGGCCTTCGGCTACCACGCGCTGGTGATCGGCGCGCTCACCGGTGAGGTGGTGCGCCGGGCCACGGGGCGCACGCTCCAGGAGGTGTACGAGGAGCGGGTGCGCGCCCCCTACGGCGCGGACTTCCACCTGGGCCTGCCCGAGTCCGAGGAACCCCGCTACCGCACGGCGCAGCCGATGCTCCCGACGTCGGAGCAGCAGGCGCTCATGGCGGCCCAGCCGGCCGGGCCGCACACCCTGGCCGCGATCGCGTTCAACCGGCACGTGCCGGATCCGGGGACGCTGGAGGACTACGTCAACTCCCGCCTCGTACGGGCCAAGGGGCCGGCGTCGGCGGGCGGGGTCGCCTCCGCGCGCGGGCTCGCGACGATGTACGCGGCGGCGATCAGCGAGCTGGCGGACCGCCCGCCGCTGCTGAAGCCGGACACGATCGCCGAGGTGGGCCAGGTCCACTCCGTCGGGTACGACCTGGTGGCCCGCGCCCACAAGGCGTACGGGCTCGGCTTCCAGGCGACGGCCGACATGTGGCACCCGGTCCTGGGCGCGGGCACCTTCGGGCACAGCGGCGCGGGCGGCTCCCAGGCCTTCGCCGACCCCCGCAGCGGTCTGGCGTACGGCTACACGCGGCGCAGGACGGCCTTCCCGGGCGGCGCGGCCCCGGAGAACGAGGGCTTCGTGAGAGCGGTGCACGGCGCGGCACTGGCCCGGTGAGCGACACGGCAGCCGCACCCCACGTCCAGGGATGCGGCTGCCGTCGTGAGAACGACGGTGGTCAGACCAGCGTCACGGTGACGTCGCCCCGGGTCGCCTTCGAGTACGGGCACACCTGGTGCGCCTTCTCGACCAGGTCCCGGGCCGCCTCGGCGGACACGTTCGGGATGTTCGCGGAGATCTCCACGATGATCCCGAACCCGTCGTCGTTCTTGCCGATGCCGACCTTCGCGGTGACGGTCGAGCCGGAGACGTCGGCGCCCTCCTGCCGGGCGACCACGGCCAGCGCGCCCTGGAAGCAGGCGCTGTAACCGGCGGCGAACAGCTGCTCCGGGTTGGTCCCGGCCCCGCTGCCGCCCATCTCCTTGGGCGGGTTCACGACGACGTCGAGCCTGCCGTCGTCGGTCGCGACCCGGCCGTCGCGACCGTTCTCGGCGGTGGCGACGGCGGTGTAGCGGACGTCGTTCTGCGTGATGGGCATGCGGTTGTCTTCCTCCTCGGTCCGCCGCGACTCGCGCCCACGATCGACGGCAGATTTCGGAAAGAAGTTACCGCATGCCGAAATCGACAGGGAAGGGCTGCCGGGGTCCGCCGGACCTCAGAGCTTGACGATCATCTTGCCGATGTTGTCGCCGCGCAGGACCCCGAGGAACGCCTCCAGGTTGTTCTCGATGCCCTCGACGACCGTCTCGCGGTACTTCAGCTCGCCCGAGGCGACCCACGGCGCGACCTTCTGGACGAACTCGGGCTGCAGGTCGTAGTGGTCGCCGACCAGGAAGCCCTCGATGCGGCCCCGGGTCTGGATCAGCCGGGCGAGGTTCTTCGGGCCGGGCGCGGGCTCGGTGTTGTTGTAGACCGAGATCATGCCGCAGACCGCGATCCGGCCGCCCTCGCGGAGCGAGCCGATGGCCGCCTCCAGGTGGTCGCCGCCGACGTTGTCGAAGTAGACGTCGATGCCGTCGGGCGCGGCCTCGCGCAGCTGCTCGGCGACCGGGCCGTTCTTGTAGTTGAACGCCGCGTCGAAGCCGTACTCCTCGACCAGCAGCTTCACCTTCCCGTCGGAGCCGGCCGAGCCGATCACGCGCGAGGCGCCGAGCAGCTTGGCGAGCTGGCCGACCTCGCTGCCCACGGCACCCGCGGCGCCGGAGACGAAGACGATGTCGCCCTCCTTGAAGGAGGCGGTGCGCAGCAGGCCCGCGTAGGCGGTCAGGCCGGTCATGCCGAGCACACCGAGGTACGCCGACAGCGGCACGTCCTGCGTCTCCACCTTCACGGCCGGTACGGCCGTCGGGCCCACCTTGACGGCGTTCTTCGCGTCCACGGCCGCGTACTCGCGCCAGCCGAAGAAGTGCAGGACGTGGTCGCCGACCTCGATGCCCTCGGCCTTGGACTCGATCACCTCGCCGACCGCGCCGCCCTGCATGACCTTGCCCAGCTCGAACGGGGCGGCGTACGACTTCGCGGCACTCATCCGGCCGCGCATGTACGGGTCCACGGAGAGGTACGTGTTCCGCACCAGTACCTGGCCCTCGCGCGGAGTCGGGACCTCGGTCTCGACCAGGGCGAAGTCCTCGGGCTTCGGCCAGCCGACGGGACGGCTGAGCAGGTGCCACTCGCGGTTGATCATGACGGGCCTTTCTTCGGGAGGCTGACGGGGCTACTGATTGCTGCAAATACTTCAGTACCTGAAACAACCATGCTCCTGAATATTTCATGATGTCAAGTAACGGAGTATCCTGGAGCGCATGTCCACTCCGTCGTCCACCCCGTCTGCCCCGTCCGGTCCTTCGCGGACCCGCCGCCCCGACGCCCTGACCCTGGAGGTCGTCGAGCTGATCGGCGACGTCGTGGCCCGCTTCTACGCGGACTACGAGAAGGCGGCGGGCGAGCACACGCTGACAGGCCCGCAGGCCCGGCTGCTCAGCCTGCTCTCGCTGGAGCCGTTGCCGATGCGCAAACTCGCGCAGAAGCTGAAGTGCGAGCCGTCCAACGTGACCGGGATCGTGGACCGCCTGGAGTCCCGGGGGCTGGTCGAGCGGCGCCCCGACCCCGCCGACCGCCGGGTGAAGCTGGCCGCCGCCACCGACGAGGGGCTGCGCATGGCCAGGGACCTGCGCGAGGGCCTGCGCTTCGCCCGCGAACCCCTCGCCGGCCTCTCCGAGGACGAGCGCCGCTCGCTGCGCGATCTGCTGCGGCGGATGCTGGGCGACTGATGCCCGGGGCGGGATCCCGCGGGTAGGGTTTCGGCCATGCGTGATCTCGGGGTGGGCTTCGGCTGTCTGCTCAAGGGCCAGCGCTGGGTCGGCCGGCACGGCAGGCAGTACGGCTTCGGGCTGCTGCCCGGGCTGATCACTCTGGTCCTGTACGCGGCGGCGCTGGTCGCGCTCGCCGTGTGGGGCGAGGACGCGGTCACCTGGGCGACGCCGTTCGCGGACCACTGGTCCAGCCCCTGGCAGGGCCTGTTCCGCGGCTTGCTCACCGCCGTCCTGTTCGCGCTCGGCCTGCTGCTGGCCGTGCTCACCTTCACGGCCGTGTCCCTGCTGGTCGGCCAGCCCTTCTACGAGAGCCTGTCGGAGAAGGTCGACGCGGACGTCTCGCCCGACGGCACCGCCCCGCGCTCGGACCTCCCGCTCTGGCGCGAGCTGTGGATCTCGGGCCGCGACAGCCTGCGCGTGCTGGTGCGGGCCGGGCTCTGGGGCGTCCTGCTCTTCGCCCTGGGCCTCCTGCCGTTCGTCGGCCAGACCGTGGTGCCCGTGCTCGGCTTCTTCGTCACCGGCTTCTTCCTCACCGAGGAACTGGCCGCCGTGGCCCTCCAGCGCCGTGGCGTGGAACTGCGTGCCCGGCTCGCCCTGCTGCGCTCCCGCAAGACCCTGGTCTGGGGCTTCGGCACCCCGCTCGGCCTGGCCTTCCTGGTCCCCTTCGTCGCGGTCTTCCTGATGCCGGGCGCGGTGGCGGGGGCGACGCTGCTGGCCCGGGAGCTCCTGGGGGAGGAGGCCGAGGAGGACGGGACGGAGGGCACCGGGGGCTCCGCGGCCGACGGGCGGTCGCGCTCGCAGGACGTCACCTCCTGATCCGCGACTGGCGGCCGGCCGGGCGTTCGCGGGCGGTGCGCTCTTCGCCGGCGACCCCGCGCCTCCCCCGCCGACCTCGCCCAGGCGGTCGCCCGGACACGGGAGGGCCACCGGTGAACGTCACCCGCGCCGGCCCGTGTCGAACAGGCCGACGGCGGTGCCCTGCCGGCCTCCCGGGGCGGGGGCCATCCCGGTTCCTCAGTCCGCAGGCTCGCCCAGCAGCCGCAGGAAGTCCCGGAACGCGCCCGGCATGTCCACCGACTCCGGGTCCAGCAGCCACTGGAACTGCAACCCGTCCATCACGGCGACCAGCAGCGGCGCGGTGCGCTCCGGGGTGAGGCCGTTCGGCAGGAGGTCGCCGTACTCGGCGCGCAGCACCGTCGCCATGGACGCCCGCACGCGCGCGTACCGCTCGGTGAAGAACGCCCGTGCCGGATGTTCCTCCGTCACGCTCTCGCCGAGCAGCGCCGAGAAGGTCTGGATGATCGCCGGGCGCATCGCGTTGTACTCGACCAGGGAGGCCAGCAGATCCATCCGCCACCGGCTGTCCGGCACCGCGTCCCACCGGTCCCGCTCCTGGAGCACCGCCACCAGCAGAGCGTCCTTGGTGGGGAAGTAGTGCAGCAGCCCCTGCTGGGTCAGCCCCACCCGCTCGGCCACCGCGGCCACGCTCGCCCCCCGGTAACCGCGCTCGGCGATGACCTCCAGTGCCGCCCCGACGATCTCCGCGCGCCGCTCCTCGCTCCTGACCCTCGCGTTCATGCCGTCACCGTACGGCATGCGAGCGGGCTCAAAATAACGGCAGGATAACGAAACCTACCGCTCTACAGGCAACGGATGCAGGATGAGGAGGGCACCGGGAGGCACACCGGGACTCGACGAGGAGGCACCGCCGTGACGGAGACGGACAAGGCACGCACCGACGGGGCACGCGCGGACGGAGCGGGCGCGGACGCGGCGCGCGAAGCGGTCGTGGACGCCGCGCTGCGGCGCCTCGGCCTCGACGCCAAGGCGCGGCTGCTGGCCGGGCAGGACGTGTGGACCCTGCCCGCCCTCCCCGAGATCGGCCTGCGCTCGCTCGTCATGTCCGACGGACCCATCGGCGTGCGCGGCGTGCGCTGGAGCGCCGACGACCCCTCCGTCGCCCTGCCCTCCCCGACCGCGCTCGCCGCCACCTGGGACCCCGCCCTCGCCCGCCGCGCAGGCGTGCTGCTCGCCCAGGAGGCACGCCGCAAGGGCGTCCACGTGCTGCTCGCCCCCACCGTCAACCTCCACCGCTCCCCGCTCGGCGGCCGCCACTTCGAGGCCTACAGCGAGGACCCCTGCCTGACCGGCGCGATCGGCACCGGATACGTCACCGGCGTCCAGTCCGGCGGCGTCGGCACCACCGTCAAGCACTTCGTCGCCAACGACGCCGAGACCGACCGCTTCACCGTGGACAACCTGGTCCCCGAACGCGCCCTGCGCGAGCTGTACCTGGCCCCCTTCGAGGCGATCGTCACCGGCGCCCGCCCCTGGGGCGTCATGACCGCCTACAACGCGGTCAACGGCACGACCATGACCGAGCACCACCACCTGGTCAACGAAGTCCTGCGCGGCGAATGGGGCTTCGACGGCATCAACGTCTCCGACTGGATGGCCGCCCGGGACACCGTCGGCGACATCGAGGGCGGTCTCGACGTCGCCATGCCGGGCCCCCGCACCGTCTACGGCGCCGCCCTCGCCCGCGCCGTCCGGGAGGGCCGGGTCGCCGAGGCCGGCGTCGACGCCGCTGTACGGCGCGTGCTGCGGCTCGCCGCCCGCGTCGGGATCCTCGACGGCGCCGAATCCGTCGTCGCCGAACCGCCTACGAGCGTCGACGGCGGTGAACTGGCCCGCGAGATCGCCCGCCGCTCCTTCGTCCTCGTGCGCAACGAGCGCGGCGCCCTGCCGCTGCAGGAGGGCGGCACCGTGGCCCTCATCGGTGCCGCCGCCCGCGACGCCCGCGTCCTCGGCGGCGGTTCCGCCACCGTCTTCCCGGCCCGGATCGTCTCCCCGCTCGACGGCCTCACCGCCGCCCTCCCCGAGGGCACGCTCAGCTACGCGGTCGGCGCCGACCCGGCCACCGAACTCGCCGTCGCCGGGCCGGGGTTCACGCTCCGGGCCGTGTGCAGGGACGGTGCCGGCACCGTCATCGGCGCCCGGTCCGCCCCGGGCGGGCTGATCCAGTGGATGGGGACCGACCTCCCCGAGGGCGTCACGCACGAGAACCTCCACACCGTCGAACTGACCGGCACCTTCACGCCCCGCGAGTCCGGCCCGCACGCCTTCGGCATCAAGGGCATGGGCGCCTTCACGCTCACCGTCGACGGCACGACGTACTTCGACGACGTCCAGCGTCCCGGCGAGGACGACCCCTTCGGGGCCTTCTTCGCCGCCCCGGTACCCCGCGCCGAGGCCGAACTCACCGCGGGCGAGCCGGTCGAGGTCTCCCTCACCCACGTCGTCCAGCTCCCCGACGACCTCCCGATGCGCGTCGTCACCTTCGCCCTCGCGCACGCCGAGCCGCAGCGCGACGCCGACGAGCTGATCGCCGAGGCCGCCCGGACGGCGCGCGGCGCCGACACCGCCGTCGTCATGGTCGCCACCACCGACCGTGTCGAGTCCGAGGGCTTCGACCGCACCGACCTGCGCCTGCCCGGCCGCCAGGACGACCTGGTCCGCGCGGTCGCCGCCGCCAACCCGAACACCGTCGTGGTCGTCAACTCCGGCTCCCCGGTGGAGCTGCCCTGGCGCGAGGACGTGGCCGCCGTCCTGCTGACCTGGTTCCCCGGCCAGGAGGGCGGCGCCGCCCTGGCCGACGTCCTCACCGGTGCCCACGAGCCCGGCGGCCGGCTCCCCACCACCTGGGGCTCCCTCGCCGACGCCCCGGTCACCCGGGTCGTCCCGGCCGACGGTCAACTGCCTTACACCGAGGGCCTGTTCATCGGCTACCGCGCCTGGGAGCGGGCCGGCCGCACCCCGGCGTACCCCTTCGGGCACGGCCTCGGCTACACCGACTGGGCCTACGAGTCGCTGGCGGCCGCCCCACGGGCCGACGGCACCGTCACGGTCCGCGTCGGGCTGCGCAACACCGGCGGGCGGCCCGGCCGCGAGGTCGTCCAGGTCTACGTCGCCCCGGCCGGGCCCGGCCCCGAGCGCCCGGCCCGCGTGCTCGCCGGCTTCGCCTCCGCCCTGGCCGGGCCCGGCGAGAGCACCGAGGTGACGCTCACGCTCCCGCGCCGTGCCTTCGAGGTGTGGGACGAGAAGGCGAAGGCGTGGGCGTTTGTGAAGGGTTCGTACGAGATCACCGCCGGACGCTCGATCGTGGACCGCCGGCTCGCCGCGCCGATTAACGTCTGATCCGGGACAAGTCCCCCACATGCAGCCCCGGTCCGGGACCTGACCCCTGGACCGGGGCTCGTAGCGTGCGGGCGGGTGTGGCAGACTCCCGGCCCGCGAGAAGCACCGGACACACCGGGTACGGGGGAGAGACGACGTGTATCCAGGCCAGCAGCAACCGGGGCCCTACGGCCAGCAACCGCCGGCGGGGCCGTACGCGCAACAGCCGCTCGCCGGGCCGTACGGACAGCCGCAGCAGTATCAGCAGCCGCAGTACCCGTACCCGCAGCAGCCGCAGTACCAGCAGCCCTACGCCCCGCAGCAGCCGTACCCGCCCCAGCAGCCCTACCCGCCGCAGCAGCCGGCCCCGGCGCACGGCCACGAGGCCGGGGAGGGGCGCATGCGGCTGGATCCCCACCTCACGCCCGCCCAGCGCGAGCTCACGGAGAAGATCCAGGCGAAGTCCAAGCCGATGGCCTACGGCATGATCCTCGGCCTGCCGCTCACCTTCGGCGGCGTCCACTACGGCATCACACGGCAGCCCCTCGGATTCGTCGCCGCGCTCGTCGGACTGGGCCTGCTGGCCTTCGGCGTCTACTCGCTGCTGCAGATGCAGGCCCTCAAGCGGCAGCTGCGGCTCGTCACGGCGGACGCCTGGCGCTCCCCGGCCGCGCACCTGCCCGGCGCCCGCAAGGCCGCGACCCGGGCCGCCTATCTCAACGGCGTGCTGGCGCTGCTGTCCCTCGCCGCCGCCGGCTATCTGCTCTACAAGGGCGTCGGCTGGGGCGCGTACGGCAACTCCTTCGGCTTCGGCGCGCTGGTGACCGCCGCCGCGCTGCCCTTCGGGATGGCGCTGGCGGCCGCGAGCACCATCCCGCAGCTGATCCAGGTGATTCCGGCCGGTGCCAGGGTCGGCCGGAGCCTGTACTCGATCCTCTTCGCGCTGGCCACGACCGTGACGGTCGAGGGCATCAAGGGCCACGACGTCCCGCAGATCGGGGGCGGTGCGGTGGCCCTGCTCATCTGCGGCGGCGCCATGTCCCTGCTGGGCAGGGCGACGAAGCGGATGAGGGGCGAACCGGTCTGACACGACCGTGTCCAGGGCCCGCCCTAGGCCCGTCCTAGCGGACGGAGAAGGCGTACACCGTCTCCGACCGGAACACCTCGCCCGGCCGCAGCACCGTGCTCGGGAACTCCGGGTGGTTCGGGGAGTCCGGGAAGTGCTGGGTCTCCAGGGCGATCCCGGCCCCCGGGGCGAACGGCTCGGGCAGGTGGTCGGCGGTGTAGAGCTGGAGGCCCGGTTCGGTCGTCGAGAGGGTCAGGGTGCGGCCGGAGGCGGGGTCGTGCAGTTCGGCGACCTCCTCCGCGGTAGCGGTCAGGCCCTTGTCCAGGACGAAGTTGTGGTCGTAGCCCGAGCCGCTCTTGCGGGCCTCGCGGAAGTCGAAGCGGGTGCCCGTCACGTCTTCCAGGGCACCCGTCGGGATCAGGTCCGCGTCGACCGGGGTGAAGCGGGAGGCGGCGATGCGCAGTTCGTGGCCGCCCGCGTGGCCGGCGTCCCGGCCTGCCAGGTTGACGTAGCCGTGGCTCGTGAGGTTGAGGACCGTCGGCGCGTCCGTCGTCGCCTCGTAGGCGAGGTGCAGGGCGCCGGACGCGTCCAGCGTGTACGTGACCGACACCGCCAGCCGGCCCGGGAAGCCCTCCTCGCCGTGCGGGCTGACCCGGCTCAGCCGCAGGCCGTGCTCGACCGGCTCGGCGTCCCACACCCGCCGGTCGAAACCGCGGGCGCCGCCGTGCAGGGAGTTGGTGCCGTCGTTCTGCTCCAGGGCGTAGAGCGCGCCGTCCAGCGGGAAGCGGGCGCCCGCGATCCGGTTGGCGTACCGGCCGACCAGGGCGCCGAAGTACGGCTCAGGGTGGGCGAGATAGCCGTCCAGGGAGCCGAAGCCGAGGACGACGTTCGCCCGCAGGCCCTCGCGGTCCGGCACCTCCAGCGAGCGCACGATGCCGCCGTACGTCAGGACCTCGACGCGCGTCCCGGCACGCTCCAGGGTCCAGCGATGGACATCTGTGCCGTCGGAAAGTGTGCCGAAAAGTTCGTTCATGCAGGAACCCTAGGTCAGGGCTGTTTCGCCGTCACCGTGCGGTAGGCGATCTCGGCCAGCCGGGCCTGGCCGTCCCGGCCGGGGTGGAACCAGTCCCAGTGGCTGAGCTGGTCGGTGTCGAAGTCGTAGGCGTAGACCGCGCCCCCGTCGAAGCGGCAGCGGCGGTCCCGGGCGCACACGTCCTTCAGCACCTTGTTGTACTCCACCACCCGCTGCTGCACCTGGTCCCGGCGCAGGCCGGCCCCCTTCGTCAGGTCGTCCGCGTCGGACAGCATCGACGGGCAGATGCCGAGCTTCCACACCTCCTTGCCCAGCGGATTGGTCCGGCCCTCGGCCCACAGCCGCTTCAGGTTCGGCACACTCGCCACGTACACCTGTGTCTTCGGCGCCTCCTTGCGCAGCGTGCGCAGCGCGTCCTCGAAGTCCGCGCGGAACTCGGCCACCGGGGTCATCGCCGACGCCGAGTCGCGGCAGGCGTCGTTCGCGCCCGCCATCACCGTGACCAACCCGGGGCTGTGCGCCGCCGCCTGGGTCATCTGCCCCGGCAGGTCCGCCATCCGGGCGCCGGTCACCGCGTAGTTCCAGCTGTGCCGGGCCGCGCCCGCCGCGCCGAGCAGCCGCACCGCCAGGCTGTCCACCTGCGTGTCGCTGCCCGTCGCCCACGACACCTCGGGGCAGTCCGACAGCACCGCGCACGCGTCGAAGCCGCGGGTGATGGAGTCGCCGACCGCGGCGACCGAGTCCGGGCTGCTGTTCCACTCCGGGGCGGACCTGGCGGCGCGCGCCCTGGTGCCGTCCGGCGCGGGCGCTCTGCCGCCGCCGGCGTCGCATCCGGCGACTCCCAGCGCGGTCACCGCCACGACGGCGAGAGCGGCTCGCGTACGGCTGCTCGGCTTGCCCATCCCCTGCTGATCCCCTCGTCGTCGGCGCCCGGTGCCACTCCGGTCGTCGTAGGTGCTTCCTCCCCTCACAACGTGCGAGGGTTCCCGGGCCGGGCGTCCTGGAACGGCGCACCCCCGTACAAGCGTCCCCCTGGGTGAATGGCGGGGGTTTCCTGGCACCGGGAGCGACGGTACGTCACACTCCTTGCGCCGCCGCAGGGTAGCCTCGCCATCAACGCGGCCGTCGCCCCACTGCCGCCAGCCAGTCCGCAAGATGTCCCGCTCTGTCCGGAGGTTCCGGTGACGACACGTGGAGTTCTGTACGTGCACTCCGCGCCGCGCGCGCTGTGCCCGCACGTCGAGTGGGCCGTCGCCGGGGTACTCGGCACGCGCGTCAACCTCGACTGGATCCGGCAGCCCGCGGCCCCCGGCACCTGGCGCTCGGAGTTCTCCTGGCAGGGCGAGGCCGGTACGGCGTCCAAGCTCGCCTCGGCCCTGCGCGGCTGGCACCTGCTCCGCTTCGAGGTCACCGCCGAGCCCTGCCCCACCGCCGAGGGCGAGCGCTACAGCTGCACCCCCGACCTCGGCATCTTCCACGCCGTCACCGGCATCCACGGCGACATCCTCATCCCCGAGGACCGGCTGCGCGCCGCCCTCCAGCGCAGCCAGCGCGGCGAGACCGACCTGGAGGCCGAACTGTCCAGGCTGCTGGGCAAGCCGTGGGACGACGAACTGGAGCCGTTCCGGTACGCGGGCGAGGGCGCGCCGGTGCGCTGGCTGCACCAGGTGGTGTGAGCGGTCGCCCGCTCCTGCCCGGGGACGCGAAAGGGCCCCTGCCGGTCGTCGGCAGGGGCCCTTCGTCGAGGTGACTCAGACGGTCCTGAAGGCCAGCACCACGTTGTGGCCGCCGAAGCCGAACGAGTCGTTCAGCACGGCGATACGGCCCTCGGGCAGCGGGCGGGCCTCGCCGCGGACGATGTCCGCGTTGACCTCGGGGTCGAGGTTGTCGAGGTTGATCGTCGGCGGCGCCGTGCGGTTCACGAGCGCCAGGATCGACGCGACGGTCTCGATGCCGCCCGCGCCACCGAGCAGGTGACCGGTCATCGACTTGGTCGCGGAGATCGCCATGTGGTCGACGTCGTCGCCGAACACCTTGCGCAGCGCCTTGATCTCGGCCACGTCGCCCTGCGGCGTCGAGGTGGCGTGCGCGTTCACGTGCACGATCTCGGCCGGCTTCAGGTCGGTGTTGTCCAGCAGGTTCTGCAGCGCGTGCGCGATGCCGTCGCCGGACGGCTCGGGCTGCGTGATGTGGTGGGCGTCGGCGGAGATGCCCTGGCCGACCGCCTCGACGTAGATCCGGGCGCCGCGGGCCTTCGCGTGCTCCTCGGACTCCAGGACGATCGCACCGGCGCCCTCGCCGAGCACGAAGCCGTTGCGGTCGGCGTCGTAGGGACGCGAGGCGCCCTGCGGGTCGTCGTTGTTCTTGCTCATCGCCATCATGTTGCCGAACGCGGCGATGGGCAGCGGGTGGATGGCGGCCTCGGTACCACCGGCCACGACCACGTCCGCGCGCCCGGTGCGGATCATCTCGATCGCGTACCCGATGGCCTCCGCGCCCGAGGCGCAGGCCGAGACCGGGGTGTGCACACCGGCGCGGGCACCCAGCTCGATACCGACGTTGGCCGCCGGGGAGTTGGGCATCAGCATCGGCACGGTGTGCGGGGAGACGCGGCGTACGCCCTTCTCCTTGAGGATGTCGTACTGGTCCAGGAGCGTCGTCACGCCGCCGATGCCGGAGGCGATGACCGCACCGAGACGGTCGGGGTTCACGGACGCGTCCTCACCGGCCTTGGCGGTGAAACCGGCGTCCTTCCAGGCCTCCTGTGCCGCGATCAGCGCGAACTGCGCGGACCGGTCCAGCTTGCGGGCCTGCGGCCGGGGGATGATCTCGCCCGGCTCGACGGCGATCTGCGCGGCGATCTTGACCGGCAGCTCGGCCGCCCACTCCTGCTCCAGCAGGCTGACGCCGGACGTGCCGGCGACGAGGGCGTCCCAGAACGACGCCGCGGTGCCACCCAGCGGTGTGGTTGCGCCGATACCGGTGACGACCACGGTGCGATTGGTCGGGCTCACGGGAATTCTTTCTCCAAGCGGATGGGGATTCTACGGCGAAACACCGCCGGGTGGCGGGGCCTAGCAGCGGGACTGAGGGGTGGCTCAGGCCTGGTGCTTGAGGATGTAGTCGGTCGCGTCGCCGACGGTCTTGAGGTTCTTGACGTCCTCGTCGGGGATCTTCACGTCGAAGCGCTCCTCGGCGGCGACGACGACCTCGACCATGGACAGCGAGTCGACGTCCAGGTCGTCGGTGAAGGACTTGTCCAGCTGGACGTCCTCAACCGGGATGCCGGCGATCTCGTTCACGATGTCGGCGAGACCGGCGACGATCTCTTCCTGAGTGGCGGCCATGTTGGCGCTCCTTCTTCGGTGTTCAGACGGTTTGTGGCAGTTGTCCCCCTGCCGGACCGGGTGATCCGGCACGGAGTGCCTAGGGGAGGGTAACGACCGTGGCGGCGAAGACGAGACCCGCCCCGAAGCCGATGAGAAGCGCGGTGTCGCCGCTCTTCGCCTCCCCGGTCGCCAGGAGCCGCTCCATCGCGAGCGGGATCGAGGCGGCCGAGGTGTTGCCGGTGGTGCGGACGTCACGGGCGACCGTGACGTGCTCCGGCAGTTTGAGGGTCTTCACCATCGAGTCGATGATCCGCTCGTTGGCCTGGTGCGGGATGAAGACGTCCAGGTCGTCCGGGGCGATCCCGGCCGCGTCCAGCGCCTGCTGGGCGACCTTCGCCATCTCGAACACGGCCCAGCGGAACACCGCCTGGCCCTCCTGCGTGATCGCGGGGAACTTGACGTTGCCCTCGCTGTCCAGCGGCAGCTCGGAGACGTCGCCGATCCGGAAGCGGTCCCAGGCCACGGTCTGCTTGATGGTCTCCGACTTGTCGCCCTCGGAGCCCCACACCGTCGGACCGATGGCCGGCTCCTTCGAGGGGCCGACCACGACCGCGCCGGCGCCGTCGCCGAACAGGAAGGCCGTGGCCCGGTCCTCCAGGTCGGTCAGGTCGCTGAGCCGCTCCACGCCGATGACGAGCACGTACTCGGCGGAGCCCTCCACGATCATGCCCTTGGCGAGGGTGAGGCCGTAGCCGAAGCCCGCGCAGCCGGCCGAGATGTCGAAGGCGGCGGCCTTGTCCGTGCCCAGCTTGTCGGCGATCTCGGTGGCGACGGCCGGGGTCTGCTTGAAGTGCGAGACGGTCGAGACGACCACGGCACCGATCTGCTCGGCGGAGATACCGGCGTCCGCGATCGCCTTGCCGGCGGCCTCGATCGACATCGCGGCCACGGTCTCCTCGGGACCGGCCCAGTGCCGCGTCTCGATGCCGGAGCGCGAGCGGATCCACTCGTCGGACGAGTCGATCTTCTCCAGGATCACCTCGTTGGGCACCACCCGGGTCGGGCGGTAGCCGCCGACGCCGAGGATGCGCGCATACGGGGCGCCCTTGCTGGGCTTGATCTTCGCCATCTACGGCTCCTTAGGCGCCGGCGCCGGCGTGCTCTGCGATGAGCGCGCGGGCCGCTTCGAGATCGTCGGGGGTCTTCAGGGCGAGCGTCTTGACGCCGGGCAGGGCGCGCTTGGCCAGGCCGGTCAGCGTGCCGCCCGGGCACACCTCCAGCACCGCGGTGACGCCCAGCTCCTTGAAGGTCTCCATGCACAGGTCCCAGCGCACGGGGTTGGCGACCTGGCCGGCCAGCCGCTCCAGGACCTCGGCGCCGGTCGCGACGGCCTTGCCGTCCCTGTTGGAGACGTAGGTGACCTGCGGGTCGGCGGGCGTCAGCTCCGCGATGGCCTTCTCCAGCGTCTCGACGGCCGGGGCCATGTGACGGGTGTGGAAGGCGCCGGCGACCTTCAGCGCGACGACCTTGCGGACGCCCTCGGGCTTGTCCTCGGCCAGCGCGGCCAGCTCCGCCAGCGTGCCCGCCGCGACGATCTGGCCCGCGCCGTTGATGTTCGCCGGGGTCAGGCCCAGCTTCTCCAGGTGCGGGACGGTCACCTCGGGGTCGCCGCCGAGCAGCGCCGCCATGCCGGTCTCGGTGATCGCGGCGGCGTCGGCCATCGCCAGACCCCGCCGGCGGACCAGACGCAGCGCGTCGGTGTCGCCCAGGATCCCGGCGAAGGCGGCCGCGGTGATCTCACCGACGCTGTGGCCCGCGACCGCGCCCGGCGCGACGTCGGCGATGTCACCGAGTGCCGCGGCGGACAGCAGGCCGGCGGCGACCAGCAGCGGCTGGGCCACGGCCGTGTCACGGATGGCGTCGGCGTCGGCCGCGGTGCCGTAGTGGACCAGGTCCAGGTCGATGGCGTCCGACCAGGCGGCGACGCGGTCCTTGGCGCCGGGCAGTTCGAGCCAGGGGGTCAGGAAGCCGGGCGTCTGGGCGCCCTGGCCGGGAGCGACGAGTACGAGCACTCTCACACTCTCTCTTGGGGACGGCCGGAGCCGCCCGTGGGGACAGGGACGAAGAACACGGGGGCGTTTTGTGGACCCCCGACAAAACCCTATGTCTGAGGTTCGCCGTCGACCAGACGCCCCAGGATGAGCGCGATCCGCAGCGTGAAGGCGGATCGTACATCCGAGGGTGACCAGCCGGTGACGTCAGTCACACGTCGAAGCCGGTAGCGCACGGTGTTCGGGTGAACGAAGAGCATGCGGGCCGCGCCCTCCAGACTGCTCGCCTGCTCCAGGTAGACACTCAACGTTTCCAGGAGCGCCGAGCCCGCTTCCTCCAACGGTCTGTAGATCTCCTCCACCAGCTGCTCGCGGGCGCCCGGATCGCCCGCGATGGCGCGCTCCGGCAGGAGATCGTCCGCCAGCACCGGCCGCGGCGCGTCCTGCCAGGCGGAACAGGCCTTCAGCCCGGCGGCGGCGGCCTGCGCGGACCGGGTGGCGGCCAGCAGGTCCGGTACGACGGGCCCGGCGACGACCGGACCGGCGGCGAACGGGCCGATCAGCGACTTGGCGACGGCGAGCGGATTGTCGCTCCCGCCCGCGATGACGACGAGCCGGTCCCCGAGGACCCCGGTGAGCACCTGGAGCTTGGCGTGCCGGGCGGCCCGCCGGATGGCCTCCACGGTCAGCTCGCTGTCCCCGTCGGGCGCGGTCCCGAGGACCACGCACACATGCTCGGGCGAGTTCCAGCCGAGCGCGGCCGCCCGGCTGACGGCCCCCTCGTCGGCCTCCCCGCTGAGCACGGCGTTCACGACCAGCGACTCCAGCCGCGCGTCCCAGGCACCGCGTGCCTCGGCGGCCTGGGCGTACACCTGGGCGGTGGCGAAGGCGATCTCGCGGGCGTACACGAGCAGAGCCTCGCGCAGCACTCGCTCGTCGCCGGGAGCGGCCACCTCGTCGATGGCGCTCTCCATGACCTCGATGGTGGTCCGCACCATCTCCACGGTCTGGCGCAGCGTGATGGCCCGGGTCAGCTCGCGCGGCGCGGTCCCGAAGACGTCGGTGGAGATCGCCTGCGGGGCGTCCGGGTGCCGGAACCACTCGGTGAACGCGGCGATGCCCGCCTGGGCCACGAGCCCGATCCAGGAACGGTTCTCCGGTGGCATCGCCCGGTACCACGGCAGCGTCTCGTCCATCCGCGCGATGGCCTGCGCGGCGAGTGATCCGGAGGACTTCTCCAGCCGCTTCAGGGTCGCGGAGTGCTGGTGGACGTCGTGTGCGCGGTGATCGGCGCGGGAATCCGCGTGGGGATCGCTGCTGCGGGATTCGGGTTCGGGCACGGGGACAAGACTGCCTTATCCGGACGACCCCGTGCGCCGCAGGGTGGGAGGCAGGGGAGAGGGGGAGGTGCGGCGGGGCTACCGTGGTGCCCGTGATCGAGGTACGGCGCGCCGCCGAGCGCTATCGCGGAGGGGACCCGGAGGCCGGGATCGACACCTGGCACGCCTTCTCCTTCGGTCCGCACTACGACCCCGGCAACCTGCGCTTCGGCGCCGTGATCGCCTGCAACGAGGAGCACCTCGCGCCCGGCGCCGGCTTCGACGAACACCCGCACAGCCACACCGAGATCGTCACCTGGGTGATCGAGGGCGAGCTGACCCACCGCGACTCCGCGGGCCACGAGACGACGGTCCGCCCCGGCGACGTGCAGCACCTCGGCGCCGCGGCGGGCGTCCGCCACGTGGAACGCAACGACGGCGCGGTCCCGCTGGTCTTCCTCCAGATGTGGCTGGCGCCGACGGAGCCGGGCGGCGACCCGTCGTACGCCATCGTCCCGGGCATCGCCGACTCCACGCCCTACGCCCTCCCGGCGGCCGGCGCCATGCTCCACGTCCGCCGCCTGGCCCCGGGGGAGCGGACGGCGGTCCCGGACGGGGCGTACGTCTACGTCCATGTGATCCGGGGCACGGTCCGGCTGGCGCAGGAGGAGCTGGCGGCGGGCGACTCGGCCCGGATCACCGGGGCGAAGGACCTGGCGGCGCTGGGGGCCACGGAGGCGGAGCTGCTGATGTGGGAGATGGCGGGGTGACGGCCGGTTCAGCCGCGCACTTCCGCCAGCACCGCGTCCGTGAACACCGGCCACGCCTCGATCGCCCAGGGCCCGAACGCGCGGTCCGCCAGGGCGACCCCCGCCACGCCCGCGTCCGGGTCGACCCACAGGAACGTACCCGCCTGACCGAAGTGGCCGAAGGTCCGCGGGGACGACGAACTCCCCGTCCAGTGCGGTGACTTGGCGTCGCGGATCTCGAAGCCCAGCCCCCAGTCGTTCGGGTTCTGGTGGCCGTAGCCCGGCAGGACGCCCTTCGTCCCCGGGTACTGCACCGTCATCGCCTGCGCTACCGTCCGCGGATCCAGCAGCCGGGGCGCCTGCACCTCCGCCGCGAACCGCAGCAGGTCCGCGACCGTGGACACCCCGTCCTTGGCGGGAGAGCCCGCCAGCGACGTCGACGTCATCCCCAGCGGCTCCAGCACCGCCTGCCGCAGATACTCGGCGAACGGAATGTCCGTGGCCTCGGCGATGTGGTCGCCGAGCTGCTCGAAGCCGGCGTTGGAGTACAGCCGCCGCTCCCCGGCCGGCGCCGTCACCCGGTGCTCGTCGAAGGCCAGCCCGGAGGTGTGCGCGAGCAGGTGCCGCACGGTCGCACCGGGCGGACCGGCCGGCTCGTCCAGCTCGATCGCGCCCTCCTCGTACGCCACGAGCGCCGCGTACGCCGCCAGCGGCTTGGTGACCGAGGCGAGCGGAAAGCGGTGCTCGACGGGTCCGTGCGTGCCGAGGACGGTCCCGTCGGCCCGTACGACACCCGCCGCCGCGGTGGGTACGGGCCAGTTCTCGATCGACGCGAGGCTCTTCAGCGACATGGGGAACGACATGGGGGCGAGCCTATGCGGCTCACAGCCGCAGCCGCATCGACGGGTCGGGGTCACGGGTGAAGCCGAGGGAGGCGTACAGCGGTTCGGCCTCCGGGGAGGCGTTGAGCAGCACGTGCCCGGCGCCCCGCGCGCGGAACCAGGCCAGCAACTCCTCCATGCACGCGCGCGCGTACCCGCGCCGCCGGGCGTCCGGGTCGGTCGCCACGCTGAAGACGTACCCGACGCGGCCGTGCGGGTTGCCGGCCTTGCCGATGCGGTACTCCAGCGTCCCGGCCACCAGCGCGGCCAGCGACCCCGGCCGGTCGGGGTGGTCCACGACGAAGGCCGCGAAGTCCCCGTCGTCCTCGGCCAGCCGCGCGCGCAGTGTCGGCAGGGACGCCGTGTGCCAGTCGGTCGATCCGTCAGGTCCCGCGATCGGCAGCGCGTCCAGCATGACCTGGCGCAGCCGCAGCACTTCCACGGCGTCCTCGGGCAGGGCCCGGCGTACAAGACTCATGCGGCGCACGCTAACCAACCGCCCCGGCGTACGTCCCTCGTATTTCTTACCGGGTTCCGCTTGCCTGGAGTGCACTCGAAGGTCATAGCGTGGGGCCATGACGGTGATGCAGACCAAGCCGGCGGACACCGCGCGCACGGCCCCCGCAGACATCTGCTCCGCCCCACCCCGACGCCATCCCCGCCCCGACGGCCAGGACCGCTACACGATCAGCGAGGTCGTCGCGTTCACCGGCCTGACCGCGCACACCCTGCGCTGGTACGAGCGGATCGGGCTGATGCCGCACGTCGACCGCTCCCACACCGGCCAGCGCCGCTACAGCAACCGCGACCTGGACTGGCTGGACTTCGTGACCAAGCTGCGGCTGACGGGCATGCCGGTGGCGGACATGGTGCGGTACGCGGAGCTGGTGCGGGAGGGCGAGAGCACGTACGCCGAGCGCCAGGAACTGCTGGAGTCGACCCGCAGGGACGTCCTGACCCGTATCGCGGAACTGCACGACACCCTGTCCGTCCTGGACCACAAGATCAGCTTCTACGCGGCGGGGAAGTGATCCCGAGCCCCTGACCCGGATCCCCCGAACCGCTACAGCTCGGCCAGCAACTCGGCCTTCTTGGAGGAGAATTCCTCGTCGGTGACCAGTCCGGCCTGGTGCAGCTCCCCGAGATGCCGGATCCGCTCGGCGATGTCGGCGGGGTCCCGCCGCGCCGGGGCCGGTACCACCGGTACCGGCCCCCTCGTGCGTACGGCCGCCAGGACGGCCGCGGCGAACGGCAGCGACTCGTGCACCGGGCCGTACCCCAGCCCGAAGACCACGGCCGCCGGGTCCTGGTCGGCCTGCGGCGCCGCCGCCGAGTCTGCCGAGCGCCTGATCAGCCGCAGATGACCCTCGAAGACCTCCGGCGAGCGCCACTGCACCCCGCTGAGGTCGGCGACCGCGAAGCTCTGGTCGCCCGCCTTCCACTTCGCCGAGGACGCGCCCGTCCAGGACCAGCGGAACTGCACGGCGGTCCCGTCGAAGGAGGCCTTCCCGTCGTAGGCCTTGAAGTGCAGCGGCACCTCGGGCGCGGCCACCAGGTGACGGTCGACCGGCCCGGACCCGGTCAGCAGCCCCTTCAGCTCGTCCACGTAGTACTCGGCGAGCATCTCCCGCTCGGCCGGCAGCACCAGCCGGTACGGATCGGAGCCGTCCTTGAGCTGCCCGTCGGCCGCCTCCAGCAGCGGATCGGCGCCGGCGCGCGGCAGCAGCCGCAGGACGACGGTGCCGCGCTTGCCCGGGGCGAGGCTCACGTCCTCGACAGCCGACAGCGGGATACGCCGCTCGCCGAGCGCCTGGAACAGCTTCGGTGTCCGAATCCCCCGTTCGTAACGGATGAGCACGGAGTCGGACTCGAACTCCCAGACGGCATGAAATCCCGCCAGTACGTCACCCATGCGGCTCATCGTATGCGGCACGTCCTCCTCCGTCGCCACCCGCGCAGACCGCACTTCCTGCTGTTTCTACGCGCGTCCGGCCGTAGCCGTGCCGGGCGCACCGGCCCGGCACGCGTCGTTGTCCCGGGCACACGTCACCGCGTCGTACGCGCCGACGCCGACGGCGGCGAGGTTGCGCAGGCTGTCCGTGCCCGGCTGGAAGTAGCCGGCGTGGCCCTGGGCGTCCCGGGCCGACAGCACGCGCGCGCCGAACGCCGAGGACACCGGGTCGGCACCGTGCCCGAGCCCGCCCAGCTCCAGGTACGGCACGTCCTGGATCCAGTCGGTGGCGTCCCGCATCGCCCACACCCGGGCGCCGGTGCGCAGATGCGAGGCCTCGGAGACCCGCATGCCGGGGCTCGCGGCCACCGCTATGTCGGACACCCGGCGGGGCATGTCGTGCGCGGCGACGCCGCAGAGCACCGAGCCGTAGCTGTGGCAGATCGTCGTCACCGGCGCCGTGCCGGGCAGGGCGTCCAGCAGGGCGTTCAGCCGCAGGGCCCCCTCCGCCGCGCGCAGACCGGTGGCCGCGTCCACGCCGAGCCCGTCGGGCGCGGTGTAGTCGGCCCAGGCGATCACGGCCGTACGGGTGCCGGGGCTCGCCTCGCGCTCCTGCGCGTACAGCGCCTCGGCCATGCCGACCGGGGCGGTGTACGGGCGGTTGGTCTTCTGGAACGTGAGCAGGTCGGTGTCGACGCCGGGGACGACGACCGAGATCCGCCGGGCCGCGTCCAGGTTTCCGAACACCTCGGCGATCCGGCCCGTGCCCTCGGGGTCGAAGGAGAGGATCTGCCGGCCGGGCGTGAGCAGGGAGTCGTAGCGGTGCATGCGCCGGCCCGCGTCCTGGTGCCCGGCCGCGCTGAGCCGGCTGTCGTGCATGCGCTCCTGCTCGACCTTGCGGGCCTGCTCCATCGCGATGCGGTTGGCGCTGTAGCGCAAGGTGACCGGGGCGCCGTTGATGTTGCCGACCGCGAGCGGATAGCGGTGGGCGAGGCGGCTCTGGTCCGCGGGGGAGAGCGACGCGAAGAAACGGGTGAGCCGCGCCGGGTCGGTCTCGGGGTCCGGCAGGTGGTGGCCGTGCAGCCGGCCGTGCCCCCACGCGGAGAGCGAGGCCTGAAGGGCCGTCGACTCCCGGTGGCTGCGCAGGGCGGTCCAGCCGGTGGTCGCGAGCATCACGAACACCACGGCCAGCGCCAGGAGTGCGCGCCAGACGTTCAGTTGCGGGGAGGTGTCGAAGGAAGTCACTGGGAGGACACACTAGGAGAACGAGACGGTCTCGCGGTAACCGAGTGACAGGTATCACGTTTCGTCGAAGATCGAACGCCCTGTCAGTCCGGCCTACCGGCCCCGCTCGCACGCCAGTTGCCGGTGAGCGCCGGACCCACCAGATCGAGGTGGGACGCGGTGAGTTGACGGATCGACTCCAGGCTGAAGTCCTCGCCCGTGCACCACTGCCGCTCGGTGACCCTTATCACGCCGCCGAACACGGCCACCGCCAGCCTCGGCCGGGGGTCGGTGTCAGGGTCGACGCCCTCGCGCTCGGCCAGCAGCCGCGCGATCGTCTCCTCGGTCGCGGCCGAGCGGCGCAGATGCGCGGCGAGCAGCGCCGGCGTCGACTCGATCGTGCGGTACATGCGCAGATACAGCTCGACCGGCACCGCCGACTCGACCGTCTCGCGGATCGCGTCCCAGCCCTCCAGCACCGCCTGGCGCAGCGCCTCCATCGGGGACTCGTGCGCGGGCCGCGTCCGTACGCACGCCAGGAAGTGCTGTTCGGTCATGTCCTGCACCGCGAACGCCGCGTCCTCCTTGCCGGCGAAGTACCGGAAGAAGGTGCGCTGCGAGACGTCGGCGGCCTCGGCGATCTCGTCGACGGTGGTGTGCTCGTACCCCTGGGTGGTGAACAGTTCGAGGGCGGCTCGCAGCAGCGACTCCCGGGTGCGCTGTTTCTTGCGTTCGCGCAGAGTTTTCACACGTGTCAGTTACTGACATGTGAAATTGTTTGTCAACTGTCAGTGGCTGTCACTAGCCTCGAACGTATGACTAGTCAGACCACTCTCGACGCCTCGGGGGCGGGGGACGGGGCGCCGGCGGCCCCGCTCGAGGCGCCCCCTTCCACAGGGCTGCGCGGCCATCCGTGGTTCACCCTCATCACGGTCGCCGTAGGGGTCATGATGGTGGCCCTCGACGGCACCATCGTGGCCATCGCGAACCCCGCGATCCAGAAGGACCTCGACGCGAGCTTCGCCGACGTCCAGTGGATCACCAACGGATACTTCCTCGCCCTCGCGGTCTCCCTGATCACCGCGGGCAAGCTCGGCGACCGCTTCGGGCACCGCCAGACCTTCCTGATCGGCGTGACCGGCTTCGCCGCCGCCTCCGGCGCCATCGGGCTGTCCGACAGCATCGCCGTCGTCGTCACCTTCCGCGTCTTCCAGGGCCTGTTCGGCGCCCTGCTGATGCCGGCCGCGCTCGGCCTGCTGCGGGCCACCTTCCCGGCCGAGAAGCTCAACATGGCGATCGGCATCTGGGGCATGGTGATCGGCGCCTCCACCGCGGGCGGCCCGATCCTCGGCGGCGTCCTCGTCGAGCGCGTCAGCTGGCAGTCCGTGTTCTTCATCAACGTGCCGGTCGGCGCCGTCGCCCTGGTCCTCGGCCTGCTGATCCTGCTCGACCACCGCGCAGAGAACGTCCCGCGCTCCTTCGACGTCCTTGGCATCGCACTGCTCTCCGGCGCCATGTTCTGCCTGGTCTGGGCGCTCATCAAGGCCCCGTCGTGGGGCTGGGGCGACGGGAGGACCTGGGCGTTCGTCGCCGCCTCGGTCCTGCTCTTCGTGCTCTTCTCGGTCTGGGAGACGAAGGTCGCCGAACCGCTGATCCCCCTCGGGCTGTTCCGCTCGGTCCCGCTCTCGGCGGGTGTGGTCCTGATGGTCCTGATGGCCATCGCCTTCATGGGCGGCCTGTTCTTCGTGACGTTCTACCTCCAGAACGTGCACGGGCTGACCCCGATCAAGGCCGGTCTGCACCTGCTGCCGCTCACCGGCATGATGATCGTCGGCTCGCCGCTGGCCGGCGCCGCGATCACCAAGCTCGGCCCGCGCATCCCGCTGGCCGGCGGCATGGCCGCGACCGCCGTCGCGATGTACGGCATGTCGACGCTCAAGGCCGACACCGGCAGCGCTGTCATGTCGATCTGGTTCGCGCTGCTCGGCCTCGGCCTCGCGCCGGTCATGGTCGGCGCCACCGAGGTCATCGTCGGCAACGCCCCCATGGAGCTGTCCGGTGTCGCGGGCGGCCTCCAGCAGGCGGCCATGCAGATCGGCGGCAGCCTCGGTACGGCCGTGCTCGGCGCCGTGATGGCCTCCAAGGTGGACAGCGATCTGGCGGGCAACTGGACGGGGGCGGGGCTGCCGAAGCTGACCCCGGCCCAGCTGGGCCAGGCCTCCGAGGCGGTCCAGGTCGGTGTGGCGCCGCTGCCCAAGGGCACGCCGGAGCCGGTCGCCGCGAAGATCACCGAGGTCGCGCACCACACGTTCATCTCCGGGATGAGCCTCGCCTCCCTGGTCGCGGCGGGCGTGGCGGCGGTCGCCGTCCTCGTCGCGCTGCTCACCAAGCGGGGCGCGAACGCCGAGGCGGGCGCGGGCGTGGGTCACATCTGACGCCGATCCGGGCGGAGTTCACCTATCAGGGTGACGCCGCTCAAGATCCCTCGCACCGGGCGCGCGCCGCAGGTCACAGTGGGTCAAGTCCTCCGCAGGGCATGGGAGGACGGCCGGGCCACGGCGCGCGCTGCGGAGGGGGCAGTGCGCGCTTGGCCGACGGAGCCGCAACTCCCCGAGGGGCGCGGGGAACCGCGCGACCGGCCACGCAGTCACCCGCACCCGACCACGAGCCCGCAGGCCCTCCCCGGTCGCCGTCGGCCGAAGCGAAGCGCAGCGTTACGCGTCGCCGCCCGCCGCACCCGGATGCGCGGCGGTGACATCCAGCAATTGGTACCGGTCGACGGCCTGCTTCAGCACGGACCGGTCGACCTTGCCCTCCCGGGCCAGCTCGGTCAGGACCGCCACCACGATCGACTGCGCGTCGATGTGGAAGAACCGCCGCGCCGCGCCCCGGGTGTCGGCGAAGCCGAAGCCGTCCGCGCCCAGCGACTGGTACGTGCCCGGCACCCACCGCGCGATCTGGTCCGGAACCGAGCGCATCCAGTCGGACACGGCCACGAACGGCCCCTCGGCGCCGCCGAGTTTGCGTGTCACGTACGGTACGCGCTGCTCCTCCTCCGGGTGGAGCAGGTTGTGCTCCTCGCACGCCACCGCCTCGCGGCGCAGCTCGTTCCAGGAGGTGGCCGACCAGACGTCGGCGCGTACGTTCCAGTCCTCGGCGAGGATCCGCTGCGCCTCCAGCGCCCACGGCACCGCCACGCCCGACGCCATGATCTGCGCCGGGATCGAACCCGCCGTGCCCGGACCGATCCGGTGGACGCCCTTGAGGATGCCCTCGACGTCCACGTCCGTCGGCTCGGCCGGGTGCCGGATGGGCTCGTTGTAGACGGTCAGGTAGTAGAAGACGTCCTCGCCGTGCGGGTGTTCGGCGTCGCCGCCGTACATCCGGCGCAGGCCGTCCTGCACGATGTGCGCGATCTCGTACGCGTACGCCGGGTCGTAGGCCACGCACGCCGGGTTGGTCGAGGCGAGCAACTGCGAGTGGCCGTCGGCGTGCTGGAGGCCCTCACCGGTCAGGGTCGTACGGCCGGCGGTCGCGCCCAGCACGAAACCGCGCGCCAGCTGGTCGGCCATCTGCCAGAACTGGTCGCCCGTGCGCTGGAAACCGAACATCGAGTAGAAGACGTACACCGGGATCAGCGGCTCGCCGTGCGTGGCGTAGGCCGAGCCCGCCGCGATCAGGGACGCCGTGCAGCCCGCCTCGGAGATGCCGTCGTGCAGCATCTGGCCGGTCGGCGACTCCTTGTAGGCGAGCAGCAGTTCGCGGTCCACCGACTCGTACTGCTGGCCCAGCGGGTTGTAGATCTTCGCGCTCGGGAAGAAGGAATCCATGCCGAACGTGCGGTACTCGTCCGGCGCGATCAGCACGAAGCGCCGGCCGATCTCCTTGTCCCGCATGAGGTCCTTGAGGAGCCGGACGAACGCCATCGTCGTCGCGATGGACTGCTGTCCCGTGCCCTTCTTCACCGTCGCGTACGTCTTGTCGTCCGGCAGCGGCAGCGGCTGGGAGCGCACGACGCGCGTCGGGACGTACCCGCCGCACTGCTTGCGCATGTCGTGCATGTACTGGATCTCGTCGGTGTCCCGGCCCGGGTGGTAGTACGGCGGCGGGCCCGACTCCAGCTGCTGGTCGGTGATCGGCAGGTGCAGCCGGTCGCGGAAGCGTTTGAGGTCGTCGACCGTCAGCTTCTTCATCTGGTGCGTGGCGTTGCGGCCCTCGAAGTTGGGTCCCAGCGTCCAGCCCTTGATCGTCTTGGCCAGGATGACCGTCGGCTGGCCCTTGTGCTCCTTGGCCGCCGTGAACGCCGCGTAGATCTTGCGGTGGTCGTGACCGCCGCGGCCCAGGTGCAGGATCTGGTCGTCGGTCATGTTCTCGACCATGGCGCGCAGCCGGTGGTCGTCGCCGAAGAAGTGGTCCCGGATGTAGGCGCCCGACTCCGTGGCGTACGTCTGGAACTGGCCGTCCGGGGTGTTGTTCATCTTGTTGACGAGGATGCCGTCCCGGTCCTGCGCGAGCAGCGGGTCCCAGGTGCGGTCCCAGATCAGCTTGATCACGTTCCAGCCGGCGCCCCGGAAGATCGACTCCAGCTCCTGGATGATCTTGCCGTTGCCGCGTACCGGGCCGTCCAGCCGCTGCAGGTTGCAGTTGACCACGAAGGTCAGGTTGTCCAGGCCCTCGCGGGCCGCGATGGACAGCTGGCCGAGCGACTCCGGCTCGTCCATCTCGCCGTCGCCGAGGAACGCCCACACATGGGAGCCGGAGGTGTCGGCGATGCCGCGCGCCTCCATGTAGCGGTTCATCCGGGCCTGGAAGATCGCGCCGAGCGGGCCGAGGCCCATGGAGACCGTCGGGAACTCCCAGAAGTCCGGCATCGAGCGCGGGTGCGGGTAGCTGGACAGGCCGTTCGGGTACTTCGACTTCTCCTGGCGGAAGCCGTCGAGCTGCTCCTCGGTGAGCCGGTCGAGCAGGTACGCGCGCGCGTAGATGCCGGGGGAGGCGTGGCCCTGGAAGAAGACCTGGTCGCCGCCCTTGCCGTCGTCCTTGCCGCGGAAGAAGTGGTTGAAGCCGACGTCGTACAGCGAGGCGGACGAGGCGAAGGTGGCGATGTGGCCGCCGACGCCGATGCCGGGGCGCTGGGCGCGCGAGACCATCACGGCCGCGTTCCACCGGGTCGCGTTGAGGATCCTGCGCTCGATCTCCTCGTTGCCCGGGAAGAACGGCTCGCTCTTGGTCGGGATCGTGTTGACGTAGTCCGTGCTGCGCATCTCGGGTACGGCCACGCGCTTCTCGCGGGCCCGCTCGATCAGGCGGAGCATGAGATAGCGGGCCCGCTCCCGGCCGCGCTCGTCCACGGCGGCGTCGAGGGAGTCGAGCCACTCCTGGGTCTCTTCGGGATCGAAGTCAGGAACCTGACTCGGAAGGCCGCCAATGATGATCGGGTTGCGATCGGATCCGGAAGCCACGCTGTTCCTTACCTGTCAGAGGGCCGTTTTTCTGCTGTTTTCTGCTGTTCTCTGCTTGTCCGCACCTGCCTACACCGTTCCCCATCGTCTACCTCGGGGCCGCGTACGTCATCTCCGCCAGTGATTTCCGTCGAGCGAAGTCGAGGGAAGCCGAGGAGAGCCGAGAGGGGAGTGCCGGGAGAGGGGACCCGCAAAACAGGCAAATGCGTGTGATTTGGGTCACTCTGGATCGGGGCGTGGTGCCAGAAGTTGCGGTGACAAGGTCGGGATCGTCACCGTTTCGGCGGTCCGGAGGGCCGGGTACTTGCGCGATCCGCCCCGCACGTGTGGACTACGGCCAAGCATCACGCGCACGCGCGTGGCTGAGTTGTTCCCAAAGACATGATCAGGAGGCAGACCGTGAGCGCGACCGCGGACCACGCGGAGACGAGCCTGGCCGTCAGGCTGGGGTTCCAGCCCGACCAGGTGGTCCAGGAGATCGGCTACGACGAAGACGTCGACCAGGAACTCCGTGAGTCCATCGAGCAGGTCACCGGCACCGAGCTGGTGGACGAGGACTACGACGACGTGGCCGATGCCGTGTTGCTGTGGTTCCGTGACGAGGACGGCGACCTGACGGACGCGCTGGTCGATGCCATCGGGTTCCTCGAAGAGGACGGCCACATCGTCCTGCTGACGCCGAAGACCGGCCGGGACGGGTACGTCGAACCCAGCGACATCAACGAGGCGACGCAGACGGCCGGCCTGTCGCAGACCAAGAGCATCAGCGCGGGCAAGGACTGGAACGGCACCAAGCTGCTGTCCCCGAAGGGCGCCAAGCGCTGACGGTCTCCCGCAGGTGAACGAGGCGGGGGCGGCGGTCCCTCCGGGTGACCGCCGCCCCCGTCGCCGTAGGCTGTTCTCCTCCGAACAGCCCACCGAAAGGGAAACATCCCGATGGCGATCCAGGTCGGCGACAAGGCCCCTGATTTCGAGCTCAAGGACAACCACGGCGCCACCGTGAAGCTCTCGGACTTCCGCGGCGAGAAGAAGGTCGTCCTGCTCTTCTACCCCTTCGCCTTCACCGGTGTGTGCACCGGCGAGCTGTGCGAGCTGCGCGACAACCTGCCGAAGTTCGCCGACCGCGACACCCAGGTGCTCGCCGTCTCCAACGACTCCATCCACACCCTGCGTGTCTTCGCCGAGCAGGAGAGCCTGGAGTACCCGCTGCTGAGCGACTTCTGGCCGCACGGCAACGTCTCGCGCGCGTACGGCGTCTTCGACGAGGACAAGGGTTGCGCCGTGCGGGGCACCTTCATCATCGACAAGGAGGGCGTCGTGCGCTGGACCGTGGTCAACGGTCTGCCGGACGCGCGTGACCTGGACGAGTACGTGAAGGCGCTCGACACCCTGTAGGCCGACCGTGGGCCGACACCTGTGCGTCGTCGGGTCCAGGGTCTGCGGGGGGCGGGAACCCGTCACTAGGATCGGCACGTTGATCCCGTATCCGAAGCACGACGGGGCTCCCCGCCCCTGGACACCACATGGAGGACTCGTGGGAGTCAGCCTCAGCAAGGGCGGCAACGTATCGCTGACGAAGGAGGCCCCGGGCCTGACCGCGGTCCTCGTCGGTCTGGGCTGGGACGCCCGCACCACGACCGGCAGCGACTTCGACCTCGACGCCAGCGCGCTGCTGCTGAACAACGCCGGCAAGGTCGCGAGCGACCAGCACTTCGTCTTCTTCAACAACCTCAAGAGCCCCGACGGCTCCGTCGAGCACACCGGTGACAACCTCACCGGTGAGGGCGAGGGCGACGACGAGGCCATCAAGGTCAACCTGGCCGGCGTCCCGGCCGACATCGAGAAGATCGTCTTTCCGGTGTCGATCTACGACGCGGAGAACCGCCAGCAGTCCTTCGGCCAGGTCCGCAACGCCTACATCCGGGTGCTGAACCAGGCCGGCGGCCAGGAGATCGCCCGCTACGACCTGAGCGAGGACGCCTCCACCGAGACCGCGATGGTCTTCGGCGAGCTGTACCGGAACGGCGCGGAGTGGAAGTTCCGCGCCATCGGCCAGGGCTACGCGTCCGGGCTGCGCGGCATCGCCCAGGACTTCGGCGTCAACGTCTGACGACCGGCGTCCGACCCCGCAACCGTCCGGCGCCGCACCGTTTAGGGGCGGCGCCGGACGCGCAGGACAACCAGAGAAGCACCACTAGGGGAGGACCACCATCATGGGCGTCACGCTCGCCAAGGGAGGCAACGTCTCCCTCTCCAAAGCCGCACCCAACCTCACGAACGTCATGATCGGGCTCGGCTGGGACGCGCGGTCCACCACCGGCGCCCCCTTCGACCTGGACGCCAGCGCGCTGCTGTGCGGCGCCGGCAACCGGGTGCTGGGCGACGAGTGGTTCGTCTTCTACAACCAGCTCAAGAGCCCCGACGGCTCCGTCGAGCACACCGGTGACAACCTCACCGGTGAGGGCGAGGGCGACGACGAATCGATTCTGGTCGACCTCGCCAAGGTCCCGCCGCAGTGCGAGAAGATCGCCTTCCCCGTCTCGATCCACATGGCGGACGAGCGCGGTCAGACCTTCGGCCAGGTCTCCAACGCGTTCATCCGCGTGGTCAACCAGGCCGACGGCCAGGAGCTGGCGCGCTACGACCTGAGCGAGGACGCCTCCACCGAGACCGCCATGATCTTCGGCGAGCTCTACCGCTACCAGGGCGAATGGAAGTTCCGCGCCGTCGGCCAGGGCTACGCGTCCGGACTGCGCGGCATCGCCCTCGACTTCGGGGTGAACGTTTCGTAGCGGTTGGTACCGCCGGTAGGGTGCACCTCTAGACTCGGGTCAACGTTTCGCAAAGCCGAGTACGGCGCGGGGGAGACCCGCCCCCAGACTTCGTCTGGGCGGTGCCCCCAAAGATGATTGGGTAGCCAGTGCTTCTGAAAACCTTCGGCTGGTCGTTCGCGGTCACCGCGCTCGGCCTCGTCGCCGCAGTCTTCTACGGAGGCTGGGAGGCCTTCGGGGTCGTGGCGATCCTCGCTGTTCTCGAGATCTCCCTGTCCTTCGACAACGCCGTGGTCAACGCCGGAATCCTGAAGAAGATGAACGCCTTCTGGCAGAAGATCTTCCTCACGGTCGGCGTCCTGATCGCCGTGTTCGGCATGCGGCTGGTCTTCCCCGTCGTCATCGTGGCCATCACGGCGAAGCTCAACCCCTACGACGCCGTCCACCTGGCGCTCACGGACAAGGACCAGTACCAGCAGCTGGTCACCGACGCCCACCCGGCGATCGCCGCCTTCGGCGGGATGTTCCTGCTGATGATCTTCCTCGACTTCATCTTCGAGGACCGGGACATCCAGTGGCTGCAATGGATCGAGCGGCCCCTGGCCAAGCTCGGCAAGGTCGACATGCTGTCGGTCTGCATCGCCCTGATCGTCCTGCTGATCACCTCCTTCACCTTCGCCACGCACGCCCACCAGCACGGCGGCGCCCACGTCGACAAGGCCCAGACGGTCCTGATCTCCGGCATCGCCGGCCTGATCACGTACATGATCGTCGGCGGTCTGTCCGGCTACTTCGAGGACCGGCTGGAGGAAGAGGAGGAGCGCGAGCACGAGGAGGAGGAAGAGGCCGCCCGCACCGGCAAGAAGAAGTCGGCGGTGCTGCTGGCCGGCCAGGCCGCGTTCTTCATGTTCCTCTACCTGGAGGTCCTGGACGCGTCCTTCTCCTTCGACGGTGTGATCGGCGCCTTCGCCATCACCAACGACATCGTGATGATGGCCCTCGGCCTCGGCATCGGCGCGATGTACGTCCGCTCGCTCACGGTCTACCTGGTCCGCCAGGGCACCCTCGACGACTACGTCTACCTGGAGCACGGCGCCCACTACGCCATCGGCGCCCTGGCCGTGATCCTCATGGTCACCATCCAGCACGAGATCAACGAGGTCATCACCGGTCTCGTCGGTGTCGTCCTGATCGCCCTGTCCTTCTGGTCCTCCGTCCGCCGCAACCGCGCGCTCGAGGCAGCCGGCGAGGGCAGTGACGCCCCGGCCGAGGTGTCCTCAGGGGTGTGACGCCCCCGCGGGTGAGGAACGCTCTGAACGGGGCGGCCGGCGCGGGCCGGCCGCCCCGTCGGCGTGCGGGGGCGACGACGTACCGGTGTACAGCCACGTGACCTGGGGGCGGGAATGGGTTTCTTCGACGGACTGCGGGGCGCCAGCGCCGCCAACTTCGACTCGGGTGAGGCCGCGACCGGCTCCATCCAGATGTCCGTCCGGCACCACACGGTGTCCCTCACCAAACAGGGCGCGGCCACGGGCAACCTGCGGGTCAACCTGACCTGGCGGATGCGCACGTCCGACGACTTCGACACCGCCCCGCGTGCCGGCCTCTTCCGGCACCCCTTCAGGGCGCTCAAACCGCCGGAGGTGCTCGGGCACGGCCAGAGCATGGTCAACGTCGACCTCGACCTCGGCTGCCTGTACGAGCTGGCCGACGGCACGAAGGGCGTCGTCCAGCCGCTCGGCAACCTCCTCGGCGACGTCAACGCCCCGCCGTACATCAAACTCAGCGGCGACGACCGGTTCGGCTCGGCGTCGGGCGAGACGATGTACGTCAACCTCGACCACCGCGACCAGATCAAACGCCTGCTGGTCTTCGTCTACATCTACGACCAGACCCCGGCCTTCGACCGTACCCACGCCATCGTCACGCTCTACCCCAGCAACGGCCCGCGCATAGAGATCGGCCTCGACGAGCGCCATCCGCAGGCGCGCTCGTGCGCCGTCGTGATGATCGAGAACGTGAAGGACGAACTGCTCGTGCGCCGCGAGGTGAAGTTCGTGTACGGCTTCCAGGGCGAGCTGGACCGGCTGTACGGGTGGGGTCTGCAGTGGGGCCGGGGCTACAAGACGGCGGACCGGTGAGGGCGGGTCCCCTCACCGCCCGATGAACTGGGGCCCCTGCGGCGGCAGCCGGAAGTTCGGGTCCAGCGGCCCGGCGGGCACCGGCACGGGCTGCGGCTGGGGGTAGCCGTACGCCGGCGCGGCCGACGTCGGCTGCGGATAGCCGTACGCGGGCGGCTGCTGCGGCACGACCGAGGTCGGCTGCTCGGGCGGCAGCGGCTGGGAGGCCGTGAGCTCCGGCTCCGGCTCGGCCCCCTCCGACTCGTCCACCGAGATGCCGAAGTCCGTCGCGAGGCCCTTCAGCCCGTCCTGGTACCCCTCGCCCAGCGCGCGGAACTTCCAGCCCTCCCCGCGCCGGTACAGCTCACCGCAGATCATCGCCGTCTCCGCGCCGGTCTCCGGCTTGATCTCGAAGGTGGCCAGCGGCTCCCCGTCGGCGCCCGCGTCGTACAGCAGGATGCACAGCGCCGGCACCTGGTCGAACGTGACGCCGTCCGCGGAGGCGACGAGCACGATCCGCCCGACGCTCGGCTCGACACCGGAAAGGTCTGACTGGATCGTGTCCGTCAGCCCCTCGGTGACCCGCTTCTTGCCGAGCCGCCACACCTTTCCGGACGGGTGCCGGGGCTGGTTGTAGAAGACGAAGTCCTCGTCCGAGCGCACGCGGCCGTCGGGGCCCAGCAGCAGGGCCGAGGCGTCCACGTCCGGGACCCCCTGCCCGGGCGTCCAGCGCAGCACGGCGCGGACCGTGGTGGCCTCCAGCGGGACGTTCGACCCCTTCAGCATGGCGTGCGTCATGCGGTCATCCTGCCCTCTCGGTCCTGGTCACGACAATGCGGGGGGCAAGCGGGGCAGGGCCGCGGACGGCCGCCGACACAAGCGGGTTACCGGAAGTTCATGACCGCAGGGAACCCAGGACATGGGTCCCTACGTACTATTACCAGCCACCTTTTACCGAACCCACAGACTCGGGCTCGCGCCCATGGGGGAGTCCTATGCGTCATTTCGGGCACATCGCCCCCGAGGTGCGGCAGCGCCTTTTCCACCGGGAGCCGGCCGCGTTCACCGCCGACTCCCCGGCCCGGCTGCTCGCCGCAGCCCTCGGCGCCACCCTGTACAGCCCGGCCACCCGGCCGCGGCTCGCCGACGACATCGTCAAACAGGCCGGGAACGGCGTGATCTCGATGGTGCTGTGCCTGGAGGACTCCATCGACGACGCGGACGTCGTGGCCGGCGAGGAGAACCTCGTCCGCCAGTTCGCCGACCTCGCCGCCCGGCCCGGCTGCGAGCCGCCGCTGCTCTTCATCCGGGTGCGCGCCCCCGAGCAGATACCCGACCTCGTACGACGGCTCGGCGCGTCCGTCCGGCTGCTGTCCGGATTCGTGCTGCCCAAGTTCACCGAGGAGCGCGGCATCCCGTTCCTGGAGGCCCTGACGGCCGCCGAGGCCGAGAGCGGCCGCCGGCTGTTCGCCATGCCCGTCCTGGAATCCCCCGAGCTGCTCTACCGCGAGTCCCGGGTGGACACCCTGGAGGGCGTCTTCCGCGCGGTCGACAAGTTCCGCGACCGGGTGCTCGCGCTGCGCCTCGGCGTCACCGACTTCTGCTCCTCCTACGGCCTGCGCCGCGCCCCCGACATGACCGCCTACGACGTGCAGATCGTCGCCTCGGTGATCGCCGACGTCGTGAACATGCTGGGCCGGGCCGACGGCACCGGATTCACCGTGACCGGGCCCGTGTGGGAGTACTTCCGCCTCTCCGAGCGCATGTTCAAGCCCCAGCTGCGGCAGAGCCCCTTCCTGGAGGTGCAGGCCGTCGAGCTGCGCGAGAAGCTGATCGAGCACGCCATGGACGGACTGCTGCGGGAGATCTCCCTCGACCACGCCAACGGCCTGCTCGGCAAGACCTGCATCCACCCCTCCCATGTGCTGCCCGTGCACGCGCTGTCCGTGGTCAGCCACGAGGAGTACAGCGACGCCCAGGACATCCTGAGGCCGGAACGCGGCGGCGGAGGAGTCCTCAGGTCGGCCTACACGAACAAGATGAACGAAGTGAAGCCGCATCGCGCCTGGGCCGAGCGGACCCTGCTGCGCGCCGAGGCGTTCGGCGTGGCCCACGAGGACGTCGGCTTCGTGGAGCTGCTCGCCGCCGGGATAAGGGACGTATGAGGAACGCAGTGAACGACGGGGTCTGGTCCGGCGGTTGGGTCGCGCAGCGGCTCGGGGTCGAGCTCGTGGGGGACGACGGGCTGCGGTCCCTGCTGGGGCTCGCGCTGCGGCGCAACCCCAAGCGGGCCCATCTGCTGGTGTCGAACGTCCTCGGCAAGCACGTGCCGCAGTCGCCCTCCGTGGTCTACGGGCACGGGGTCCGGCTGGGCCGCCGGGTGGCCGGTCTGCTCGGCGGGGCGCAGGCGGCCCGAGCGGTCGTCCTCGGGTACGCGGAGACGGCGACCGGGCTGGGCCACGCCGTCGCCGACGGGCTCGGTACGGCGCCGTACCTGCACTCCACGCGGCGGCCGGTCGCCGGGGTCGCCCGCGCGGGCGGCTTCGAGGAGTCGCACTCGCACGCCACCTCGCATCTGCTGCTGCCGGAGGATCCCGCGCTGCTGGCCGGTGACGGTCCGCTGGTGCTGGTCGACGACGAGTTCTCGACCGGCAACACCGTGCTGAACACGGTGCGTGATCTGCATGACCGGTATCCGCGGGAGCGGTATGTGGTGGTCGCGCTGGTCGACATGCGGTCGGCGCAGGACGTCGACCGGATGAAACGGTTCGCCACGGAGATAGGGGCGCGGGTGGACCTGGTCGCCGCCGCGTCCGGGACGGTGCGGCTGCCGCCGGACGTCCTGGAGAAGGGGCGGCAGCTGGTTTCCCGCCACGAGGACGCCGGGTGCGCGCCCGCCGCGGCCGACCGGACGCCCCCGTACGGCCGAATAGAACTCCACTGGCCGCACCGCCTCCCCGACGGCGGGCGGCACGGGTTCACCCCCGCCCATCGCGCCCGCCTCGAAGCCGCCCTTCCCGGGATGGCCGCCCGGCTCGCCGACGCCCTGCCCGCCGCCCGCCGCGTCCTCGTCCTCGGCTTCGAGGAGCTGATGTACGCCCCGCTGCGGCTCGCCCGGGAGCTGGAGCGGATCACGGAGGCCGAGGTGCGGTTCTCCACCACCACCCGGTCGCCCGTGCTCGCGCTGGACGACCCCGGCTACGCCATCCGCACCCGCCTGGTCTTCCCCGCCCACGACGACCCGGCCGACGGGCCCGGCGAGCGGTACGCCTACAACGTCGCCGGCGCGGGGTTCGACGCCGTCGTCGCCGTGGTCGACTCCGTCGCCGACACCCCGGCCCTGCATGCGCCCGACGGGCTGGCGGCCCAGCTCGCGGCGCACGTCCCGCACGTCCTGCTCGCGGTCGTCCCGTCCTACGTCCCCGAGCCCCAGCACGCTCCCGAAAGGCCGGCCATGCTGCCCGAGCCCCTCCGCGGCCCCGCATTCTCCTCGTACGCGCCCGACGACGTCGGCTGGCTCCTCCAGGACCTCTCCGACGTGACCCTGGAGGCGCCGACGGAGGAGCGGGAGGAGGCCATCCAGAGCGGCGGGGCGCACTACGCCGAGTCGCTGCCGGTGGAGTACCAGCCCAGCGAGCAGTACCAGGAGCTGTTCCAGGCCGCCCTCGACGCCTCCGCCGCCCGGATCGCGCAGGCCGTCGGGGTGGTGACGGAGACGGTGCTCGCCCAGAGGTCGCCGCGGCCGGTGCTGGTGTCGCTGGCGCGGGCCGGCACCCCGGTCGGCGTCCTCATGCGCCGCTGGGCGCGGTTCCGGCACGGGCTCGACCTGCCGCACTACGCCGTCTCCATCGTGCGCGGCCGGGGCATCGACGCCACCGCGCTGCGCTGGCTGGCCGCGCACCACGACCCGCGGGACGTCGTCTTCGTGGACGGCTGGACCGGCAAGGGCGCGATCACCCGGGAACTCGCCCTGGCCGTCGAGGAGTTCGAGCGGGCGGAAGGCGCCGGCGGCTTCGACCCGGAGATCGCCGTCCTCGCCGACCCGGGCTCCTGCGTGCGCACCTACGGCACCCGGGAGGACTTCCTCATCCCCTCGGCCTGCCTCAACTCCACGGTCTCCGGCCTGATCTCCCGTACGGTGCTGCGCGCCGACCTGGTGGGTCCGGACGACTTCCACGGCGCCAAGTTCTACCGTGAACTCGCCGGCTCCGACGTCTCCGTGGCCTTCCTCGACGCCGTCGCCGCCCGCTTCCCGGAGGTCGCCGACGCGGCCGGGACCGCCGCCAAGGAACTGATGGCCGAGGACCGCACCCCGACCTGGGCGGGCTGGCGGGCCGTCGAGCGGATCAGCGAGGAGTACGGCATCCACGACGTCAACCTCGTCAAGCCCGGCGTCGGCGAGACCACCCGGGTGCTGCTGCGCCGGGTGCCCTGGAAGATCCTGGCCCGTGCGGGCGCGGGCGCCGACCTCGACCACGTACGCCTGCTCGCCGAGCAGCGGGGCGTACCCGTCGAGGAGGTCGGCGAGCTGCCGTACACCTGCGTCGGGCTGATCCACCCCAGGTACACCCGCGGCGCCACGGGCGCCGACGGCAGGGCGGTGAACGTCTGATGCCGGTGCTGGTGGCGAGCGACCTCGACCGTACGCTGATCTACTCCTCGGCGGCCCTCGCGCTGACCATGCCGGACGCCCGGGCGCCCCGGCTGCTGTGCGTGGAGGTGCACGAGGCGAGGCCGCTGTCGTATCTGACGGAGACGGCCGCCCAGCTGCTGACCGACCTCGGGGACGCGGCCGTCTTCGTGCCGACGACCACGCGGACCCGCAAGCAGTACCAGCGGATCAATCTGCCGGGACCGCCCCCCACGTACGCGATCTGTGCCAACGGCGGCCATCTGCTGGTCGACGGGGTCACCGACGCCGACTGGCACGCGCGCGTGCAGGCGCGCCTCGCGGACGAGTGCGCGCCGCTGGCGGAGGTGCACGATCATCTGGCGCGGACGGCCGACCCGGCGTGGCTGCGCAAGCACCGGGTCGCCGAGGAGCTGTTCACCTACCTGGTGGTGGAGCGCGAGCTGCTGCCCGAGGAGTGGGTGAAGGAGCTGGCGGCCTGGGCGGAGGGGCGGGGCTGGACGGTCTCGCTCCAGGGCCGCAAGCTCTACGCCGTCCCGCAGCCGCTCACCAAGAGCGCCGCGGTCCGCGAGGTGGCCCGCCGCACGGGCGCGGACCTCACGCTGTCCGCCGGTGACTCCCTGCTGGACGCAGACCTCCTGCTCGCCGCCGACCGGGGCTGGCGTCCCGGCCACGGCGAGCTGGCCGACACGGGGTGGACGGCACCGGGGATCACCGCGCTGCCGGAGCGGGGGGTCCTCGCGGGGGAGCGAATTCTCAGGGAATTCTTGAAGTCCGCCCGGCAGACTTAGCCGCAGCACCCTCCGCCGCAGCAGCCGCCCCCGCCGCCACCGGCCGCGGGGGCGGGCGCCGCCGTACCCCCGACCGCCACGGTGGACAGCAACTTCACCGTGTCGTCATGGCCGCCCGGGCACGAGGCGGGTGCGGCCGACTCCGCCATCGGTCGGCTCAGTTCGAACGTGTCGCCGCAGGTCCGGCAGCGGTACTCATAGCGAGGCATGGGCCCAGGGTAGCCGCCGGGGCCCGGTTCGGGCTCTTGTGATCCAGGTGTGATCCATATCGAACCGGCTTCTTCACAGACACATGTGTGAGGGTTTCGAAAATACGCTGATAGCTTGTTTGCGCCGTTGCGAGAACGCTCAGCTCACCGCGCGAGCACGAGCGAGTGCGGAGGGGAGACGCCGTCGTGACTGACGCGTCGCGGGGACAGGATCGTCCCCAAGGGGGAGATGATGGTGTGGAGTTGCCCGACAGTGAGGCAACCCTGCACATAAGGGTCAATGCCGCCCCGGCGGACGAGACCATGCAGTTGCGGGTGCCCGCACCGCCGGAGTCGCCGGAGCCGACCGGGGGCGGCCGGGCCGAGCGCCGGCGCAGCGCCCGCCTCTCGGCGCGCCAGCGCGCGGAGGCGACCGCCCGGCGACTGCTCGCGCTGCTCGCGCCCCTGGCGCCGTACGCCCGCCGGCTCGCGCCCTACGCCCGCCGGCTCAAGCCCGTCTACCCGCGCCCCGGCCGGACCGGCTGGCGCCGCTGGATGCCCTCGTGGCGGCAGTGGATCGGCGGTGTCCTCACGTCGTTCGGCCTGCTCGGCGCCTTCCTCGTCACGGCGTACGCGATGACGGACATTCCGAGCAACCTGAACTCGTACGCCACCCAGCAGGACAACGTCTTCTTCTGGTCCGACGGCACCCCCATGGCCCGTACGGGCTGGGTGCAGCGGCAGGCGATGCCGCTCAAGGACATCCCCCAGGACGTCCGCTGGGCGGTGCTGGCGGCGGAGAACGAGACCTTCTACTCCGACCCCGGCATATCCGTGCGGGGCATCACCCGCGGCCTGTGGCAGACAGTGGGCGAGGGGGACACCGCGGGCGGGTCCACCATCACCCAGCAGTACGTCAAAAACGTCTATCTGAACCAGAACCGGACGATCAGCCGCAAGTTCACCGAGGCGATGATCGCCCTCAAGCTCGACAACAAGATGAGCAAGGACCAGATCCTGGAGGGCTACCTCAACACCAGCTGGTTCGGCCGCGGCAGCTACGGCATCCAGCGCGCCGCCCAGGCGTACTACGGCAAGGACGTCAGCAAGCTCAACGTCTCCGAGGCGGCCATGCTCGCCGGACTGCTCAAGGGCGCCGGTCTGTACGACCCGACGCTCAGCGCGGCCAACCACCAGCGGGCCCTGGAGCGCTGGAAGTGGATCCTGGACCGCATGGTCAAGATCCACCGGCTGACCCCGCAGCAGCGCGCCACGTACACGACGTTTCCCGAGCCGCTGAAGACCAACCCGCTCTACAACACCGGTGCGCAGAGCGACTACCTGGTCGAACTGGCCTCGCAGTACGCCAAGAAGGCCGGCCGCCTGACCGACCAGCAGTTCGACCTGGGCGGCTACCAGATCTACACGACCTTCGACCGCAAACGGGAGCAGGCGCTCACCGACGCCGTCACCAAGGCCCGCAAGCAGGCGAAGCGGAACGACCCGGGCCCGGCGAAGGACGCCCACTACGGCGCCGCCTCCGTCACCGCCGACGGGCGGATCCTCGCCGTGTACGGCGGCCCGGACCACCGTACGCAGGGCTACAACGAGTCCAACGCGGCCACCGTCCCGGCCGGTTCGGCCTTCCTGCCGTTCGTCTACGCCGCCGGGCTGGAGCACGGTGTCCACAAGACGCGCGGCGGGCCCGCCACCCCCGTCACCCCGGACAGCGTCTACGACGGCGACGACAACATCCCCGTCACGACCCCCGAGGGGCCCTACTGGGACCGCAGCGGAAAGAAGGTCACCGCGCACAACGACGGCAACACGTCGTACGGGAAGATCACCCTGCGCCAGGCGCTCGCCCGGTCGGTGAACACCCCGTTCATGCAACTCGGCATGGACACCGGTCTGGACACGGTGCGCCGGACCGCCGAGGCCGCCGGGCTGCTGTCCGACACCATCGGCCCGCAGGTGCCCGCGCTGTCGCTCGGCAACTCCACGCCGAGCGCGATCCGGATGGCGAGCGGCTACGCCACGTTCGCCGCGGCCGGCACCCACACCGAGCCGTACTCGGTGCGCCGGATCACCCGCAACGGCGCGCCGGTCTCCCTGAACACACCGCAGCCACAGCGCGCGGTCGGCACCGAGGTGGCCCAGGACGTCACCGACGCGCTCACCGACTCCTTCCGCGCCGCCCACCCGTCCACGGCCGCGCTGCAGCCGCACCTGGCCGGGAAGGCCGGCACCACCGCCAACGACACCGCAGCCTGGTACGCCGGCAGCGACGACTCCGTCTCCACGGCGGTGGTCGTCTACCGGATGGACCTGGCCAAGTCCCTGGAGCCGCTGCCACTCCAGGGGCTGGCCGGAACGTCCGCCGACAGCGTGCCGTACCGACTCTGGTCGGCAGCCATGGGCCTGGGCTGACCCCCGGGCCCGCACCCGCACCCGCCGTCCTCCTCGCAGATTGAGCCGCGCATGCCCCGCAAGAAGTCGCCGCGCCGCAAGCAGGCACCCGCACCGGCCCTCATACGCCGGCCGCAGATCCTGACACTGGCCGCCTTTCTCGTCGTCGCCTCGCTCGTGGCCGGGTACCTGGCCCTGACCCGCACGGACCGCACCGCCCCGGCGGCCGCCTCCGGGCCCCAGCCGAAGACCGGCGCCAAGCCCAGCCCGACCCCCTCCTGGGACGGCAAGACCAAGATCCTCGGAGACGGCTCCACCTCCTACACCGGCCCGCAGAAGGGCACGCTCAAGCCGGTGCCGCTCAAACCCGGCGAGAAGCCGCCGCAGTTCGTGGTCTTCTCCTGGGACGGCGCGCTGGAGGGCGACGACCATCTCTTCTCGCACTACCGGGAGATGGCCAAGGAGTACGACGCCCACATGACCTTCTTCCTCACCGGCATCTACCTGCTGCCCAAGAGCAAGAAGTCGCTGTACCAGGGCCCGATGCACAGTCCCGGTGACGCCGCGATCGACTACGCCACCGACGAGCACATCCGCACCACGCTGGAGCAGCTGCGCCTCGCCTACGGGGAGGGCAACGAGATCGGCACGCACTTCAACGGCCACTTCTGCGGCGCCAAGGGCGGCGGCGACTGGAGCGTCGAGCAGTGGAAGAGCGAGATCGACCAGTTCTACTCGTTCGTGGAGAACTGGAAGACCAACACCGGCTTCAAGGACATCCCCGCCCTGCCCTTCGACTTCAAGCAGGAGGTCGCCGGCGGCCGCGCGCCCTGCCTGGAGGGCCAGCCGAACCTGCTGAAGGCCCTGCAGAAGTACGGCTACGGCTGGCGCTACGACGCCAGCTCGCCGGGCGACTTCCAGATCTGGCCGACGAAGAAGAACGGCGTCTGGGACTTCCCGCTCGAAATGCTCCCGTACGCGGGCAAGGACTTCCAGGGCCTGTCGATGGACTTCAACTTCCTCTACAACCAGTCCAACGGCGAGGTGCACGGCGACCCGGCCAAGTACCCGCAGTGGGAGCAGCAGACCGTCCAGTCCTACATGGACGGCTTCAACCGCGTGTACTACGGCAGCCGCGCACCGCTGTTCATCGGCAACCACTTCGAGAACTGGAACGGCGGCATCTACATGAAGGCCGTCGACCAGATCGTCCCGAAGATCTGCACCAAGAAGGGCGTCAAGTGCGTGTCCTTCAAGGAGCTCGCCGACTGGCTCGACGTCCAGAAGCCGCAGACCCTCGCGGCGCTGCGCGCCCTCGACCCGGCCCAGTCGCCGGACTGGTCGACGGTCGTGCGGTGAACGTCCTCAAGTGACAAGCGAGTAACAGTAGTTCCGCTTGTGCAGCTCTCTTCACACCAGTCACACGATCCGTGTAAGGATGCGTACCGCTCGGTAGGCCTACCGGCATAGAGGGGAACATCATTGAGATCGAGAAAACTGAGCCGTAAGCGCCGCCGCGCCACCATAGTGGGCGCCGCGGCCGCCTCGCTGGTCGCCGGCGTGGCCCTGCTGCCCAACTGGACCGCGGGCGCCGCCGTCGTGGACGACCCGACGGTGAACGCGGCCACCAAGGCGACCTTCCAGAAGCTGGCCGACGCGGTCTTCACCGACCGCACCCAGGCCCTCGTGGACGGCGTCGGCAGCAAGGGCACGCGGCACACGGCGGGCTTCTCCGGCTCCGTGCGCCTGTCCGGTGGGCAGAGCCACCAGGAGTCGTCCGCCGTGCGGACGCTGACCGCCCGCAGGAGTCTGCTGGCCAAGCTCGGCGAGAAGTACCGCGCCGGCAGCACGCAGGTCACGCTCGACGCGACCGAGGTGCACGGCCGCAGCGCCAAGGTCGCCGTCACCGAGACCACGACCCTGACCTACGAGAAGCCGTCGGCCAACGGACCGAAGACCACCGGCTTCCAGGCGCACCACGAGCTGACCTTCAAGGCCGACCGCCACGGCGACTGGCAGCTGAGCGGCATCAAGGACACCGACGACGGCTACCTCGCCGTGAACCAGGTCGTCACGCCGTCGGTCGCCAAGGCGAAGACCACGCCCGCCGACGACGGTCCGCCGGACGCGCCCCGCGCCGCCACCACCTGGCCCGCACCGGCCAACCCGAAGAAGCTCACCGGCGGCACCTACGACTACCAGGCCATGGTGGCGTACGCGCAGAAGTACTGGAGCCACTACAACCCGGACTACCCGGACTTCAACGGCGAGGCCGACGGCGGTGACTGCACCAACTTCGTCAGCCAGTCCCTGAAGGCGGGCGGCTGGAAGCACGTCCCCGGCGACGGCACGGACTTCCACAAGTGGTTCGGCAACTCCGAGATCCAGTCCGACTCGTTCGTCGGCGTCAACGAGTTCTCCTGGTTCGCCCTGTCCTCCAAGCGCGTCACGCCGCTCGCCGACGTCTACCAGGCGGACCTCGGCGACGTGATCCAGATGGACTTCAACCGGGACGGGTCCAAGGACCACTCGATGATCGTCACCTACCGCGACCGCTACGGCGTGCCGTACGTGACGTACCACTCGACGAACACCTACAACCGGTCGGTGGCGAGCCTCGCCGCGTCGTACCCGGGCGCGTACTTCTACGCCTACCGCACCTGATCGTCCGCCCGCTGCTCGGGCCCGTCCGTCGAGGGATGGCGGGCCCGCCAGTACGGGTTGTCGTGCGGCAGGGTCGAGCCGACCCTGCCGTACATGCCGAAGGTCATCAGCAGCAGGCCCACGACGAAGCTGAAGAACACGTTCTGGATCTTGAACGCCAGGAAGTTCTGCGGTGTGTCCAGCAGGCCGAGGAACAGGAAGCCGGCCAGCAGGAACAGCACCCCGAACACCATGTTCAGCGTGGACGCCACGTTCCCGCCGATCACCATGCCGGCCAGCAGGATCGCCCCGACGGCGATCGACAGCACGCTCAGCGTGTCGTTGGTGTTCAGCCCGACGACCTCGGCACCGCCGGTGCTGAAGAAGCCGATGTTGTGGAACAGACCCAGGATGCCGAAGGCGACGAGGAACGCGCCGATTAGGCCCGCGCCGATCCGGTAGACCGTGTTCAGCCGGTGGTCGACGGGCAGATGCTGATCGAACCGGATCCGCTGCCGCTGTTGCGGGTGCGCTGCGTGTGTGGCCATGTCCGCCTCCCTCGGGCGTATAGCGGAGGCCATCCGTCCACCCAATATCCGCCCACCTCACCGGGTGGGGCAACAGCAGTGCCCGCCGCTCAGTGCCCGCCGCGCTCCTCACGAATCCGCGCGACCACCCCGGCCGCGGCCTGCCGCACGGCGTCCGTCTCGGTCAGGAAGTGCCAGTAGTCCGGGTGCCGCCCCTCCAGCGACGCCGCGGCCCTCTCCAGCCGTCCCACCGCCTCGTCCAGCGGCCGCGCATGACGCGGATCCGGCGTCGACCGCCCGCTCATCGCCAGCCGCTGCGCGTCCCGGATCGCGAACCGGGTGCGCTCGATCTCGGCCTGCGGATCCTTCTGCACGGCGTTCAGCCTGGTCAGCCGGTCACCGGCGGCCGACACGGCCTCGTCGGTGGTGTTCAGCAGCGCCCGGACCGTCGACAGCAGCGACGTGGCGTCCGGCCAGCGCTGGGCCTCCCGGGCCGACTGCGCCTCGCGCAGCTTCAGCTCGGCCTGCCGTACGTTCTCCGCGGCCTGCTCGGGCACGTGCTGGAGATCCTGCCAGCAGGCCGCGGCGAACCGTCGCCGCAGCTCGCTGAGGACCGGGTCCACCTGCCCGGCCCGCGTGGTCAGCGCCTGCGCGCGCGTGCGCAGCGAGACCAGCCGGTGGTCGATCTCGGCCGCCAGCTCCGGCAGCCGCTCGGCCTCGGCCCGGATCGCCCCGGCCTCCCGCTGCACCCGCTCGGCGCGCTCCAGCGTCTGCTGCACGCCGTGCTGCCCGGCCCCCTGGTTCAGCTTCGTCAGCTCCGGGGACAGCGCGGCGAGCCGGCCCGCGAGGTCGTCGGCCCGCAGGGCCCGCGCCCGCACGGCGTCCAGCGCGTTGCTCGCGCCCAGCAGCGCCTGCCGGGCCCGCTCCACGGCGGGAGCCACCCGGGCCAGCTGGGTCTCGGCCTTGCCCAGCAGCGGCGCGAGCGAGCTGCCGAACCGGTCCAGCTCCTGCTTGACGCGCAGCAGCTCGTCCTTGGCGGCGGTCAGCTCCGAGCGCGCGCGGGACGCGGCGGAGGCCTCCAGGTCGTCCCGGTCGAGATCGTGGGCGTCGACCGCCTGGATGTAGCGTTGGCTGACCTCGTCGATCCGGCCGCCGAGCGCCGCGAAGTCGCTCGCGGCGCGCCGGGCGGCCGGGGTGTCGTCCACCGCCGTGATGGTCTCGACGGAGATCCGCAGGTCCCGCTGGGCGGTGTCGAGTTCGTAGAACGCGGCCGCCGCCGCGTCCTTCGCCGCCTGTGCCTCGGCCCGCTGGCCCTCCGCCCGGCCGCCGAACCAGCGCCGGGTGCCGCCGCCGGCGAACGCGGCGGGCAGCGCGAGCGCGGCCAGCACCGGCAGGCCGATGAGAGTGAGGGTGTCGCGCAGAGCCGTGGATCTGAGAGCCGTGGGCCCTCTCCTCGCCGTCACATCCCTCTCCCGTGCTGTGGTCCGCCCTGGGTGGAGTCATTCTCCCACCCGTGGAAGACGAACACACGGGCCGGTCAGTTGCCGTACGGCGGGCCGTCAGTTCGCCGTACGGACCGTTATCCCGCCGTTGGAGGTGCCGGCCGTCACCGTGTGCGCGCTGCTGTCGGAGCGCGGCACGGACACCGTGACCCTGCCGTTGCTGGAGCTGGTCCGGACGCGGTAGTCGGCGTGGGGCACGGTGATCGTCACGGCGCCGTTGCTGCTGCGGGCGTCCACGCTGTCGGGTATGGCGCTCAGGTCGAGGTGCACCGCGCCGTTGCTCGTCTGGGCCCGGACCTGCCGGGAGGAGGCCTCGGCGCTGACCGTGCCGTTGCTCGAGTGCAGTTCGAGCGGTCCGCTGGAGTCGGTGACACGCACCCCGCCGTTGCTGCTGTGGATGCCGACCGGGTTCGCGAAGCCCTGCGCGTGCACGTCTCCGTTGCCGTCGGTCACCGTCAGGGCGATCCCGCGCGGCACCTCGATGCGGTACTTGGCCGAGCAGTCCGCGATGAATCCGGAGCAGTGCAGGCGCAGCTCGAGCCGGTCGTCCTGGAACGACCAGCTCACCCTGGGGCTGCCGCCGACGATGACCTTCCCCTGGAACCAGCGGGTGACCTGGACCGTGCCCGCCTTGGCGCCCTGTGCGGCGACGATGTCCAGTGCCGCGTCGTCGGAGTCGACGGTGAGGGTGCGGCCGTGCAGCGCGAAGGACGTGTGGTCGGGGTGTCTGTCGTTCCCGGCGGAGGCGCCGCACGCGCTCAGTCCTGCGACGAGCACCCCGGTGACCACGGCCATGACGGCGGTGCGGACGGCAACGGAACGGGCCATGCGACATCTCCCCCTGAACCGGTCCGCCGGGTACGGCGGCCGGACTTGTCGGTCTCTGCCACGACCGTAAGTGATCACGCTGGGACCGGGAATCAGGGAACCTCCCGGACCCGGGCTGGGGATAACCCCCGGAAAACCCTGACCGCATCACCGGGCGACACCCTGATCGCCCGCCGCAACGGGTTTGCGGTACACGGGTCCCGGCAAGGTAGGCTGTCGACTCGACCTGGGCACTCGTCCGGGTGTTCGGGGTGCGTAGCTCAGGGGTAGAGCGCCTGCCTTACAAGCAGGATGTCGGCGGTTCGAAACCGTCCGCGCCCACCGACGAGGAGCCCCCGGCCGCACGGCCGGGGGCTCCTCCTGTCTACTCCTCTGTCCGCTCGGGGGCGTGCTTCAGCCGGGTGCGTGTCTCCACCCGGTCCGGCGCCGCGACCTCGGCCCAGAAGCGGTGCGTGCTGACGAACACGGCCAGCTCGTGCTCGCGCCGGCGCAGCTTCTCCACCTCGGCCTGCTCGTCCTCGGTCCAGCCGGGGGACGCGGGCCGCTCCACCTTGCGCCAGCCGGTGTCGTCACTGAATCCGTCCATCGGCGCCACCGACCAGGGCAACCGCTTGAGCAGGGCCGACAGCTCGGCCCTGACCTGATGCAGCTCCTCCTGACCGGCCAGGAGGTCACTGGGGAATTCGTAGGGCGTAGCCACGCGGCAATGCTACGCCTGTTCGATTTTGAGGTGCGAGCTCGTTCGTGGGGTCCGTGGGAGGTTCAGCCGAACGGGTGGCCGGGGGGATGCGGGGCGACGGGCCGGCCCGCCGTCCCGGGTCGGTGGACGTCGCCCGGCAGCGGGTCAGTGGCCGGCGGTCCGCAACTCCTCCACCAGGCGGGACGTCACCGGTACAGGCACGCCGTGCCGGCCGGCCGCGCGCAGCAGCGCCCCGCCGATGGCGTCCAGTTCCAGCGGTCGGCCCGCCTCGGCGTCACGCTGCATGGACGACTTGGCCGCGGGCGGGAAGGCGTCGTAGCGGGCGAGGGCGCTCGCCGGGTCGGCGGGGGCGCCGCAGGCGCGGCTGACCGCGGCCGTCTCGGCGACGAGGGACTCCAACTCCTCGCGGTGCCGGGTGCGGACCTCGCCGAGCGGGAGGCCGTATCGCGTGGTGAGGAGGGCGAACGGGGCCAGGAACGCCATCTTGGCCCACAGTGCCGCCGTTTCGTCCTCGACCACGCGGGCGGCCGTACCGGCGTCGGCGAGCACGGTGGCGAGGGCGTCCAGCCGGGCGCGCGGCACACCGTCCCCGGCCAGGTCGATCTCCGTGAACGGGCTGCCGTGCTCGATCACGCCGGGGGAGACGCGGGTGGACTCCACGCGGATCACCGCCGGCGCGACCCGGTCGGGGCGGTACCGGCCGCGCAGCGCGGCGGGGTGCTCGACGCCGTTCAGCAGCGGGACGACCAGGGCGTCGCCCAGCGCGGCCGGCGGGATGCGGGTCAGGGCGGCGTCGAGCGCGGTGTGCTTGACGGCGATCAGGCAGGCGTCCACCGGTTCGCGCAGTTCGGTGTCCGCCTCGACGGACGCGGTGAACGCGCCGAACTGCGCGCTGCGGACGGCGATTCCGGTGCGGCGCAGGGTGTCGGCCGTGCCGTCCTGCGCGAGGCAGACGACGCGGTGGCCGGCGCGGGAGAGCAGGGCGGCGAGCAGCCCGCCCGTGCCGCCGGGGCCGAGGACGGCCACGGTGCTCCGCGGGCCGCCCCCGCCGCTCCCGCTCGTCCCGGCGGGCCCGCTGTGCTCGACGGATCCACTCCGCTCGGTGTGCTCGGTGGCCATGACGCTGTTCCTTTCGATGGTCGGCCCCGGGGATCGGTGGCCGCCTCCGTCGTGATCATCGCAGGGGCGGGCGGCGAGCGGGAGACTTGGGGCATGTGCCGAAGCATCAAGACGCTGCGCCCGCCCGTCCTGCCCGGCGAGGCCACGGACGACGACATCCACGCCGCCGCGCTGCAGTACGTACGCAAGGTCTCCGGCTTCCGCGCCCCCGCCGCCCACAACCGTGAGGTCTTCGAACGGGCGGTGGCCGCGGTGGCGGAGGCGACGGCGGAACTGCTCGACGGGCTGGAGGTGAGAGGGCGGACCCCTAATGTTTGAACTTGCAAGTACCAATAAGGTTCGCCTAACCTGGATCTCCCGTTCGGTACACCCCCATGACCGGCCATGCCCCCGGCCGGCACCGAAGAGGAGAACCCCCACATGTCCGCACGCCTCAACTCCGCCCAGCCGTACGTCATCGGGCTCTTCCGCGTCGTCGTCGGCCTGCTCTTCGCCGTGCACGGCGCCGCCTCCCTCTTCGGCGTGCTCGGCGGCGCCGTGGGCACCCATGGCGGCACGATCCCGTCCGGCACCTGGCCCGGCTGGTACGCGGCCGTGATCCAACTGGCCGCCGGCGCCCTGGTGTTCCTCGGCCTCGGCACCCGTGGTGCCGCGCTGATCGCCTCGGGCTCGATGGCGTACGCCTACTTCGACGTCCACCAGCAGGCCGCGCTGTGGCCCATCCAGAACGGCGGCGAGCTGTCCGTCCTGTTCTGCTGGGCGTTCTTCCTGCTGGTCTTCACCGGCTCGGGCGCCTTCGGCCTCGACCGGCTCTTCGGCAAGGGCGCGGCCGCGGACGGCGAGCCGGTCGCCGAGCGGGCCCCGATGGCCGCCTGACGCGCGCCTGAGTGCCCCGCGCGCCCGGCGCACGGGACGGCGCCCTTCCCGCCACGAGGGGGGAGGGCGCCGCCCTGTACCGTCAGGCTGTCGCTGTCGCTGCCGCTGCCGCTGTCACGTCACCGTCGCCGACGACGTCCACCGGCCGTCGCTCACGACGTGCCGCCGAACGGCACGGTGAAGCAGGCGGCCCGGGCTCCCTTCGTACCGGGCTCGCTGTGGATCACCACCGAGCCGGCCTGCCCCTTGCGGAAGGCCCAGCCGTGCCGCGCGGTCGCATGGCCGATGCCGTTCGCGTCGGCCTTGAAGTCCAGCCAGGCCTCGTTCTTGTTGTTGACGTGGGCGGCGTCCGTGCCGGCCTTGTCCTGGTAGTGCTTGCCGGCGGCGTCGGGCTTGGCCCCGCAGGCCTTCTGGTGGATGTGGGCCCCGTACTGGTGGCCGGCCTTGAGGCCCGCCACCCGCAGCTCGACCGTCGTGGCGCCGCCCGGCCCGGTCTGTTGCCGGACGTTGATCAAGGCGCCTGCCGGGACGAGTTTCTGATCGTACGTCACGGCCTTCGACGCGACGGTCGCGGTCGGCGGGCTGAACACGCCGGAGGCGTCCAGCGTGAAGCCGGGCGTGCTTGCGGTTCCGGTCGCGAACAGGGCTGCGGCGAGGGCGCCCGTGTATACGGCTGCCACCATGAGTGCACCTTTTCCTGCGCTAATGCGCCGTTTCGTTACTACGTATGCCTTCTGTCCGAGGACAGGCCTCTCTACGTTGCTACGGGACCCGGGACCGCTCCGCCGCACGGGGGGCGCCAGAAGAGTGAACCGACGTCCGGAATCGCCCCATCGGCCCCCCTGGCCCCGGCTGTCACACCCCCGGCGTACGCTGTACGGCTGTCAACGGGGGAGCAACGGGAGTCGTGGTGTTCGAGAGTGTGGGGTCACTGGCCGACGGGCCGTGGATCTACGCGGTGGTGGCCCTGTCCGTACTGCTCGACGTGTTCGTGCCGGTGCTGCCGAGCGGTGTGCTCGTCATCGCGGCGGGCACGGCCGCGGCGGCGGGCTCCGGCGCGGCCACCGGCCAGGTCCCGCACGGCGTGCCGGACCTGCTCGTCCTGGTCATCTGTGCGGCGACCGCCTCGGTCCTCGGCGATCTCGTGGCCTACCGTCTGGCCTGGCGGGGCGGGGAGCGGCTGGACCGGGCCATAGCCCGCTCCCGCCGGCTGACCAGCGCGCAGGAACGGCTCGGCGACGCGCTGGCCCGGGGCGGCGGCGCCCTCGTCGTGCTGGCCCGCTTCGCCCCCGCCGGGCGTTCGGTCGTCTCCTTCTGCGCCGGCGCCGCCCATCGCCGCGCCCGCGACTTCGTCCCGTGGTCGGCGCTGGCGGGTCTGTCCTGGGCGGTGTACAGCGTCGCCCTCGGCTACTACGGCGCCCAGTGGCTCGGCGCGACCTGGCTCGCCACGGGTGTCTCGGTGGCGGCCCTGTTCGGCGCGGGCGCGGTCGCGGGCTACGTGATGCGCCGCCGCCCGGCCGCCTGACCCGGCCCCTGTCGCCGAACTCCCTCCGGCCTCCGGCCGCGAGGTGTGCCCACGCGCAGCACCGGGTCCCGGCCCGCGTACGTCCGGTACGAGGGCCGAGGTCCGGCATGCCGGCAGCGTGCGTCTGCGGCGCGCATCGGCCGCTCACCGTCCGCCGGCGGTCGCGGACGTCAGCAGTTCGCCAGGTCCTTGGTCAGGGCGTTCTTCTCGGCGGTGTCGACCGAGAGGTCGTAGTAGTACTTCACCTGCACCCAGGCGCGGACGTAGGTGCAGAGGTAGGCGGACCGGGACGGGACCCAGGTCGACGGGTCCTGGTCGCCCTTGGACCGGTTCACGTTGTCGGTGACGGCGAGGAGCTGCGGGCGGGTGACGTCGTTGGCGAAGGCCTGCCGCTGGGCGGTGGTCCACTTGCTCGCGCCGGAGTCCCAGGCCTCGGCCAGCGGGACGAGATGGTCGATGTCGAGGTCGGAGGCGGCGGTCCAGGTCGCGCCGTCGTACGGGGAGTACCAGCTGCCGCTGGTCGCGGTGCAGGCGGAGTCGGTGACGACGTTCGTACCGTCCCGCTTGAGGATCCACTCACGGGTGTTGCAGGTGCCGGAGACGGTGATCCAGGTCGGGAACAGGTCGCGGTCGTAGCCGGTGCGGTCCTCGGTGGCGACGGTGAGCTGGGAGAGGTAGCCGCGGGCGGTGGCGCCGCTGACCGGGGCGGGGAGGGCGGCGGAGGCGGCGGGCGAGTCGAACAGGGCGGCGGAGGCTGTGAGGCCGGTAAGAGCCACGAGTATGCTCAGTCGTCGACGCGCGTAGATCTTCGCGGCGCGGGCCATGTGAACTCCCTTGCGAGGTAGGGGTGTTGGGGCGCGGGCGGGGAAATGCTCGCGAGGTGGCGTTGCCGCGAGGTGAGCGTTCGGTAAGAAATTGGTGACGCGTTCATGACACAGCAGGGCTTCGGCTGGTTCACGGCCGAACTGTCACATCCCGTACGATGGGTCGCGCAGAAGGGGAGTAGCTCTTCGCCGGAACGTCGACATACTGCTCAGCGAGCCTGAGCCGGCGCCCGGAGGCGGACCGCCGAGTCGTGTCGGGGTCCGCCAGCGAGACCTTCGGCAAGCAGTGCACGCCCGTGTCCCGTGACACGGGCGCCGAGTGTGCTGCCGTGCCGAGGTGTCATCGCGTGACATACCACACTCTCGGCGGGGCGGCCCGACCGATTGAGGGACCTTGATCAGCATCACCGTGACGGCGCTCGTCTTCGGCGTCATCTTCCTCGCCGAACTGCCGGACAAGACCGCGCTCGCCGGTCTGGTCCTCGGCACCCGCTACCGGGCGAGCCACGTCTTCGCGGGCGTGGCCGCCGCCTTCCTGCTGCACGTCGTGCTGGCCGTCGCGGCCGGCAGTGTGCTGACCCTGCTGCCGCAGCAGATCGTGCACGCGATCACCGGTGTCCTCTTCCTCGGCGGCGCGGCCATGCTGCTGCTCCAGAAGCACGAGGACGAAGAGGAGATCAGGAAGCCGGCCGACCAGTCCTTCTGGAAGGTCGCGGGCACGGGCTTCATGCTCATCCTCGTCGCCGAGTTCGGCGACCTGACCCAGATCATGACCGCCAACCTCGCCGCCCGTTACAACGACCCGATCTCCGTCGGCCTCGGTGCGACGCTCGGCCTGTGGGCCGTCGCCGGACTCGGCATCGTCGGCGGAAAGGCCCTGATGAAGAAGGTGCCGCTGCGGCTGATCACGCAGATCGCGGCGCTGCTGATGCTCGGGCTGGGTGTGTGGAGCCTGTACGAGGCGATCGCCGGCTGAGCTGAACGGCGGGTGAACCCTGGACGGAGCCGCTGGCGGGATCGGGAGCTATTTTGTACCGTGGAGGAACAAAGTGGCTCCCGTCCGTTTTCCCTGACCGGCGGACGGGGCTCCTTTGTCCCTTCGGGGCTTGTCCCTCCCGGTCCCTTCCCCCACGGGGATCCTCTTCGTTCCTGGAGCTGCCGATGACGGCCACCGCCACGCCCACCGTCCTCACCGCCCGCGCCCTCCTGCTCGACATGGACGGCACCCTCGTCAACTCGGACGCCGTGGTCGAGCGCATCTGGCGGCGCTGGGCCGAGCGGCACGGGCTGGCCGGTGACGAGGTGATGAAGGTCGTCCACGGCCGCCAGGGGCACGCCTCCATGGCCGTCCTGCTGCCCGACCGGCCCGTCGAGCAGAACCTCGCCGACAACGCGCGCATGCTCGCCGAGGAGACCGCCGACACGGACGGCGTGGTCGAGATCCCCGGCGCGAGCGCCTTCCTGGCCGCCCTGCGCGGTCTGCCGCACGCCCTGGTGACCTCCGCGGACGTCGCGCTGTCCACCGCGCGCATGGACGCCGCCGGGCTGCCGCTGCCGCAGGTCCGGATCACCGCCGAGTCGGTGGGCGCGAGCAAGCCCGACCCCGAGGGTTTCCTGAAGGGCGCCGCCGAACTGGGCGTGGCCGCGGCCGACTGCGTGGTCTTCGAGGACTCCGGGGCCGGGATCGCGGCGGGGCGGGCCGCGGGGATGACCGTGGTGGGCATCGGCCCCCGGGCCGGTCTGCACGAGCCCGACGTGGCCGTGCCCGACCTCACGCACGTACGCGTCGCGGCGGGCGCCGACGGGACCGTCCGACTGCACATCGGCTGACGCGGGCGGGCCGGAGCCGACGGGCCCCAGAGGGTGCCGCTTGGAACATCCCGGCTCGTGGGGTCTGGCCCGCCCTTCCCCGGCGGCGCCCCGGCCGCGCTGTCGCCGGTCGTCGACTCCCTCCTGCGCCTCGCGGCCGCAGGCGCCGGGCCCCGCTCGGGGTCGGCCCGCAGGCGCCGTCCCCCCACCGCCACGGCCGGCCTGGTCCCGACGACGCCCCCCGGCCCGCCCTCACGGCTGCGACGACTGCTGCGGCTGTGACGTCTCCGACTCCAGGCGCTGCCGGGTCGCCGGGCCGTACTCCCCGTAGGGGTCGCCGGTGATGCCCCGGGCCAGCTGGTAGGTGTGCACCGCGTCCTCCACGGGACGGGTGAAGACGCCGTCGACCCCGTCGTCGTACAGGTTCAACCGGCCCAGCCGCTCCTGGAGTTCGGCGACCTGCGGGCCCCTGTCGCCAAGGCGTAGCACCGGTGCGGCGGCGGGCGTGGTCTGCGCGCTCACGGAGGCCGTCACGGAGGGGGAGGGCGAGCGGGACGCCGTGGGGGACGGGGTCCTGGAGGTCGGCGACGCGGACGGCGTGGCCGATCGGGCCGGGGCCGGCGGGGCCGAGGACGGACGCACCAGCGAGCGGGACACGGGCGGGGAATCCGCCGGCGGCGGGGACGACGAGGCCGGCGTGCTCACGTCCGGGACGCTCTCCCTGACCTCCTGGGCGCCGGCACGGTCCCGGGACGACGGGGTGTCGTACGAGAACAGCCCGCTCGCGAAGCCGGCCGCCGCCACGACCGCCACGCCCGCGCCGGCGGCCGACAGCAGGACGGTGCGCCGGGCCCGCCGCCGTGGCGCCCCGCCCGGCGCGAGCCGCCCCGCGGCCGAGCCGTCCGCCCCGCCCTCCTCGAACATCCGCAGGTCCGTCGTGCTCGGCCCCGGTAACGGGCGCAGCGGCAGCGTGGCCTCGACCGGAGGCACCGCGCCGGTCTGCGCGGGCTCGTCCACCTCGACGTACGGGCGGATGCGCAACGGGTCGAAGTCCTCCGCCGCTGCCGCCTCGGCCGTCCGCGTCTCCCGCAGGGCCTCGGCCGCCCGCTCGGTGCAGTCGCACGACGGGCTCAGGTCCAGGCCCCTCGGCGCCCCGCACCGCGGGCACGTACGGCCCTCGGGACTCCCGGGACCCTCCGGACCCCCGGGACTCGCGGAATCACTCATGTGTTCGTCCTCCCCTTGCGAGCTTCCGAGACTATGCGGAGCTTGTCCGCATCCGCCGTCTGAAACGCGGGACTCGACAGGCCATAACCGGTCACACCGACGACGATGGAGAAGGTGCATTCCGAGCCTTCCGGGAGGTCTCCATGACCCTCGACACGCACGGCACGACGATGGACGTGAAGGGCGGCGAACACGTCCCCGGCAATGTGTTCGTCCCGATCGGCGCCCTGCTGCTCGGACTGCTGCTCGCCGCGCTCGACCAGACCATCGTCTCGACCGCGCTGCCGACGATCGTGAGCGATCTCGGCGGCCTGGAGCACCTGTCCTGGGTGGTCACCGCCTATCTGCTGGCCTCGACCGCCGCGACCCCGCTGTGGGGCAAGCTCGGCGACCAGTACGGCCGGAAACGGTTGTTCCAGACGGCAATCGTGATCTTTCTCATCGGCTCGGCGCTGTGCGGCATGGCGCAGAACATGGGCGAGCTGATCGGGTTCCGCGCGCTCCAGGGCCTCGGCGGCGGCGGGCTGATGGTGCTGTCGATGGCGATCGTCGGCGACCTCGTACCGCCGCGCGAACGCGGCCGCTACCAGGGGCTGTTCGGGGCCGTCTTCGGCGCGACCAGCGTGCTCGGGCCGCTGCTCGGCGGGCTGCTCACCGAGCATCTGAGCTGGCGCTGGGTGTTCTACGTCAACCTCCCCGTGGGTGTCGTCGCGCTCGCCGCGATCGCCACCGCGCTGCGCCTGCCGCGCCGCGGCGAACGCCACGTCATCGACTACGCCGGCACCTTCCTGATCGCCGCCGTCGCCACCTGCCTGGTCCTCGTCGCCTCCCTCGGCGGTACGACCTGGCCCTGGGCCTCGGCGCAGATCATCGGGCTCGCCGCGCTGGGCGTGGTGCTGGCCGTGGCCTTCGTGGCCGTCGAGCGCCGGGCCGCCGAACCCGTGCTGCCGCTCAAGCTGTTCGGCATCCGCACCTTCACGCTCGCCGCCGTGATCAGCTTCATCGTCGGCTTCGCCATGTTCGGCGCGATGACCTATCTGCCGACCTTCCTCCAGGTCGTGCACGGCGTCTCGCCGACCGTGTCCGGGGTGTACATGCTGCCGATGGTGCTCGGCCTGCTGCTGTCCTCGACCGTGTCCGGACAGATCGTCAGCCGCACCGGGCGCTGGAAGGTGTTCCCGGTCACCGGCACCGCCGTCACCGCCCTCGGCCTGCTCCTGCTGCACCGGCTCACCGAGCACAGCTCGACCGCCGTGATGAGCGTCTACTTCTTCGTCTTCGGTCTCGGCCTCGGCCTGGTCATGCAGGTGCTGATCCTCATCGTGCAGAACGCGGTCTCGTACGAGGACCTGGGCGTGGCCACCTCCGGCGCTACCTTCTTCCGCTCCATCGGCGCCTCCTTCGGCGTGGCCATCTTCGGCACGATCTTCGCGAGCCGCCTCGGCGACAAACTCACCGCCGCCTTCCGGGGAGTCCCGCTGCCACCCGGCACCAGTGCGAACGCCCTGAAGTCCGACCCGCGGGGCATCGCCGCACTGCCACCGGCACTGCGCCCCGGCGCGCTGCACGCGTACGCCTCCGCCATCACGGACGTCTTCCTCTACGCCGCCCCGGTCGCCCTGCTCGGCTTCCTGCTGGCGTGGTTCCTGAAGGAGGATCCGCTGCGCGGCTCGGTCACCGCACCGGACGTCTCCGAGACCCTCGCGCCCAACCCGGTCGAGCGTTCCTCCTACGACGAGTGCTGCCGCGCCCTGTCCGTGCTCGGTACCCGCGAGGGCCGCCGGGAGATCTACGAGAAGATCACCGCACGGGCCGGCTACGACCTGCTGCCCGCCGCGAGCTGGCTGCTGCTGCGCACGCGCAGGTACGGCTCGGTCGAACCCTGCGTGCTCGCCGAGCACGGCCCCGTCCCGCTGGAGGTCGTCCTCGCCGCCGCCCGCCAGGTCGAGGAACGGCGCCTCGCCGGGCGCGAGGGGCTGGAGCTGTACCTGACCGACACCGGCCGTCAGGTCGCCGACCGGCTGGCCGCGGCCCGCGAGGAGTCCCTGGCCGAACTCCTCGGCGACTGGTGGCAGCCGGACCGCTCGACCGACCTGACGGAGCTGGTGAGGGAACTCACCGGCGAGCTGTGCGGCTCCGCGCGCGAACAGCCCCGCGAACAACCGCAGGGCCGGCCGGCGGCCGGGTTCAGCTGACGGCCAGCTCCTTGCGGAACCAGTGCTCGGCGTACGCGTCGTCGTTGTGCGGGGCGGTCTCGGCGTAGCCGAGGCGGGCGTACAGGGCGCGGGCCTCGACCAGGTCGTCGCGGGTGTCGAGGACGATCCGCCGGGCCCCGAGGGCGCGGGCGGCGTCCTCGGCGGCGGCCACGAGCAGCGGGGCGCCGCCTCTGCCACGCAGTGGCTCGCGCACGAACACCCGGGTGAGTTCGGCCGTGTCCGCGTCGATCAGCCGTACCCCCGCCGAACCGCCCGCCTCGCCCGCGCACCAGCCGACCAGCAACTGGCCGGTGGGCGCCGCGAGTTCGGCCCCCGCCTCGGCCGCGATCTCCCGCTCCAGCTCGCCGGGGTCGGTGCGGTGCCCCGCGTGCAGCAGGTACCAGCGGTCGCTGACCTCGGTGTAGTACGCCCGCCACAGGGCGGCGGCGACGGGCGAGTCGTACGGTTCGGGGGCGATGGTCCACGTCATGCCGGTCATTGTGGGCGGTGCCGGCCGCACCCGCCGCCCGGTTTTCCCGCACGGGGACCGCACACTGTCTGCCGTGAACCGCACCGACCGTCTCTACGCCCTCGTCGAGGAGCTGCGTGCCGCCGCCCCGCGTCCCCGCAGTGCCCGCGCGCTCGCCCGGCACTTCGAGGTCAGTGTCCGTACGATCGAGCGGGACCTGGCCGCGCTGCAGCAGTCCGGGCTGCCGATCCACGCCGAACCGGGCCGCACCGGCGGCTACGTCCTGGACCGGGAGCGCACACTGCCCCCGCTGACCATCACCCCGGCCGAGGCGACCGCCCTGGCCGTCGCACTGCACGCCCTGGACGGCACGCCGTTCGCGGTGGACGCGCGCAGCGCGCTGCACAAGGTGCTGGCCGTCATGCCGGAGCGGGAGCGTCGCGCGGCGGGCGAACTGGCCGAGCGGGTACGGCTGTTGGTGCCGGCGACCCGGCCGGCGCCTCCCGCCGGGCCGGTGGTGCCCCGCGCCCTGCGGGAGGCGCTGACGGCGGGCCGGGTGCTGCGGCTGGACTACGCCGACGCGGCAGGCCGGCGCACCGCGCGGGACGTCGAACCGCTCGGGTTCCTCGGCGGCACGGAGCACTGGTACCTGGCCGGCTGGTGCCGGCTGCGGAACGCGCCGCGCGGGTTCCGGCTGGACCGGGTGCGTGCCGCGACGGCGCTGGACGAGCGAGCCCCGCACCGCGCCGTGGACCTCACCGCCCTCGACACCCTCGGCTCGGACGTCGTCCCCCTCGACGCGGCCACCGTGCTCTGACGGATGTGACGGCAATCACCGACAGGGGGGTGTCGCGGACGGGGCGGAGGCTGATGCCCATGACGACAACGACGCGGCGGACCGCCGCCCCCACCCCCGCCACCGGCATCGCCCTCTTCGAGCGCTGGACCGCCCTGTGGAACGGCGACTTCAGCGACCCGGAGGCCTTCCTCGCGCCCGGTTTCCGGATCCGTTTCGCCAACGAACCCGAGCGGGGCGCGGCGACCGACGCGGTCCACGGCCCGGCCGGGATCGTCGGTCTGATCTCCGGCTTCCGTGCGCAGCGGCCCGACCTGGTGTACGCCGTGGACGGCACGCCGCTGGTCGACACCGGGCTGGGCCGGGTCGCCTGCTGCTGGCACGTGACCGGGGCGGACGGTCTCCGAAAGAGCGGGATCGACCTGCTGGAGGTGACGGACGGACGGATCGCGACCGTCTGGTCGGTCACCGGCCTGCGCCGCTTCGCGGACTAGCGGAACCGCACCCCCTGGCGGCCCGCTCTCCGCCGGTGCCACTCCCGTACGACCTCCTCGACGTCGTACTGCTTCCTGCCCAGCGGGGGGCCGGGCGGGGGCTTGAACATCATGTCCTTGATCTTGACGTTGACGTCCTCGACGATCTTCCGGGCGATCCGCTCCGAAGGGGCCGCGTAGGCCGCGTCGAGGGCGTCCTCGGCCTCCTTGCGGAGGGCGAGCGCGGGCGGCAGGACGGACAAGCCCTCACGCGCCAACTTCCGCTTGATCCACCACAGTTCGTCGTACGTGGAGTCGACCTCGCTCGGCAGCGGCTCGCCCGCCCCCGGCAGTCGCTCGAACGCGCCGCGCCCCTGCGCGTCACGGATCTGCTTGTCGACAAACGAGTCGAACGGCACACCCGGTGGCTTTCGCTCGGTCATGACTCCATTGTGCCGGACGCGCCCCGGCGGGGCGTTCTATCATGCGGCGGCAGGCCGATCCGGCCTCGTCGCGTGGACGTGCACGGATGGTGCACGGACGTGCACGGACACCACAGGGGGAACGCACGTGCTCGAACTCACCATGGCCACCGTCTCCGAGGCCGACTCCGGCGCCACGGCCGGTATGACGATGGCCGAGGCGCCGAGCGAGCCGGGTGCCGCGCTCCGGGTCGGCCGGGACGCGGCGGTGTGCACGCTGGTCACGCCCGACGACTGGCTGTTCGTCTCCCGCGTGCACCTGGAATTCGTGTGTGCCCCGGACGGCGGCTGGCAACTGACCTGGCTGCGCGGCTCACAGGCCGAGCCGTCCGCCGAAGTGCGCCTGATGTCGGGGGAGTTCAGCCAGCCCCTCGGCTACGGCGCGACGGTACGGCTGCCGCACGGCGGGTCCGGCGAGATCGTCGTCCAGGACCGCACCGCGCCGCGCAGCGTCAACGTCGGCTTCTACCACGAGGCATGAGCCGGGCACCGGGCGCGGCTCAGGCGAGCACCCGGGCCAGCGCGAACCCGTCGTAGCCCTTGCGTCCGACCGTCTGGACCGCCGTACCGCTCAGCCTGGGGTGGGTGGCGATCAGGTCGATCGCGGCGCGGGTGCCGAGCACGTCCGGATCGGTGCTGTCCGGGTCGGCGACCCGGCCGCCGCGCACCACGTTGTCGATCACGATCACGCTGCCCGCACGGGTGAGCTTCAGCGCCCACTCCACGTAGTGCGCGTTGTTGGCCTTGTCGGCGTCGATGAAGACCAGGTCGAACGGGGGCGGGTTCTCGTCGGCCAGCTTGGGCAGCGACTCCAGGGCCGGGCCGACCCGCACCTCCGCGACCCGGTCCAGGCCCGCCCGGGCGATGTTCCGCACGGCGACCTCGGCGTGCCTGGCGCTGTACTCCAGGGAGACCAGCCGGCCGTCCTCGGGCAGCGCCCGGGCCAGCCAGATCGTGCTGTACCCGCCGAGCGTGCCGATCTCCAGCACGGTGCGCGCGCCCTGCAACTGCGCGAGGAGCTGGAGGAACTTGGCCTGCGCGGCCGTGACGGCGATGTCCGGCAGCCCGGCCGCCTCGTTCTCCCGCAAGGCCGCCTGAAGCGCCTCGTCGTCGGGCGCGAGCTGGCTGATGAAGTAGTCGTCGACGTCGTCCCAGAGCTGCGAGCCGGTCATGCTCTGCTGCCTTTCCCGAGTGTCTGCGCTTCCCCTGCGGGGTCATCGTCTCAGCACAGAGGCGCCGAGCGGGAGATCGTCGGCGCTTCCCGGCCCGCCACCGCCGGCGCCGATCCCGGAAGCGGCCGGCCCGCCGACTCCGACATCCGCCACACCGCGAACCCGCCCACGACGGCCGCGGCCATCATGTAGTACGCGGGCATCATCATGTTCCCCGTCGCCCCGATCAGCGCGGTCACCACCAGCGGAGTCGTGCCGCCGAACAGGGACACCGACACGTTGAAGCCGATCGACAGGGAGCCGTAGCGCACCCGGGTCGGGAAGAGCGCGGGCAGCGCGGCCGGCATGGCCGCCGTGAAGCAGACCAGGAGCAGGCCCAGGGCGCCCATGCCCAGTGCGACGGCGAGCAGGCTGCCCTGGCGGATCAGCAGCAGGGCGGGGACGGAGAGGAGCAGGAAGCCCGCACAACCGGCCGCGATCACCGGGCGGCGGCCCACTCGGTCGCTCAGCGCGCCCGCGAACGGCTGGACGATCATCATCAGGGCCATCACGCCCAGCACGACCAGCAGCCCGTGCGTCTCGTCGTACTTCAGCTCGCTCGTCAGATAGCTCGGCATGTACGACAACAGCATGTAGTCGGTGACGTTGAAGACCAGCACCAGACCCACGCACAGCAGCAGGGCCCTCCACTGGCCCGCGACCATCTCGCGCAGCGGCACCTTCGGGCGCTGCGCCTCCGCCTTCTCGACCTCGGCCGCGAACGCCGGGGTCTCCTCCAGCCGCATCCGCAGGTACAGGCCGATGACGCCCATCGGACCCGCGATCAGGAACGGGATGCGCCAGCCCCAGGACAGCAGGTCGGCGGACGACAGCAGTGCCGTCATCAGCGTCACCAGGCCCGCGCCGCCGATGTAGCCCGCCAGCGTGCCGAACTCCAGCCAGCTGCCGAAGAAGCCACGCCGCTTGTCGGGCGCGTACTCGGCGATGAAGGTCGACGCGCCCGCGTACTCGCCGCCCGTCGAGAAGCCCTGCACCAGACGGGCGGCCAGCAACAGCAGCGGCGCGCCCACGCCGATCGACCCGTACGACGGGATCAGGCCGATGGCGAACGTGCCCGCCGCCATCATGATCATCGTGACGGCGAGGACCTTCTGGCGGCCCACCCGGTCGCCCAGCGGACCGAAGACCATGCCGCCCAGCGGACGGACCAGGAACGCCGCGGCGAAGGCGCCGAACGTCGACAGCAACTGCGCGGTCGGGCTGCCGGAGGGGAAGAAGACCTTGCCCAGGGTGACCGCGATGTAGCTGTAGACGCCGAAGTCGAACCACTCCATCGCGTTGCCGAGCGCCGCCGCCTTCACGGCACGCCTGACGAGCGCGGGGTCGACGACGGTGACGTCGGTGGGGGCCTGTGCGGCCCGCTGGGTCTTCGGATGCGGGGTGACGGCTGGGGCGACGGCCAAAACGGGGCTCGCCTACCTTTCGACGGGGACGGGACAAAAGGTGACCATAGGAGACTTTCGGCCCCTCGCGTGACGTAGCCGAGTGACCGCACAGCGCGGTCAAAGGGGGGCTGTCCAGGCAGGTCCGCGCGCTTCGGCCGCGCTCCGCGCAGCTCCCGTTGTGACCCTTCTCGCGCCCCGGCCCCGCAACCGCACAGGGTGCGCTCTATCGTCATCCGGACGAAAGACGGAAGAAAGCCGGGCGGACGTCAGGTGAAGAGGGGGTTGCCGCGTCTCTGTCCAGAGGCGGTGGGAATCTCATAGGGTTCTGAGAAATACGGGGCGGGAGGCCGACGAGGCGTGGCGAACGTGGAGCACAGCGGACGACCGGCGGACACCTTCGGGCAGGCTTCCCCCGAAGCGCGGCTGCGCGCGGCCCGGCTGGGGCTGTGGGCGGTGGCGGCGATCCTCGCCGTACGGCAGGTGGCCGCCGTGCTCAGCACCCCGAGGGGGGAGCGGCTGACCGACCTGGAGACCTGGGTCGGCCCGCACGGCGTCCTGCACGTGGACGGCTCGATCTACGACTCGACCCGCTTCACCGGCACCCCCTTCGGCGGGCTGGTGCTCAAGCCGCTGACCCGCTCCGCCGAGGCCGCGCTCGGCTGGGGCTGGACCTTCGGCACGCTGCTGCTCGTCGTCGTCCTCGGCCTGGTCGTCGCCCGCGCGCTGCCCCAGCCGGTCAGCCGCCGCACCTCGCTGCTGGCCGCGCCGGTCGCGATCAGCCTGCTGATGCTGTCGCTGCCGGTCCGCAACGCCCTGTGGCTCGGCCAGGCCAGCATCCTGCCGGTGCTGCTCGTCCTGCTCGGTCTGTTCGCGGTCCGCGGGGAGCGGGCCAGCGGTCTGTGCATAGGGCTCGCCGCCGCGTTCCAGCCGACCCTGCTGCTGTTCGCCCCGCTGGTGTGGTTCACCGGCCGCCGCCGGGCCGCGCTCGGCACGGCCGGCACCTTCGCCGCCCTGACCGCGCTCGCCTGGGCCGCGCTGCCCCACGACTCGTACGCGTACTGGGTGCACCACATGGCCGGGGCGGGCCTCGGCGGCAAGGCCGACGCCCTCGGCAACCAGTCGCTGCACGGCGCGCTGCTGCGGCTCGGTGTGTCCGGGTGGCCGGAGATCGCCGTCTTCCTGCTGCTGGCCTCCGCCGTCGCGGCCGTCGCCATGCGCCGCGCCGTGCGCTACGCCGCCGACGGGCAGCTGCTGCTCTCCGTCGGCATCACCGGCTGCGCCGTCGTCGCCGTCTCGCCCACCGCCTGGCAGTACCAGCTGCTGTGGGTGCTGCTCGCGGTGGTCGGCCGGGTCGGCAAGAAGGCCTCCGACCGCTACGTCTGGCCGGTGGCCGTCGTCCTCGTCACGACGCTTCCGGCGACGATGATGCTGCCGAACACGCCGACGCTGTACCCGCTGCGCGACAACCTGGTGCTGCTCGCGGCCCTGGCCGCCGCGACGGCCGTCCCCTTCCTCTCCCGCACCTCCCCCCACTACCGGTCCCCGATCCGCACGGAGTACGCCCCGCCGGTCCCGGCCCGCTTTCGACGCGTCCCCCTCCTCCCCTTCCTGCGCCGCGTCCTGACCCGCCCGAACCTCCTGCTGGAACTGCTCCTCATCCGGGTCGTCTACGCCGCCTACTCCCAGGTCCGCCTCGCCGCGACCGGCGGCACCGTCTCCGGCGGCCGGGCACGCGCCGAGCACCACGGGCACATCGTGCTCGGCATCGAGCGGTTCCTGCACATCGACATCGAGCACTGGGTCAACCACACCGTGGCGAAGATCGAGTGGCTGCGGGAGTTCTTCAGCTTCTACTACGAGTCCTTCCACTTCGTCCTCCCGCTGACGGTCCTCGGCATCCTCTACTGGCGCCGCCCGGTCGACTACCGCTGGGCCCGCGCCTCCCTCGGCTTCGCCACCTTCCTCGCCCTGATCGGCTTCTGGTTCTTCCCGCTGGCTCCGCCGCGCCTGATGCCGCACCTCGGCATCATCGACACCGTCCACGGCGCGCAGGACTTCTCCAAGCCGAACTACGGCGCGCTGACCGCGCTCACCAACCAGTACGCGGCGATGCCCTCGCTGCACTTCGGCTGGGCCCTGTGGTGCGGCGTGGTCATCGCGATCGTCGCCCCGAAGTGGTGGATGAAGGCCCTCGGCCTGCTGCACCCCCTCCTCACCGTCTCGGCCATCGTCGCGACCGGCAACCACTGGGTGCTGGACGCGGTCGGCGGCGCGGCGGTCGTCGGCGCCGGCTTCGGGCTGTCGTACCTGCTCCAGGGGCCGAGACCGAAGACGGTCACGGCGGTGGCAGACGCCCAGGAGGCACAGAGGGTGCCCGTCGGCAGCACGTGACCGTTGCGCCGCTCGCTCGCTTCTTCCACGTGCTGGAGCCGACGGTCACTCCTCGACCCCGCTGCCTTCACCACCTGGGCGTCGGCGTCGGCTACAGCCGCTGAATGATCGTCCCGGTCGCCAAGCCGCCGCCCGCGCACATCGTGATGAGCGCGAACTCCTTGTCCGTGCGCTCCAGTTCGTGCAGGGCGGTGGTGATGAGACGGGCCCCCGTCGCGCCCACCGGGTGCCCCAGCGCGATCCCGCCGCCGTTCACGTTGACCTTCTCCAGGTCCTGCTCGAAGACCTGGGCCCAGCTCAACACCACTGACGCGAAGGCCTCGTTGATCTCGACCAGGTCGATGTCCTTCAACGTCATCCCCGCCTTGCCCAGCACCGCGCGCGTCGCGTCGATCGGGCCGTCGAGGTGGAAGTGCGGGTCGGCGCCGACCAGTGCCTGGGCGACGATCCGTGCCCTCGGCCTCAGTTTCAGGGCGCGAGCCATCCGCTTCGACGCCCACATGATCGCCGCCGCCCCGTCCGAGATCTGCGACGAGTTGCCCGCCGTGTGGACCGCCGTCGGCATCACCGGCTTCAACCTCGCCAGTGCCTCCAACGACGTGTCCCGCAGGCCCTCGTCCTTGTCGACCAGGCGCCACATGCCCTGACCGGCGTACTGCTCCTCCTCGGTCGTCGGCACCTGCACGGCGAACGTCTCGCGCTTGAAGCGCTCCTCGGCCCACGCCAGAGCCGCCCGCTCCTGGGACCTCAGCCCCAGCGCGTCGACGTCCTCCCGCGTCAACCCCCGGTGCCGGGCGATCCGCTCCGCCGCCTCGAACTGGTTCGGGAGGTCGACGTTCCATTCGTCCGGGAACGGCTTCCCCGGGCCGTGCTTGGAGCCGGAGCCCAGCGGGACCCGGGACATGGCCTCCACGCCGCAGCTGATGCCCACGTCGATCACACCGCCGGCGACCATGTTGGCCACCATGTGGGAGGCCTGCTGCGAGGAGCCGCACTGGCAGTCGACGGTCGTCGCGGCCGTCTCGTAGGGCAGGCCCATGGTCAGCCAGGCCGTGCGCGCGGGGTTCATGGACTGTTCGCCGGCGTGGGTGACCGTGCCGCCGACGATCTGCTCGACCGCGTCGGCGGGGATGCCGGTCCGGCCGAGGAGTTCACGGTAGGTCTCGCCCAGGAGATAGGCGGGGTGCAGGTTGGCGAGCGCGCCGCCGCGCTTGCCGATCGGGGTGCGGACGGCTTCGACGATCACGGGTTCGGCGGCCATGGGTGCGGGTCCTCTCCGAGGGCTCTCCGAGGGCTCTGCGGGCTCTCCTCCGGAACATGCGGAACTAGTACGCGTTCTAGTTCTCAGGGCAGTTTGCTGACGTGATGTCCATCACCGCAAGGGTCTTGCAGCGGATGGGGGCGGATTGGGGGTGTCATGGCTCTTGTGAGTTGTAGAACCCGTTACTACGGTCACGGCATTCAGCATTCACTGATGGACCGTCAGGACTTGACGACGGGAGCCACCGATGCCCTGTCCCGCGCTGCCCGCCGGGTTGGACCTCACCGACCCCGATCTGCTCCACCACCGCGTGCCCCTCCCGGAGTTCGCCGAGCTGCGCCGCACCGAGCCGGTCCGCTGGATCCCGCAGCCGCACGGCGTCGCGGGCTTCGCCGACGCCGGCTACTGGGCCGTGACCCGGCACGCGGACGTCAGGTACGTCTCCACGCACCCCGAACTCTTCTCCTCCACCCTCAACACCGCGATCATCCGCTTCAACGAGCACATCCAGCGCGACGCGATCGACGCACAACGCCTCATCCTGCTCAACATGGATCCTCCGGAACATACGCGCGTGAGGCAGATCGTGCAGCGGGGCTTCACGCCACGTTCCATCCGCGCCCTGGAGGAGCGGCTGCGGGCCCGCGCCGAGTCCATCGTCTCGGCCGCCCGCGCCCGCTCCGGGCCCTTCGACTTCGTCACCGAGGTCGCCTGCGAACTGCCGCTCCAGGCCATCGCCGAGCTGATCGGCGTACCCCAGGAGGACCGGTCCAAGATCTTCGACTGGTCCAACAAGATGATCGCCTACGACGACCCCGAGTACGCCATCACGGAGGAGGTCGGCGCCCAGTCGGCCGCCGAGATCATCGCCTACGCCATGAACATGGCCGCCGAGCGCAAGCAGTGCCCGGCCCACGACATCGTGACGACCCTGGTGGCGGCGGAGGACGAAGGCAACCTGAACTCCGACGAGTTCGGCTTCTTCGTGCTGATGCTGGCCGTGGCCGGCAACGAGACGACCCGGAACGCGATCACTCATGGGATGCACGCGTTCCTGACCCATCCCGAGCAGTGGGACCTGTTCCGGCGGGAGCGGCCGGGGACGACCGCCGAGGAGATCGTGCGCTGGGCGACCCCCGTCAACGCCTTCCAGCGGACGGCCACCCAGGACACCGAGCTGGGCGGGGTGCTGATCAAGGAGGGGGACCGGGTCGGGCTCTTCTACGCCTCGGCCAACCGCGACCCCGAGGTCTTCGCCGACCCCGACGCCTTCGACATCACCCGCGACCCCAACCCGCATCTGGGCTTCGGCGGCGGCGGTCCCCACTTCTGCCTCGGCAAGTCCCTCGCCGTCCTGGAGATCGACCTGATCTTCAACGCCGTCGCCGACGCCATGCCCGGCCTGCGGCTGGCCGACGAGCCCCGGCGGCTGCGCTCGGCCTGGATCAACGGGGTCAAGGAACTCCAGGTCACCACCGGCTGATCCACCGTCGTTCGCGCCCGCTCACTCCGCTGCCCACGGCTCACTCCCGGCCGGATGCCACCACCGCCAGCACGGCCGAGGCGGCCGCCGCGATCGCGAGCGGGAGGCCGAGGCCGTGGTGGAGGACCAGCCACGCGCCCAGGCAGGCCCCGGCGAGCATGGCGATCACCGAGGCCGTACGGCGCGGGGAGCGGTGGCCGGTGCCGTCGCCGAGCCGGGACTCGGAGGCGAGGCCGGTCAGGGTCATCGTCAGCACCGTGGTGGTCAGGTCGGCGACGCCCAGCTTGCGGACCGTGGCGTTGCGCAGGCCCATGGCGTACCCGGTCAGGGCGATCAGGGCGTAGACGGTGCCGGTGGAATGCGGCCAGGCGAACGCGACCGCCGCGGACACGCCGACCAGGGCCGCCTCGCCGACGAGAGTCAGCCGGGTCCAGCGGCGGCGCCGGCCCCTGCCGACGCGGGCCGCCAGCCGGCCGCCGGTCACCGCGCCCAGCAGGAAGCAGCCCAGCGAGGTGGCCGTGTGCGGGACGGAGAAGCCGGGCGCCCCGGCCGCCGCGAAGCCGAGGACGACGACGTTGCCGGTCATGTTCGCCGTGAAGACGTGGCCCAGCCCCAGATAACTGACGGCGTCGATGAGCCCGCTGACCACGGTCAGCGTCAGCAGCACGAGCACGAGCCGCATTCCGCGCGCCTCGGGGTCGTGGGTCTTCGGTGCGGGTGCTTCCTCCGCTGGACTCATCGCCCCAGTGGACCACGCCGGGGCGGGAGAACGCCGAAGGCGGCGGCCCCTGGTCGGGGCCGCCGCCTTCGGCGGTGGTGCGGTGCGGGCCGGCTCAGTACCAGCCGTTCGCCTGCCAGAAGCTCCAGGCCTTGACCGGGCTGCCGTAGCGGGAGTTCATGTAGTCCAGGCCCCACTTGATCTGTGTGGCCGGGTTGGTCTTCCAGTCGCCGCCCGCGGAGGCCATCTTCGAACCGGGCAGGGCCTGGACCAGGCCGTAGGCGCCGGACGAGGCGTTGGTCGCGGACGGGTTCCAGCCGCTCTCGTGCGAGACGATCTTGCTGAACGCGTTGAACTGCGCGGCGTCCGGGATCATCTTGTGCGCGATCGCCTGGGCGGAGGAGGCCGTGGCGGGCGTGGCGGCCTGGGCGGGCGCCGCGGTCAGAGCCAGACCGGCGGTGGCGGCGGCCACGGCGGCGGTCGTGAGGGCCTTCTTCGGGGAAGCGATGCGGCGGATGAAGGAGACGGTCACGGAGAACCTCTTGCGTCGGGGACAGGGGGCCGCCGGCAGGCCGTGCACCGCCGCTCTCGCGTCGGCCGCGTCCGTCTGCGTACGTCGGCGCCGCGGCCCGGGTGGGCTCGTGGCGCCTGGCGACGTCGTCCAGAGAAACAGGCCCCGACCCCGCCCGCAATGACCCCTTTTACTAGTGGTGGCCGGATCGAGGTGAAACATCCGCTCTGTGACGTGGCCCTCAATGCGCAGGTCGGGAGGGGTGTCGCAAGGGTTTTGACGGACATTTGGTCCTACGGCCCCGGATCGTAGGTGATCCGGGTCATGTGGGGTGCTTCACCGCCGCGGTGCCGCTGGGTGAGGTGCCGTACTCGTCTGGTGAGGGATCCCGGGCGTCGAATGTGACCGCGGTCTCGAAGGCGGCCCGCCGGGTGGCCCGGCGCAGCGCGCGCAGCACCGCCGGGCCGAGGAACAGGGTCAGCACCACCGTGCACACGGCCCGGCCCAGGTCCCAGCCGAGCGAGGTGGCCAGGCAGTACGCCATGAAACGGGCCAGGTTGGCGGGGACGGAGGCGTGCGCGTCGAAGGAGATGTCCGAGGCCGCGGTGGAGAGGAAGGGCCAGCCGGCGAGATTCATGACGGTGCCGTAGGCCAGGGAGGCGAGGAAGCCGTAGCCGGCGAGGAGGAACAGCTCCCCCCTGCCCCGCAGGCGCACCGCCCCCGGCAGCAGCCCGGCCCCCATCGTGAACCACCCCATCGACAGCATCTGGAACGGCAGCCATGGCCCGACCCCGCCGGTGAGCAGGGCCGACGCGAACATCGTCACCGAGCCCAGGGTGAACCCGAAACCGGGACCGAGGACCCGGCCGCTGAGCACCATGAGGAAGAACATCGGCTCGATCCCGGCCGTCCCCGCGCCGATCGGGCGCAGCGCCGCCCCGGTCGCGGCCAGCACGCCCAGCATGGCCACGGCCTTCGGCCCGAGGTCCGACTCCGAGATCGTCGCCGCCACGACCGCGACCAGCAGGACGAGCAGGCCCGCGAAGAGCCAGGGGGCGTCCTGGGCGTGGGCGCTCAGCTGCGAGGCGGGCGGGGCGAGGAAGGGCCAGCCGAAGGCGACGACGCCCACCGCGCCGACCAGCACGAGCGCGGCGAGGGAGCGGGGGCGGACGCGGACGGCGTGCAGGCGGGTCCTCGCGGGCGGGGCGCTCATGCCAGGGCCTCGCGCACCTCGGACACCGTCAGCCACCGCTGCGGGGCGAGGATCTTCGTCACCTGCGGGGCGAAGGACGGCGACGAGACGACGATCTGGGCGGTCGGCCCGTCGGCGATCACCTCCCCCTCGGCGAGCAGCACCACCCGGTGCGCGATCTCCGCCGCCAGCTCCACGTCGTGCGTGGCCAGCACGATCGCGTGCCCCTCGGCGGCGAGCCCGCGCAACACGGTCACCAGCCGGGCCTTGGCCGCGTAGTCCAGACCGCGCGTCGGCTCGTCGAGCAGCAGCAGGGGCGGCCGGCCGGTCAGCACGACGGCCAGCGCGAGCGCCAGGCACTGCCCCTCGGACAGGTCGCGCGGGTGCGTGTCGTCCGTGATGCCCGGCAGCAGCTCCGACACCAGCGCCCGGCAGGTCCCCGGCTCGGCCCGGGCGTCCCGGTCCGCCGCCGCGCACTCGTCGCCGACCGTGTCGGCGTACAGCAGGTCACGCGGCTCCTGCGGGACCAGGCCGACGCGGCGTACGAGGTCGGGCGGTGCGGTGCGATGGGGGGTGACCCCGCAGACGGTCACGCTGCCCGTGGTGGGGGCCAGGAGCCCGACGAGGGAGCCCAGCAGGGTGGACTTCCCGGCGCCGTTGCGGCCCATGAGGGCGACGGTCTCGCCGGGGGCGACGGTGAGGTCGACGTGGCGCAGGGCGGTGACGCGGTCGCGGCGGACGGAGAGGGTCTGGATCTCGGCGACCGTCCGGGGAAGGGGCTGGGGAGTGGTCGAGGACCGGCGGCGGAAGAGGGAGCGGCGGGGCGCGGGACCGCGGCCGAGGTGCGGCTGCCGCCGCGGGAGCTCCGCGGCCACGGCGGTATCGCTGTTCGCGGCCCCGGCCGCCAGGCGCTCCCGCAGGTCACCCGCTCTGCGGCGGGCGTCACGGACCGTCAGGGGAAGGGGGGTCCAGCCGGCCAGCCGGCCCAGGGCGACCACCGGCGGGTACACCGGGGAGACCGCCATGACCTCGGCCGGGGTGCCGACGATCGCGGCCTCGCCGGGGGCCGGGAGCAGGACGACCCGGTCCGCGTAGTGGACGACGCGTTCCAGGCGGTGTTCGGCCATCAGGATCGTCGTGCCGAGGTCGTACACCAGACGCTGGAGCACCGCCAGCACCTCCTCCGCCGCGGCCGGGTCCAGGGCGGAGGTCGGCTCGTCCAGGACCAGGACCCGGGGGTGCGGGGTGAGGACCGAGCCGATCGCGACGCGCTGGCGCTGGCCGCCCGAGAGGGTGGCGATCGGGCGGTCGCGGAGCCCGGCGAGGCCCAGCAGGTCGAGGGTCTCCTCGACCCGGCGCCGCATCACCTCGGGGGCGAGGCCCAACGACTCCATCCCGTAGGCGAGTTCGTCCTCCACGGTGTCCGTGACGAAGTGGGCGAGCGGATCCTGGCCCACCGTGCCGACCACGTCGGCGAGTTCGCGCGGCTTGTGGGTGCGGGTGTCGCGGCCGGCGACGGTGACACGGCCGCGCAGGGTGCCGCCGGTGAAGTGCGGCACCAGCCCGCTCACCGCGCCGAGCACGGTGGACTTGCCGACCCCGGACGGGCCGACGAGCAGCACCAGTTCACCCTCCGGCACCTCGAAGCCGACGCCCTGGACGCAGGGTTCGGCCGCGCCGTCATACACCACGGCGACGTCCTCGAAGCGGATCACGACGGCTCCTCGGGGTCCTTGGGTACGGCGAGGGCGGGCAGGAGGGAGAGGAGGACCGCCGCGGCGGGCCACAGGGGCAGGGCCGGGGCGACCAGGGGGACGACCCCCGGGTGCAGCGCCTCCGGGTCGCGGTCGGCGGCGAGGGTGAGGAGCGCGGCGACGGCGGCGCCCGAGCCGGCCACCAGCCAGGCGCGCGCGTCCCACGGGTCCGGGCGGTACCGGGTGCGCAGCGAGCGCCGGCCGCCCAGCCTCAGCCCCGCGAGCGCGGCGGCGACCCCGGCGAGCAGCACCGGCAGCCCGTAGGTGCCGCCCTCCGCGGTGAGCAGCCCGTACGTCCCCGCGCACACGCCGAGCAGGCCGCCGAGGGTGAGCGCGGCCGTCGTACGGCGGACCCGGGCGGGGACCTCGGCGGCGCGGCCGTACCCCCGGGCCTCCATGGCGGCCGCCAGCGCGACCGAGCGTTCCAACGCGCCCTCCAGGACCGGCAGTCCGACCTGGAGCAGGCCGCGCAGGCCCCGGTCCGGGCGGCCGCGCAGCCGACGGGCGGCGCGCAGCCGCTGGACGTCGGCGACGAGGTGCGGCGCGAAGGTGAGGGCGACGACGACGGCCACGCCGGTCTCGTACAGCGCGCCGGGCAGGGACTTGAGGAGGCGGCCCGGCGCGGCGAGGGCGTTCGCCGCGCCGACGCAGATCAGCAGCGTCGCCAGCTTCAGGCCGTCGTACGCCGCGAAGACCAGCGCCTCGGCGGTCACCTTCCCGCCCAGCCGGATGCCCTGCGCCCAGTGGGGGAGCGGGACTTCGGGGAGCGTGAACAGGGTGTGGGTGCCGGGGATCGGGGAGCCGAGCGCCACCGCGAAGAGCAGGCGGACGAGGAGGACGGCGAGGGCGAGTCTGGCGAAGGCGGCGTAGGAGCGCGCGAGGGGGGTGGGGGCGCGGTGTGTCGCGACGACGTACGCCGACGCGGATATGAGGAGGGCGAGGAGGAGGGGATTGGTGGTGCGGGTGGCGGCGGTCCCGAGGCTCAGGGCCCACAGCCACCAGGCACCGGGGTGAACGGCGCCCCGGTGCCCGGTGCTAGTCATTCCGTCGCCGTCGCGCCTGCCACACGGCCGCGCCCGCCAGCACGACGACCGCGCCCACGCCGATCGGCAGGCCCAGCGCGGGCCCGTCCGAGGGGCTCCGCTCAGCGCCGTGCCCCGTGCCGCGGCGCGGTGTGCGCGTGTCCGACACCTGCTCGCCGCACCCCCGGTGCGGATACCCGGCGATCGCGCACAGCAGGGCGTTGGTGTCGTAGCGCAGCGGAGGCGCGACGGCGGCCAGGGCGTCGGCGGTCGTCGCGTCGCCGGACACCCGGGCGCAGGCCGTACGGCCGGCCGGCGGGGTCTCACCGGCCGGCGCGTCCGCAGGGGTGCCGAAGTCGAGGACCAGCGCCACCCGCTTCATGCCGGCCTTGGCCGGCGTGGCCGCGCAGATCGTCCGGAAGTCCGCCGTGCCGCGCGGCCGGCTCGCGTCGGCCGCGTCCGCGCTGACCGCGAAGCGGAAACCCGCCACCGCGCCGTCGTCGGGACGGGCGCTCGCCGGGCCCTGCGTGGCGTACGTCCACCGGTCGCCGGTGCGCTCCCAGAAGGACCAGTAGCGGTAACCGGCGGCCTGCGCCTGGGTCACCGCGGCGGCGAGGACGACGAACGCGGCCAGCGCCAGGGTCGCCGCACGGCGGACCCCGGTCACGGCTGCTGCTTCTTCCGGCCGCTGAGCAGGAAGCCGACGCCGATGCCCGCGACGAGGCAGACACCGACGAACCACCAGAGCCCGAACGGCGAGCCGCCGTCGGACTTCGTGGACTTCTCGGGGCTCTTGGACGCGTGCCCGGCGGCGTCCATGCTCGGCGCCGGGCCCTGCGCGTCGAGCGAGCGGACCAGGCTGGTGCCGCCGAAGTCGCCCGGCTGCGCGCCCACCGCGTGCGCGGCGAGGATCAGCTGGGCGTACGCCGCCGGGCCGCTCTGCTCGGCCCAGCGCGTGGCGTTGTGCTCCAGCCAGGTGTACGACCGCGAGGCCTGCTCGGTTCGCCCGGCGGCGGCGAGCGCGACGACCGTGTCCGCCGTGTTGCCGTAGTCCGGCTGGTCCGTGGCGCCGGGCAGCGCGGACGTCAGGTGGCCGGTCTTCGCGACGGCCGACGCGAGGTTCGCAGCCGCGTTGTCCGCGATCTGCGCCGGGGTGAGGTGTGCGCCGGTGACGCACGCGCTGCTGCCGGGCGCCTTGCCGGCCGTCGTGACGAACCCCTTGCCGAGGGCGCCGAGTACGCCCGCCGCCGTCGCGTCCGCGTTGGCCGCCAGGGCGCCCTTCTTGTCCGGCTGGAAGGCGAGGCCGCCACCGCCGGACTGCTTGCAGGGCACGGACATGGCGGCGAGAAGGTCGTAGGGGGACCTGCCCGCCCTCGTGGTCTTCGCCGGGTCCGCGCCGGTCGCGGCCAGGGCGCCGATGACGACGGACGTGGAGTTGGTGTCGCTGGCGCCGCCCGGGGCGAAGCCCCAGCCGCCGTCGGTGTTCTGCACGGACTTCAGCCAGGCGACCGCCCTGCCGACCGCGTCGTCGTGCCCGCCGGTCGCCTTCAGGGCCTGGACGGCGGCGGCCGTGCTGTTGGTGTCCACCACGACCTTGCTGTCGCACGCCCTGTCCGGGGCGGCGCGGAACGCGGCGAACGCGCCGTTCGCGCACTGCTGGCCGACGAGCCAGTCGACGGCCGGCGCGGCGGGCCGGTAGCCGAGCGTGCGCTGCGCGACCAGCGTCAGCGACTGGCGCCACACGCCGTCGTAGGTCGGGTCGGCCGTGCCGTACAGCCCGGCCGGGAGCGTGAGTTTCGCAGACGGCGACGGGGCCGGGGACGCCCCGGCGGCCGTGGCGGGCGCGGCGGCGGCCAGCACGCCTACGGCGGCGAGAGCCGCTGCGCTGCGGCGGACGTTCATGGTCGGCGACTGCCTCTCCTGCGGGGAGCCGGGCAGCGCGCGGGAACACCCCGGGCGGCTCGGCTCCGTAGACCTCGACGGTGCCGTGCGCGGCGGGTCGCCGACGCACGTGAGCCGGTCAACGTCCCGTCCGGGGCAGTCCGGCTCACCGTCCGGTGACGAACGGCTCACAGTTGCGGGTTCAGCGCCGGAATTGCACCGGCTTCCCCCTGTACGGGTGTGATGACGACCCCGCCACCTTACCGGCAGGCCCGCGCGCGCCGGGGGGTGGCCGTGGGCACAGGGCGGCGGTGACTAGGGTCACGGACATGACGACGGGGAAACTGCTCGGCTCGGGCCGCTCGGCGGACGTGTACGAGATCGACGAGGCGTGGGTGCTGCGCCGGGACCGCTCCGGCTGGGGCACCGCGCCCACCGAGTCCGCCACGATGACGTATGTGCGCCGGCACGGCTACCCGGTGCCCCGGGTCCGCCCCGCCACCTCGCCCACCGACCTCGTCATGGAACGCCTCTCGGGCCCGACCCTGCTGACCGCGCTCACCGAGGGCCGGGTGGCCGCGGCGGAGGCGGGCGCCCTGATCGCCTCCCTGCTGCGCCGCCTGCACGCCGTGCCGGGCCGCGATCCGGCCGTCCCCGGCTCCCGCGTCCTCCACCTCGACCTGCATCCCGACAACGTGATGCTGACCCCGGCCGGTCCACGGGTCATCGACTGGTCCAACACCGAGGACGGCGCTCCGGCCCTGGACTGGTCCATGTCCTCGGTGATCCTGGCCCAGGTGGCCGTGTCGGACACCCCCCTCGCGCCCGGGGCCCGCACGATGCTGGAGGCCCTCCTCGCCGACCCGCCGGAACTGACGGAGGAGGCTTTGGCGGAGGCGCTCAGCCGGCGGGCGGCCAACCCGACGATGACACACGCAGAAGTGCAACTACTGCAGAACGCCGAGGACTTGGTACGACGGGTCGGGTCACTTCCCTGAGGGGCGCGGGGCTGTGTCGATCTGCGGCTCCGCCGCGTGGGCGCGAACGACCGCGACGCACCTACGCGGCTCCCAACGCCCGATCGCACTCCTCCGTGTCCTCGCCCTCCACCATCCAGTAGGACCGCCCGTCCGCCGACTCCGCGAAGCGGATCGCGGCGGCCCGCTGGCGGCTCGGCGTGGCGTCCACCACCGTCCCGCACGCCATCGCCAGCGCCACCCGTGCCAGATCGACCCCTGTCGCCCGCTCCACCAGCCAGGGAATCAGGTCGCCCGGGAGGAACGGCGCGACCCCGGTCACCCGCGGGCCCCGGCCGGTCAGCCGCAGCCCCACGTGCGCCACGGTGTGCGTGAGCCCCAGCGCCCGGACCGCCCGCTCGACCGTCTGCCGCAGGAAGCGGTTGTGCAGCAGGCCGTCGTGCGCGTGCACCGAGTGCCGCAGCGGCAGGCCCCCCGACGCCCCCGGTGTCGTCCGGGTGAGCGCGGCGATGCGGACCTCGTCGTCCAGGACGACCGTCTCCGCGGACACCAGCGGGCCGTCGAGGTCAGCGGGCTCGTCCGGGGCCAGGCGGTGCCGGGCGAGCAGTGCCTTCGACGCCACGGGGTCGGTGCAGGCCCCGGCCGTCTCGTACGACAGGCCCGGCAGCCCCAGATACCCGGTGATCCGCGCGGCGGTGCGCAGATGCGCCCGGGTCCAGGTCAGCACGCCCGCGACCGGCTGCCCGTCCGCGTACCGCGCGATCGCCCCGGCCGTCTGTGCCTCGTGCGCGGGGTCGGCCGGGAGATGGCCGGACAGGAAGGGCCGCGCCCAGCGGGGTACGGCGCTGTCGACCAGGATCACGGGGCGGGCCTGCGCGATCCGCTCCAGCGGGATCCCGTACGCGACGGGGCCGGCCCCGAGCAGGAGGACGGGCTGCGGCATCGGCGCATCACCTTTGCGGGAGAAGCAGGACAGCGGCAAGGCGGGACGGCAAGGCGGGACGGTCGGGCGGGCAGCGGAACACCCCGGGTGCCGCTTCCCCCGTGTGCGGCACCCGGGGCGGGTCGAAATCTTGCTCTCTGTGTCGTGATCCTCACCCACCGCACGCTCAACTGTCAACTATTGCTGCCTCATTGGGCAGGGAGTCTTGTCAGCTCTGGTCGGCGCACGGACGACCGGGTAGCCTCACCTCTCGTCCCGTCGCCCGGTCGAGGGACGGACGACACATGCTCAGGGGGGCCTCGGTGAGTGACGCCTACACCTCGCTGGCCGAAGTGCTGGCCAGAATCGGGGAGTTGACCGGCCGGTCCGGCCGGCTTCCGGAGGCCGTCGACGTGGCCGACCTCTCCCATCGCACCGGCATCCCCGTCGGCACCGTCGTGGAGCTGCTCGGCGGCGGCCGGGCGCCCGAGGCCGGTCTCGCCCAACGCGTGCGCCAGCGGCTGGACTTCATCCGCGAGACCCGGCGCCGGCCCGACGGCAAGCGGTACTCGCTGGACGAGCTGGCCAGGATCGCCGGCACCAGCCGGCAGTGGCTGAGCGAGTGGCGCAAGAGCGGGCTGCCGAGCCTGGAGCACACCGACCGGCTGCGCCGGTTCTTCGGGCTGCCGGCCGGCTTCTTCACGGCCGACGAACCGGAGGCGCTGCACGAGGCGTTGCAGCCGGTGCTCCAGGGGCTGGAGGCCGAGGCGGACCCGCTGCTGCGGCTGCGCGAGAGCGGCCTGGTCCGGCTCGCCGCGCGGGCCCCGCAGATGAACGCCCGCCAGCTCGCCACGCTCGCCGACCTCGCCGAGATGATCATCTCCTCGGAGCGGGCGTCCTCGGAACCCGCGGGGGACGCGAGCCGGTGAAGCCCTCCAGGTCACCGAAGCGGTTCCTCGACCGGCTGGTGCGCGACACGGCCCGTACCCTCACCGCGCCGACCGGCGCCGAGGACTTCCTGCACGCGCTGTGCGCCACGCTCAGCCCGCAGCTGGACCGCCCCGTCCGGCTGAAGTTCGTCGCCTTCCCGCCCGGACTGGACGTCTCCGGGATCACGCTGGCGATGGACGAGCAGTACATCGTCGCGGTCGAGAACCGCGCCCCCGACCCGCACAAGTTCGTCATCGCCGGGCACGAGATCGGCCACATCCACTACGGCACCCTCGACGTGCACTACCCGGCCGGACCGCCCGCCGCCGCGCGCCGCCTGCTGTCCCGGGACGACGTGCCCTGGGGGCAGGTCGTCGCCATGGCCACCCGCTCCCCGGCCGCCGCGGCTGCCGCCGCCGCGGCCGAGTGGGAGGCCGAGGAGTGCGGGCTGCGCCTCGCCGCGAAGTTCCCCAAGGTCGTCGGGCCCGGCGCGGCCGCCGGCCGCACCACGCAGGACACCCTCACCGGCCGCCTGTCGTCCTCCCTGGGCAACATCGGCGGACCCTGATGCGCTGGGACGTCTCCGGCACCGTCGCCGCCTACGCGGTCCCCGGCGCCCTGCTCGCCGTGGCGTTCGTCATCAAGCTCCCGCTGCTGCGCCGCGCCTGGCAGGACCCCATCCTGCGGGCCACCGCGCTGCTGCTCGGCATCGGCGCGATCGTCTTCGCCTCGCTGCCGCCGGCCAACCTGCACCGCCTCAACGCGTTCACCGGCATCCCCAACTTCGCGGGCGTGTGGGTGTATTCGCTCCTCACCGCCTACTGCGGCGCCTGCCTGTGGCTCATCATCACCTGGCGCGAACCCCCCTCCGCCGTCCGCCGCCGGCGCACCCGGCTGGTGTGGATGGCGTACACGGCCATCATCGCGGGCCTGTGGACGACGTTCTCGCTCGGCGACCACCACGTGGAGCGGCTGCGCGACCTCGACACCTACTACGCCAACACGCCCTGGATGCGCGAGTTCGGGATGCTGTACCTGGTCGCGCACCTGGTGTCCGCGCTGGTCGCGGCCGGCATGCTGTGGGCCTGGTACAAGGAGGTCGAGGACACCTGGCTGCGCCGGGCCGTCATCTTCCTCCAGGTCGCCTACGCCCTCGGGCTCGTCTTCGACGTCGCCAAGCTCGCCGCCGTCAGCGCCCGTTGGAGCGGCCGTGACTGGGACTGGCTGTCGACGTACGTCGCCCCGCCGTTCGCCATCGCCGAGGCGCTGCTGGTCGCCACGGGGTTCATCGCCGGGCAGGCCGGCCCGGTGGTCGAGGAGCGCCGCCGGCTGGTGCGCACGCACCGGCTGCTGCGGCCGCTGTGGCAGACCATGCTGACGGTCGCCGCGCCGGCGGCCCCGGCGACAGGCCGGGTCAGCGGCGCCGCCCTCCGCCTCGAACTGCGCCGGGCCGCCATCAACGACGGCCTGCTCAAACTGGCCCCGCACCTCAGCCGTACCCGCCGCGAACGGGCCCGTACGGCGGCCCTGTCCGCCGGCCACCCGGACGCCGAGGCGCGGGGCATCGCCGGCGCGGTGGACATCCTGGTCGCGGCCGACGTGCTGCACGCCCCTGCCGACAGGGCCGAACCGCCCGCCGCGGCCCCCGAGGAACACGCGGACCACGCGGGCCGGCCGGATCCTGCGGCCCGCTCGGACGCGGCGGGGCGGGCGGTCGAGTCGGCTCGGCCGGACGCGGCGGATCGGGCGGCCGGGCCGGGCCGGGCCGACGACGACGGCCAGGCGGACGACGCGAGCCGGCCCGGTGCCGCGGCGGTCCTGTCCGACAGCGAGCTGGAGTCCATCGCGCACGCGCTGCGACTCCACGCGCCGGTCATCGAAAGGTTCCGCCGGCAGGCGGCCGCCACGGAAGGTCTCACCGCACATGCCTGACACAGCCGCTGACATACGCACCGCCCGCCGCAGAGCGGTCGTCATCGGCGGCAGTACGACCGGCATGCTCGCCGCGTCCGTACTCGCCACCCGCTTCCACGAGGTGACCGTCGTGGAGGCCGACCGGCTGCCGGCGGGCGCCGAGCCCCGCAAGGGCCTGCCCCAGGCCCGCCACGCCCATCTGCTGTGGTCCGGCGGGGTGAGCGCCCTGGAGGAGCTGCTGCCGGGCATCACCGGGGAGGTGACCGGCCAGGGCGCCGGACTCATCGGCGTGATGAGCGACCTGGTCAGCAAGGCGCCCTCCGGGCAGTGGTTCCGGCGCTTCACCGACTCCCGGCACCACATGATCGTGTGCAGCCGGGACCTGCTGGACGCGGTGATCCGGGCCCACGTCCTCGCCCGCCCCGGGATCACCCTGCTCGACGGCACCCGCGCGGCGGGCCTGGCCGGGCGGCGCGACCGTGTCACCGGCGTCCGCGTGCCCACCGGTCCCGACGGCCGGGAGAGCACGCTGGCGGCCGACCTGGTGATCGACGCGAGCGGCCGCGGCTCGCAGGCCTCCGCATGGCTCGGGCGACTGGGCCACGGCCCCGTCGAGGAGCGCGTGGTGGACGCGGGCGTCGCCTACGCCAGCCGGCTGTACGCCGCCCCCGACGGCACCCTCGGCCGCCGCTACCCGGTGGTCAACGTCCAGGCCGACCCGCGCCGGGCACCCGGCCGCGGCGGGGTCGTCGTACCGATCGAGGGGGATCGCTGGCTGGTCACCCTCTCCGGCACCCGGGGCGGGCAGCCCACCGCCGACCCGGAGGCGTTCGAGCACTTCGCGCTCACCGGCCTGACGGACCCGGTCATCGGCCGCCTCCTCGCGCGGGCGAAGCCGCTGACCGACCCGGTGACCACCCGCAGCACCGCCAACCGCCGCCGCTACTACGAGAACGCCCCGACCTGGCCGGAGGGCTTCGCCGTCCTCGGCGACGCCGTCGCCGGGTACAACCCGGTCTACGGCCACGGACTGTCCGTCGCCGCGCAGAGCGCGCTCGCCCTCGGCCGGGTCCTCGACCGGTACGGCCCCACGGCCCCCGGCACCGCCCGCCGCGTCCAGCGCGCGGTCGCCCGCCCGGTCGGCAACGCCTGGAACCTCGCGGTCGGCCAGGACGCCTCCTACCCCGGCGCCACGCCCGAGCCGCCCACCCTCGTGGAGCGTCTGCTCAGCCGGTACGTCGACCGGGCCGTGGCCGCGGGCGCGGAGAACCCGCGCGCCCTGCACGGCCTCCTGGACGTGATGAGCCTGAAGGCCCCGGCATCCCGGCTGCTCGCCCCCGACATGCTCTGGAACATCGCCCTCGGCCCCCGCAAGGGCCCCCTCCCCGGCCCACCCCTGACCGACTCGGAACGCACCGCGGCAGGTCTCAACTAGCCTTCTCGGCCCGGGGAGTCGGCCCTCCGAAGGGCAGCCGCAGCACCCTGTGGTCCAGCAGCCAGCGGCTGTCGGCCCGGCGGAACGAGTCCTCGTAGGTCCCGATCTGGACGGGCGGTCCGGCGGGCACCGTGCCGCCGTCGTGCCCGTCGACGCGGTAGGTCGCGAAGTACGAGACGGCGGTGGCGGTGTCCGGCCCGGTCACGGTGACGAGGACGTTGGACATGAACCGGCGCGAGAGCCGGTCGGCGGGGCGGGAGGCGAAGTACTCGCCCAGCGCCTGCCGCCCCGCCACCCGCCGTCCGTCCCCCGGCGGGGGCCATTCCCAGACGCCGTCCTCGGTGAACAGCCCGGCCACGCCGGCCGGTTCGCCGAGGTCGAGGCGGTGGACGAAGTCGGTGATCAGGCGCTCGCAGGCGCGCTCGGCGAGCAGAAGCTCCAGGGGATCCATGAGGCTGTCCTACAGGGCAGCTGCGCTCGAGGCGAGCCGATTGCCGCTCACACCGCCACGTACGCCACCGGCTCGCTCCCCGTCACCGCCTCCGCCCGCCCCTGCTTCACGAGCCGGCGCAGATGGGCCTCCGCCTCCGAGACGGCGATGTTCCTCGATCCGTACGGGATCTGCCCCCACGGGCGGTTCCACTCCATCCGCTCGGCCACCTGCCAGGGAGTGAGCGGCTCGGCGAGCAGGGCGAGCAGGCCGGCCAGCCGTTCCTCGTGGTGGGCGAGCAACTCCCGTACCCGGCCCGGCGCGTCGGTGAAGGCGTGCTGGTGCGCGGGGAGGACCTCGGCGGGGACGAGCCGGCCGATCCGCTCCAGGGAGTCGAGGTAGTCGCCGAGGGGGTCGGTGACGGTCGTGTCGTCGGGGTCCTCGTACAGGCCGATGTGCGGGGTGATCCCCGGCAGCAGGTGATCGCCGCTGAACAGCCGCCCGTGACCGGCGAGTCGGGCCGGATGCTCCTCCTCCAGGTGCAGGCACACATGCCCGGGCGTGTGCCCCGGCGTCCAGATCGCGCGCAGTCGGCGGCCCGGCAGGTCGAGGAGTTCGCCCGGGACGATCTCCCGGTCCGGGAGGGCGGGGGAGAGGCCGGGCAGGGAGCGGGGGCGCGGGGTGCGCAGGGGAGCCACATGCTCCTCGGGCGCCCCGGCCGCCGTCAGCTTGGCCGCCATGTACGTGTACCACCGCTCGGGCCGCGTCTCCCGCGTCCTGCGCACGATCGCCGCGTCGGCCGGGTGCAGCGCCACCCAGGCGCCGGAGGCCTCGCGCACCCGCGCGGACAGCCCGTGGTGGTCCGGGTGATGGTGGGTGACGACGACGCCGTAGACCTCGCCCACCGTCGTACGGCACGCCGCGAGCCCCGCCACGAGGGTGTCCCAGGAGCCGGGATCGTCCCAGCCGGTGTCGACCAGCACCGGCCCCCGGTCGGTCTCCACCACGTGGACGAGAGTGTGGCCGAGGGGGTTGTCCGGGATCGGCACCGCCACGGACCGTACGCCCCCGCCGTGATCGAACGTCGTCGCCATCTGTCCTCCGCCCCACCGCCATTGCCCACTGTAACTAGAACTGATATCAGTTCTGAAACAGTGTCAGAAAGGTGGCGGCGGTCATGACCGAGCTCATCGAACACGGACAGCTGTTCATCGGCGGGGAGTTGACCGACCCCGCGGGCAGGGACGTCATCGAGGTGATCTCGCCGCACACCGAGGAGGTCATCGGCCGGGTGCCGCACGCCGCGCGGGCGGACGTCGACCGGGCGGTGGCCGTGGCGCGCCGGGCCTTCGACGAGGGGCCCTGGCCGCGGGCGACCCAGGAGGAACGGATCGAGGTCGTCACCCGCATCAAGGACGGCATCGCCGCCCGGCACGAGGAGATCGCCCGGGTCATCTCCTCGGAGAACGGCTCGCCGTACTCCTGGAGCGTCCTCGCCCAGGCGCTCGGCGCGATGATGGTGTGGGACGCGGCGATCAGGGTCGCGCAGGGGTACACGTACGAGGAGCGGCGCGACGGCGTCCTCGGGCCGATCCTCGTCCGGCGGGAGCCGGTCGGGGTGGTCGCGGCCGTGGTCCCGTGGAACGTCCCGCAGTTCGTGGCCGCCGCCAAGCTCGCGCCCGCGCTGCTGGCCGGCTGCACGGTCGTACTGAAGCCGTCCCCGGAGTCGCCGCTGGACGCGTACGTGCTGGCCGAGATCGCCCGGGACGCCGGCCTCCCCGAGGGTGTGCTCTCGATCCTCCCCGCCGACCGGGAGGTCAGCGAGTACCTGGTCGGGCACCCCGGCATCGACAAGGTCTCCTTCACCGGCTCGGTCGCGGCCGGCAAGCGCGTGATGGAGGTCGCCGCCCGCCATCTGACCCGGGTCACACTGGAGTTGGGCGGAAAGTCGGCGGCGGTCGTACTGCCCGACGCGGACGTGGCGACGGCGGTCGCCGGCATCGTCCCGGCCGCCTGGATGAACAACGGGCAGGCGTGCGTCGCCCAGACCCGCATCCTCGTCCCGCGCACCCGCTACGACGAGTACGCCGACGCCTTCGCGGCCGCGGCGAGCGCGCTCCGGGTCGGCGACCCGCTGGACCCGGCGACCCAGGTCGGTCCGCTGGTCGCCCGCCGCCAGCAGCAGCGCAACCTCGACTACATCCGGATCGGCCAGGAGGAGGGCGCCAAGATCCTCACCGGCGGCGGCCGCCCGGCGGGCCTGGAGCGCGGCTGGTACGTCGAGCCGACCCTCTTCGGCGACGTCCACAACTCCATGCGGATCGCCCGCGAGGAGATCTTCGGCCCGGTCATCTGCCTCCTCCCGTACGGCGACGAGTCCGAAGCGGTGGAGATCGCCAACGACTCCGACTACGGCCTGTCCGGCAGCGTGTGGACGGCCGACGCCGAGCACGGCATCGAGGTCGCCCGGCGGGTCCGCACCGGCACCTACTCGGTCAACACCTTCAGCCTGGACATGCTCGGCCCGTTCGGCGGCTACAAGAACTCCGGTCTGGGACGGGAGTTCGGCCCGGAGGGCTACGGCGCGTACCTCGAACACAAGATGATCCACCTGCCGGCGGGGGCGTGAACATGGGCGACCGCTGGCACGTCGAGGTCGACCGCTCGCTGTGCATCGGCTCGGCCCAGTGCCTCCACCACGCCCCCGACGCCTTCCGCCTCGACTCCGCCCGCCAGTCCCACCCGGTGGCTCCGGACAGCGACGCCGCCGAACACATCCTGGAGGCGGCCGAGGGCTGCCCGGTGGAGGCGATCCTGATCACGCTGGCGGAGGGCGGGGAGGCGGTGTTTCCGCCGGAGGAGTGAGGAGCGGCGCGCACCCGCGACGACGGTCGCCGGCGACCGCGGTCACCGGTGCGCGCCCGGCTCCGTCAGGTCGATCAGGCGGCACACCGTCTCGATGTCGATCTTCACTTGGGCGATGGAGGCGCGGCCCGAGAGCCAGGTGATGAGCGCCGAGTGCCAGGTGTGCTCGATGACGCGCACCGCCGAGAGCTGCTCGGGGGTGGGGTGCTCCAGGCCCATCGCGTCCAGGATGATCACCGTCGTCTGGCGGGAGACCTGGTCGACCTCGGGGGAGACGCTGCGGTCGGCGAAGGTGAGGGCCCGGACCATCGCGTCGGCCAGGTGCGGCTCGCGCTGCAGGGCGCGGAAGGCGCGCATCAGGGTCTCCGCGACGCGCTCGGCGGCCGTGTCGCCCGCCGGGGGCTTCTTGCGCAGCGTGCCGTGCATGTGCTCCAGCTGGTCCTGCATGGTGGCGACCAGCAGGTGCACCTTGGAGGGGAAGTAGCGGTACAGGGTGCCGAGGGCGACCTGGGAGGACTCGGCGACCTCGCGCATCTGGACGGCGTCGAACCCGCCCCGGCTGGCCAGCTGGGCGCTGGCGTGCAGGATCCTGCGCCGGCGGGCCTCCTGCCGCTCGGTGAGCGGAGCCGAGGACGACAAGGCCGACAAGGCCGACGACGAGGGCCGGACCGTACTGGCTTCCGGCTTGGATTCCGCAGGCATGGGTCCCGCTCCGTGACAGTCGGTGAGGGCGTCTGTAGGGCACGTGATCAAACAGCATGGCAGAGCGGTCCGCCGTGGCGTGAATCACCTGATCCACCGCTCACAGCTCCCTTACCTGCCGGTAGATTCAGAGGCTCTTGAACGATCAAGTCTGAAACTTGTTCTAGATTAGCGTCCCGGCGTAGTCTCGCGGGACAGCGCAGGCAGAAGGGGGCACGGAGTGACCGCTGAGGCCCGTGCCGCGGGTGTCCGGGAGGATCCTGCGGCCGACGGCGAGCGACCGCTCGACATTGCGCTCCTCACCTATAAAGGGAACCCGTTCTGTGGCGGCCAGGGTGTCTACGTGCGGCATCTCTCGCGCGAGCTGGCCCGCCTCGGACACCGTGTCGAGGTGATCGGCTCGCAGCCGTACCCGGTCCTCGACGAGGGGTACCCCGGACTCACCCTCACCGAGCTGCCGAGCCTCGACCTGTACCGCCAGCCCGACCCCTTCCGCACCCCCGGCCGGGGCGAGTACCGGGACTGGATCGACGGTCTCGAGGTCGCGACCATGTGGACCGGCGGGTTCCCCGAGCCGCTGACGTTCTCCCTGCGCGCCCGGCGCCATCTGCTGGCCCGGCGCGGCGAGTTCGACGTCGTCCACGACAACCAGACCCTGGGATACGGCCTGTTGGGCGACATCGGCGCGCCCCTCGTCACCACCATCCACCACCCCATCACCGTCGACCGGCAGCTGGAGCTGGACGCGGCCGAGGGCTGGCAGCGCCGCTACTCGGTCCGGCGCTGGTACGCCTTCACCCGGATGCAGAAGCGCGTCGCGCGCCGGCTGCCCTCCGTCCTCACCGTCTCCGGCACCTCCCGCCAGGAGATCGTGGACCACCTCGGCGTGCGCGACGACCGCATCCACGTGGTCCACATCGGTGCCGACACCGACCTGTTCTCGCCGAATCCGGCCGTGCCCGAGGTACCGGGCCGGATCGTCACCACCTCCAGCGCCGACGTGCCGCTGAAGGGCCTGGTCTTCCTCGTGGAGGCGCTCGCCAAGGCGCGCACCGAGCACCCGGCCGCCCACCTCGTCGTCGTCGGCAAGCGCCCCGAGGAGGGGCCGGTGGCGGCGGCCATCGAGCGCTACGGCCTCGCCGGGGCCGTCGAGTTCGTCAAGGGCATCTCCGACGCCGAACTCGTCGACCTGATCCGCTCCGCCGAGGTCGCCTGCGTGCCCTCGCTCTACGAGGGCTTCTCGCTGCCCGCCGCCGAGGCCATGGCCACCGGCACCCCGCTGCTCGCCACGACCGGCGGCGCGATCCCCGAGGTCGCCGGCCGCGACGGCGAGACCTGTCTGGCCGTGCCGACCGGCGACGCGGGCGCGCTCGCCGCCGGGCTCGTACGGCTGCTCGGCGACCCGGAGCTGCGCGCCCGGCTCGGCCGGGCCGGCCGGGAGCGGGTGCTCGCCCGCTTCACCTGGGCCCGGGCCGCCGAGGGGACCGTCACCCGCTACCGCGAGGCCATCGACAGCGCGGGCGGCCCGCACCCCCAGCCGCTCCCCGAGGGCCGCCCCGCGGCCGCAGCAACAGGCGTCTACACCGAAAGCAGGGCCACGTGCTGACCGTCGACTTCTCCCGGTTCCCGCTCGCCCCGGGCGACCGTGTCCTGGACCTCGGCTGCGGGGCCGGCCGGCACGCCTTCGAGTGCTACCGGCGCGGCGCCCAGGTCGTGGCCCTGGACCAGAACGGCGAGGAGATCCGCGAGGTCGCCAAGTGGTTCGCGGCGATGAAGGAGGCCGGCGAGGCGCCCGAGGGGGCCACCGCCACCGCCATGGAGGGCGACGCCCTCGCCCTCCCCTTCCCCGACGAGTCCTTCGACGTCGTCATCATCTCCGAGGTGATGGAGCACATCCCCGACGACAAGGGCGTGCTCGCCGAGATGGTCCGCGTCCTCAGGCCGGGCGGCCGCATCGCCATCACCGTGCCCCGCTACGGCCCCGAGAAGGTCTGCTGGGCGCTGTCCGACGCCTACCACGAGGTCGAGGGCGGCCACATCCGCATCTACAAGGCCGACGAACTGACGGCGAAGGTCCGCGAGGCCGGCCTCAGGCCGTACGGCAGCCATCACGCGCACGCGCTGCACTCGCCGTACTGGTGGCTGAAGTGCGCGTTCGGCGTCGACAACGACAAGGCGCTGCCGGTGCGGGCGTACCACAAGCTGCTGGTCTGGGACATCATGAAGAAGCCGCTGGCCACCCGGGTCGCCGAGCAGGCGCTCAACCCGGTGATCGGCAAGAGCTTCGTGGTCTACGCCACCAAGCCGCACCTGCCGTGCATCGCGGACGGGACGGAAGGGGTGGCCGCCAAGTGACCACCCCCCGGACAGAACACCTCGTCCTGCCCGGGGTCCTCACCGCCGAGCAGGCTGCCGCGACCGTCCGCGGCATCCTCGCCGTACAGCGGGAGGACGGCGCGATCCCGTGGTTCCGCGGGCATCACCTGGACCCCTGGGACCACACCGAGGCCGCGATGGCCCTGGACGCGGCCGGCGAGCACGCGGCCGCCGAGCGGGCGTACACCTGGCTGGCCCGGCACCAGAACGAGGACGGCTCCTGGTACGCCGCCTACGCCGACGGCGCCCACGACGACGTCACCGACCGCGGCCGCGAGTCGAACTTCGTCGCCTACATAGCCGTCGGCGTCTGGCACCACTACCTCTCCACCGGCGACGACACCTTCCTGGACCGCATGTGGCCCAGCGTCTACGCGGCGGTGGAATGGGTCCTGCGGCTCCAGCGGCCCGGCGGCCAGATCGGCTGGCGGCAGGACGGCGACGGCACGCCCGCCACGGACGCGCTGCTCACCGGCAGCTCCTCCATCCACCAGGCGCTGCGCTGCGCCCTCGCGATCGCCGAGCAGCGTGAAGAGCCGCAGCCGGACTGGGAGTTGGCGGTCGGCGCGCTGCGCCACGCGATCCGCCGCCACCCGGAGCGCTTCCTCGACAAGGACCGCTACTCGATGGACTGGTACTACCCGGTCCTCGGCGGCGCCCTCACCGGCGAGGAGGCCCGGGCCCGCATCGCCGGGTCCTGGGACCGCTTCGTCGTACCGGACACCGGCGTGCGCTGCGTGGTCCCCAACCCGTGGGTGACTGGCGGCGAGTCCTGCGAGCTCGCCCTCGCCCTGTGGGCGGTGGGGGAGTCGGACCGCGCCCTGACCGTCCTCCAGTCCATCCAGCACCTGCGCGACCCCGACAGCGGCCTGTACTGGACCGGTTACGTCTTCGACGACGACGCGATCTGGCCGCGCGAGCTGACCAGCTGGACGGCGGGCTCCCTGCTGCTCGCGGTGGCGGCCCTGGGCGGCCACGAGGCGACGTGCGCGGTGTTCGGGGGCGAGCAGCTGCCGAGGGGCCTGGACCCGGACTGCTGCACCTGAGCCCGGCACCCGCAGGAAATCGCAACCGGAAGCCCCCCGAGTGGCGTACTCCGGCCAGCCGCGCCACCCTGCCAGGGGAACCAGAAGACTCGGGGAAGACGTCCGGAGGACCCCGTGCGCGTACCGATCCGACGCCACGTCGTGGCGCTCACGCTCTCCACCGCCCTGCTGGCCGGTACCGCGGCCTGCGGCACCGGCGAGATGACCAGCACGAAGGACACGAAGGACACCTCGGCGGTCCGGGCCGTCCCCGCCGCCAAACCCAGCCCGACCACCTCGGCGGAGCGCCAGAAGTTCGCCAAGACCAGGTTCGTGGCGAACGCGGGCCTCGCGGCCGGCGCGACCTACCAGTGGATCGTGAAGCCCTGGAAGGCGGGCAAGTTCAAGAAGGGCGCCCACGGGCGCAAGTCGGCCCTGGTGAAGGCCGCACTGGCCGGTACCTTCACCTACAACCGCCTCCAGGCCGCCAAGCGCAACGCCCAGGGCGACCCGGCGCTCGCCAAGGCGCTCGCGCCGCTCTCCTCGGGCATCGACGCGCTGAAGAACCTGCCGGCCAAGCTCAAGAACGGTGACACCGGCGCGGTCAGCTCCTTCAACGACACGATCAACAAGGTCAAGGGCGCGGGCGCGAGTGCCGGTGCCCCGGTCCAGAACAAGGTGCCCTCGGCCGCGCAGCTCAGCAAGGGCTAGGAGGCGGTCAGGAGTTCAGCTCCGCCAGCACCCTGAGCGTGTGCGGGTCCGGTGACACGGCCAGCAGGTCCGTCACCGGGCCCGCCCGCCACGCCGCCAGCCGCTCGGCGATCCGCTCACGCGGGCCGACCAGCGAGATCTCGTCGGCGAAGGCGTCCGGCACGGCGCGTACGGCCTCCTCGCGCCGCCCGGCCAGGAACAGCTCCTGGATCCGCCGGGCCTGCTCCTCGTATCCCATGCGGGCCATCAGGTCGGCGTGGAAGTTACGGGCCGCGTGGCCCATCCCGCCGATGTAGAAGCCGAGCATGGCCTTGACGGGCAGCAGCCCCTCGGCCACGTCGTCGCAGACCCGCACCTGGGTCAGCGGCGCCACCATGAACCCCTCGGGCAGCTTCCGCACCGCCTCCCCGTACGCCTCGGGCCGGCTCGGCGCCCAGTACAGCGGCAGCCACCCGTCGGCGATCCGGATCGTCTGGGCGACGTTCCTCGGCCCCTCGGCACCGAGCAGGACGGGCAGGTCGGACCGGAGCGGATGCGTGATGGACTTCAGCGGCCGGCCGAGCCCGGTGCCGTCCGGGCCCCGGTACGGCAGGGGATGGAACCGCCCGTCCACCGCCACCGGCCCTTCCCTGCGCAGGACTTGCCGTACGACGTCCACGTACTCCCGGGTCGCGGTCAGCGGCGAGGCCGGGAACGGACGGCCGTACCACCCCTCCACCACCTGCGGCCCCGACAGTCCGAGCCCGAGCATCATCCGCCCGCCGGAGAGGTGGTCCAGGGTGAGGGCGTGCATGGCGGTGGCGGCCGGTGTGCGGGCGGCCATCTGGGCAACTCCCGTACCCAGCCTGATCGTCGAGGTCCGCGCCGCGATCCAGGCAAGCGGTGTGAAGGCATCGGATCCCCACGACTCCGCGGTCCACACCGAGTCGTACCCGAGCCGCTCCGCCTCGACGGCCAGCGGCACGTGCCCGGCGTCCGGACCGCGTCCCCAGTACCCGAGTGCGAGGCCGAGCCGCATGCGCCGCCACCTATCTTCTGACAGTCCGTCAGTTTCCCTGCCGGAAGCCGAGAGTACGACAACGGCCCCCCGCCCGGAAGGGCGAGGGGCCGTACGTCCTGGCGCGCGGGGCTCAGCCGCGCTGGATGCCGGAGGTGTCCTGGAGGACGCCGCGACGGCCGTCCTGGGTCTGCGCGACGAGCGTGGCACCGCGCTGCTCGACGGCCAAATACCAGGTGCCCGGCGCCAGTTCGGCGATCGGGGTCGGCGCGCCGTCCTCACCGAACAGCGGCCGGGTCACCGGCACGGCGAACCAGAACGGCGAGAAGTCCGCCGGGGCCGGCTGCGCCGCCGCCGGAGCGGCAGCCTGCGGCTGGGCCGCGGCGGGCGGCTGCTGCTGCCCGAACGGCTGACCGGGCTGCGGCTGCGCACCGTACGGCTGCTGCGGGGCCGGGGCGCCCGGGTAGCCGTAACCGCTCGGCGGCTGGGCACCGTAGGGCTGCGGGGCGACCGGCTTCGGCGCCGGGACCAGGGCGGCCTGGAGGGCGGGCACGAGGGGGGTGGCGATGGCGGCGCCCGCCATGACCAGCGTGGCGATGAGAGCGATGATCAGGCCGGTGCCGGCGCTCGGACCGTCGTTGGAACTGCCGACGTTGTTCAGGCCGCCGGCCGGGTCGATGACGTTGCCGAGGGCGCTCCACGCGGCGAACACCGCGAAGGCGGCGCCGAACTGGCCGAGGTCCAGGCCCACGACCTTGGGCGGCTGAGGCAGGCAGCGGTTGACGACGACGAGCGCGGCGCCGATGATCCCCGCGAACACGACGCTGAGCAGAACCGGTCCGCTTGCCCACAGGCTGGGCATGGAAACGCTGTCCGGCACTCCGTTGACGGAGTAGTTGTCGAGGAACGACGCGATCAACAGCACCACCGCTGCTCCGATCACCACGCCGTCGCCTCTAGTGAGGGAGCGGATATTCACTTCAGGTCCTTCGTAGGTCGTCTCTCGTCGTCGGTAGACACTACCGTCCGCAAGATCCGGCCGTCCGGCCGTATCCGCCCGCCGGTCACGACTCGCGCAGGAAACTCACGATTCCGTCAGACATCCCTTGCGCCGCCTTCTGCCGCCAGGCTCCGCTGGTCAGCAGTGCCGAGTCCTTGCTATCGCGCATGTTGCCGCACTCGATGAACACCTTGGGAACTGTTGACAGATTGAGACCACCCAGGTCCGTGCGCGTGACGAGGCCGGTGCCCTTGCCGACGTAGTTGGACGGCGGCTCGCCGGTGTCGCGCAGGAAGTCGCCCGCGATGCGGGTGCCCAGGTCGCGGGAGGGGCCGACGATCTTCCGGGTGTCGGCGGCACCGGCGTGCACGGACCCCGGCAGGATCACGTGGAAGCCGCGGTCGCCCTGGGCGGCACCGTCGGCGTGGATGGAGATCGCCGCGTCGGCACGGGCGGTGTTCCCGAACCGGGCCCGCTGGTCCACGCAGGGTCCCCAGGCGGGGCTGTCCCCGTCGCGGGTCATCTTCACCGTGGCGCCCTGCTTCTCCAGCAGGGCGCGCAGCCGGTGGGCGACGTCGAGGGTGAAGCGGGCCTCGGTGTAGCCGGCGTCGGTGGACGTCCCGGTGGTGTCGCATTCCTTCCGGTTCGTCCCGATGTCGACCTGCTGGTTGATCTCGGTGGCGTGCTCGAAGTTGCCCTGGTTGTGCCCGGGGTCGATGACGACGACCTTCCCCGCGAGCGGACCGGACCCGCCGGCCGTGTCCTTGCCGTCACCGGCGGACGCGCCGCCGGAGCCGGGCGGCGCGGCGGAGTCGGTCGAGGGGGACGAGTGGGACGAGGGTGCGGCGGAGGCGCCGGAGGCCGACGCGGCGGAAGCGGCGTGGTCCGAGCCGCCGCCTCCCACGGCCTCGTACACCACCCAGCCGAGCAGCGCACCGGGCACCAGTGCGGCGAGCGCCACGGTCAGGGGACCGCGCCGGGGCCGACGCGGCTGCGGGGTTTCGAATTCCGGGCCTGTGTACGACACGTCTGCGACTCTAACCGGGGCCTCAGATCCCCGCGCGCGTTCGCCGCAGGACACGGAGCGAACCGGTGACGGAGATCTCCTCGAACGCCCCGGACGCGAGAGCCCGCAGGTACACGCGGTACGGCGCCTGCCCGGTGAACTCGTCCTCGGGCTCCGGGAAGACGTCGTGGATGACGAGCAGGCCGCCCTCGGCGACGTGCGGCGCCCAGCCCTCGTAGTCGGCGCTCGCGTGTTCGTCCGTATGGCCCCCGTCGATGAAGACGAGGCCGAGCGGTGAGTTCCAGACCGCCGCGATCTGCGGGGAACGGCCGACCAGGGCGACCACGTGCTCCTCCAGCCCGGCCCGGAACAGCGTGCGGCGGAAGGCCGGCAGCGTGTCCATCAGCCCGATCTCGGGGTCGACGGTCTCCGGGTCGTGGTAGTCCCAGCCGGGCTGCTGCTCCTCACTGCCCCGGTGATGGTCGACGGTCAGCGCGGCGACCCCGGCCGAGCGGGCCGCGTCGGCGAGCAGCACGGTGGACCGCCCGCAGTACGTCCCGACCTCCAGCAACGGCAGCCCCGCCCGCCCGGCCGCCACGGCCGCGGCATACAACGCCAGCCCCTCGTCCACGGGCATGAACCCCTTGGCCGCATCGAACGCGGCGAGGATCTCGGGGGCGGGGGTGGGTGCAGGCGTGGCGGACATGGGTGCCTTCCGTTTCGTACATCCGTATGACCGCCCATGCTGCCGCACCCCCGGCCACTGTGTGACAGGGGGTGCGGGAATCAAGGGGCGCGGGGCTGTAACGATTTGCGGCTCCGCCGCGTGGGCGCGATCAACCGCGACGATGCCGCAGCCGCGAACCGAACAGATCCCCCCGAGCTCCTAGGCGTTCACAACCTCCCCCGGCAACGAGAGATCCAGATCGACAGCCAACTCCTCACCGGAGTGCGTGGCGGACGAAGCACGCGGCCCATGGCCCGAGGCCTTCGCCGCCAGCACATACGCCCCCTGCTCCGGCACGGCCAGTGCATACGTGCCGTCGGAGCCGGACACCGTCGTCCCCGCCTGCCGCCCGCGCCGGTCGATCAGCGTGACCTTGGCCCGGGCGACCGGAACGCCGGTGGCGTCGAGGACGCGCCCGCGGAAGCCGCGCAGCACCTCCTCGGCCCGCTCCAGCACCTCGTCCTCCTCGCTGCTGGCCCGCAGTTGCGTGTGCTGCTGCGGGGCCGGCCGGTTGGTCTTCGGCAGGAACAGGGCGAGCAGCAGGCCCACGGCGACGGCGGCCGTGGCGATGAGGAAGGAGACCCGGAAGCCGTGCATGGTGGGAATCGCGATCCCGCCCACGTTCTTCGCCGTGTTGGCCAGCACCATGCCGACGACGGCGCTCGACACCGACGTACCGATGGAACGCATCAGCGTGTTCAGGCCGTTGGCCGCGCCGGTCTCCGAGGCGGGCACGGCGCCCACGATCAGCGCCGGCAGGGACGAGTAGGCGAGGCCGATGCCCGCGCCGAGGATGACGGACGTGACGATGGTCTGCCAGGCCGCGTCCATCAGGCCGAGGCCGCCGCCGTAGCCGATCGCGATGATCAGCAGGCCGAGGATGAGGGTGGTCTTCGGGCCGTAGCGCGCGGACAGGCGGGCGTACACCGGCGCGGTGAACATCATCGTCAGGCCCAGCGGGGCCACGCACAGGCCCGCGACGACCATGGACTGGCCGAGGCCGTAGCCGGTGGCCTTCGGCAGCTGGAGCAGCTGGGGCAGGACGAGCGAGACGACGTAGAACGCGACGCCGACCATGATCGACGCGAGGTTGGTGAAGAGCACGGCGGGGCGTGCGGTGGTGCGCAGGTCGACCAGGGGCGCCTTGGCGCGCAGTTCGAACAGGCCCCACAGGAGGAGGACGACGACGGACGCGCCGAACAGGCCGAGCGTGGTGCCGGAGGACCAGCCCCAGTCGCTGCCCTTGGTGATGGGCAGCAGGAGCAGTACCAGACCGGCGGACAGACCGAGCGCGCCGAGCAGGTCGAAGGAGCCCTCGGCGCGCATCGGGGACTCGGGCACGGTGAGGAGGGTGAGGAGGATGGCGAGTACGCCGAGGCCGGCGGCGCCGTAGAAGAGGGCGTGCCAGTTCGTGTGCTGAGCGACCAGGGCGGCGGCGGGCAGCGCGAGGCCGCCGCCCACGCCTATGGAGGAGCTCATCAGGGCCATGGCCGAGCCGAGCTTCTCGCGCGGCAGCATGTCGCGCATCAGGCCGATGCCGAGCGGGATCGCGCCCATGGCGAAGCCCTGGAGCGTGCGGCCGGCGATCATGGTGAGCAGTTGGCTGGTGAGCGCGCTGACCAGGGCGCCGACCACCATGACGGCGAGGCTGACGATCAGCATCCTGCGCTTGCCGTACAGGTCGCCGAGGCGGCCCATGATCGGGGTGGCGACGGCACCGGAGAGCAGGGTCGAGGTCAGGACCCAGGTGGCGTTGCTGGGCGCGGTGCTCAGCAGCTGCGGCAGGTCCTTGATGACCGGCACGAGCAGCGTCTGCATCACCGCGACGACGATGCCCGCGAAGGCGAGCACCGGGACCACGGCCCCGCTCGCCTGCTTCGGCGGCGGCTGGTCGGTCGTCGTGTGGGTCATTGGGTGAGGCCTCCCGTGAACATAAGTGCCCGGTAAACCTCGTATGCACAGGCAACTATTCCGTTGCTTCGGGCTTCTAACGGATCCTTGACCCACCCATGGGATTCTGACGGTGCATCAATTCTTGTGGGTTGATGGAACGCGTTCTAGTCTTGCGCGCCATGAAGGCCTATGTCGCCGGGGTCGGGATGACCAGGTTCGAGAAGCCCGAGACCCGTTCATGGCAGTACTGGGACATGGTGCGGGAAGCGGGCGAGGCGGCCCTCGCCGACGCCGGGATCGCCTACGCGGATGTGGAACAGGTTCCCGTCGGCTACTGCTTCCAGCCCTCCACCGCCGGTCAGCGCGCCGTGTATGAGCTGGGTCTCACCGGCGTCCCCGTCTACAACGTCAACAACAACTGCGCCACCGGCTCGACCGCCCTGATGCTCGCCCGGCAACTCGTCGAGGGCGGCGCGGCCGACTGCGTCCTGGCCCTGGGCTTCGAGAAGATGAAGAAGGGCGCGCTGGGCGGTGGGGCGGACGGCGGAGACTTCTCGACGTCTCCCGTGGCCCGGCACTACGGCGTCATGGCCGCCCGGCACGGCTTGGAGCAGGCCCCGCCGACCGCGCAGATCTTCGGCGACGCGGCCCGCGAGCACATGGAGCGGTACGGCACGACACAGGCGCAGCTCGCCGCCGTCGCCGCCAAGAACCACCGGCACTCCGCCCACAACCCCTACGCGCAGTTCCGGGACGTGTACGAGGTGGCCGACATCCTGTCCGCCCGGATGGTGCACCGGCCGCTGACCAAACTCCAGTGCTCGCCGACCTCGGACGGCGCGGCGGCCGCGGTGGTGGTGTCGCGGCGGTTCGCGGACGCGCGCGGGCTCACCGGGCTCGTGGAGATCGCCGGACAGGCCATGGCCACGGACACCGAGGAGTCCTTCGCCTCCGGTTCCTGCATCGACGTCGTCGGGCAGCCGGTGTCGCGCGAGGCGGCGCGCCGGGCGTACGAGCTGTCCGGGCTCGGCATCGAGGACGTCGACGTGATCGAGCTGCACGACTGCTTCTCCGTCAACGAGCTGCTGACGTACGAGGCGCTCGGCATGTGCGAGGCGGGGGAGTCCGGGAAGCTCGTCGAGTCGGGCGCGACGACGTACGGCGGCCGCTGGGTGGTGAACCCCTCCGGGGGGCTGATCTCCAAGGGCCATCCGCTGGGCGCGACCGGCCTGGCCCAGACGGCCGAACTGGTCTGGCAGTTGCGCGGCCGGGCGGACGAGCGGCAGGTGCCCGGGGCGCGGGTGGGGCTCGCGCACAACATCGGGCTGGGCGGCGCGGCGGTGGTGACGGTGCTGCGGGCGGCGTAGGCGGTCAGAGCCATCCCTGCTGCCGGGCCTCCCGTACCGCCTCCGCCCGGTTCCGGGTGGCCGTCTTGCCGATCGCCGAGGACAGATAGTTGCGGACGGTGGACTCGGACAGATGCAGCCGGCCGGCGATGTCGGCGACCGTCGCGCCGTCCACCGACGCCTTCAGCACGTCGCGCTCCCGGGCCGTCAGCGGGCTCGGCCCGGCGCTGAGCGCGGCGGCGGCCAGCGCGGGGTCGACCACGGTCTCGCCGGTGAGCACCCGACGGATGGCCGCGGCCAGGTCCTCCACGGGACCGTCCTTGACGAGGAACCCGGCCGCTCCGGCCTCCATGGCCCGGCGCAGGTAGCCGGGCCGGCCGAAGGTGGTGAGGATCAGCACGCGGCAGTCGGGCGCCTGCTCGCGCAGCTCCGCCGCCGCGTCCAGCCCGCTCGCGCCCGGGAGTTCGATGTCCAGCAGGGCCACGTCCGGCCGGTGCAGCAGCGCCTCCCCGACGATCGCGTCACCCCGGGCGACCTGGGCGACGACCTCGATGTCGTCCTCCATCCCGAGCAGCAGCGCGAGCGCCCCGCGCATCATCCCCTGGTCCTCGGCGAGCAGAACCCGGATGCACGTGGCGGGCCTGCCGTCCCGGGGCATCTCGTTCATGGGCTCAGCGTACGGCCACGGGCCCGGCCGCATCCGCCGAGCGCCAGGGGGTGTCGCTTGGACCATCCCGGCGTCGCGGGCCTGTCGTAGTGTGCCGCCATGCCCGACGCCGCGTCGACGTCCCGCTTCTACGACGAGCTGGCCGACGACTACCACCTGATCTACGCGGACTGGGAGGCGTCCCTCCGCCGCCAGGGTGCCGCGCTCGACGCCCTGATCGGGCGGGAGCGTGCGGCCGTGCTGGACTGTGCCTGCGGGATCGGGACGCAGGCGCTCGGGCTCGCCCTGCGCGGGCACCGGGTCGTCGGGACCGACGTCAGCGCCCGGGCTGTCGCGCGGGCCGGGAGGGAGGCCGGGCGGCTGGGGGCGGGGCTGGCCGCCGCGGTGGCCGACATGCGGCAACTGCCCTTCGCCGGAGGCCGGTTCGACGCGGTCGTCTGTGCCGACAACGCGCTGCCCCACCTGCTCACCGAGCGGGACGTGCGGGCCGCGCTCGCCGAGATGCGCCGGGTGCTGCGTCCGGGCGGGCGGCTGCTCGTCAGTACCCGTGCCTACGACGACCTGCGGCGGGAGCGTCCGGCCTCGACGCTCCCGCAGGTGCACGCGTCCGCCGACGGCACCGGGCGGGCCGTCAGCTTCCAGCTGTGGCACTGGCGCGAGGACGGTGAGCGCTACGACCTGGAGCACTTCCAGCTGCTGCTGGCGCAGGGGGAGGGGGAGGGGCAGGGCCGGGGGGAGTGGCGCGTGCGGGTCCGGTCGGCGAGCTACTGGGCGATCAAGCGGGAGCGGCTCGCCGGATTCGCCGCCGCCGAGGGATTCGCGGACATCGTCTGGCTGATGCCCGAAGAGACGGGTTTCTTCCAGCCGTTGCTCGCGGCGCGGGCAGTAGCCGCCGATTAAAGAAATCGCATGTTCCGGTGCGGCGGGTCTTGACGGCCTTCGGCGGCGCCCAAACAATCGCCCCTGCATTTCAAGAAATCCCCGGTAATTCAGCAGTGGAATAGGTTCGGTATTTCGGTCGAACGTTGTCCGAGATTACGAACGCACCGCTGCCCCACACGAACTGAGGTGCACCTTGCTCCCCGGAACCTCCCGCCCAGGGCGTCTGAGAAGCGCCGTCCTCTCCGCGCTCGCCGTCTGTGCCACCGTCGCCGCGCTGCTCCTCGGCACCGGCGCGCCCCAGGCGGCCGCCGCGGGTTCGCTGCCCTGTGACGTCTACGCCGCCGCGGGCACCCCCTGTGTCGCCGCGCACAGCATGGTCCGGGCGCTGTACTCGTCGTACAACGGCTCGCTGTACCAGGTGCAGCGCGCCTCGGACGGCGCCACGAGGAACATCGGGCTGCTGTCCGCCGGCGGCTACGCCGACGCCGCCGCCCAGGACTCCTTCTGCTCGGGCACGACCTGCATCGTCACCCGGATCTACGACCAGTCCGCCCGCCACAACGACCTCACGGTCGAGGGCGCGGGCGGGGCCGGCAAGGCCGATGTCGGGGCGCCCGCGGACGCGCTGCCGGTGACCGTCGGCGGCCACCAGGTCTACGGCCTGGAGATCTCCGCCGGCATGGGCTACCGCAACGACGCCACCTCGGGCGTCGCCACCAACGGCGCCGCCGAGGGGATGTACATGGTGACCTCCGGCACCCACGTCAACGGCTCCTGCTGCTTCGACTACGGCAACGCCGAGACCAACAACAAGGACACCGGCAACGGGCACATGGACGCCATCAACTTCGGCACCGAGTGCTGGTTCTCGCCGTGCTACGGCTCCGGACCCTGGGTGCAGGCCGACCTGGAGAACGGGCTGTTCCAGTCCGACGCCGGATACAGCAAGAACTCCTCCGACACCGGCACCGGCGCGCTGCCGTTCGTGACCGCACTCCTCAAGAACAACGGGCAGGACCATTTCGCGCTCAAATGGGGGAATGCGCAATCGGGCGGGCTCACGACCACCTATTCAGGCGGTGAGCCGACCACGAGCGGGTACTCCCCGATGCACCAGGAGGGCGCGATCGTCCTCGGCACCGGTGGTGACAACAGCAACGGCTCCATCGGGTCCTTCTTCGAGGGCGTGATGACCTCCGGCATCCCGACGGACGCCGCCGACAACTCCGTGCAGTCGAACATCGTCTCCGTCGGCTACGGCGGCGCGACCGGCGCCGCCGGCACGCTGAACGCCGGCTCCGAGATCTCCCTGCGCGCGACCACGTCCTGCTGCACCAGCGACTACGTCCGGCACCAGAACAACGCGGGCGTGCTGTCGTCCGTCACCTCGTCCAGCTCCGCCCTCGACAAGAACGACGCCACCTGGATCGTGCGCAAGGGCCTCGCCGACAGCTCCTGCGTCTCCTTCGAGTCGCGCAACTACCCCGGCGACTTCCTGCGCCACTCCGACTTCAAGCTCTACCGGCAACCGATGGACGGCACCGCCCAGTTCCGGCAGGACGCCACCTTCTGCCCGCAGACCGGCAAGAGCGGCACCGGCACCTCGTTCGCCTCGTACAACTACCCCACGAGATACCTGCGCCACTACGACTACAACCTCTACATAGCGAGCGACGGCGGGTCCAACGCCTTCGACAGCAGCACGTCCTGGACCGACGACGTGAGCTGGGCCGTCAGTACGCCCTGGGCGCCGTAACCACGAAGTCCGACGACTCGGCCGACTCCGCTGACTCCACCGGGAGTTCGGCGGTGACCGTGAAGCCGCCGCGCGGCGACGGGCCGGCCGTGAGGGAGCCGCCCGCCGCCGCGAGGCGCTCGGTCAGCCCCGTCAGACCCGTACCGCCGATGCCCTGCTGGGGCCTGCTGACCGGCCTGCCCGTGCCGTTGTCGGTGACGGTGAGCCGGGCCTGTTCGGCGCCGCTCTCGACGGCGATCTCGCAGCGGCTCGCGTCGCTGTGCCGGACCACGTTGGTCACCGCCTCGCGCACCACCCAGCCGAGCAGCGCCTCGGTCTGCGGGGCGAGCGGCACCCCGGACTGGCGGACCCGCGGCTCGATGCTCGCCGCCGAGAGCGCCGAGCGGGCCCGGGTCAGCTCGGTGGCCAGGCTTCCCTCGCGGTAGCCGGTCACCGCCTCGCGGATCTCGGTGAGCGCCTGCCGGCCCACCGACTCGATGTCCGCGATCTGGCCCAGCGCGGCGTCCATGTCGCGCGGGGCCAGCCGCCGGGCCGCCTCCGACTTCACCACGATCACCGACAGCGTGTGCCCGAGCAGATCGTGCAGATCCCGCGAGAACCGCATCCGCTCCTTCTCCACCGCGCGCCGCGCCAGCTCCTCGCGCGCGGCCCGCAGTTCCCGTACCGCCTCGGACAGGCCGAGGATCGCGGCGGTCACCATGCTGGAGAGGAACGTGGCGTAGGCGATGTTGACCGCGTCCGAGCCCTCGTGGACGCCGGAGATCGCGCCCGCGTACGCGGCCAGCAGGATGCCCGTCCGGCCCAGCCACGGGCCGCGCAGCGTCGCCCCCGTCGCAAGGCCCAGCAGGGGGAAGAACAGCAGCCAGTTGCCGCCGTAGCCGAGGGCCAGGCCCGTGGTCAGCAGGGCCATGATCGCCAGCGCCACGCGGGTGGAGACCGCCTCGCGCTTCTCACGGTGGAAGGAGCGGAAGGTGACGTAGACGTACAGCGAGTTGAAGAGCAGCAGGCCCAGGCCGCCGATCAGCGGGTTCGGGGTCTTGCCCTGGAGGAGGTTGGAGAAGGAGCCCATCCCCATCAGCAGCCAGGGCAGCAGTGCGTAGCCGGTGGGCGGCGGGCCCGGGTGGTCGGCGGCCGGGGACTTGCCCGTCTTCCTGGCGGCGCGCGCCGCGGCGGTGAAGCGCTTGTGGTCGGCCTTCCAGCGGTCGCGCTCCGCCCTCCATTCGAGCCGCGTCGCCTGCCAGGAGCGTGCCCGGCATTGAATTCCCCGTATCAACGACATCCAAGACTTCCACGACATATCGGTTCCCCCCGTCAGACCGTGCCCGCCCCGCGGCGGTACGACAGCACAGCGTACGAACCGAAAAGTCCCAGCCACGCCGTCAGCACGATGATGGCACCGGTTCCCGGCGCGCGCCCCTCCGTGACGGCGGCGCCCAGCTGGGCGAACCGGTGGGTGGGGGTGTACGCCGACACGGCACGCAGCCAGCCGGGAAAGAGACTGACGGGGAACCACAGCCCGCCGAGCACCGAGAGCCCCAGGCCGCACAGCATGTTCGTCACCCCCGTGGCGGGCCCGGTCAGCCGGTAGCCGTTGCCGAGGCCGAGCAGGGTGAACGGCAGCGAGCCGAGCCACAGCAGCAGCGCGGTCGCCGCCCACTGCCACGGGGCCAGCCGCACCCCGTTGACCAGCCCGCCCGCCGCCAGCACGGCGAGGATCGCGGGCAGCACCGTCACCGTGCCGGTCAGGGTCCGCCCGGTCACCACCTCGCGCGGGGTCATCGGGGTCACGCGCAGCTGCCGCAGCCAGCCGACGGCGCGGTCCTCGGCGACGGCGCTTCCGGTGTTGAGGGCCGAACCGACGGCGCCGTAGGCGGCCATGCCGACCATCGACGCCGCCTTCCAACCCCCGTCGTACTGGCCGATGTTCGTGAACAGCAGGTACATCAGCACCGGCATGGCGATGCCGCCGATGACGAAGCCGGGGTCGCGGAGCGTGCGGCGGGTTTCCAGACGGACGTAGGCGAGCATCAGCGGGGCTCCAGGTCGTGGGAGTCGGGGACGGTCCGGGGGCCGGTCAGCGTCAGGAAGGCGTCGTCCAGGGACGCCGGCGCCACCTCCAGCCCCCGTATCGCCCCCAGTTCCGCCAGTGCGATCACCGTGGCGTCCGAGTCGTCCGTGCGCAGCCGCGCCCGCTCGCCCCGTACCTCCACCGAGCGGACCCCGGGCAGCAGGGCCAGTCCCTCCGGGTCGCGGCCCGCCAGGTCGAGCGAGACCAGGTTGCCGCCCGCCGCGCGGCGCAGTTCCTCGCCGGTGCCGTCGGCGACGATCCGGCCCCGGTCGATGATCAGGATCCGGTCCGCGTGGTCGTCGGCCTCCTCCAGGTAGTGCGTGGAGAACAGCACGGTGTGGCCGAGCCGGGCGTAATCGCGCATGGAGCCCAGAAGGCGCGCCGGGCCTCCACGTCGAGCGCCGCCGTCGGCTCGTCCAGCACCAGCAGCGCCGGGTCCCCGGCCAGCGCGACCGCGAACCGCACCCGCTGCACCTGCCCGCCGGACAGCCGGTCCACCCGCCGCCCGGCCAGGTCGGCGATGCCGGCCAGCTCCAGCGCCCGGGCCACCGGCATCGGCGCCGGGGTGGGGGTCCCCCCGCGCGAGCGGAGCCGAGCGTGGGGGAGGGAGGCGACGAACGCGACCAGCTCGCCGACCGTGACCCGGGGCACCGGCCGCGCCTCCTGGAGCATCGCGCCCACCCGGCCCGCGCGCACCGACCGCTCGGGCGGCGCCCCGAACAGCTCCACAGTGCCCGCGTCGGGCTCGTACAGCCCGAGCAGCAGTCCGATCGTGGTCGACTTGCCGGCGCCGTTGCGGCCCAGCAGGGCCACGGTCTCGCCGGGCGCGATGTCCAGGTCGACGCCGTCCACGGCGCGGATCTCGCCGTACGTCTTGACCGCCCCCGTGAAGGAGACGGCGCCTCCTCGCGGTCCCGGCCGGCCCCGTTGTTCCCGTCGTCCCCGTTGCGTCATGGCCACGACGCTACGGGCCCGGCCGTGGGGCGCGACAGATGCGCATGTACGGACTCGGGCAGTACAAATGTCACTGCCGACGACATCTGACACATCGTCAGGAGCCTTCACAAGTGCGGAGTGCTCGGCTATACAAGGGGCGCCGGACTGGAACGCGTTCTAGATCGGCCCGTAGCGACCTCGGTGCGGCCGACGGTGCGGACGGCCGTGCCGGGGTCTTTCACCGCGCAGCCCACGTCAGGAGCCGAATGCCTATCGACGAAGCGGTGGCCCTCGCCGCCGAACCCCGGACCGGCGAGATCACCTGGGACCACAAGGACGTCCAGCTCTACCACCTCGGCATCGGCGCCGGCCTCCCCGCCACCGATCCCGACGAGCTGCGCTACACCCTGGAGTCCCGGCTGCACGTCCTGCCCAGCTTCGCCACCGTCGCGGGCGCCGGCTCGCCCGGCGTGATCAGCGGTCTGTCCATGCCGGGCGTGGAGGTCGACCTCGCCAGGGTGCTGCACGGCGGGCAGCGCCTGGACATCCACCGCCCGCTCCCCGTCCGGGGCGCCGCCACCGCCACCTCCCGCATCGCCGCGGTCTACGACAAGGGCAAGGCGGCCGTCCTCGTCCTGCGCACCGAGGTCGCCGACGCCGACGGTCCGCTGTGGACCAACGACGCCCAGATCTTCGTACGGGGAGAAGGCGGATGGGGCGGCGACCGCGGCCCGAGCACTCGCCTCGCCCCGCCCTTGGGAGAGCCCGACCGCACCGTCGAACGGGCCGTCCGCGAGGACCAGGCGCTGCTCTACCGACTCAGCGGCGACTGGAACCCGCTGCACGCCGACCCCGACTTCGCCAAGCGCGCCGGCTTCGACCGGCCCATCCTGCACGGACTGTGCACCTACGGCATCACGCTCAAGGCGGTCGTCGACACGCTGCTCGGCGGGGACGTGGGCCGGGTGCGGTCGTACAGCACCCGGTTCGCCGGAGTCGTGTACCCGGGCGAGACCCTGCGCATCCGCATGTGGCAGGGGGAGGGAAGCGCCGTCCGGGTGGCCGTGAGCGCCGTCGAGCGCGACGACGCGCCCGTCCTCGCCGACACCATCGTCCAACACTCCTGACACAGGCCGTAGTTGAGGGGAGAGCCGCACATGCGCGCAGCCGTACTGCACGAGATCGGCCAGGAAAAGCTCGACGTCGTCGACGACGTCGAGGCCGTGGGCTTCGGGCCCGGCAAGGTCAGGGTCCGGGTGCGCGCCACCGGGCTGTGCCACTCGGACCTGTCCGCGATGAGCGGGGTGCTGCCGCAGCCCGCGCCGTTCGTGCCCGGCCACGAGGGCGCGGGCGAGATCCTCGAAGTCGGCGAGAACGTACGGAACGTGAAACCCGGCGACCGGGTCGTGCTCTGCTGGCTGCCCGCCTGCGGCGCCTGCGCCGCCTGCAAACGCGGGCAGACCCAGCTGTGCCTGGCCGGGTTCATGAACGCCGGCACCCCCAACTTCCGGCGCACCGGCGGCACTTCCTCCGACGTCTTCGGCTTCGCGGGCACCGGCACCTTCGCCGAGGAGGTCGTGGTCGACGCGGGCTGCGCCGTGCCCCTCCCCGAGGACGTGCCCTTCGACATCGCCGCCCTGATCGGCTGCGGGGTCACCACCGGACTCGGCGCCGCCCTCAACACCGCCGACGTGCGGGCCGGTTCGTCGGTCGCCGTCATCGGCTGCGGAGGCGTCGGCATCTCGGCGGTGCAGGGCGCGCGGCTGAAGGGCGCGGCCGAGATCGTCGCCGTGGACCCGGTCGCCTCCCGCCGCGAGGCCGCCCTCGGGTTCGGCGCCACGAAGGCCGTCCCGCCCGACGGACTGGCCGACGCCAAGCAGCAGGTCACCGGCGGCGAGGGCTTCGACTACGTCTTCGAGGTCGTCGGCCGCTCCGCCACCGCCCGCACCGCCTACGAGAACACCCGGCGCGGCGGCACCCTCGTCGTGGTCGGGGCGGGCGCCATGGACGACTTCCTCCAGCTCAACATGTTCGAGCTGTTCTTCGACGAGAAGCGCATCCTGCCGTCCATGTACGGCGGAGGGGACGTGCTGCGCTCCTACGAGCGCGCGATCGCCCTGTGGCGGGCCGGCCGGATCGACCTGGCGGGCCTGATCACCCACCGGGTGCCACTGGCCGAGATCAACGAGGCACTGGACCAGATGCGTACCGGGGCCGCCCTGCGTACGTGCATCGAGATCTGAGGGCACCCGCCATGACACAGCCACTGGAGGGGATGTCCGCGATCGTCACCGGCGCCGGGCGCGGCCTCGGCCGGGCCGAGGCCCTCGAACTCGCCCGGCTCGGCGCGGCCGTCGTGGTCAACGACTACGGGCAGCCCGGCCGGGACGGTTCGGGGCAGGCGTCGGCCGGGCCCGCCGAAGAGGTGGCGCGGGAGATCCGCGCGGCCGGCGGCACGGCGCTCGCCCACACCGGGGACGTCGCCGACTTCCGGCAGGCCGCGGAACTGGTCGAGTCGGCGATCGGCGCGTACGGCAAGCTCGACATCCTCGTCAACAACGCGGGCATCCTGCGCGACCGCATGGTCTTCTCCATGACCGAGGACGAGTGGGACTCGGTGATCCGGGTCCACCTCAAGGGCCACTTCAACACCACGCACTTCGCCGCCGCGCACTGGCGGGAGCGGTCCAAGACGGCCGGGGGGGAGAGGGTCTACGGCCGGATCGTGAACACCTCCTCGGAGGCGTTCCTCGCCGGCTCCGCGGGCCAGCCCAACTACGCGGCCGCGAAGGGCGGCATCGTCGGCCTGACCACCTCGACCGCTCTGGCCCTCGCCAAGTACGGCGTCACGGCCAACGCGATCTGCCCGCGCGCCCGGACCCGGATGACCGAGGACGTCTTCGCGGGCTTCCAGCGACCGGAGGAGGGCCTGGACCCGCTGGCCCCCGAGCACGTCGCCCCGCTCGTCGGCTATCTGGCCGCACCTGCCGCCGCAGGGATCAACGGCCAGTTGCTCGTCGTCCACGGCGGCATGGTCGCGATCGTCGAACGGCCGCGGGTGCGGGCCACGTTCGACAGCAAGCAGGAGACGTTCACGTACGACGAACTCGACGCGCTGCTCACCCCGCACTACGCGGACCGGCCGCCGGGGGAGACGTTCGCGGCGGCGGAGGTGCTGGGGCTGAAACGGGGGTAGGGCAAGAGGCCATGGAAAAGGGGCGCCCGCCGGGCGGGCGCCCCTTGTGCCACGTACCGTCAGGCAGCTGCCTCGGCGGTCTCCACGGTCGGCTTGCGGTGCTTGCCGTGCGGAGCCGCCTCATTGTCCTGGGCCGCTACCGGGCCCCGGTGCCGGCCGTGACCGTCCGCGTCCTGAGAGTCGGCAGACAGCTGCTCGGTGATGCTGGTGTCGCTCATCGGAAGAATTCACCCCGTCAACATGATCTTTCGTACAGCCCGGCGAGTCTAACCGGCACCCCACCGGCCGAATCCAGGCGCACACGCCAACCGGCACTAGTTCGTTACAAGACGTCCGAGCGGCGCCTGCTGCAACGGCACCGGACGCGCCGCCACCGGCTCCGGAGCCACCGGCTCCGCAGGTTCCGGAGGATCTGGTTCCGCCGACCGCCGTGGCGCCTCGGGCACCCCGTCGGCCGTGCCGTCCCGGACCGGACCCTCCGGACCCGCCTCCCCCGAGCCCCCCGTCTCCCCGGCGGCCGCGGTCGTACCGCTTCCCGCGGCCGCCTCCCCCCAGGGCACCGTCGGCTCCGCCACGCCGCAGGGAGTCTCCCGCGTGGCGTACGGCAGCCGCAGCACCCCGCCCGGCGTCCACAGCCCGGTGCCGGTCAGCCAGCCCTCGGGCGCCGGGAGGTGGTTCACCCGCCGCCCGGCCGGCCGCCAGGCGCCCACCCAGCTGCCGAGCGGGCCGTCGATGCGCAGCGCCACCGCGCAGTTCTCCGGCGTCAGGACCTGCCCCGGCTGGATCGCGAACGGCGTCACCGCGCACTCGGGCAGCCGCAGGGACTCCGGGAAGCGCACCGGCAGCGTGCTGCCGAGCACGCCCCAGCCCAACCGTTCCTGCCCGGGCGAGGGCGCGTCGGAGGACAGCAGCAGCAGTCCGCTGTCGGGGTCGGCGAGCAGCAGCCGGTCGTCGCTGTCGGCCGCGATCTGGAGCAGGGGCGAGACCTCGGCGCGCGCCAGGTCCACCACGACCGTCTTCACCGGGCCGCCGGCCGGCCGCCGGTCCAGGGCCAGCATCCGACCGGCGCGGTCCAGCCACACCCCGCCCGAACAGCGCCCCGGCACCTCGGCGAGCCGCTCCGGACCGAAGGCCCCGCCCGCCACCAGCCAGACCGTGCTGGAGTGCGGACCGACGGCGAGGGCGTACGCGCGCGTGCCCCCGGGCGCGGGCGGCAGCAGCGTGAGCCGGGTACCGGGCCCGGCGCACTCCACCGCACCCAGCGGCAGTTCACCGGTGCCGGGGCCGGTCGGATAGAGCAGCGAGAAGGCGTGCCGCCGCTCGACCAGCCGGTGGATCAGCACCCGGCCGTCGGCGAGCGGCTGCACCTCGGTACCGGGCTCCTCCGGCTGGTCGCCGGGCAACGGCACCGCGTACGGCTCCGGGCCGTCCAGCGTCCAGCGCTCCGGGAACCAGCAGTCCCCGGCCGGCGCGAGCCGGGCGGCGTACGTCCCGTCCGCCGTGAGAACGCAGCCGCTCCCCTCGGCTTCCGCGCCGGTGGACGGGGGTTCGATGGCACAGGCCGTCATCGTTCGGTCACCTCCGGCGACGAAGCTAGTTTTCGTACGCACAGGCGTGGGACGACCGGTGGCCACTTCACACATACGGGTGGCGCAGAAGCGATTCAGCTGAGGAAGCCGGGGCGTTTGTGCTGACCGGGACGAGACCGTGCGCATGCGGTACGGCCGCGCCGAACGGCCAGGTAGCCTTTTCCCGTGCCCCGTCTGTCTGAAGTCATCGCCGCGCTGGACAACCTGTGGCCCGCCGAGCGGGCCGAGTCCTGGGACGCGGTCGGCACGGTCGTGGGCGACCCCGGCCAGGAGGTCACCCGCGTCCTGTTCGCCGTCGACCCGGTGCGGGACGTCGTCGACGAGGCGGTGAAGCTCGGCGCCGACCTGCTCGTCACCCACCACCCGCTCTACCTGCGCGGTACGACGACGGTGGCGGCGACCCACTTCAAGGGCCGCGTCGTGCACACGCTGATCAAGAACGACATCGCCCTGCACGTCGCCCACACCAACGCCGACACGGCGGACCCGGGCGTCTCCGACGCCCTCGCCGGCGCCCTGGACCTGCGGGTCGTACGCCCCCTGGTCCCGGACCCGGCCGACCCGGCGGGCCGCCGGGGCCTCGGCCGGATCTGCGAACTCGACCACCCCCTCACGGTCCGCGAGCTGGCCGCCCGCGCCGCCGAGCGGCTGCCCGCCACCGCGCAGGGCATCCGGGTGGCCGGTGACCCCGAGGCCGTCGTCCGCACGGTCGCCGTCAGCGGCGGCTCCGGGGACAGCCTCTTCGACCAGGTCCGCGCGGCCGGCGTCGACGCCTTCCTCACCGCCGACCTGCGCCACCACCCGGCGAGCGAGGCCGTTGCCCAGAGTCCCCTCGCGCTGCTCGACGCGGCGCACTGGGCCACCGAGTGGCCCTGGTGCGAGCTGGCCGCGAGCCAGCTCGACGAGATCTCCGACCGCCACGGCTGGGACCTGCGCGTCCACGTCTCCACGACGGTCACCGACCCCTGGACCGCCCACGCGGCGTCCACCACCTCGAACAGCTAACAGGAGCCCCCAACTGAACGCCGCGCCCGCCGACCAGATCCGTCTCCTCGACGTCCAGGCCCTCGACGTCCGTCTCCAGCAGCTCGCGCACAAGCGGAGGTCGCTGCCCGAGCACGCCGAGATCGACTCGCTGAACAAGGACCTCACGCAGCTGCGCGACCTGCTGGTCGCCGCGCAGACCGAGGAGAGCGACACCGCCCGCGAGCAGACCAAGGCCGAGCAGGACGTGGACCAGGTGCGCCAGCGCGCCACCCGCGACCAGCAGCGCCTGGACTCCGGCGCGGTCACCTCGCCGAAGGACCTGGAGAACCTGCAGAAGGAGATCGTCTCCCTCGCCAAGCGCCAGGGCGACCTGGAGGACGTGGTCCTGGAGGTCATGGAGCGCCGCGAGTCCGCGCAGGAGCGGGTGGCCGAGCTGACCGAGCGGGTCGGGTCGGTCCAGTCGAAGATCGACGACGCGACCGGGCGCCGGGACGCGGCCTTCGAGGAGATCGACGGCGAGGCCGCGACGGTCACGAAGGAGCGCGAGGTCGTGGCCGCGTCCGTCCCGGCCGACCTCCTCAAGCTCTACGACAAGCTGCGCGAGCAGCAGGGCGGCATCGGCGCGGCCAAGCTGTACGCCCGCACCTGCCAGGGCTGCCGCCAGGAGTTGGCGATCACCGAGCTGAACGAGGTCCGCGCGGCCGCGCCGGACACCGTGGTGCGCTGCGAGAACTGCCGCCGCATCCTGGTGCGCACGGCCGAGTCGGGTCTGTAGACCTCAGACCTTTGTAGACAAGGGGCTTGTCGGGTGCGGGAGTTCATCGTCGAGGCCGACGGCGGGTCACGGGGCAACCCGGGACCCGCCGGCTACGGCGCCGTGGTCAGCGACGCGGCGACGGGGGAGACGCTGGCGGAGGAGGCCGAGTTCCTCGGCGTCGTCACCAACAACGTGGCCGAGTACTGGGGCCTGCTGGCCGGCCTGCGCGCCGCCCATGCCCTCGACCCGACGGCCACGGTCCATGTCCGCATGGACTCCAAGCTCGTCGTCGAGCAGATGTCGGGCCGCTGGAAGATCAAACACCCCGACATGAAGCCCCTGGCGACCCAGGCCCGCTCGGTCTTCCCGCCCGACCGGGTCACGTACGAGTGGATCCCCCGCGAACGGAACAAACACGCCGACCGGCTGGCGAACGAGGCGATGGACGCGGGGACGAAGGGCGAGACTTGGTCACCAGCCATGTCCCGGGCGGAGCTGGACACCCCGTCGGCCGTCCCGGAGCCGTCGGGTCCGCCCGGGGACGCGACCGAGGGCGCGGCGAGGGCGCGGGCGGGCGGCCGTGTGGCGGGCAGCGGTGCATCCGGCGCAGCTGCGGGCAGTCGTGCCGCTGGGGCGGCTCCCGTCCCGGAGAAAGGCGCACCTTCAAGCGAGCAGCGCCCGGCAGCCCCCAGCGAGCCTCAGCCTGTCAGTACCAGCGGGGGAGCCACCGACAAGCAGCAACTCTCCAGTGCCCCCGGCTGGAGCTCCGCCCCCGACCTCGGCGCCCCCGCCACCTTCGTGCTGCTCCGCCACGGTGAGACCCCGCTGACCCCCCAGAAGCGCTTCTCGGGCAGCGGCGGCACGAACCCGTCCCTCTCCGAGGCCGGTCGCGAGCAGGCCCGCCGTGCCGCCGAAGCCCTCGCCCGCCGTGGGACCGTCCAGGCCGTCGTCGCCTCGCCCCTCGCCCGCACCCGCGAGACCGCCGGCATCGTCGCCGAGCGCCTCGGCCTGGACGTGGTGATCGAGGACGGCCTGCGCGAGACGGACTTCGGCGCCTGGGAGGGCCTCACCTTCGGCGAGGTCCGCGAGCGTCACCCGGACGACCTGAACGCCTGGCTCGCCGACCCCGGGGCCCATCCCACCGGCGGCGGCGAGAGCTTCGCCGAGACGGCCACCCGGATCGCCGCCGCCCAGGAGAAGCTGGTCGCGGCCTACGCGGGCCGCACGGTTCTGCTGGTCAGCCATGTGACCCCGATCAAGACGTTCATCCGGCTCGCCCTCGGCGCCCCGCCCGAGTCCCTGTTCCGCATGGAGCTGTCGGCGGCCTCCCTGTCGGCGGTGGCGTACTACGCCGACGGCAACGCCAGCGTCCGGCTCTTCAACGACACGTCCCACCTGCGTCCCTGAGCCCGGCCGCCGCCCGCGCCAGCTCCTCGATCCGCGCCCAGTCCCCGGCGGCCACCGCGTCCGCCGGGACCATCCAACTCCCGCCCACACAGCCGACGTTGGGCAGGGCGAGATACTCCGGCGCGTTCGCCGGACCGATCCCGCCGGTCGGGCAGAACCGGGCCTGCGGCAACGGCCCGGCCAGCGACCTGAGATACGCCGTGCCGCCCGCCGCCTGTGCCGGGAAGAACTTCATGTCCCGCACCCCGCGCTCCAGCAGCGCGACGACCTCCGAGGTGGTCGACACCCCGGGCAGGAACGGCAGCCCCGAACCGCGCATCGCCGCCAGCAGTTCGTCCGTCCAGCCGGGGCTGACCAGGAACCGCGCCCCCGCCGCCGTGCACGCGCTGACCTGCTCGGGTGTGATCACCGTGCCCGCGCCGACCACCGCCGAGGGCACCTCGGCGGCTATCGCGCGGATCGCGGCCGGCGCCGCCGGTGTCCGCAGGGTCACCTCGATCGCGGGCAGCCCGCCCGCCACCAGCGCCCGCGCGAGCGGCACGGCGTCGGCGACGTCGGAGACGACGACCACGGGAACGACGGGAGCCGGCGCGACGAGATCGTGGACGGAGGCAGGCGAGGGTGCGGGCAGCGGTGAGGTCATGCCCTCATCGTGCCCAGCCGCTGCATCACACGCAATGAGCGTTGCGCATGTTGCAATAAGAGTCGGTGCGGCTAGTGGATCTCCTCCACCAGTACGTCGAGCGCCCACGCCCGGCCCGCCTTCTCCGGGGCCTGCGCCTCCACCTCGTACCCGAGGTCCCGCAGCGCCTCCACCAGCTCGGCCGGGTCCTTCGGCGCGGCGCCCTCCGACAACAGGCTGCGCACGATCCGGCCCTTGGTCGCCTTGTTGAAGTGGCTGACCACCTTCCGGGTCGGCGCGTGCAGCACCCGTACCGTCGCCGTCCGCCCGGCGACCTCGCCCTTCGGCTTCCAGGCCGCCGCGTACGCCGCTGAGCGCAGGTCCAGCACCAGGCCGTGCCCGGCCGCCTCCGGCAGCACGTCCGCCATCGGCGCCCGCCAGTGCGCGGCCAGCGCGCCGAGCCCCGGCAGCTTCACGCCCATCGAGCAGCGGTAGGAGGGGATGCGGTCGGTCACGCGCACCGCGCCCCACAGCCCGGAGAAGACCAGCAGCGAGCGCGCCGCCCGCTGCTTCGCCGCCGTGTCCAGCGTGGCCAGGCCGAGGGCGTCGTAGAGGACACCGGTGTAGATCTCCCCGGCCGGGCGGGCGCCCGCCGTCGTCAGGCCGGCGTTCTTCGCGACCTCGCCGCGCAGCCCCTCGCTCAGGCCCAGCACCTCGCGCGCCTTCTCGTTCTGGTCGGGGTCTGCGGCACACAGCTCGACCAACTCGCCCAGCACCGCCTCCCGCGCGGCGCTGAGCCCCGGCAGGGACAGCGAGGAAAGCTTCAGCGGGGCACCCGCGCCCGAGTTCGCCTTGCCCTCGGACGGCGGCAGCAGGACCAGCACCACGTACTCCTTACCTAGACCTCCGCGACAGCGTACGGCGTGCCGGGCCCCTGCCCGCGACCTACGCTCGCTGTATGCCCCGCCGCAAGATCCGTGTGACCGGTGCCCCCGAGGCTCCGCTGCGGGCCGCGCTCGCCGCGCTGCGTACCGAACTCGGCATTCCGGAGGACTTCCCGCCCCCGGTCCGGGAGGAGGCGGAGCGCGCGGCGAAGGCGCCCGCCGTACCGTCGTACGACGCCACCGACATCCCCTTCTTCACCCTCGACCCGCCCGCCTCCACCGACCTCGACCAGGCCACCCACCTGTCCCGGCGGGCCGGCGGCTACCGGGTCCGGTACGCCATCGCCGACGTCCCCGCCTTCGTCGCACCCGGCGGCGCGGTGGACGCGGAGGCGCACCGGCGCGTCAACACCCTGTACTTCCCCGACGAGAAGGTGCCGCTGCACCCCGTCGTGCTGAGCGAGGGCGCCGCGAGCCTGCTGCCGCACCAGGTCCGCCCGGCCGTGCTGTGGACCATCGACCTGGACGCGGACGGGCGGACCACCGCCGTCGACGTGCGCCGCGCCCTGGTCCGCAGCCGCGCCAAGCTCGACTACGCGGGCGTGCAGCGGCAGATCGACGCCGGGACCGCCGAGGAACCCGTCGCACTGCTCAGGGAGATCGGCGAGGCGCGGGAACGGCTGGAGGCGGAGCGCGGCGGCATCTCCCTCAACGTGCCCGAGCAGGAGATCACCGCGCGGGACCACACCTACGTCCTCGGCTACCGCGCCCCGCTGCCCGCCGACGGCTGGAACGCCCAGCTCTCCCTGCTCACCGGCATGGCCGCCGCCGAGCTGATGCTCGCCCACGGCACCGGCGTACTGCGCACCCTGCCCGCCGCCCCGGACGGTGCCGTCGCCCGGCTGCGCCGCACCGCGACCGCGCTGCACATCGACTGGCCGCACCATGTGTCGTACGCGGCCCTGATCCGCTCCCTCGACCCGGGCGACCCGCGTGACGCGGCCTTCCTCCAGGAGTGCACGACCCTGCTGCGCGGCGCCGGGTACACCGTCTTCACCGGCGGCGACCTGCCCGCGATCACCACGCACGCCGCCGTCGCCGCCCCGTACACCCACTGCACGGCCCCGCTGCGCCGCCTCGCCGACCGGTACGCCGCCGAGATCTGCCTCGCCGCCGTCGCGGACCAGGCCCCGCCCGACTGGGTGCTCGCCGCGCTCGACACGCTGCCCCGGCGGATGGCCGACGGCGCCCGGATCGCCGGGACGGTCGAGCGGGAGTGCGTCGACCTGGTGGAGGCGGCCCTGCTCAAGGACCGGATCGGCGAGGTCTTCGAGGCCTGCGTGGTGGACGTGGAGGAGCGCCGGCCGACCGTCGGCACCGTGCAGTTGATCTCCCCGGCCGTCATCGGCCGCATCGAGGGCGACCACCTCCCGCTCGGCGAACGGCTGCGGGTGCGGCTCGCCCAGGCCGAACCGGGCACCTCGAAGATCCTCTTCACGGCCGTGTGAGCGGCCGGACCAGGCCGCCGGGATCGTCCGCGTGCAGCCGTACGACGGTGACGTCCCCGCGCCGGCCGAGCAGCGTCGCCGGGCCGCAGCGCACGGTGCGGGTCAACAGGACAAGGTCAAGCGGCGTCGGCCCGTGCGCCCAGCCAGCGTTCCAGCACCTCCGGCAGGTCCTTCGTCTCCACGGCTTCCGCCGCCTTGTCGGCGGCCCAGGCCACGAACCCGTCCGGGCGTACGAACAGTGCCCCGAGGCCGGGCCGGGTCGGGCAGGCGAGGGTGCGGACCTCCAGCCGGTCGCCGTAGCCCTCGGCCCGCGCGCACACCCCGGGGTCGTCGGCGAGGTCGAGCAGCAGGGCGCGGCCGGTGTGCAGATGGTCGCCGAGCCGGCTGCCGTCGGACAGCTCCAGGTCGGGCGCGCTCGCGCCGGTCAGCGGGTGCTCGCCGGGCAGGTCGTAGCGCTGCCAGACGCCGGAGATCTTCGTGACGAAGTACGTCGTGCCCGTCGTGGTCAGCGCCAGGTCGGTCACCACCCGGCGCAGCGCGCGGGCATGCCGGTCGGGGCGCATCACCGCGATCTGGGCCCGGGTCCAGTCGAGCACCCAGGTGCCGAGCGGATGCCGTTCGGCGGTGTAGGTGTCCAGCAGGGACTCGGGCGCGTGCCCGCGTACGACAGCGGCCAGCTTCCAGCCCAGGTTCATCGCGTCCCCGAGGCCGAGGTTCAGGCCCTGCCCGCCGAACGGCGAGTGCACGTGCGCCGCGTCCCCCGCGAGCAGCACCCGGCCCTTGCGGTAGTCGGCGGCCTGGCGGGCGTTGTCCGTGAACCGGGTGGCGCTGAGCACCTTGGTGATGGTCACCTCCGGCACCTGCGCCACCCGCCGCAGGGCGGCCTGGAGTTCCTCGGCGGTGATGGGGGCCGTGCGGTCGGCCGGGGGCCCGTCGAACTCCACGGTGAGGATCCGCCCGGGGAACGGCCCGTGGACGTACGTCCCGGTGTCGGTCGTGTTCCAGCCCTCGCGCAGCCGCTCGCCGCCGGTCAGCTCCACGATCGCCTGATAGCCGGTGATCTCCGGGTCCGTGCCCGGGAAGTCGAACCCGGCGGTCTGGCGGACCGTGCTGCGCCCGCCGTCACAGCCGACCAGCCAGCCCGCCCGGACCGTCCCCCGACCGGTGTGTACGGCGACCCCGTCCGCGCCCGCGTCGAAGCCGGTCAGCTCCACGCCCCGGCGCACCTCGACCCCGAGCCGCTCGGCCCGCCGGGCCAGGATCCGCTCCAGCGCGGCCTGCGGCACGCCGAGTCCGGAGTCGGCGGCCGGGCCGGCCTCGGCCCAGGCGGGGTCGGAGCCGTCGAACAGGGTCTTGTCCATCGGGATCCCGGCGAAGTGCCCGGCGAACCTGGGCGGCATCCGGTCCTCGGCGCCCTCGCCCCTGAAGGCGCGTATCCGCTCCAGCGCCGCCTCCCACACCGCCGCCAGCTCGGGCAGCAGGCCGCGCCGGTAGAGGGCGACCGCGCTCGGGATGTTGATCGCGCCCGCCTTGATCGTCTCGTCCACCTCGGCCAGCCGCTCCACGACCAGCACCCGCGCCCCGCCGAGCCGCAGCTCGCAGGCGAGGAAGAGCCCCACGGGCCCGGCGCCCGCCACCACCACGTCGTAGTCCGTCGTCGTCATGGGTTCTTACTGTAGTCACTAAAAATTTTGGGCGACTATAGTTTTCTCGTGAACGGCGAAAGCGCGCCTGGCGGCGATGACGGACTCCCCCTGCGGGAGCGCAAGAAGCGCGAGACGCGGCAGCGGATCTCGGACATCGCCACGGGCCTGTTCGCCGAGCGCGGCTTCGACGCGGTGACGGTCGCCGAGGTGGCGCGGGCGGCGGGCGTGTCCGCGATGACCGTCTTCAACTACTTCCCGCGCAAGGAGGACCTGTTCCTCGACCGCATCCCGCAGGCCGCCGAACTCTTCGCCGGAGCCGTCCGCGACCGCGCCCCGGACGAGCCGCCGCTGGCCGCCCTGCGCCGCCTCGCCCTCCGCCTCCTCGACGAGCGGCACCCGTTGAGCGGGGTGGGGGAGCGCTACCCGCGCTTCTTCCGCATCGTCATCGCCTCCCCGGCCCTGCGTTCCCGTGCCCGCGAGGGTGTCGAGGAGGTGGAGCGGGCCCTCGCCGCCGCCCTCGCGGACGCGGGTACGCCGGACCCCCGCCTCCTCGCGGCCCTGGCCGTCGCCGCCTACCGCACGGTCTTCCTCGCCTCCGTGGACCGCCTGCTGGCCGGCGACCCGGTGGCCGAGGTGGCCCGGAGCCACCGGGCGCGCCTGGAGGCCGCGTTCACGGCCCTGGAGCGGACGGGCCTCGACGGCTCATGGTGCTAGCCGTGGTCGGCCTTCGCGGTGCTGGGGGCATGAACCACGGCCGGCTCGCCGGCACCCTGGCCCTCGTCCTTCTCGTCCTGCCGAAGCTGGCCTTCCCGGTGGCCCTCGGCGACGCAGCCCGCAGGGCCGAGGGACGACTGCCGCCGCGCGCGGTGCCGTACCGCAACGCGCTGCACCGCGCCCTCGTCCCGCTCGCGCTGATCGTCGCCTGCACCGTGCTGCCGGCCTCCTGGCCGCCCGCCTTCGCGGCCCAGTGCGGCCGGCTCGCGCTCGCCCGCATCTCGTAGGACCGCGCCTTCGGCTACGGCCGGCGCACCGAGGAGGGCTCCCGGCGTGGCTGACCGACCGGACACCGCACTCACCCCGAGGGCGTCGGCGTCGCCGGGGGTTCGGTACGTCCTTGCGTACGACGACGGGCCTGGCGACGGTGTCCACCGGTCCCCGCCGCTCCCGGCTCCCGGTACCATGGTCGACACGGCAGACGAGCCGGGCGGGCGGCCGCGTGGAGTTCCCCCAGGGGGCTTCCCGAGGAACGTCCGGGCTCCACAGGGCAGGGTGGTGGCTAACGGCCACCCGAGGCGACTCGCGGGACAGTGCCACAGAAAGCAGACCGCCGGGGACCTCGGTCCTCGGTAAGGGTGAAACGGTGGTGTAAGAGACCACCAGTGCCCAGGGTGACCTGGGCAGCTAGGTAAACCCCACCCGGAGCAAGGTCAAAAGGAGCGCCGTGAAACGCGCTCTGCGCGGACGTTCGAGGGCTGCCCGCCCGAGTCCGCGGGTAGACCGCACGAGGCCGGCGGCAACGCTGGCCCTAGATGGATGGCCGTCGCCCCGGCACCCGCGAGGGTCCCGGGGAACAGAACCCGGCGTACAGCCCGACTCGTCTGCCATCGAAGCCCTGACCAGGAGAAAATGCCTGGCCAGGGCTCTTGTGCGTCTTTGGTCTCGTTCACTCCGAGGGCTTCGTCGCCCGCTCCCGCACCCTCTCCACATGCCGCTCGAACACCTCCCGCGCCTCCGGTGTCAGCGTGCGCAGGGCGACGAGGGCCGTGATGGCGACGTCGCACAGTTCCGCCTGGACGTCGTCCCAGTCGTGGGTGACGCCCTTGCGGGGGTTCTGGCCGGTCGCCCCGATCACCGCCTCCGCGACCTCGCCGACCTCCTCCGACAGCTTGAGGATGCGCAGCAGGAGGCCCTCCTGGCCGGTGTGGGTCCGGGTGGACTCCAGGCGGGACCAGAGGTCGTCGACGGCCGGCCAGAGAGGGGCGGCGGGATGCTGATCGGTCATGCCGTTCAGCGTCCCACGCCGTACCGCCGTCCAGCCGGCAGCCGGATCACTCCTCGAACAACGCCTCCTGCTCGCCCTCCTCCTTCAGCCGCACCCGGCAGTTCCGGGCCCCCACCACCACCGCCGTGGCCGCCGCCGTGACGCCGAGGGCCACCGGGACCATCCAGCCGCGGTCGAAGACGTGGCCGAGGGCGTGGTCGAGGGAGAGCCGGCCGGGGCCGGCCACCGAGAGGCCGGCCGCCGCGAGGCCCAGGGTCGCGGCGTACTCGTAGCCGCCCGCCTGGGCGAAGAAGCCGTTGGGCAGGTGGACCGCGGCCGCCCCCGCCATCGCGCCGGCCGCCGTCGCGCCCGCCGCCGGGGTCGCGAGGCCCAGGGCGAGGAGCGCGCCGCCGCCCGTCTCCGCGAGGCCCGCCGCCGTCGCGCTCGCCTTGCCCGGCGTGTAGCCGACGGACTCCATGAACTGGCCGGTGCCCTCCAGACCGTGCCCGCCGAACCAGCCGAACAGCTTCTGCGCGCCGTGCGCGGCCAGCACCCCGCCGGTGCCCAGCCGGAGCAGCAGCAGGCCCAGATCACGTCGGTCGAAACAGGTCACGGCGACTCCCAGGAGACGGGCGGACAGGAGAGGGGCCCCGCCTCCCACCGTCGCAGGCATCACCCTCACGGGCGCGTCGGGGAGGGCGTTCGGGTGGCGGGGCCGGGGGAGCGGTGTGAGCCTGGCGCCATGACGATCAAACCAGCCAATCTCAGCGACCCGGCCGTCCGGGCCTTCGTCACCGCCGTCAACTCCCATGACAGGGAAGGCCTGCTGCACCTCCTCGCGCCCGGCGCGACCATGGCCGACGACGGCCGGGACCGGGAACTCGACCAGTGGATCGAGGACGAGATCTTCTCCTCCAACGGCCACATGGAGGTCGAGAACGAGTCCGACGGCGGCCGGGCGCTGCGCGCCCGCTACCGCAACGACACCTATGGCGAGATGAGCACCCAGTGGCGCTTCACCGTCGACGACGAGGGACAGATCTCCCGGTTCGAGACCGGTCAGGCGTGACCGGCCGGGCATGAAGGATCTCCCAGGAGTCGTCGTTCCGGGGCTTGTCCTCGTGTGCGCTTCAACTCCTAGCGTCCGCACACATGACACATGAGACCCAGAGGACCCTGGGACGCACGGGGATCGACGTCAGCGCGCTCGGTTTCGGGTGCTGGGCCATCGGCGGTGAGTGGCAGGCCGCCGACGGGCAGCCGCTCGGCTGGGGCGCGGTGGACGACGAGGAGTCCGTACGGGCGGTCCACCGCGCCCTCGACCTCGGCGTCACCTTCTTCGACACCGCCGACTGCTACGGCACCGGGCACAGCGAGCGCATCCTCGGCCGGGCGCTGGGCAGGCGGCGGGACGACGTCGTCGTCGCCACCAAGTGGGGCAACCTCTTCGACGAGCGCACCCGCACCGCCGACGGCCAGGACGACACCCCGGCACACGCCCGCCGGGCCCTGACCGACTCGCTGCGCCGGCTCGGCACGGACCACATCGACCTCTACCAGTTCCACCTCTCCGACGGCGACCCGGAGCGGGCGGCCGAACTCCGGGAGGCCTGCGAGGAGTTCGTGCGGGAGGGCGTCGTGCGCGCCTACGCGTGGAGCACCGACGACCCCGACCGCGCCGCCGTGTTCGCCGCGGGGGAGCACTGCGCGGCGGTCCAGCACACGCTCAACGTGCTGCAGGACGCCCCCGACCTGCTGGCGCGGTGCGAGGAGTGGGGGCTCGCGAGCATCAACAGGAGCCCGCTGGCCATGGGGTTGCTGGCCGGGAAGGGGCGGGGCCGGCCGGCGGCCGGTGACATCCGGAGCAGGCCGCCGGCGTGGCTCCCTGGCTACGACGCGGACGGGTCCGGCGCCGACGAGGAGTGGCTGGCCCGGATCGACGCCGTGCGGGACATCCTCACGAGCGACGGCCGAACCCTCGCCCAGGGCGCCCTCGCCTGGCTGTGGGCCCGCAGCCCGCGCACGATCCCGATCCCCGGGTTCCGCACGGTCGCGCAGGCCGAGGAGAACGCCGGGGCCATGGCGAAGGGGCCTCTCACCGCCGGGCAGTTGACCGAGGTCGAGCGTCTGCTGGGGCGGTGAGCGGCCCCTGGCCGCACTCCTGCCCGGTACTGGCGATCGGACCGCCGGCGACCGCGAGGCCGACCGCGAGCGCGACGGTCGTCATGAACGCCGGGGCGGAGAGGGCGCCACCAGACACGCCGCAAGGCAGGGAGGAGCCGGGAAACGCGAGTAACTCATAGGATTTTCATAACGCGGCAAATTCCGCGCCGTCCGACACCCGGGTTCAGGAAGTCGCAGCTCGTCGCGGTGTACGGTCCCGGAGTGCGTGAATGTTCCCGGATCAGCCGGCGTGCCGTCCTCGGTCTGACGGCCGCCGCCCTTCCTCTGTCCACGGCTGCGACCCTCCCCCTGGCCACGGCCGCCGCGGCCGAGCCCGCCGTCATCGGGGGCGAGCAACTGGCCCGCGACGGCGTCCAGGTGCGCGGTGCCTCCGGCCTTCCCGCGAAGATCACCGCCCGCTCCTGGCTGATCGCCGACTGCGACAGCGGCGAGGTGCTCGCCGCGTTCAACGCGCACCGGCGGCTCCCGCCCGCGTCCACGTTGAAGATGCTGTTCGCCGACACCGTGCTGCAGAAGTTCGACCGCACCGAGCGGTACACGGTCAAGGACTCCGACCTCGCCGACATTCCGGCCGGCTCCAGCCTGGTCGGCATCAAGTCCGGCATCACCTACACCGTCGAGCAGCTGTGGCAGGGCGTGTTCCTGCGCTCCGGCAACGACGCCGTGCACGTGCTGTCCCACATGAACGGCGGCATCGGCACGACGGTCGCCGAGATGCAGGCCAAGGCCACGGACCTGCAGGCCCTGGACACGCACGTGGTCAGTCCCGACGGCTTCGACCACCCGGGCCAGATCTCCTCGGCGTACGACCTCACGCTCTTCGCCCGCCACGGCCTGAAGAACACCGACTTCCGCGGCTACTGCGGCACCCGCGTCGCGAACTTCCCGGCGGGCGGCAGGAAGACCTTCCAGATCCAGAACACCGACCGCCTGCTGACCGGGGCCTTGGGCCTGAGGACGTACGACGGCCTGATCGGTGTCAAGAACGGCTACACCAGCAACGCCGGCAACACCTTCACCGGTGCCGCCACCCGGGGCGGTCGCACCCTGCTGGTGACGGTCATGCACCCCGCCGAGGGCAGCAACGCCGTCTACGAGCAGACGGCCGCGCTGCTCGACTGGGGCTTCGGGGGCGGGCGTTCGGCCCAGCCGGTGGGCACACTCGTCGAGCCGCTCAGCGAGGGCGGCGCGAAGGCGAACCCGGCGCCGGGGGCCAAGGGGGCGCAGCTGGCGGGCGGCGGCGAGTCGACGTCGTCCGGCGGCCCGTCCGCCGGCCGTCTGGTGGAGGGCGCCGCGGGTACGGCGCTGCTGCTGGCGGCGGCGGGTGCCTGGGTGGTGAAGCGGCGGCGCAGGGCGGTCGCGGCGGCCGAGGCGGCCGCGCCGGTCGAGCCCCAGCCGACGGAGCCGGCCGCCGGCCGCCACCGGCGCTGAACCGGCTGCCCCCGAACCGCTCGAACCGCTGAACGGTGCGGCGGCGTTCCACCGGCCGGTGCGCACCTCGCGTCCCCGCGAGGTCCACCCCCGACTCCGGCCCGGTGGAACGGCCGCCGCCTTCCCCCCCTCGGTATGGCTTGCGGAATCCACGCGCTCCAAGTGTGAAGCTCTCGTGGAGGAAAGTTGAGCACATGTGCTCGACCGGCCGCAATACCGCGGATGTTCGAGCTCCGTTTGTGGTAAGGCGGAAAAGCAGAACCGGAAAAGCGGACCCGGCGCGCCCTCAGCCCCGCCCGACGTACGGCATCGCCGTCGCCAGCACCGTCGCGAACTGCACGTTCGCCTCCAGCGGCAGCTCGGCCATGTGCCGCACGGTGCGCGCCACGTCGGCCGCGTCCATCACCGGTTCCGGCACCGTCTCGCCGTTCGCCTGCAGCGCGCCGACCTGCATCCGGGCCGTCATGTCGGTCGCCGCGTTGCCGATGTCGATCTGCCCGACCGCGATCCGGTACGGCCGCCCGTCCAGCGACAGCGACTTGGTCAGCCCGGTCAGCGCGTGCTTGGTCGCCGTGTAGGCCACCGAGTGCGGGCGCGGCGTGTGCGCCGAGATCGAGCCGTTGTTGATGATCCGGCCGCCCTGCGGGTCCTGCTCCTTCATCCGCCGGTACGCCGCCTGCGCGCACAGGAACGCCCCGGTGAGGTTGGTGTCCACCACGTGCCGCCAGGCGTCGTAGGGGAGTTCCTCGACCGGGACCCCGCCGGGCCCGAAGGTCCCCGCGTTGTTGAACAGCAGGTCCACCCGCCCGAACCGCTCCACGGCCGCCGCGAACAGCGCGTCCACGTCCTCGGGCCGGGAGACGTCGGTGCGCACGGCGAGCGCGGCGCCCCGCGGGACCAGTGCCGCCGTCTCCTCCAGCGTCCCGGTGCGCCGGCCGGCCAGCGCCACCGACCAGCCGGCCCGCAACAGCTCCACCGCGACGGCCCGCCCGATACCGGAACCGGCGCCGGTCACCACCGCGATCTTCGATTGCCTGTCAGTCATGGCTCCGCAGCGTAGGCGGGAAGTCCGCGATGCGGAACGCCATGTCCGCCATACGGCTATTCGGCGTCCTGGCCGCACCGTTCTCGCTCATGCGTGCCCCGGCCATGTGTACGAGCTGAGAGCATGGGTGCCGGTTGTCTCGCAGAGGGAGGGAAACATGCGCGAGCGCACGGCCCCGGCCGCAGCGCGGTCCGGACACCCGGCACCGCTCCCGGCCGCCGCCCGCCGCACCGGCCTGCTCGTCACCTTCGTCCTCGGCGGCCTCACCGCGACACCCCCGCTGGCGATGGACATGTACCTGCCCTCGCTGCCCGAGGTCACCACGTCCCTGCACGCCTCCGCCGCCACGGTCCAGCTCACGCTCACCGCGTGCCTGGCCGGCATGGCGCTCGGACAGCTGGTCGTCGGCCCGATGAGCGACCGCTGGGGCCGCCGCCGCCCGCTGCTCACCGGCCTCGCCGTCTACGTCCTCGCGACCGCCCTGTGCGCGTTCGCGCCGAACGTCGAGACGCTGGTCGCCTTCCGCCTCGCCCAGGGCCTCGCGGGCGCCGCCGGGATCGTCATCGCCCGGGCCGTCGTACGCGACCTGTACGACGGCGTGGCCATGGCCCGCTTCTTCTCCACCCTGATGCTGATCTCCGGGGTCGCCCCGGTCGTGGCCCCGCTGATCGGCGGCCAGATCCTCCGGGTGACCGACTGGCGGGGCGTGTTCGTCCTGCTCACCGTCGTCGGCGCGCTGCTCGCCGCGCTCGTCTGGCTGCGGCTGCCCGAGACGCTCCCGCCCGAGGAGAGGCACGGCGGCGGAGCGTCGGAGGCCCTGCGCGCCATGCGGGCGCTCCTCGCCGACCTGCCCTTCACCGGCTACATGCTGGCCGGCGGCTTCGCCTTCGCCGCGCTGTTCGCCTACATCTCCGCGTCCCCCTTCGTCGTCCAGGAGATCTACGGCGCCTCCCCGCAGACCTTCAGCCTGCTCTTCGGCCTCAACTCGGTCGGCCTGGTGGCCGCCGGACAGCTCAACGGCAAGGTGCTGGTCGGCCGGGTCGCCCTGGAGAAGGTGCTGGGCGCGGGCCTCGCGGTGATCGTCCTCGCCGCGACGGCGCTGCTGCTGACGGCGACGGGCACCTTCGGCGACGTCGGCCTCGCCCCCGTCGCCGCGGCCCTGTTCGTCCTGATGTCGGCGATGGGCGTCACGCTCCCCAACGCCCAGTCCCTCGCCCTGCTGCGCACCCGGCACGCCGCCGGCTCCGCCTCCGCGCTGCTCGGCACCACCTCCTTCCTCGTCGGCGCGGTCGCCTCCCCCCTCGTCGGCGTCGCCGGGGAACGCACCGCCGTACCCATGGCGCTCGTCCAACTGGCGGGAGCACTGGTCGCGGCGGCCTGCTTCGTGGGAATGTGCCGTCCCTGGGACACACGGGGGAACACCCGTGCGGGGTCGGAGGGAGACGAGCACTGAGCGCACCGAGACTGCGCGTCGACACGCCGGAACGGGCCGGGCTCGACCCGGCCGCCGTCGAGCACCTGATCGGCGAGCTGCACGCCCTCACCCACGGGGACCGCCCCTGGGCGCCCGGCGCCGTAGCCCTCGCCGGCCGCGGCCCCGTGATCGCCGTCGCCGCGGCCGCGGGCTGGGCGGTGCGGTACGCCGGCCATGACGCCGAGACCGGCACCGGCATCGAACTGCCGCCCGAGGACCGCGTCCCGGCGACCGTCGACACGCCCTTCGACCTGGCCTCCCTGACCAAACTGTTCACCTCGGTGGCGGCCGTGCAGCAGATCGAGCGCGGCACCCTCGGCATGGACGCCCGCGTCGGCGACTACCTGCCCGACTTCCACGCCGTGGCCGCCCACGGCATCACCGTCCGCCAACTCCTCACGCACACCTCGGGGCTGCCCCCCGAACTCCCGCTGTACGACTGCCCGGACGACGCCGCCCGCCGCTCGCTGCTGCGGGCGCAGGCCCCGACGAGCGAGCCGGGCACCCACGTCTACTCGGACCTGAACATGCTCCTGCTCCAGGCCGTGCTGGAGCGCATCACCGGCCGCACCCTGAACGTCCTGATCGAGGACGGCATCACGCGTCCGCTCGGCATGACGGCGACCCGCTTCGGGCCCTGCCCCGGCGCGGCGGCCACCGAGGACCAGCGGCGGCCGTGGGCCAAGGCGGAGCGGGGGATGCTGCGGGGCGTGGTCCACGACGAGAACGCCTGGGCGCTCGGCGGGGTCGCCGGCCACGCGGGCCTCTTCTCGACCGCCCCCGACCTGGCGGTCTTCTGCCGCACCCTGCTCGCCGGCGGCTCCTACGGCCCCGCCCGCATCCTCGGCCCCGACTTCGTCGAACTGCTGCTGACCCCGCCCGGGCTCGGCTTCGCCGTCGACCAGCCCTGGTTCATGGGCGAGCTGGCGGGCGGCGGAGCGGCGGGCCACACCGGTTTCACCGGTACGTCGCTGGTCCTGGACCCGGCGACGGACACGTTCCTGGTGCTCCTGGCGAACACGGTCCACCCGAGGCGCCGGCCACCGGACAGCGGACCCCGGGCGGCGCTGGCGACGCGACTGGCGAGGGCGGTGATCTGAGCATCGCCGTAGGGCCCTGTCGTCACATTCCCGTCGTCGCCCGACGGGCGTGCCAGGCGTCGTGGGGCGGACGGGCCCGAGGCGCCGGTCACCGGACAGCGGACCCCGGGCGGCGCTGGCGACGCGACTGGCGAGGGCGGTGATCTGAGCATCGCCGTAGGGCTCGTCGTCACATTCCCGTCGTCGCCCGACGGGCGTGCCACGCGTCGTGGGGCGGACGGGAACGTGACGACAGGGCCAGGTCCGGTGGTCCGGGCGGCGCCGTAGAATCGCCGGGTGAACGCCCCCGTACCACCGGCCGAAGCCCTCCGCCGAAGCCTCGCCGAACTGCTCGACGGACTCCCGCCCCGGCAGGCCACCGCCGCCGTCGACCGGCTCATCGCCAACTACCGGGGCGACACCCCCACCTCCGCCCCGATCCTGCGCGACCGCGCCGACGTCGCCGCCTACGCCGCCTACCGGATGCCCGCCACCTTCGAGGCCGTCCGCTCCGCGCTGGCGGCGTTCGCCGACGCCGCCCCCGACTGGACGCCCGACAGCCATGTCGACGTCGGCGGCGGCACCGGCGCCGCGACCTGGGCCGTCACCGCGACCTGGCCCGGCGGGCGCGAGGTCACCGTGCTGGACTGGGCCGAGCCCGCCCTCGCCCTCGGCCGGGAGCTCGCCGCCGCCAACCCGGCCCTGCGGGGCGCCCGTTGGCAGCGCGCCCGGATCGGCGCGGACCTCACCCTGGAGGACACCGACCTCGTCACGGTGTCGTACGTCCTGAACGAGCTCGCCGAGCCCGACCGGGCCGCGCTCGTCGACGCCGTTGCCGCCGCCGCGCAGGCCGTGGTGATCGTGGAGGCCGGCACCCCGGCCGGCTACGCCCGCGTCATCGAGGCCCGTGACCGCCTGGTCCGGGCCGGGCTGCGCGTCGTCGCCCCCTGCCCGCACAGCGCCGCCTGCCCCATCGAGCCCGGCCGGGACTGGTGCCACTTCTCCGCCCGGGTGAGCCGCTCCTCCCTGCACCGCCAGGTCAAGGGCGGCACCCTGCCCTACGAGGACGAGAAGTTCTCCTACGTCGCCGCGACCCGCCTGCCGGCGCGGCCGGCGCCCGCTCGGATCGTCCGCCGCCCCCAGATCCGCAAGGGCCAGGTGCTGCTGGACCTGTGCGAGACCGACGAACGGCTGGCCCGTACGACGGTCACCAAGCGCCACGGCGATCTCTACAAGGCGGCGCGGGACGCCGAGTGGGGAGACCCCTGGCCGCCACCGGAGGCGGACGCGTGACCGGCGGAGCTTGTTAGCGTCCCCCCATGGCCAAGAACCCCGCCCCCGACGCCAGCCGTCGCAGCGAGAAGTCCCGTCGGGCGATCTACGAAGCCGCCCTCGCCCTGGTCGGTGACGTCGGGTACCCGAAGACCACCGTCGAGGGGATCGCCGCCCGGGCCGGGGTCGGCAAGCAGACGATCTACCGCTGGTGGCCGTCCAAGGCGGCCGTGCTGCTGGAGGCGTTCCTCGACCTCTCCCTGCAGGCGGCACAGGAAGCGGGGCAGGCGCCGTACGTCATCCCGGACACCGGCGACCTCGCCGCCGACCTCAAGGCCGTGCTGCGGATCACGGTGGACCAGATGGCCGACCCGCGCTTCGCGGTGCCCGCCCGGGCGCTGGCCGCCGAGGGCCTGGTCAACGAGCCGCTGGGCCGCGAGTTCGTCACCAAGCTGCTCGAACCCCAGCTCCAGCTGTACGTCGACCGGCTGCGGGCCGCGCAGGCCGCCGGGGCGGTACGGGCCGACGCCGATCCCCGTGTCGCCCTGGAGCTGTTCGTCTCGCCCCTGGCCCAGCGCTGGCTCCAGCACACGGGCCCGATCACCTACGCCTACACGGACACCCTCGTCGACTACGCCCTGTACGGACTGGCCCCCCGCTGATCCGTGTGAGGCGCGTCTCGTCCGGTTCCTCCGGATCCGCCCCGCGGCCCCCCGAAGCGGAGGAAGATGGGACGATAAGGCATGCTGTCCGCACACCAGCGAGGCGCACCAGCGAGACGCATCGGTGAGGCGATCTGCGAGGCGAGGGGATAGATGAGCGCGACGTTCGGCGGCCGGTCCGGCCGGCAGGGCAGACTCTCCCAGTGGTTGCGCGGACGCCGACCGAAGGAGGCCGCCGACGACGGCGGCCGTGAGGCCCTGCTGCTCGCCGCCGCCGGGGCGGGCCTGCCGCTCGCCCCCGCCGCGCACCCCGCCCCCGGCTACCGCTGTTCCTGCGACCGGGTCGGCTGTCCCACCCCGGCCCGGCACCCGGTGTCGTTCGCCTGGCAGACGCAGTCCACCACCGACCGCGCCCAGATCGAGCGCTGGGTCCGCCACCAGCCGCAGGCCAACTTCATCACCGCCACCGGCATGACCCACGACGTCCTGGACGTACCCCTGCCGGCCGGCCGGCAGGCGCTGGAGCGGCTGCTCGGATCCGGTGTCGAGGTCGGCCCGGTCGCCGAGAGCGACGACGGCCGCATGCTGTTCTTCACGCTCACCCGCGGCACCCCCGAGGACGAGGACGAGTGGTGGCCGTGCGAGCTGGACTGCCACCCCGAGACCATGGACGAGCACCCCGGCCTGCGCTGGCACTGCCGGGGGTCGTACGTGCTCGTGCCGCCCGCCCGGCTGCCCGGCGACGACCAGCGGGTGCGCTGGGCACGCGGCCCGGAGCACGCGCTCCCGGACCCGCTCAGCCTGCTGGAGGTCCTCACCGACGCCTGCGCCCGGTACGCGGGCGCCGAGCACCAGGCCACCGCCTGGCCGCTGCGGCACTGAACCACCGAGCCACCGAGCTTCCGGGCGCTATCCGCCCTGCGCCGACGTCAGCCCCGGCACCCGTCCCAGCAGGGACACCGCGCCGCTGCCCGCCGGGTCCAGGGCGACCTCGTTGGACATGAACTCCAGCGTCAGGGACTGGTTCACCTCGCCCTGGGTCAGCGCCTGCACGTCCTTGTTGTCGGGCGGCATCGTGGTGCCCGCGGCGGCCGTCCGCTTCTCGTAGTGCCGCGAGGAGAAGAACACCAGCGCCCCGCCGTCCGCGGTGCGCAGCGCCAGCGGCCGGTAGTCGCCGTTCGTGAGCGGCTTGTCGATGAACTGCGTGACCAGACCCGGCTTGCGGGCCCGCTGGGCGCGGTTCGCCCGCTCGACGCTCGTGTACGCGCCGTCGGCGAAGGTCTTGCCGCCCTTCTGGAGGTACGTCGCGAAGTCCGCGCTCAACGCGTCCGGCGCGACGGCGAGTTGGGCCGATCCGGTCGGTACGGCCTCGGCCCAGCCGTCCTGGTCCGTCGTGAACCGCGGCACGGCGCCCGGCGCGACCAGCGTCAGATACGCCACCTGCCAGCGCTCGTTCAGGCCGCTGCGGGTGAACACCAGCAGCCAGCGCGCGTCGCCCGCCTTGTTGCCCCGGGCGTCGGCGAGGAACCAGCGCGGCCAGCCCGCCTTCTTGGGGATGGTGATCTTCACGTCCGACAGCTTCAACGGCACGTGGTCCGCGTTGCCCGAGGGGCTGTTGACATGCCCGGCCTTCAGCCGCGCGGCGTCGATGTCACCGAACGGGCCGGTGACATAGGGCGCGTCCAGGGAGCTGTCGAACGCCTTGTCGGCCTTGTTGTACGCGGCCGTGAACGCGGCGACCGCCCTGGCGGCCTCGGCGCGGGTGGCGGCGGGCAGCACCTCGCGCTCCCCGTGCACCACCACGCATCCGCTCGCCGTCAGCGACAGAGCGGTCAGCGAGGCCGCCATGAGTGCGCCCCGGCGCACCGCCGCGCGTGCGTCACCGGCACGCCTGCGGAGCCTGCGCGGGCTGCGATCCCTGCTCATCGGGTCCCTTCACCTTCCCCTTCCCGGAGGCGAACCCTACCGGGGCGGGGAACACCGCGCGTGCCGGGACCGGGTACAGCGGCCACACCGTGACCTGGCCGAGCCGCCCCACGGCCCGGCGGGCCGCGATGTTTCAATTCCCGGGTGACTGACTACGACATTCTCCGCGTCTTCTGCGGACCGGACGGCGGCCACGGCAACGAACTCGGTGTCGTCCGCGACGGTTCGGTGCTGCCCGAGCGGAGCGACCGGCAGGAGCTGGCGGCCAAACTCGGCTTCAGCGAGACCGTGTTCGTGGACGACCCCGAGCGCGGTGTCATCGACATCTACACCCCCACCCTGCGGCTGCCCTTCGCCGGTCACCCCTGTGTCGGCACCGCCTGGCTGCTCGATGTGCCCGAGCTCGTCACCCCCGCCGGAGTCGTCGGGGCCCGGCTGGACGGCGAGTTCAGCTGGATCGAGGCCCGCGCCGAGTGGGCCCCGCCGCGCACCCTGCGCCAGTACGGCAGCCCGGCCGAGGTCGACGCCCTCGACGTGCCGCCACCGGGGGAGTGGATCTACGCCTGGGCCTGGCAGGACGAGGCCGCCGGCCGGATCCGCGCCCGCGCCTTCCCCGGCCGCGGTGACGGCATCGACGAGGACGAGGCGACGGGCGCGGCGGCGATCCTCCTCACCGACCGGCTCGGCCGCGCCCTCAACATCACCCAGGGCAAGGGCTCCCAGCTCCTCACCGCCCCGCAGCCGCACGGCTGGGTGGAGGTCGGCGGACGGGTGTACCTGGAGCGCTAGGCACTCAGCGGGAACTCCTCGCCCAGCGCCCTGAACACGGCCGTGTTCAGGGCGAACGCCCGATTGCACTCCGACACGATCCGCTGCTTCTCCAGGTCGTCCACGGTGATCGCGTCCAGCGTCCGCCGGTAACCCTGCTTGAACGCGGCCGGGTTGGCGACACCCTCGAAGACGTAGAAGCGGACCCCGTCGCCCTTCTTCGTGAAGCCCCAGGTCTTCTCCGCCCTGTCGCGGATGACCTGGCCGCCGGACAGGTCGCCCAGGTAGCGGGTGTAGTGGTGGGCGACGTAGCCGCCGGGCCAGTGCTCGGTGCAGGCGCGGACCCGGTCCGCGTACGCCCGGGTCGCGGGCAGTGCGGACAGGGCCGCCCGCCAGCCGGGACCCCGCAGGTGCGCCAGGTCCCGCTCCAGCGCCGGCAGCCGCAGCAGCTCCGGCCGGATGAACGGTCCCGCCACCGGGTCCGCGGCCAGCCGCCCGGCGCCGCTCTCCAGCGCCTCGTACACGAACCACAGCTGCTCGGTGTAGCGCCCGTACGCGGCCACGCCCAGCCGGCCGCCGAGCAGGTCGCTCATGAAGGTCGAGGTCTCCGCCGCCATGTGCTGCTCGTGGGAGGCGGTGCGGATGAGTGCCGAGAAGGAGTCCATGAGCCCGTCCCTGGATGGTCCGCGGAGCCTTTGCCGACACCTTGTCGGTAAAAGTCTACAGGACAAAGCCCACCCCGGCAGGGGGTGGGCAAGTCGGTGATCAGGGAAGAGTCAGGATCTCCGCGCCCGAGTCCGTCACCACCAGCGTGTGCTCGAACTGGGCCGTCCGCTTGCGGTCCTTCGTCACGACCGTCCAGCCGTCGTCCCACAGGTCGTACTCGTACGTGCCCAGCGTCAGCATCGGCTCGATCGTGAACGTCATGCCGGGCTGCATGACCGTTGTCGCGTGCGGGCTGTCGTAGTGCGGGATGATCAGGCCGGAGTGGAACGACGAGTTGATGCCGTGCCCGGTGAAGTCACGGACGACGCCGTAGCCGAACCGCTTGGCGTAGGACTCGATGACCCGGCCGATGATGTTGATCTGCCGGCCCGGCCGGACCGCCTTGATCGCGCGGTTCAGGGACTCGCGGGTGCGCTCCACCAGCAGCCGCGACTCCTCGTCCACGTCGCCGACCAGGTACGTGGCGTTGTTGTCGCCGTGCACCCCGCCGATGTACGCCGTCACGTCCAGGTTGACGATGTCACCGTCGTTCAGGACCGTCGAGTCCGGGATGCCGTGGCAGATGACCTCGTTGACCGACGTGCACAGCGACTTGGGGAAACCGCGGTAGCCGAGCGTGGACGGGTAGGCGCCGTGGTCGCACATGAACTCGTGGGCGACCTTGTCCAGCTGGTCCGTGGTGACCCCGGGCGCGATGATCTTCGCGGCCTCCGCCATCGCCTGCGCGGCGATGCGGCCGGCGATCCGCATCGCCTCGATGGTCTCGGGGGTCTGCACCTCGGGCCCGGTGTACGGCGCCGGCGCGGGCTTGCCGACGTACGCGGGGCGGCGGATGTTTCCGGGGACCGAACGGGTGGGGGACAGCTCCCCTGGTACGAGCAGTGACTGGCCAGACATGCCAGCGAGTCTATCGAGCGGAGATGGGGGAACATGTCCGTGGCGAGAGGAGCTGTCCATGCCCCTGTTCAAGAAGCGCACCGTCGGCAAGCCGGGCGAGTGGTTCTACTGCCTGGAACACAAGAAGGTCGAGGAGGGCCCGGAGTGCCCGGGCAAGGACCGCTTCGGGCCCTACGCCTCGCCCGAGGAGGCCCGGCGGGCGATGGAGACCGCCGCCGAGCGCAACCTGGAGTGGGAGAACGACCCGCGCTGGCACGACGCGTCCGCGCGGGGGAACACCGACGACGAGTGATCACCCCACGGCCCGTCCGGCGGCGGCGCGCCGCTCGCGCATCCGGACGGAGTGCTCGTTGGTCCGGGCGTCGTAGGTCATGAGCCCCGGCAGGCACAGCGCGAGCAGCCCCATCGCGCCCGCGCAGGCCAGACCGCCGGAGACGACCGAGGTCCGCACGCCCGCCCAGGCGGCGAGCGAGCCCGCGCGGACCTGGCCGAGCTGTGGGCCCACCGAGTAGGACAGCAGCTCGATCCCGGCGAGCCGACCGCGCAGCTCGTCGGGGATCGTCTGGTTCCACAGGGCGGCCCGGAAGATCCCGGAGACCATGTCGAAGCCGCCGCCGACGGTCAGGAACAGCAGCACCAGCCAGACGTTCCCGCACGCGCCCGCCGCCGCGACGGCCAGGCCCCAGCCGGTGGCCGACACCACGACCAGCAGCCCGTGCCGGTGCACCCGGGAGGTCCAGCCGCCGGTCAGGCTCACCAGCAGGGAACCGGCCGGGAGGGCGGCGTACATCAGTCCGAGCGCCCAGTCGGCGTGCAGTTCGTCGGCGAGGAACGGCAGGACCGCGAGCGGCATGGCCAGGAACATCGCCGCGAGGTCGACGGCATAGGTGCCGAGGAGCTCCTTGCGGCTCCACGCGTACCGGGCACCCTCCAGGACCGTGGTCAGCGAGGGCCTGGCGGCTTCGTGCGCGGCGGGGGAGGGGGCGATCCGCACGATGAACGCCAGCGACACGGCGAAGGTCAGCATGTCGGCGGCGTACGCCCAGCCGAGGCCCGCGTAGGCGACGACCACGCCCGCGACCGCCGGGCCGGCGACTCCGCCGACCGTCCAGCGCAGCGAGTTCAGCGAGGCTGCGGCGGGAAGGTCGGCGTGGGCCACGAGCCGGGGCCAGAGGGAATCCAGCGCCGGGCGCTGGACCGACCCCAGGGCGGCGGAGAGGGCCGCGACGGCGTACAGCGGCCAGACCGCGGGGTGCGGGAGCAGGGCGTCGACCAGCAGTGCCGCACTCAGCAGCCCCTGCCCGGCTTCCGTCCACGCGATCAGCTTCCGCTTGTCCAGGGCGTCGGCGAGGGCGCCGCCGTAGAGCCCGCACACGATGAGCGGCAGCAGCTCCACGGCACCGATCGCGCCCACCGCCGCCGCGGAACCGGTGAGGTCCTTCAGCTGGACGGGCACCGCGACGAGGGTCAGAAAACTGCCGAAGTTGCTGATCAGCCCTGATGTCCACAGCCGTCGGAAGTCCGCGGAGGCCTTCCAGGGGGAGAGGTCGGGCAGGAGGTCACGGAGGAGGTCGCGGGGCACAAGGGGTCATGCTCGGTCGGCCGCGCACTCCGGGCAACCGTATTTCCGGGCGCGGGCCACGACGGCGCGGGCCACGACGGCGCGGGCCACGACGGCGCGGGCCACGACGGCGCGGACCACGACGGCGCGGACCACGAAGACGCGGGTCACCAGGGCGCGGTCACCACGGGGCCGGCGGTGGTGCCGTCAGAATCTCCGCCAGCCTCGACAGCCGGTCGCGGAAACCCCGCTGAACCCTCGGAGAGCCCGCGCCGTTCTCGCCTGCCCCCGCGCTCACCAGGTGCTGCACGGAGTCCAGGTCCAGCTCCGCCCCCTCCGGCACCGCCAGCGACTCGTGGGCCATCGCGGCCAGCTCGCCGCCGCCCGCGCCGAGCGCCAGCACCGTCACCCCGGCCCGCCGGGCCGCGTGCACCCGCTCCAGCAGCGGCGCGGGCTCCTCGGGCGCCACGACCAGCAGGGTCTCGCCGCGCCCCGCCGCCTCGATGCGGCCCGGTCCGACGGCCAGGTGCGGCGGGTCCGAGGGGCGCACCCGGTGCCGTACCAGCGTCGGCGCCAGCTCCGGCGTGCCCGACCACGCGGCCTCGTCCACCAGATGCGCCGCCAGGTGCCACGGCTCGTACTCCGGCGTGCCGACCAGCAGCAGCCCGCCCCCGTGCGCCACCACCGACCCGCGCAGCGCCCCCGCGAACCGCCGGGTGGCCCCCAGCCACTCCGTCCCGGCGAGCACTTCCCGCAGCAACGCGACCCGTACGGCGTCCATGCGACGGCATCCTGCCGCAACCGGTCACTCGTGACGCGGAGTTCACCCGGAATTCGCCCGCCTCGGGGACAAGCACCGCTCACGTACGTGACGCCGACGACCCCGACGCGATCCCGAGGAGCGCCCATGAGCGACGTCACCGTCCCCTTCCGCGCCGGACACGACGGCTACGCCGGTTTCCGGATCCCGGCGATCGTGGCCACCGGCGCCGGCACGCTGCTCGCCTTCTGCGAGGGACGCCACGACTCCGGCGCCGACCACGGCCACATCGACATCGTGCTCAAGCGCTCCACCGACGGCGGCCGCACCTGGGGCCCGCTCACCGTCGCCGCGAGCAACGGCACCGGCCTCGCCGGCAACCCCGCCCCCGTCGTCCTCGACACCGGCCGGGTCCTGCTCGTGCACATCCGCGCCGCCGCCGGGGCCACCGAGGACGCCGTTCTGCGCGGACAGGTCCCGGACGCCGACGGGCGCCGGGTGTGGGTGCGGCACACCGACGACGAGGGCCTGACCTGGTCCGCGCCCACCGAGATCACCGCGCAGGTCAGGCGGCCCGGCTGGCGCTGGTACGCCACCACCCCCGGGCACGCCCTCCAGCTCGGCGGCGGGCGCGTGGTCGTCCCCGCCAACCACTCCGTGCCGCCCACCGGCACCGACACCGGCGCCGAGCCGCGGTACTACTGCGGCCACTGCCTGCTCAGCGACGACCGGGGCGAGAGCTGGCACCTCGGGTACGTCGACGAAGACACCGACGGGTACATCAACGCGAACGAGACCACGGCCGCCGAACTCCCCGACGGACGCGTGTACTTCAACACCCGCAACATCCCCGGCGCCAGGCCGGCCCCCGGCACCCGCGCCGACGCCCACTCCACCGACGGCGGCCGCACCCTCGCCCTGCCCTTCCGGCCCCAGGCCGGGCTCGCCGGACCGGTCTGCCAGGCCTCCGTCCTCCAGCTCCGCGACCCCGACCTGCTCCTCTACGCCGGCCCGGCCGACCCCGCCGCCCGCGCCCTGATGGCCCTCCGCGTCTCCGTCGACGGCGGCACCACCTGGCGCCCGGCGTTCACCGCCGACGGGCTGCCCGCCGCCTACTGCGACCTGGTCCGCGTCGACGCCGGGACGGTCGGACTCCTCTACGAGACCGGCGACTTCGGCCCGTACGAGAGGATCGCGTTCCGCCGGGTCCCGCTGCACCGGCTCACCTGACCCGGTGCCGTACCCGCCACGGACGTAGAGTCGGGCGCATGACCTCTACCGACAGCGCACAGACCCCTGCCAAGGCCCCGGCCAAGGACCCCTGGGACCTGCCCGACGTCTCCGGGTACGTCGTCGGCGTCCTCGGCGGCACCGGCCCGCAGGGCAAGGGCCTCGCCTACCGGCTCGCCCGGGCCGGCCAGAAGGTGATCATCGGCTCGCGGTCCGCCGAGCGGGCACAGGCCGCCGCCGACGAGCTCGGCCACGGCGTCGAGGGCGCCGACAACGCCGAGACCGCGCGCCGCAGCGACATCGTGATCGTCGCCGTACCGTGGGACGGCCACGGCGACACGCTGGCCGCCCTGTGCGCGGACCTGTCCGGCAAGCTCGTCGTGGACTGCGTCAACCCGCTCGGCTTCGACAAGCAGGGCGCCTACGCCCTCAAGCCCGAGGAGGGCAGCGCCGCCGAGCAGGCCGCCGCCCTGCTGCCGGACTCCCGGGTCGCCGCCGCCTTCCACCACCTGTCGGCCGTCCTGCTCCAGGACCCGGAGATCGACGAGATCGACACCGACGTGATGGTGCTCGGCGAGCAGCGGGCCGACGTGGAGATCGTGCAGGCCCTCGCCGGGCGCATCCCCGGCATGCGCGGCATCTTCGCCGGGCGGCTGCGCAACGCCCACCAGGTCGAGTCGCTCGTCGCGAACCTGATCTCCGTCAACCGCCGCTACAAGGCACACGCCGGGCTCCGCGTCACCGACGTGTGAGCCGCGAGGGGCGATGGGGGACACTGGTCGGCGAAGCAGTTCCGAGCAGTGTCCCCGACCGGATCCGACAGGAGCCACCCCGCCATGCCCCGCATCGCCCTCTACCCCCTCGTCGTCTGCGTCCTCGCCGTGGCCGCCGCCGTCGTCTCCTTCGTCCAGGGCAGCTGGCTGGGGATCGTCTGGGTGCTGCTGGCGGGCCTGTCGTCCAACATGAGCTGGTACTACGTGAAGCGCGGCCGGCAGGCGGCGGCGCGGGGCGAGTCCGTCACCGGCTGATCGTGCAGATCTCCGGGGTGCCGCGCCAGAAGCGGTACAGCTCCTGGCCGCAGTAGCGGGAGTAGTCGTCGACGCCGAGGCCGCGCAGGATCGCGTCGATCGCGTCGAAGAACACGCTGTTGACCGACGGCACCCACAGCAGCGCGAACACGAACAGCAGGCCGAACTGCGCGTACGGCGCCAGCTGCCGCTTGATCCGGTACGACAGCCACGGCTCGATCACGCCGTAGCCGTCCAGGCCCGGCACCGGCAGGAAGTTCAGGATCGACGCGGTCACCTGGAGCAGCACCAGGAACGCCAGCGCGAACCGGAAGTCCGCGGGCACCCCGTCCAGCGCGTGCAGCCAGAACGGCGCGCTGCACACCACCGCGAACAGCACGTTCGTCAGCGGGCCCGCCGCCGAGATCAGGCTGTGCTTCCAGCGGCCCCGGATCCGGCCGCGCTCGATGAACACCGCGCCGCCGGGCAGCCCGATCCCGCCCATGATCAGGAAGACCACCGGGAGCACGATGCTCAGCAACGCGTGCGTGTACTTCAGCGGGTTCAGCGTGAGGTAGCCCTTCGCGCCCACCGTGATGTCCCCGCCGTGCAGCGCCGTGCGCGCGTGCGCGTACTCGTGCAGACACAGGGAGACGATCCAGGCCGCCGTCACGAACAGGAACACGGCGACGCCCGGCTGCGCCGCGTACCCGCTCCAGGTGGCCCAGCCGGTCACCGCCGTCACGGCCATGATCCCGACGAACACGGGACTGACCCGGCGATCGCCGTGGCGGGTGGTGGCGGTGGTCATCTGTGGGCTCCTGTGTGCGGGGACCGTCGGAAAGGCGACCGTACCGGCCGTGCGGTCGTGGGGGAAACGTCTCGCGAGCGCCGTCCGGTTCCTGGAAAGGTGGGGGGATGCCACGGATGAGGGTGTCTCCCACGACGACGCGTCCGACGGCCGCCCTGACCGAACCTGAGCCTCCGGAGACAATGGACCCCGTGCGCTATCGGCTTCTCGGCACCACCCAGGCACTCCGCCCCGACGGTACGACCGTCCCGGTCGGCGGGGCGCGGCTGCGCACCCTGCTGAGCGTGCTCGCGCTCAGGGCCGGGCGGACCGTGCCCGTGGGCGTGCTCGTGGACGAGGTGTGGGGCGCCGACCCGCCCGCCGACACCGCCGGCGCGCTCCAGGCGCTGGTCGGCCGGCTGCGCCGTACCCTCGGCGCGGCCGCCGTCGCCTCCGCCGAGGGCGGCTACCGGCTCGCGGCCGCCCTCGACGACGTCGACCTCAACCGGTTCGAGCGGCTGACCGGCGACGGGCTCGCCGCGCTCGCCGACGGCGACCCGGCCAAGGCCGCCGTGCTCCTGGACGACGCACTCGCCCTGTGGCACGGCCCCGCCCTCGCCGACCTGCCCGACCACGGTGCCGAGGCGGCGCGCTGGGAGACCCGCCGGCTGGACGCGCTGCGCGCCCGGCACACCGCCGCCCTCGCCCTCGGCCGGGCCGAGCAGTCGCTGCCCGAGCTGACCGCGCTGTGCGACGAGCACCCGCTGGACGAGCCGCTCCAGGCGCTGCGGCTGCGTGCCCTGCGCGACACCGGCCGCCCCGCCGGGGCGCTCGCCGCCTACGAGGACGTACGACGGCTGCTCGCGGACCGGCTCGGCGTCGACCCAGGGCCCGAACTGCGCGCCCTGCACGCCGAGTTGCTGTCGGCCGAGGTGCAGGAACCCGCGCAGCCGCAGCCGGCGCGGCCCGTAGTGGGCAACCTGCCCGCCCGGCTCACCTCCTTCGTGGGCCGGGAGGCCGACATCGACGCCATCGGCGCCGATCTCGCGCGGGCCCGGCTGGTCACCCTGCTCGGGCCGGGCGGCGCCGGCAAGACCCGGCTGTCCCAGGAGGCCGCCGAGGCGGTACGGCACACCGTCCGCGACGGTGTGTGGCTGGCCGAGCTGGCCCCCGTGGACGACCCCGGGGCCGTGCCGCAGGCCGTGGTCACCGCGATCGGCGCCCGCGAGACCGTGCTGCACGGCGCCGGTGTCGAGAACATGCGCGCGGCCGCCGACCGGCACGACGAACCCCTCGAGCGGCTCCTGGAGCACTGCGCCCGGCGCCGGATGCTGATCGTCCTCGACAACTGCGAGCACGTCGTGGAGGCCGCCGCCGAGCTGGTCGCCCGGCTGCTGGAGCGCTGCCCGGGGCTGGTCGTCCTCGCCACCAGCCGCGAACCCCTCGGCGTGCCGGGGGAGTTGGTGCGGCCGGTGGAGCCGCTGCCGGAACCGGTCGCGCTGCGGCTGCTCGCCGAGCGGGGCGCGGCGGCCCGGCCCGGGTTCCGCACCGAGGACGATCCGGACGCCTGCGCCGAGATCTGCCGGCGGCTCGACGGGCTGCCCCTCGCGATCGAGCTGGCCGCGGCCCGGCTGCGCATGCTCACCCCCCGGCAGATAGCCGCCCGGCTGGACGACCGGTTCCGGCTGCTCACCTCCGGCAGCCGGACCGTGCTGCCCCGCCAGCAGACCCTGCGGGCCGTCGTGGACTGGTCCTGGGACCTGCTGGACGCGGACGAACGCGCCGTCCTCGCCCGGCTGTCGGTGTTCGCGGGCGGCTGCGACCTGGCCGCCGCCGAGGCCGTGTGCGGTCCCGTCGCACTGGACGCGCTCGGCTCCCTGGTGGACAAGTCCCTGGTGGTGGCCGCTCCGTCGAGCGACGGCGCGATGCGCTACCGCCTCCTGGAGACCGTCGCCGAGTACGCCGCCGAACGGCTGGCCGAGACCGGTGGCCGCGGCGGCGCCGAACACGCGCATCTGACGTACTACCGCGAACTCGCCCGCACCACCGACCCGTTGCTGCGCGGCCGCGAACAGCGCACCGCCATCGAGCGGTTCCAGCTGGAGTACGAGAACCTGCGCACCGCCCTGCGGCACGCCGTCGCCCTCGGCGACGAGCAGGAGGCGCTGTGCCTGGTGCTGTCCCTGCTGTGGTTCTGGCAGATGCGTGACCAGCGCCTGGAGACCCGCACCTGGTGCGTGGAGGTGATGCGGCTCGGCCCCGACCCGTTCGCCGCACCGGCCCGCCCGGCCCGCCCGGTGTGGCAGCGCTGCACCGACGCCCCGCCCCCGTACACCGGAGAGGTGCTCGCCGAGGCCCGGCGCGGCGTCCATCTGGCCCATCTCGCCTGCATGGAAACCGAGTTGGAGGCCTGGCAGACCCCCGAGGCGCAGGCCAAGCTGCGCACCGTCACGCAGGTGTACGAGCCCGGCCTGCCGCAGACCTGCCGGGCCCCGGGCATGCTGTGGTTCTTCGCCGAGATGATGACCGGCGGCATGGACCGGCTGCACACGATCACGGACACCACGGTGGAGACGTGCCGGAACACCCCCGGCTTCGAGTGGGAGCTGGCCTGCGCCCTCCAGATGCGCGCCGGCCTGCTCGCCAACCGCACCGCCTGGGCGGGCGACGCCTCCCGCGACGCCGACGAGGCGCTGGAGATCTACCGCCGCCTCGGTGACGCGTGGGGCACCGCCGAGGCGCTGTCCGCACGCGGCGAGGCCCATGAGCGCAAGGGCGCCTACGAGGCCGCCGCCGACGACTACCAGGCCGCCATCGCCTGCGCCGAACGCCTCGGCGCCCGCGCCCAGGCGGCTGTCCTGGGCGCCCGGTTCGGCAGCGTGCTCATGGAGCAGGGCGAGCTGGAGCGCGGCGAGCGGATGCTCCGCGACGTCATCGCCAGCCAGGACAGCTCCTTCAACGAGGCGATGCCCGCCGCCCGGCTCTTCCTCGCCGCCTGGCTCGGCGTGTACGGCCGCATCGGCGAGGCGCGCGAGCAACTCCGGCTGCTCCGTGCGGAGTTCAAGATCGCGCACTTCGTGGTCTTCGACGCGATGATCCTCGTCCAGGAGGCCTGGCTGGACGCCCTCGACCGGCTGCCGGAGCAGGCCCTGGACCGGGTCCGGCAGGCGCTGCGGCTGGCCGGCGACCCGCTGTCCGAGGCCATCAGCCCGCACCTGCCGTCCGTCTGCCTCGCCGTCGCCGCGACGGCCCTGGCCGAGCGCGGCGACGCGGGTGCCGCGGACGGCGCCCGCTGCCTGGGCGCCGCCGACGCCCTGCTGCCGCCCGGCCATGTCCGCTCCGGCATGGAGCGCCGGTCGCACGACCTGACCGAGGCCCGCGTCCGCGAGCGGCTCGACGCCGCCGGGTACGCGGCGGCGTACGCCGAGGGCGGTGGCCTCTCCCTCGCGGAGGCCACCGCCCTGTTCTGACGCACGGCGGGCGTCAGCTCTTCGTGCGGAACTTGTGGATCGCGACCGGCGCCATCACCACGGTGATCGCCACCGACCAGCCCACCGTCATCCACACGGAGTGGGCGATCGGACCGCCGTTCATGAGGCCGCGGGCCGAGTCCGCGAGCGTCGACAGCGGGTTGTAGTCGGTGAAGTGCCGCAGCCAGCCCGGCATCGACCGGGGCGGGGCGAAGATGGACGACCCGAACTGCAGCGGGAACAGCACCAGGAAGCCCATCGCCTGCACGGACTGCGCGTTCTTCAGGACGACGCCGAGGGTGAGGAACACCCACATGATCGAGGTGGCGAACAGCGCGGACAGCCCCACGGTCGCGAGCAGCCCGGGCCAGCTGGTGATGTGGAACCCGACCAGGACCGCGACGACCATCAGGACGGCCGTGGCGAACAGCATCCGCGCCAGCTCCACGGCGATCTTCGCGAACAGCACGGACCCGCGGCCGATCGGGAGCGAGCGGAACCGGTCCATGACCCCGCTGTTGAAGTCCTGGCTGAAGCCGGTGCCGACGCCCTGCGACAGCGTCATGCTCATCATGGCGATCATGCCGGGGATGACGTACTGCACGTACTGCCCCTGGCCGCCGCCGAGCGCCTGTCCGATCGAGCCGCCGAAGACGTACACGAACAGCAGGGTGAAGACGATCGGCATGAGCAGCGCGTCGAACATCGACTCCGGGTCCTGGCGGATCCAGAGCAGGTTGCGGCGGATGAGCGCGCCGGTGTGCCGCAGATGCCCGCGCAGCGGGATACGGCCGTCGGCCTCGGCGACGGTGGTGGTGATCGAGCTCATGCGGCGATCTCCTGACGGGCGTCGGCGGGCGTGGCGTCCTTCTCCGGAGCACCGGCGCGGTGGCCGGTGAGGGACAGGAACACCTCGTCCAGGCTGGGCAGTTCGGTGGTGATGGAGGAGATGGTGATGCCGCGCGCGGTGACCGCGCCGACCACCGCGGTCAGCTGCTCGTCGCTGAGGACCGGCACCAGCAGCGTCCCGGTCTCGGGGTCGACGGTGGTGGCGGCGAGCCCGGTGATGCCCAGCTCGTCCAGCATGTCGGCGAGCGGGCGCAGCTGCAGCGGATCGACGGGACGCACGCGCAGGGTGCGGCCGCCGACCCTGGCCTTCAGCTCCTCGATCCCGCCGGTGGCGATGACCTTGCCGCGGTCCACCACGGTCAGCTCGGAGGCGAGCTGCTCGGCCTCCTCCATGTACTGGGTGGTGAGCAGCACGGTGACGCCGTGGCCGACCATGGCCTTCACCTCGTCCCACACCTCGTTGCGGGTGCGGGGGTCGAGCCCGGTGGTCGGCTCGTCGAGATACAGCACGGCGGGCCGTCCGATCATGGACGCGGCGAGGTCCAGCCGCCGCCGCATGCCACCGGAGTACGTACTGGCGGGCCGCTTGGCCGCCTCGGTGAGGGAGAACCGCTCCAGCAGCGCGTCCGCGCGGGCGCGGGCGTCCTTGCGGGAGAGGTCGAGCAGCCGCCCGATCATGTACAGGTTCTCCCAGCCGGGCAGCTTCTCGTCGACCGAGGCGTACTGCCCGGTGAGCCCTATGACCCGGCGCAGCTGCCGGGGCTGGCGCAGGACGTCGTACCCGGCCACGGTGGCCTGTCCGGCGTCGGGGGTGATCAGGGTGGACAGGATCCGTACGAGGGTCGTCTTGCCGGCGCCGTTCGGCCCGAGCACGCCCATCACGGTGCCCTCGCGCACGTCCAGGTCGACGCCGTCCAGCGCCTTGGTCTCGCCGTAGTGCTTGACCAGTCCCCGCACCGTCACCGCATGGCCCGCGCCGACGGGGTTGTCATCGATTCGCGTCATGCCGCAGACGGTGCCAGGCCCCACCGACAAACGACCGACAGCCCACCGACAAGGTGCCCACGCCTACCGCAACCATCGATTGAGGAACCACGACGGCGAGCAACCACCTCCGCGAGAGCGACGCCGGTTCAGGCGCACAGAAGGGGGCAGCCCGCCGACGGGGGAAGATCGGCGGGCTGCCCGGGGTGTTTCCGCAGTGGCTCAGTGGCAACGCCTAGTGGACGGAGTGCTCCTCCTGCGGGAACGTTCCACCGACGACGTCCTCCGCGTACGCCTTCGCCGCGCTGGTCATGACCTCACGCAGGTCGGCGTACTTCTTGACGAACTTGGGGACCCGGCCGGAGGTCAGGCCCAGCATGTCCGTCCAGACCAGGACCTGCGCGTCGCACTCGGGGCCCGCGCCGATGCCGACCGTCGGGATCTGCAGGACGCGCGTCACCTCGGCCGCCAGCTCCGCCGGGACCAGCTCCAGGACCACCGCGAAGGCGCCCGCGTCCTGCACGGCCTTGGCGTCGCGGAGCAGCTGCTGCGCCGCCTCCTCGCCGCGCCCCTGCACCCGGTAGCCCATCGCGTTCACGGACTGCGGGGTCAGCCCGATGTGCGCGCACACCGGGATGCCGGCCTCCACCAGCAGGCGGATCTGCTCGTGCGAGCGTTCGCCGCCCTCCAGCTTGACCGCGCCGGCCCCCGCTTCCTTCACCAGCCGGGTCGCCGAGCGCAGCGCCTGCACCGGACCCTCCTGGTACGAGCCGAACGGCAGGTCGGCCACGATGAGCGCGCGCTGCGTGCCGCGTACCACGGCGGCCGACAGCATGGTCATCTCGTCCAGCGTGACGGGCACGGTCGTCTCGTACCCGAGGTGGCAGTTGCCCGCCGAGTCGCCGACCAGGATCACCGGGATCCCGGCCTCGTCGAAGACGGACGCGGTCATCGCGTCGTAGGCGGTGAGCATGGGCCACTTCTCGCCGCGCTCCTTGGCGAGGGCGATGTCGCGAACCGTGATGCGGCGTGTGCCCTTGCCCCCGTACAGCGCCTTGCTGCCGTCGGAGGGCTTCGTCTGGGCAGCCGAAAGCTGCGTCATGGGAACAGCTCCTTCAGTCATCTCGAGGCGCCCGTACGGCGTCCCCGGATCGCCTCCATGGTGGCACTTCGTGCCGAGCAGGGCCAGAGGGGTCCCCTGTGATCCGCTCGCGTAAGGCCTTGGTAAAGGAATTAGATACGAGACCGTTCCGTATCGAAATGTGCGTAGCCTCGAACACATGACAAGTCCCGTCCCTGCCTCCCGAATACCGGAAGCGGTGCACCGGCGCCGATGGGCGATCCTCGGCGTCCTGATGCTGAGCCTGCTCATCGTGGTGCTCGACAACTCGATCCTGAACGTCGCCATCAAGACCATCTCCACCCCGGCGCCCACCGGCCTCGGTGCCAGCCAGGGGCAGATCGAGTGGGCGATCAACGCCTACACCCTCGTCTTCGCCGGGCTGCTGTTCACGGCCGGCCTCGTCGGCGACCGCCTCGGCCGCAAGAAGGTGCTGATCGGCGGCATCGCCGTGTTCGGCATCGGCTCCGCGCTGGCCGCCGAGTCCGGCTCCCCGGCCCAGCTGATCGCGTTCCGCGCGCTGATGGCCCTCGGCGCCGCCTTCGTGATGCCCGCCACGCTCGCCGTCCTGATGAACGTCTTCGAGCGCGAGGAGCAGCCGAAGGCCATCGGCATCTGGGCCGGCGGCGTCGGCCTCGCCATCGCCATCGGCCCGATCACCGGCGGCGCCCTCCTCGACCACTTCTGGTGGGGCTCGGTCTTCCTCATCAACGTGCCGATCGTGATCGTCGCGCTGGCCTTGATGGCCTGGCTGGTGCCCGACTCCCGCGACCCCCGGCCGGGCCGCCTCGACCCGGTCGGCGTGGTCCTGTCCGTCGTCGGCCTCGTCCTGCTGGTCTACGGCATCATCAAGGGCGGCGAGCTGGCCGACTTCACCGACCCGAAGGTGCTGGCGACGGCCGGTGCCGGCGTCGTCGTCCTCGTCGGCTTCGTGATCTTCGAGAAGCGCAGCGACCACCCGTCGCTCGACGTCACCTACTTCAAGAACAAGGTCTTCTCGGCCGCCATGGCCGCCATCGCGCTGGTCTTCTTCGCGCTGATGGGCGTCACCTTCTTCTCGGTCTTCTACACCCAGAGCGTGCGCGGCTACTCGCCGCTGAAGTCCGGCGTGCTGATGCTGCCGCTGGCCGCCGCGCAGATGATCTTCGCGCCGCGCGCCCGGCTGGTGGTCGACCGGTTCGGCAACCGGGCCACCACCACCGCGGGCCTGGTGCTGATCGCCGCGACGCTCGCCGCGTTCGCCACCTTCGAGGCCGACACCCCCATCTGGCTGCTGGAGGTGATCTTCTTCCTCATGGGCACCGGCATGGCGCACATCATGACGCCGACCTCGGTCGTCATCATGCAGGCCCTGCCGCGCGAGAAGGCCGGTTCGGCCTCGGCGCTGAGCAACACCTTCCGCCAGGTCGGCGGCGCGCTCGGCATCGCCGTACTCGGCTCGGTGCTCGCCACGTCGTACCGCAACGGCGTCGAGGGCAAGCTCGGCCTGCTGCCGCCCGCCCTGCGCGAGAAGGCCGGCGAGTCCATCGAGGCCACCCTCGGCATCGCCGGCAAGCTCGGCCCGCAGGGCAAGGCCCTCGTCACGCCCGCCAACGACGCGTTCCTGCACGCCATGCACGTCACCGCGCTGTGCGGTACCGGCGTCGCGCTGATCGGCGCCGTGGTGACCGTCCTGTTCCTGCCGGGCAGGCCGACGGCCGGTCAGGAAGGGCAGAAGGAGACGGAGTTGGTCGCGGCCGCGGACTGACGCGGAGCACGGCAGGAAGACGGACAGGGCCGGACACGGCCATCCACGGGGGAAGGAGGCGGCTGCGGGACCATTCCCGCAGCGCAGTGAGAGGACGGGAACGACGTGAGCCTTGCCGACACCGGCAGCGGCACCGACCGCGACACCGACGGCCGGCTGCGACCCTGCGGACCCGCACGGGGCAGGCCCCGCAGCGAGGCCGTCGAACGCGCCATTCTCGAAGGCGTGATGAAGCTCCTGGAGGACGGCGTCCCCCTCGCCGAGCTCTCCATCGAGCGCGTCGCCCGCACGGCCGGGGTCGGCAAGGCCACCATCTACCGCCGCTGGAACGGCAAGGACGAGCTGTTCATCGACGTCGTGCGCGCCGCCGAGCCGCCCGACCCCGAACTCCCCGGCACCGGCCTGCGCGACGACCTCGTCACCCTGCTGGAGTCCCTGCGCCGGCGCGGCCTCGCCACCCGCTCCTCGGCGATCCTGCACAACGTGTACGCCCAGATGAAGTCCAGCCCCAAGATCTGGTCCGCGTACCACGCCGGCGTCGTCGCCCCCCGCCGGGAACTCGTCATGCAGGTGCTGCGCCGGGGGCAGGAGAGCGGCGAACTCCGGCCGGACATCGACCTCGAACTGGCCAACGACCTGTTCGTCGGCCCCATGCTCGTCCGCAGCACCCTGCGCCCCGACGGCGAGTTGCCCGAGGGCCTCGCGGAGGAGATCGTCGACACGGTCCTCGAAGGCCTGCGTCCCGTCAGGTCGACAGCCTCGTAGCATCCATGTGCGCGTTTCGTCACAGACCACGCCTGTCCCAGGGTGAACGGAACTCGCGGCCCCGACCCGTTCGTCCTCGACTTCCGAACGGCCGTCACGGGACGGCGGGACCAGAGCCGATCATCCCCTAGGGTCGACAGCAGCGCGGGGGAACGACGGCGTGCACGGCAGGCAGTGAGGCAGACGGTATGGCGCAGCAGGCGTACGTTTCGGAGACGGTGGGCGACGGCTCGGGGCCGAAGCGACCTGGATCCCGGCTCCGACGCCTGTTCACCGGCTGGCGCGGCGACCCGCGCGTCTGGCGCCGGGGCATCGTCCTCGCGGTCCTCGCGCTGCTGCTGGCCCTGGTGATGCTGCTGCACTCGCACGTCCCCAACCAGGTGGGCAACCTCGGCAGCCTCACGGAGACCTTCCTGCCCTGGCTGGGCCTCGCCATCCCGCTGCTGCTGGTCTGCGCCGTGCTCCGCAGGTCGGCGACGGCCCTGCTCGCGCTGCTCCTCCCGGTGCTCGTGTGGCTGAACCTCTTCGGCGGGCTGATCGTCGACCGCACCGGATCGGGCGGCAACCTGATGGTGGCCACGCACAACGTCAACGCCGAGAACCCCGACCCCACCGGGACGGCCACCGCCGTCGCCGCCTCCGGCGCCGACGTGCTGGCCCTCGAGGAGGTCCCGAACACCGCCGTACCCGTCTACGAGAAGGCGCTCGCGCCGACGTACAAGCACCACGCGGTCGTCGGCACGGTCGGGCTGTGGAGCAAGTACCCGATGACCGACGTCCAGGCCGTCGACATCAAGCTCGGCTGGAAGCGGGCGATGCGCGCCACCGTGACGACGCCCGAGGGCCCGATCGCGGTGTACGTCGCCCACATGCCCTCGGTCCGGGTGAAGGTGGAGGCCGGCTTCACCGCGCGGCAGCGCGACACGAGCGCCGACGCGCTGGGGGAGGCCATCGCCGCGGAGCCGCTGAAGCGCGTGATCCTGCTCGGCGATCTGAACGGTACGATGAACGACCGCTCGCTCAACGCGGTCACGTCCCAGATGCGCTCCACGCAGGGCGCGGCGGGAAGCGGATTCGGCTTCAGCTGGCCGGCGTCGTTCCCGATGGCGCGGATCGACCAGATCATGGTCAAGGGCATCCAGCCCACGAGCTCCTGGACCCTGCCGCGCACGGGCAGCGACCACCTCCCGGTGGCGGCCCGTGTGAAGCTGGACACGTCGTCGTAACCCGTCGGAATACCGGGCCTGAGAGACTTTGTTCCGTAGCTGAACTTAGACTGTACGGAACCCCCTCTCCCTGAAAGGCAAAGGCCCTTCATGCCCCTGGCCCTGCTCGCCCTGGCCGTCGGCGCGTTCGGAATCGGTACGACCGAGTTCGTGATGATGGGCCTGCTGCCCGACGTCGCGGACGACCTGCACATCTCCATCCCAGCGGCCGGACACCTGGTCTCTGCCTACGCGCTGGGCGTCGTGATCGGCGCCCCGCTGCTCGCCGCCGTGACGGCCCGGATGTCCCGCCGTACGGTCCTGATCGCCCTGATGGGACTGTTCGTCGTGGGCAACGCCCTGTCGGCGTTCGCCCCGGGCGACGACTCGCTCCTCGCGGCCCGCTTCCTCAGCGGTCTGCCGCACGGCGCCTTCTTCGGTGTCGGCGCGGTCGTCGCGACCTCGATGGTCGCCCCGGAGCGCAAGGCCCGCTCCGTGTCGCTGATGTTCCTCGGCCTGACCGTCGCCAACATCGCGGGCGTCCCGGCGGCCACGCTGATGGGCCAGCACCTCGGCTGGCGGGCGACCTTCCTGGGCGTGAGCGCGATCGGCCTCGCGGCCATCGCCGCGCTCGCCCTGCTGATCCCGCGGGACGGCGGCCACGCCGCCCCGTCGACGGGCCTGCGCGGCGAACTGGCGGCGCTGAGGTCACTGCCGGTCTGGCTGGCCCTCGGTACGACGGTGGCGGGCTTCGGCGCGCTCTTCGCGGCGTACAGCTACGTCACCCCGATGCTGACGGAGTCGGCCGGCTTCGCCGAGTCGAACGTGACCCTGCTCCTGGCGCTGTTCGGAGTGGGCGCGACGGCGGGCAACCTGCTGGGCGGCCGGCTGGCGGACCACTCCCTGCGCGGCACGCTCTTCGGCGGCCTGGCGTCCCTGGGCGCGGTGCTGGCGCTGTTCCCGCTGCTGATGCGGGCGGAGTGGAGCGCGGCCCTGGCGGTGACCCTGCTGGGCACGGCGGCGTTCATCACCGGCTCCCCGCTCCAGCTGATGGTCATGGAGAAGGCCTCGGCGGCCCCGTCCCTGGCCTCCTCGGCCAACCAGGCGGCCTTCAACCTGGCCAACGCCGGCGGCGCCTGGATCGGCGGCCTGGCCATCGCGGCCGGCTTCGGCGTCACGTCCCCGGCACCGGCCGGCGCGGCTCTGGCCGTACTGGGGCTGGGCGTGGCGAGCGTGGCGTACGCGGTGGACCGGCGCCGGGGGATCCCCTCGGCGGGGCGGATCGTCACCTCCCACATGCCGGACGAGCCGGCGGCGCTGCACCACTGACTCCGGCCCTGCCTGCCCGTCCCGGGACGGGCAGGCAGGGCCGACGGTCAGCGGCGGCGCGTGCTGTGCAGCACGCGTGAGCTGCCGCCGCAGGTCGCCGCGACCGGACGGAACTTGCAGCTGAAGTCCACAGGGATGTCCAGGGCGAGGAAGTTCTTCCCGGTTCCCGTCCGTGCGCGCAGCCGGATCCGGTGCCGGGCCACCGGCACCGTCTCGGGAATCCGAAGCGTCCACGTCTGCTGCCACGGCCCGGCCGGCAGCCTCGGGTCACCGGGCAGTCTCGCTCCTATGCGCGCCAGCAGGTCGGGCAGCCGGTAGCTCCGGTCCAGCATCTTCACCGGACCGAACTTCATGATCACATTGCAGGTAACCCGGGTCAGGTCGACGGTTTCCTTGAGGCGACCGCTCATCTCCCAACGGACCTGGCGCCCGAGCCACGGCAATGCGGGGGTCAACGTGATGTCGAGGATGTCCAGGACGTAGGTGTCGTCGCTCGTGTCCTCCACCAGGCGCATGCTCACCTCGCTCACCCTGCGGTGTCGCGGATACGAAGGGTGCCTCCCCGGCCGCCGGACAGCGGGCGGGGAGGCCGGGACGACCACTGCGCCGTGCCGCTTCCGCCGAGGTGACGTGCGCGCCCTTTCTCACCCGTTCGGGGTGGGGTTACGCCGGGGAAGGAGGCCGGCGGCCACGCCACGGGGGTAGCGCCCACAGGAGGCGGTCGGGTGGTTGGCACCAGGAAGGGTCGGCTGGTGAGGGCAGAGACGGCCGCCCGTACGACAGGCTGAGGTGTCTGGCGTGCGGCTCGGCAGGGTGTGCACGGCGCGGGGGTGTCGGACAATGACGGGGACGGAATCCCCGGCCCGATTGCGGCGGGCCGGGGTTCCGTATCACGGGGTCGGCGTCGGACTAGTCCCAGTCCCCGCCGTGGCCGTGGTGCCGGACCACACGGAAGCTGGCCAGCACACCGTGCTCGACGTGGACGCCCTCGGGCGGGCACGCGTGCACGCCGTTGCTGTCGCTGAAGGGGCCGACGGTGGCGATCGGAGCGCCGTTGTCGCAGACCGCCCCACGGAACACCTCGACGGTCCGGTGGCTGTCGTTGCGGATGTTCAGGCTCTTGGCACCCAGGCCGCTGACAACGGTGATGCAGTCACCGGGGTGCGCGGAGTAGGACCGCTCGTTGATGAAGACGCGGCCCTCCCTGTGCTCCCTGCGCTCACCGCCCCCGCGCCCCTCGTTGCCCTTGCCCTCGTTGCCCTTGCCCCAGTTTTCGTTGTTGTTGTTCTGGTTGTTGTTGCTGCCGTTGCCGCCGAGGGGGGCGGAGACAGCGGCGGCCGGGGCCGCCTGCGGGGCTGGGGCGGAGGCCGCGGAGGCGTAGGTGATGCCGGTCACGGCAAGACCCGCAGCGCCTGCGACGGCGCCTGCCATCATGGTGGAACGGGCGAGCTTCATTGTGGTGCTCCTGTCTCGTCTCTCGGAGATGCCGACCGTCGGCCGGTTCGAGATCAAAAGTACTGAGATCTGACATGTCGGCAATTTCAGGAGAGTGCCACCAGAGAGCCAATCGGGGTATTTGTGGCGTCGAGTACCGCGTTTCGCGCAGGGCGGTAGGAGATCAATTCGCCGCAGAAAAGGTGGGATTGAAATACTATTAGCCCTTCGGGGTGATCTGTGGACCTCCTCTCACCCGTCGTCAAAACGTGTCGGTGCTTATGCGGTGGGGCGAGTCGTGCTAAACGGCCCCGCCCGCAAGGCTCCCCCGGAGAAGAAGGAAGGGGGCGTGGGGTCCGTCAGGACCCCACGCCCCCGCCGCTCGGTGGAGCGTCAGTGCTTCTTCGCGGCCTTCGCGTACGACAGCACGTAGCCGGCGGCCGGAGAGCCGACGCCCGTCACGTCGTCGTAGCCCTTCGTCGCGGACAGCGAGCTGTCCTTGCCGAGGCTGCGGACCGAGTACAGCAGGCCGCCCTTGGCGTCCAGGCCGTTGGCGAAGTCCACGCGGGCGACCGCCAGGCCGGAGCCCGTCGGGTTGTCCGTGACGTCGTGGAAGACGCCCTTCTTACCGTAGTCGGCGTAGATCGTCGGGTTGGCGAAGCCGATCGCCTTGCCGCGCGCCTCCTGGGCCAGGGCCTGGATGGCCGCGATGGTCGGCGCGGCCAGCGACGTGCCGCCGATGCGGTACTCGCTGTACTGCTGCGACCCGTCCGGGAAGGTCTGGGTCTGGCCGACCAGGAAGCCGGTGTTCGGGTCGGCGATGGCCGCGATGTCCGGGACGACGCGGTTGGCGGTGGTGCCGTTCGCCTTCGCGAGCGCGTCCGGGACGACGCCCTTCTGGTAGTACGGCTGCGCCACCGTCTTGCTGGTGCCGCCGCCCGCGCCCGAGGTGAAGGCGCCGGGGAAGCCCGTCCAGCTCTTGCCGTCGGCCGACAGGGTCGCCTTCTCGGTACCCCAGCCGGTCTCCCACTGGTACGTGTCGCCCTTGCCGACGGCCAGGGACGTACCGCCGACCGCGGTCACCCAGGCGGAGTTGGCCGGGGTGTCGACCTGCTTCGTGCCGGTGTTGGCGACCTCGTCGCCGTTGTCGCCGGAGGAGAAGTAGAAGCCGATGCCCTGCACCGCGCCCAGCTGGAAGACCTGGTCGTAGGCGGCCGCGAGGTCCGGGGTCTGGCTGGCCTCGACGTCGCCCCAGGAGTTGGAGACGATGTCGGCGAGGTGGTTGTCGACCACCTTGCTGAGCGCGCCGAGCAGGTCGTCGTCGTAGCAGGAGGCCGCACCGACGTACGTGACGTCGGCGTTCGGGGCCACGGCGTGCACGGCCTCGACGTCGAGGGTCTCCTCGCCGTACCAGCCGGCCGCCTTGCACTCGGTGGTCCTGGTCCAGTTGTCCGGCAGCGACTGGTGCAGCTGGCTGGTCTTCCAGGCCTGGTCGCCGTTCTTCGCCGCGTACGTGCCGGCGTCGTAGGCGATGGTCGGCGAGGCATAGGCGTCGGTGATGGCGACGCGGACGCCCTTGCCGGTGTAGGTGCCGGCGCCGTAGGCGGCGCGCAGCTGCTTGCCCGTGTAGCCCTTGATGGCGTACGGGATCTTCTGGCCGTACGCGTCCGGCAGCGTGCTCGCGATGTTCGAGCCGTAGTACGACGAGAACGGGCCGGCGTTCTTGAACACGGCGTCCGGCGCCGGCAGCGTGTCGTCGTGGTTCGCCATGTGCGGAGCGCTGTCCAGGCCGGTGACGGTCAGGACGGCGCCCTTCAGGCCGGCCGGGACCGAGGCGGCCTGCGCGGGGGCGCGGTAGGTCTTCGCACCCTTGGCATAGTTGTGCAGCTGGGTGCCGAACGCCTTCTCGGCGGCGGCCACGTCACCGGAGACGGCGACGTAGTGCTGGGTGACCTCGGTGACCTTCAGCCCGGCCGACGTCAGCCAGGACTTGACCGCGGCCACCTGGGCCTTGGTGGCCCCGAAACGGGCCTGTGTCGACTTGGCGCTCAGGTACTTGCCGTACTGCGGCGAGCTGGGGTCGGACACGGCCCTGGCGTACGCGGCGAGGCCCGCCGCGTCCTTGCCGGCCAGGTAGACCTTGGCGTTCACCTGGGCGCTGTTCGCGGTCGCACCCTTGTCCGCCTTGGCCGTCGCCCAGAGGGGCTTGGTGCCCTTCAGGGACTGACGAGCGGGGCTGTCCGCGGCGTGGGCCGCGGGTATGCCCAGCGCCAGCGCACCGGCGATCATGGGCAGCGTGGCTGCCATGCTCACGGTGCGCAGCTTGGCGCGGTTGGATCTCATAGAACCCCCTGCGATGCGGTTCGCATGCATGTCGTGGTCGGTACGTCATGCGGTCCGCGTGCCGGCCCGGCGGCGGTTCGGCCGACCGTATGGATCACACGATGGGGGTCACTCTCTCCGATGAACCGTTCATGCCAGGGGAACGAAAAGGTCAAGAGACGCTCAAGTGCCCGTCAGGTGGGGCGATTTGAGCCTCTTTATCCTTACGACTGCGTTACGAAACCGCTTGCCCCCTGTTCACAACTGCCCGCCCGCTTTTCACATGCGCGATCACGAACGCGGCTTCGCTCCCCGCTCCTTGAGCATCCCGGCCATCACCTGAAGCTCCGACTGCTGGGCGTCGACCATGCCCTGCGCGAGCCGTTTCTCCACGTCGACCGTGCACCTGGCCACGCACCCCTCGGCCATGTGGATGCCGCCCTTGTGGTGGTCCGTCATCAGCTGGAGGTAGAAGATCTCGGCCTGCTTCCCACTCAGCGACTGGAGCTTCCTCAGCTCCGTGTCGGTCGCCATCCCCGGCATCAGCGAGCCGTCGCCGCGCTCGGGCATGTCGCCCATGCCCATCCAGGCCATCGGCGGCTTGGCCGACACCTTCGGCAGCCCCCACAGATCCAGCCAGCCGAGCAGCATGCCGCGCTGGTTGGCCTGCGTCTGCGCGATGTCGTAGGCGAGCCGCCGGACGTCCGCGTTCGTCGTGCGGTCGCGGACGATGTACGACATCTCGACGGCCTGCTGGTGGTGCACGGCCATGTCCCGGGCGAAGCCGGCGTCCGCCGACTCCGCGCCGGGCACCGTCAACCGCGTCCCACCGACGCCCGAATCCTCGGCGACCGCGTACGTGACCCCGCCGGCCGCGACGAGCACCGCCGCCGCGGCCCCGGCGAGCCAGCCGATGCGCCGGCGGATCACTTCATGGCTCCGCCGGTGCACGAGGCACCCGGCTCGGGCGTCTGCGGGCCCTGCACATAGGCGGCGAAGAACTTGGCGACCTCGGGGTCCTTCGCGCTCTTCACGGTCACCTGGCGACCCCACGCCGACAGGATCAGCGGCGCGGCCTGGTTCTCGTACGGGCTCATCAGCGAGTACGGCGTCTGCTTCACCTTCGCCGCGAGCGCGTCGACGTCCGCCTTGTCCGCCTTGGCGGTGTACGTCACCCAGACGGCGCCGTGCTCCAGCGCGTGCACGGCGTTCTCGTCCTGCACCGGCTCGGTGTAGACGTCGCCGTTGCAGTTCAGCCAGACCGGGTTGTGGTTGCCGCCGACCGGCGGGTGCATCGGGTACGACACGTTCGTCGTCACGTGCGTGCGCGACAGGGTGCCGCTCCAGGTCATCACCCCGTCCTTGCCCTCGACGAAGTGCCCGGAGTCACCGGAGGTCCCGCCGTTCTTGCTGTCGCTCGCCGTGTCCGACGTCTTGGTCGAGGCGGACCGGGAGTTCATGACGACCACTCCGCCGACCACGAGAGCGGCGACGACCACCACGCTCGCGGCGACGACCAGGATCCGGTTGCGGCGCTCGCGGGCGCGCTCCGCGCGTCGCATCTCCTCTATGCGCGCCGTGCGCGCCGCGCTGCTGTTGTTCTTGGCGGAACCCATGAGGCGTGTGTCCTTCTGGGGAAAGGGACGGGTCGGGTGGGGCGTGCTGATCGTAGTGGGGAACCCGTGCCGCACCGTAGGGCGCGACAGCGAACAGATAATTTGAACCCTGGATGCGTATTACCTAGGCTCGCGGTATGCGGCTCCTGCGCTCCACCGACCTGGCCCTGCGGGTCCTGATGCGACTCGCCGTCGCCGCCGACGCCACGCCCACCACCCGCCAGGTGGCGGCGGACATGGAGGTGCCCTACACGCATGCCGCGAAGGTCGTCGCCGAACTCCAGCACCTGGGCTTGGTGGACGCCCGGCGCGGCCGGGGCGGCGGCCTCGCGCTCACCGAGAAGGGCCGTACGGCGTCGGTGGGCGCGGTCGTGCGCGTCTTCGAGGGCGACGGCGACGTGGTCGAGTGCGAGGGCGCGACGCCGTGCCCGCTGCGTTCCGGCTGCCGGCTGCGGGGCGCGCTGCGACGGGCCCAGGAGGCGTTCTACGCCAGCCTGGACCCGATCACGATCGGGGAGATCGTCGCGGAGCCGACGGGACGCCTGCTGCTGGGGATCTCCCGGGCGCCCGGCGGCTGACGGCCTGCGCCGCGCGGCGTTCACCGGCGGCGCTGTGGTGCGCGCGTGACCGAGGCGGCCGCCGGACACGACCGGGGCCGATCCCCTCAGCCGGCCTGCCGCGCCAGCCACAGGTCCGGACCGAACACCTCGTAGTGGATGTCGGCCGGGGCCACGCCCTTGTCGATCAGCTGGGTGCGGACCGCGCGCATGAAGGGCAGCGGGCCGCACAGGTACGCGCGCGTGCCGGGGGCCACGCCCACGTCGGCGAGGTCGACCAGGCCGGTGCGGGTGCCGGGCTCGGCGTCTCGCTCGTAGAAGAGGTGGACCGAGGCGTCCGGGAGCTTCGCGGCGTAGGCCTCGTGGTCGGTGCGCAGGGCGTGGTCGGCGGGGGAGCGGTCGCCGTGCACGACGGTGACCGGCGCCTGGTGGCCGTCGGCGGCCAGCGCGGCGAGCATCGCGACCATCGGGGTCACCCCGATGCCCGCGGAGGCGAGCAGCAGGGGGCGGTCCTCGGTGTCGCCGAGGACGAGGTCGCCGTACGGCTCGGACAGGTGCACGACGTCACCGGCCCGCACGCGCGCGTGGAGGTGGTTCGAGACCTCGCCGTCGGGAGCCCCGCCGTCGCCCGCCACGCGCTTGACGCTGAACTGGCGCACCGTCTCCTCCGACGCGCCGGACAGGCTGTACTGCCGTATCTGGCGGGCGCCGTCGGGCAGTTCGACCTGGACGGAGACGTACTGGCCGGCCCGGAAGCCGCGCACCGGGCCGCCGTCGGCCGGGCGCAGCCGGAAGGTGGCGACGTCCGCCGTCTCCTCGATGCGCTCCACGACCTCCCACGGCCGCCGCTCCGTGCTGCCGCTCTCCTCGTACAGCCGCTTCTCGATGGCGATGAGTGCGTTGGCCATCAGCCAGTAGACCTCGTCCCAGGCCGCGGCCACCTCGGGCGTGACGGCCTCGCCGAGGACCTCGGCGATCGCGGCGAAGAGGTGCTCGTGGACGATCGGATAGTGGTCGGGGGCCACACCCAGGGAGGCGTGCTTGTGCGCGATCCGGCCGAGCATGGCGTCGGGCCGCTGCTCCGGGTGCTGGACGAGATGCGTGGCGAACGCGGCGATGGAGCCGGCGAGGGCCTGCTTCTGGGCGCCGGAGGCCTGGTTGCCCCGGTTGAACAGGTCGCGCAGCAGCTCGGGGCGGGCGGCGAAGAGCCGCGCGTAGAAGCGCTCGGTGATCTCGCCGATGGCCGCGCCGACGGCGGGAAGGGTGGCGCGGACGGTGCTCGCGGACTGCTCGGACAGCATCGGATCTCCTCGGATCTCGTCGGATCTCTTCACATCTCGACTGATCGCCACGCTATGAAAACTTGCATCTGAGATGCAAATTAAATGGAGGTGGTCTGCCTCACGTCCCGCGTGGACCCGGCCATGACGAATGCCGGTCCGAGCGGGCAAGATGGGCGAGAGACGGCAGTACACCTGTCGTACGAGAGCCGTTCAGGCCGAGGACGCCCGGGCGATCAAGGTCCGCAACGCGCTCGAAACGCTGTTGTGGTGTGATGCTCGGGTGCCCGACCGTCTCCCGCCATCGCGCGTGAAGACGGCCTGACCAGCAAGGATGGGGAAGCGGAAGATGGACAAGCAGCAGGAGTTCGTGCTCCGGACGTTGGAGGAGCGCGACATCCGGTTCGTACGCCTGTGGTTCACGGACGTGCTGGGCTTCCTCAAGTCCGTCGCCGTGGCCCCCGCAGAGCTGGAGCAGGCCTTCGACGAGGGCATCGGCTTCGACGGCTCCGCCATCGAGGGCTTCGCCCGCGTCTACGAGTCCGACATGATCGCCAAGCCGGACCCCTCCACCTTCCAGGTCCTGCCGTGGCGCGCCGAGACCCCCGGCACCGCCCGCATGTTCTGCGACATCCTCATGCCGGACGGCTCCCCGTCCTTCGCGGACCCGCGCTACGTCCTCAAGCGCGCCCTGGCCCGCACCTCCGACCTGGGCTTCACCTTCTACACCCACCCGGAGATCGAGTTCTTCCTGCTGAAGGACCGCCCGCTGGACGGCACCCGCCCCACCCCGGCCGACAACTCGGGCTACTTCGACCACACCCCGACCAACGTCGGCATGGACTTCCGCCGCCAGGCGATCACCATGCTGGAGTCGATGGGCATCTCGGTCGAGTTCTCCCACCACGAGGGCGCCCCCGGCCAGCAGGAGATCGACCTGCGCTACGCCGACGCGCTCTCCACGGCCGACAACATCATGACGTTCCGCCTGGTCATGAAGCAGGTGGCCCTGGAGCAGGGGGTGCAGGCGACCTTCATGCCGAAGCCCTTCTCCGAGCACCCGGGCTCCGGCATGCACACCCACCTGTCCCTCTTCGAGGGCGACCGCAACGCGTTCTACGAGTCGGGCGCCGAGTACCAGCTCTCCAAGGTCGGCCGTTCCTTCATCGCGGGTCTGCTCAGGCACGCGGCGGAGATCTCGGCGGTCACCAACCAGTGGGTGAACTCCTACAAGCGCATCTGGGGAGGCTCCGAGCGCACGGCCGGCGCCGGCGGCGAGGCCCCGTCGTACATCTGCTGGGGCCACAACAACCGCAGCGCCCTGGTCCGCGTCCCCATGTACAAGCCCGGCAAGACCGGCTCCGCGCGCGTGGAGGTCCGCTCCCTGGACTCGGGTGCCAACCCCTACCTGGCCTACGCCCTGCTCCTGGCCTCCGGCCTGAAGGGCATCGAGGAGGGCTACGAACTCCCGCCCGGCGCCGAGGACGACGTCTGGGCCCTCTCCGACGCCGAACGCCGCGCGATGGGCATCGAGCCCCTGCCCCAGAACCTGGGCGAGGCCCTCGCCCTGATGGAACGCAGCGACCTGGTCGCCGAGACCCTCGGCGAGCACGTCTTCGACTTCTTCCTGCGCAACAAGCAGGCCGAGTGGCACGAGTACCGCTCGGAGGTCACGGCGTTCGAGCTGCGGAAGAACCTGCCGGTGCTGTAGGGCCACCGGCGTCGCGGGGGCTGCCGGCGAGGGTGCCGCGAGGCATCCGGCCCGGTGGCCGCCGTGGACGTAACCCGGCCCTCCGCGGGCCGAGTTGGCGGCACGGCGCCGGAGTGACTCTCCGGCGCTGATCGGCTACGGTCGGTTGTTCGCGTCCCCGGGACGTCGTGGGTGCGCGGGGATACGCTGGGACAAAGGTGTGGGCCGGTTCTCCGTAGGTCGGTACTCATGGACCTCAACACCATCACCGAAGTAGTCCGGCGGCCTTCCGAACGGCCGGGCGCGGACTGGCGTGACGGGGACGCCTGGCTCGCCGGGGGGACCTGGCTCTATTCCGTGGAGCAACCGGAGCTGAGCCGGCTGATCGACCTGACCGCGCTGCGCTGGGAGCCGCTCGTCCGGAGCGACGAGGGCCTGGAGATCGGTGCCACCTGCACCATCCGTGACCTGTACGCCCAGACCTGGCCCCTGGACTGGACGGCGGGCATCCTCTTCCACGCGGCCTGCGAGGCCTTCCTGTCCTCGTTCAAGGTCTGGAACGCGGCGACCGTCGGCGGCAACATCTGCATGGCCCTGCCCGCCGGCCCGATGATCACGCTGGCCGTGGCGCTGGAGGCGCGCTGCGAACTATGGGCTCCCGACGGCTCCGGGCGCTTCGTCGACGCGCTCGACTTCGTCACGGGCGAGCACCGCAACGTCCTCACCCCCGGCGAGATCCTGCGGCGCGTCACCATTCCCGCGCACGCGCTGCGCAGACGCACCGCGCACCGCCGCTTCAGCCTGACCCGGCTCGGCCGTTCGACCGTGTTCCTCGTCGGCACCCAGGGACGGGGCGGGACCGACCTGTCGCTCACCCTCACCGCCGGCACCACCCGGCCCGTCCGCCTCGACTTCGCCTCCGTACCCGATGCCCGGACCCTGCGGCAGCGCATCGACGCCCTGCCGGCCGACGTCTGGTTCGCCGATGCCAACGGCACCCCCGAGCACCGCCGCCATCTGACGTACCACTTCGCCGAGGAGATCCGCCGCGAGCTCACGGCTGGGGACCTGCCATGACCTTCCTCGTGAACGGCCGGACGTTCGACCGGGAACCGGCGCCCGGCCAGTGCCTGCGCACCTTCCTGCGCGAACTCGGCCACTTCGGCGTCAAGAAGGGGTGCGACGCGGGCGACTGCGGAGCCTGCACGGTATGGCTGGACGGCGAACCCGTACACAGCTGCATCACCCCCGCGTTCCGGGCGGACGGCCGTGCGGTGACCACGATCGAGGGCCTCGGGCGGCCCGGCGCACCGCATCCCCTGCAGCGGCGGTTCGAGGACGCCCCGGGATTCCAGTGCGGCTTCTGCACCGCCGGGATGATCATGACGTCGGCCACCTTCACCGAGGAACAGAAGGCCGATCTGCCCCGGGCGCTGAAGGGCAACCTCTGCCGCTGCACCGGCTACCGGGCGATCGAAGACGCCGTGAAGGGCGTCGGCGCGGTGCGGACGGCCGCGCCCGGCAAGGCCGTCGGGACGAGCGTCGGCGCGCCCGCGGGCCACGACGTGGTCACCGGCCACGCCGAGTTCACGATGGACACGCACATCGACGGCATGCTGCACCTCAAGGTGCTGCACTCGCCCCACGCGCACGCCCGGATCGTCTCGATCGACAAGAGCGCCGCGCTCGCGGTGCCCGGCGTGCACCGGGTCTACACCTGGCAGGACGTGCCCCGTAAGCGCTTCACCACGGCGATCCACACCGACCACCTGGTCGACCCGGACGACACCTTCGTCCTCGACGACACGGTCCGCTTCGCCGGCCAGCGCGTCGCCGCGGTCCTGGCCGACACGGTCGGCGCGGCGGAGGAGGGCTGCCGGCGTCTGGCCGTGGAGTACGAGGTGCTGCCGGCGGTGTTCGACCCCGAGGCGGCGATGGCCGACGGCGCGCCCCGACTGCACGGCTCCGACGACCCGTTCGTCCGCGACCCCGAGCACAACGTCCTGCTCGAACTGCACTCCCACGTCGGCGACGTCGACACGGGCTTCGCCCAGGCCGACGTGGTGCACGAGGGCACGTACGTCTCGCCACGGGTGCAGCACGCCCACCTGGAGACCCATGGCTCGATCGCCTGGATGGAGGGCGGCCGGCTGAACGTCCGCACCAGTTCGCAGTCGCCGTCGATCGCCAAGGCCAAACTGGAGTACCTCTTCGCGCTGCGGCCCGACCAGGTGCGGGTGTTCTGCAAGCGCGTCGGCGGTGCCTTCGGCGGCAAACAGGAGGTGCTCACGGAGGACCTGGTCGCGCTCGCCACCCTGGACACCGGTCGGCCCACCTGCTTCGAGTACACCCGCGAGGAGGAGTTCACCACGGCCTCGCCGCGGCACCCGATGACCCTGACGGTCAAGCTCGGCGCGAAGGCGGACGGCACGCTCACCGCCGTCCAGGTGCGCAACGTGTCCAACACGGGCGCCTACGGCAACCACGGCGGCGAGACGCTGCACGCGGGCGGCGCCGCCGTCATGATCTACCGCTGTCCCAACAAGAGGTACGACGCCTACTCCGTCTACACGAACACCGTGCCGAGCGGTGCCCTGCGCGGCTACGGGATGACCCAGCCGGCGTTCGCGGTCGAGTCGGCGATGGACGAACTGGCCCGCGCCCTGCACCTCGACCCGCTCGAACTGCGCCGGCGCAACATCGTGCGGCCGGGCGAGCCCCTGGTCGCCCTGCACGACGGCCCCGACGACGTGGTCTTCACCGAGGACGGCCTCGCGCGGTGCATCGACCTGGTGGGCGACGCCCTGGCCCGTACGGCCGACCAGCCGCCACCCGGCCCGGAGTGGCTCGTCGGAACCGGCGTGGCGAGCTCCCTGCACGAGACCGCGCCCCCGACCGAGCACCTCTCCGAGGCCTGGGTGACGCTCGGCGACGACCTCGTCTACGAACTGGCCGTGGGAACGGTCGAGTTCGGGGAGGGCACCTCCACCGCCCATGTCCAGATCGCGGCCAACCAGCTGCGCACGACACCGGCGCGGATCCGTCTGGTGCAGTCCGACACCGACCGCACCGGATTCGACACCGGCGCCTTCGCGAGCGCGGGCCTGTCCGTGGCCGGCAACGCCGTGCTGCGTGCGGCCGCCGCTGTACGCGACCGCATCCTCGAGTTCTCCGCGGCGCACACGGGCGTGCACGTCGTGCTGTGCTCCATGGACGACGACGGGGTCGTCTGCGGGGACCGGCGGGTGTCGCTGGCCGAGCTCGTCGCGGCGGCCCGGGCACGCGGCATCCGGTTCACCGCCGCCCGCAAGGCCTACGGCTCGCCCCGCAGCGTCACCTCCAACACCCAGGGGTTCCGGGTCGCCGTGCACCGGGTGACGGGCGAGACACGGATCCTGTACAGCGTGCAGGCGGCGGACGTCGGCGTGGTGATCAACCCCGCTCAGGTCCGCGGGCAGGTGGAGGGCGGGGTCGCCCAGGGGATCGGCTTCGCGCTGACCGAGAACCACCACGTCGACGACCACGGCGTCATGACCAACCCCAGCCTGCGGAACTACCGCATCCCCACCTACGCCGACATCCCGCGCACCGAGGTCCTCCTGGTCGGCTCGGCGGACTCGGTGGGGCCGCTGCACGCCAAGGGCATGGCGGAGTGCTGCATCAATCCGGTGGCCCCCGCGCTGGCCAACGCCGTCCACGACGCGACCGGCGTCCGCTACCGCGCACTGCCGCTGACCCCGGAACGGATCTACGGCCGACTCCAGGCACAGCAGTCGGTGGCGGCGGGCCGGGCACCATGAACACCGCGGAGAACGTGGCCGCCGCGGCCACGGCGATCATCGGTCAGAAGGTGCTGCCCGGGGCGGAGGAGGACTTCGCGTCCTGGCAGGCGGACCTCAACACCGCGGCCTCCTCCTACCCCGGCTTCCTCGGCGCCGAGACCTCCCGGCCCACCCCGCTGCAACCCGACTGGGTCGTCGTGTACCGCTTCGACTCGGTGCCGCATCTGCAGACGTGGATCAACAGCGCGACCCGGCAGACGTATCTCGACTCCGGCGCCGCGTACTTCGACGGCCCGGCGACCCAGCAGGTGGTCAGCAGCGGCACCCGGACCCTCGACCCCCTCGTGACCGTGGTGGTCACCCACCGGGTCGCCCCGTGTCACGTCGACGAGTTCCTCGACTGGCAGCGCCGCATGACACAGGAGGAGAGCAGGTTCGAGGGGTTCCGCGGGAGCGAGCTGTTCCGCCCCGTCGAGGGCCTCCAGGAGGAGTGGACCACCCTGTACCGCTACGACAGCGCGGAGCACCTCGACGCCTGGCTGACGTCACCCGAGCGGCGGCGGATCCTGGCCGAGGGCGAGAAGTTCGACGACTTCGCACTGCGCACGATCGACAACTCCTTCGGCAGCTGGTTCGCCTTCGAGGGCGACGGCAAGGAGACACCGCCGCCCTCCGGGACGAAGACCTCGCTCGCCGTCTGGGTCGGCCTCTACCCGACCGTCGTGTTCCTGACGCTCGCCCTGTCCCCGCTGCACCTGCCGCTCTGGATCGGCCTGCTCGTGGGCAACCTGCTGTCGAGCTTCCTCATGAGCTTCCTCACGATGCCCTACTACGTGAACCCGCTGCTCGGCCGCTGGCTGCGCCACCCCGCGGCCGAGCCGTCGCTCGGAGCCGACGTCCGCGGCCTGGGCATCGTCGCGACGGCGATGATGTTCTGGGCCGCCGTCGTCTATCTGGTCACCGTCAGGTTCTGGACGCTGCCCTGACCGGGGCGCTCACTTCGGGAACGCGGCGGACAGCGCGGCGGAGGCGATCCGGCGCGGCACACCGGAGCCGTCCGCGGGGACGGTGTGGAGATCGGCGCCGTAGTCGCCCGGCAGCGCGTACACGAGCGTGCGCCCGTCGCGCCACACCACCTGATCGTCCACGCTCCTCGACTCGGCGAGCGCGGTCTCCTTCATCGTCCGCAGATCGAGGACGTACAGATGCCAGGGGGCGTCCTTGGGCAGCCCCTTGACCCGCTTCTTGTAGGCGACGCGCGTACCGTCCGGCGACAGCGACGGGCACTCCACGTTCGCGTGCAGGGTCGTGACCGTACGCGTGCGCAGGTCGCCCCGGACCAGATAGGTGCTCCCACCCGTCGCGAGCGTGGCGTAGAAGGTGCGGTCGTCCGCCCCGAACGTGACGCCCCAGAAGTTGGTGTCGGCCGCCCGGTACGGATGCCCGTCCTTGACGATCCGGAAGTCCTCCAGCGACGGGATCAGCTCGCCGCTGCGCGTGTCCACGATGGCCGCGCGCGTGGAGAAGTTCGTACCCGCATAGCTGTCACCGCCCACGAACGCGGTCCAGGCGGCGAAGTGACCGGTCGGCGACACCCGCGCCCGCGACGGAATGCCCGGGACGTCGTACCGGTGCACCGTCCGCAGCCGCGCGTCCAGGATCACCGCCCGGTACGTGTCCGACACCGGACCGTGCACGGCCTGGAGGCACACCCCCACCCCCGAAGCGGCGTCGAAACGCAGGCACTTGACGCCGGAGGCCGTGCGAGTCCCGCCCGGATCGTCCGCCGGAACGGATGTCAGCTCGTCCCGGTGCGGCCCCCACGCCATGTTCCGGAAGACCATCCGCCCGCCCCCGCGCAACGTGACCGTCCCCGCGGTGACACGCGGCCCGCCCGCCTGGACCTGATCACGACGCTCGGCCCGGGCCGAGGCGTGCAGGACGGAGGCCACCCCGATCGCGGCCAGCGCGGCGACGGCCGAGACCAGGACCAGGATGCGGTTGCGTACGCTCATGCGGTGGTCACCGTCCCCTTCGGACGCACGGTCAGGGAGAACACGGCACAGCCGACCAGCGCCACCGCCGCCCCGGACAGCGCCGCCCGGTCGCCCCACACCGTCCAGGCCGCCCCGAACAGCAGCGAGCAGGCGAACCGGGCCGTCGCCTGCCCGGTCTGCACGAGCGCCAGCCCGGACGAGCGCAGCGCCTCCGGCACCCCGTCCGAGGCCGCCGCCATCAGTACCCCGTCCGTGGCCGCGTAGAAGGTGCCGTGCAGGGCGAGGACGACGTACGGCAGCGCGGTGCCGTGCCACGACGTGAGCAGAAGCGCGTAGGCGACGAGCAGCGCCCCGTGCCCGCCCAGGAACACGGCCCACCTGCCCACCCGGTCCGCGAGCCGGCCGAGCGGGATCGCCAGCAGCAGGAACGCGCCGGCCGTACCGAGCGGCAGCAAGGCGAACCACCGGTCGGGGACGCCCAGCCGCCGCTGGAGCAGCAGATACACGAACGAGTCGCTGACCGTCGCCAGGCCCAGCAGCAGGGCGCACACGGTGATCCGGCGCAGATCCCGGTGCTCCAGCAGCCGCAGGGCGGCCGTCAGGGTGGGCCGCTCACCAGGTACCGCGCCACCGCCGTCCCCGTGCCCGCCCGGCACGAACAGCACCAGCACCAGCACGCCGAGCACCGCGACGCAGAAGCTGACGGTGAACACGGCGTCGTACCCGTCCACCGTCGCCCGCAGGATCAGGAACGCCACCAGCGGTCCGAGCAGCGCGCCCGCCGTGTCCATGGCCCGGTGCACCCCGAAGGCCCGCCCTCGCGCCTCCGGCGTACTGGACAACGAGATCAGGGCGTCCCTCGGCGCCGTCCGCAGCCCCTTCCCCGTCCGGTCGGCGGCGAGCACCAGCCCGATCGGCGTCAGGGAGTGGGCGACCAGCAACAGCGGCTTGCACAGGGCCGAGACGGCGTACCCGAACCCGGCGACCCACTTGTGCCGCCCGCCGCCCCGGTCCGCCAGATGCCCGCCCACGAGCCGGACGAGCGCCGAGAAGCCGTTGTAGATGCCGTCCAGCAGCCCGAAGCCCAGCGGCGACAGACCGAGCCCCGTCACCAGGTACAACGGCAGCACGGCCGTGACCATCTCGGACGACACGTCCGTGACGAGACTGACGGCACCCAGGGCGAGGACGGCGGGAGCGACCACGCCCCGGCGCCGCCCGGCCGGAGGCCGGACGGCGCCGTCAGCGGACGTCTGCGTCGCGCGGCTGTCCGCTACGTACACGTCAGGACGCCCAGATACCGGTGATGTCCTGCGCGGAGGAGGCGTTGCCCGCGTGCGTGCTCAGCCCCTGCGTGTCCTCCAGGGTGCGCAGCAGGTCGTAGTGGTTGTACGTCGTGGAGCTGGACGCCCCGGCCGTGACCGGCTGCCCGTACAGAACCGTCGGGATGCGGTTCCCGCTGAGCCGGTTGTCCTCGTCGAACGTGACGACGAGCAGGCTGTTGTGGGTCTTGGCCCACGTGGCGTACGCGCCGAGGTTGTTCTTCAGCCAGGTGTCACCGGTGGACACCGAGCAGTCGTGCATGTCGTTGCACAGGTTGGGGATGACGTACGACATCTGCGGGAGCTGGGTGTAGTCCGTCGGGAACTGGTCGAACGTCATGGCGCTGTCCGTCGGGACGTTGCTGAACCCGAACCAGGGGTTGTGCTTCTGGGCGTAGTCGCCGCTGCTGCACGAGGTGTCGCCCTGGCTGGGCAGATCCTCGTTGTAGCTGGCCCAGGTCCGGCCCGCGGCGATCACCTCGGACGCCAGGTTCGCGGCCGAGGAGAACCCGGGGGTGACACAGCTGTCGTCCGTCACCCCCTGCGTGTCGCCGGAGAACATGGCGTAGTAGTTCGGCTGGCTCGGGTGGGTCTCGGCGTACGACTGCGTCAGCTTGGCACCTCCCGACACCAGCGAGTTGATGTACGGGGCGCTGGAGGAACCGATGACCTGGCTGTACGCATGGTTCTCAAGGACCACGACGACCACGTGATCCGGGCTCGGAACGGCGCTCGCGGCGTGCGCGGACGCGCCACCGAGCCCGGCCCACAGCCCGACCGCTGCCGCGGCGAAGGCGGTTGCCGATGCCACGACCGTACGGGCACGGCGGTAGACGGAACTGCCGGACACATCAACCTCCGGGTGGGGGGAGAGGAACGGGGTTGGCGGTGCGGACAGAGCATGCACACGCCAACATTCCCCCACCCCAAGCCCCCCAACCCAGACGGTGAAGACGAGATGAACGCCCGATGCGCCCACCACCCCCCGATCCGACGGCCTTCCCCGGTCCGAATGCGACCCACGGAGGCTGCCGGCCACTTCTCGCGGCCGCGACCCGAACCGGATGGTGCGGACGGCCGCGCGCGATGCCTTCCTGGGACCGAGTGGCGGGCCGCGGCCGATGACCGGGGCTTCCCGGGAGCCGCGCTCGGAGCCGGATGGGCCGGATCACTGCACGCCGCCTTCCTGGGACCGAACGGCCGCCCACGGCCGATGACCGGCGCTGACCGGAGCCGCGACCCGAACCGGATGGTGCGGACGGCCGCGCGCGATGCCTCCCCGGGACCGAGTGGGGGGCCGCGGCCGATGACCGGGGCTTCCCGGGAGCCGCGCCCGGAGCCGGATGGTGCGGACGGCCGCGCACGACGCCTCCCTGGGACCGAGTGGGGGGCCGCGGCCGATGACCGGGGCTTCCCGGGAGCCGCGACCCGAACCGGATGGGACGGACGGCCGCGCGCGGCGGGAAGGGGACGTGCCGGGTGGTGTCCGCCCGCAGCGGCCGGCGCGTACACCGCCCCGCCCCTCTCCCAAGAGTCCGCCGGACCGAGGACGGACACCACCCGGCGCGGCACCGACTCACCGCCCCGCCGGGGCGCGACCTGAACCCCCACGGACCGGCACGGGCCGCCGCAGGCATCCACCCCACCGCCGTCGCCCGGGCCGCCCACCGCCGTCGCCCGGGCCGCCCACCGCCGTCGCCCGGGCCACCCCACCGCCGTCGCCCGGGCTGCCCCACCGCCGTCGCCCGGGCTGCCCACCCCCGCCTCCGGCTAGGCTCAGCCCAGGACGACCGAGATCCAGGGGAGGCCGAGCATGACGCCGGGCCGCAGGAGCAGCACCTTCACCCGCCTGCTACGACACGGCTTCACCGACCCCTCCGCCGCCGAGCGCCTCCTCGACGGCCCCGAACTGGCCCCCGTCCGCAACGACCCCGTCCTCCTCGCGGCCCTGGGCGCCACCGCCGACCCCGACCTGGCCCTGCACGGCCTCGTCCGCCTCCTGGAGGCCCAGCCCACCCCCACGGACCACCGCGAACTCCTCGACACCCTCATCGCGGCCAAACCCCTCCGTGACCGCCTCCTGGGCGTCCTCGGCGCCTCCACCGCCCTCACCGACCACCTCGCCCGCCACCCCGCCGACTGGCAGGCCCTGGTCACCTACGAGCCGCACGACCTCCACCCCGGCCTCGCGGAGTTCGAGCGCGGCCTGGCCGACGCCACCGACCCGGTCTCGCTCCGCGTGGCCTACCGCCGCTGCCTGCTCTCCATCGCCGCCCGCGACGTCTGCGGCACCACGGACGTGGCCCAGACCGCCGCCGAACTCGCGGACCTCGCGTCCGCCACCCTGCGCACCGCCCTCACCATGGCACAGGCGGGCGCCCCCGAGGACGCCGCGGCCTGCCGCCTGGCGGTGATCGCGATGGGCAAGTGCGGCGGCCACGAACTGAACTACGTCTCCGACGTGGACGTGATCTTCGTGGCGGAGGCGACGGAGTCCGCCACCGAGGCCAAGGCCCTCACCGCCGCCACCCGCCTCGCCTCGCACCTCATGCGCATCTGCTCGGAGACCACGGTCGAGGGCTCGATCTGGCCGGTGGACGCCAACCTCCGCCCCGAGGGCCGCAACGGCCCCCTCGTCCGCACCCTCTCCTCCCACCTCGCCTACTACCAACGCTGGGCGAAGACCTGGGAGTTCCAGGCCCTGCTCAAGGCCCGCCCGGTCGCCGGCGACGCCGCCCTCGGCCGGGCCTACGTCGACGCGCTCGAACCCCTGGTCTGGCAGGCCGCCGAACGTGAGAACTTCGTACCGGACGTCCAGAAGATGCGCCGCCGCGTCATCGACAACATCCCCGCCTCCGAGATCGACCGGGAACTCAAACTCGGCCCCGGCGGCCTGCGCGACGTCGAGTTCGCCGTCCAGCTCCTCCAGCTCGTGCACGGCCGCACCGACCAGGCCCTGCGCAGCGGCACCACCCTGGACGCCCTCCAGGCCCTGGCCGCCGGAGGCTACGTGGGCCGCGAGGACGCCGCCCGCCTGGACGAGGCGTACCGCTTCCTGCGCGCCATGGAGCACCGCATCCAGCTGTACCGCCTGCGCCGCACCCACCTCGTTCCCGTGGCCGAGGAGGACCAGCGCCGCCTCGGCCGCTCCCTCGGCCTGCGCACGGACCCCGTCGCGGAACTGAACCGCGAATGGAGGAGACACACCGGCGTCGTACGGCGCCTGCACGAGAAGCTCTTCTACCGCCCCCTCCTCGACGCCGTCGCCCAACTCGGCCCGGGCGAGGCCCGGCTGAGCGCCGTGGCGGCCCGCGAACGCCTCGTCGCCCTCGGCTACGCCGACCCGGCGGCGGCCCTGCGCCACCTGGAGGCCCTGGCCTCCGGCGTGACCCGCAAGGCGGCCATCCAGCGCACCCTCCTGCCCGTCCTCCTCGGCTGGTTCGCCGACTCGGCGGACCCGGACGCGGGCCTGCTGAACTTCCGCAAGGTCTCCGACGCGCTCGGCAAGACCCCCTGGTACCTGCGCCTCCTGCGCGACGAGGGCGCGGCGGCGGAGAACCTCGCCCGCGTCCTGTCCGCGGGCCGCCTCGCCCCCGACCTCCTGATGCGCGCCCCCGAGGCGGTGGCCCTGCTGGGCGACGGCGACGGCACCGGCATGCCCGGAGCCGGCCTCACCCCCCGCGAGCGCACCCCCCTGGAGCAGGAGATCCTCGCCGCGGTGGGCCGCGCCGAGAACGCCGAGCAGGGCGTCACCGCCGCCCGCGGCGTACGCCGGCGCGAGCTGTTCCGCACGGCCGCCGCCGACATCGTCGGCTCCTACGGCACCGAGACCCGCCCGGCCGAGGCCGACCAGGGCGCCCTGGTGGACCGGGTCGGCGCGGCGGTCTCGGACCTCACCGCGGCCACCCTCGCCGGCACCCTGCGCGCCGTGGTGCGCGACGGCTGGGGCGACACGCTCCCGACCCGTTTCACGATGATAGGGATGGGCCGGTTCGGCGGCCACGAGCTGGGCTACGGCTCGGACGCCGACGTCCTCTTCGTCCACGAACCGCAGGACGGCGTGCCCGAGCACGAGGCCTCCGCCGCCGCGAACAAGGTGGTCGCCGAGATGCGCCGCCTGCTCCAGATCCCCAGCGCCGACCCGCCGCTGCTCATCGACGCCGACCTGCGCCCGGAGGGCAAGTCGGGCCCGCTGGTGCGCACGCTGAAGGCGTACGAGGCGTACTACCGCCGCTGGTCACTGGTCTGGGAGTCGCAGGCCCTGCTGCGCGCCGAGCCGGTCGCCGGGGACGAGGACCTCGGCCGGCGCTTCACCGAGCTCATCGACCCGCACCGCTACCCCCGCCACGGCCTGACCGAGGACGCCGTCCGCGAGATCCGCCGGCTGAAGGCCCGCATGGAGTCCGAGCGCCTCCCGCGCGGCGCCGACCCCAAGCTGCACACGAAGCTCGGCCCGGGCGGCCTGTCGGACGTCGAGTGGACCGTCCAGCTGCTCCAGCTCCGGCACGGCTGGGAACTGCCCGGCCTGCGCACCACCCGTACCCGCGAGGCCCTCGCCGCCGCCCGCGAGGCCGGGCTGCTGTCCGCCGAGGACACGGAGATCCTGGACGAGGCGTGGGTCCTGGCCACCCGGGTGCGCAACGCGGTGATGCTGGTCCGCGGCCGGGCGGGCGACACCTTCCCCACGGAGCCGCGCGAGCTGGCGGCGGTGGGCCGCTACCTGGGCTACGGCTCCGGTCACGCGGGGGACATGCTGGACGCGTACCGCCGTACGACGCGCCGGGCGCGCACCACCGTCGAGGAGCTGTTCTACGGCGACGGAACGTGACGATCGGCCGGTGCCGCGACCGCGTCCCCCGCAACCGCACCCCCCGCGACCGGCTCCGCCACGACCCGCGGCAACCGGTGCGGCACCGCCCCGTACACGATCCGGGCCACCCCGAACCCGAAGCTCAGGCAGAGCACACCGCCCACCGCGTCGAGCCAGAAGTGGTTGGCGGTGGAGACGATGACGAGAAGCGTGGTCATCGGATACAGCAGCCCCAGCACCCGCACCCACGGCACGGACGCCAGCGCGAAGATCGTCAGCCCGCACCACAGCGACCAGCCGATGTGCATGGACGGCATCGCGGCGTACTGGTTGGACATGTGCTTGAGGTCGCCGGAGGCCATCGAGCCCCAGGTGTGGTGCACCAGCACGGTGTCGACGAAGTGCCCGCCGCGCATCAGCCGGGGCGGTGCGAGCGGGAACAGGTAGTAACCGACGAGCGCCACGCCCGTGGTCGCGAAGAGCACCAGCCGGGCCGCCGCGTACCGCCCCGGATGCCAGTGGTACAGCCACACCAGCACCCCCAGCGTGATGACGAAGTGCAGTGTGGCGTAGTAGTAGTTCATCCCGATGATCAGCCAAGTCACCGAATTCACGGCGTGGTTGACCGACTGTTCCACGGCGATGCCCAGAACGTGCTCGGCGCGCCAGATCCAGTCCGCGTTGCGCAGCGCCTCGGCCTTCTGCTCCGGGACGGCGTTGCGGATCAGTGAGTACGTCCAGTAACTCACCGCGATCAGAAGGACTTCGAACCAGAGCCGGGGCCGCCGGGGCCGGCGCAACCCGCGGCGCGGACCCGGGGCGCCCTCGTCCGTGACCGCCCTCGGAACGGCCGCCTGTTCGCGACCTTCCGACTGCGTCACGGTCGAGTCACTCATAGGCATCAAGTCTGCCAGAAAAGGCTTCTCCGACAGATCATCCCAAGGTCGGGTCCGAACCGCACCTTCTACGGCGTGCGGAGGACGTTCGGCGCCGAAGCGGTCGAACCGCGCACCACCAGCTCCGGCATGAAGACGAACTCGCTGTGCGGCGCGGGCGTTCCGCCGACCTCCTCCAGCAGTGTGCGCACCGCCGCCTGCCCCATCGCCGGCACCGGCTTGCGCACGGTGGTCAGCGGCGGATCGGTGAACGCGATCAGCGGGGAGTCGTCGAAACCGACCACCGAGACGTCGCGCGGCACCTCCAGCCCCCGCTGCCGGGCGGCCCGTATGGCGCCGAGCGCCATCATGTCGCTCGCGCACACCACGGCCGTGCACCCGCGGTCGATGAGCGCGCTCGCCGCCGCCTGACCGCCCTCCAGGGTGTACAGCGAGTGCTGGATCAGCTCCGCCTCGACCGTGCCGGCGTCCAGCCCCAGCTGGTCCTGCACGGCCCGCACGAACCCCTCGATCTTGCGCTGCACGGGCACGAACCGCTTCGGCCCGAGCGCCAGCCCGATCCGGGTGTGGCCCAGGGACACCAGGTGGGTCACCGCGAGCGTCATCGCGGCCCGGTCGTCGGGGGAGATGAAGGGCGCCTGCACCTTCGGCGAGAAGCCGTCCACCAGCACGAACGGCACGCCCTGCGCCCGCAGCCGCTCGTAGCGCTGCATGTCGGCGGTGGTGTCCGCGTGCAGCCCGGAGACGTAGATGATCCCGGCGACCCCGCGGTCCACGAGCATCTCGGTCAGCTCGTCCTCGGTCGACCCGCCCGGGGTCTGCGTGGCGAGCACCGGCGTATAGCCCTGGCGGGTCAGCGCCTGGCCGATGACCTGGGCCAGGGCCGGGAATATCGGGTTCTCCAGCTCGGGGGTGATCAGACCGACCAGCCCCTCGCTGCGCTGCCGCAGCCGCACCGGGCGCTCGTAGCCGAGGACGTCCAGCGCGGCCAGCACGGACTGACGGGTGGTGGCGGCGACGCCCGGCTTCCCGTTGAGGACCCTGCTGACGGTCGCTTCGCTCACCCCCGCCTGCGCAGCGATATCGGCAAGCCGTGTGGTCACGGCACTGGACTGTACCGGTCGTATGACGCCTTGCCCACCAGCCGGACGCCGGGCACGGGCGGCCTGCCGGCCCCGTGCGGATTGCTGTGCCACGGGCACTCCTCGTCCTTCTGTCGGCCTGGTGATGGCAAGAACTTGCAGAGTCTTGCACAAGCACCACTCGTCTGCTGAGCGGTCACAACAGCGTAACCATCGTGTTCCCTTGCACTTTTTTTCTGCAAGGTCTTTCGCCACGCTTACAACGCTGTTACGTTCCCAGTCGCCCGGCCGCCGCGACGGCGCAGTCGGCACCACACGGGCCCAACCCTCAAGGAGAACTCATGCGGCGTGGCATAGCGGCCTCCGCGCTGGTGGCGTCCTTCGCCCTCGCGGCGACGGCCTGCGGCGGCGGGAGCAGCGACAGCGGCAAGTCCAGTGGGCCGGTCACCATCACCTGGTGGGACACCTCCAACGCCACGAACGAGGCGCCGACGTACAAGGCCCTGGTCCAGCAGTTCGAGGCCCAGAACAAGAACATCAAGGTCAAGTACGTCAACGTGCCCTTCGACCAGGCGCAGAACAAGTTCGACACCGCCGCCGGCTCCAAGGGCGCCCCGGACATCCTGCGCTCCGAGGTCGGCTGGACCCCCGCCTTCGCGAAGAAGGGCTACTTCCTGCCGCTGGACGGCACCGAGGCCCTCTCCGAGCAGAGCAGCTTCGAGCCGAACCTGATCAAGCAGGCCCAGTACGAGGGCAAGACCTACGGCGTCCCGCTGGTCACCGACACCCTCGCGTTCGTCTACAACAAGGCGCTGTTCAAGAAGGCCGGCATCACCGAGGCCCCCAAGACCTGGGACGAGCTGAAGTCGGACGCCGCCAAGGTCAAGGACAAGACCGGCGCCGACGGCTACTGGGGCTCCACCCAGTCCTACTACGCGCAGCCGTTCCTCTACGGCGAGGGCACCGACACCGTCGACGCGGCCGCCAAGAAGATCACCGTCGACTCGCCGGCCGCCAAGAAGGCCTACGGCACCTGGCTGAGCCTGTTCTCCGGCAAGGGCCTGCACAAGGCCGACAGCACCGCCGACGCCTACGCCCACATCTCGGACGCGTTCGTCAACGGCAAGGTCGCCGCGATCCTCCAGGGTCCGTGGGAGATCACGAACTTCTACAAGGGCAGCGCCTTCAAGGACAAGTCCAACCTCGGCATCGCCGCCGTCCCGGCCGGCTCCACCGGCAAGGCGGGCGCCCCGACCGGCGGCCACAACCTCGCCGTCTACGCCGGCTCCGACAAGGCCCACCAGGACGCGGCCCTGCAGTTCGTGAAGTTCATGACCTCGGCGAAGTCCCAGGAGACCATCGCCCTGAAGAACTCCACGCTGCCCACCCGCACCGACGCCTACACCGCCCAGGTCAAGGCCGACCCCGGCATCGCCGGCTACCAGGGCGTCCTGTCCGCCTCCCAGCCGCGCCCGGCGCTGCCCGAGTACAGCAGCCTGTGGACCCCGCTCGACCAGGAACTGCCGAAGATCGCCGACGGCAAGGAGTCGCTGGACCAGGGTCTGAGCAACGCCCAGCTGGCCATCGCCAAGCTGGTGCCCGACTTCAGCAAGTGAGCCCGGGTGGCCGCCGGATCCTCCGTTACGGACAGCGGGGGGAAGGATCCGGCGGTCACCGCCCTGTGCCCGGCCCAACTCCTGAACGTTTTGAAGGTGTCGAACCATGACAGTCGCCATCGACCGCGCGACCGGCAAGCGCCGCGGTGACCGCGCGCCTCGGCCCGGGCCGGCGCAGCGCATCAGAAACGGCTTCCAGAAGTACTGGTACGCGTACGCGATGATCGCCCCGGTGGTCGTCGTGCTCGCCGGGATCGTCGGCTATCCGCTGATCCGCGGCGTCTACCTCACCCTCACCGACGCCAACAGCCTCAACTCGGCGCGCACGATCGGCGTCAACCACATCGCGGCCACCTACAAGTTCGTCGGCCTGGACAACTACAAGGACATCCTGTTCGGCCCGACGGCGTACGACCGCTTCTGGTCGCACTTCCTGTGGACCGTCTTCTGGACGGCCGCCTGTGTGTTCCTGCACTACACGATCGGCCTCGGCCTCGCGCTCATGCTCAACCAGAAGCTGCGCGGCCGCACCTTCTACCGGCTGGTCCTCGTCCTGCCCTGGGCCGTGCCGACGTTCGTCACCGTCTTCTCCTGGCGGATCATGCTCGCCGACTCCGGCGTGCTCAACCAGGTCCTGCACTCCCTGCACCTGCCCCAGCCGCAGTGGCTGGAGGACACCTTCTGGCAGCGGTTCGCGGCGATCATGGTCAACACCTGGTGCGGCGTGCCGTTCATGATGCTCTCGCTGCTCGGCGGCCTGCAGTCCATCGACTCCACGCTCTACGAGGCGGCCGAGATGGACGGCGCGAGCGCCTGGCAGCGCTTCAGGCACGTCACCCTGCCGGGGCTGCGGTCCGTCAGCTCCACCGTCGTCCTGCTCGGCATCATCTGGACCTTCAACCAGTTCATCATCATCTTCCTGCTGTTCGGCCCCACCAGCGCGCCCGACACCCAGATCCTCGTGACATGGGCCTACCAGCTGGGCTTCGGACAGCAGCCGCGGGACTTCGCCCAGTCCGCCGCGTACGGCGTGCTGCTGCTGTCGATCCTCGTCGTCTTCACCTCCTTCTACTTCCGCTGGCTGAAGCGCAATGACCAGCTCGCCGTCTGACGCCGCAGGAGCCGCCGCCATGAGCACCACGACCCTCGAAGAGACAGTGGCCGCACCGGCCCCCGCCGCCGAGCCGCCGCGCCGGGTGCGCCGGCGCGGCGAACGCGGCCCGCTCGGCGCCGCCCTGCTGCACGGCGGCCTCGCCGTGGCGAGCCTCGTCGCGCTCGCCCCGGTGGCCTGGCTGTGCTACCTCTCCCTCGGCCCGGACAAGGACGACTACCTCCACCCGGGCAGGATCGCGGGCAAGCTGTCCTTCTCCAACTACAGCTTCGTGCTGCAGCACACCGGGTTCTTCGACTGGTTCAAGTCGACGATGATCGTGGCCGTCGGCACCACCCTGATCGGTGTCCTCGTCGCCGCGACCACCGGCTACGCGGTCTCCCGGATGCGCTTTCCCGGCTACAAGCAGCTGATGTGGGTCCTGCTGCTCACGCAGGCCTTCCCGATCGCCATCCTGATCGTGCCGATGTACCAGATCTTCAGCGATCTCGGCCTCATCGACACCTACTGGGCGCTGATCGTCATCAACTGCACCACCGCCGTGCCGTACAGCGCCTGGCTGCTCAAGGGGTACTTCGACACCATCCCCTTCGAGATAGACGAGGCCGGACGCGTCGACGGGCTCAGCCCGTTCGGCACCTTCTTCCGGCTGATCCTGCCGCTGGCCCGCCCGGGCCTGGCGGTCGCGGCCTTCTACAACTTCATCACCGCCGTCGGCGAGGTCGCCTTCGCGACGACCTTCATGCTGGACGACTCGAAGTACACCTTCGCCGTGGGCCTGCAGACCTTCGTCAGCGAGCACGACGCCCAGTGGAACTACATGGCCGCCACCGCGGTGCTGATCGCGATACCCGTGTCGGCGTTCTTCTACCTCGTGCAGAAGAACCTCGTCACCGGCCTGACCGCGGGCGGCACGAAGGGCTGACGGCCCCCGAAGAGAGGCTCCCGCGCAGCGATGCGCGGGTAGGCGGCCGCGGTCCCTATCCGACCCCGCTGTGACCGCGGCCGCCTCGCGCACGACCCCCCGGTCCCCGGCAACCGTCGCCGTACCTACGCGCCCATGACCAGAACTCGCTTACCCATCAAGGACGCCATGAGCCAGCAGCACCCTGCCGCACCGGCCCCCCACTCCGCCGCAGCCACCGTCGCCGACCGCCGTGACTGGTGGCGGGACGCGGTCATCTACCAGGTCTATCCCCGCAGCTTCGCCGACAGCGACGGCGACGGCATGGGCGACCTGGCAGGCATCCGCGCCCGCCTGCCGTACCTGCGCGACCTCGGCGTCGACGCCGTGTGGCTCAGCCCCTTCTACGCCTCCCCGCAGGCCGACGCCGGCTACGACGTCGCCGACTACCGTGCCGTCGACCCGATGTTCGGCAACCTGCTCGACGCCGACGCGCTGATCCGCGACGCGCACGAGCTGGGCCTGCGCATCATCGTCGACCTCGTCCCGAACCATTCCTCCGACCAGCACGAGTGGTTCAAGCGTGCCCTCGCCGAGGGCCCGGGCTCGCCGCTGCGTGACCGCTACCACTTCCGCCCCGGCAAGGGGAAGAACGGCGAACTCCCGCCCAACGACTGGGAGTCCATCTTCGGCGGCCCGGCCTGGACGCGGGTCACCGAACCCGACGGGTCGGCCGGCGCGTGGTACCTGCACCTCTTCGCGCCCGAACAGCCCGACTTCAACTGGGAACACCCGGCGGTCGGCGACGAGTTCCGCTCGATCCTGCGTTTCTGGCTGGACATGGGCGTCGACGGCTTCCGTATCGACGTCGCCCACGGCCTGGTCAAGGCCGCCGGTCTGCCGGACCTGGGCTCGCACGACCAGCTCAAGCTGCTGGGCAACGATGTCATGCCGTTCTTCGACCAGGACGGCGTGCACGCGATCTACCGCCAGTGGCGGACGATCCTGGACGAGTACTCCAAAGACAAGGGGCCCGAAGGGCCTTCGTCAGAAGGGCGGTGGCGGGAGACGGGCGGGCGTATTTTCGTGGCGGAGGCGTGGACGCCGACCGTCGAGCGCACCGCCAACTACGTCCGCCCTGACGAGCTCCACCAGGCCTTCAACTTCCAGTACCTGTCGACGGAATGGGACGCGAAGGAACTCCGTACGGTCATCGACCGCACCCTGGAGGCGATGCGCCCCGTCGGCGCCCCCGCCACCTGGGTCCTGTCCAACCACGACGTGACGCGCCACGCCACCCGCTTCGCCAACCCGCCCGGCCTCGGCACCCAGATCCGCACGGCCGGCGACCGGGAGCTGGGCCTGCGCCGCGCCCGCGCCGCCACCCTCCTCATGCTCGCGCTGCCCGGCTCGGCGTACGTCTACCAGGGCGAGGAGCTGGGCCTGCCCGACGTCGTGGACCTGCCCGACGAGGTCCGCCAGGACCCGGCGTACTTCCGGGGCGCCGGCCAGGACGGCTTCCGCGACGGCTGCCGGGTGCCGATCCCGTGGACCCGCACGGGTCCGTCGTACGGCTTCGGCGCCGGGGGCAGCTGGCTGCCGCAGCCGGCCGAGTGGGCCGAACTGAGTGTGGAGGCGCAGACCGGAGCGGCCGGCTCCACCCTGGAGCTGTACCGGGCCGCGCTCGCCGTGCGCCGGGAACACCCCGCGCTCGGCGCGGGCGACGCGGTGGAGTGGCTGCCCGCGCCGGACGGCGTCCTGGCCTTCGGCCGGGGCGCGTTCGTGTGCGTCGCCAACACCAGGGGGGAGGCGGTGACCGTTCCGGCGTACGGGCGGGTCCTGCTCGCCAGCGGTGAGCCGGTCGCGGCCGACGGCGAGGCGACCGTGCCGGCCGACACGACGGTGTGGTTCACCACCCGTCACTGAAATCTCTCGCACCAACTTCACACGGCCCGCTGCCTTTTCAGGCGGCGGGCCTTTAACATCTCCGTCACCGCAAGTTGGCTGAAATTTTTCAGCCTGATCTTGCGAGGAACCCCGTGGATAACTTCAGCCCTGGGAGGAATCGCATCCTCGTGGCTGCGGAGCGGCCGGGCGCCATGTCCGGCGGAGCCGGGGGACGCTGCTGCACGGTGGCGGGTTCACTCGGTCGGGTGATGGGTGGTGAACGTATGGTGGGCAGTCGTACGTGTGTGTACGTTGGGTGATCGTGAAGCTGGTGGTGCAGGTCAAATTGCTGCCGACGCCCGTGCAGGCGGCGGCACTTGAGGCGACCCTGCACGCCTGCAACGAGGCTGCCACGTGGGCCAGCGGTGTGGCGTTCGAGAAGGACGTGAAGCGGAACTTCGCGCTGCGCGAGCACACCTACGGAGAGATCAAGGCTCGCTGGGGGCTGGGTGCGCAGGCCGCCCAGCACGTCGTGAAGAAGACCTGCGACGCGTACGCCACGCTGAAGGCCAACCTGAGGGCCGGGAATCTGGGCAGACCGGGCTCGAAGCGCTACCGCAGGGCTGTGGAGAAGCCGGTCACCTTCCGCCCGCAGGGGGCGCAGCCCTTCGACGACCGGATGTTGTCCTGGCAGATCGACCGGCGGCGGGTCTCGATCTGGACGACTGACGGACGGGTGAAGGACCTGGCGTTCACCGCCTCCCCGGAGCAGATGGCCACCCTGGCCCTGTACCGCAAGGGGGAATCCGACCTGCTGTATCGGGACGGCATGTGGTTCCTGAACGCCACCTGTGAGGTCCCCGAAGCGGTGCCGAACACCGACCCGGTGGACTTCCTCGGCATCGACCTGGGCATCGTCAACATCGCCACCACGTCCGACGGCGAGATCATGGCCGGACGCGAGCTCAACCGCATCCGGGTGCGGGAGCGGAAACTGCGCACCAAGCTGCAGAAGAAGAACACCCCGTCCGCCAAACGCCGGCTGAAGAAACGGCGGCGCAAGGAGGCGCGGCGGGCCAAGGACATCAACCACAAGATCGCGAAACATGTGGTGGCCGAGGCGGAACGCACCGGTCGCGGAATCGCCCTGGAGGATCTGACGGGCATCCGTGATCGGGTACGGCTTCGCAAGCCCCAACGGGCCATCCACTCCAGCTGGTCGTTCGCCCAGCTCGGCAGCTTCATCGCGTACAAGGCCCGCAAGGCCGGGGTGCCGGTGGTGCACGTCGATCCGGCGTACACCTCCCGCACCTGCGCCGAGTGCGGCCACATCGACAAGGCGAACCGGGTCTCCCAGGCCTGGTTCGCGTGCCGGTCCTGCGGATTCGTTGATCACGCAGACCGCAACGGCTCCCGCAACATCCGTGCCAGGGCATGGGAGTTGTGGCGACGCGGGGCGCAGTCAACCGCCCCAGACCCACCTTCCGAACCGGAGCGTGGGACAGGACGCAAACGCGGCATCACCGCCAGTGATGCCCGTTGTGCAAGCCCGGGACTTCCCATCCCGGGTAGTTGACCAAGAGCCTTCAACGGTGAAGGCGGCACTCGCGCTCTCCATGGCCGCGTTCGGCCTCACGGTTGGCATCAACCCGACTACCGCCGAGGCCTCCCCGCCCGGCACCAAGGACGTCACCGCCGTCCTCTTCGAGTGGAATTACGCCTCGGTCGCCCACGAGTGCACCACCACCCTCGGCCCCGCCGGCTACGGCTACGTGCAGGTCTCCCCGCCCGCCGAGCACATACAGGGCCCGCAGTGGTGGACGTCGTACAGCCGGTGTCGTACAGGATCGCGGGCCGGCTCGGTGACCGGACCACCTTCAAGAACATGATCGACACCTGTCACGCGGCCGGGGTGAAGGTCGTGGTCGACACCGTCGCCTTCCACAACACGACCCACGGCGAGGCCGTCTCGAACTGGTGGGACGACGGCAACAACGCCATCGCCTTCGGCCGGGGCACCAAGGGCTACGTGGCCATCAACCACGAGCCCTCCGCCCTGACCCGCACCTACCAGACGTCCCTCCCCGCCGGGACGTACTGCGGTGTGCAGAACAACACGACGGTGGCGGTGAACCCCAGTGGGCAGTTCACCGCCACCTTGGGCTCGAACACGGCGCTCGCGATCTACGCCGGCAAGTCGAGCTGCTGCGCCGGAAGGTCTACTTCCAGGTGTCGCTCGTCGTGTAGCCGGACGAACTGCCCGTCGTGTACGAGCGGTTCGTCCCGGACTCCCAGGTCACGTTCCCGGAGCCGTCCTTCTTGAAGAACTTGTACGTGAAGGACGTGCTCTTGGGGACGATGGCCAGTTTGCTCCAGTCCGGGTACGACGCCGAGGACAGCGGGATGGCGTCGGCCGTGCTCCGGGAGCCGAGCGAGGGGATGGAGCCGGTGACGTAGACGTTGGTGCCGAGGTCGGTCGTCGCGTTCTCGTGGAAGGTGACGTCGGTGGCGTCCGCGTCGGCCACGTTCCAGGAGTTGTTCAGGGAGAGGGCCGAGGTCGTCGTCGCCGACGACCTGTTGGCGTTCGACTCCCAGGTGACATTGCCGGAGCTGTCCTTCTTTATGTACTTGTAGGTGAAGGACGTGTTCACCGGCACGCTCACCTCGCCCGACCAGACCGGGTAGCCGGTGGACGACAACTCCACCGCCTTCGAGGTGTCCCAGCCGCCCAGGGCGGCGATGGAGCCGACCACGTAGACGTTGGTGCCGGACGTGGTGGAGGCGTACTCGTCGAAGGTCGCGCTGACCGTGTCGCCGGAGCCGCCGCCGGCGTTCCCGCAGCCCACCGTGCAGGTGTAGGAGGAGTTGAAGAAGGCGACCGCGCCCTTCGCGGGGATCGTGATCGAGGCGCTGCCGCCCGACACGGTCACCGTCGTCTTTCCGCCGTCGACGACGTTGCTGTACGTGCCGTCGGCCATGCCCGTCGTGAACGTGTAGGTCGCCGCCGACGTCCCGTTGTTGAGGGCGAAGAAGCCCTTGCCGCTGCGGCCGAAGCCGATCACGTTGGACGACATGGTCTGCCAGTTGGAGACCGCGGCCGTGTCGGTCGCGTTGTGCCAGGCCACCATGCCGACCACCGCGGTGTCACGGTCGAGGCAGTACCAGGCGCCGCTGGAGCAGTCGGTGTCCGTCACCATGCCCGACGAGTTCGGCGGGGCCTGGTCGCTCTGGGTCCACTCCCAGCTGGCGTACACCGTCGGCGTGGACCACTTGTAGGCGAGCTGGAAGAGGTTGGCGAGCTTGTAGGTGTCGCCGTCCTTGTACGACATGTGCAGGCCGTTGCGCTCGGTGTCGTGGTTGGTCACGAAGGACACCGAGTCGGCGGCGGGCAGGATGCCGGACGACGACAGCGAGGCCAGGTCGCTCACGTTGCCCTGGAACGCCGACTTCATCTTGCTCGCGTACGTGAAGTCCAGGACGTCACCGGTGCCGTAGTAGTCCGACGGTTGTGGGGTCGCGCCCGGATACACCTCTTGGAAGACGTACGGCGCCGTCCCGGACGTCGTGTTCGTCAGCTTGCCCTCGATCGCCGCCAGGTCGGTCTCGGGGATGTGCTTGGCCGCGTCGACCCGGAAGCCGTCCACGCCCAGCGCGAGCTGGGAGTTGAGGTAGTCGGCGATGCCCGCGCGGACCGTGTCCGACTCGGTCTTCAGGTCGGGCAGGCCCAGCAGTTCGCAGTTCTGGACCTGGGTCAGGTTCGAGTAGTCCTGGATGGTCAGGTCCGAGGTCGGGCACTCGCTGGAGTCGTGGTAGTCGGTGCGGGACCAGTTGGGCGTGGAGTACTTGTTCGTGATGGTCGTGCCGTTGTAGCCCGTGCCGGTCTGCGCGGCCGTGTGGTTGATCACCGCGTCCGTGTAGACCTTCACGCCCGCCTTGTGGCAGGCCGTGATCATGGCGGCGAACTTCGTCTGCGAGCCGAAGCGGCTGTTCAGGGAGTAAGAGTAGGGCTGGTAGACGTCCCACCAGTAGTAGTTCGACTGCTTCAGGGACTCCTCCGGCGGTGCCACCTGGACCGCGCCGTAGCCCGCCGGGCCCAGCACGTTGGTGCACTCCGAGGCGATCGAGTCCCAGTTCCACTCCCACAGGTTGGCGATCACGTCGCCCTTGGCGGTCGTCTTCGCCTGGGCGGGCGTCGCCGGCAGGGCTATCGCGCCCGCCAGTGCCAGGGCGCCCGCGGCCACGGCGGTGGCGGTGCGGCGGAAGGCACCGGGTGGGGGTCGGTATCCGGTCATGTGCGGCTCCGAATGTGGGGGTACGTGTTTCAACCATGGGTGAGAGTGGGCCCGTTGAGAAGGGCACGTCAAGACACCTGTTGAAAGTTCTTGCTGTGAGTTTCAAGTCTCTTGCTGTAAACCTTTCGTTAGCGATACGGTCGCGCCGGGTCGGACCCAAGAGAGCCGCATTCGCTAGGAGTTACGCGTGATACCCAGAGCGAGACGGGCCGCGGCCGTCACCGCCGCAGCCCTCGCCGCCGCCCTGATCCAGCCACTGGCGGCCCACGCAGCCACCCCGCCCGCACCCCCGTCGGACGCGGCGCTCGCCGCCCAGCCCGCCCGGCACGACGACACCCGCGAGCAGTTCTATTTCGTCATGCCGGACCGCTTCGCCAACGGCGACAAGGCCAACGACCGGGGCGGCCTCACCGGCTCGCGCCTCGCCACCGGCTACGACCCCACCGACAAGGGCTTCTACCAGGGCGGCGACCTCAAGGGCCTGACCGGCAAGCTGGACTACATCAAGGGGCTCGGCACCACCGCCATCTGGATGGCGCCGATCTTCAAGAACAAGCCCGTGCAGGGCACGGGGGCCAACGCCTCCGCCGGATACCACGGTTACTGGATCACCGACTTCACCCAGGTCGACCCGCACTTCGGTACCAACCAGGACCTGAGGACCCTCATCGCCAAGGCCCACGCCAAGGGCATGAAGGTCTTCTTCGACGTCATCACCAACCACACCGCCGACGTCATCGACTACGAGGAGAAGTCCTCGGACTACCTCTCCAAGGGCGCCTTCCCGTACCTGACCAAGGACGGGAAGCCCTTCGACGACGCCGACTACGCCGCCGGGACCAGGAGGTTTCCGGCCGTCTCCAGCGCCTCGTTCCCGTACACCCCGCGGGTCACGAGCCAGAGCAAGGTTCCGGCCTGGCTCAACGACCCGACGATGTACCACAACCGGGGCGACTCGACCTTCGCCGGCGAGTCCGCGACCTACGGCGACTTCTCCGGCCTCGACGACCTGTGGACCGAGCGCCCCGAGGTCGTCCAGGGCATGGAGCAGATCTACGAGCGCTGGGTGAAGGACTTCGCCGTCGACGGCTTCCGGATCGACACGGTCAAGAACGTGAACATGGAGTTCTGGACCCAGTGGGCCACCGCGCTGGACACGTACGCGGCCGCGCACGGGCGGAAGAACTTCTTCATGTTCGGCGAGACGTACGACAGCGACACCTCGGTGACCTCCCCGTACGTCACCCAGGGCCGCCTCGACGCCACCCTCGACTTCCCCTTCCAGGACGCCGCCCGCGCCTACGCCTCCCAGGGCGGCAGCGCCCGGAAGCTGGGAAACGTCTTCGGCGACGACTGGAAGTACACGACCGACAAGGCCAACGCCTACGAGCAGGTCACCTTCCTCGGCAACCACGACATGGGCCGCATCGGCTACTTCCTGAAGCAGGACAACCCGAAGGCGACGGACGCCGAGATCCTGAAGAAGGACAGGCTCGCCAACGAGGTGATGTTCCTCAGCCGCGGCAACCCGGTCGTCTACTACGGCGACGAGCAGGGCTTCACCGGCTCCGGCGGCGACAAGGACGCCCGCCAGACCATGTTCGCCTCCCGCGTCGCCGACTACCTCGAAGACCCCGAGATCGGCACCACCCGCACCCACGCGAGCGACTCCTACGACACCGGCGCCCCGCTCTACCGCGACATCGCCGCCCTCTCCCGGCTCCGCAAGGCCAACCCGGCCCTGACCGACGGCGTCCAGACCGAGCGGTACGCGGCCGACGGCGCCGGGATCTACGCCTTCACCCGGACGGACGCCGGGACGGGCGCCGAGTACGTCGTCGCCCTCAACAACGCGGACACCGCGCGGACGGCCACCTTCGCGACGGGGTCGGCGGACATGGCGTACCGGGGGATCTACGGCGCCACCGACTCGGTGAAGACCGGCCGGGACCGTGAACTCACCGTCACCGTCCCGGCCGAGTCCGCCGTCGTCTACCGGGCCGCCGGTCACCTCGCCGAGCCCGCGGCCAAGCCGGCGATCACCCTGACCGCCCCGGCCGCCGGAGCCACCGGGACCGTGGACCTCGCGGCCGACGTCGACGGGGGACAGCTCGACCGGGTCGTCTTCGCCGCCCAGGTCGGCGACGCCCCGTGGCAGGTGCTCGGCTCCGCCGACCACGCCCCGTACAAGGTCACCCAGCCCCTCGGCAAGGCCGTACCCGCCGGAACCGCCCTGCGCTACAAGGCCGTCGTGGTCGACTCGGCGGGGCACACCGCGAGCGCCACGGCGAGCAGCGTCAGCGGCACCCCGCCCACGACGCCCGTCCCCACGGCCTCCTCGCGGGACTACGTGGTCGTCCACTACAAGCGCACCGACGGCGACTACGCCGACTGGGGCCTGTACGCCTGGGGCGACCTCGCCGACGGCGAGTCCACCACCTGGCCGGCCGGGCACCCCTTCACCGGCCGGGACGCCTGGGGCGCCTTCGCCTACGTCAAGGTCAGGCCGGGCGCCTCGAACGTCGGCTTCCTGGTCGTCGACAAGAACGGGAACAAGGACGTCTCCACCGACCGGAGCATCGACGTCACCAAGGCCGGTGAGGTCTGGGTCGAGCAGGGCAAGGCCGACGTCCTCACGCAGAAGCCCGCGTACCCGGCCCAGGACACCACCAGGGCCGTCCTCCACTACCACCGCGCCGACGGGAACTACGACGGCTGGGGCCTGCATGTCTGGACGGGTGCCGCGAACCCCACCGACTGGTCGAAACCGCTCCAGCCGGTCAAGACTGATGCCTATGGCGCGGTCTTCGAGGTGCCGCTCAGTGCGGGTGCCGGCAGCCTCAGCTACATCATCCACAAGGGCGACGAGAAGGACCTCGCCGCCGACCAGTCACTCGACCTCAAGGCGAACGGCTACGAGGTGTGGCTGTTGAACGGCCGGGAGAAGTACCTGCTCCCGCAGCCGGCGGGCAGCGCGGCCGCGCTCGACCTGACCACGTCCAAGGCGGTCTGGATCGACCGGGACACCGTCGTCTGGGACGGCGCCGACGGGGCCGCCTCCACTCAGCTCCTCTCCTCCCACGACGGCTCGATCACCGTCAAGGGCGGGGCGCTGACCAGCGACGACGAGCGCTGGATCCGGCTGGAGAAGACCACGCTCACCGACGCCCAGAAGGCGAGGTTCCCCTACCTGAAGGACGGCACCGCCTGGTCCGTCGACCCGCGTGACCGCGGCCGGGTGCGTACGGCGCTCACCGGCCAGCTGGTCGCCTCGCAGCGCGCCGCGAACGGCGCCGTGCTGGCCGCGACCGGCGTGCAGATCGCGGGCGTGCTCGACGACCTCTATCCGGGTGCCACCAGGGCCGCGCTCGGGCCGGTCTTCCACGACGGCAGGCCCACCCTCTCCGTCTGGGCGCCGACCGCCCAGAGCGTCGCACTGGAGCTGGACGGCTCGGTCAGGGCCATGCACGGCGACGACACGACCGGCGTCTGGTCCGTCACCGGGCCCGCGTCCTGGAAGGGGAAGCCCTACCGGTACGTCGTGAAGGTCTGGGCGCCCAGCGTCCGCAAGCTGGTCGTCAACAAGGTCACCGACCCCTACTCGGTCGCGCTCACCGCGAACTCCGAGCGCAGTCTCGTCGTCGACCTGAACGACAGGTCCCTCGCCCCGGGCGGCTGGGCGGGCCTGCGCAAGCCCAGGACCGTACCGATGAAGGACGCGCAGATCCAGGAGCTGCACGTCCGGGACTTCTCGGTCGCCGACACCACCGTCCCGGCGAAGGACCGGGGCACCTATCTGGCCTTCACCGACAAGAACAGCGACGGGTCCAGGCATCTGCGTGAGCTGGCGAAGGCCGGGACGTCGTACGTGCATCTGCTGCCCGCCTTCGACTTCACCTCCGTACCGGAGCGCACGTCCGGGCAGCAGAGCCCGCCGTGCGACCTCGCCTCCTACCCGGCCGACTCCGACCAGCAGCAGGCCTGCGTGGCGAAGACCGCCGCGAAGGACGCGTACAACTGGGGCTACGACCCGTACCACTTCACCGTCCCCGAGGGCTCGTACGCCACCGACCCGGACGGCACCGCCCGCACGGTCCAGTTCCGGCAGATGGTCCAGTCCCTCAACCAGGACGGCCTCAGGGTCGTCATGGACGTCGTCTACAACCACACCGCGGCGAGCGGCCAGGCGGACACCTCCGTGCTCGACAAGGTCGTGCCCGGCTACTACCAGCGGCTGCTGGCCGACGGCTCGGTGGCGAACAGCACCTGCTGCTCCAACACCGCGCCCGAGAACGCGATGATGGGCAAGCTGGTCGTGGACTCGATCGTCACCTGGGCCAAGGAGTACAAGGTCGACGGCTTCCGCTTCGACCTCATGGGCCACCACCCGAAGGCCAACATCCTCGCCGTCCGCAAGGCCCTCGACGCGCTGACCCTCGCCAAGGACGGCGTCGACGGCAAGAAGATCATCCTGTACGGCGAGGGCTGGAACTTCGGCGAGGTCGCGAACGACGCCCGGTTCGTGCAGGCCACGCAGGCGAACATGGCCGGCACCGGCATCGCCACCTTCTCCGACCGAGCCCGGGACGCCGTACGCGGCGGCAGCCCCTTCGACTCCGACCCGGGCGTCCAGGGCTTCGCCTCCGGCCTCTACACCGACCCCAACCCCTCGTCCGCCAACGGCACCTCGGCCGAGCAGAAGGCCCGGCTGCTGCACTACCAGGACCTGATCAAGGTCGGGCTCAGCGGCAACCTCGCGACGTACCGCTTCACGGACACCGGCGGCAGGGCGGTCACCGGAGCGGAGATCGACTACAACGGCTCGCCCGCCGGTTACGCGGACGCGCCCGGCGACGCCCTCGCCTACGTCGACGCGCACGACAACGAGTCGCTGTTCGACGCGCTGACCTACAAGCTGCCCGCGCGGACGAGCGCCGCCGACCGGGCCCGGATGCAGGTCCTGGCGATGGCCACGGCCGCCCTCTCGCAGGGCCCGTCCCTCTCCCAGGCGGGCACCGACCTGCTGCGCTCGAAGTCCCTGGACCGCAACTCCTTCGACAGCGGCGACTGGTTCAACGCCATCCACTGGAACTGCGCCGACGGCAACGGCTTCGGGCGCGGGCTGCCGATGGCGGCCGACAACGAGGCCAAGTGGCCGTACGCCAAGCCGCTGCTCGGCACGGTCCGGGTCGGCTGCCCGCAGATCACCGGCGCCTCGGCCGCCTACCAGGATCTGCTGAGGATCCGTACGACCGAGCCGGCGTTCTCCCTCGGTACGGCCGCCCAGGTGCAGGACGCGCTCTCCTTCCCGCTCTCCGGCGCGGACGAGACGCCCGGGGTGATCACCATGCGCCTCGGCGAGCTGGTCGTCGTCTTCAACGCCACCCCGCAGCGGCAGGAGCAGACCGTCGCGGCCCTGGCCGGCACGCCGTACCGGCTGCATCCGGTGCAGGCCGCCGGGGCGGACGCGGTGGTGAGGACCTCCTCCTACGCGGCGGGCACAGGCACGTTCTCCGTCCCCGCGCGGACGGTGGCGGTGTTCACCAGCGCGGGGAAGTAGGGTCGGCTCTCGTCCCGGAACAGACGTAGAACAGGAGTGCCCATGCCGCAGATCACCATCGACTACTCGGACCTCGTGGCCGACGCCTTCGACCGCGAGGGCTTCGCCCGGGAGCTGCACGAGGCGACCGTGGCGATCGCGGCGGCGAAGCCGGAGGCCTGCAAGACGCAGTTCCGGCCGAGCGCGTACACGGTGTTCGGGTACGAGGACCCCGGGGCGCACGGGCACGCGATCGTGCACGTGACGATCGGGCTCCTCGCCGGACGCAGCGACGAGACGAAGGCGAAGCTCACCCAGACGGCCCTGGAGCTGCTCCGTGGGCACGTGGCGGACACGGGTGTCGCCCTGCACGCCTCCGTCGAGGTCCGTGAACTGGACGCGTCCTACCGGAAGTTCGACCGGTAGCGCCGCCGCTCAGGGCGCGAGGGCGATGAGCCGGCCGACCAGCTCCGCGAAGGTGCCGTCGGCCGGCTCGTCCTTCACCATCTGCTTCAGCAGGGTCGCCATGTCCGCGTCGTAGGCCGCGCTGACCGCGACCAGCGCGGCGAAGTCGTGCACGAGCTGGAGTTCCAGCTCGGCGCGCGGGACGCGGCGGCCGTCCAGCCAGAGCAGCGCCGTCGACTCGGCGAGCGAGATCCAGGACCGGACGACCAGCTCCAGGCGCGGGGAGGCGTCCAGGACGCCGAGGTGCGCGAGGATCTGCTCGTAGGCGGCCTGGCGCACGGAGTCGATGAGCGCGTTGGTCGTGGAGACGTGGGCCTTCGTGCCGATCCCGTCGGCGGAGACGGCCGGGCCGCCGCGCATCAACGCCGCGAAGCCCGGTCCGTGTTCGTCCACGAAGTCGAAGTAGCGGCACATGACGCGCAGCAGCCGGGCGCCGAGCGGACCCTCGTGCGGTTCGGCGAAGCGGGCCGCGAGATCCTCCGAGGCACGCTTCAACGCGGCCTCGTACAGGCTGAGTTTGCCGGGGAAGTAGTGGTACACGAGCGGCCGTGAGATGCCCGCGGCCGTCGCTATCTCGTCGATGGAGACCTCGTCGGGCGAGCGTCGGCTGAACAGGTCGAGCGCGACGCCGATCAGCTGCTGCCGCCGCTCCTCGACGCCCATCCTGCGGCGAACCCCGGTACTCATGCGAACACCTTACCGATCGAATCCGGCCGCAGGTGTTCACATGTCGATCACCAACCGACCGCTTCGGGCCCGCGACACACAGATCAGCATCGAGTCGGCACGCTCCGTGTCCGTCAGCAGCTCGTCCCGGTGGTCGATCTCCCCCTCCAGCACCCGCTGTTGGCAGGTCCCGCAGAATCCCTGCTCGCAGGAGTACGCGGTGTCCGGCAGCTCCCGGCGGATCGCGGCCAGCGCGGTGGAGTCGGCCGGGACGGTCAACGTGCGCCCGCTGCGCCGGAGTTCGACCTCGAACTCCGTGTTCCCGTCGGACGACGTGCGCGGCGCGAACCGTTCGAGACGGACGTCCGCAAAGCGCTCCGCGACGGCCGCCATGAGCCCCTCGGGACCGCACGCGTAGACGACGGCCCCCTCGCCCACCTCCAGTGCGTCGAGATCGGGCACGCCCTCGACGACGGTCACCTGGTCCCGGCCCAGCTTCTCGACCTCCTCCAGGAACGGCATCGAGGCACGGTCGCGCCCCGCGTACAGCAGTCGCCACGGGGTGCCGTCGGGGAGCGAGCGCAGCATCGGCAGCAGCGGGGTGATCCCGATCCCGCCGGCCACGAAGACGTACGACTCCGCCTCGACCAGCGGGAACCGGTTCCGCGGCCCCCGCACCTCCAGCTCCATGCCCTCGGTCACCTGCTCGTGCACCTCGCGCGAGCCGCCGCGCCCGTTCTCGACCAGCCGGGTCGCGACGGTGTACGACGAGGTGTCCTCGGGGTCGCCGCACAGCGAGTACTGCCGGACCAGCCCCGACGGCAGCACGAGGTCCAGATGCGCGCCGGGCTCCCAGCGCGGCAGGTCCGGCCCCTCCAGGCGGAGCTGTACGACGCCGTCGGCCACCGTCTCGTGCGCGGTGACCAGCAGCCGCAGCGCCCGTGAGCGCGGCCGGCCCGAGGTGGGCTCCTCCAGGGCGGGCAGCGGCCACAGCGGCGAGACCCGGATCCGGCGGCGCAGGGCACCCCGGGTCACCAGCACCGCGCCCGCGAGGAGCGCGACGGTGCGCAGCTTCGGCATCACGCGGCCCTCTTTTCCGCCGCCGTGGCCGCCGGGGAGGACATCAGATAGGCGACGGCCTGCTCGGTGTCGCCCTCCTGCGAGGGGTGGTAGTCACGGCTCAGATAGCGGGGGATGGACCTGATCATGTCTCCGGTCGAGGGGAGCAGGCCCCGCCTGCCACGGACGTAGAACTCCTTGAAGGACGCCTTGCCGTCGACGAGGGTCGGGTCGTTCTCCATGAAGAACCGCGTCCCGCGCTGCCACAGGAACACCAGTGCCGTGAAGGCCGTGGCCCAGGTCCGCGCGCGCCGGCGGTAGCTCCCGTCGACGTGCAGGAAGAGCTCGAAGGCCACGGAACGGTGCTCCACCTCCTCCGCGCCGTGCCAGCGCAGCAGGTCCAGCATGGTCGGATCGGCGCCCCGCCGGTCCAGTTCACCGGCGTTGAGCACCCAGTTGCCGAGGAACGCGGTGTAGTGCTCGATGGCCGCGATGAGCGCGACCCGTTCCATCAGCCACCACCTGCGCGGCCTGCCCGGCGGCAGCGTACGGTCGCCGAGCAGCTTCTCGAAGAACCAGTCGACCTGTGCGGTGTACGGCGTCGGGTCGAGGCCCTGCTCGCGCAGGTGCGGCAGCACCTCGTCATGGGCCTGGGAGTGCATCGCCTCCTGGCCGATGAACCCGATCACGTCCTCGCGGAGCCGCTCGTCCCGGATGTACGGCAGCACCTGCTTGTACACGTGCACGAACCACCGCTCACCTGCGGGCAGCAGCAGGTGCAGCACGTTGATGGTGTGGGTGGTGAAGGGATCACCCGGCACCCAGTGCAACGGCGTGCCGTCCCAGGAGAAGGACACTTTGCGTGCCTTGAGCGGCACCCGGGCCTGCGTGTTAGACATGGCGTCAATGTACTGATGGGTAAGCTCGCTGAGAACCCCTGTGACGCATCTTGTTTACGCTGGTGTCAGCAACCGGGGTCAGTGCAGTCCGCTGATTGCCCGCCCGTCCGTCAGCGTGCCCTTCAGCGTGGCCTTCGCCCCCTGCCTGGCCCGGGTCATGAGCAGCGGACCCTGGCCGCTCGCGGTGATCCCGCCCACGGCGCTGATCGACGCGGTGTCCCGGTCGCCCGCCGCCAGCAGGAACCAGTGCCCGGCCGCGGACTTCCACAGCACCCCGGCCAGCACATGGGGATCGAGCGGCCCGCAGCCCCGTACGTCCGTGCCCCTGGCGACCACCGCGCCGACCGGCCCGCTCGGCGTACGGAACTGGGCCAGCGCCGCCGTGCCGTCGCCGCGCCAGGTCTCGGCCCGGGTGCACACCCAGTCCGCGGCCCCGGTGCCGTCGGGCAGCGGCTGCTCGGCGAACTGCCAGGCGTTCACGCTCCGGACACCCGCCGAGCGCTCGGCCGCGAGCGAGCAGGCGAACGGCGCCCAGGCGCGCAGCCCCGCGGTACCGGACGCCTCCTCGGGCACGCCCGGCCTGCCCGCGGTCAGATGGGCCGGGACCAACTCGCCGAGGTCGGTGGTCAGTTCGGTGCCCGAGGAGCCGGCCAGCTGGAGCACGGTCCACGAGGTGCAGCCGCCGGGCTGGAGCGCCGGGCTGGTCAGCGGTGCGGTGACGCCGCCGGTGAGGGCCAGCGGGGTCGCGGCCGCGGCCGGCTTCATCAGGTTCCGCGACGCCGCCTTCCGCACCCAGGGCGCGGTCAGGTACCGCACGTTGCCGTCGGCGCGGCCGAGCACCAGCGCGCCCGCCTCGGCGCCGGTCGCGCCGTCGACGCGCGCGAAGTCGAGGGCCGCGCCCTGGGTGCCGCTCACCGGCTCGGCGTAGCGGACGATGCGCAGGCCGTCGTAGAGGATCACCACCCGGGCGCTGTCGACCTGGCCCGCGTACAGCAGCTGGGGCGGGCCGGCCGGGCCGCCGGTCTGGGTGCCGGGGGTCGCCGAGACGCGGACCGTGCCGCCGGGGCGGGCCCAGACGGCGAGGGCGCGGCGCAGCAGGTCCTGGTCGCCGGTGAGCGGGCCGCGCGCGGGCCACACGGAGAAGTCGGCGCGTGCGGAGGTCTGCCAGGCGGTGGGGGAGACATGGGTCAGCCGGGCCGGGTCGAGGGCGGCCTGGGCGGCCGGGTTCTCGGCGTAGGCGGGTGCGGCGGCGCCGTCCGGGCCCCAGCCGTCGCCCGGCAGGGCGACCAGTGCCCCGCACACCGCGAGCGCGGCGGCCGCGGCGAGGGCGGCCTTGGTGTGCTGGCGGCGGCGCATCAGATCCGTGGGCCGGGCCTGGAGCGAGCACGCGTCGAACTCGGCGGAGGTGAGCAGCGCGGGCTGCAGGGGCACGCCGTTCGCCGCGGCCAGCGCGCCGCCCGGGTCCTCGGCACCGGCGGCGGAGAGCAGCTCGTGGATGTCGGTGTCGGAGAGCTGCTCCAGGCCGCGCAGCACATAGGCGGCGCGGGCCGGGCCGGTCAGCGCGGACAGCCGCTGGTCCAGGGCGAGTTCGTCGGCGCCGCCCGAGCGCGGGAACAGCCTCAGGCCCCAGACCTGGGGCAGAGGCGGCGGCAGCTGGGAGAGCCGGGGCAGGCCCTTGCGGGGAGCGGCCGCCTCCAGGGCCGTACGCAGGACGCGCTCGCGCAGGAACGCGTAGCCGGGGTCGCCCGGCCGGGCCGAGACCTGGGCCGGGATCGTGGCCGACCGCTGTTTGCGCCCCCGGGGCAGGGCGCGCTGGACGAGAGCATGTGCGGTCAGCACCCGGCGGCTGCGGCCGAGGCCCGGCGGCAGCACCAGATAGGCGATCCGGACCAGCCGCGGATAGTGCTCGACGAGCGCGGCCTCGGCCTGCTCGACGTCGACCGGGCCGGTTTCCCCGGCGGAGGCTGCGTGACGCTGGGCTACATCCTGTGACTGCACGCCGTGGAGAACGAGCGAGGCGGCGGTTGGTCACCGCCGGATGGGTGATTATCGCATTTGAGCGTACGGCGGCCGGGGTCCGTATCCGAAGGAGCCGAGGCATGCGAGGACCGGAGGAACTGATGAGGGTGACACGACTGCTGCTGGGTGCGAGCGCCGTACTGGCGCTGGCGGGCTGCGGCGCGGGCGCGGAGACCAGGGCGGTCCCGCCCACGGCGACCGGCAGCCTGGAGAGCCTGGCCGCCGAGGTGAGGTGCAAGCCGGACATGCAGACCGACGCCGACACGATCCGGCAGGCCATCTGCACGAACACCGACGGGAAGTTCATCCTCGCCACCTTCTCCACCGACCGCGGCCAGCGCGAGTGGATCAACACCGCCGAGGACTACGGCGGTTTCTACCTCGTCGGCCGCAAGTGGGTCGCCGTCGGTGACAACGGCACCGTCACGGCGCTGCGCGGCACGCTCGGCGGGGACGTGGAGATCGGCGCGAACCACTCCGCGCACTCCGCCCACTCCGGGCACGGCGGCTGAACGCGGCTGGGCACACGGGAAGGCCGGTGACGGGAGGGGGCTCCGTCACCGGCCTCGTCGTGTGGCCCGTGTCAGGGCTTCACGTGCGGCATCACGCGCAGTTCCGGCCGCTGTTGAGGCAGTTGGCGATCCTGTTGGCCAGACCGCCGGTCGTGACGCTGATGAAGTCGTCGTGGTCGGTGATCGCCTTGTGCAGCTCCTCCGGGAAGCCGTCGACCGCGTAGGCGTTCTTCACCGTGCCGTTCGCCTGGATGACGGGCTGCGGCACGTTGTAGACCAGGCGCATCGTCAGCTGCGGGATCGCCTTGAAGCCGTTCGGGCAGACCCCGCTCGCGGGATCGGCGAAGGCCACGTGCGTGCGGTGGTTGGCGCTGTCGATGTTCTGGCCGTCCCAGCAGCTCTGGAAGGCGAACGAGCGCACCACCTGGCTGCCCTGCGGACAGATCGGGTACTTGTCCGTCAGCTGCACCTTGTTCTCGAAGCCGGTGCAGCTCCAGTGCGCGTTGGCGTTGGCCGGGCCGTTGACGAAGGCCTTGGCGTCACCGGTGATGATCCGCAGGAACTGCGGCATCGCGACGACCTTGCTCGCCGGCGAGCCGACGTACTTGATCTGCGCCTGCTGGGCGACCAGGATCTTGCCGACGTTGAGGTCCTTGCCACCGCCGTCGGCGTTCGCGTCCTTCTCCTGCGTGCCGTCCTGCTCACGGATGACCGGCCAGTAGTACGCCGACAGGTCGTTGCGGTTCTGGCAGCTGGTGCCGCCCTGCAGGAAGGTCTGGTTGCTGGAGAACGCGTTGACCTTCTGGTTGCCCACGTAGTCGTGCACGTGGTGGGCGCCGTTGGTCACACCGGGGGCGACGATCACGTTGTCGCTGTTGTGGTTCTGGTTCGCGTTCACGCCGCAGCGCGTGATGAACGTGCCCGTCGAGGCGTTCTGCTGCTTGGCCGGCTTGCCCTGGACGTTGGGCGCCACCTTCGTGATGTCCACGAAGTCCGCCGCGGTCGGGCCGTCACCGCCCTGCCCGCCGTTGTTGCCCTGCTGCTGACCGCCCTGCTGCTGGCCACCCTGTTGCTGGCCGCCGTTGTTGCCCTGCTGCCCGCCGTTGTTCTGCTGACCACCGGCCTGGCCGTTGTTCTGGCCGCCGGCGGTGGTCTGGTTGGCGGACTGCGTCGTGCAGGCGGCGAGCTGGGACAGCGCGGTGTTGAACTGCCCGCCGACCCGCTGGACGTCGATGCGGATCCGGTCGATCGTCGCCGCGCGCTTGTCCTTGAGCGGACCGACGATCGCGTTCTGCACGAAGCTCGGGTCGTTCGTCTGCGCCTGCCGGGTGGAGGCGAGCCGGTTGTAGGCCTCGGTGATCTGCTTGTCGAGGTTGGCCAGCTCGGTCGCCACGCCCTGACGGGCCCGCGAGGGCACGTTCGTCAGTTTCTGGCCGACGTCCGGGCAGGAGATGGTCGCGACCTGCGCCGTCGCGGCCTTCGTCTGGTTGCCTCCCCAGGCCTGGTTGTTCGACTCGTGCGCGGAGGCATAGAAGTTCGCCCAGATCAGCCCGCCCCCACCGAGCGCTAGGGCCGCCGCCCCGGCAAGGGCCTTGGTGGCCAGCGGCGTACGGCGTTTTCGTATGTTGCGTCCCATGGAACTCCTCTGACTTCCTTGCGGGGCAGCATCGAGGCGCCCGACAGGAGTGAAGCGGCGCCCTTGTGTACGGACGCCGCCCCAGAGGTGTTCACCGGTTTCACAAATTCCTCGTAGCAACAGGGGAGTTGGCAGGTCACAGAGGTCGGCGCCGGTCGCGTCAGCGGTCCTGGTCGAGGTGGGCGAGCACCGCCAGCACGCGCCGGTTGTCGTCGTCCGACACCTCCAGCCCCAGTTTGGCGAAGATGTTGGACGTGTGTTTGGCGACGGCCCGCTCCGTCACCACGAGCTGGGCGGCGATGCCCGCGTTCGACCGGCCCTGCGCCATCAGCTCCAGCACCTCCCGCTCGCGCGGGGTGAGCCGGCGAAGCGGCCGGTCCTCGGCGGAGCGCCGGGCCAGCAGCTGCTGGATCACCTGCGGGTCCATCGCCGTACCGCCGGCCGCGACCCGCCGTACCGCGTCGATGAACTGCTCGGCGTCGAACACCCGGTCCTTCAGCAGATAGCCGATCCCGCCGGTGCCGTCCGCGAGCAGTTCGCGCGCGTACAGCTGCTCCACGTGCTGGGAGAGCACCAGTACCGGCAGCCCGGGCCGTGCCCTGCGGGCGGCGAGCGCGCACTGCAGGCCCTCGTCGGTGTGCGTGGGCGGCAGCCGGACGTCGACCACGGCGATGTCCGGCTCCGACTCGGCCAGCGCGCGGGTGAGTTCGGGGCCGGTCTCGACGGCGGCCGAGATCTCGAAGCCGAAGGCCGTCAGCATCCGGACGAGCCCGTCGCGCAGCAGGAAGAGGTCTTCGGCTAGGACAACACGCACGGAATCTCCATGGTCACCATGGTGGGGCCGCCGACGGGACTGTTGACGGCCAGGACGCCGTCGAATGTACCGAGCCTGCGCTCGACCCCGGCGAGCCCCGACCCGGCGCCGATCGCCGCCCCGCCCTGGCCGTTGTCGGTGACCGTGATCCGCAGCCGGCCGTCGGTGTGGTGCAGGTCCGCCCAGATCCGGTCGGCGCCGGAGTGCTTGACGGCGTTGGTGAGCACCTCGCTCACCGCGAAGTAGGCCGCCGACTCCACCGGGGCGTCCGCGCGGCCCGGCAGCTCCACCGCCACCTCGGTCGGCAGCGGCAGCCGCAGCGCCAATGCCCGCACGGCGTCGCCGAGTCCGCGCTCGGCGAGGACCGGCGGATGGATGCCGCGCACCAGGTCGCGCAGCTCCTCCAGGGCCTCGGCGGAGTTCCTGCGGGCCTGCGCGAGCAGTTCCTTGGCCTGCGCCGGGTCGTGCTCCACCAGCATCTCGATGGTGCCGAGGTCCATGCCCATGGCGACGAGCCGGGCCTGGGCGCCGTCGTGCAGGTCGCGCTCGATGCGGCGCAGCTCGGCGGCGGAGGTGTCCACGGCGTCCCGCCGCGTCTCGGTCAACACCCGTACCCGCTCGGTGAGTTCCGCGTCGCCGCCGAGCACCTTCCGGGCCAGCCGGAAGTGGGCCGCCAGCGCGCGCGGGGTGTACCGGTACGCGACGACGAGGAGCACGACGGCGAGCCCGGCCGCGCCGAACGCGCTCGCCAGGCCGGTGACCGGCACGAAGGCGTACCAGTAGGGCGTCCCGTCGGCCGGCACGTACGCCCGCCACAGCCCGGCAGGCAGCAGGAGCCCCTCGACCGGGTAGAGCACCAGCAGGGCGGGCAGCAGCGCGGTGACGAAGCCCGCCGTGAAGAGCACCGGCAGCCACAGCACGTCGCGCCGGACCTGCGGGTCGCCCAGCAGCCGGAAGGCACGGGTCCATGGCCGGGTCCCGGCCGGGAGGGGCCGGTAGGCCGCCGGGATCCGTATCCCGCACCACTGCTCCGCGAGCCTGCGGTGCACGCCCGCCAGGGCGCGCACCCCGGTCAGGACGACGGGAGTCGTGAACAGCCCGATGCCGAGCGGGACGAAGGCGACGGACAGGAGCGTCAGGACGAGGAACGCCACACCGAGGGGCAGCACGGCCACGGCCAGCGTCAGGCCCTGAACAGCGGCCGTCAGGACCCCGCGTGTCCGCTCCCGGAAAGTGCCGTGACCGATGTCGGTGTTCATGCCACCAGTGTTGCCGAGACCCCTGCCGGGAGTCAGTCGCCCGAAGCCCCCTCCTCGGGGGTGGTGCCAGGTACACCCCCGGCCGCGGCCAGCACCTTCGCCTCCGTCTCCGGATCGAGGCCCTGGAACGTCCGGTCCGGCCGGACCGGCGCCACGCCGCCGATCGACGTCAGCCACCGCCAGGTGTCGGCGACGGTCTCGGCGGCCGGCCGGCAGGTCAGCCCGGTGGCCAGCGCCCGGGAGACGTCCGTGCGGTGGACGGCCGCGTACAGTTCGCTCTCCGGCGCCACCCACACCGGCAGCTGGGTCCAGGGCTCGATCCCGGCGGCCAGGACCGTCTCCGGGTCCGTCCAGCGCAGCTCGGCGTCCGCGCCCGTGACCCGGACACACGTGTCGAGCAGCTCGCCCATGGTGGTGTGCCCCGGCGGCCCGATCAGGTCGTACGGCCCGCTCAGCCGGCGGCCGAGCGCGCCGAGGAGCCAGCCGGCCAGGTCGCGGGCGTCGATGAACTGCACCGGCAGCTCGCGCGGGCCGGGGGCCAGGACGGGGCCGCCGCGCGCGATCCGGTTCAGCCACCAGGGCAGCCGGCCGACGTTCTCGTACGGGCCGAGGATCAGCCCGGCCCGCACCAGCAGCGAGGCGTCCGCGCCGAAGGTCTCGGCGGCGGCCAGCTCCCCGCCCCGCTTGTCCCGGGCGTAGTCCGTCGGTCCCGCGTCGGCGGCGGCGCCCTCGACCACCGCCGCGCCGGGCCCGCCCGTGGTGGGCCAGGGCCAGGCGTACACCGACCGGCTGGAGACGTACGCGTACCGAGCGGCACGGTCCCGCAGCAGCCGTGCCGCGGCGAGCACGGCGCGCGGCTCGGCCGACCAGGTGTCGACGACCGCGTCCCAGCCGCCCGGTTCGGCGGCGAGGGCCGCGAGGCCGTCGGGAGCGGTGCGGTCGCCGTGCAACGACCGCACTCCGGACGGCGGTTCGTGCCGTCCCCGGTGGAAGACGGTCACCTCCCAGCCGCGCGCCACGGCGGCCTCGGCCACCGCCCGTCCCACGAACTCCGTACCGCCCAGCACCAGAAGTCTCATGCCGCCGATCGTGCCCGGTCCGGGCGGGCGGCGGTACGGGGCTCTGCCGAGAGCAGAGCCGGGGGAGGGTCAGCGGCCGGTCGGCGGGGTGTACTTGTAACCGACCCGGCGCACCGTCTGGATCGTCTGCCGGTACTGCGCGCCCAGCTTGCGGCGCAGCCGGGCGATGTGCACGTCGACGGTGCGGCCGTCGCCGACGTGGCCGTAGCCCCACACCGTGGTGACCAGCTGGTCGCGGGTGTGCACCCGGTGCGGGTGGGCCACCAGGTGGGCCAGCAGCTCGAACTCCAGGTAGGTCAGGTCGAGTTCACGGCCGTCGACGTCGGCGGTGCGCTGCACGGGGTCGATCCGCACCGGCTGCTCGGCCCCGGCCCCGGCTTGCCCGGTCTCGGTCTGCCCGGTCTCGGCCGGCTGCTCCGGCAGCGCGACCGGCAGGAACGGCGGCCGCTGGTCGGCCGGGACCAGCACCAGGTAGCCGACCATCGGCGGCCGGCCGGGCAGGGTGGGCAGGGTGTGCTCCGGCGCGGGCAGCCAGGTGGCGCCGGGCGGCAGGAAGTCCGGGAGCTCGAGCACCTCGTCCCGGTCGACGGCACGCAGCCGGTGCCGGGCGGGAGCGGTGAGGGAGGTGGCGGACGAGAGGGAACGAGTGGTCGCCATGAGAGGTCAGCTCTTTCGCGCGAGAGGTTCGTCGGGAAGGGCGACGGCCGCGATTCGTGGTCGGGCGCGTCAGCGGGACGTACGTCGTTTCGCGCGGGCCGGGAGGCCGGGGGTTACGGCTCTACAGGGCCCGCGCGTCGGTCGCGCGACAACACACCCGGTCGAAGTCGTGGTGCTGACGGGAAGGCCAGAAGGGCTCGAGGTCATGGCGACCCGTCGCGGTGCACTTCTGGAAACTGGCCATGCGCCCATTGAAGCAGACGCGACCGCCGACGAGGACCCTCCTCTCACTGCTTGGACGTTTCCTTGGCGGGAAGTTGACGCCGACTGTCCTCCGCCGCCGTGAATTCGGGCCTGATCAGCGACGTACGGCCCGGTGGGTCGTCCGAAACGACGTCTCGGCATACGGACAGCGCTCCGACGGCGTGCGGCAGATCCCCGGCGTCGGCCGGCCGGAGCAACTCCCGCCGGTGGCCGGGTCCGTGCACGGTGTGCCGGGCGGGCGGGACACCGCGACACGCGACAGGGGCGCCCGCCGGGATGGCGGGCGCCCCTGGGTGCGTGAGGGAGGAGGGATCAGACCTGGCCGGCCTTCTCCAGGGCGGCGCAGCAGGTGTCCACCAGCAGGCGGGTCACCACGTACGGGTCGACGTTCGCGTTGGGGCGGCGGTCCTCGATGTAGCCCTTGCCGTCCTTCTCGACCTGCCACGGGATACGGACCGAGGCGCCGCGGTCGGAGACGCCGTAGGAGTACTCGTCCCACGGGGCGGTCTCGTGCAGGCCGGTCAGGCGCTCGTCGATGCCGGCGCCGTAGTTCTTGACGTGGTCCAGGGGCTTGGAGCCCTCACCGAGCGACTCGCACGCGGTGATGATCGCGTCGTACCCCTCGCGCATGGCCTTCGTGGAGAAGTTGGTGTGCGCGCCCGCGCCGTTCCAGTCGCCCTTGACCGGCTTCGGGTCGAGGGTCGCGGAGACGCCGAAGTCCTCGGCGGTGCGGTACAGCAGCCAGCGGGCCACCCACAGCTGGTCGGAGACCTCCAGCGGGGCGAGCGGGCCGACCTGGAACTCCCACTGGCCCGGCATGACCTCGGCGTTGATGCCGGAGATGCCGAGACCGGCCTTCAGGCAGTGCTCCAGGTGGGCCTCGACGATGTCACGGCCGAAGATCTCGTCGGCGCCGACGCCGCAGTAGTAGCCGCCCTGCGGGGCCGGGAAGCCGTTCTCGGGGAAGCCGAGCGGGCGGGTGCCGTCGAAGAAGGTGTACTCCTGCTCGATGCCGAAGACCGGCTCCTGCGCGGCGAACCGCTCGGCGACCTCGGCCAGCGCGGCACGGGTGTTGGACGCGTGCGGCGTCATGTCGGTGTCGAGGACCTCGCACAGCACCAGGACGTCCTCGCCGCCGCGGATCGGGTCCGGGCAGGTGAAGACCGGCTTGAGCACGCGGTCCGAGGCGTGGCCCTCGGCCTGGTTGGTGGAGGAGCCGTCGAAGCCCCAGATCGGCAGCGCGTCGAGACCGGCCGGCGAGCCCGCGATGATCTTCGTCTTGGACCGGAGCTTCGCCGTCGGGGCGGTGCCGTCGATCCAGATGTACTCGGCCTTGAAGGTCACGGGGCCACTTCCTTCGGGTGGGTCGGCGCACGTGTCGCGGGTGCTGCCGTGCTGCGGGTTGCTGCGGCGCTACGGCACCGGGGCGCCGCGTCGATCTGCCGGGCAGCCTCCCAACAGGCGATTTCCCGTCCGTTGCCCTTGTGTGAACCCCGTGTTACCTGGTGTTTCTGTGGTGCGTCTCACGCGGTGAGGAATCCTTTTCGGCCACCGTGGCCTCCCGGCTCGCGTCCAGGAAGCCCCGGAACCTGTCGACGAGGGCCGTCGTGGCGTTACCGTGCGGCGGTGGACCTCACACCCCCGCCCGGCGGCCGCTTCCGCGACGCGTACGAGAAGGTGCTGGCCAAGTGGCCTGCCGACCGCGAGGCGCTGACCGTCCGCACTCCCTTCGGGGACACCCGCGTCAACGCCTGCGGCCCGCGCGACGCACCCCCGTTGCTGCTGCTCCCGGGCGGCGGGGCGGCCACCTCCGTCTCCTGGTACGGCCAGGCCGCCGCCCTCGCCCGCGTCCGCCGGGTGTACGCCGCCGACCTGATCGGCGCCCCCGGCCTGAGCGTCCCGGCCGCCGACCGTCACCCCCGTACGGTCGCCGACCTGTCCGCCTGGCTGGACGCCCTGCTCGACGGCCTGGGCGCCGACGAGGCCGACCTGGGCGCGCACTCGTACGGCGGCTGGATCGCCCTGCACCACACCCTGCGGGCGCCAGGCCGGGTACGCCGCCTGTTCCTCCTGGACCCGACCCAGTGTTTCGCCGGGTTCAAGGCGGCGTACCTGCTGCACGCCCTGCCGATGCTGCTGCGGCCCTCACCCCGCCGGGTCCGGGCCTTCCTGGAGTGGGAGACCGGGGCGGGGGCGCCGCTCGACCCGGACTGGCTCGCCCTCCAGGAGGCGGGCGCGGGCTTCCCGGCCCGCAGGCCGGTCACCGGGCCGCGCCCGGCGCCGGACGCGCTGCGGGCGCTCAGGACGCCGGTCCTGCTGCTCGTGGCCGCGAACAGCAGGACCCATGACCCGCGCGAGGTGGCGGCCCGAGCCGCCGAGCTGTTGCCGCGCGTGGAGACGGCGGTCCTGCCGGGCGTCTCTCATCACGCGCTGCCCCAGTCGGCGCCGGGCGGCCTGGCGGGCCGTATCACCGCGTTCCTGTCCGCCGACTGATGTTCCCCGGCCTCACCCCACCTTCTCGATCAGCGCGTGACGGATGAGGAACTTGCCCGATTCCCGGACCTGTTCGAAGGCCGCGTTGTTCAGCAGGACACAACTGCCGGAGACAGAGGTGACCTTCACCGTCGTGGACTTGTTGTTGTCCAGGTTGGTGACCTTCAGCGTCGTCCCCGCCGGGAACTGGTTGCTGGAGGCGGCCGGGGCGCCGCCCTCGCCGGAGAGCGTGACGGTGGAGCCGTTGCAGACCTGCTGACCGGAGGCGGCGGCACCACCGGCACCACCGGCACCACCGGCACCACCGGCACCACCGGCACCACCGGCACCACCGGCACCACCGGCACCACCGGCACCACCGGCACCACCGGCACTACCGGCGCCGCCGCTCCCGGCGGCGGACTGCGAGGGCTGTGCGCCCGGCTGGGCACTGCCGGACTGCTGCCCGGCACCCTGCTGACCCGCACCCTGCTGACCCGCACCCTGCTGACCCGCACCCTGCTGCGCCGACTGGGAGCCCTGAGCCGACTCCCCAACGGTGCAACCGGCCGCCTTCTGCTGGACCTTGATCTGTGCGATGACCGCCTGCCGGTTGGCGATCCGGGCCGCCGACTGGGCGTCCGGGCCGGCCTGCTGCCCGGCGATGAACCGTTCGTTGTTGCCGAGGGCCGTGGCGAGCCCCTGGCAGACGGTCGAGTTCCCGGCGGACAGGGTCTTCGCGTTCTGCGCGGGCTGGGCGGCGTTGGACGTGGTGGCGAGCGCGAAGGCCCCGCCACCCGCCACCGCCGCGGCACCGACGAGCAGTGCGATCGTCTTCTTCGGACCGAGAGTTCGCCTGCGCGACATGCGCGCCTCCTGAAGAGGTAGGGGAGCGTACGTCGCTAGGTACGAGATACCGAACGAGGTGACTCAGCGACCACGGGAGTCACTGAAGTGACCTGCGCCACACGGGATGTGGTGCCGGCTCAGCCCTTGTTGCGGGAGAGGGCCTCGCGTACGGCGTCCTCGGTGCGGGCCACCAGGGCCGTTCCGTCGTCGGCGGTGATGATCGGGCGCTGGATGAGCCGGGGGTGCTCGGCGAGGGCGGTGATCCACCGCTCGCGCGTGCTCGCGTCCTTCGCCCAGTCCTTGAGCCCCAGTTCCTTGGCGTCGGCCTCCTGGGTACGGGTGATGTCCCACGGTTCGAGGTTCAGCCGGTCGAGCACGGCCCTGATCTCGTCGGCGCCGGGTACGTCGTCCAGGTAACGCCGGACGGTGTACTCGGCCCCCTCGGCGTCGAGCAGGCTGATGGCGCTGCGGCACTTGGAGCAGGCCGGGTTGATCCAGATTTCCATGCGGGACACGGTACGCGGCCCAGGGGCAGGAGCCGGTCCAGCACCGGCCGGTGCGGCCCCGCCGCGGTGTCCCGGTCCCCTCTGTTCGAATTTCTTCCGCCTCACGCGCATCGTGGAGACCGTAGGTGACACGACGGCAATTCCCTTGTTCACCTGGATGTTTGCCCGTCTCCGCGGACTCCCTCGATGTCAGTGCCCGGCAGTAAACTGGAGGCAGTGTTCGAGGGTGTCGCCGGACTGTCCGGCAGGCGCCCTGACCGCGACAGGAGGATGCCTGTGCCCGCTGCCGCCCTGAGGCCGAAGCCGTCCCGGACCCAGTCCACCGCCCAGCACCCCGTGCTGTTCGACTCGCCCGTCCAGCCCGTGACGAAGCGCCCGCTGCCGGCCGGACGGCCGCGTGCGTGGTACGTCACGCACAACCGCCGGCTGAAGGCCATGCGCCTCGCCATAGCCCTGCTCGACTCCGGCGTCTACCTCCCTTCCCAGGCCTCCGACGCCACGATCCGCGCCACGGCGCAGGACATCGGCATGCGCCCACCGTCCGACACGACCTGCCACATGGTCCGGGCGTTCATGCGCTACAACCGCTGAGACCGCCGTACACGACCGCGCACCGGGTGTCCCGCACATCGGCGGGCACCCGGTGCGTGCTCACGCCGCGGCCGCCGCCGCCAACCCGCTCCCGCTCGTCCGCCGGTGCGCGGGATGCCCCGGGAGCCGCAGGCTCAACCGGTGCTTCACACCCGGGAGTTCGAGGCGCGAGGAGCGACGGACCGAAAACGGGGTGCGGGCATGCTCGTCGGCTCCCTACCCTGAACAAACGGCGCGAAGCCGACACACCCCACCCCCGCCACACTCACCCCACGGAGGTCCGTCATGCGTGGCATCATCGCGACCGGGACCCTCGTCCTGGTGATCCTCGGATTCGGAGACCATCTCTGGTGGCTGGCCGCCGTCGCGCTGCTCTACCTGTACGCGACGCTCGCGAGACACGGACGCGGAGCGCCCGGCCCGCCACCGCCCGCCGGGGCGGGCACCCCGCCCCCGCCCGACAGCTACCGCGCCTACCGCGACCGCCGGGACCGGCAGGCCAGGTGGGAGCGGCGCTACCGCCGGGAGCGGCCGTTCGAGACCCGCCGGCAGGAGCAGCAGAAGAGCAGGTGAGCGACGGCGTCCCCGGTCACAGACCGGGGGCGCCCCACACCGGGAACCAGCGGCTCAGATCCTGCTCGATGCGCAGGTCGTTCGCGAGGGCCGCCTTCACCTGGAGTTCCAGCGCGCTGTCCCGCCGCTCCCCGCCGCCGGAGACGGGAGCGAAGGGGTAGAACGTGCCCCGTTTGTAGAGGTAGACCAGCGCCAGCCTGCGGCCGGCGCCGTCCCGGAACGCGGCCAGCGAGCACAGCAGCTGTGGGCCGAAGCCGTTGACCTCCATCGCGCTGTTCACCGCGTGCAGATCGTTGACCAGCTGTACCAGCTGCTCCGGGGTCCGCTCGGACACCAGCCACGAGTAGCCGTAGGTGTCCCGTTCCAGCTTCACCGGCGGCCCCGTGCGGTCGGTATCCGCGTCCAGCAGCGCCTGCACCTCCCGGTGGGTCTGCTCGAAGGCCGCCCCCTCCACCGTGGCGAAGCACACCGCCCCGCCCCCGGTGGGTGTGAAACCGGCCGCGGCCTCAAGGGTCACGGCCGCCGACGGCAGCGCGAAGAGCTGATCCAGATCGGGCGCGACCGGTTTCGTACGGCCCAGCAGGATGTCCAGCAGCCCCAATGCTCAGCCCGCCTTCCCGGGAGTGGCGGCCTCGCCCAGCTCCGCCGAGATCCGGCCCAGCTGGTCCAGGCGCTGCTCCAGGGTCGGGTGGGTGGAGAAGAGCCGCTCCAGGCCCGGCTCCTTGCCCTTCGCCGGGGTGAAGTAGAACGCGTTGAACGCCTGCGCCGTGCGCAGATCCTTGGTCGGGATCCGGGCGATGTCCCCCGAGACCTTGGTGAGCGCCGAGGCGAGGGCCGAGGGGCGGCCGGTGAGATGCGCGGCGGCACGGTCCGCCGCCAGCTCCCGGTACCGCGACAGCGCCCGGATCAACAGGAAGCTGATCGCGTACACCGCCGCCGACACGGCCAGCACGCCGGCCATGACGGCCGCCGTGTTCTGGTCCCGGCGGCCCCCGAAGAGGCCCGAATAGAGGGCGAACCGGACGATCAGGCCGGCCAGCACCCCGAGGAAGGACGCGATCGTGATCACGGCGACGTCCTTGTGCGCGACGTGCGACAGCTCGTGCGCCAGCACGCCCTCCAGCTCGGCGGGCTCCAGCCGCCGCAGCAGGCCCGTCGTCACGCAGACCACCGCGTGATCGGGGTTCCGCCCGGTCGCGAACGCGTTCGGCATGTCCATCTCGGACACGGCGACGACCGGCTTGGGCATGTCCGCGATCGCACACAGCCGGTCCACGACCGCGTGCAACTCGGGATACTCCTCGCGCTCCACGACCCGACCGTGCATCGCGAACATGGCGATCTTGTCGGAGAACCAGAACTGGGCCACGAACATCGCCCCGACCACGACGACGACCAGCACCCAGGACCTCAGCAGCACGATCAATGCCGCGACGAAGCCCACGTACAGCAGCCCGAGCAGGAACATCGTGAGTCCCATGCGCACGGCCAGCCGTCGGTCGCTCCGGAACCGGCTCTGCATCTTGCATCACCCCGCAGTCACGCACTCGTCCCGCTGTCCAGTGTGCACCTGTCGCATGCCATGAAGTGGTTCCGAACGACCCCAGACGCAGCAAAAAGCTGCCTGTGAGCACCCCTCCCGGTACGCGGAGTGAGCCCGTCCCCTAGGAGGAGGAGCTGAACTGCACGAGCGCGATCAGCGCCATCACCGCGACCACACAGCCGACCACCACGGCCGTCGACGCCCATGACGCCCGGCGCGGCACCGGGTCCGGGTCGGCGCGGAAGGGCGCCGGGTCCGGCGGGTTCTCCTTCCAGCGGGCGGCGAGCATCCGCGCCCGGGCCGAGGGCTCCTTGTGCTCGGCGGACTCCGCCCACCGGTGATCGAACTCCCGCTCCCAGTCGTCGTCCTGTTGCGACATCCCCGTTCAACCTCTCTCGTCCGTCAAGGGTCAGGAGGGATGATCCCCCGAAAGCAGGAAGCCTGGGAAGCGGAAAAGGTTGCGCTCAGGTCAGCGACGCGGCCGGCGGTACGACCCCGGGCCGGACATGAGCGAGGCCCCCCGGCACGAGCCGAGGGGCCTGCTGATCCCGGGGGATCCGTCTGTCACACGTCGAAGTACAGCTCGAACTCGTGCGGGTGCGGACGCAGCTGGAGCGGCGCGATCTCGTTGGTGCGCTTGAGGTCGATCCACGTCTCGATCAGGTCCGGCGTGAACACGTCGCCCTGGAGGAGGAACTCGTGGTCGGCCTCCAGCGAGTCGAGGACGGCCGGGAGGGAGGTCGGGACCTGGGCGACGTTCGCGTGCTCCTCGGGAGCCAGCTCGTACAGGTCCTTGTCGATCGGCTCGGCCGGCTCGATCTTGTTCTTGATGCCGTCCAGGCCCGCGAGGAGCAGGGCGGAGAAGGCCAGGTACGGGTTGCCGGAGGAGTCGGGCGCGCGGAACTCGACGCGCTTGGCCTTCGGGTTGGAACCCGTGATCGGGATGCGCATGGCCGCGGAGCGGTTGCGCTGCGAGTACACCAGGTTGATCGGCGCCTCGAAGCCCGGCACCAGACGGTGGTACGAGTTCACCGTCGGGTTGGTGAAGGCCAGCAGCGACGGGGCGTGCTTGAGGATGCCGCCGATGTAGTAGCGGGCGGTGTCCGACAGGCCCGCGTAACCGGCCTCGTCGTAGAACAGCGGGTCGCCGTTGCTCCACAGCGACTGGTGCACGTGCATGCCCGAGCCGTTGTCGCCGAAGATCGGCTTCGGCATGAAGGTCGCGGTCTTGCCGTTGCGCCAGGCGACGTTCTTCACGATGTACTTGAAGAGCTGGAGGTCGTCGGCGGCGGCGAGCAGCGTGTTGAACTTGTAGTTGATCTCGGCCTGGCCGGCGGTGCCCACCTCGTGGTGCTGGCGCTCGACCTTCAGACCCTGCCGGTCCAGCTCCAGGGAGATCTCGGCGCGCAGGTCGGCGAAGTGGTCGACCGGCGGGACCGGGAAGTAGCCGCCCTTGTAGCGGACCTTGTAGCCACGGTTGTTCTCGACGGCGCCGGTGTTCCAGGCGCCCGCCTCGGAGTCGATGTGGTAGAACGACTCGTTCGCCGAGGTGGCGAAGCGCACGCTGTCGAAGACGTAGAACTCGGCCTCGGGGCCGAAGTACGCGGTGTCCGCGATGCCGGTCGACGCGAGGTACGCCTCGGCCTTCTTCGCCACGTTGCGCGGGTCACGGGAGTACTGCTCGCCCGTGATCGGGTCGTGGATGAAGAAGTTGACGTTGAGGGTCTTGTCCCGGCGGAACGGGTCGATCCGGGCCGTGGACAGGTCGGCGCGCAGCGCCATGTCGGACTCGTGGATGGCCTGGAAGCCACGGATCGACGATCCGTCGAAGGCCAGCTCCTCGTCGGGGTCGAACGCCTCGACGGGCACCGTGAAGTGCTGCATGACGCCCGGCAGGTCGCAGAAGCGGACGTCGACGAACTTGACGTCCTCGTCCGCGATGAACTTCTTGGCCTCGTCGGCGTTCTGGAACATCCAGCTCCTCCTACTCCCGACCGTCCTCGCCGGGGTGGTAGATCGTTCGTGCGGCCAGTGCGGTGGCACACGCTGGTCTCGACCCTAGGGACGGGTGATTTCTCGGGCGTGACCCGTTTGTTTCGCAGAAGTTAACCGGCCACCTGTCCACCGTAGCCCCGACACACCCCTCGGCACAGGGCTCGCAGCCGGGCGCAGTACCGTTGACGGGTGGACAACAGGCAGGCAATCGGATCATGGCTCTCCGGGCCCCGCGAGGCCATGGAAGAAGCCGGCGCGGACTTCGGCTACCGGGGTGAACAGCTCGGTCTCCCGCAGGACGGGCCGAACTCGATCGCCCGGCCCGGGCGGCGCCTCGGCGCCCTCGCCGTGGACTGGGCGATGAGCGTCCTGATCGCATACGGCCTGATCACCAACGGCTACAGCCAGGCGACCAGCAACTGGGCCCTCGGTGTCTTCTTCGTCCTGAGCGCCCTGACCGTCGGCACGATCGGCTTCACCCCGGGCAAGCGCCTGTTCGGCCTCCGCGTCGTGGCCCTGGAGACCGGCACGGTCAGCCCGGCCCGCGCCCTGCTCCGCACGATCCTGCTGTGCCTCGCGATCCCGGCCCTGGTCTGGGACCGCGACGGCCGCGGTCTGCACGACCGGCTGGCGAAGACGGTCGAAGTACGCGTCTGAGCGGCGCCGGGCGCACCGCCCGCGCCCGGCCGTGGTCCGGTTGCCCCACCCCCTGCCCGGCGGCATAGTCGTGACCGTGGTCGTGACCGCCCGGACACGGACGGTCGTCGGACCGACGTCGCGGGACAGGTGGTGCACGCAATGACCGATAGCCAGGATGTGATGGCGGCCGAGGTGACCCCCGAGGACTTCCGGGACGCCATGGCACGCTTTCCGTCGGGCGTGGTGGTGGTGACCGCCCACTGCGAGGACGGCACCCCCCGCGGTTTCACGGCCAGTTCCTTCTGCTCGGTCTCCCTGGAACCCCCGCTGGTGCTGGTGTGCCTGTCGGACACGGCCGACTCGGCGCTGGTCTTCGCGCGCTGCGAGCACTTCGCGGTGAGCGTGCTGGCCCCGGAACACCAGCATCTGGCGCTGCGCTTCGCCACCAAGGGGGCGGACAAGTTCGCCGACCCGGTGCTCAAGCCGAGTCCCACCGGGCTGCCGACGGTGTACCAGGCGCCCGTACAGCTGGACTGTGCCGCATACGCGCGTTACCCGGCCGGGGATCACACGATCCTGATCGGCCGGGTAACGGGAGTGCGGCTGGGCGAGGGGTCGCCGATGGTGTACTGCGAGCGGGAGTTCCGCTCGCTGAACTAGCTGCTACGAGGCTCAGCGGCCCTTCGGCATGCGCATGCCCTTGGGCATGGGGCCCTTCGGCACCGGCATGTTGCTCATCAGGTCGCCCATGGCGCGCAGCCGGTCGGTGGTGGCCGTCACCTGGGGGCCGGTCAGCACGCGCGGGAACTTCAGCATGGTCGTCCGCAGCTTCTTCAGCTCGACCAGGCCCTCGCCGTTGCCGACGATGACGTCGTGCACCGGCACGTCCGCCACGATGCGGTTCATCTTCTTCTTCTCGGCGGCCAGCAGGCTCTTCACCCGGTTCGGGTTGCCCTCGGCGACCAGCACGATGCCGGCCTTGCCGACCGCGCGGTGCACCACGTCCTGGCTGCGGTTCATCGCCACCGCCGGGGTCGTCGTCCAGCCCCGGCCGATGTTGTCCAGCACGGCGGCCGCGGCGCCCGGCTGGCCCTCCATCTGGCCGAAGGCGGCACGCTCGGCCCGGCGGCCGAACACGATCGCGGTCGCCAGCAGAGCGATCAGCAGGCCGAAGATGCCCAGGTAGACGGGATGGCCGAGCAGGAAGCCGATCGCGAGGAAGACGGCGAGAATGCCGATTCCGACAGCCCCGAGCACAAGACCGATCTTCTTGTCGGCCTTACGGGTCATCTTGTATGTGAGAGCGATCTGCTTCAGTCGCCCTGCGTTCGCGGCGTCCGCCGCGGTTTCCTTCCTCGCCATGGCACGAAGTCTACGTGGCCCGGGGAGTGCCGACGACGGCAGTGCCCGGGGGAGGGGCGGTCAGGGGCGGCCGGCGGCCTGCTCCAGGACGCGCTGCGCCTCGACGCGGTCCTTGGCGCGGCGGCGGTCCTCCAGCACGGAGGTCCAGGCATTGCGGCGGGCGGTGCGCTGACCGCCGCTCATGAGCAGGTGCTCGACGGCGCGGAGAGCATCGGTGAAGGACGGGATGGCGGTGGCGCGGACGGGCGCGGCCTGCATGTTCGAGGTCCCCCCTCGGAGCGGCGGGTGGTGTACGGGGCGTGATACCAGAGTCACTGTTTGGTGTTACCAGGGCGTGACCGACCGGTCAAACGCCAATGAAACCTTGATGCGGTACCCCCAAAAGCTGACGCGGCCCTGATGAACGCCCTCATCAGCGAGGACGGTCAGGGCCGCGTCGACTCGGCCATTACTGGCCGGTAATTGCTTGTGCGTGAATTCACACAGCCTGGGAGGCGATGTAACTCCCACGCTTCTCGACGGCCATCTGGTACAGCCGCCCGGCCCGGTACGAGGAGCGCACCAGCGGACCCGACATCACACCGGAGAAGCCGATCTGCTCGGCCTCCTCCTTCAGCTCCACGAACTCCTGCGGCTTGACCCAGCGCTCGACGGGGTGGTGCCGGACGGAGGGGCGCAGGTACTGGGTAATGGTGACCAGCTCGCAACCGGCGTCGTGCAGCTGCCGCAGCGCCTCGCTGATCTCCTCGCGGGTCTCGCCCATGCCGAGGATCAGGTTCGACTTGGTGACCAGGCCGACGTCGCGGGCGTCGGTGATGACCTTCAGGGAGCGCTCGTAGCGGAAGCCGGGGCGGATCCGCTTGAAGATCCGCGGCACCGTCTCGACGTTGTGCGCGAACACCTCGGGGCGGGACTCGAAGACCTCGGCCAGCTGCTCCGGGACCGCGTTGAAGTCGGGGGCCAGCAGCTCGACCTTCGTGCGGCCGGCCTCGCGGTCCGCCGTCTGCCGGTGGATCTGGCGCACGGTCTCGGCGTACAGCCAGGCGCCGCCGTCCTCCAGGTCGTCGCGGGCGACGCCGGTGATGGTGGCGTAGTTCAGATCCATCGTGACCACGGACTCGCCGACGCGGCGCGGCTCGTCGCGGTCGAGCGCCTCCGGCTTGCCGGTGTCGATCTGGCAGAAGTCGCAGCGCCGGGTGCACTGGTCGCCGCCGATGAGGAAGGTCGCCTCGCGGTCCTCCCAGCACTCGTAGATGTTCGGGCAGCCGGCTTCCTGGCAGACCGTGTGCAGGCCCTCGCTCTTCACGAGGTTCTGCATCTTCGTGTACTCGGGACCCATTTTCGCCCGGGTCTTGATCCACTCGGGCTTGCGCTCGATGGGGGTCTGGCTGTTGCGGACCTCCAGGCGCAGCATCTTGCGTCCGTCGGGTGCGACTGCGGACACGACCGGCTCCCTAAGCTTTGATTCCTCGGCGCACACCAGGGTACGCCCGTACAAAATGCGCCCTGCCGCTGGAGCCAACCCCGCTGCCGCAGGGCGCATTCCCAGAGTCAGGCGGAGGCCTTCTCGATCACCCGGGGCCTCAGGTCCGCGTTCCCGAGGACGTCCTGCAGATGCCTCTCGGCGACCGGCAGCACCTCGTCGATGGTCACCTCGCGGCCGAGCTCGTACGAGAGGGAGGTCACGCCCGCGTCGCGGATGCCGCACGGGATGATCTTGTCGAAGTTCGAGGTGTCCGGGTTCACGTTCAGGGCGAAGCCGTGCATCGTGACGCCCTTGGCGACGCGGATGCCCATGGCGCAGATCTTGCGGTCCTCACGACGCTGGCCCGCGTTCGAGGGCGCGTACTCGGGGCCGTTGAGCCGGGGGTCGAACTCGGGGTCGTTCGCGCGCGGGTCGAAGTCGAGCGTGAGCCCGCCGAGCGCCGGGCGCCGCTCCACCGGGTCGCCGAGCACCCAGACACCGGCGCGGCCCTCGACCCGGGAGGTCTCGACGCCGAACTCGGCGCACACCGCGATCATCGCGTCCTCGAGGCGGCGCAGATGCGCGACCACGTCCACCGGGCGGGGCAGCTTCTGGATCGGGTAGCCGACGAGCTGGCCCGGTCCGTGCCAGGTGATCTTGCCGCCGCGGTCCACGTCGACCACGGGGGTGCCGTCCAGCGGGCGCTCCTCGGGCGCGGTGCGGCGGCCCGCCGTGTAGACGGGAGGATGTTCGAGGAGCAGAACGGTGTCCGGGACCTCGTCGGCGAACCGGGCCGCGTGCACCCGGCGCTGCTCGTCCCAGGCCTCCTGGTACTCGACGGCGTCCGCGCCGAACCCCATGCGGACGAACCCCAACTCACTCACGGCAAGCGCCTCCCTCAGCGACCGGGCAATCGACCGGGCAACCGGTGTCAGGCGCGTATCGCGCCCACGCCACTGTACGTCCGACCGGAGTACGTCAGCCCTACGGGCGTTTCTCACACGATCGGATGAATGGATGGCGGAAGGTGTGATCGCACCCTCACTCTCCGCTACATTCGCGCCGTTCACGAGGCCATAAGGGCTGCTCAACGGCAATCCGGGCACTGCGTCAGCCCGGAAGGCAGGAGACCGCACCGCAGATGACGGACCGACCCGCGCAGCGCACCCCCAACCGCCAACTCGCCGCGCTCATCGCAGAAGCGGGGTTCTCCAACGCGGGTCTGGCCCGTCGCGTCGACCAGCTCGGCCTGGAGCACGGGCTGGACCTCAGATACGACAAGACCTCGGTCACCCGCTGGCTGCGCGGACAGCAGCCCAGGGGTACCACCCCCGCTCTGATCGCCGAGGTGTTCACCCGTCGGCTCGGACGCCGGCTCACGGCCCAGGACCTCGGCCTGGACGCGTGCGCCCCGGTGTACGCCGGGCTGGAGTTCGCGGCCACCCCGGAGGAGGCCGTCGACATCGTCAGCGGGCTGTGGCGCAAGGACTCCGGCAGCCATGCCGAGCTGCGCAAGATCGCCTTCACCCCGGCCGGGCTCGTCGTGCCCAGCCGGGACTGGCTGATCGGCAAGGCCGACGACAAGGTGGCCCGGGAACCCGCGCCCCGGGTGCCCGCGCAGGCCCGGGCGGGCCTCGCCAAGCCCCAGCCGCTCGCCCCGCCCCGCTCCCGCGGGCACGCCGAGCGCGTCCCCGGGCACAAGGTCAGCAGCGGCGACATCGCCGCGCTCCGCTCGGTGGGCGAGCTGTTCCGCACCCTCGACGACCGCTTCGGCGGCGGCCACGCCCGCCAGGCCCTCGTGCGCTATCTGGAGCACGAGTGCGAGCCGATGCTCCGCGGCACCTACGACGAGCAGACCGGCCGCCGGCTGTTCGGCGCCGCCGCCGACCTGACCCGCCTCGCGGGCTGGACGTCGTACGACATCGCGGCGCACGGCCTCGCCCAGCGCTACTTCGTGCAGGCGCTGCGGCTCGCGCAGGCGGCCGGCGACCGGTCGTACGGCTCCTACGTCCTGGTCACCATGAGCCGCCAGGCCGTCTACCTCGGGCACGGCAGGGAGGCCGTGCAGCTGGCCCGGGTGGCCCAGCAGGGGGTCGGCACCGGCGCACCGCCGGTCGTGCAGGCGCTGCTGCACGCCTCCGAGGCGCGGGCGCACGGCGTGCTGGGCGAGGTGCGGGCGTGCACCGCGGCGCTGGTCCGGGCCGAACGCGCCCTGGAGGCGGCCCGGCCCGGGGACGACGTGCCGTACTGGGCCACGTTCTTCGACGAGGCCCAGCTCGCGGACGAGTTCGGGCACTGCCACCGGGACCTTCAGCAGTTCCGGGCCGCCGCCCAGCACGCCGAACGCTCCCTCCAGCTGCGCGCGCCCTCCTTCGCCCGCAGCCGGCTGTTCTGCCGCATCGTGCTCGCCACGGCCCGCCTGGGCCTCGGCGAACTCGACCAGGCGTGCGCGCTGGCCGCCGAAGCGGCCGGCGCGGCCGCCGAGATGAGGTCCGCTCGCGCGATCGAGTACGTGCGGGACTTCGAGCGGCGGCTGGAGCCGTACCGGGACGCGGCGCCGGCGAGGGGGTACCGGGAGAAGGTGGCCGCACTGAGCTGAGTGCTTCCCGGCTACGCCGCCTTCGGCAACGTCGGCGCCGGGTCCGCGCTGTGGATCGAGCCCGCCGCGCCCAGGTCCGCGAGGATCGCTCCCGCCGCCCGGTGGGCCGAGTGCAGCGCGCCCTGGACCGTGCTGGTGTCGCGGTGGTCGCCGCAGACGTACAGGCCCGCCAGGAGGCGTACCGGGCGGCGCAGGTCGTGGGGTGGGCGCATCGCCGGGACGGCCTCCGGCGTGTGGTGCACGGCCAGCGTCTCCCAGCGGCGCGTCGAGGTGCCGTAGAGCCGGGAGAGGTGGATGCGGACGGCGGTGTCCACGCTCTCCGGCGGGCGGCCGAGGACCGTCGAGGAGATCAGGGCGCGGCCGACCGGTGCCCGGCTCGGGTCCACGTTGCTGAGCACCGCCGTGTGCGCCACCGGCCCGCCCCGGTCGGCGTCCAGCAGCAGCGAGGTGCCGGTGGCGAAGCCGGCCACCGCGTCGTCGGTGGTGTGGTGGACGACGGTGACCGGATGGAAGTCCGGCACCCGCAGGCCCGGCAGCAACTCCGCGGCGGCCCGCGCGTCCGTCGCCAGCAGCACCGCACGGCAGCGGATCTCCCCGTGCTCGGCCGTGGTCACCGAGGTGGTGCACACCGAGGTCACCCGCACCCCGGTGTGCACGGTGCCCGGCGGCAGCGCGCGTGCCAGCAGCTCCGGCAGCACGTCCGCGCCGCCCTCCGGCACACACAGCCGCCCGCTCGCGAAGGCGCGCAGCGCGAGGTCGGCGCACCGGCTGGAGGTGGTCAGCCCGGGGTCGCACAGGAGCGTCGCCAGCAGGGGCCGCAGGAAGCCCTCGACGGTGCGCGCCGGGACCCCGCGCCGGGCGAGGGCCTGGGCGGCGGGCATCTCGGGGCGGGCCAGGATGCGCTCGACGGGGGTGGTGGCGATCCGGCCGAGGGCGACGCCCAGCCGGGCCTGGTCCACCGCGCCACCCACCGGCGCGCCGGTCCGGCCCGGGGCGGCCGCCGCACCCCTGGGGGCGCTTGCGAGGGCGCGTACGGCATGGAGTGCGCCCCTTGCGCTCCCTCCGGCCGCTGGCGCGCCCGCGCGCTGGGTGCGGCCGTCGCGGTGCAGCAGGACGCCGGGCGCGAAGGTGCGCAGGACCAGGGAGTCCAGGCCCGGGGTCATGCGGAGTTCGGGATAGGACGTGGAGAGCAGCTGTCCGATGCGGTCGAGCCGGAAGCCGTCGACCTTCTCGGTCGACATACGGCCGCCCACGTAAGGGGCGGCCTCCAGGACTGCGGTCGTTACTCCTGCGCTGGTGAGCCGATGAGCCGCCGAGAGACCGGCGATACCGGCTCCCACGATGACGACGTCCACCTGGTACGCGGGCTCAAGCACGAGGCCCCTCCTGTGGTTGCGCGGCCGGTGGAGACGTCATGCCCCCAACAGGCTCCGGGGATACCCGAGTTCGGGTCGAGGTTAGGGCCGTGATCGGTCGTAAACAGTCGCGCATGAACAGGGCACGGTCGCATGGAGGTCGCATACGGTCACATGCGTTCGCCGGTCTCCCATGGCCGGTTCACTCCGCCGCGCGGATCGCCTCCTCGACCCCGGGGAACGCGAACGTGAACCCCGACGCCAACAACCGCTTCGGCACCACCCGTTGGCTGCCCAGCACATCCCCGGCCAGCTCGCCCAGCACCGCCCGCAGCACCGGCGCCGGAACCGCGAACGGGGCGGGGCGGCGCAGCACACGGGACATCGCGGCCGTGATCTCACGGTTCGTCAGTGGCCGCGGCGCGGTCAGGTTGAAGGGCCCGGACAGACCCTCGTGGTCGATGAGATGCCGGATCGCCGCGACCTCGTCGTGCAGCGCGATGTACGACCAGTACTGCCGCCCGTCGCCCAGCCGCCCGCCGAGCCCCGCCCGGAACAGCGGGAACAGCCGCCCCCAGGCCCCGCCGCCGCGCGCCACCACCAGGCCCGTCCGCGCGAACACCGTCCGCACCCCCGCCTCCTGCGCGGGCGCCGCCGCCTCCTCCCACTCCACGCACAGTCCGGGCAGGAACCCGTCACCCGGCGGCGCCTCCTCGTCCACCACCCGGTCGCCGGTGTCGCCGTAGATGCCGATCGCGCTGCCGCTGACGAAGACCCGCGGCGGCTCGGGCAGCGCCGCCACCGCCTCCGCCAGCGTGGCCGTGCCCAGCACCCGGCTGTCCCGCAGCAGCCGCTTGTACTGCGGCGTCCAGCGCCGGTCGCCGATCCCGGCCCCCGCCAGATTGACCACGGCCGTACAGCCCGTCAGTCCCGCGGCGGTCGTTTCGACGGACCGCCCCTCGGGGTCCCAGCAGACCTCGTCCGGCCCCGCGGCCGCCCGGCGCACCAGCCGGACGACCTCGTGCCCGTCCGCCGTCAGGGACCGGGCCAGCGCACTGCCGATGAGCCCGGACGCGCCCGCCACCGCGATCCGCATACGTTCCTGTGCCTCCATGGACCCCAGCATGCCCGCGGGAAAACCCCCTGGGGCGCTTCCGGGCGCCCGCCGTAGGGTGATCGCCATGCCGGAGCCGCACAAGCAGCCGAACATACGCATCGCCGTGGCCGGTGACGAGGAGGGCCTCGCCCTCCTCGACCGCGCCACCTGGTCCACCCTGCACGCCGTCTCGCCCCCGCCGCAGCCGCCGTTCTTCGACGAGCGCCACCTCCCGCGGGACTACCTGGTCGCCGAGGCCGACGGGCGGATCGTCGGCTACATCCGCCTGGCCCGCCCGACGCCGCTCGCCTCCAACGCGCACGTCCTGCAGATCCAGGGCCTCGCCGTCGCCGACGAGGCGCGCGGGCAGGGCCTCGGGCGGGCGCTGGTCCGGGCCGCCGTCGCGGAGGCACGCCGCCGCGGGGCGCGCCGGCTGAGCCTGCGCGTGCTCGGGCACAACGCCCCGGCCCGCGCGCTCTACGCGTCCGAGGGGTTCGCCGTCGAGGGCGTGCAGCCGCAGGAGTTCCTCCTCGACGGCGCCTACGTCGACGACGTGCTCATGGGCCGCACGCTGTGACGGACACCCCTAGGAGCTGACCAGCTGGCCCGTGCCCACCGGGATCGTCGCCGTGGCCGCGCGCCGGGCGGCGTCCGCCACCTCGGCCGCCGTCAGCGCGTACCCCGTCTCGGCGTCCGAGGTGGAGCGGGCGAAGACCACGCCGAACACCCTGCCGTCCGTGGTCAGCAGCGGGCCGCCGGAGTTGCCCGGGCGGACCGTGGAGCGGATCGAGTAGATGTCCCGGGTGACCGTGCGGTCGTTGTAGATGTTCTGCCCGGTCGCGTTCACCCGGCTCGCCACCGTCGCCGCCTGGAGGTTCAGGCTGCCGTCCTGCGGATAGCCCGCGACCACCGCCGAGTCCCCGCGCGCCGCGTTCGTGTCGAAGCGCAGTACCGGCGCGCGCAGGCCCGGCACGTACAGCACGGCCACGTCCCGGTCGGGGTCGAAGAGCACCACTCTCGCGTCGTACGACCGCCCGACCCCGCCGATCCGCACGCTCGGGTGGTCGATGCCCGCCACCACGTGCGCGTTGGTCATCACATGCTCTGCGGCGAAGACGAAGCCGCTGCCCTCCCGGCCCTCGTTGCCCGAGACGCCCTCGATCTTCACGGTGCTCAGCCTCGCCGCGCTGGTCGCGGCCGGGGTCACGCTGTCGCCGGAGGGCCGGGCCACCTGGGCCGTCGACTCGTTCTCGAACGGGTTGAAGACCTGCGGGAAACCCGCCTCGGTCAGCGCCGAGGTCGCCCGCGAGAACCACATGGGCGTCGTCTGCGGCATCGCCTGCTGCACCGCGCCGAGCAGCGTCGAGTTCCGTATCGCCGTCGTCAGCGCCTGTGACGGGGCCGCGCCCAGCACGCTCGCCGCCACCCAGGCCACGATCAGCACCGCGACCGAGTTGGCCGCCGCACCGCCTATCCCGTCCGCCACCCGCAGCGGGCCGCGGTCCAGCTCCCCGCGCAGCCGCAGCGCCAGCCGGCCCGCCAGCTCGTGCCCCACCACCGCCGGCACCAGCACCGTCATCACCGCGAGGACCGTCGCCTCCGCCGTACCGCGCGCCACCAGGCCCGCGACCCATGGCAGCACCCACACGCCGAGGACGGCGCCGCCGACGAACCCCGCCAGCGAGACGCAGCCGGCCACCAGCCCGCGGCGGTAGCCGGACACCGCGTAGACGAAGATCACGAGCACAAGCACCAGGTCGAGCAGGTCCACGGAGCCGCCTTTCTCTCGGACCCCTCAGTACGGACGGGACGGGCCCGGTGATCAGTCACCCACACCTGGACGGCCGCCGCGCGGCGAACCGGCCACGTATGTGTGTACCCCCAGAAACGTCCCGGACCAGGACGATGGTTCCACCGGGTGGCACAGCGCACATCGCGGGCGTGGCGTGTCCCCGTGAGAGTGGGACCATGCGCGTAGTCCGAAGACCGCTGAGCCGGTCGCTGCGAAGATCGTCGAGATGGTTGCCGACAAGGCCGCCGGCGAGATTGTTCAGAAGCTCGCCGACACGACCCGGAACACCGCAGGCGCAGGGGGGGTACGGGCCGCCGGAACCGCCGGGCCGGCCGACCGGGCCCGTTGAGCCGGACGGGGTACGGCGGCGGGGACCTGGGGCGCGGGTCTCCGGGCCGGTGCTGGTGCTGATCGGATGTCTGCCCGGCGTCTGCGCCCTGCTGGCGCTCGTGCTGTTCGTCCGCGGCGTGGAAGGGCCCGCCACCGTGCGCGCCGAGCGGCACGGGGCGGGACCGGCCATGACCGCCTACCGCGCCGCCCGGCCGGCCATCGTGCCGCGGTCCGCCTGGCTGGGTCCCGACGCCGGCCCGCAGCCGCCCCCGCGCTACGACGACAAGGTGGTCGCCGTCTTCCTGCACCACACCGACTCGCCGAGCAACTACGACTGCGCGGACGCGCCCGCCATCATCCGGCACCTGTACGCCGGCCAGCGCGGCGACCGCAAGTGGGACGACCTCGGCTACAACTTCGTCGTCGACCGCTGCGGCACCATCTACGAGGGCCGCGCCGGAGGCGTCGACCGGCCCGTCACCGGCGCGCACACCCTGGGCTTCAACCACCGCACCGCCGGCATCGCCGCCCTCGGCACCTTCACCGCCGGCGCCCCGGTGCCCCGCGCCATGACCGACGCCATCGCCGCCCTGGCCGCCTGGAAGCTCGGCCTCGCCGGGATCGACCCGCGCGCCACCATCCGGCTGCTCTCCAGCAGCAGTCACAGCCGCTACCGGGCCGGCACCACCGCCACCCTGCCCGTCCTCGCCGGCCACGACGCCGGCTACATGACCAGCTGCCCCGGCGCCGAGCTCAGCGCCCGCCTCCCCGAGATCCGCCGGCAGGCCGCCCGCCTCCAGGGCCGCCCCGTCGCCCCGCCGATCCCGCCCCGCACCTCGATCCCGGTGGACGTCCCCGCCGCGGCCCACCGGCCGGCCGCACCTCACACACCCGCCGCGTCCCGCACGCCCGCCCCGGCTCACGCACCCGCCGCGTCCCGGACGCCGGCCACAAGGACCCCCTAGGCGCCGCGCAGGCTTCCTCCGAGCCCCGCGTCCTGCGGTCGGCCACGACAGCAGGACGGGGCCGACGCCGCGCCGCCCGGCACGGCCCGGCCCGGCCCGCGAGATCCCCAAGTCCCTTGCGCGACAAGGAAGTAGGGCCCGGATCGGGCTTGATTGCAACTTGGCGCAACAGGGCTGGGGAGCCTACCCTTTCAGGGCAAAAGTGGGGCAGGAGTGTGTGACCGGCGGTTCGGTTCGTGCCGTGCACTGGCCACTCCCGCCGTCCTCCTGCGGGCGTCCGCACGTGTGCGATACGGTGCGTGCGGACCGGCGAAAGCGGGAAATACGGGGGTTTCCAGGCATGGGCGGCCTTGCACCGACCGGTCTTTTCCGACCGCATGGTGAGGGGTAGTCAGCGGTGGGCGAGGGGGATCTGCTCGGGCTCGACTGGCACCGGAGCAGTGCCTGCGACCCGTACGAGTGTGTGGAGGTCGCCGTGACGGGCGGGGGAGTTCGCGTACGTGAGTCCCATCGCCCCGACACGCACGGCGTCGCCTTCGCGGGGCCGGCCTGGCGGGCATTCCTGGGCGCGTTATGCGGTAGAACCCGGATGGCGCCGACGGAGTCGACGGTGCCGACGGCGCCGAAGGAGCTTCGATGACAAGCGACTTCCGGCCATGGGGCGGGGTGGAGAGCGGCGACGGGGGGTGGCTGTGGTTCGATTGGGCCCAGCGCTGAGACGACATCCGCAGCACGGCCAGAGTCCATTTCAGCTACGTGATCAGCCGCATGATCAGTTACGTGGGGGCGAGATGGGGGAATCCGCTGAGACGCCGCTCGCGGTCGTGCGCGCGACCCGGCCCCGTGGCAGAGCGCTCCTGCCGCTGCTCCCGCTGATCGCCGTCGTCTTCGTGATCTCCGGCGGCGCGGCCACGCTGATCGGCGTCCTGCTCTCGCTCGCGGTGACAGGGACGCTGCGCCCCTGGGTGTGGGCCCTGTCCGGCGCGTTGACGGCGGTCGTCGCCGGGGTGCTGCTCGACCGCGGGACTACGGCCGCGACTCGTCGCTTTCCGCAGCTGACGGAGTGGTTCCGGCCGGGCGGCTGACGGGGTCCTGCGGCCGGTTCCTGAACCACCGGCGTATTCGCAGACCGCCGAAGACGGCCGTGCCGGTCCCGCCGAGGATCCACCCGCTGCGCTCCAGCGTGCCCAGCGACGGAGTGGCGTGCGGCGCGAACGAGTGCACCAGTGCCTGGATGACGACGGCGACCAGCAGCGAGCCGCCGTACACCAGCAGGAACACCAAGCCGAGGCCCAGCAGGGCGCAGAGGAACCTCAGCAGCGCGGCGTTGGAGCCGAGGACCGCGGTCTGCAGAAACATCACCAGGTCGCCGGGCGTGGGCGGCCGGTCCGGCAGGACCTCCCGGGGCGTGGGGATGTCGATGCCACGCCGGGGGCCGGCCGGGGCACCGCCGGCGGCCGCGCCCGCGGTGATGACCGCGGTCGGCACGATCGGCGCCGGCGGGTCGGTCGGCTCCGGGTCCGCCGAGGGCGGTTCGGGCTCCGCGGCGCCCGGATCCGAGGCCTGTGCCCGGCCGCCGGCCTCGTCGGCCCGGGGCGCCGGCTGCCCGGTGGTCCCCGGCTGCGGCTGCCCGGCCGGGGGCGAAGCGGGATCCGGCACACGGGTGCCGGGGCGGGGGGCGCCGTTGCCCGCCCGCCACTGCCGTATCCAGGTGAGCACACCCGCCACGGGCCCTCTCCGATCTCTGCCCGACTGTCTCCAGTCCGGTCGGAACTGCTAGGACGGGTACTGGCCCAGCACCTCGTCGATGAACGCGATCGCCTCGTCCCCGGAGACCGCCTCCTTGCGGGACGCCTCGAACTTCGTCAGGAACTCGTCGACCGCGGTCTGGTCGTCACGCGTGGTCAGCGCGCCGTTCGGGCCCTCCACGAACAGCACGTCGTCGCCGCTCTGGAAGGTCAGCGCGATCGAACCCTCGCGCAGCACCGGGTACGCGCCCCGGGCGAAGGGCACGACGCTCAGCTCCACGTGCGCCAGCGCGGCGTCGGACTTCAGGCGCCCCAGCTGCTCGCGCATCGTGGCCGCCCCGCCGACCGCGCGGCGCAGTGCCGCCTCGTCGAGCAGGAACCGCAGCCGGGGTTCGGCCGCCGTCTCGCGCAGCAGCCGGCGCTGCCGCTCGGCCCGCAGCCGTACGATCGCGTCGGTCCGCTCGGGCGGCAGCTTGCTCAGCAGCGCGCGGGTGTACGCCTCGGTCTGGAGGAGGCCGGGGACGAGCGTCGGGTCGAAGGCGGACAGTTCGCTCGCCGCGCCCTCCAGTCCGAGGAACACCGCGAACGGCGGGCTCACCACGTCCCGGAACCGGTGCCACCACGGCGGGCGCCGGCTCTCCCGGGTGGCCTGCTCCAGGTCACGGCGGATCGTGGCGTCCGTGACGCCGTAGAGATCGAGGAGGGCGCGCAGGTCGGTCACGGACACCCCGACGGAGCCGCCCTCGATCCGGATGACCTTGGAGGGCGACCAGTCGAGGTGCTCGGCCACCTCGGGCTGGCTCATGCGCGCGTCATTGCGGAAGGCGCGCAGGGCGAACCGCACCCTGCGGCGCTCCAGAGCCGGATCTATCGATGTCATCTCCTCGCGGTCCCGATTCTTTGTCGAGGGTGACTTCGAGCCGCCACCGGCAGAAGGCCCGGAGAGTGTCTGCCAGGTGGCGATCTGCCAGGTGGCAACCTGCTTCCGGGCGGCCTGCTACCTGGCTGCCCTGTGGAATGCGCTCAGCCTACCTCCGGCGCACACCGAACGCGGAACACGCCCCGTGCGCGCGCTTTCTGACGGTGTGTCCTGTGGGGCGCAAGATAAGGAAGGAACGGCTGAAGCCCCAGGTCAGGGGGGATCGTGGGGCCGTGGAGATCTTCTACGGGCCAGGATGGAATGTTTTCGGTCGAATTCAGGGCACGAATCAGCCCTTGAAACGATCCCAGAGTTTGGGGTAGCGCTCCGCCAGGACAGCTTCGTTCTCGAAGTCGATCGACGTGCCCTCGGGCTCGGCGGGCGCCGGGGCGATGCCCAGCTCGGGCGCGACCGTGCCGGTCAGCTGCTCGTACGCCTCGTCCGCGGCGTAGCCCAGCTCCTCGCCGTCGCCGTCGATCTCCTCGTCGAACTCGCCCAGCAGGTCGGCCAGCGCGTCCGGGTCGTGCAGCCCGCCCTCGAAGACCTCCCGGCCCTGGCCGATCAGCCAGCACCGGAAGAAGTCGAAAGCGTCGTCGCTGGCCCCGCCCAGCAGCACCCACGCGGCGCCCCACAGGTCCCAGCGGTAGGCGCGGTTGTAGCGGGCCTCGAAGTGACGGGCGAAGTCCAGCACCAGGTCCGGCTCCAGCTGGAGCAGCCGGTCCACGAGCAGGTCGGCCTGCTCCTCGGCGTCGCCCCCGGCGCCCTCGCGGCTGGTGTCGATCAGCTCCCAGAACTCCGTCTCGTCCATCACGGCACCAGCATCGGGCCTCGGCCCGTGCGACGCACGCGGAGTGCGCCGGAGTACGCGGATCGTTATCCGGCACCGCCGCGGCCGTACCGTGCGGCGAGCCGGGCCGCGTCCGCCGCGAACCGCTCCCGCAGGGGCGCCGGCGCCACCACCTCGGCCTCCGCGCCGAGCGCCGTCAGCTGCGCGTACGCCACCTCCTCGGACTCCACCGGGACGGTCACCGTCACCCAGCCCTCGCCGTCCGGCTCGCCCCCGCCGCCGAGCGCCTCACGCGCGGCCGCCGGATCGACGGCGTACCGCAGCCGCCGCACCCCCTCCGGGGACAGCCGTACGACGACCTCGGCACGCAGGATCGACCGCGCGAACCGCTCGGCCTGCCCGGCCCAGTACCCGGGCAGATCGAAACCGGAGTCCCGCTCGAATCCCTCGTCCAGGGCCTCCACGGCGTCGAACCGGTCGAGCCGGTACGTCCGGAAGGCCCCCGTGCCGTCGGCGATCCGCGCGCACAGGTACCAGACCCCGGCCTTCAGCACGAGGCCGTACGGGTCCAGGTGGCGCTCGACCGTGTTCTCGCCGCGCCGGTAGAGCGCGTGGACCCGGCGGTCGGCCCACACCGCCTCGGCCACCACCGGCAGCAGTGCGGGTGTCTCCGGCTCGCGGAACCAGGCCGGCGCGTCCAGGTGGAAGCGCCGGGCCGCGCTGTCCGGGGCGTCCCGCAGCGAGGGCAGCAGGGCGGCCGAGACCTTCAACCGGGCGGCGGAGGCGGCGTCCTCGAGGCCCATCTCCCGCAGCGCCCCCGGTACCCCGCTCAGGAACAGCGCCTCGGCCTCGCTCCGGGCCAGCCCCGTCAGCCGCGTGCGGTACCCGCCGACCAGCCGATAGCCGCCGGCCCGCCCCCGGTCGGCGTACACCGGCACTCCCGCCTCCGACAGGGCCTGCGCGTCCCGCGTGACCGTCCGCTCCGACACCTCCAGCTCCTGCGCCAGCTCGGCCGCGGTCATGACGGGCCGGGACTGGAGGAGGAGCACCATCTTGATGAGCCGGGCGGCGCGCATCTCCTCATCATGCCGGGAGGCACTGACAAGAGAAGGGGTACGGCAGGACGCCGTACCCCTTCTCAGGACCTCAGGTCCGCTCAGAGGCCGTACTTCTCCCGGGCCTCCTTGACCGCCGTGGCCTTGACCTCGCCGCGGCGGGCGAGCTGGGCCAGGGCCGCGACGACGATCGACTGGGCGTCGACGCCGAAGTGGCGGCGGGCCGCGTCGCGGGTGTCCGACAGGCCGAAGCCGTCGGCGCCCAGCGAGGAGTAGTCCTGCTCCACCCACTGCGCGATCTGGTCCGGGACCTGGCGCATGTAGTCGGAGACGGCCAGCACCGGGCCCTCGGCGCCCTGCAGCGCCTGGCGGACGTAGGGCACGCGCTCCTCGCCGCGCAGGAGGGCCGCGTCGGCCTCCATGGCGTCCCGGCGCAGCTCCGTCCAGGAGGTCGCCGACCAGACGTCGGCCGCGACACCCCACTCCTCGGCGAGCAGCTTCTGCGCCTCGACGGCCCAGTGGATCGCCGTGCCCGAGCCCAGCAGCTGGATGCGCGCGGCGTTGGCGGCCGGGGACAGACCCGCGGACTCCGCCGTGCTGAAGCGGTACAGACCCTTGACGATGCCCTCGTCGATGCCGAGACCCTGCGGCTTCGCGGGCTGCGGCAGCGGCTCGTTGTAGACCGTCAGGTAGTAGAAGACGTTCTGGTCCTCGCCCGGCTTGGCCTCGCCGTACATCCGGCGCAGACCCTCGCGGACGATCACCGCGATCTCGTAGGCGAACGCCGGGTCGTAGGAGAGGGCGGCGGGGTTCGTCGCCGCGATCACCGGGGAGTGGCCGTCGGCGTGCTGCAGGCCCTCGCCCGTCAGGGTCGTACGGCCCGCCGTGGCGCCCACGAGGAAGCCGCGGCCGAGCTGGTCGCCGAGCTGCCACATCTGGTCGGCCGTGCGCTGCCAGCCGAACATCGAGTAGAAGATGTAGAAGGGGATCATCGCCTCGCCGTGCGTCGCGTACGACGACGAAGCGGCGATGAAGTCGGCCATCGAACCGGCCTCGGTGATCCCCTCGTTGAGGATCTGGCCGTTCGTGGCCTCCTTGTAGTACATCAGCTGGTCGCGGTCGACCGGCTCGTACGTCTGGCCCTTGGGGGAGTAGATCCCGAGGGAGGGGAAGAGCGACTCCATGCCGAAGGTGCGCGCCTCGTCGGGGACGATCGGCACCCAGCGCCGGCCCGTCTCCTTGTCGCGGACCAGGTCCTTGACCAGGCGGACGAAGGCCATCGTGGTGGCCACGTTCTGCGAGCCGGAGCCCTTGTCGAAGGAGGCGAAGGCCTTCTCGGCGGGGGCGGGCAGCGGGGCGAGGGCGTGCGTACGGCGGGCCGGGGCCGGGCCGCCGAGGGCCGCGCGGCGCTCCTGGAGGTAGCGGACCTCGGGGGAGTCGGCGCCCGGGTGGCCGTAGGGGACCGCGCCGTCGACGAACTGGCTGTCCGAGATGGGCAGTTCAAGAAGGTCGCGCATCGTCTTGAACTCGTCCACCGTCAGCTTCTTCATCTGGTGGTTGGCGTTCTTCGACGCGAAGCCGTCGCCCAGGGTGTGGCCCTTGACCGTCTGGGCCAGGATCACGGTCGGCGCGCCCTTGTGCTCGACGGCGGCCTTGTACGCGGCGTAGACCTTGCGGGCCTCGTGACCACCACGGGAGAGGTGGAAACACTCAAGGATCTTGTCGTCGCTCAGCAGCTTCGCCATCTCGGCGAGGGCCGGGTCCTTGCCGAAGAAGTCGGCGCGGATGTAGGCGGCGTCGCGGGTCTGGTACGTCTGGACCTGCGCGTCCGGCACCTCACGCAGGCGGCGTACCAGCGCGCCCGTCGTGTCGAGGGCGAACAGCTCGTCCCAGGCGGAGCCCCACAGCGTCTTGACGACGTTCCAGCCGGCGCCACGGAACTGGGCCTCAAGCTCCTGCACGATCTTGAAGTTGGCGCGGACCGGGCCGTCGAGGCGCTGCAGGTTGCAGTTGATGACGAAGGTCAGGTTGTCCAGGCCCTCGCGGGAGGCGAGCGCGAGTGCGGCCGTCGACTCCGGCTCGTCCATCTCGCCGTCGCCGAGGAACGCCCACACGTGCGAGGCGGAGACGTCCTTGATGCCGCGGTTGGTCAGGTAGCGGTTGAAGCGCGCCTGGTAGATCGCGGAGAGCGGGCCGAGGCCCATCGACACCGTCGGGAACTCCCACAGCCAGGGCAGCCGGCGCGGGTGCGGGTACGACGGCAGGCCGTTGCCGCCGGCCTCCTGGCGGAAATTGTCGAGGTGCGCCTCGGTCAGGCGGCCGTCGAGGAAGGCGCGGGCGTAGATGCCGGGGGAGGCGTGGCCCTGAATGTACAGCTGGTCGCCGGAGCCGTCGCCCTCCTTGCCCTTGAAGAAGTGGTTGAAGCCGGTCTCGTACAGCCACGCGGCCGACGCGAAGGTGGCGATGTGGCCGCCCACACCGTGCTTCGAGCCGCGGGTCACCATGGCGGCCGCGTTCCAGCGGTTCCAGGCGGTGATGCGGGCCTCCAGCTCCGGGTCACCGGGCAGGCCCGGCTCCGCGGAGGTGGGGATGGTGTTGACGTAGTCCGTCTCGAGGAGCTTCGGCAGCGCGACGCCGCCCGCCTCGGCACGCTCCAGCGTCCGGCGCATCAGGTACGCGGCGCGGTGCGGCCCGGCCTGCTGGGCGACGGCGTCCAGGGAGGCCTGCCATTCGGCGGTCTCCTCCGGATCGCGGTCGGGGAGCTGGTCGAGCGCGCTCGGCTGGATGGCGTTGGGGTCGGTCATGTCGCCGCCTTCCTCAGTCGAAGGGGGTTCCCTCATCGGTAAAGGGTTCGGGGGTGCCCTTGGTCTTTGGCAGGACAGGGCGAGGACTTCGGTGGAAGTCCGTCGGCGACTGTAACTCCCTGATCGATGATCGATCAAAGGGTTGAGGGGCAAAACTTCTCGATTGCGAGAAAGTCGGCACGCGGTGCCTTCGATCAGGGCACCGAGTGTCGGTTCTGAGCCATGTTCTCGCAGGTGGCGCTACGTTTGAGCGGGGCTCTGCTCGCCGGTGCCATGGTGGGTCGGGAGTGTCGTCACGACACCCTCAGGGGCGCGGGGCGCAGCCGAGGACGTGGGCCTTCACCAGCTCCGCGATCCGCGGATCCCGGCGCTTGAAGGCCTGCACCAGCTCCTCGTGCTCCTCGGCGTACGACTGCTGGACCGTGCCCAGCCAGCGGATGGACAGCGCCGTGAAGACCTCGATGCCGAGGCCCTCCCAGGTGTGCAGCAGCACCGAGTTGTCCGCCGCGCGGACCAGCTCGCGGTGGAAGCCGACCGTGTGGCGGACCTGGGCGGTGCCGTCGGCGTCGCGGTCGGCCTCGTACAGGGCCAGGACGTGCGGCTCCAGGGCCGAGCAGTCCTCGGCGAGGCGGTCGGCCGCCAGCTCCGCCGCGATGGCCTCCAGCCCGGCCCGGACCGGGTAGCTCTCCTCCAGGTCGGCCGCGGTCAGATTGCGGACCCGGACGCCCTTGTTCGGCGCCGACTCGATCAGTCGCAGCGATTCCAGCTCGCGCAGGGCCTCGCGGACCGGGGTCTGGCTGACCTCCAGCTCGGTGGCGATACGGCGCTCCACGATGCGCTCGCCCGGCTGCCAGCGCCCGCTCACGATTCCCTCCACGATGTGCTCGCGGATCTGTTCGCGCAGCGAGTGGACGACGGGCGCGGTCATGGAGGCTCCTCGGCGGTGCGGACCCGGCGGGTCGGCGGGACTCTTAGACAATACGACCGTGGCCCCGGACAGAAGGGGCACGGCCGCTTCCGCCACAGGTGATACCTGTTACAGAGTGATGCCCGACCGGCACGGAAGCATTCCGCCTCGTCCGCGCGGTGCTCCCGGGCGGAATGCCAACGCCGTTGTGTGTCGGGGGAGTTGGGGCGCGTGGCCGATCGGTGAACGCTGCCCCTCTCGGATCGGTCTTCGATCGGGCCGAGACCGAAAGGACGCGGCGGTCGGCCGAGGCCGAACGGAGCCGGGGGGAGACGCGCCGGGCCGGAAGAAGGAGCTGGCGGCCGAGGACGGGCTCGCCGACGAGATCCCGTGCACGCCGGCTTCCCCGTCCGTCTACCTGCGCAGACAGTGCTCCGACCGTGGCGCTGACCCCGGACCCGATCCTGCGCGTCTGCCTCGGCCGTCCCGCCGACGACACCGAGGAGAAGCCGAGCGCGTCCCGCGCCGTGTCTCCGCGGCACACCTGGCGCACCCGCCCCGCGCTGGTGGCGGCACGCCTCTCGTGGCGGTGGCCCCTCACAGCGGCGGCCTCCGGGCACGAGCAGAGCCCCCGCCCGGAGAGGAACTCCGGGCGGGGGCTCTGTCGTACGGCCTGATCAGGGAGATCAGAGGCCCAGCTCGACCTCGAACTCGCCCGCCTCCAGGATCGCCTTGACGGCCGTCAGGTAACGGGCCGCGTCGGCGCCGTCGACCAGACGGTGGTCGTAGGAGAGGGTCAGGTAGGTCATGTCGCGGACGCCGATGACCGTGCCCTCCTCGGTCTCGATGACGGCCGGACGCTTGACCGTGGCACCGATGCCGAGGATCGCGACCTGGTTCGGCGGCACGATGATCGTGTCGAACAGCGCGCCGCGCGAGCCGGTGTTGGAGATGGTGAAGGTCGCGCCGGACAGCTCGTCCGGGGTGATCTTGTTGGCGCGCACCTTGCCGGCCAGGTCGGCCGTGGCCTTGGAGATACCGGCGATGTTGAGGTCACCGGCGCCCTTGATGACCGGGGTCATCAGGCCCTTCTCGGAGTCCACCGCGATACCGATGTTCTCGGTGTCGAAGTAGGTGATGGTGCCCTCGGCCTCGTTGATCCGGGCGTTGATGACCGGGTGGGCCTTCAGCGCCTGGGCGGCGGCCTTGACGAAGAACGGCATCGGGGAGAGCTTGACGCCCTCACGGGCCGCGAACGAGTCCTTGGCCTGGGCGCGCAGGCGCATCAGGCGGGTCACGTCGACCTCGACGACCGAGGACAGCTGGGCCTGCTCGTGCAGCGCCTTGACCATGTTGTCGCCGATGACCTTGCGGATGCGGGGCATCTTGACGGTCTGGCCGCGCAGGGGGGAGACCTCCAGCGCCGGGGCCTTCCTGGCGGCATGGCCTCCGGCAGTCACAGCGGCGGCCACGGGGGCCGGAGCAGCGGCGGCGGCCTTCGCGGCCTCGGCGGCGGCGATGACGTCCTGCTTGCGGATACGGCCGCCGACGCCGGTGCCCTTGACGGCACCCAGGTCGACGCCGTTCTCGGCGGCGAGCTTGCGCACCAGCGGGGTGACGTACGCGCCCTCGTCCGTCGCCTGGGCGGCGGCCGGAGCGGGAGCGGCGGGGGCCGGGGTGACCGGGGCCGGGGCGGCCGGGGCCACCGGGGCCGGGGCGGCGGCGACCGGGGCGGGCGCCGGAGCCGGAGCGGCGGGCGCGGGCGCCGGGGCGGGCGCCGGAGCCGCGGGGGCGGCCGGAGCCGGGGCCGGAGCGGCCGGGGCAGCGGCGGCGGGGGCCGGGGCGGCCGGGGCCGGAGCGGCGGCCGGGGCGGCACCCGGGGCGCCGATGACGGCGAGCTTGGCGCCGACCTCGGCG
>NZ_MLYO01000034.1 GCF_001866665.1 Streptomyces monashensis | reverse complement strand
GCCCGCGCTTCCTAAAACACGGCCTAGCCGGCTTCCCGCTCCAGCACGCGGCGGGCGGCCTCGGCCTCCGCCGCCGGCGGGGACAGCTCGTCGAGGGTGTCCAGCTCGTCGTCCGCTTCCAGTTCCCGTTCCCAGGCCGCCGCCAGCTGCTCCTGTTCCTGGCGGGGCCTGGCGCCGACCGTGTCCCGGTGCTCCGGGTTCAGGGCCGCCATGAAGCGTTCGACCGAGTCCGAGGCCATACCGTGCTCCTTGTCGCGGGGAGGGAGAGTGCCACTTTCGGCCCAGCATGGCCAAGCGGGCCCACGCCCGCCTCCCGACACCACCTGGTTGCACCCTGATGGCCCCGCCGCTCACCGCGAGGACCTGGCGTCGCGTGCGGCAACGGCCATGACGACGACGGAGGCCAGGGCGATGCCGGCGCCGACGTAGAGCGGCGCGGCGTAGCCGAGGCCCGCGGTGACGGCCAGGCCGCCGAGCCAGGCGCCGAGGGCGTTGCCGACGTTGGACGCGGAGACGTTGGCGCCGGCGGCCAGCGCCGCGCCGTGGGCGACGTCGGTCACGCGCGTGGTCATGCCGGGGACGCCGGCGAACCCGGACACCCCCAGCAGGAACACGAGGACCACCGAGGCGGGGGCGCTGCCGGCCGGCAGTCCGAACGCGGTCAGGGTGAGGGTGAGAGCGAGCAGGGCGAGGAGCAGGGCACGGTCGCGGTCGTGGTCGGCGGCTCGCCCGCCGATCAGGTTGCCGACGACCAGACCGACGCCGTACACCATGAGCAGCCAGGCGACGTCCGTCGGGGAGAAGCCGCCGACCTCGGTGAAGGTGTAGGCGAGATAGCTCAACGCGCCGAACATCGCGCCGTAGCCGAGCGCGGTGGCCGCGAGGGTCAGCCCGACCTGCCGGGAGCGGAAGGCGCGGATCTGGGCCCGCAGACCGTCCGGCGATTCCGGGCCCGGGTGGCCGGACCGGGCGGGCACGAGCACGACGATGCCCGCCAGCGCCGGAACGCCGATCGCGGTGACCGCCCAGAAGGCGGCCCGCCAGCCCCACCGTTCGCCGACCAGCGCGCCGAACGGCACGCCCAGGACGTTCGCGACGGTCAGCCCCGCGAACATGACCGCCACCGCGCGGGACTTCCTCTCCGGCGCGACCAGACCGCGCGCGACCAGCGAGCCGATACCGAAGAACGAACCGTGGCACAGCGCCGCGACGATCCGCCCGAGCAGCATCACCGGATAGTCCGGCGCGACGGCGGACAGCAGGTTGCCGATGACGAACAACGCCACCAGGCCGACGAGGACGCTCTTGCGGGGCAGCCGGGCCGTCGCCGCGGTGAGCGCGATCGCGCCGACCGCGACACTCAGCGCGTACCCGGAGATCAGCCGGCCCGCCGTCGCCTCGGACACCGCGAAGCTGGACGCGATCTGCGGCAGCAGCCCGGCGACCAGGAACTCGGTGAGCCCGATGCCGAAACCACCGAGCGCCAGCGCGACGAGCCGCCCGGCATCCGGCCCCGTCCGGCCGTGCGGCCCGTACCGGTCATGCGGCGACCCTCACCCACCGGCGGGACCCGCGTCCATGGACAAAACCACGTGCCCCTTGGATTGCCGCTGTGACGGGTCACCGACCGCTCTGTGACCCGTCATCGGGCGTCGGCGGCCGGGGACCGGCAGGATCGACCACCATGACAGGCAGCGAGCAGCAGCCCGGGTACACCACGCCGGGCCGGGACGACGAGCAGGACTTCGCCGACGCGGACCGGGGGCTGATCGCCCGGCTGGAGCCCTGTGTGGTGCGGGACGCGCGGGGCGGGGTGGTGTGGGACGCGGACGCCTACGGCTTCCTGGCGGCCGACTGCCCGCCGACCGCGCACCCCGGGCTGTGGCGGCAGAGCCGGCTCGCGGCCCGCCAGGGGCTGTACGAGGTCGTGCCCGGCATCTACCAGGTGCGCGGCCTGGACCTGTCGAACGTCACCTTCGTGGAGGGCGAGCGCGGAGTCGTCGTGATCGACCCGCTGATCAGCGCCGAGGTCGCCGCCGCCGCGCTCGCCCTGTACCGCGCCCACCGCGGGGAGCGCCCCGTGACCGGCGTGATCTACACCCATTCCCACGTCGACCACTTCGGCGGCGTGCGCGGGGTCGTCGATCCGGCCGACGTGGCCGCCGGCCGGGTGCCCGTCATCGCACCCGCCGGGTTCCTGGAGCACGCGGCCGGCGAGAACGTCCTCACGGGTACGGCGATGGCCCGCCGGGCGGCCTACATGTACGGGGCCGCACTGCCCAAGGGACCGGCGGGGCAGATCGGTTGCGGGCTCGGGCTGACGACATCGACCGGCAGCGTCGGCCTGATCGCGCCCACGGTCGACGTCACCTCCACCGGGCAGACCGAGACCGTCGACGGGGTGCGGATCGTCTTCCAGCTCACGCCCGGCACCGAAGCCCCCGCCGAGATGAACTTCCACTTCCCGGACCTGCGGGTGCTGTGCGCCGCCGAGAACGCCTGCCATACCCTGCACAACGTGCTGACCCTGCGCGGGGCCCTCGTCCGCGACCCCAGGGCCTGGGCCGGGTATCTGACCGAGACCATACGGCTGTTCGCCGCGGACACGGACGTCGTCTTCGCCTCCCACCACTGGCCGACCTGGGGGCGGGACCGCGTCGTACGCTTCCTGGAGGAGCAGCGGGACGCGTACGCCTATCTGCACGACCAGTGCGTGCGGATGATCAACGCCGGGTACACCGGCGCGGAGACAGCCGAGCAGCTGCGCTTCCCGCCCGCCCTCGAACGGGCCTGGCACGTCCGCGGCTACTACGGCTCGCTCAGCCACAACGCCAAAGCGGTGTACCAGCGTTACATGGGCTGGTTCGACGGCAACCCCGCGCACCTGTGGCAGCATCCGCCCACCGAGGCCGCGCGCCGGTACGTGGAGTTCATGGGCGGCGCGGACAGCGTGGTCGCCAAGGCGAGGACGTCGTACGAAGCCGGCGATCTGCGATGGGTCGCGGAGGTGCTGAGCCATGTCCTGTTCGCCGACCCCGGGCACACGCGGGCCCGTGCCCTGCAGGCCGACACGTTCGAGCGGCTCGGCCAGGGCGCGGAGTGCGCACCCTGGCGCAACTTCTGCCTGATGGGCGCGGCCGAACTGCGCGGCGGCGTCCTCGGCACACCGACCCGCGCCGCCCCGGACATCCTGGCCGCCCTGACGGCCGAGCAGGTCTTCCGCTCCATGGCCGTACGCGTCAACGGCCCCCGCGCCGCCGAGGCCGGACGGCTGCTGCTGCGCTGGGAGTTCACCGACACCGGCGAGCAGTGGACGCTCCTGCTGTCCCGCGGCGCGCTCACTCCGATGCCCGGCGACGCCCCGCAGGGTGAGCGGCCCACCGCCGTACTGCGGCTGGCCCGCACCACCCTCGACGCCGTGCTGGCCGGGGCGACGACCTTCGCCGACGAGATCGCGGGCGGGGCGGTGGACCTCGACGGCGATGCCGGGGCCCTGATCACCCTCGGATCGCTGCTGGAGGCGCCGGACCCGGACTTCGCGATCGTCACGCCGTGACGCCGGGGCCCGTCCCGCGCAGCAGCAGGGCCGCGAGGAGCAGCGCGGTGTCCCGCGGGTCGGTGAGACGGACCCCGGTCAGCTCTTGGACGCGGGCCAGCCGATGGTCGACGGAGTTCGGGTGCAGGTTCAGCCGGCGGGCTGTGGCGCGGCGGTCCTGGCGCTCCTCCAGATGCGTGCGCAGCGTCTCGGTCAGTTCGGGCCGGCCGGCCAGCGGGTCGAGCAGGGCGGCGATCCGGTCGCTGCCCTCGCTCGGACGGGACAGGTGGTACTCCAGCAGGACGTCGTCGAGTCGGTGCAGCCCGGGTGGCCGCCCGCACGCCGCCGCGACCCGCAGCACCTCCGCGGCCAGCCGCGCCGCACGCGGGATGTCAGCGGCCCGGGCGGCGCCGGCCGCGGCCAGCCGCACCCCCGCTCCCGCCGCCTCACGCAGCAACTCCGTTGTCCGGCTGGGCGGTTCGGCCCCTCCCGGTACGACCGCGTGGCCGCCCTCGGCGCCGAGCAGGGCGGGTACGTCCGTGCCGAAGACCCGGTCCAGCGCCGCCTGAACCCGCCGCACCAGCCGCCGTACCGTCACCGGGGAGCCCGGACTCCCGCCGGCGGGTGCCGAATCGGCGAAGCGCAGGCACAACACCAGCGCGGGCCCGTCCGGCGTGGACCCGTCGGCGGGCGGGCGGCCCTCCAGCAGGGCGCGGGCCCGTGCGCGACGCTGCTCGTGGCGTTCGGCGGCGAGGGCGGTGCGCTCGTCGAGATAGCTCTCGGCGACGGCGCCCACGACCCGGTCGATCGAGGTGAACAGCGCCTCGGCGAGTTCGGCCAGGGCGTCCCGCTCGGCGGGCCGCGCGGTCTCCCGCAGCGCCCGGAACAGCTCCTGCCCGCCCAGCGTGTACGTGCGCAGCAGCAGGTGCAGCGGCATCTCCTCCTCGGCGCGCTGGGCGGCGCGCTCCTGGAAGTACTCCAGCGCGTCCGGTCCGGGCCGGCCGGCGGCCCCGCGCAGGAACAGCCGCATGCCGTGCCGGGCCGTCGCGGCGATCTCCACGTCCTTCACCTCGGCGGGCAGTTCGGGGTAGCCGCGCAGCTGCCCGAACACCTCGCGGGCCATGTGCCGGGCCAGCTCGTTAACCCGTGGCTCGCACCGGGCGGCGAGAGCCGCCGCGGCAGCGGACAGCTCCCGCGGCCGACCGCCGCTCCACCGCTCCCCGTCCTGTCCGTGCGCCATGGATCACCTCGCTGCCGATGCCGGTCCGTCACGGTAACCGGGGCGTACGACCGTGCTGCCGGGGCCTGGCGGGTTCAGAGGAGTCGGAGCAGCCGCTCGGTGAACTCGGCGGTGATCGCCGTGCCCCCCCAGGTCGCGGGTGCGGACGTCGGTCCTGGCCAGAGCGAGGCGAACGCGTCCGTGACGTGCCCGGCCGCGGCGGGGTGGCCGAGACGGTCGAGCATCATGGCCGCCGACCGGATGGCGGTCCGCGGCTGACCGACGATCAGTCGCTGTCCGGGCACGGACGCCGTCGTCGCGCACGCGCTGGGGAGTCAGCGCTTCGTGCTGGTGGTACCGGGCGACGGCCCGTTCACGGACCGAACGGCGGTGGAAAGTCAGGAACTGGGCTCACCGCTACCGACACACCGGGATACCGCCGGGTGAAGTCGCGCACCAGGGTGGTGAGCGGTTCCACCGCCTGGGACGGCATCGAGGCCACGTCCAGGCGTCCCTCCCGCAGCTCGTGCACGGCCGCGACGCTCGTGCGCGCCGTCTCCAGGCTGCGCACGGCCTCCCGGGCGGGCTCGATCAGGTCCTGACCCGCCTCGGTCAGGACCGCCCGGCTGCCCGATGCGGCGGTGGAAGAGCTGGGAGCCGAGATCACGCTCCAGCGTGCGCACGGCCTGGGACAGCGAGGGCTGCGACACGTAGCGCCGAGGCCGCACGGTGAAGCCCCGGGGTCGACGATCGCCAGGAAGTACGCCAGCCGCCCGATGTCCATGTGTGTCGTGTGCTCCTCGTTCCCGGCGACGTTCCGTCCGGGTTCTGTGCGGCGTTCCGTGCGGCACCGACATCCTCTACCGCGTCGTCACGGAGGCGGCGAACGCCGTGTAGGCCGTCAGCGGGAAGGCGAGGGTGACCGGTGTGACGGTCAGGGCGGCACGCATCATCGCGGCCGAGGCTTGTGCACCGGTCGCGCGGTGGGTCGACGGGGCCATCACGGCCAGCAGCACGGGCAGTGCGGCGAGGATGCCGCCGGCGAAGGAGCCGAGCGCGGCCGCGGTGTGCACGGCGAGCAGGACGGTCGAGGCGGAGACCGCCATCCGTACCGGTATCTCCCAGCTCCGGGCGGCGCGTTGGGGCCGACGCGTCGGCGCCGGGGCGGGCCAGGCCCGCAGCCCGGCGAAGGCCAGGGCAAGGGCCGATGCCGCCGTCAGCCAGACGTCGGTGCACAGCGCGGCGATCAGGCAGGCTCCGGCCGCGCAGGCCAGAGCCGCCGTCAGGGTGCGCGCCGGGCGCAGGACGGGGGCGAGCCGGCCGTAGGCGACGCAGAAGGCCGCGACGACGAGCTGCGCTGCGACGTTGCCGCGCGCCGCGTGCGCGGCCGCCGCGCTTCCGCCGCTCAGCCATACGAGCAGCAGGAACGGCCCGGACGTCGTCGGCGCGCCGAGCAGCAGCCCGCCGCGGCGTGGGCCCGAACGCCGGGCGACGACGGAGACGAGGAGGACGAGGGAGGGGGCGAGGGCGGTGCGGAGCAGCAGTATCTCCATGCCCGCGAGCCTGGCACCGGAGGCGCCGACTTTGGCTCGGACTTCGCGGCGGAACGCGGGACACTGCCGCGGATAACTCGACCATAGTGAGGTGTCGCCGAGTATTTGTAGCATGGCGCCATGGACCGCATCGATCGGCAGATCCTCACGATCCTCCTCACCGACGGCCGCGCCACCTACCAGGAGTTGGGGCGTCAGGTCCGGCTGTCGGCCAACACCGTCGCCGACCGCGTACGTCGGCTCCAGGCGGCCGGTGTCGTGCGCGGATACCGCGCCGAGCTGAACCTGGCGGCCTTCGGGCGCGGGATGGAACTGCTCAGCGACATCCGGCTGCGCGAGGGCGTGGACCGCACGGCCTTCGAGGAACAGCTGCCCCACGTGCCGCAGGTCGTCGGCGCGATGCGGCTGACCGGGGACTACGACTACCAGCTGCGCGTGGCCTGCACCGACGCCCGCGAGTTCGAGACGGTCATCGACCGGCTCAAAGCCGACTTCGGCGTACGGGAGTTGAGGAGCCGGCTCCTGCTGCACGAGGTCCCGCTGGGGCCGGACCGCGTGCTGGAACCCTGAGGGACCGGCTGCCGACGGCGGCCGCGAGGAGCAGCGCGGCGAGGGCGGTGAGGCTGATCCCGTGCCAGCCGAGGGCGCCGAGCAGCGGCGCGGCGACGGCGGTGCCGACGGCGCCGCTGGTGAAGTACAGCACGAGGTAGACGCTGCTGAGGCTGCCCGCCCGGTCGGGGGCGAGGGCGATGATCCGGCTCTGGTTGGCGGCCTGCGCGGCGAAGCAGCCCGCGTCGAAGACCGCGAGCCCGAGGGCGGTGACCAGCGGGCTGCCGAGTCCGGTGGCGAGCAGCGCGGTGCCCGCCGCAGCGGCCATCATGCTCGCGACGATCACCGTGGCCGGGGCGTACCGGTCGGTGAGGCGGCCGGTCAGCGGGAGCGCCGCGAAGCCGAGCAGTCCGGCCAGGCTGTACAGGCCGATGGCGCCCGGGCCGAGGGAGTGGGGCGGCTGGGCGAGCGCGAGGGCGAGCGTGACCCAGATCAGGTTGAAGGCGAAGTACCACAGCCCGCCGGTGGCCACCGCACGGCGCAGTTCCGGGAACCGGTGCAGCAGGGGCGGGAGCGAGGCGAGCGCGGCCCGGTAGCCGCGCTCGGTGTGCGGCCGCCGCCGGGGCAGGAGCGCGGCGGCGGCGATGGCGCCGAGCAGCGCGAGCGCGGCGAAGACGAGGAGCATCCGCCGCCATCCGACGGCGCCGCTGAGCGCCCCGCCCGCCAGCCGGCTGAGCAGGATGCCGGCCGACATGCCCGCCGCGACGGTGGCAACTCCCGTGCCCCGGCGCCCTGTTGGCGCGTGCCGCCCGGCGATGCTGCTGGCCTGGGCCGCGACGCTCGCGGCCGCACCGATGAGCAGATAGGCGGCGAGGAGCACGCCCGCGCCGGGTGCCGCCGCGGCCAGGGCGAGGGCGGCGGCCAGCGCGGTCAGCTGGATGCCGACCAGGCGGTTGGGGGCGAGGCGGTCGGTCAGGGGCAGCAGGAGGGCGAACCCGGTCATGCAGCCGGTGAGCGCGGCGGTCGGCACCAGTCCGATCACCGCGAGCGGCACGCCCAAGTCGGCTGCCACGGTGGTGAGTTCGGTCTGGATGGCGTAGTTGTTCGCGATCGCCGTACCGGCTATGGAGGCCAGCAGAAGCGTGCCGCCGCGCGGGAGTGGCCGGGTCACGGCGTGGTGCCGCGGGTCAGGACGACGGCGTAACGGCACTCGGAGCCCGAGATGTTGGCGAAGACCCGCTCGGCGGGCTCGCCCAGCTCGATGGTGTCGCCCGCCTCCAGCTCGTGGACCGTGTCGCCGTCATGGAAGGTCAGCCGGCCGTCGAGGACCCAGACCACCTGGCGCACGAAGGCGAAGGCGGCGGCCGGATACGGCACGCGCGCGCCGGCCGGCAGCCGGATCTCGGCGATCTCCGCGGGGAAGCGCGGACCGGTGATCTGGCGGCGCCGGTAACCGGTCGCGGGGTCGCGCCACTCGGCCGTGTCCGCCGGCCTGCGCACACCCGCCTCGCCCGCGGCGGTCTCGCGCGCGGTGTCCTCCGGCGCCCCCTCGGCGAGGGCGAGCAGGGAGGCGACGCTGAGCTGGAAGGCCGCGGACAGCTTGCCCAGGACGACCGCCGTGGGGCTGCTCTCGGCGCGCTCGATCCGGCTGATCATCGCCTGGGACACGCCGGAGGCGTCGGCGAGCTGGGCCAGCGTCCAGCGGCGGCGTTCCCGCTCGGTGCGGACGCGGGCCGCGATCCGCCCCACCAGAGGATCTACTATGTTGGACATGGCTTCAATATACGCAAGAAGTACGGCCGCCGTGACGGTCCGCCCCGCCCGGCCCGGCGACGTGGCCGCGATCCGCGCGATCCGCAACCACGCGATCGAGCACTCGACGGCTCTGTGGACCCGGACCCTGCAGACCCCGGACCAGGCGGTCACCTGGCTCGCCGCCCATCTGGAGCGCGGCTCGGCGTTCGTCGCCGAGGTCGACGCCGAGGTCGCCGGGTTCGCGGCCTACGGCCCCTGGCGGGAGCTGGACGGCTACCGGCACACGGTGGAGAACTCGGTCTACGTCCGCGAGGACCGGCACGGGCTCGGCATCGGTTCCGCTCTCCTGACCGCCCTCGTCACGGCCGCGCGCGAGGCCGGCCACCACGTGATGATCGCCGGTATCGAAGCCGGGAACACCCCCTCGATCCGGCTGCACGAACGCTTCGGGTTCCAGGTCGCCGGCACGCTCCCGGAGGTCGGCACCAAGTTCGGCCGCTGGCTCGACCTGACGCTCATGCGCCTGCCCCTGGCCTGAGCCCGTTGAACGCGAGGCGCCGACGACGAGGTCACGCGGGCTGGGCCGGGATCCTGACACTGACCCCGTAGCCGCCGTCGGGGGTCGGGCCGCAGGAGAACGTGCCGTGCAGGATCTCGGCGCGTTCCCGCAGCCCGACCAGGCCCTGCCGGGACCCGGGCAGCGGCAGGGACGGACGGGTGGGGCGGCCGTTGGTGACGGTGACACCGACGTCGTCGCCCTCGCACCACAGCTCCACGGTCGCGCCCGCTCCCGGAGCGTGCTTGCGCACGTTCGTCAGGGCCTCCTGCACGGTGCGGTAGATCGCCCGCTGGGCGGGTGTGCTGACCGTGTCCGGCAGTACACCGGTCAGCTCGGCGTCGATGCCGCTCGTCGCGACCAGCTTGCGTATGTCGGCCAGCGTGGGCTGCGGCGTCAGCTCGGTGGCGCGGCCACCGGAGGCGCGCAGCAGCGTGACCATGTTCCTCAGTTCGTCCAGCGTGGCGACGCTCAGCGAACGGATGGTGCGGGCGGCCTCCCGGGCGTCCGTGTCCTTGGCCCCGACCTGCAGCGCGCCGGCCTGGACCGCGATCAGGCTGACCTGGTGCGAGACGACGTCGTGCATCTCCCGGGCCAGCTGGGCGCGTTCCCGGGCGAGCACGGCCTGGGCGTGCAGGGCCCGCTCGTGCTCCCTGGCCTCCTCGATCTCGGCCAGGCGCCGGGACAAGTCCCGCCGCGCCTGCACCAGTTGACCGAACAGTACGGGCGCGGCGGTGCCCGCGAGGGTGTAGGCGAACTGGATCAGCGTCCAGGTACGGTCGCGCGAGTCCGGGTCGTGCCAGGGCCAGGGCGCGGCGGACGCCGCCGCCATCAGGACCGCGCACGCTCCCAACAGGCGGCGGTCGTGCCGACGTTCGGCGAGCGCGAACAGGGCCGCGAGCGGGGCGACGACGAGGTCCGCGACCACCGTGGCCGGCACCGTGAGCAGGACGACGACGAGCGGGACGTAGCGGCGCAGCGCCAGGGCGGCACAGGCCAGAGCGGCGAGGCCCGCCTCGGGCCATGAGCTGTCCGAGACCGCGAGCCAGGCGTCCCCGACCGCCACGGCGACGAGCCCGGCGTCCCGCACGGGCGCCGGAACCCGTGCCCAGCCGGTCCGGCCGCCGGTCACCGGTCGGCCTTCGGCCGGCGCCGTTCTTCCAGCAGACGGGCCCGCTGGGCGATGAGCGCGGCCTGGATACGGCTGGTCACGCGGAGCTTGGTGAAGATCGCGCTCACGTGATCCTTCACCGTGCCGGCGCTCAGATGCAGACGCGTCCCTATGTCTGCGTTCGACAGCCCCTCCGTGACCAGCATCAGCACATCGCGTTCGCGTGCGGTCAGCCGCTCCACCCGGGCTGACTCCTCGGCCTCCTCGGCATTCACCGCCCCGGCACCGGGGTGGCCGAGCAGCAGGGCGCGGGAGGCCTTCGGGGACATGACGATGCCGCCCGCGGCGAGCGTGCGCACCATCTGGGCCAGCTGTTCCGGCTCGGTGTCCTTGAGCAGGAAACCGGCCGCCCCGTGGCGCAGCGCCGCCAGCACGTACTCGTCGGTGTCGAACGTCGTCAGCATCGCCACCACGGGCCCGTCGGGGAGCCCGCGCACCTCGCGCAGCACGGTGAGCCCGTCGACGTCCGGCATGCGGATGTCCAGCAGGACGACGTCCGGACGCTCGTCGCGGACCCGCGCCACGGCGTCGGCGCCGCTGACCGTCGCCACCACCTCGATGTCGTCGGCGGCGTTCAGGATGAGCTGGAAGCCGGAGCGGACGAGGGCCTCGTCGTCCACCACCACGACCCGGATCACATGCACCCCGTCCCGCTCCCGTCCGACCTGTCCGTACGCCTACGACCTTAAGAGGGCCCGGCCGCCGCCAGGGTTGCCCCGGTGCGCGGACCAGCCGATCGGGGGGGTGTCCTCCCGCCGCCCGGCGGGGGCGGCCCGGCCGGGCGGCGGATACCGCGCCGAACGGGTCCGGTACCAGCCTGGACGCATGACGCACAGCACAGAGGCGACGAAGGCGCCGGAGGCGGACGCCCGGTGAGGGGACAGCTCGGCGGCGGCAGGGAGGCCGTCTTCCTGATCATCGTGGCGTCGGCCGCCGTCCTGGCGGTGCTCCGGCCCGACCTGTACGGCGCCCTCGCCCACGGCGCCGCGACAGCGATCGCCGGAATGTTCGGCTGAGCGTGCCACGAAGAGAACCATGAAGATCACGTTCCTGCTCCACGACGCCTACGGCTCCAGCGGCACGGTCCGGGCCACCCTCGCCCTCGCCGGCGCCCTCGCCGACCGGCACGACGTGGAGATCGTCTCCAACTACCGCACCACCGACCACCCCCGCCCGGCACCGGCGCCCCGCGTGCGGACGCGCGCCCTGGTGGACCTGCGGCCGTCCTCCCGGCACTACGCGGGCACCGCCGCCCAGCAGCGGACCCCCGGCACCGTGTGCCCGCACGACCCGGTGCACCAGGGCCCGACGCCGCCCAGCGCACTCGGTGAGGCGAGGCTCGCGGCCCACCTGAAGGACACCGACGCCGACGTGGTGATCGCGACCCGGCCGTACCTGACCTGCTTCCTGGCCGAGCACGGCCGCCCGGACCAGCTGCGCATCGGCCAGGAACACGCCGCCCGCGCCCACCACCCGGACGCGCTCAGGGACGCCCTCGACGTGGCCGTGCCGCTGCTCGACGCGTACGTGACCGCGTCCGCCGCGGACGCGCGCGCCTACCGCCGGGCCCTGCACTCCGCGCCGACGCGCGTCACCGCCATCCCCGTCTGCACCCCCGAGCCCTGTGCCGAACCCTCGGCCGGGACGTCGCGGACCGTGGTGACGGCGGGACGGCTCACGCCGGCCGCACAGTACGACCGGCTGCTCGACGCCTTCGTCAAGGTCGTGGCCGTACACCCGGACTGGACCCTGCGCGTCTACGGCCACGGTCGCGAGCGCGGCCGCCTGCGCCGCCGTATCGACGAGCTCGCCCTGCACGACAACGTCCTGCTGATGGGCGCGCCCACGCCCATGGACCCGGAGTGGGCCAAGGGCGCCATCGCCGTCGTGCCGCACCGCACCGAACCCTCCGGCACGACCCTGCTGGAGGCGATGAGCTGCGGGGTGCCCGTGGTGAGCACCGACTGCGACCACGCGCCCCGCGAGATCATCACGCACGGCGAGGACGGCCTGCTCGTCCCGGCGGAGGGAGCCGTCGAGGACGCCCTGGCCGACGCGTTGTGCCGCCTGATCGAGAACGACACCGAGCGCCGGCGGATGGCCGTCGCGGCACGCCGGACCTCCGTACGCTTCCGCCCCCGGCACATCGCCGCGCAGTACGACGCCCTCTTCCTCGACCTCGAACCCGAACTCGCCGCCCGCGCGGGGCACAGCCGACTGCCGCGCGCGGCACGTCGTGACACCGGCGATGGCCTCCCGCTGTGGCGCCGTGCGCTGGAACGCGCCGGCCTGGCCGGACTCGGCTCGCCGGTCCGGGTCGGCTGCCGGGTCCTGCCCGACGGCTCGCTCGCCTTCCGCACCGCCGACCCGGCCCTCGCACCGGACGCCTGGCATCTCGTCCTGCTGCTGCGGGACACAGCGGCGGCGGGCGAGATGGTGAGACTGCGGCTGGAGCTCCGGGAGCCGGGCACAGGGACGTCCTTGCAGGCGAGGCTGGACAAGGGATCGTGGGCCCTCGCCGAAGGACACTGGGCCGTCTTCGTCCAGCACGTCAGCGGCCACAGGTCCCGCCCGGTCCTCGCGGGCCCGGTCGAGACGGCACGGCTCCTGGACCCCGCCGCGCGCCGCCCGGCCGACGCGGGATGCAGCGCGTGGATCCCGTACCCGGCACCGGACGGCGGCCTGGCCCTGCGCGCCTGGCACAGACCGGCCCATGCGGAGGTGTCGTCCATCGCCGTCGGCGACACGGCGATCCGGCTGACCGGCTCGCTCCACGGCAGCGCCGCCCGCGCCCACCACTACCGATTCCGGGCCCGGCTCCGCGGGCGGCACGAATGGGCCTTCGACGGACCGTGCTACGTCGATCCGTACGGCGACTTCGAGATCGGCATCCCCCTCGCCGCCGTGGCCGAGCACCAACCCGGCGGTCGGGCACGGTGGGACCTGCGCCTGAGCGCGTACGGCGGCCCCGAGGTCCGGCTGGGCATGCTGACCGGTGACCTCGCGGACCGCCGCGACGTCACCACGTTCCCGACGGCCTCGTACGAGGGATCCGAAGGCCGCGTGACCGTCACGCCCTGTCTCACTGCGGACCACGACCTCGCCCTCGTCAGTTCCCTCGCGTCGGGGGGACGTTCCGTACCGGAGTAGGCCGTGCGCCCGTCCCGCGCTCCCCGGGTGCTACCCGAGCCTCGTGGCCGGGAGACGAGGTGAGCGACGTGAGGGCAGACCGTCCCTGGGACGGAGCCGTTGTCGTCGGCGGCAGATGTGCGGGACTGGTGACCGCACGGGTGCTGAGCGACTTCTTCGCCGACTCACGACTCCCGCCCGCTCCACGTCGTCGCGCCGCAGCGGCACCGCCTGCGCCCGCGCATGCCAGGCCCCGCCGTCACGTCGTCCATGTCCCCTCCGGCGTCGTCCTCGGTCACCCCCGTCCGCCGTCGGTGTGTCGCGGAGCGTGTCCCGCCGCCACCCATGCGTGCACGACCGTCACGGGCAGGTGTCCGTCGGCGGCGATCACGTGCTCGGGTACGCCCGTCAGCCACGCGGTGAGGGCGGCCCGGCGCAGACGGGCGGTGCGGGCGGCGAGGCCGGCCCGCAGGGCGCTCGCGGATCCGGCGGTCAACCGCGGTGCGTCCTCGGCGAGTTGGCGGGCCGCCCGGCGGACGGCGTGGCGGGCGCGCCGGGCGTCGAGGTCACTCATGCCACCGGCTCCCGCTCCGCGTCGAGGGAGGTGTCGTCCAGGTGCCAGTGCAGGTCACGTACGCCTGGTTCCAGGGACAGCCGGGCGATGAGCTGTTCCAGCGCCCGGGCGGGGTCGCCGTTCAGGGCGACGGCCGCCCGCAGGCTGGTGCCGCCCTCGTCGTCACGTCGTACCCGCAGTCCGGTGGGCGCGAGGCCGTCGCTCGCGAGGGCCTGCGACAGCAGCGCGCGCACATGTGTCTCGTCGGCGCGCTCACAGACCAGGTGGACGGTGGCGCGCACGCCCTCGTTGTCGGGGTCGCGCTGCGGCACGCGGTCGATCAGCCGGCCCGCGGGGCGCAGGAACGCGTGCACACCGAGGACGGTGGCCGTCGCGATCGCGCACAGGGTCAGCCGGCCGGAGGCGGCGAGCACGCCGACCGCCGCCGAACACCACAGCGTGGCCGCGGTGTTGAGACCGCGCACGCCGCCGCCCTCGCGCAGGATGACGCCACCGCCGAGGAATCCGATGCCGGAGACGACGTAGGAGGCGACCCGGGTGGGGCTGCCGGGGTCGCCGACGACCTCGCTGTAGAGGACGAACAGCGTGGCGCCGACGGCCACCAGGGCGTTGGTGCGCAGCCCGGCCATCCGGGCGCGCCACTGGCGCTCCACGCCGATCAGGGCACCGCAGGCGACGCCGGCGGAGAGCCGGAGAACGAAGTCGAAAGTGGTCAGGTTCGCCATGGGAACCTCCCCTCGCCCCGCCGCGGCGGGACAGGTCGAGGGCATGGCGGCCGTTCGCCCGGCCGTTCTGCCGGAGGAGGGCTACCGGATGCCCGAGGAGTCGGGGGACATGGGACTGGGGGGCCGGTCGGGGCCCGGACTGCTGCTGGGATCCATGCCGCTCACCTCCTCCTCTCCTCCTCGACGCCTCTCCATACTTGCACACATACGCAATTAGCGTCGGCCCGGAAATGCCGCCGGACGTCGTGCGCGTGACCGGCTACCATACTTGCATGGAAGCGCAAGTAGCGTCGTGGGACGAGGAACGGGCCGAGCGATCGGTGGCCGTGCTCAAGGCGGTGGCCGACCCCTCGCGCTACCGGCTGCTGTGGGCGCTGAGCGAGCGGGAACTGCCGGTCAGCAGGCTCGCCGAGCTGATCGAGGCGCATGTCGCGGCCACCTCCCAGCACCTGGCGAAACTGCGCTCGGCCGGACTGGTGACCTCGCGGCGCGAGGGCACGCGCATCTTCTACCGCGCCGCGGGTCCGCAGGTGCGGGCACTGCTGGAGAGTGCGGTGCTGGCCGCGGACGAGAACCGGACCGCGGGGGAGCCCGAGCCGTCCGGCGCCGTGCAGGCGGTCGTCGCGCAGGAGCGCGCTGCCCCCGCACGGGTGGCCGGGGTCCGGCGTACGGCCACGGAACACTGACGCACTGCCACACGGAACACCGGTGCCGCCGGTCGCGGCGCGTGGTCAGTCCCGCCGCGTCGCGGTCGCGGCCAGGCGTGTGTCGTCGCTCTCGTCGAGGTGGTACTCCTGCGGCTCGGCGTCGTAGGAGTACAGCTCGGCGTAGCGGCCCCAGTCCGTGGCCGTCTCCAGCTGGCGGGTGACCTGCTCGGCGGTGAAGTGGTGGGCGAGCAGATCGCGGAAGAAGCCGGCGCGCAGGGTGCCGCCCGGGTTGTTCCGCAGGCTCTGCGTGATCAGCCTGACCAGCGGGGCGCGCTGCACGGCCTCGGCGAAGATCTTCTTCGACTCCTGCACGTCGGCGCCCGCGAACGCCGTACCGGAGTCGGTCAGCAGCAGGTCGTCCCCGCTGAGCGTGGTGAAGCCGAGCAGGTCGAGCGCGTCCACCTGGGGCAGCAGGTCGTCCACCGCCAGGCCGAGTTCGTCGGCGAGGTCGGCCAGGTCGCAGCGGCCGGCGCGGTCGAGCACCAGTTCCGCCAGCCCGGACAGCCCGTCGACACTGGCCGGCGGCAGCGGGGTGTTCGCGGGCGTGCGCTTCTCCAGCTCCACGGCCTCGTGCCGGCCGGGGACCCGGCCCTCCTTCTGGCGTCCGGTCATGGTCCGGTAGACACGGTCGATCAGGCCGTCGAAAGCGGCCGAGTTACGGTCCCGGGGCCGCTCCAGGCCGACGTCGAAGACCTCGCGGATCGTGCCGTAGGGGCGGGCGCCCAGGACGACGATCCGGTCGGCCATCAGCACGGCCTCCTCGATGTTGTGGGTGACCAGCACGATGGCGCGGGTGGGGAACTGGCCGGACTCCCACAGTTCCATCAGCTCGCCGCGCAGGTTCTCCGCGGTCAGCACGTCGAGGGCGGAGAATGGCTCGTCCATCATCAGCACGTCCGGCTCCACGACGAGGGCGCGCGCGAAGCCGACGCGCTGCCGCATACCGCCGGACAGCTCCTTGGGGTACGCCGACTCGAAGCCGTCCAGGCCGATCAGATCGATGGCCTGCCGGGCGGCGTCGGCGCGCTCGGCAGCCGGAACTCCCTTGGCCTCCAGACCCAGTTCCACGTTCTGCTGGACCGTCAGCCAGGGCAGCAGCGCGAAGGTCTGGAACACCATGGCCGTACCCGGGTTGGCGCCGGTGAGCGGGGTGCCCCGGTAGGTGACCGTGCCGGAACTGGCGGGCACGAGCCCGGCCAGGCAGCGCAGCAGCGTGGACTTGCCGGATCCCGACTTGCCGAGGAGAGCGACGATCTCGCCCGCGCGGACCTGGAGGTCGATGCCGGACAGCACGGGCAGTTCGCCGTCGGCACCGGCGTACGACTTGGTCAGGCCGGCGCTCTCCAGCAGCAGTTCGCCGTCGGCGGGCCGGCGGGGCCTGTCGGCGGTCAGATGGGCGAGGCCGGCCCGGGCCCGGCGGCCGGCACGGAGGTCGCGCAGGACGTTCAGCACCATGACGTGCTCCAAAATCTCGGGGAGGAAGGGAAGCTCAGAGGGAGTAGCGGGTCTCGGCCAGCCGGTACAGGCGGCGCCACACCAGTCGGTTCAGTGCGACGACGTACAGGCTCATCACCGCGACACCGGCGAGCAGATGCGGATAGTCGCCGCTCCCCGTGGCCTTCGCGATGTACGCGCCGAGGCCCGTCGCCGTGAGGGTGGTGCCGCCGAAGGTGACGACCTCGGAGACGATCGAGGCGTTCCAGGCGCCGCCGGACGCGGTGATGCCGCCGGTGACGTAGGACGGGAAGATCCCCGGGACGATCAGTCGCCGCCAGCGCTGCAGGCCGGTGACGCCCAGGTCGTCCATGGCCTCGCGCAGATCGCTCGGGATGGCCATGGCGCCGGCGATGGTGTTGAACAGGATGTACCACTGGGCGCCGAGCGCCATCAGCAGCGTGCCGCCGATGTTGATGGACAGGCCGGTCCGCAGGAAGAACCAAACGGCCAGCGGGAAGAGGAAGTTGGCCGGGAAGGACGCCAGGATCTGCACGATCGGCTGGGCGATCCGGGTCAGCCGGGGCGAGAACCCGATCTTCACGCCGACCGGCACCCAGACGACGGTGGCGAGCGCGACCAGCACCACGACGCGGGCGAGGGTGGCGAGGCCGAGCAGCAGCGGCTCGCCGAACACACCGAGGCCGGTGCGGTCGTGGAGGTAGTGGCCGAGGTCGAGCAGACCCCACAGGATCAGCCCGCCGGCGACGAGCGTGAACACGACGTCGCCGGTGCGCCGACGGGTACGGTCGACGACGAGCGACCGGTCGTCGCGGCCGAGGACGCGGCCCGCCGTGCCCAGCGCGCGCCCCACCGGGCGCAGCGCCCGGCCGAGCAGCCGCGGCCAGTGCGAGCGGCGCAGCAGGTCCAGTACGACGGACCGCTGGACCTCGCTCGCCTCGGACTGTTCGTTCTTGAACTTCTCCGCCCACGCGGTCAGCGGCCGCCAGAACAGGAAGTTCACGCCGATCACCATCACGGCCATGGTGAGGATCGCCCAGCCGACCTTGCCGAGATCGCCGTCGGTGATCGCGGCACCGGCGTAGGAGCCGACGCCGGGCAGCGCGTACTGCTGGTTGTCGACGCTGATCGCCTCCGAGGCCACCAGGAAGAACCAGCCGCCGCCGAAGCTCATCATGCCGTTCCAGACCAGGCCGATCATCCCGGCCGGCACCTCCACCTTCCAGAACCGCATCCAGCGGGTGAATCCGAACGACCGTGACAGCTCGTCGAGTTCGCGTGGGAGGGAGGTGAGGGAGGAGTAGAAGCCGAATGTCATGTTCCACGCCTGCGAGGTGAAGATCGCGAAGATCGACGCGCACTCCAGGCCCAGCATCGAGCCGGGGAACAGGGCGATGAACCCGGTGACGGCCACGGTCAGGAAGCCCAGCACCGGCACCGACTGGAGGATGTCCAGGGCCGGGACGAGGATCCGTTCCAGCCGCCTGCTCTTGGCGGCGGCACAGGCGTAGCCGAAGGTGAACACGATCGACACCGCGAGCGCGGCGAACATCCGCAGCAGCGAGCGGGCCGCGTCGTACGGCAGCCGTGCCGGATCGGTGTCGACATGGACGCTCCGGTGGGTGTTGAAGGCGACGGTGGTGCCGTGCCCCACGCGCAGCACCACGTACAGGAGCACCAGCACGGCCGCCGCCACGGCCGCGTCCACCCAGGAAAGACGGGACAGCCGCCCGGGCAGCCGCGCCACCAGCGGTGTGCGCTCCGCCCTCCCGGCGGGCTTGTTGTCCGTACGGATCGACATCACGAAGACCTCCGCCCCCACTCTGGGCAGGCCGGCACGCCCGGCCGCGGCCAACGCACCGATGGCAGGGCAGGGGTCACCCAGGCAGCATGGGAAATACAGGTAGGTAAGAGGAACCGTCGGGGCGGTCCTGGCCCCGGCCGGTGAACGTCAGAAAGTCAGCGCATGCCCCGGAGGCAGCGCGGACTGGGAGGGTCTGCACCCATGGCTGCCTCCGCTCCGTGATGTGGCTGTGCCCTGGCCGCGCTCAGTACGCGCACAGGGCCCGACCCCATGAGTGTGCCCCTTGTTGCATCGATGCGCAAATATGCAGGCAGGGCATGTTCATGACGCGGATGTCGGAGGGAAGGCGCCGCGCGGACGGAAGGCGTACGCCTTGCCGACCGCCGGGAGGGAATCGGCCGGGGCGAGCGCCGTCCGACGGCCTGCGACGCGTCGGGCACGACCACCGCCGACACCAGCGGCCGCGCATCACCGGGGCGCAGCGGCCGAGCGCGACCGGCACGGTCGTGGCCGACGAGCCGACCGTGACGTCGGCAGGGCGGCGGCCGGCCGCCTGGGAAAGATTCCCGGCGCGTCCCGTGTGCTGCCCGCCGACCCGGCTTCCCGCCCGGTGAGCGGACCGGATGCGTCGGGCCAGGGCGCCCCCTGGCGGCCGGCCGCCGCTGGAACACGCCGACTGCCGTTCCCGTACCGTCCGTTACCGCCGCTGCCGTTCCGGCCGGTGACGCGGTCGACGGGGTCAGCGGTGTCGCTCGGTGAACGAGAGGATCCGTGTCGCGACGTCGCCGGGCCGTTCGAGGAGCATGGCATGTGTGGCGTCGATGTCCGCGACCGTGACGTGGGGCTGCGTCCGCGCCAACTCGCGCAGATCCCGGCTCAGTCCCTCGGCGTAGGCGGACATGAGCTCGTCGAACCACGGCAGGCCGGGCGTGGGCGGGTTGGGGCGTGCCGCTCGGCAGATCAGCAGGGGGCTGCGCGCGCGACGGTAGAGGGCGAACAGGTCGAGTTCGTCCATGGCCGCCAGAATCTGGAGCGCCGGTTCGCGATCGGGCCGCAACCACCGCATGCCGTCCTCGCGTTCGGCGAGCGACCTGCTCAGTCCCGCGTCGAACAGGTCACGGGGAATGCCAAGCCCCTCCGCCATGGCCCGCTGCCCGCCGAGCACGGCCGCCATGTCCGCCGCCGGGAGGGCCCGCCCCGCCGCCTGGGCGGCGAAGCCCCGGACCTCGTCGAGTCTCCGCCCGACGTACTCGGGGTCCAGTCCGGCGTACTGTTCGGGCCGCCCGTATCCGTGGCCGTCGAGGTTGACGGCGGCGGGCGTCCGCGGGTGCTCCAGCGCGTACCGGACGGCGACCATCCCGCCGAGGGAGTGCCCGACCGGAACGGCGTGCGGGGCGGCGAGAGCGTCCAGCACCGCGGCCACGTCGGCGAGCGCCGCGGGGAACGTCCACGCGCCGCCCCCGGAACGGCCGTGTGCCCGCAGGTCCATGGCGATGACTCGATGGCGCGGCGTCAACCGCGGTGCTACGGCGGCCCAGTCGGCCAGGGTGCGTCCGGCTCCGTGCAGAAGGAGCAACGGCGGCCCGTCCCCGCCGTGGTCGTGCACGGCCAGGTCCACTCCGTCACGGGTGACGTATCGCTCGTCCGGGGACGCGAAGGGCATGGTGCGGCGCTCCGTTTCGCTGGGGTTCGTGCTGCACCGTCTCACCGTAGGGTCCGTCGGCGGCGACATGATCATCCGTGAGAAGGAAGCGCGCCGGGGTCCCTCCGGCGCATAATGGATCTACGGTCGGAGGAGCGACCCGGTGTCGGCCGTCACGACGCCGAAGCGGCGGGTGTCCCCGCGGCGCCCAGATGCTGAGTGAGGAAGAGCGCCGCGCGATCGAGCGCCTGGTCCGCCTCGTCCAGTACGCCGGCGAACGCCTGGAACACATGCGGCACTTCGGCGGTGACGTCCAGGATCACGTCCACCCCCGCCTCCCTCGCCCGTGCTGCCATGCGCGTGGAGTCGTCCAGCAGCACCTCGTTGGTGCCCACCTGGAACAGCATCGGCGGGAAACCGGTCAGGTCGGCGTGGAGCGCCGGGCTGACGAGCTCCTGGTGCGGGTCCTGACCCGCGAGGTGCATGGCACCCGTGTGCGCCAGGCTCTCGCGTGTGAAGAACGGGTCCAGGCCGGCCTTGGTGTCCATGCTCTCGCCGCTCCGGGTGCCGTCGAGCCCCGGGGAGAAGGCCACGATCGCCGCGGGCAGCGGCAGCCCCGCGGCGCGGGCAGCGAGGCACGTCGTGACGGTGAGGCCGCCGCCCGCGGAGTCCCCGGCGAACACGAGGGACGAAGGGTCCTCACCGGCGTCGAGCAGGGCGCGGTAGGCGGCGAGCGCATCGTCGATCGCGGCCGGGAACGGGTGCTCGGGCGCGAGCCGGTAGTCCGGCGAGAAGGCCCTGAAGCCGGTTCTGGCGACGAGGTTACCCGTCAGCGACAGAGCGGTCTCGGGCGAGCCGTACACGAAACCGCCGCCGTGGAAGTAGAGGATCGTGCCCGTGCGCGGGCGCGCGTCCCGGGGCTCGACCAGCAGGGTGCGTCGGGACCCGAGAGTCACCGTCGTGGTCCGGATGCCGTCCGGCACGATCATCGTGGCCATCATCGCCGCGAACCCCGACCGGATCTCCTCGACCGGCCGCGGGCCCTCGGGCCGTGGTGTGCGCAGCATCGCGTCGATCTTCGCGCGCTGTTCCCTGCTCATGGAAGTCCCTTCCGCCGGCGGATCTCCGCACTCCATAAGTAGATGCCGCTACAGTATATGCTGTGGCATGTAAATCAAGCGGCTCCGCCGCCGACCCCCGGGCCTTCTTCGCCGACCTGGTCCGCTGCGAGACGCGTCTCTACAACGCGCTCAACGACCGGCTGCGCGAGCGACACGGGATCGTCACCTCGCAGTTCGAGCTCCTGCGCTACCTGCGGGAGCATCCCGGATCGAGAGTGGCCGACCTCGCCGCCGAGTTCGCCATCGGGATCGGGGCGACGAGCAAGGGGATCGACCGTCTGGAACGGCACGGCTGGGTCGCCCGGCAGCCGAATCCGGCCGACCGCCGCTCGTCGCTGCTCACGCTCACCGACGACGGCGCACGCCTGAGCGACGCCGCCGAGCGGACCTTCACCGAGCGCCTGACAGAACTACTGGGAGGAGCTCTCAGCCGGCCTCAGACGTCGGCGGCCGCACAGGTCCTCTCGCTGCTGCGCACCGCGTTGGAGCGTGAGGGCGTCGGCATACCGACAGGCTGACACGGTTCGGGGATCGCGTATCTCATCGACTCCTCTCGGTGGCCGTGTTGAACATCTTGATCAGGTCGTCGACCGGATTGTCGCCGGACTCCGTCCCGTGCGCCCCGACACCTTGGAAGCCGGTTGCCTCGGCGGTGCGAGGGAACAGGGCTCGCTCGTACTCGGTGAGCGCGGCCTCGATGTCGTCGGGGTGTGCGGCGAGGGCCGTGCCGAGCTCGGCGCCGTCGAGCATGGCCAGGTTGGCGCCTTCGCCGTTCGGCGGCGCGAGGTGGGCGGCGTCGCCGAGCAGCGTCACCCCCGGCACCCGGTCCCACCGGTGCCCGGCCGGCAGAGCGTAGAGGGGGCGCAGCACTGGCGTGGTGTCGGCCTCGGTGATCAGTGCGGTGAGCTCGGGTGCCCAGCCGTCGAACTCCGCCGCGATCCGTGCGGTGGCCGCGCCGGCATCGGTGAAGTCGATGGCGGCGAACCAGTCCTGCGGCTCGGCGAGTCCCAGGTAGGCGTGCAGGGTGTCGCCCTTCTCCCGGTGCGCGAAGATCTCCCTGTCCGGCGCGGGCACGATCATCGACCCGCCGCCGACCGCTTTCGCGGTGGCCGGGTGCCGGGTCTCGGCGTCGAACAGATAGGTCTCGACGACCGACTTGCCGGTGTACCGGGGTGTCGCGGTGGAGAGCAGCGGGCGGACGCGCGACCATGCGCCGTCCGCGCCGACCAGCAGACCGGTGACGACACTGGTGCCGTCGGCGAAGGCCACCTCGTGGCGGCCCGTGCCCAGGGCACGGGTGGCGGTGACCTTGTGCCCCCACCGGACCGTGCCGGCCGGGAGCGAGTCGAGCAGGATCCGTCGCAGCTCGCCGCGCTGCACCTCGGGACGTCCGCCCGTGCCGTCGTCGGGCTTGTCGAGCAGGACGGTCCCGTCCCGGTCGAGGATCCGTATCGCCTGGCGGCCCGCCAGGATGAGACCACGGAACTCGGTCATCAAACCGGCTTCCGCAAGGGCGTGTTGACCGTTGTAGTCGTGGATGTCGAGCAGCCCGCCCTGCGCACGCGCCGCCGGGGAGGGCTCCGCCTCGTAGACCGTCGCGGGGATGCCGTGGAGGTGCAGGACGCGGGCGAGCGTGAGGCCGCCGAGACCGGCACCGATGATCGTGACGTGAGTCCGCATGATCGCTCCTTGGGATCGGGCCGCCCGGTGAGCTCCGGCCGGCCGTCTCCCAGAAGGTGTCAGCCCCCACCGACGCACTGCCGACACCGGACCGACAGCCTCCGACAAGTCACCGACACGGCACGTCGGTTCCGACGAGGGGCGGGCATCCGCACCCCTCAGGGGGAGAGCGTGATGAGGACGGGCTGTTGGGCGCTGTGCAGGGTGCGCGGAGCCGGGACCGATGTGCCGTCGAGGTGGCTCACGGCGCGTGCGCCCCGGTCGGCGGGCATGGTGGCGGTTCCGGACTCGGTTCAGCGGATCACGGCCGGGACCGACGGACGCCCCCGGGACGCGGCGAGAAGGTGCCTGCACTCGCTACGCGGCTCGGCAGCCCGTCGTCCTGCCCGTGCCCGCAGGACGTGATGCGGGCGCGCGGCCGGCCAGTGCTGGAGCCGGTCCACGGCGCGGGCCGCGGCGGTCGGCGGGCCGCCGTCGGCCTGGAGGACGAGCGGGATCTTGGCACTGCCCCAGTCGTAGCAGTACATGTGGCCGTAGCGCAGATAGATGCCGACCAGACAGAGGCGCGTCGCGTACGCGACCGCCTGGTCCTCGTCCAGCGGGCTGTCCTCGGGGATGCGGTACCTCGTACCGGGTGGCAACGGCCCGTACGTAGCGGACCCAGTCGTCCATGTCGTCCGGCGGGGCCGCGCCCGAACCGTCGTCGTACAGGCCCAGCAAGCGTTCGGCGTGGCCCAGGACGGGGTGCCGCCGAACGTGTGGAGGACGGGCAGGCCGACCCGCTGGGCACCGCCCACCAGCCGGTCCGGCACGCTCCAGTCGTACCGGCGTGACCGCCCGGTCGTCGGTGCTGGGGTGCCACGACAGTGGAGCGGAGTGTGCCGGGCAGCTCATCCGGTGATGTCGAGCGCCGTACCGTAGAGCCGGTCCACCTTCAGCCGGATGACCACCCGGCGTTCGGTGACCAGTTGGCGCAGGAACGCGTCCTCGTCCTCCGGCTTCGCCGTCGGCGGGATCATCCCGAGCAGCTCCCGTCCGACCGCGTCGCCGGGAACCGTCGTGGCTTCGGAGACCTCGGCCTCGCCCTCGGCCACGGCGAACGACCACACATCGCCCCCCTGCACATGCAGCGCGGCACGCGGGTTGTGCCGTAGATGCCTGGTCTTGACGCGGTCGGCGGTCGTGGAGAACCGGACGACGCGGGCCTCGGGGTCCCAGTGGAAGAGCATCGTCGTCAGATGGGGATGGCCGCCGCGCTTGACGGTGGCAAGGGTACCGAACTGCTGCTCGCCGAGCAGGTCGGAGAGCGCTTGGTCGGACAGTGCGCGGGGTGCCGGGCCTTGAGTCATGGACGGATCAACAGCCTTGACCGGCACACGCATTCCCCGGATGCATGTCCGATGGGGAGCACCGGCGCCGCACCCCCCAGGGGGCGTCCGGGGTGCGCCTACATCCCCAGGATGACCGCCGTCGCGGGTTACCTCCGGGGGCTGACGACCGGGACGGGCCACGCCGCCTACCGTCCCTGTCATGACCAGCGAAGAGATCAGCGGCACGGGCCGGGGCGACGGGGTGGTCGTCGTGCGGGACCAGGCAGTCGTCCGGGTGAGCGGGCTGCGCAAGGAGTACGGCGACACCGCCGCCCTGAACGGGGTGTCGCTGGAGATCGGTGCCGGGGATGCGGTCGCCGTGATGGGGCCGTCCGGCTGCGGCAAGTCCACCCTGCTCAACATGATCGCCGGGCTGGACCGGCCGAGCGCCGGTTCCGTGCACGTACACGGCGAGGACCTGGGCCGGATCAACGAGACCGGGCTGGCCCTCTTCCGGCGCCGCCGGATCGGCATGATCTTCCAGTTCTTCAACCTCGTCGACGACCTGCCCGCGATCGACAACGTCGCCCTCGCCGCCCAGCTCACCGGAACCCCGGCCCGTCAGGCCCGGCGCCGGGCACTGGAGCTGTTGGACGAACTCGGCATCGCCGACCGCAGGAACGTGTACCCCGCCGCGCTGAGCGGCGGCGAGCGCCAGCGGGTGGCCGTGGCCCGTGCGCTGATGAACCGCCCCGCGCTGCTGCTGGCGGACGAGCCGACCGGCGCCCTGGACAGCCACGCGGGGGAGCAGGTGATGGACCTGCTGCTCGATCTCAACGAACTGGGCCAGACACTGCTGTTGGTGACGCATGACCAGCGCCTGGCCACCCGGTGCGCCAGCCGGCTGGTGACGATGGCGGACGGCCGGATCACCGGCGAGCGGACCCTGGAGCGCACGGCATGAGCGCGGTGTGGCGGGCCTCGCGCGCGGCGGTTCGCCGCCGACGCCTCCAGACCGCCGTGATCGGGGCGGTGGTCCTCGTCTCCAGCATGGCCCTCGTGGTCGCGCTCGGCCTGCTCGACGTCGTCTCCGGGCCCTTCGACCGGCTCTTCGGACAGGCGCACGGCGCGCACGTCGTCGCCACGTACGACGCGGCGAAGGTCTCCGCGGCACAGCTGGACCGCACCGCGCACCGTCCGGGCGTACGGGCCTCGGCCGGGCCGTTCCCACAAGCCGTGACCGCGATGCCGGAGAGCGCGGCGTCCCAGATGCCCGGGATGGCGCCCGGCCCCCTGACGGTCGTCGGGCGGGCGGAGCCCGGCGGCGCCGTCGACCGACTGGACCTCTTCGCCGGGCACTGGGCCACCGAGCCGGGCCAGATCGTGCTGGCGCTGCCCGACGCGCCCGGGATGGCCGGCGGACCGCACTCACCGATCGGCAAACGGATCCAGCTGCCCGGCACGGCACCGCTGACCGTCGTCGGCCTCGCGTCCAGCGTGAGCGGGACCGCACAGGCGTGGGTCGCGCCGCAGCAGATCGCCGGCCTGCACCCCACGACGTACCAGATGCTGTACCGGTTCGACCGCGCCGCGACAGCCCGCCAGATCAGCAAGGACACCGAGGCGGTGAGCGCCGGTCTGCCGTCCGGATCACTGGTCGCGCATCAGTCGTACCTGACCTTGAAGGCGCAGGTCGCGGCCAAGCCCAACGCCTTCGTGCCGTTCCTCCTGGCCTTCGGAATCCTCGGGCTGCTGGTGGCGATTCTGATCGTGGGCAATGTGGTGAGCGGTGCGGTGGTCTCCGGCTTCCGGCACATCGGCGTGCTCAAGTCGCTGGGATTCACACCCCGTCAGGTCGTCGCCGTCTACCTGGTGATGGTGTGCGTGCCCGCCACGGTGGGCGCGGTGGTCGGCACGGCCCTGGGCGGGGTGGTCGCACGGCCGCTGTTGCACCAGGTCTTCCAGGGCGCGCAACTCGGCACGGTGAACGTCATCCCGACGGTCGGCCCCTGGGTGTACGCGACCACAGTGCTCGGCATGCCCCTGGCAGTGGTGCTGGCCGCGCTCATTCCGGCCCTGCGCGCGCACCGGCTCTCCGCGGCACGTGCCATCAGCGCGGGCAGTGCACCGCACGGCCGACGGGGACCGGCCGTACAGCGGTGGCTGACCGGCGTCCGGCTCCCGCGCTCGGTCACCCTGGGGCTGGGCCTGCCCTTCGCCCGGCCCGGCCGCGCGCTGCTCACCGTCGCCTCGGTCCTGCTCGGCGTCGCGACGGTGACTTTCGCCACCGGCCTGTCGGCGACCATGGTCGCGTACGGCGACGCGGTCGAAGGCTCCGGCAAGGTGCAGTCGATCGTCTGGCGCGGGCAGACCAGGTTCGGGGAGACCGCCCCGCACCATGCCGACGCCGCGGCGCAGGCACTGTTGCGCGGGCTTCCGCACGCGGCGGACGTCGCGGCGGTGGGCTTCTTGGACGTGCGGATGCCCGGTCGGAGCGAGGGTGTGACGATCGAAGGCGTGCGCGGGGGGATGTCGGCTCTCCCTGGCGACCTCGCCAGGGGGCGCTGGACGCGAGGGCCCGGCGAGGTGGTCGCGTCCGGCAGGTTCCTGGCCGAGCAGGGGGTGCGGCTCGGTGACTCCTTCACCCTGAGCGCGACGGGCGGCCGCCAGGAGCGCGTGACCCTGGTCGGGGAGGTCCTGGCCGGGCCGCAGAACTGGATGCGCGCGGACTGGTCGACGGTGACCGCCCTGACACCGCACACACAGGCCAACCAGTACTGGGTACAGCTCACCGGCGGAGCCGATGTCAGCGCCTACATGAAGGCCGTGCGGGCCGCCGATCCCGGGCTCTATCCGACCGAGAAGACCACGGTGAACGCCGGGGCCGTGACCGTCATCAGCTCCGCGTCGGCACTGACCCTGATGCTGACGCTGGTCTCCGCGATGGGTGTGTTCAACACCGTCGTACTCAGCGCCCGGGAGCGGCAGCGTGACCTGGGGATGCTGAAGTCGATCGGGATGACGCCACGGCAGGTCACGGTGATGATGGTGGTGTCCATGGCCGGGCTGGGGCTGGTCGGCGGGATCCTGGGGCTGCCGCTCGGTGTCACGGCGTACCGTGTGGTGGTCCCGATGACCGAGCACGCGGCCCAACTCACCTTCCCGGACCGGATGCTGGACGTGTGGCACGCCGGAACGATGACGCTGCTGGTGCTGGCGGGGGTGGCCATCGCCGCGCTGGGTGCGGTGATACCGGCGCGTGCGGCGGCCCGGCAGACCATCGCCCGGGTACTGCGCACCGAGTGAGCGCGCGTCGCGGTCACGCCGGTGACGAACCCTCGGGCCACCGGCGGCCGGCCGTCTCGTCCGCCAGGCACCGCCATCGGGCCTCTCCGCCGTCAAGCGGCCAGGCCCAGCTCGGCCGTTGCTCCGTGTGCAGTTCGCCGAGGCGGCGGGCCAGCTCCGGTCCCGCGAGGGCGGCACCGTCGGGTACGGCGGAGCCGTGGGCGGCGCGCAACTCGGCGAACCGGGCCAGTTCGGCCTCGTAGCGGTGCACCGCCCGCTCGGTGCCGGCGGCCACTTCGTCGCTCGGGGCGGTGCGGTGCAGGTGCAGCACCGAGGGCGCGGTCGACTCGGCGATCGCGGCGGCGAGCCGGGCGTGACCGTCCAGGACCAGATGGCAGTCCAGGCCGCTGACCCACCACAGCAGCACAGGCGGGAGCGTGCCGTCACGCGCCTGCTTGCGGTAGGCCCGGACCCGGCTGTCGTCGGTCTCGGGCAGCGGGCGCAGCGGCAGGATCTCCCAGGAGCCGTTGTGCACGAACCAGTCGATGTACCCGTCCGGATGGCCCTCGACGAGCATGGACGCCCAGTATTCGGCCTGCGGCCGCCGGCCGTGGTTCCAGCGCAGGAGCGGGCTGTCGGGCGAGAGGAGCCAACGGCCGTCGTGGAGCGGGCTGTCGGGCGCGTCGAGCAAGTGGTCGGCGAAGCGGTACGCCCAGCGATCCGGGCCACCGGCCAGCGCCCGCCCCGTCTCGGCACGCAACGGCGGCAGGAGCGAGCGGTAGCCGTCGGTGCGCCAGAAATCCACGCCGCAGTACTGTTCGTCGACGGCGGCGAGCAGTACGGGACGCGACTGCTGGACGAGCAGCAGGCGCCGCCCGGCGCTGAACAGACACAGGCCGGGCCGGCGGCGTCCCGTCACCTCCAGGGACAGACCCTTCCATGTGCCGTCGTCCCGGGTGATGTCCGTACGTCGCATGCCGAGACGATAGCCGGTGCGCGTGGCGGCTCACGGCCGGGCGAGATGGTCCAGGAACGCGGCGACCAGGCGCAGGCCCGGTGCGCAGGGTCCCGGTGTCGTCGGCGAAGCCGATGCGCACGGTGTGCTCGATGCCGAACGCCGCGCCGGGGGTGAACAGAACGCCGGTCCGCTCCAGCGCAGGCGGGTGCAGAACTCGTAGGAGCCGATGGGGGAGTCGTAGCGCAGCAGGGCGGTGGTGCCCGAGGCGGGGCGGACGTAGCGGATGCCGTCGCGGCCGGACACCCAGGTGCCCAGGATGGCGAGATGGGCACGGGTGACCCGGTGGGAGAGGCGCATCCCGGCCGGCGAGAACGGCTTGGACATGCTGCCGGTCGCGGCAGCCCGGACGCCGCGTCGCGCCGCCGCGTCGCGCCGCCACGACGTGCTCCGCCCCGAGGAGCACGGCGAGGAGGTACCTGGGCATCCGACGCCACGAGGTGAAGGAGGGGGCCCCGGATCCCCGACACCCCCCACTGGTTCCGGTTCCCGGAGGACACCGACGAGGCGTGGCGCACGTACTGGAACGGCGGCCGGTCCCGTCAGGGGCCGGTGGTGCGCGCCGTCCAGGAGTGCCTGCACGCCGTGCTCTGGAACGGCACGGTCGGCATGGCCCCGCTCGGCCACCAACTCCCCGCGGAGCTGACCGTGGTCCCGCTGGCCGGCATGCCGCCGAGCCGCGTGGTGGTGGCGACGAACGAGGGCGACTCGAACCCGCTGGCCGACTCCTTCGTCGTGCTCGCGAAGGCCGCCTACCGGACCTGAGCGATGCCCTGCGTTCGTGCGCCATGGTCCGGTCGGAGCGGGCCGGTTGACCTTCACCCTGGGGGAGGCCACAGCATCGGTGGGGCCGGGCGAGGCGCCCGGTACGAGGAGGGGCGAGGCATGGAGTTGCTGACCATCGGGGCGTTCGCGAAGGCGTCCCGGCTCTCCCCGAAGGCACTGCGTCTCTACGACGAACTCGGCCTGCTGGCACCCGCTCGCGTCGACCCGGTGACCGGCTACCGCCTGTACGCACCGGAGCAGTTGGACCGCGCCCGGCTGGTCGCCTGGCTGCGGCGGCTGGGTATGCCCCTGGCCCGCATCCGGCACGTCTGCACGCTGGAGGCGGACCAGGCGGCACGGGAGATCCGGGCGTTCTGGGCCCGGGTGGAGGCCGACACGGCCGCACGACGAGACCTCGCCACCTTCCTCATCGACCATCTGAGCTGGAAGGACCCCACCATGACCGTGTCCGCCAACCCCCTGGAGATCCGGTACGCCGCACACTCCGACGCCGGCCTCGTCCGGGACGGCAACCAGGACACCGCCTACGCCGACGCACACCTGCTCGCCGTCGCCGACGGCTGCGGCCGTACGGGCGCGCCCGCGAGCAGGGCCGCCGTCGACGCGCTCAAGGGCTTGGAGACCGAAGGCATCCCGGCCGGCAACCTCCTGAACCTCCTCGAAGACGCCGTCGACCGGGCCCGGCAGGCCGTGGAAGGCGTGGTCGGCACCGCCTCTTCCGTCGAACAGGCGGGCGGGACGACCCTCACCGCGATGCTCTGGACCGGCGGGCAGATGGCGCTCGTGCACATCGGCGACTCGCGGGTCTACCTCCTGCGTGACGGGCAGCTGTTCCAGATCACCCAGGATCACACCCTGGTGCAGTCGATGGTCGACGAAGGGCGTCTCACACCGGAGGAGGCCGCCTGTCACCCCCAGCGGGCGCTGCTGGTCCGCGCGCTGGGCCCAGGCGCCGACGGCACCCCGGACATGCGCCTGCACGACGCCCGCCCGGACGACCGCTACCTGCTCTGCTCCGACGGTCTGTCCAGCGTCGTACGGGCCGACGAGATCCGCCAGGTGCTCGCCGAGTCGGCGGAGCCCGACCAGGCCGTTCGCGACCTCATCGCCCTCGCCAACGGTTCCGGCGGCCCCGACAACGTCAGCTGTGTGGTGGCGGACGTCATGGAGCGCAGGCGGTAGCGGCACGGGCGCGCACCTTCCGGGATGTCGCGCCCCGCTCAGAGGAAATCCAGAGCTTTCCGCGGCTGGTGCGTACCTGCGCGCCGCGCTAGATGTGGAGTGTCATGTCCATGTAGAGATCCTGAGTACGGCGTCAGGTTTCCCCGAACTGAGGAGTGACCCCCATGAACTTCTCGCTCGCATCGACGTTACGCACCGCGCGCCCACTCGTGCAGGCCGTGTTTCGGCTGGTGACCGGGTTCCTCTTCGCCTGCCACGGCGCGGCGTCCCTGTTCGGGGTCCTGGGCGGCTCCCACGGCGGCGGCACGGTGCCCACCCTCCAGTGGCCCGGATGGTGGGCGGCGGTCATCGAGCTGGTGGGTGGTGTCCTGGTGTCCTTGGGCCTGTTCACCCGGGCGGCGGCCGTCATCTGCTCCGGCTCCATGGCCTACGCCTACTTCAGCGTCCATCAGCCGCACGCGCTGTTCCCGATGGCCAACGGAGGTGAGCCGGCCGTCATGTTCTGCTGGACGTTCCTGCTGATCGCCTGCCTCGGCCCCGGCGCCTACGCGCTCGACGCGCTCGTGAAGAGGGAGGCGATCACCACAGCGGACGAGGGCGCGGCACCGGTACCCACCGCGTAGCCAGCCCCGCCGGAACGTGCCGTGCCATCCACCCCAGACACGGCACGCGCACGCCGACCGGCGCGCATACTCAGGCGCGGCTGAGTATGCGCGCGCCGGCTGTCGGTGGACCGCGGCCGCCACGCTCGGGGTCTCCGCCCTGACCGCCTTCCCGGCCCCGGGGACGTGGAGCCCCTCGGAACCTGAGGGCAGGCGCAGGGGCACGAGCGGGCTGTCGTCGGCCACCTGTCCCGACCGGGACCGGCGTCGTGCCCGCTATTCGACGGCCGGATCCTCATGGGCGTGCCGCAAGGCCTCCTTCACGGACTTCTCCACCTCGAACCGGCTGGTTCCGGTGGCCGCGGCGAACGCGGTGACAGCTGCATGCACCGCCTCGGCCGCCTCGCGCCAGCGACGCAACTGCGCCTCGTACTCCTCACCGCCCAGCCCGGCGAGCTTCGCACGCTCTTCCTCGGCGCACTGTTCCAGCTTGATCAACTCATCGGGTACCTCTGCCACGGGCACGGATCGTAAACGCCGCGAGCACGGCGAGAAGCGCCGGACGCACCGGCCGATCGGGTGGTCGGCGATGGGTGGCGATGCCGACGGCGCGGCGAAGGCTGACCAGCGGATGCGGGTCGGCTCCTGCCGGTCCGGGGCGCCGACGAAGAAGCGTGGGCGCCCTCGAACCGGCAGCGTCCGGGAGGTGTCAGGGCAGGGTCAGGATGCGGGGGCCCTGGTCGGTGATGGCGACCGTGTGCTCGATGTGGGCGGCCCTGCTGCCGTCGGTGGTGCGCAGGGTCCAGCCGTCGATGTCGGTGCGGTAGGTGTTCTGCCCGCCGGCCATGAGCATGGGCTCGATGGCGAGGACCAGGCCGTGGCGCAGGGGGAAGCCACGCCCGGGGCGGCCACGGTTGGGGACATGAGGGTCCTCGTGCATGCGGCGGCCGATGCCGTGCCCGCCGAAGTCGGCCGGCATGCCGCAGCCCGCCTTGCGGGCCACGGTGTCGATGGCGTGGGAGATGTCGCCGATGCGAGCGCCCACCTGGGCGGCGGCGATGCCGGCGTCGAGGGCTTGCCGGGTGGCGTCGATCAGATCGAGATCGCCGGGGCGTGGCGTTCCGACGGTGAAGGTGATGGCCGCGTCGCCCGTCCAGCCGTCGAGCTCGGCGCCGCAGTCGATGCTCAGCAGGTCGCCGTCGCGCAACCGGTAGCCGGTGGGGATGCCGTGTGACACGGCGTCGTTGACGGACGTGCAGATCACGGCCGGGAAGGGCACGGGGGCGAAGGACGGCCGGTAGCCGAGGAACGGGGAGCCGGCTCCGGCCTCGGCCAGGACCGACCGGGCCGCTTCGTCCAGTGCTTGCAGGGACACCCCCACGCCGGCTGCCGATCGGGCTGCGGCCAGGGCGCGGGCCACCACACGCCCGGCTTCGCGCATCGCGTCCAATGCGGCATCGGTCTTGATCTCCACCATGTGCGTGACTCCCCGCAGCACGTTGTTCCAATACTTATACCGGTATTAGTATCACGGTCATGGTGAGAACTCCTCTGGCGCCGCGGGAACGGGAACGTGGCGAGCGGTTCGGCGCACCGCTGCGCCGAGCGCGTGGCAGCCGCAGCCTGGCGGAGGCGGCGGAGCGCGGGACAGGCCTGGGCGAAGCAGCCGCGTCCAGCATGGTCCGGCCGACCATGTCGGTCCCGCCGACGTGGATGCCTTCCACCAGGTGAGCGGCGGCACGAATTCCGCGTGGGCCGCATGGTGCAGGACCCGGGAAACGAGGCGAGGTGCCGGCCGCGGTCGCGACACAGGGCGTGGTGGCGCCCGCGTCGCGGGCCGAGAGTGCCGATTCCTGCCAGTCCGGGTCGTGCGCGCACGCGTCCGCCGACTCGTCCGGCGACACGTGCAGTTCACCGTCGCGGCCCTGGCCGCCGCGCCGCCATCGATACATACGACGTGATCCCCGGGGCCCGCGCCTGACGCCCCTCGCCCCGCACGGGCCTGCGTCAGGGTGACGCGGGCCTGGCCACCGGTTCTCCTCAGCGGCGGACGCCATGCCGGCCGGACCCTTGCGGGGGCGTACCGCGACTGCCGTGCCCGCCGGGCCTCACGGGTCGTAGCCGCCGCGCGTGGTGACCGTTCAGTACGTCCGGACGGCCGGCCCTCACCGGTAGCGCAGCAACAACATCGCGGCGTCGTCCTGGAGAGGTCCGCTGACGTGCTGGAGCAGATCCTGGCGCAGGGTCTCCAGGGCGGTCTCGGGATCGTGGTCCTTGAGCAGATGGGCGCGTTCGGCGAGCGGGTAGAAATGGCCGCCGCGGTCGCGGGCCTCGATGATGCCGTCGGTGTACAGCAGCAGTTGGTCGCCGGGCAGGAAGGCTGTGCGGTACGGCTGCGGGTCGGCGGTGCCGTGCGCGCCCAGGCCGAGCGGCAGCGCGTAGGAGTCCGGTTCGGGCATGTCCAGGGTGCCGTCGTCGCGGACCAGCATCGGGGCGGGATGGCCGAAGTTCAGAAACGTGACCTGGTGGGCGCTCACCTCCGCGAGGATGGCCGTGACGAACCGCTCGCCGTCGAGCTGCCGGTCGACGGAGCGGGCCAGTCTGCCGCCGACCTCCACCAGGTCCGCCTCGTCGAGGGCCGCCTCGCGGAACGCGCCGAGGACCAGCGCAGCCGTCTCCACCGCCTCCAGCCCCTTGCCCTGCACGTCCCCGACGATCACCCGCACACCCTGCGGTGCGGCGACGACCTCGTACAGGTCTCCGCCGATCCGGGCCTCGGCCACGGCCGACGTGTAGGAGACGGCCGCCCGTAGCCGGCCGGCGAGTTTCGGCACGGGCTTGAGCAGCACCCGCTGCGCGGCCTCGGCGATCGACCGGACACTGTCCAGTTCGGCCTCCCGCTCGCGGCGCAGGAACACGGCCACCAGGCCGGCGAGGGTGACGCCGATGACAGAGCCGACGATCATCAGCCCGCGGCGCGGCGCGGTCATGCCGTCGTACCAGCCCAGCGCGAAGCACAGCAGCAGCGCGATCACGCCGACACAGGCGGTACGCCGCCAGCCGCCCACCAGCGGGGCGAACGCGGGCCCCACGGCCACCAGCGGCAGGAAACCCAGCGACGGCCCGGTCGCCATGTCGGCCAGCGCCACGGCGCCCATGACCGCGAAGGGCAACACGGACAGCACCCTCGATCGACGACGCTGCACGGACACGTCCCCCGCCCCCTCCCCCTCACGTCCGACCGGCACGGCACATCATCGCAGACGTACCCATTGCCCCTCATAAGCACGCGACAGCACCACGACCCGGCTCAACGGTGGAACGCGCGGGCGCCGACAGTCGTCTGACCAGTTGATCGCGAAGCGGTTTTCTTGCTGGTCCACGGTGTCCGACCGCGCCCTGGTAACGGTTTCATCAACGGCGCTCACCTGTGGTTCCGTGGCGAGGCCGCAACCGTTTGAGATTCACCTGCTGGGGGGATTGCCCATGAGCCTGACCGGGACGTCGTTCTTCGTCCTGCTGATCGTGGCCACCGCCGTGTGCGTGGCCGGCACCATGGCGCTCTGGTCACGGCTCAGAGGACCCCAGACGGTGCGGTGGGTGCTACGGCTGGTGATGATCGGTCTGTGTCAGCTCACCGCGATCTCGGTGATGGCCACCTGGATCAACAACGACTACGGTCTGTACGCCTCGTGGGACGATCTGCTCGGCAACGACAACGGAGCCGCCGTCGCCATGCCCGGCCCGCCGGCCGACCGCGCGAAGTTCACCCACACGGACACAGGAGTGCTGGACACCTACTTCCGCGGCAAGCACTCGCAGCTGTCCGGGCAGGTGATCGTCTGGACGCCGCCGCAGTACAACCAGCCGCAGTACCGTCACACGCGCTTCCCGGTCGTGATGCTGCTGCACGGCGTGCCGGGCAGCCCGGCCTCCTGGCTGGAGCACGGCGGTATGCCGGGGGACTTCGAGAACGTGGTCAAATCGGGCGCCGCGCATCCCTTCATCCTGGCCATGCCGGTGGTCGACCCGGGCGGTGTCGACACCGACTGCACCGACCAGCCCAACCGGAAGGTCGCCACGTGGATGGCGCGTGACGTGCCGGAGCTGATCAGCCAGAAGTTCCGTACCATCGCCGGACCCAAGGGGTGGGGCCTCATGGGCTTCTCCACAGGAGGCTTCTGCGCCGCGCGGCTCCCGCTGGCGTACCCGAAGGTCTTCGGCTCGGGTGCCGCACTGGATCCCGACCCGCTCACCGGTGACACGAGCGTGGTCACGGACCCGGTCTCCCGCGAACGCACCAGCCCCACGTACATGGTCAAGCGCAGCAAGGCCGTGGTGAACCTGTTCCTGGCCACATCGGCCGAGGACCGGCTCAGCCCGCCTCACTACATCCAGCAGTTCGTGAAGGAAGCCGCCGCGACGATGGTCCGGACACAGACCATGGTGCTGCCGAGCGGCGGCCACAACTACAACACCTGGACGCGCCTGTACCCGGCGGCCTTCACCTTCCTGAGCCGCCACACCACCGCACCGAAGGCCTGAACAGGCCCCCTGGGGGCTGTCGTTCAGGCCAGGGTGACGTGCATGCCGCCCTCGGCCAGGACATCGAGCACGTCGGCGAAGCCGTCGCGGTGCGCGCCGTCCGGTGTCAGCGTCCGGGACAGGTGGGCGCGGGCCGTCGCGGCGTCCTGCCAGAGCAGGGTCGCCGGTGCGGTGTAACCGAACCGGCCGCGCAGGCAGTCGTCCAGCGCGGCCAGGCAGCCGCCGAAGTAGCCGCCCGGCCCGTTCACCGCCTCGCCGAGTGCCAGGTACAGGCCCGGTTCGTCGGTGATGTGACGGCCGTCGAGTGTGTAGGCGTGACCGGCCGGCCGGTCACCGGAAGCGCGTCGGCCCGCCCGGTCCCGGACGAGATCGAGCCAGATGTCACGGCGGCGGGTGTCGAGACCGGCCCAGGCGCCCGGGGCGTCGGGCGGTCCGGCGAGGCGGCACTCCCAGACGGACCGGGCGTGCTCGGGAACGGGTGTGAACAACGCCCCGTCGAGTTCCAGGTCGATCAGATCGGGCCCGTGGGCGGACGGGTGCCAGGCCCGGACCGAGGTCCACAGCAGTAGCTCGGTCAGCGGCTCGCCCAGGTCGTCGTGGATCTCCAGCGCGGCCTGTTCCAGGTCGAGCGCCCGCCGGGTGCCCTTCGCCAGCGCCGCCCGCAGCCGCTCGCTCTGCGCGAGCCCTCGCAGGACCAGGGAGCGGGGCGCCCGGTCGGGCGGCAGGATGCGGACGAATTCCCGGCAGGCGCCCAGCCATCGGCGCTCGTCATGCACGCGGACGGGGCCCGTGTACCCCTCGGGCGGGCCTTCGTAGTCGTCCGATCCGGTGAGGACGACGCTGTCCGTCCTCGCGGGCCGGCCCCGGCTCAGTACGTCCTCCAGCAGCCACGGGCCGAGGTCCGCGTTCTCCGGCACCAGCCACACCCGGCTGCCGATCCAGCCGCGCGACTCGGCGCGTTCCGGAGTCCAGCCGAACAGTTCGTAGGTTCCGCGCAGGGGTTCCCCGAAGAGCCCGTCCACCGTGGCGCACACGCCCCAGACGTGGTCACTCTCCATGTCCCTCAGCGTGTACCGTCCGTGCTGGCGACGGCGTCCGACCTCGTTCACGCGACGAATCATCCCGGAGACGAAGCTCGGCGGCGAAGCCGTTTTCGTCCAGGACACCGAGCGCACGCCGCTGCAGGAGTCTGCTTTCCACCGGTTCTCGGAGGCGGTGCGACAGGCGTTCTGCTTGTCACCCGGAAGTCGGGGCGTGCGGGTGGGTGCGACGGGGCAGGGTGATCTCGGAGGGTGCCGATGACAGCACGTGACGTATCCGTGGACGCGACCGCCGGGGCGTGGTTGCCGCGCGAGGAATGGGTCAGGACACAGCCCCGGGCGCTCATCGGCTCGTGCGTCCTCGTGCACGACAGCGGCGGCCGGGTCCTGCTGCTCCGCTACGGACCGGACGGACCGGGTGCCGGTACGTGGTGGCTGCCGGGCGGGATGCTCGATCACGGTGAAGATCCCCGTACGGCGGCCCACCGGGAGATGTACGAGGAGACGGGCGTGGAACTGGGTGTCGTGCCGAGACTCATCGGTATCGACCACCGGGTCGACGTCGGCGGCACGGGACCGGTCCTCGACTGCTACTTCCACGGCGGGGTCCTCGACGAGCAGACCTCGATCCGGCTGAGCCCCGAGCACGACGCCCACACCTTCGCCGGCCTCGACGGCCTGGACCGGCTGCTGCCCGCCGCTCACGCAGCAACCCTCAGAGCCCTGCATACCGCGGCCGCCCGGGAGACGGTCGTCTGCCTCCGTGAGGGCCTCGCCCCGGCGTGAGCCGCCGCGCCACCCACCGACGTGCCGTGATGCCGCCGAGCGGAACGGTCGGGCTGATCTCGAACTGTTCGTCCGTGCCGGCCCGGGCGGTGCCCCGAGCCGCGGCGAGAAGCTCGTGTCCACCGTGCTCCGCGAGTTCTCGGGCCGCGGTGGCGGCCGGACCGGCGCACCGGGCACGGTACGACCGTGCGGCCGAACTCCCGGACACCCTGCGGATGTTCCCGGAGGACCGCCGGCCCGGGCAGGCCACTGCGGTCAACGGCGACAGGCGGGGCGACGGCGTCGGCCACCCGCATTGTCAGTAGTGGCTGCGAGGCTGGTCGTATGGACAGCGAGGATGAACAGCTGCTGCGCGGCCGGGTCTACGGCCGGGACCACGAGGACCCGGGCCCGCGGCCGGGACAGCGTTACGTCGAACTGGTCGGCGGCCCGCTGGACGGGCTGCTGCTGGACATCACCGGCCGGACGCCGGACGACATGGGTGCCGGCGTCGCCCTCGCCACCGAGCTGGGGCGGTTCGGCGCGGGCGGCCGGGCGATATACGCTCCGCGCCCCGGCGACCGACGCCGCTTCGACTGGGCCGGGGACGCCCCGTGACGCGCCCTCCGGGCCCGCCGCGCAGACGAAGAACCCTCCTGAGCGGCACCCCGGCACACAAGGGGCGCCTGCTCTCGTCACACCAGCCGGTGTTACGTGGTCTCCCGGGCGACCGGGGTGGCGGCGACGGCCAGGGACTCCAGGACGCGGGCCGAGCGTGAGCCGGGGGCGCCGGTGATCAGGACCACCTCCTGGTCGTCCTCCGGTACCAGCAGCACATCGCAGTTCAGCCGCAGCCTGCCCAGTTCGGGATGGTCCAGGGTCTTGGCCCGGTGACCGGGCGCATGGACCGGGTGGGTCTGCCAGATCCTGCGGAACTCCGCGCTCCCGGCGTGCAACTCCTCCAACAGCAGAGCGAGTTGTGGATCCTGCGGGTAGCGCTCGGCCGCCCGGCGCAGCCGAGCCACCGCGATGGACCCGAACTCCCGTGTGCTGGAGGTCTCGTACGTCCGCCCCGCGCCGAGGAAGCGCCGCCGGGCCAGATTGGTCGTGTGCCGGGCCAGGTCGTCGCCGAGCAGAGCCCGGGCCGCCGGATTCCAGGCGACCACACCGTAGGCGGCGTCGGTCACGATCGCCGCCGTCCCGGGCAGCCGTTCGAGCAGCCGCGCCACCTGCGGCCGCGCATGACGCACGGGTCGTGCGGCAGGCGGTGCGGCCGCACCGGCGAGCTGGAAGAGATGACTGCGCTCGGCCGGTTCGAGCCGCAGTGCGCCGGCGAGCGCGTCCAGGACGCGAGGTGAGGGGCGGGGGCCGCGAGCCTGTTCGAGCCGGACGTAGTAGTCGACCGACATGTGCGCCAGTTCCGCGACCTCCTCCCGGCGCAGTCCGGGCGTACGGCGCGGGGCGCCCTCCGGCAGACCGATCTCCCGCGCGCTGAGCGCCGCCCGGCGTTCCCGCAGGTAGCGGGCCAGTTCCTGCCTCGCCATGACGCTGCCTCCTCGTCCTGCCAGGTACAGGTGATCCCTGGCAGGGCGGTGCCGGCCGGGGAACCGTGGCTGTCATGAACGATCGCACAGCACTCGTCACCGGTGCCAACAAGGGCATCGGCCACCACATCGCCCGCCTGCTCGCCGCCGAGGGCTTCACCGTGTACGTCGGCTCCCGCGACGCGGGACGCGGAGAGGCCGCGGCCGCGGAGATCGGCTCCGGTGCCCGGCCGCTCGTCCTGGACGTCACGGACGCGGAGGGCATCGCACGGGCCACGGCCCGCGTCGACCGGCTGGACGTGCTGGTCAACAACGCCGGTGTCGCCGTCACACTCGACCCGCCCGCCGAGACCGGCCTCACGGACCTCCGGCAGACCTACGAGACGAACGTCTTCGGCGTCGTCGCCGTCACCAACTCCTTCCTTCCCGCCCTGCGCCGCTCGGCCCGGCCGCGCATCGTGAACATCTCCAGCGGTACCGCATCGCTGTCCTGGAGCACCGGCCCCAACCCCCAGTTCACCCCGGGCAACGGATACGGCGCCGCCTACCGCTCCGCCAAGGCCGCACTGAACGCGCTCACCGTCTTCTACGCCCAGACTCTCGGCGAGCCCTTCAAGGTCAACGCGCTCGCCCCCGGAGCCCGGGCCACCGACCTCAATCCGCGGGCCAGGGCCCGGGGCGGCGATCCGGAGGAGGGCGCACGCGGCGCCGTACGGCTGGCGCTGCTGCCGGAGGACGGGCCGACCGGCGGCTTCTTCTCCTGGGACGGCACGCAGGTGCCCTGGTGAACGGCGGCACGCGCCCCTTGTCGCAACGGTCGCGACCGCCTTTCGCGCCCCGGTCGGCGCGTCCGACGCGCCGAACCGGCACGTCGACACCGGCGTGGAACGCCGGTCAGCCCCAGCCGTTGTCGGCGGCGGGGGCTGAGTGGTCGGGCCGTTCTCAGAGGTGCGGACGGTGGCCCTTCTCCTGGCGGGGGAAGGACTGGGCGGCTCCGGGAAGCTTCGGTTTCGGCAGCGTGGCCACCTCTTGCTTCGCCCTGTGCAGCTGCTCGGCGGTGTCATGGGGGAGTCGGGGCGGGCTGGAGCGGGCGTCGCGGAAGCGGAAGGCGGTGGTGAGGTCGCCGAAGGTGGCCCGTCGCCAGGTGCTGATGTTCGGCTCGCTCACCCCGGTGAACCGCTCCAGGAACCGCAAGGCGGAGGTGTGGTCGAAGGCCTCGGAGGCGACCCAGCCGCCCACGGTCCAGGGCGAGATGATGATGGCCGGGACGCGGAACCCGCCACCGATCGGCAGGCCGTGGATGTACTCGTCCGAGGTCCCGCGAGGCGGGGTCGGCGGGGCCACGTGGTCGAACAGGCCGTCGTTCTCGTCGTAGTTGAGGATGAACGCGGTCTTGCGCCACACCTTCGGGTTCGACGCGATCGCCTCGATCTTCGAGGCGACGAAGTCCGCGCCGGCCGCGGGGAGGTAGTCGGGGTGCTCCGACTGGTAGCTGGTGGGCATGATCCATGACACGGCAGGCAGCCGGTCGTGACGGGCGTCGTCCTCGAAGGTGCCCGCGGGCCGCTTGCGTACGCCGCGCTCGTACAGCTCCGAGCCGGGTCGCGCGTTCTGGAAGGCCGCGAACTGCTCGAGCATGTTGCAGCCGTAGTTGTCGTCCTGCTGGTACACCTTCCAGCTGACACCGGCGGCCTGGAGCCGTTCGGCGTACGTCTTCCAGCGGTACGGCGTCGGCGCGTCGTTGCTGATGACCGGACCGCCGTGGGTGCCGTCGGGGTCGATCGAGCCGGTCATCCACATCAGGCGGTTGGGCCAGGTGGGGCCGAACACCGAGCTGTAGTAGTTGTCGCAGATGGTGAAGGTCTCGGCGAGCGCGAACTGGAAGGGGATGTCCTCGCGCGTGTAGTAGCCCATCACGTAGGGGCCGTTGACGCCGTCGGCCTTGCGGTGCGCGGGCAGCCACCGGTCCATCTTGCCGTTGTTCCACGCCTCGTGCTGGACGGACCAGGCGTGGCTGGTGGACGGGATGGCCTGAGCACTCGACGTGTGGGTGTCGAGGTGGAAGGGCAGCAGATAGCCCTTCGGGTTCTTGGCGTCGGGCTGGTAGAAGACGCTGCGGCCGGTGCCGAGCCGGAGAGCGTGCGGGTCGCTGAAGCCGCGGACACCCGAGAGCGTGCCGAAGTAGTGGTCGAAGGAGCGGTTCTCCTGCATCAACATGACGACGTGTTCGATGTCGTGCAGCGAGCCGTGCGCGGGGGGTCCGGAGGCGACGGCCTTCTGGACGCTCGGCGGGAGGAGGGAGAGGGCCGCGGCGCCACCCAGCGCGCCCGCTGCCCCGAGCAGTCTACGGCGTGTCAACTCGGGCATGAATGCCCCTTCTTGAGCGAGAGTGGATTCCGTGGGGACAGCCCCGGCCCCCGGCGAAGGGCAGGGCCGCCCATTACTCTCTGCCCAGGACAGAGGAGCACATCAGGGGTGATTGGTGAACTTGCGGCCAACGGGCGGAAAGGGGTTGACCAAGCTGTGACCGCCCACACCCGCACGTTGCCCCGTTGTCGGCGTCCGTTGGGAAAAGGATGGCCGCTGCATGGATCAGTGAGCGGCTGACCGGTCGGCTCGCGCCGAAGACGGCGCGCACGCCCGGCGGTGACCGCTGAATACGGTAGGGACGGTTTGCGGTTGAGTGGGAGGACGTGAAGACGTGGACGTGTATGAGGCGGTGGACAGCCGACGGGCCGTGCGGGCGTTCAGCGACGAGCCGGTGCCGAGAGAGGTGCTCGAACGTGTGCTGGCCGCGGCGACGCGGGCTCCGTCGAGTGGGAACCTCCAGCCGTGGCATGTGTACGTCGTGAGCGGTGAGCCCCTGGCCGAACTGAAGAGGCGTGCGACGGCCAGGGCGCTGGCGGGAGACCCCGGTGACGAGCGGGAGTATCCGATGTACCCGGCCGAACTGGCCTCGCCGTATCTGGACCGTTTCGCGGCCGCGGCCGCCCAGCGGTACAAGGCGCTCGGAATCGAGCGCGACGACCCCGACAGGCCCAAGAAGATCGCTGCGCTGAACTCGGAGGCGTTCGGGGCGCCGGTCGTCCTGTTCTGTTACCTCGATCGGACGATGGGGCCCGGTCAATGGGGTGACGCGGGGATGTTCCTGCAGACGGTCATGCTGTTGCTGAGGGCGGAAGGGTTGCACAGCTGTCCCCAGGTCATGTGGACCATGTATCGCAAGACGGTCGACCGGACCGTCGGAGCAGGCGACGGTCTCGTGCTGTTCTGTGGAGTCTCGGTGGGGTTCGAGAAGGACGGCGTGCCGCGGCTGCGTACCGGGCGGGCGGACATGACGGAGACGGTGAGCTTCATCGGCGAGTGACCGCGAGGCGCCCTCGTTCTCAGGCGGCCTCGGGCTCCGGCTCAGGTCCCGTTCTCGCCGGCAGGCTCGGGACCGTCATGGTGACGGTGCCGTCCGAGAGGTGGAGGACGAGGTCGGCCTGGGCCGTCAGGCGCAGGTCGTGGGTGATGAGGAAGGTCGTGCGCCCGGCGGTGAGGCGGCGCAGCGGCGCCATGATCCGGGCCGTGGAGTCGTCGTCGAGTCCGGCCGTGGGCTCGTCGAGGATCAGCACGGGCGCCGTGCGCAGCATGGCCCGAGCGAGGGCGATCCTGCGGCGCTGGCCGCCGGAGAGGTTGTTGCCGCGCTTGCCGGCGGGGCTGTCGTAACCGTCGGGCAGCGTGCTGACGAAGCCGTGCGCGTCGGCCGCGACGGCGGCGGCGATCATGTCTGCGTCGGTGGCGTCGGGGCGGCCGTAGAGGATGTTCTCGCGGACCGTGCCGTCGAAGAGCATGCTGTCCTGCGGAAGCAGGGTGATGTGTCGGCGCACCTCGTCGACCGGGAGTCCGGCGATGTCCCGGCCGTCGAGCAGGATGCGGCCGCGAGACGGTTCGTGGAAGCGCAGCAGCAGTTTGCCGAGGGTGGACTTGCCGGTGCCGCTCGGTCCCGTGACCGCGACGAGGAGGCCGGGGGCGATGTCGAGTCGCACTCCGTCGAGTACGGGATCGCCGCTGCCCGGGTAGGAGAAGCCGACGTCCTCGAAGGTGATGGCGCCGCGCACCGGTTCGGCGAGCGGCGGGACATCCGGCCGAGGGGCGTCGTCGCGGACCGTGCCGGTGCGCAGCACCTCGATGAGGCGTTCGCAGGCCGCGGTCGCGGAGGAGGCGCTGACGACGATCTCGCCGAGTTCCTGCAGCTTGGGGTGGAGATAGCCGAGGAAGGCGGCGAAGGAGAGCAGGCCGCCGACGCTGAGGTGGTGTTCGGAGATCTGCCAGGCTCCGGCGCCGATCACGGCCAGCACGCTGACGGTCTCGACCAGCTCGCCCATCGGGCCGTACACCGACGACAGCCGGATCTGCCGCAGCCCGGCCCGCATCCAGTTGCGACCCTCACGGTGCACCTTGCCGCGCTCGGCCTGCTGCCGGCCGTAGGCCTGCACCAGGGGCATGTTGGCGAGGCTCTCCTCCAGCAGGGTGGCCAGGCGGCCGTTGCTGTCGCGTTCGGCGCGGGTGGCGGAGCGCATCAGCGTGCCGAACCATCGGGCGCCGAACCAGATCAACGGGGCGGCGGACAAGGTGATCAGAGCCAGCTGCCAGCTCGTCCAGAAGGCCGCCACCGCGAACACGACCGCCCCGGCGGCTGACGTGATCAGTTCGACGGGCGCGGAGGCCACCAGCGACTCGACGGTCTCGATGTCGCCGGTCAGCCGGGCGACCAGATCGCCGGTGCCGAAGCGGTCCAGGGCGTCCGGAGGGACCGCTTGCAGATGCTGGAAGACACGGTCGCGCAGGCCGAGCAGAAAGTGCTCGCTGGTCCAGCCCGCGAGGTAGCCGCCCGCCGCAGAGGCCCCCGCACCGGCCACGGCGAGCCCCAGCCAGAGGGCGGCGGGCCCCCAGAAGGCGGTGAGGTCGCCGGGGGTGAGCACGTCATCGGTGAGGACCCCGACGATGCCGATCGCGCCCGCGTCGCACCCGGCGGCGGCCACCAGCAGCACGGCCGACACCAGTACGGCCGCGCGGTTGACGCTGACCAGCGGCCAGAAGGTGCGGAACGCGGCCAGCGGGGAGATGCGGGCATGGCGCATCCGCGACGGAGCCGAAGGCACGGAAGGGGGCCACGAAGGTGGTGGGGGCGAGGAAGACGACGGAGACGGTGACGGGACATCGGCCGTGGCTCCCGCCCCGGGGCCGGCCACGGGCATGGTGCTGGGTGCAGCGGTGTGCATGGCCGACGCTTCCTGGGCGCTGCCCGGTCCGACGGCGTACCGGGGTCCGGCGCGCACCTGTGCGGTGCGTGCGGACCCCGGCACGGTCTGCCTGTGTGGTCGTGTTCCGCGATGCGCCGCTACTTGGCGGCGGCCTTCTTGTGCTTGCGGTGGTGCTTCTTGTGGTGCTTGGCCTTGCCGGCGGCACCGGCTTCCTTCTTCTTGGCCTTCTTGGCCAGTGTGATCTTCGCGAAGGACATCGTTCGTATCCCTTCATGACGGGCAGTCGACCGACGCTGATCGCGGCCGACTTCGCCTTGTGTCGTACCTGTGAGTACGGGGACGCCCCGTGTCCCGCTCAAGAAGGAAGGTGAGCGTTGACCTATATTCCCTTACCGAATCCGAATCCGAATCCGAATCCGCCCGGCGGACGGCATGACCAGGTAGCCACGCGGTGTTCACCCGGGCGCCGTCGAGGAGCGGCAGTGTGCGGTGGTCGTCAGCTCAACTGCGCGTCAGGGAGGGCTCCATGACCACACAGGCCGATATACCGGACGGGGCGTCGAAGGTATCCGAGGGGGTCAGCCGGCGCCACGCGCTGGGCCTCCTCGGCACCGCGGGGGCCGGCGCGGCCGTCACCCCCTTGCTGGGAGCGGGCACGGCGCAGGCGGCCCCGGTGACCGCGCCGGCTCTGCACCGCACCGCGGACTCCTCCGGCGCGCCTCCGGTACAGGGGCTCCACCTGACGTTCGGGGCCGACCCGCGGACCCAGATGACGGTGTCGTGGATCACCGACCGACCGGTGACCAGACCCGTGGTCCACTACGGCACCCTGGAGCACGGGTTCGGGTCCAGCGCGGCGGCCCGGACGGTCAGTTACGTCGACGGCACGTCCAGCCGTACGGTCTACGTCCACCACGCCTCGCTGAACCGGCTCACCCCCGGCACCGACTACCTCTACCTCGCCACCCACGCGGGGGCGACGCCCGACAGCGGTTCGTTCCGCACCGCGCCCCGCGGACGCATGCCGTTCACCTTCACCAGCTTCGGCGACCAGTCCGCTCCGCAGGTGACCTGGGCGGCCAACGGCACCGCGGCCCTCGACGCGAACTCGACGCCCGCCACCAAGGACATCGTCACCGGCATCGAACAGGTCGCACCGCTCTTCCATCTGCTCAACGGCGACCTGTGTTACGCCAATCTCGATGTCGACCGGGTGCGCACCTGGAACAACTTCTTCACCAACAACACCCGCTCGGCGCGCTTCCGCCCGTGGATGCCGGCCGCCGGAAACCATGAGATCGAGAAGGCCAACGGCCCGCTCGGACTCGGCGCCTACCAGACCTACTTCTCCCTCCCCTCCACCGAGACCGACGCGGAACTCGCGGGTCTCTGGTACGCGTTCACGGTCGGCTCGGTGCGGGTGATCGTGCTCCAGAACGACGACAACTGCCTCCAGGACGGCGGCGACGTCTACATCAGCGGCTATTCGGGCGGACGCCAACTCGCGTTCCTGGAGAGGGAACTGAAGGCGGCGCGCTCCTCCCGCGACATCGACTGGGTGGTCGTCGCCATGCACCAGGTGATGATCAGCTCCACGGACGCGAACGGCGCCGACCTGGGCCTGCGGCAGAAGTACGGCCCCCTGTTCGACAGGTACGGGGTGGACCTGGTCCTGTGCGGTCACGAACACAACTACGAGCGTTCGCTGGCGGTCCGAGGAGTCGTCACGGGCAGTGAGACACTCACGCCCCGCCCGGTCTCCGGGAGCACCGACTCGATCGACACGGGGCTGGGCACCGTGCACATGGTCCTCGGCGGCGGAGGGGTCTCGGGGACCACGAACCAGAACTTCTTCGCCGACGGGACCGGGAAAGTGATCACCGCGGTGTCCGCGGCAGTCGGCGCGAACGGCAAGCGCACCTCCATCTACACCAAGGAGGAGGCCGTCTGGATGGGCGTCCGTGACGTCGAACACCCCTACGGCTTCGCGGCCTTCACCGTCGACCCGGGCCGGCACGCAGGCGACACCACCCGGATGCACGTGACGTACTACAACGTGAACAAGCCGCACGGAGAGCTGTCGGTCTTCGAGAACTTCACCCTCCACCGCAGGCGCTCCGACGGCCACGCGGGATAGCTCGCTCAGCGCACGAACTCCATGTCGGGATACTGTGCCGACGACCCTTCCAGCAGCTTCCCGCGGTGGCCGCGCAGCCAGTGGTCGAAGTACGCCGTGATGTAGGCCTCGTTGGTGCGTATCGCGGTGCCCGGATCGATCGTGCCGATGGCGTCGATCCGGTCGACGAGCCGCAGATGCAGCTGGGAGTCCATGTCGATGCCCGCGGAGATCCGGTGGTCGGCGTCCACCGTCCGTGCGGCTGCGGTGCCGCCCGGCGAGTGGCCGAGGTGCAGCGGAACCGCACCAACGCCGTACCGGCAGGACGGGACCGGCGGCGTCGGCTTCCGGGCGGGCGGTGGAGAGGAGCGGGCGGGGACGGCCGCCTGGGCGGGCAGGGCGGCCGTCAGGGCGCAAAGGGCTGCGACGGTGCAGGTGGCAAAGATGCGCAGCCACAGGGCCGGGCGGCGTGTGTACGGGTGACGCTTCGTCATACAGCCAGAATGGTGCCGCGCCGACCGCCGTACATCAGGGAAGCCCCCGATCACCACTTGGGGTCCCGCCGACTTTTCCCTGACGGACGGGCCCTACGGGCCAAGGCCGGTCTTCGGGCGCGCCGGAGGGATCATTCGAGCGGTGCCGTGAGTTCGTAGTGTCCGGAGGGCAGCCGGTACGAGGCGGTGCCGTCCGAGAATCCCAGGTACTGGACGCCACGGACACCGGACAGGGGAGTCCTGCCCTCACGGACGCCGGACGGGTCGACGGTGGGGACGGACAGGGTCGCCGTGCTGTTGGCGGGGACCGTCACCCGGTGGCTGAGGGTGCGGTGGTGGGTCCGCCACTCGCTGACGATCTCCCCGTAGGGGGACAGGTGCGAGCCGGAGACGTGGGTGATCCGCCCGGTCGGGTCGAGGTGCGGCCGCAGGAAGAAGTGGCGGAAGCCGGGGGCGGCCGGGTCCTTGGCGATGCCGGCCATGCTCGCGTACATCCACTCCATGATCGCGCCGTAGGAGTAGTGGTTGAAGGAGTTCATCGCGACCGGGCCGAAGCCGTCCTGCTTGGAGTAGGAGTTCCAGCGCTCCCAGACGGTGGTCGCGCCGTTGTCGACGGAGTAGAGCCAGGACGGCATGGCGTTCTGGTGGAGCAGCGCGTACGCGAGGTCGGCTCGGCCCTGGTCCGTGAGGACCGGGGCGAGGACGTTGACGCCGAGGAAGCCGACGGCGAGGGTGTTCTCGGCGTACTGCACGCGCGTACTGCCGGGGTGGGCGGCCTTGTAGGCGGCGTCGTTGCCGATGTTCTCGGCGAGCAGCGTGACCAGTTGGCGGCGCTGGGCCTCGGTGTCGTAGAAGCCGAGCTTGAGCACCCACAGCAGCGCCGTCTGGGAGTCGTCCTCCGTCCTGGTGGTGCCGCCCGGGGTCACGGGCGAGGCGTCGCCGAGACCGGAGCGCACGGTGAGGACACCGCCCTCGGTGCTCAGGTACTTCGTGATGAAGGCCCGTTTGATGCGCGAGAAGAGCTCCTGGTAGGCGCGGGCCTCGGCGGTACGGCCGGTGGCGGCCGCCATGTCCGCCATCAGCCGTGCGCTGTATCCGTAGTAGACGTCGCTCATGAACTGGGTGCTGGTCTGCTGGAAGGCGAGCCAGTCGCCGTAGATCGCGCCCTGCCCGGAGTAGCTGTCCCCGGTGCGCGCGTGGATCCAGTCCATGTACGTCGACATCGCCGCCCAGCTGCGGTCGATGACGGTGGTGTCGCCGGACATCTGCCACACCGTCCAGGGGACGACGACGCCGCAGTCCGACCAACCGCTCGCCGGTTCCGGCGAGTTGTACCGGTTGCCGGGCGCGACATGGGTGAACTGGGCGTGGTCCGCGCCGTAGGTCCGCTGGGAGTCGATGAGGATGTCCTCGAAGTGGCTGAGGAGCGCGACAGCGTCCACGTTGTAGAGGCCGGTGTGGGAGAACAGCTGGGTGTCGCCGGTCCAGCCGAGGCGCTCGTCGCGCTGCGGGCAGTCGGTGGGGATCCACAGGTAGTTGCCGCGCTGCCCCCAATGGACGTTGCCGATCAGCTGGTTGACCGTGGCGTCGTCGGTGGTGACCGATCCGATCTGCCGCAGGGCCGAGGTGGCGACCCTGCCGGTCAGGCTCGTGACGGTGACCGTTCCGCCGGTGACGGTGACGGAGGCGTACCGGAAGCCGTAGAAGGTGAGCGAGTCCTGGTGGCTCTCGCCCTGCTGGTCACCCTTGAGGGTGTAGGTGCTGGTGGCCTTGGCGCTGCGGAGGTTGGCGCGGTAGACGGAGCCTTCCGGGCCGTCGGCGCCCTTGCTCGCGTCGTTGAGCATCTCGCCGAAGCGGAGGTCGACCTGGGCGCCCGCCGGGCCGCGCAGGGTGTAGCGGGGCACGCCGACCATGTTCTGCCCCAGGTCGAAGACCGCCGTGTCGCCCTCGGCGAGGGTCACCGACGCGGTGGCGGCCTCGGCTGGATCGGTGACGGTGCGTGAGGCGTCGACGACGATGCGGCCCCTGCCGTTGGCGCTGCCGTCCCGTCCCGTGACCCCGGTGTAGACCGTGACGGAGCGCGGTCTGCGGTCCCACGCGGGGGTCAGCCGGGCGCTCTCGCCGGGGTAGGCGACGAGCTTGGCGTCCGGGAAGCGTGTGGCGTACGGGTGCTCGGTGACCTCCGCCCGGTCGGAGTCGTCGTAGCCGTTGTCCGTCCAGCCGGGCAACTCCGCGCGGGCGTCGTAGGTCTGGCCGTCGTAGATGTCGTCGGCGCGGTAGGGGCCGGTGTCCGTCGCCTTCCAGCCGGTGCCCGGCGCGGTGACGAGACTCTGCGTCGAGCCGTCGCCGTAGCGCAGCAGCAGTTTGGCCTTCAGGGCGAGCGGGTTGCCGTTCTGCGCGTAGTAGACGCTGCCCTCGGAGACCCGGCCGTTGTACCAGCCGTTGCCCAGGACGGCCGCGAGCGTGACCTTCCGACCGGCCCCGAGGAGTTCGGTGACGTCGTAGGTGAAGTAGCTGACGGTGGTGTCGTAGTTCGTCCACCCCGGAGTGAGCAGTTCCTCCGTGGACCCGTCGGGGGATCCGTCGAGCGGTACGGCGACGCGGCGGCCGTTGACGTACGCCTCGTACACGCCGAGCGCCGACACGTACAGCCGGGCCGCGCGCACCCGCCCCCGCAGCGCGGCCTCGTGACGCAGCAGCGGGGCGCCTGCGGTGTCCGGCTTCTTGCCCGCCATGGTGATCCAGCGGGCGCCGTCCCAGCCGGCTGTCCCGTCCGTGCTCAGCAGACCCGTCTCGAAGAAGGCCACCGGCGCCTCGGGGACGGCCCGCCCGTCCTCGTCCCAGACCTGGACCGTCCAGAAGTAGCGGGTGGACGGCCGCAGTTGCCCGCCCGCGTACCGCACGGCGACCGAGTCCGCGGAGGCGGTGCGTCCGCTGTCCCACACGTCGGCCCGGCCGCCGCGCAGTCGCTCTGCGCTGGTCGCGACGAGGAGTCGGTAGGCGCTCTGCCGCCGGCCCCGGGACGAGGAGACCATGCGCCAGCCGCACCGCGGCCGGGCCGCGTCCACGCCGAGCGGGTTCGCGCGGTGCTCCACCGTGAGACCTGCCAACCGCGTACCTCCTGCGACCGGTTCGGCCGCGCGGGCCGTACCGGCTCCGCCGACGCCGCCCGCCAGGACCACCGGCACCGAGCCCAGCGCGGTGGCCAGAACGGTCCTGCGTCGTATGCCCTCACCCGTCGTGCCGTCGACTCCGTCGTTCATGCCGTATCCCTTCGGCTGCCGAATTTTGTATCGATTCAGCTCGATCGGCCGATGAAGCTAGTGGCGGATGAGGTCGCTGTCTAGCGTTGTAGCGGGAGGAAGATGAGGAAGAACCGAACAGCAAGGCCTGCAACGTAGTGGCGATTGAAACCGTTCAAAATCGGAGTGCCGCCTTTCGCCCAGGTGGACGGCATCGGTTCGTCCACGCTCCTTGGGGGATCCTGTGATGGTCGGGCCGACGCCTCCAGGGGCTGATCGCCGCTCAGTACACTCTGTCACCGTGCGGAACCACGCGTGTCGGTGGGGACAGGGAGCGGGGCGGTGCTGCATGAGCCCATCGGCCGGGGCGGGATGGGCGTCGTCTGGCAGGCCCGGGACGAACTCCTGGAGCGGCGCGTGGCGGTCAAGTGCGCGCGCGGACGACGCCAGAGCGGCGCAGCGCCTGATGAAGGAGGCGCGGTACGCGGCGCGGCTGCACCACCCCAACGTGGTGGCCGTGTTCGCCTACGTCGCCGAGGGCGACGCCTGCTGGATCGTCATGGAGTACGTCCCCTCGCGCAGCCTGGCCCAACTGGCGGCCGAACGCGGCCCGTTGACCCCGCGGGAGGCCTGGCTCGATCGGCGGCCGGATCGCGGCGGCGCTGACGAAGTCCCACGAGGAGGGCGTGGTGCACGGCGATGTGACACCGGAGAACAACCTGGTCACGGAGGCCGGGGTGGCCCGGCTGACGGACTTCGGGATCGCGCGGGCCCTGTGGAGCGAGGTCACCCGGACCGGTACGCACACCACGACCGGCACGGTGCGCGGCAAGCCCCGCTGTCTCGCGCCCGAGGTGGCCAGGGGGAAGGCACCGGACGCGAAGGCCGATGTGTTCTCCCTCGGCGCCAGCCTGTTCGCGGCGATCGAAGGCCGGTCCCCGTACGGGGAGTTCGACCAGGTCATGGGCTACCTGGCCCGCGCCCTCGAAGGTCATGTGGACACCCCGGGACAGGCGGGCCCGCTCACCGGACCGCTCACCGCGCTCCTGGAGGTCGAGCCCGGGAAGCGCCCGGACGCGGCCGAGGCCCGTACCCTGCTCAGGCGTGCCGCAGGCCGTCAGCGCCCGGCGCCGACGGCGCACCGTCCTCGGCAGCCGGGGTGGGCTGGTCGGTAGCAGAGCTCCGGTGCGTCGCCCGTGGACCTGGCACCGGACGTTACGGAGGGCGCGCCGTGAGCGATGTTTAACGATCTTTCCCGGCCGCACGGTTTCTCGGTGGGCCCGGCACCGACGTCTGCGAACACCTGGTGCGCCGTGATCGCGGGTCGCACGCGGCTTGCCGGTGACCAGCCCGGCGGGCGCACAGCCTGAGGGCGGGGTCACCCGAACGGCGCACGCCGCTGTCGGTCCGATATGCCGGATTCGCCCGTTTGGGGCAAGCTGGATGCGGATCCGTTGCCCATCCCGTGATCACTGTTGTGCCGGGAGGCGTCATGATCGTGGTGGCCTTGCTCGTGCCGGTGATGGCCATGCTCGTCGTGTTCGCCCTGGACGCGTACGAGGACCTGTTGTTCCCGCCGACGACGAAACCCGGGCCGGATCAGGAGACGCTCGACCCGACGCGGGATTCCGGGCACTGATCGCAGACGTCCGCAGCGCTCCGGGGGTGGCTGCTGGGCGCCGGGGAAGGCCGGATCGGGCGTGCTCATGGGAAGCTTCCTGGGGGCCGCGAGGGCGGTCCGTCCCGCGGTCGGCGCAACACCCGCAGCGCCAGGAGGCTCCCCATGATGTCGCTCGATCTCCACCCGATCTTCCGGAACAACCGCGACATCGAACTGGCGCTGCGTCAGTTCCTCTTCAAGGCGAACCACGCGGGCGAACCCGTCGCGGAGATCATCCCCGGCAAGGGTTCGGGACGGCTCAGGACCCGCGTGCTGGCGTTCCTGGACCAGAAGCACATCCGGAAGCTGTACATCCGGCGCGAGGTCGACGCGGGCAACACCGGACGCATTCTCATCTACTTCCGGTGATCCGGGGGCATCGCTACCCTCCGCCTGCGTCGTACGGCGGTGACGACCGGTTCCGGACGGCGTCGAACCGGCCGATGATCCGGCGCAGTTCGCGAGCGCTTCGCGGTGACAGGGCCCGCATCACGGTGTCGAGCAGAGTGCGGGCTTCGAGAGGACTGCCGCAGCAGTCCCAGTGCGTGTTCCCCCCTTCGTGATCCCGCCACAGTTCGCGCTGGGGACGGTGGACGTATTCCTGCCACAGGCGCACGGCATTGCTGACGTCTCCTGGGTGCAGATAGTTGCGGGTGCGCTCAAGACCGGAGATCTCGGAGAGCGCACGCGAGGACAAGCCGTCGATGACAGGGGTTGGCTGGGGCGTCCGGCGGCCGGAGTCGCCGGCCCGGAGCTGTGCCGGCCGGCTACGCGGCATGGACCCTTCGGTTGATCGTCATGCCGCCCATCATGCCAGGACCCCGAACGGCGTAGCGAGAGAAATTACGGTGGCCACCCGTATGTCTCCCACCCCGCCGAGGAAGACCCGAACAGAGCTGACGTGGCGTCAAACGGGAGCTGTGACAGAGTGGTCCCGCAAGAGGTGATCAAGAGGAGGAGGGTCCTGCCATGGCGGCGGAGCTGAACGAGCAGGTGCGCGAGCGGCTGGAGGCGCCGAACTTCTGGTACGTGGCCACGGTGACACCGGACGGGGCGCCGCATGTCACGCCGATGTGGGTGGATCTGGAGGACGGGCTGGTCGTCTTCAACACCTCGGTCGGCCGGATCAAGGAGGAGAACCTCCGCAACGACGCCCGGGTCCATCTCTCCCACGCCGACGGCGAGAACCCCTATGACCGGGTGCAGATATCGGGCCGCGTGGTGCGCTTCGTCGAGGGGGAGGAGGCCGAGCGCGGTATGGACCGGCTGGCGCGCAAGTACCTGGGCCTGGACGGATATCCGTGGCTGATCGAAGGCGAGCAGCGGGTGCACGTGCTGGTCGAGCCCGAGCGGGTACGGCACATCGTCGGCGTCGAGCCGTTCCGGCCGGGAGTCATCCCCTCCTGAGCCACCCGGACGAGACCCGGCCGGTGCTCACTCACCTCGTGACGGCCTCTGCTGGACGGCGGACACCGGCCGGCAACCCCCGCTGAGGCCTCGGCGCCGTCAAGCCCTGTGCATGTCCCGCTGCCATCGGATCTCGCCTTCGTGCCAGGTGCAGGTGGGGGCGAGTCCGGCGGCCCTGGCCACCGCCGCGGAGGCCCGGTGCTCGGGGTGGACGTGTGCGACGACGGTGTGCACCGGCAGTCGGCCGAGCCGGTCGACGAGTCCCCGGGCCGCTTCGGAGGCGATACCCCGGCCCTGCCACGGTGTGCCCACCACCCAGGAGATCTCCGCGGTGAGGCCGTGCTCGGAGGGGCGGACCGTCGCCTGCACAGTGCCCGTGAGACAGGACTCGTCGCGGAGCAGGATCACCCAGTTCAGCCAGGAGACGGCCGGATCGGGGGAGCCCGCGGTCAGGCGCCGGTAGCGCGAGCGCAGGGTCTGCGGGGTGTCAGGCGTGCCGCCGATGAAGGTGTGCAGGGCCGGATCGGACAGCACCTCGGCCATCTCGTCGGCGTGCTCGACGCGCAGCGGCAGCAGGTCCACTCGCGCGGTACTGATGGCCCGTGCCGCGAGGTCGCTCATGCCACGACCCTACTCCGACCTCCTCATGAGACCGCCCCGACAGCCACGGACCTGGGGCTGCCGGGCCGACCGCGCGCGAAGCGAACTCGGCCCCGAGGACCGCTACTTGATGTGGACGAGGTTTCAGATGCGCGGACCACGACCCAGGCGGCGGAGCGCCCGGTGTCGGTCCTGGTGGCCGTGGCGGACGTGGCGGACGTGGCCGTACGGCTGGATCTGGTCGTCGTCGGTCCGAAGGCGGTCGCGGCCGGGGACAGCAGCCGTACCGGGCGCACGGCCTTGTCGAAGGCGGGCGGGGTCGTGTCAGCGACCACGGCCAGCGCTGGGCCGGGAATTCACCACGCACGTCGATCCCACGTGCGCGCAGCACCGTCGCGTACCGTAATGCCGGTAATGACCGTACGACTTTCGGACGGTAACGGCACCGGTGCGAGACCGACGGAATTGGTTCATGTGACAAGGGGTCCGGCGCGGGGCGCGGCTTCGACGGTCGCGTCGGCGTTGCTGTGCGTCGCCGCCGTTCTCTACAACGACTGGTTGCTGCAGTTCTTCGTGACCACCGGTCTGCCCCAGGCCAGCTCCTATGTCAGCGAGACCTTCGCGGCGGATCAGCCGCACCGGCTGCTGTTCGGCACCGTCGAACTGTCCTGCGCCGCCATACTGATCGCCGCTTCCGCGCTGGCCGCGCGGTCCGCGCCATGGGGCCTGGCGCTGGCGGGCTGGAGCGCCGTCGGGGTGTTCGGCGGCTGCTCCGTCCTGGACGTGCTGCTGCCGATGGGATGCGCGCCGTCGGTGGAGCACGGCTGCCCGCCCGACAACTTCCAGCACACCACCACCAGCGGTCTGGTCGAATGCTCGCTGTTCATGTCCATGGCGTTGTTCGGCCTCGCGGTGCGCCGCCCTGCCGTGGGCAGTCCTGTTCCGGGCCGCCTTCCGGGCGGTCCGGTCCCCGGCCGTCCGGGACCGGTCGCGGGCCGGTGGGCGCCGTATCTGATGCCGGTGTCGATGGCGTCGGCGATCGCCACCGTCGGCCCTTACCTGGGGCACCCCGGCGGCCAGGGCATCGCCCAGCGCATCCACCTCGTGAGCGTCGCCGTCTGGTTCGTCCTCCTGGCCGTCGAGGCCCGCCGTGCGGGCTCGCCGCCGGGGCGCCGGGAGGGGGATCCCGGCCGGGGCCCCGGCCGTGGTGGCCGAGAGGGTGTGCGGGCCGCCCTCGCCGGCGCCGGACCTCTCGCCCCGCCGCTTCCCGGTGCGCCGCACGCCCCGGTCCCCGGCTACACGAATCCCGACCGCCCGTCTCGTACGTCCCGCCCACCCTGGCCCTCCTCGGACTCCGGCGGCCGGCGCGGCCGTATCCGGGACGGGCAGTAGCTGCCCACGGCTCGGCGGGAGCGGGACAGCCGCGCCCGCGAGCCACGGACGGCGTTCCTGTGCCATGGTCGCTCCGCCGATGAGCGCGGTGGTCCAGGATGGGGTGCCATGGCGACAGTACTTGCTTTTCACGCGCACCCGGATGACGAGGTGCTCCTGACGGGCGGCACGCTCGCGTGGGCCGCGGCCGAGGGGCACCGCGTGGTCGTCGTGGTCGCCACGGACGGTCTCATGGGCGCCGCACCGGAGGGTGAGGCACCGCGCCTCGGCGAACTGCGGGCGAGCGCGTCCGTGCTGGGCGTGGCACGTGTGGTGCACCTGGGCTACGCGGACAGCGGACACGGCGCCGTGCTCCATCCGGATCCGCCGGACCGCACACGTTTTGTGCGGGCGGACCCGGAAGATGCCGCTGAGCGCCTGGCCGCCGTCCTGCGCGAGGAGGACGTGGAACTGCTCCTCAGCTACGACGCCAACGGCGGATACGGTCATCGCGACCATGTCAGGGTGCACGAGGTCGGCAAGCGCGCGGCCGAGTTGGCCGGGGTGAGCCGGGTACTGGAGGCGACGCTGCCGCGCGAGGGGGTGGACCGTCTGGTCGGACTGGTCCGCCTGCTGCGGATCCCGTTCCGGTACGACGCGGACGCGCTGCGGAACGCCTTCAGCCCGCGCGCGGCCATCACCCACACGATGGACGTCCGACGGTTCGCGGCGCAGAAGCAGGCGGCACTCGCCGCACACCGCACCGAGGTGTCGGGGACGGGGCGTCTCGCTCCCGTGATGAGAATGCTGGTCCGGCTGCCGTTCCCGGTCTTCGGCCGGCTGCTCGGCCGGGAATGGTTCGTCGAGGCCGGGGCGAGGACCGAGGGCAAGGCCGTCGGCGACATCTTCCAGTCCGTCGCACAGTGCCCGCCCCGACGGTGAGGGCTCGCACGGCGCTTGCGCCGACGGCGTCGAAGCGGTCGGGCTGTCCGGCGCCGGGCAGATGTCCCGCGTCGTCGATGACGGCCCGGTCGCGTGGGCGACGAGCCGGTGGATGGCCTCGGCGTTCGCGAGGGGTGTGGGGACGTCGTCCACACCGACGACCACGAGTACCGGTTCCCGGACGCGGCCGACGTCGCGCCGCAGTCGGGACGTTCGGCCCGCCCGCGCAGTGCCGCTGCGGCGCCGAGGGGTCGGCGGCGCGCATCATGGCCAGGACGCGCTGGGCGTCCACGAGGGCACGCGCGCGTCGCCGGTGACGGTCATCTCATCGGCGGACGCCGCCGTGGTTCACCGTGGATCACGGCCCGACGACAGTGACGACGGGCCGCTCGGCGCGTGGACAAGACTTGTGCGTCCCACACGTCTGCGGGGCTGCGGCACCCATGGTGAGCTGCGGCGATACAGCGACGTGCGAGGGGGAGGCCGGCCGCACTCGGGGCAGAGCCTCACGCCGCGCCCTGGTGAGGGCGATGGCCGCGCGGGGCCTCGCCGAAGCTCGGTGCCTCCACACCCTGGCGCCAGCCGCTCCCCGTGCCCGTCGAACGGCCTCCCGCACCGCCCGTGTCCGCCGGGCGGGAGCGCACCGCACTTCCCGGGGCGGTCATCGGTGTCGGTGATCACGCCCTGCACACGTGAGGCTCGGGCGGTCGCCGTCCGCCGTCGTGCCGGACCGAAGCTCCCCTCGATCGGGCCCGAGCGGGTTTCCCGTGGGCGGCCGCGGCCCGGTGACCTCGACGGTGGCCGGACGGAGCAGGCGGGTGCCGTGGCGGTACCCGGCGCGCAGGATCTTCGTGCAGATCGGTCGGTCCGTGTCCGCGCGGACGTGATGGGTGAGGGCGTCGTGGCACGCCGGGTCGAAGGGGTCACCCTCCTCGCCGAACGCCTCGACTCCCAGGGATCCCAGCTGTGTTCGCAGGGTGTCGGCTATCTCCCGGAGTCCCGGTGTCATGGTCTCGTGCGCGCAGGCGCGGTCGACGGCGTCCAGGACGGGCAGCAGCGTGCGCAGGACGTTGGCGACGGCGGCCTCGCCCATGGCCAGCCGGTCCCGGTGCACCCGCTTGCGGTAGTTGTCGTACTCGGCCTTCACCCGTTGCAGGTCGGCCGTGCGCTCCTCCAGCAGGCCGTGCAGCCGGGCGGGATCCGGGTCCGGCAACCGGCCCCGCTCCATCGTCGGCTCACCTCCGGATCACGTTCCTCACAGCCTGGATAGAACGCTGGCCTTTTCATGTCAAGGCCAGCGAGCTCTCGATCCCGGGGTGAGGCGTCAGGACGTCGGGTGGACCACCATGGCCGAGCCGCCGCCGCGCCGCTTCGGCTCGGCCACCGCCGTGACCTTTCCACGGGCTCCGAACTCCAGCGCGGCGACCGCGCCGATCTCGGGTGACGGGGTGAAGGCCGGAGGGGCGAGCACGAAGTGTTCACCGAGGGCTTCGAGAGAACGTCGTTCAGGGGAGTCGAGGAAGGCGGGTTCGGCCTCGGTCGTGGTGCGGTTGCGCTGCGAGATGCGCGGTGCGGCGACCGCTTCCGGCAGGCTCATGCCGAGGTCGAGGCGGTTGACGAGGGTCTGGAGGACGGTGGTGATGATGGTCGCGCCGCCGGGCGAGCCCACGGCGATCACGGGCCTGCCGTCGCGCATCACGATCGTCGGCGACATGCTGCTGCGCGGCCGCTTGCCCGGACCCGGCAGGTTCGGGTCCGGCACACCCGCCTGGATGGGCGTGAAGTCGAAGTCGGTCAGCTCGTTGTTGAGCAGGAAGCCGCGGCCGGGAACGGTGATGGCCGAACCGCCGGTCTGCTCGATCGTCAGCGTGTAGGAGACGACGTTGCCCCAGCGGTCGGAGGTCACCAGGTGGGTGGTCGACGGCCCCTCGTACGGCTCCAGGCTGCCCCTGCCCGGTGCGGTGCAGCCCGTCGGGTTGCGCGGGTCGCCCGGGGCGACGGGGCTGGTCAGCGACGTGGAGGGGCGGATGAGACAGGCGCGGTCCTTGGCGTACTCCTTCGACAGCAGTTCCTTGGCCGGGACGTCGAAGAACGCCGGGTCGCCCACCCAGCGGTTGCGGTCCGCGAACGAGATCCGGCTGGCCTCCAGATAGTCGTGCAGCGCCTGCACCGTGTCGGCCGGCGAGAGATGGAGGTTCTCCAGGATGTTCAGTGCCTCGCCGACCGTGGTGCCGCCGGAGGAGGACGGTGCCATGGAGTAGACGTCCAGGCCGTGGTAGGTCGTGTGGGTCGGCTCCCGAAGGATCGCCCGGTAGGCGGCGAGGTCCGCGCGCTCCATCAGCCCGGGGCGCACGGTACGCGTGGATCCCGGGGCCACCGGCGGGTTCTGGACGGTGCGCACCACGTCGCGCCCGATGTCGCCGAGGTACATCGCGGCCACTCCGGCCCGGGCCAGCTCCCGGTAGGTGCGGGCCAGGTCCGGGTTGCGGAACAGGGTGCCGACGACGGGCAGTTGGCCGTTCGGCAGGAACAGCTGGGCGGTCGGGGTGAAGTCGCGGAAGCGGTCCTCGTTCATCTCGGTCTGGGCCCGGAACTGGTCGCTGACCACGAAGCCGTCGTCCGCGATCCGGGTCGCCGGGCGCAGGGCCTGAGCCAAGGAGAGGGTGCCCCAGGCGTCGAGGGCCCGCTGCCAGGTCGCCGGGGTGCCCGGAATGCCCACGGACAGGCCGGAGTTGACGGCCTCGTCGAACGGGATCGCCTTGCCGGTGGTGGGATCCACGAACGAGTCGGGCCGCATCCGGGCCGGGCCGGTCTCCCGGCCGTCGATGGTGTGGACCGCGCCGGTGCGGGCGTTGTGGTAGACGAAGTAGCCGCCCCCTCCGACACCTGCCGAGTACGGCTCGACGACACCGAGTGCGGCGGCAGTGGCGACTGCCGCGTCGACGGCGTTGCCGCCACGCCGCAGCACGTCGATACCGACCTGCGTGGCATACGCGTTGACGCTGGAGACGGCACCTCCGCTGCCGACGGCGACGGCCTGCTTCGCGGGTGCCCCGAGGCCGGGCGACGGCTCTCGCCGCGCGGTGGAGGACGAGGCGGCGGCGGTGTGGGGGAGCAGGGGGAGAGTGAACAGGGCGGCTGATGCGGCGGTCACCACGGTACGACGGGTCGTCACAGGTCCTCCGGATTCGCCCCTCCTGGGAGGGGGTCGATGACGGGGAGGTGGGGGGTGCGCGAAACCCTGGCAAACAGCTGTGGGCCGGGCAACCGTGTTGATCAAGGTTTGTGGAAGATCTGAGGTTTCCCGGGGTAAGGAGGTGCGGCGAAAGGAAGGGAGGAATGGGTGGAAAGGGGCCGGCGGGCTCCGCTTCGGCGCGGTCGTGGCGCAGGTGCCGGAGGTGACGGGCTTCGCCGGTCGGGCGCGGCCGGTGCCGAGGGCTTCGGCCCCGGGATATGACCGTCGACCGCCACCCGGCCCGCATCCCCTTCGGGGCGAGCGCCGAACGCGGCATGGATCACGTGGTGCTCGGCAGTCAGGCTCGCGCCGGAACGGCTGGACCGCCGCGACGTCGGTACGACCCCGGCGCGGCGACGCATCGAGGCCGCGGTCGGGTCGAACGGCTCAGGTCGAGGCCTGGGCCAGTGCCGCCAGCGCTTCGAAGTCCCAGGTCAGTGCGCCCGAGCGGAGGTCGGCCGTGACCGCGTCGAGCCAGTCGAGCTCCGCGGTCAGGACGGCCCGGCGGTACTCGTCCTCCAGCATCGTGACCCGCGGCAGCGACAGTTCGCGCGCACCCTCGGCCGCGGATTCCAACTCGGCCAGCTGCGCCCGTACTTGGCCGGCGCGCGCGGACAGATCGGCCTCGACCTCCCGCGGCAGCAGCATCATGGCGAAGGAGAGCGCGGCGGGGAACTCCGGGTACTCCGTCCGTGATGCGGCCAGCATCTCCCGCAGCCACTCGCGCGTCGCCGTGCGGCCCGGGTCGGTCACCTCGTAGACCGTGCGCTCCGGGTACTGCTGATCCCGGCTGGTCTCGCGCACGGCGATCAGCCCCGCGTCGAGCAGCCGGTCGATGGTCCGGTACAGGCTCGCCCGCTGGCTGACGTTGACGACCTGGTCCTTCCCCCACTGCTTGATCAGCCGCTGGATGCCGTACGGGTGCAGCGGCCGCATGTGCAGGAGCGAGAGGACGGTGAGGCCGAGAGGGGAGCTGCGCATGCCTGGAGCCTACCCGAACCGATCTCAGATGAACTAGTTGACGTGCCACTAGTTTCACTGCAACTATCGATGCATGACGACAGCGACCCCGCTCGAGTCCGCCGAGCGCATCCACGCGGACCACGCCACCGTGAAGCACCTCGGACACTGGACCGAGGCCACCGAGTTCGACGTACGCGCCCGCCGCGCCACCGTCGTCCTGGACCTCCGCTCCCCGCGGATCAGCTGGGACGAGCCGGTCACCGCGCGGCTCGACCTCACCTCCGCCGCCCTCACCCTGCTGCTGCCCGACGCCGTCGCCGTGGACGGGTGGGGCGTCGCCTTCTCGGGCCGCGGCCGGGTGAAGGACGCGGAACCCGGCACCGGTCCGGCCCGGCTGCTGCTGACCGGAGCGGTCGGCGACGGCGAGATCCGCATCCGCCGCGGCGGCACCGCCCAGCTCACCGCCATGTGCTCCCGGGCCTACGTGAACGACCTGCGCCGGGCCCACCGCGACGGCGACTTGCCCACCGTCGACGACCCCACCCGCGAGAGGACCCACTGACATGTCCCGCACCCGCACCGCGATCGTCGTGGGTGGCGGCATCGCCGGTCCGGTCGCAGCCCTCGCGCTGCGCCGGGCCGGGATCGAGGCCACCGTGCACGAGTCCCACACCGGCACCGCCGACGGCATTGGCGGCGGCCTGGGCGTCGCCCCCAACGGCCGGGCCGCCCTCGGGCTCGTCGGACTCGACCGGATCGGCGCTCCGATGAACGCCATCGTGCTCCAGAACCACAAGGGCCGGGTGATCGCCGAGATCCGTCAGCCCATGCAGTTCAGCTGGCGCTCCGACCTGTACCGGCGGCTCTACGACCTCGCCCGGGAGCACGACGTCCAGGTCCACCACGGACACCGACTGGTCGACGTCCGCGAGAGCGGCACCGGTATCCGGGCCGTCTTCGCCGATGGCACCACCAGCGAGGAGGCGGACGTCCTGATCGGCGCGGACGGCCTGCGCTCCACCGTGCGCCGGCTGATCGACCCGGCGGCTCCCCGGCCGCGCTACTCGGGACTCCTCGGCTTCGGCGCCCGCGTCGACGGCGCAGGACTGCTGCTCACCGGCGACCGCATGTACATGGCCTTCGGCCGACGGGCCTTCTTCGGCTACCAGACCTTCGACGACGGCACCGGCGTCTGGTTCGCCAACCTGCCCCACCCCTACCTGACGTGGAAGGAGGTCGGGCAGACCTCGAACGAGGAGTGGCTGCGCCGACTGGGCGAGGCCTTCGCCCAGGACAGCGTCCCCGCCCTGGACTTGCTGCGGCGCACCCGGCCCGAGGAACTGATCACCACCGGTCCGATGGAGGACGTCCCGCACGTCCCGCAGTGGCATCGCGGCCGCATGGTGCTCGTGGGCGACTCCGCCCACGCCACCTCTCCCAGCTCCGGGCAGGGCGTCTCCCTCGCCGCGGAGAGCGCCGTCGAACTCGCGCGTGCGCTGCGGGACCTGCCCCACCCCGAGGCCTTCGCCGCCTACGAGGGCTGTCGCCGTGCCCGGGTCGAACGCGTCATCGCCCAGGCCGCCCGTACCAACAGTGGAAAGGCGGCCGGTCCCGTGGGCCGGGTGGTGCGGGACGCACTCCTGCCGCTGTTCGCCCGCCTCGCCACACCCGAGAAGTCGGCCTGGCAGTACGACCACCGGATCCGCTGGGACGACCCCGTCGCCGCGTGAGGACACGACCGGCGAGCGCGGTGCCGTCGGCGGGCTCAGGGGTAGATCTTCTTCTCCTCGGCCAGCATGGCCACGAACTTCTCGATGCGGGCGGCCCTGGTCTGCGGCTTCTTGGCGGCTTCGACCCGGTGCAGGATGGAGTACCGGTTGCGGCTGTCCAGGGTGGCGAAGAAGTCGCGGGCTGCCGGCACCGCGTCCAGGGCGGCCCGGAGGTCGTCGGGCACCGTCGCCCTGCTCTGACCCGGGTACGCCGCCTCCCACCGGCCGTCCGCCCTGGCCCGCTCCACCTCACGCAGCCCGGCGGGGCGCATCCGGCCCAGCTCGATCAGAGCGGTCGCCTTGGCGCGGTTGATCTGCGACCACCTGCTGCCCGGGCGCCGCGGGGTGAAGCGCTGCAGCCAGTGCCGCTCGTCCAGCTTCCTCTTCTGTCCGTCGATCCACCCGAAGCAGAGCGCCGACTCCAGCGCCGTCGCATAGTCGACGCCCTCGACTCCCGAGCCGCTCCTGGGAATCCTGAACCAGATGCCCGGCACCTCCGCGTGGTGCTCCTCCAGCCACCGCTCCCACTCCTCCTGCGTGGCGAAGGAGAGGACCGGATCCGCCGCTCCGCGTGATCCCTCAGACATGACCGCCATGAAAGGCCACGACCGGGACCGGGTCAACCACCCGGCACCTTGAGGATCGCGGTCACGGCGACGGCCACCGGCCCGGTGCCGAGGCGGACGGCCACGACGTACCGGGAACGGTCGGGTGGGGCGAGGGGTGGGCGCGGCCCAACTCGCCCCACTGACGGGCGGCTTCGCGTGACTCGGTCCGCCGTGTCACCGCCGCACCGATCCGCAGGCAGGCCGTGAACAGCACACCTGCGACGGCCGCGGGGCAGGGGATCCACCACGCCTCGGCCAGAAGCAGCAGGACGGCGATCACGTCGCCGCTGCTCCAGCCGTTGAATGGCGGACATCAGCAGCATGATCGAGCCGTGCATGGTGAACACCTGGTCGAACTGCTCGTTCGACATGATCTGGAGCCCGGGCGGGCGAGTTCGGCGCGCACGAGCTGGGCCGTCACGCCGCCCACGACGAACAACACGAGGGCCGTGACCCGATACATCGTCCCGATCTTCTTGTGGTCAGTGGTCGTCGGCCACTCCGCCCACTCCGGTCTGCCCGCAGCGCGCCGTCCGTCGTGCCGTCGGTCCGGCCGCCTTCCCGGCCACGGGTGCACCGGCACCCGGTGCACGCGCGCGGGGCCCGGATGATCGTGTGGCCGGTCCCTGCCGGTGCGGCAGGGACCGGCCGAACTCTTCGAGCCCGAGCGGGAGTTGTCGTGCCCGTCGCGCGAGCGGGCCGCGCCGGCCTTCCCGGGGCTTCCTGCGCGGCTCCCTGTCCCGGCCGACCGGCAGCTGAGAGGCGGAGCATGCCCCTCACGCCGGACCACACCGTCGTTCCCGCTGTCGACAACGACGTGGCAGCGCGCTTCTTCGCCTCCGTCATGGGGCTGGAGCACCCGGTCGGCCATCGCCTGGGGCTTCGACGCGGATCCGTCGTCCTACGGCGCCAGCGGCTTGAGCAGGGCGAGCAGGGCGCCCTGTGGGTCGCGGACCACGCTCATCCGGCCCGTGGCCGTGTCGAACGGTGCCGTGCAGACGGTGCCGTCACGCTTGACCAGGGAGTCCACGGTGGAGTCGACGTCGTCGACGGCGAAGCAGGTCAGCCAATGTGCCGGAGTACCCGGCGGGTCGTTGTCGAGCAGTGTGACGCTGCCGACGGTCCGCCCACCGGCCTGGAGGTCCCAGCGCGACGTGGCCCCCGGCGTCCGTTCGATGCCGATGCCGAACACCTCCTGGTAGAAGCGCGTGGCGCCGTGGACGTCGTCGGTGTGCAGTTCGTTCCAGACGAGCGCGCCGGGCTCGTCGACCACCTGTGCGCCCGAGAACTCGCCGGGCTGCCAGACCCCGAACACCGCGCCCTGCGGGTCACGGGCGAGCAGCATGCGTCCGAGCGCACCGCCGTCCATCACCGGGATGAGCGGGGTGCCGCCGGCGGCGGTGATCGCGTCCCGGGTGGCTTCGGCGTCGGCGGCGGCCAAGTAGCTGATCCACATGGCGGGCCGAGCCGATGTCCCCTCAGCGACCGAGGCCGGGGGAGGGGCCGGGGCGATGCCGGCCACGGCCTTGCCGCCCAGCTCGCAGACCGCGTATCCGCCGGACTCGGCCAGCCCGGCCTGCCCCTGCCACCCGAACAGGTCGCGGTAGAAGTCCAGCGCGGCCAACTGGTCCTTCGTCATCAGATCGACCCAGCACGGGGCCCCGCTCGCGTAGGCAATCGTGACTTCGGGCATGCGCCACTTCCCACTCTTTCTGCCGGGGTGCCTGGTCGGACACCCGTACGTCGGACCGCGACCAGCCGCCTGACACACCGCCCGCGACCGGAGGTCCGCTGCTGAGGGACGGCCGTGGAACAGTCGCGCGAAATGACTTCCCGTCCGATGGCAGGGTTACGTCGCCCGTTCGCGGCATCGATGCGTGCGGGGCGTTGACGCGCCGGTCCGCCGAGCGGCGCGGGCACTCTTCGGACTCAATCTTGCGGAATCCGCATCTTTGCGTAGCGCGCAGATTTGGCTATCGTCGTTCCATGGGGTTGCGAGAGCGGAAGAAGGCCGAGACGCGCGCCGCGCTCAGTTGGGCGGCGCTGCGACTGACCGTCGAGCGTGGGCTCGACAACGTCAGGGTCGAGGACATCGCGGAGGCCGCCGGAGTCTCGCCTCGCACGTTCAACAACTACTTCTCCGGCAAGGGCGAGGCGATCGTCGCGCGCCACCTCGACCGGTGCCTGCGCGTGGCGGACGTACTGCGCGAAGACCCGGAGGAACCGCTCTGGGACGCGATCACCCGGGCGGTGCTGACACAGTTCGCGCCCGACGCGGCTGCCACCGCGCACCCGGTCGCCGACACCGCGCAGTGGGTGACGGGCGTGCGCATGATGCTCGCGGAACCGGCGCTGCGAGGCGAGATGCTGCGCGCCGGGGCGGTCGCCGAAGCCGAGATCGCGGCGGCCGTCGGCGACCGCACCGGCACCGCCCCGGAGCGGGATCTGTACCCGCACCTCGTCGCGTCCGCGGTCATGGCCGCGACGAACACCGCCATGGCCCACCATCTCCGCAGCGATCCGCCGGTACCCCTCGGGCCGCTGCTCGCGGACGCCCTCGCACAGCTCACGGCGGGCCTGCCCGCCCCCTGAAGAGCCACCGCGGACGGACAGCCCGGCAGGCGCCCGAGCCGATGTCCCCTGCCCGTAAAGGAACTTGTCCATGATCGACGTCGTTGTCGCGGGCGCTGGGCCGAACGGCCTGATGCTGGCCTGCGAGCTGGCCCTGGCCGGCGCACGCCCGCTGGTCCTGGAACGCCGCACCGAGCCGTCCGGCGAGCACCGCGCGAACGGCCTCGTCGGCCAGGTGGTCCGCATGCTGGACCGGCGCGGACTCTACGAACGGCTGACCGCACCCGGAGCCCGACCCCGGCCGGTCCCCGGGTTCACCTTCGGGGCGTTCCCGCTCGACCTGAGCGATCTGCCGGACCACCCGCTCTGCACGTTGGCGGTGCCCCAGCGCCGGATCGAGCGGATGCTCGCCGAGCGCGCGGCCGAACTGGGCGTCGAGGTGCGTCTCGGCCAAGAGGTCACCGGCCTCACCCAGAGGGAGAAGTCGGTGATCGTCGAGCTGGGCGGGCGGGAGCAGGTGGAGGCGGCCTTCCTGGTCGGCGCCGACGGCGGACACAGCCTGGTCCGCAAGCTCGCCGGGATCGAGTTCCCCGGGGTGACCGTGGACGACTCGGTGTCGCGCAGCGGGCATGTGAGCGTGCCCCCGGGGTCGGTCGGGAGCGACGGCAGCCTGTCCGTCCCGGGCTTCGGGGACATACCGCCGTTCCGGCATCTGCGCACGGCACACGGCCTGGTCAGCTGGGCGCCGTTCCCGGGCGGCGATCCGTTGATCAGCACCACGGAGTGGGATCAGCCGGCCGGGGGCGAGGTCTCGCTCGACGACCTTCGGACCAGTGTCTCCCGGGTCCTCGGTGTGAACGTTCCCCTCGCCCCGCCGACCGGACCGGGACCGCACCTGATGCGACGGCTGGCCGGTGGCAACACCCGGATCGCGAGCCGATACCGCGCGGGCCGCGTGTTCCTCCTCGGGGACGCCGCACACGTGCACGCGACGATCGGCGGCCCGGGGCTGAACCTGGGGCTCCAGGACGCGATGAACCTCGGCTGGAAGCTGGCCGCGCAACTGCGCGGCCGCGCACCGCAGGGACTGCTGGACACCTACGAGTCGGAACGGCTCCCGGCCGCGCGGCGGGTCGCCATGCACACCCGGGCCCAGTCCCTCATGACGCGCCCGGGCGGTGAAGTCACCGCCCTGCGTGAACTGTTCGGCGAACTGCTCGCCCGGCCCGAGACACGGCGGCACATCGCGGAGCTGCTGTCCGGCGCGGACATTACGTACGACATGGGACCGGCGACCGGCCCGCTCGTCGGCCGCTGGGCACCGGACCTGCCGGGACTGCGCGAACTCACCCGCGGTGGCCGTCCCCTCCTCCTGGACCCCACCGGCACCCTCGACACGGGCCGTTGGGCGCCACACGTCGACACGGCGACCCTCCCGCACCTCGAATCGGCCCTGCTGCTCCGCCCCGACTGCTATGTCGCCTGGCAGGGCACCACGGGCGACGGCCTGCACGAAGCACTGGAGACGTGGTTCGAACCGCCGCTCACGGAATCCACCCGCACCGCTCGGATAACATGATCGAACTCGCGAGCGAAGGTGACCTCTTCGCGCGCCGCTCGTCGGAAAGCCACGCCGCCCGGCACGACGAGTGACCAATTGATCGACAACTCACACATCGGCCAGATAATTGATATCCAGAACATCGCGGGTGCTTTCGCGAATAGATAGCAGAACAAGGTTCGTTGACCGGCGCCGCCCGCGGGGGATGTTGTGGGCCGCGGCGGGCGCGGTGGCCCTCGGGTTCCTCGTCTCGCTGGAGATCGCCGCCCGTCATTACGGCCTGCCGGGGCCGATCACCAATCAGGCGAAAGAGGTGATATTCCCCCCGAAGTCGGGATTTCTGCTGTACGCCAGCCTGGCGTTGACGATGGTGGTGCTCACCTGGCGGCAGCGGTTCATCGCACTCGGTGTCGCGGTCGGCATCGACGTCGCGCTCCTGGTGGTGCGGTGGGCGGCCGGCATCAGGATCACCGAGGGGCACCCCTTCGGAAACGGGGCGTTGTGGGTGATTCTGGGGCAAGCGGTCATCGCTGTCACACGCCGTACGGGGCGCGAACGTGTCCTGCTGCTGAAGGGCGTCGGCCTGGGACTGCTGCTGGTGGCCGGCCGTAAGACCGGTGACGCCTGGCTGCTCGTCACCTCGAAGACCCGCCCGGCGGTGTTCGACCAGTACGCGGCGACCGCCGATCACGCGCTGGGCAACCCGTCATGGGTGGCGGGCCGGATCGTCCGGGCCACCGGCCCGATCGGTGGCCACGTTCTCGACTACGTCTACATCCAGCTCGCGGTGGCCGCGGTCGTCGTCGCGATGTACCAGCTGCGGAATGTGGCGGCCGAGCGGCGATTCCCGCGCCATCATCTCGTGCGGACCTTTCTGGTCATCGGTCTCCTCGGGCCGGCCGTCTACATGGTCTTCCCGGTGGTCGGGCCGGTCTTCGCCTACGGCGCCGAGGGCGGAAACTGGGCGGTGGCCAACCTGTGGCCCGACACACCGCCGCCGATCAACGCCCCGCACCCGATACCGTTCGACGAGATCACCCCGCGCAACTGCATGCCCAGCCTGCACACGGCCTGGGCCACCACGATTTTCGTGCATTCCCGCAAGGGCCCGCGAATTCTGCGCTACGCGGGGACCTTCTGGTTGGTCGCCACGCTCGGGGCAACGCTGGGATTCGGCTACCACTACGGCGTGGATCTCCTCGCCGGCGTGGTGTTCGCGCTCACGGTCGAGGCGGCCCTGCGCGCGTTCGCACGGGGCTGGGACCGAGCGGGGGCCCGACTCGTCGCCCAGGGCGCGACCGTCTTCGCCGTGCTCCTGGCGTCGTATCGCTGTCTGCCCATGAAGATGGCCGAGCACCCGTGGGTGTTCGGACCGCTGCTCATCGCGGCGACGGGGTCCGTGGTCGTCGGCTACCTGCGGACCACCAGACTGTGGGAGCCGGCTTCCGCACCGGTGCGGAAGCCGGAACCACAACCCGAACCGGCCTGAGAGCGGGCGGCCCCGTACGGCGGTGCCGCCCGACTCCCGGCGCCTCGTCAGGACCCTGTGCAGTCGGAGTGCTCGGCGAGGTCCAGGACATGGCAGGCGTCCAGGAGATGGCCGGCGACCGTACGAGCCCCGGCGTCGCCGATGAGCACCGTGTAGTGGTTGACGCCGGGCACCCGGTGCGTCGTCATCCGGACTGGGTCGAGGGCCGCGGCGGCCAGCCGTTGCTCGTCGTACAGCCCCTGCGGTTCGTTCAGCAGACCGCGCTCGGCCCACAACAGGCGTGTGGGCAGGGACAGTTGATGTACCGCAGCCAGGACGTCCGGATCGCACAGCACCTGCGTGCCGTCGAGGCGGACGGCGTCCAGGACACAGGACGAGCGCAACCGGGGCTCCGCACCGACGAGATCGCGTTGGATGTAGGCGTCCGCCCACGGCGACCAGGAGCCGGAGAAAGCCGGATGGCTCCGCCAGTAGTCACGGTAGGCCTGCCGGTCGGGGAAGATCATGGTGAGCCGGTTCATCGCCGGGCCGAGGACGGCGTCGAGCAGGGCATCCGCGTCCAGACGGGCCGGCGCGGGGAAGCCGAGCCCGCCGTCGACGAGGACGAGTGAGGCGAACCTCGTGGGATGGTGCACGCCGGTGACGGCGCCGACGAACGCACCCATCGAGTGGCCGGCGAGTACCGCCTCCTGGAGGTCGAACGCGTCGGCGATCGCGGCCACGTCCGAGGCGTGCGCGGCGATCCCGTACGGCCCCGGCAGCGACCTGTCGGCCGCCCGGCCGCGCAGGTCGGGAGCGAGCAGGGTGGCGCGGCCGGCGAGGTGGTGGGCGACGCGGGCCCAGGAGAGCGCGTTGGCGGTGATGCCGTGCAGCGCGAGCACGACGGGGGCGTCCGCGTCGGCCGCGGGCCAGCGCAGCACGGCGAGTTCACCGCCGTCGACGGGCACGCTCAGCTCTTCGTACCCATCGGTGTCCGTCGCTGATGCGCGGGAACAGGCCTCGACATCACGTGTCATCTTCGGCAACTCCCTCTCTCGTCGCGCACGATAGCCCGCGACGCGCAGCCCGGATATGTGCTGAACACATGCACGCGGTCTCGGCGTCGTGTGGTGTGGCCACGTGCATCGGGAGGCCATGGGACGTGGCTGGACCGCACGCCGGCTGCTGCACCCCTGGCGCGCGACGCCGCACCCCGGATGGCAGGATCGGAGGGTGTCCGTCATGAGTAAGCTGCAAATCAAGCCTGGTCAGAGTGTCGTCGTGCTGGGCAGGCCCGACGACGTCCAGCTGGAGTTCGAGTCCGTGGGCGACGCGGCCTCGGCCGATGCCGTGCTCGCCTTCGTGACCACCGCCGGTGACCTTCCCGGGGCGGGTGCGCAGGCCGCGCTCGCCGCCGCCCGGCGCGATGCCCTCGCCTGGGTGGCGTACCCGAAGGGCGGCAGGCTCGGCACGGATCTGAACCGCGACACCCTGGCCGCCGCGCTGTCCGAGCAGGGCGTGCGCCCGGTGCGACAGATCGCCATCGACGACACCTGGTCGGCGCTCCGCTTCCGGCCGGGCTTGCCGTAGGCGGCCACTGTGGCTTCGGCGCACCCCGTACACTGACTGCCCGTGTCAGCCAACGGGGAGAGTGTTGCAGCAGTGAACCATCAGGACGGCGTCAACTGGATGCTGAGCGAGACCCCCATCTACGCCCGCCTCGTCGAGGAGTTGGGTGACGTCCCCACGGAGGTCAACCGGGTGAGCATACAGATTCACCGGGAGGCGGACCGGGCCGTCGACTTCAGCGCCCTGCGCGGCTGGGCGGCGTGAGCGGCCGCTGCCTGCCGCGCTCACGGGTGCGTCCCGGGCGTTCGAGGTGAGCACAGGCGTTCCTGCACTGGCTGGCGCGGCCCCCCGCGGTAGCCCACGGCGCCGGGTGCCTCGCCTTCCTGTGACCTGCTGCCGGCCGCGCATGGGGTCACCTTCCCGTTCGTCACCCGCTTGAGACCGTCCACCGCAGCCGACATCGCGACGAAGTCGTCACCGGCGTACCGGAGTTGACCGTCGACGGCGAGCCGACGTGGGTGGGGGAGCGGTCGTGGCCGAACAGGCCGGGCCCGTGACCTCTTCGGCCGGGACGTCGCGTGGGCGCAGGCCGCCGATCAGGCCGAGGATCAGAACGGCGATGCCCAGCCATACCGAGGGACTCGGCGTGCCGCTGCCCGTCACGGTGCCGACGGCGGCCGCGGCGAGCGGTGCGATGCCGGTGAGCAGCCCGGCTCGCCCGGACCCGGCGGCGCGTACCGTCGAGTACCACAGGACGAAGGCGACCGCCGTCACCAGCAGAGCCAGATATCCGACCGCCGCCCACTGGAGCCCGGTCAACTCGCCGAGCGCCGACGGCCCTTCCCGCATCGCGCCGAGGGCGGCCAGCATCACGGCGGCCAGCCATATCGCGTGAACGGACACGCCCCACGGCGAGTGCCGACGGAGCACGGGCACGGCGAACAGCGTGAACGCGGCCTCGCAGCCCAGGGCCAGCATCGCCCACGCCACGCCGACGGCATCGGTGCGGCCGGTTCCTTCGACCAGCACCGCGCCCGCCATGACGACGGGCGCCGCCCACAGGACCTGCCGGCTCGGCCTGCGCCGTTCCAGGAACGGGCCCGCCACGCCGAGGACCACCGGTACACAGGCGACCGCGACGGCGATCACCGCCGGTTCCGCGTGGGCGACGCCCCGGACCACGGCCACGTTGAACAGGACCAGCCCGGTGACGGCGATCCCGGCCAGCCACAGCCACTCGCGGCCGCGCGGCCGGAGCAGGCGCGCACCGGTGAGCCGGGCGATGACCAGGAGGATCACGGTCGCGGCCGCGTACCGGACGGCCTGGGTGGTGAACAGCGGGGCGCCGACGAGTGTGTGCGAGACGGTCACACTGCTGCCGACCAGCGCCATCCCCACCATGCCCGGCAAGAGCTGGGTGAACGAAGCGGAAGGTGTGTTCATGGCGTCCAGGCTGCCTCCACAATGGACGTCATGAGCAGGTCCACAGCGTCGTCGGTCCAGGGGTCCAAAAAATCGCACCCGGCCACGAGGACAGGGGCGGAGGCGCCGGCGGACACCACACCCGCCGCCGACGCGGGTGTCGGCTCGGACTTCCTCCAGCTGGACATCGGGCAGGCACCACCCGGCGGACGTACGGCCTGGCTGGCCGACCGGCTGCGGTCGGCCATCGCTGACGGCAGGCTGCCCGTCGGCGCACGGCTGCCCGCCAGCCGCGTACTCGCCGCGGAACTGCGCGTCACCCGCGGCGTGGTCACAGAGGCGTACCGGCGGCTCGCCGAGTCGGGACAGATCGCCGGGCGCGGCCGGCTGGGCACGGTGGTCGTGGCGGCGCCTGCCCCACCCCACGTCCGCGGCACGGCCATGCCCCGCGACCGAGACCGCGCCCGCGCCACGGCCATGTCCCGTGACCATGACCGTGCCGCGGCCTCACCCGGGCCGGGGGCCGCGCTCTTCGGCTCCGGTGACCGCGAGGGCGTCGTCGACGCTCTGCGCGCCCTGCCCAGCCGTATCGACCTCTCCCCGGGCGTGCCCGACCTCGCCGCGTTCCCCCGCACGAGCTGGCTGCGCGCCGAACGCGCTGTCCTCGCAGGTGTCACCCCGGCCGACTTCGGCTACGGCGACCCCCGCGGCGCCCCCGCGCTCCGCACGGCGGTCGTCGGTTGGCTGGCCCGCAACCGGGGCATCCGCGCCACACCGGACGAGGTCGTGGTGGTCGCGGGCGTGGCACAGGCGCTCGGCCTGCTCGGGCGGATCCTCGCGGCGGACGGGATCCGCCGGATCGCCGTCGAGGATCCCGGTTCGCTCGGCGCGCGCCAGCAGTTGGAGTACGGCGGCCACGAGGTCGTGCCCGTTCCCGTGGACGCGGCCGGCCTCGACGTCGGAGCACTGCGTGCCAGTGGCGCCCGGGCGGTGCTGCTGACCCCGGCCCACCAGTTCCCCACCGGTGTCGTCCTCGACGGCGAACGCCGCCGCGAACTGCTGAAATGGGCGGCCGACGGCGGTACGGTCATCGAGGACGACTACGACGCCGAACACCGCTACGACCGGCCGCCGGTGCCGGCACTGCGCTCGCTGATGCCCGAAGGCGTGTGCTACGCGGGCAGCGTGTCCAAACTGCTCGCCCCCGCGCTCCGCGTGGGCTGGCTGCTCGTACCGCAGAACCGGCTGGACGCGGTCGTGACGGCCAAACGGTACGCCGACCTCGGCAACGGCGTCCTGACCCAGCTCGTCCTGGCCCGTCTGATGGACTCGGGTGAGCTGGAACGGCACCTGCGCCATGTCCGGCAACGCCACCGCCGACGCCGGGACGCGATGCTGCGCGCGATCGAGAAGCATCTGCCCGGCGCCCACGTCCACGGTGCGGCCGCCGGCCTGCATCTGACGGTCACCTTCGGCAACCCGCCGGGCGCGGCCCGCGGCGACGGCCTTCGTGACACGGACCTCGCGGCGGCAGCTCTCGCCGAGGGCGTGAAGGCGCACCCACTGTCCTGGCACCGCATCACCCCCGGCCCGCCGGGCCTGGTCCTCGGCTACGCGGCGGGCCCCGCGCACGAGCTCGACGAGGGCATCGCCGTCATCGGCTCCGCGCTGAGGGATCTGCTCGCCTGAGCCGGGTGCACGCGCACGGAGTGCCGTATCGCCGTAGGGGCCGGCCCGTCGACGCGGTCTGGATGTGTCCCCTCCCGTCGCGAGGCTCGCGAGGTCATTGCGGGCCCTGGTGGGCGCGGCGGAAGTCGCCGGGTGGGCTGCCGGTGTGCCGGGTGGAGAACGTGCCGAAGTTGGTGGGCTCGGAGAAGCCCAGGCGGCGGGCGATGACCGCGACCGGCGTGTCGGTGTGCGCCAGCAGCCGCTGTGCCTCCAGGGCCACCCGTGCGTCGATGACCTGTTTGACGGGTCGGCCGGTGGCGGCCGGGCAGGCCCGGGTGAGGGGCTTGACGGTGTAGCCCAGGTGCGGGGAGTAGTCCTCGGCGCGGCGGGTCGTGGCGTAGGACCGTTCGAGCTCGGAGCGGAAGCGGGCGTAGATCTCACCGCCGAAGCGCGGGTCGCCTGCCTCGTCCTGTCCGGGCAGGCGATCGATGTGCAGCAGCGGCGTGGCGAGCAGGAGCTGGAGGATCTCCTGTGACACCGCGCCGGGCGGCCGGGCGTATCCGGCCCGGAGCTGGTCCAGCAAGGTGGACAGGGTGGCGTGGTCACGGCCGGTGCCGAGTTGGCGGCAGACAGGACCGTGTCACCCGTGCGTCAGGCGGTCGGTGCCGGCGACACGGGCCGGGAAGGACGGGGTGAACAGCAGATGCGGGCCGTTCGCGGCGCCCGGGGAGCCGAAGCGCTGGACCTGGCCGGGGCGGACCCACAGCAGTGTGCCGGGGCGGCACGGGTACGTGACGAAGTCGACGGAGTGTTCGCCGCTTCCCTCGGTGAACAGGGTCAGGGTGTGGAAGCGAGGACTACGTCGCCGCCCTCGTCGACGAGATCGAGACTCCCCGGCACCTCAACCGGCGCTTCACGGTGGGCTATTGACATCGAGCGACACCGGCGCGGCACCGGCAGGGCCGACCGGGCGGCGGTGGCGCCGGTGTCGGCCACGATCCGCGTCGGCGGCGCCCTGCAGGTCACGGGCGACCGGCCGGCCTCGGCGTCGGTGAGGCTGCCCTCCGTGACGTCGACGGTGCCGACGTCGAAGCGGATCGCGACCCGGGAGCAGCCCGAAGTGGATCGCGACCCGGGAGCAGCCCGTGGTGGCGAGCCGGTCGAGCAGTGTCCGCGGTCCATGACCCCAGCGCGACGGACGGCAGGCGGGCAGGTGCGCCCGCGCGCTCGGCCGTCGTGGACGGCGTGAATGATGAGGTGACTGCGCCGGTCGCACCATCCTGCAACTGTTCGGCAGGTCCGTCCGCTCCGGGATCAGCCTGTGGTGCAGTACTTTTGCGGGAGTCCGGACAGATCGCTGTGCCGCCCCCTCGATGAATGCCGCGACCGATGCGATGCGGTGACCGCTCTTGCGCGCGCTGCGAACTGTGAGCAACTGCCCCTGAACACAGCGGAGTCCACGGCCCTTCACGCTGACGGGTTCCTCGGGGACGCGGAGGCACTGTGAACGAGACCGAAGTACTGATCATCGGTGGCGGGCCGGTCGGACTGGCGCTCGCCCTGGACCTGCGCTCCCGGGGTGTGTCCTGCCTGGTCCTCGAGACCACCGACGGCCGGGTGCGCCATCCCAGAGTCGGCACCGTCGGCCCGCGGTCCATGGAGCTGATGCGCCGCTGGGGCCTGGCCGAGCGGATTCGCAAGACCGGCTGGCCCGGTGACCACTCGCTCGACATCGCCTGGGTGACGGCGGTCGGCGGGCACGAGATCCATCGGCTCGGCTTCGGCACCACCGACTCCCGTCCGGCCCTGCCCTACACCCCCGAACCCGAGCAGGTCTGCCCGCAGCACTGGCTGCTCCCGCTCCTCGCCGAGGCCGTGGGCCCCGAGGTGCTGCGGCGCGAGTGCCGACTGGAGTCCTTCGTCCAGGACGACCGCCAGGTCCTGGCCACCGTGACCGACCTGACGGACGGCAGCCGCCTCGACATCGGGGCCCGCTACCTCGTCGGCTGTGACGGCGCCGCTTCCCGCGTGCGCACCGCCCTGCGGATCGCGGCACCGCCCCGGCGCCCGACGCGGGTCTTCCGCAACATACTCTTCCGTGCTCCTCGCCTCCGCGAGCAACTCGGCCCGGGCGGCGCCCTGGTGTACTTCCTGACCCAGCCCCCGGACCTGCGCTACCCGCTGCGGGCGATGAACGGCAGGGACCTGTACCGGCTGACCGTCGGCCACCGCACCTCGGCCGACCCCATCCGGGCCATCCGGTCGGCGATCGCCCTGAAGACACCCATCGAGGTGCTCTCGGACAACGTCTGGCACCTGACCCACCGAGTCGCCGAGCGCTACCGCCACGGCCGGGTGCTGCTGGCCGGGGACGCCGCCCACACGCTGTCGCCCTCCGGCGGCTTCGGGATGAACACCGGCATCGCCGACGCGGCCGACCTCGGCTGGAAGCTGGCCGCCGAACTCGCCGGCTGGGCAGGTCCCGCACTGCTCGACTCCTACGAGCAGGAACGTCGCCCCGTGGCGGAAATCAGTCTGACCGAGGCCGACGGCAACCTCCGCCGCACCCTGGACCGCCGCCTGCCCACCGAGATCCTGCTCGACACCGCCCAGGGCGCCACGGCGCGGACGCGACTCGCCCGGGCCATCGAACGCAGCGGTGTGCGGCGCGAGTTCGAGGCCCCGGACATGCACTTCGGCTACCGCTACGCCTCCCCGGTGATCGTCCCGGACGGCCGCACCGCACACGACTGGTGCGCCGACCTCGTGGCCGGCGGCCGGGCCCCGCACGTCCGGCTGGGGTACGGTGCCTCCAGCCTGGACCTGTTCGGTCACGCCTTCCACCTGGTCGCCTCCGATCCCCACGCCGACCTGCCCGCACTCGACGCCCTGGCGCGCGCCTTCGGCGCTCGCCGGGTCCCGTTCGCACTGACCCGGGCCCCGCTCTACGCCAGCCCGTACGCGCTCATCCGGCCCGACGGCCATGTCGCCTGGCACGGCACCGAGTTGCCGGCTGACCCCGGTGCCCTGGTGGACACCGTGCGCGGGGGACGGCGATGACGTTCGGCCCGTCCGGCAGCGCCTGCCCGAGCCGACCCGGCGGCCCTGGCGCCCTCGGGAGGCCTGCCAGGGGCGCGCCGCCTGCCCGAATACCCGGAACGTAGCCGCACGTCGCACGTTCCGCGCGGGCCTCCGCACCGCGCAACCGCCACTCACCCGGCGGGCCCGTCCGCCATGTCCCCACTCCCATCCGCCGTGCCCCCAGTCCGGTACGCCACGCACCGAACCGACCGATCACCGGCAGGAGTTGTCACCATGCGCGTCCTCGTCACCGTCACCGGATCGTCCTCCCATGTGAACGCCGTGCTGCCTCTGGTCTCGGCGCTCGCGGCAGCGCGCCACCAGGTGCTCGTCGCGGCCCCGGCTCACCTGCTCGGGTCGTTCGACAGCCTGCCGGTGCGGCGGGAACCGCTGCTGACCGATCCGCACACCACCTTCTCGCCGCAGGCCGAAGGACCGCCCGAGCGCCGCGCGTTGGACCTGTTCGCCGGAGCCCATCTCGTCGACAGCTACCGCACACTGCTGCCCGTGGCCCGCTCGTTCGCACCCGACCTGGTCATGCGGGACGGCGGCGAGTTCACCGGATATCTGGTGGCCGAGACACTCGGGCTGCCGCACCTGGCCGCGCCCTCGGGAGCGGCCAACCACCTTCACCCCGCGGCGCTGCAACCGCAGCTCAACCATCGGCGCGCCACGCTCGGACTACCGGCCGAGGACGACCCCGACGCCATCCACCGGTACGGCCGGCTGGACTGCATGCCCCCGGAGTTCTCCTTCGCCCGCCATCCGACGTGCAGGTCCTACCGCTACCGACAACCCTCCGAGATCGATCCCGGTGCCGTACTGCCGCCATGGGTGGCCGAACTCCCCGCCGACCGGCCACTGGTGGTCGCCGCGATCGGGACCGTACTGCCCGCCGTCCCGCACGACGTGCTGGACGTGCCGGCCCTGCTCCACGCCATCGTCGCCGGGCTGGCCGAGCTCGACTGCCAGGCGGTGGTGGCGACCGGCGGCATCCCCGTGCAGCGCCCGCGGGCCGCGGGCCATGTGCACCTGGCGGACCGCGTACCGCAGCCGATGCTGCTGCGCTGCGCCCAACTCCTCGTCACCCACGGTGGATACAACAGCATCAGGGAGGCGGTCGGGGCCGGGGTGCCGATGGCCGTGCTGCCCGGCTTCGGCGACCAGCCCGCCAACGCCGACCGGGTGGAGGAACTCGGTCTGGGCCGCCGTATCCCCTCGCCGGACGAGGCGGCCGCGGTGTGCCGCCAGGTGCTGGACGACCCCGAGGTGTCCGCACGCTGCCGCCACGCCCAACGGCGGATGCTCGGCCTCCCACCGATCCAGGCGGCGGTGGGTGACCTGGAGAAGATCGCGAGCGGGGGAGCGTGAGATGGCACAGGACGACTGCGACGTCGTGATCGTCGGCGCCGGACCGACGGGCCTGGCCCTCGCGGTCGGACTGCGTCTGTACGGGCTGCGCGTACGGCTCCTGGAGAAGCAGGACAGCGGCAAGCGCGAGGCCCGCGCCGGCATCGTCTGGCACCGGGCCATGGAAGTGCTGGCCGACCTCGGCTGCGCCGAGCGGTTCGTCGAGGAAGGAGTGTCGCTCGACTCGACCGAGCTGTTCGTCCAGGGACGGACGGTCGGAGTCCTCGACCTGACCGCGAGCGGCACCCGTTGGCCCAACCCCCTCTCGATCGAACAGGACGCGGTGGAGCGGCTGCTGGCGGAACGGCTCACAGAGGTGGGCGGCGCGATCGAGTGGTCGACCGAGGCGACGGCGGTCCGGATGGCCGAGGACGCGGCCGAGGTCGAGGTCCGCCGCGCGGACGGCCGGCCGCAGACGCTGCGCTGCGCGTGGGTGGTCGGCTGCGAGGGCTCGCACAGCCTGGTGCGCAAGGCCGCCGGCCTGCCGTTCGACGGCGGTCCGCGGCGCCATCTGCAGGTCGCGCAGATCAACGCGAAGGTGGACTGGAGGCTGCCGTACCACGGCGACCGCACCTACCTCCTGCTGGACAAGGACCTGTCGCTCGGCTGCGCGCCCCGCCCCGGAGGCGGCTACCGCTGCTTCGCCTTCACCCGCGAACCGGACTCGACACCGCTCACCCCGGTGACCGTCGAGGAGATGCGACAGCTCTTGATGCGCGCCGCACACGACTCCGACGTATGGCTCACCCCGACACTGCCGGAGTGGACCAACCGGGCCCGCTTCCAGGACCGTTTCGCCCGCTCGCTGCGCTCCGGACGGGCCCTGCTGGCCGGGGACAGCGCGCACCTGTGGGCGCCGATCGGCGGACGCGGACTGAACACCGGCCTGCGCGGTGCGCACAACCTGGCCTGGAAACTGGCCAGTGTGGTACGCGGCTGGGCCCCGCCCGAGCTGCTGGACACCTACTCCACCGAGCAACGGCGCACCGCCCTGCGGGTGATGCGCCGTACCCGGCGTGACGTGCTGGAATCCCCCGGCACATGGCGGGTCCTGCTGACGATGCGCCTGGTCGGCCGTCACGTACTGGGCACCCGTTGGGCGGCCGACCGCATCCGCGGCCGGCTCGCCGACCTGGACCTGGACCACCGGGGAAGCCCGCTGTCGGCGCACGGAGGCGGTGACCGGATGCCCGACCAGCAGGTGTGGGCGGACGGCCGTGCACACAGCCTGCATACCCTGCTCTCCTACCGGCACTGGACCCTGCTCTCGGTCGGCGAACGCCCCCCACCCGCCCCGGCACTGGCCTCCTGCTCCCTGCCGGTCACCGTCCGCGCGGTGTCCCCGACGCACGCCTCACGCCAACTACCCGACCAGTCCCTGGTACTTGTACGCCCAGACCTGCACATCGCCCTGCAGACCAGAAGTCCCGAAGAGGTGACGGCCTACCTGGGCCGATGGTGCACCCGCGCCGGGGCCGCGCCCGGACAGTGACCGACCGTGGCATCGAGCCCGAGGAGCGCTGGGAGGACCGAGGAGCCTTTCATGCGCCGGCGCCGCCTTGCGACGCCGGTGTCGGCGAGTTCACCGTTCAGGGAGTACGGCCCCCTGACCACAGGCCTGTCCGCGCGCCCTCTTAATATCGTTTCGCCTTCTTCGACGGACGCTGACGCCAGCTTGGCCGCGCCCGCCGTCCAAGGCTCAACGTCCCACGCTCAACGCCCCAAGACGACACAACGACTCCACCGCACGACGATGGTGTCGTGCATGGAGGAGGAACGGTCATGCAGGCTCGGAGGATCGGTGCGGCCGCCGCAACAGCGGTGGCGCTTCTGGCTGCCCGCGACCTTGTCCAGAAGAGGCATGCGCTGCTCCGGAACTTCCCGGTGATCGGGCACGCCCGGTACCTGTTGGAGACGATCGGGCCGGAACTGCGGCAGTACATCGTGACCTCCAACGAGGAGGAGCGGCCGTTCAGTCGTGACCAGCGTTCCTGGATCTACGCGTCGGCGAAGGAGGAGAACAACTACTTCGGGTTCGGCACCGACGTCGACGTCGAGCATGTGCAGGGGCACGCCTACCTCAAGCAGCGCACGTTCGCCGGACCTCTGCCCGACGCGCACGACCCGCAGGCGCCGCTGCCCTCGGCGAAGGTGCTGGGCGGGCCGCGCGGGCGCGCCAAGGCGTTCCGGCCGGCGAGCGTCGTGAACATCTCGGCGATGAGCTTCGGATCGCTCTCCGGCGCGGCCGTCACGGCGCTCAACAAGGGGGCGGCACTGGCGGGCACGATGCACAACACGGGCGAGGGCGGCCTGTCGCCGTACCACCGCAACGGCGGCGACCTCGTCCTGCAGATCGGTACGGCGTACTTCGGCTGCCGCAACGAGGACGGCAGCTTCGACCTCGACAAGCTCAAGGACGTGGTCGCCGGCGCCCCGGTCAGGGCGATAGAGATCAAGCTCTCGCAGGGGGCCAAGCCGGGGCTGGGCGGGATGCTGCCGGGTGCGAAGGTGACCCCGGAGATCGCCAAGATCCGCGGTATCCCGGTCGGCAAGGACTGCGCCTCCCCGTCGCGGCACACCGCGTTCAGCGACGTCGACTCGATGCTCGACTTCGTCGAACTGATCGCCGCCGAGACCGGGCTGCCGGTCGGGGTCAAGAGCGCGGTCGGAGAGATGGGCTTCTGGCAGGAGCTGGCCACGCTGATGGCGCGCGGCGACCGTGGTGTCGACTTCGTGACCGTCGACGGCGGCGAGGGCGGCACCGGGGCGGCGCCGCTGATCTTCACCGACTCGGTGTCGCTGCCCTTCCGGATGGGCTTCTCCCGGGTCTACGGCGCCTTCGCCGAGCTGGGTCTGACCGACGACCTGACGTTCATAGGCTCGGGCAAGCTCGGCTTGCCCGAGAACGCCGCGGTCGCCTTCGCTCTGGGCGCCGACATGGTGAACGTGGCCCGTGAGGCGATGCTGTCCATCGGCTGCATCCAGTCGCAGAAGTGCCACACCGACAAGTGCCCCACCGGCATCGCCACCCAGAACCAGTGGCTGGCCCGCGGCCTCGACCCGGCCTCGAAGGCCACCCGGGCCGCTGTCTACCTGCGCACCCTGCGCAAGGAGCTGACCAAGGTCTCGTCGGCCGTCGGCGTCGCCCACCCGGCACTCATCACCGCCAACGACATCGAGATCATGAACGGCGACTACGAGGCCCGCACCCTGGCCGGCGTCTACGGCTACAAGGACGGCTGGGGCGAGCTCGGCCCGCACCTCGCCGAGGAGATCACGGCCCTGCTCACACGATGAGGAACTCGACGCGGACGCGGTGACGTTCGTGGCACCGGCGAAGCTCGCCGAAGTCTCCGCCGGTGCCGTGCCGTGCCGTGCCGTGCCGTGTCCGCCGCCCGCTCACGTCCCATTCCGGGGACCGGTACTTCGATGAGCGTGGCGGCGTCCCGGCCGGGTACGAGCACACGCACTTCGGCCGCCGGCGTGACCGCCGCGTCCACATCGTGCACAACGGGAGCCGGCAACCGGCCCGCGCTCCGGTGTTGCTCGACCCCTGGGGCGTACGGATGCCCGTCACCGCGGACGAGGCAGCGACGGCGCAGGCGAAGGCGCCGTGGCTCCGTCCCGGCGCGCGGCCGACTACCGGCCGGCCGGAGTGATTCGGCGGCCCGTGAGGTGTGTGGGCCGGATCGACACCCACATCTCGCGCTCGCCACCCGCCCAAGGTCTGGTGTGGGCCCGTTCGGTGAGCCGGCGTACGGCATCGGGCTCCGTCACCACGCTCGCGGGGCCGACCGCGAGCACGCTCCATCCCTGGCTCAGCGCCTCGTCCACGTGGTCGACCTCGAAGGCGACCTCCCTGCCCGCGGCGGCCGCCGGCGAGGAACCGGGTGCGGTCCGGAAGGCGATGGCGTCGTCGACGACCTCGTAGTTGACCGGGACGACGACCGGGCGGCCGTCGGAGGACGACACCGCCACGCGACCCACGCCGTGTGTGGAGAGCAGCTCGCGGCATTCGTCCGGGCTGAGATCCCGCAGTTGTGGGTGGAGCAGCGCGTGGCCCTGCCCCGGTGGGAGATCCATGCCTCCGCCGCGCAGTGCGGCGACCGTGGTGCCCAGGGCGTCGGCCAGTCTGATGACCGTGGCCAGGGTCGGATCCGCGGGCCGCTCTTCCAGGTAGGCCAGGTAGTCGGGGGACATCCGGGCGCGGCCGGCCGTCTCCTCCCGGCTGAGCCCCTTCCTGCGGCGTTCGACCCCCACGCGCCGGCCGATGTCGCCGGGATTCGCCGTCCCGGCCGGAGGCACGGTCAGCGACACGGCCTCCGCCTCGTCCGTGCCCGGCCGCGACTCCTGTGCGGCTGCCGGCCCGCTCTGCTCGACGTGACGGATGTGGGCGTCGGGCCCCGGGAAGACGAGGGTGACCTCGTCCGTGTCCGACCAACGCACGTCGTACGGGGGCGTTCCGTCGTCGTGGTGGATTCCGACGATCTTGCCGTCGCGCCTGGTGGCGCCGGTCGTCGGGCTGTCGATGACGAGCAGGTCGCCGAGGTGAGCTCGCATGATCGCCGCCCTCTCCTCACAGGGGTGCTGTATCCAACCTGCCACGCGGCGCGCGGGGTCGCACGGTCGCACGGGCGGGAGGCTCGGCCGGCGTGATGGCCGTCCTCGACCCGCTCGACAGCGCCCGGGCGGCCGTGTTGCCCAGGAGTACGGCGGGGGTGACCGTGGAGGAGGGGAGCGAGGAAGTGAGAACCGTGCGAGCGCTCGTTTACCACGGCCCGGCACAGACCTCCTGGGACAGCGTCCCGGATCCTGTGATCGAGGAGCCGACCGACGCGATCGTACGCATCGACGCCACCACCGTCTGCGGCAGTGATCTGCACATCCGGCGGGGGGACTTTCCCGACGTGGGACCAGGGACGGTCCTCGGCCACGAGGCCGTCGGCGAGATCGTGGACGTCGGAGCCGACGTCCACCGGCTGCGTGCCGGGGACCAGGTCATCGTGTCGTCCGTCTCGGCCTGCGGTGACTGCGGGGAGTGCCGTGAGGCCAGGTACGGCCAGTGCCGTGGGGGCGGCGGCTGGATCCTGGGGAATCTGGTCGGCGGGACCCAGGCCGAGCTGGTGCGGGTGCCGTTCGCCGACCACTCCGTCACCCGGTGCCCGTCCGATCTCCCGCTCGACGACGCGGTCCTGCTCGCCGAACTCCTCCCCACCGCCTACGAGGTCGGGGTCCGCAACGGACACGTGTCTCCGGGAGACACCCTCGTCGTCGTGGGCGCCGGTCCCGTCGGCCTCGCCGCGGTGATCGTGGCGCGGCTCTACTCACCCCGCCGGATCGTCGTCGTGGACCTGGCGGGCGCCCGGCTGGAGACCGCGCTCAGGGTCGGCGCGGACGCCGCCGAGTCGCCGGGCGCGATGATCGCGGAGCTGTCCGAGGGGCCCGGCGCCGACGTGGTCATCGAGGCCTCGGGTGATCCGGACGGCTTCGTGCTGTGCACGCGGGCCGTCCGCTCGGGCGGGCACATCGCCAACATCGGCTCGCACGGCAAGCCGGCGACGCTGCATCTGGAGTCCCTGTGGCGCAAGAACGTGACGATCAGCACCGGTCAGGTGGACACGTCCGCCACCCCATGGCTGCTGGAGCTGCTGCGCTGCGGACGCCTGCCCGTCTCCGCCCTGGTCACCCACACCTTCGGTCTCGGCCGCATGGAAGAGGCCTACGAGCTGTTCGCGCACGGCGCCACGACCGGTGCTCTCAAGGTCGTACTGCACCGCGAGTGAACCGGCCCCGGCACCCCGCATGGCGGGCTGGAGCCCCGGGCTGCTTGCCGCGGCGGCCCCGTGAAAGGCGGTGGGGAACATGACGCTCCCTCTGGTCGTGGGCGTGGACGGATCGGACTCGTGCCTGCGGGCGGTCGACTGGGCCGTGGCCGAAGCCGCACGCCACGGTCTTCCGCTCAGGCTGGTGTACGGCTCCCTCTGGGAGCGCTACGAGGGCGGCCTGCCGCCAGTGGGCCACGAGCGCTCCTCCGAGCAGGTGTTGGCGGAGCACATCGTGGCCGCCGCGGCCGACCGTGCCGCACGGCGCGACACCGAGGTCGAGGTCATGACCGACATCCTCCCGGAGGACGCGGCGGACGCCCTCGTGCGCGCGGGCGACCACGCCTTCGCGCTGGTGACGGGGTCGCGTGGGCGCGGGCGGCTCCAGGGCATGCTCCTCGGGTCGGTCGGTCTGGCCGTGGCGGCCCGCGCGCCCTGCCCCGTGGTCGTGGTGCGCGGCGACCCGGCAGGCCTGGCGGGTACGCACGAGCGGATCCTGCTCGGCCTCGGAGATGCGGAGACGGGGGCGGAAGCCGTGCGGTTCGCCTTCCACGAGGCCGAGGTACGCGGCTGCGTCCTGGACGTGGTGCGCGCCTGGCGCAGGCCCGCCCACGACCGGATCGGTGCCCGGGCAGCGACCGCCGACGCTCACGCGGAACGTGCCTCGGTGCTGCTTGACGACCTGCTCGGCGACGCGGTCACCGCGTATCCGCATGTCCGCACGTGCCGGGCCGCTCTTGAGGGCATGGCGGGCCGGATCCTCGTGGACCGGTCGGCGGCCGCGGATCTCGTGATCGTCGGGGCGGGACACCGCGCGGGTCTCCTCGGGCTTCAGCTGGGTCGGGTGAGCCACACCCTGCTGCACCACGCCTCATGCCCGGTCGCGGTCGTGCCGCAGCGCCACTGACCACATCGACCAGAGCCCCCCGTCATGCCCCCGGATGCACTTCTCTGGCGGTGCGGCGATGCGTCCCGCAGCGTGGAGTACGGGGCCGGACCGGCCGGGCGGCACACAGGGCGGACGAGCCGCACAGGCCGGAAGAAGAGAGGCGGCACGCATGGACAGGGATGTCTCCGAGCGCCGGGTGGTGGTCGGCGTCGACGGGTCGCCGTCCTCGTACGAGGCCCTGCGCTGGGCCGTGCGTTACGCCGGCCTGGTGGACGGAACCGTGGACGCCGTCGCGGCGTGGGAGCTGCCTGGCCTGCACGGCTGGTCGGCGCCCGCGGTGGACATGGAGGTCGACGAGGAGGAAACCCGGGAGACGCTGCGCGAGGAACTGACCGACGTACTCGGCGCGGACGCGGTCGGCTCGGTCCGGCCTCACGTGGTGCACGGCAACGCCGCCGAGGTCCTGTTGCGCGCCGCGGAGGGAGCCGAGATCCTCGTCGTCGGCAGCCGGGGGCGGGGCGGATTCGCCCGGGCTCTGCTCGGTTCGGTCAGCCAGCACGTGTCGCAGCACGCGAGCTGCCCGGTCGTGATCGTGCGCTCCACGTCCTCGGGACCGCGGCGATGACCGTGAGCCCTTGTGCCGACTTCCACGAGCCGGCTGCCACGAGGCTCCTGTGCCGGTGAGTTCGGCCGTGGCCCGTGGCCGAGCCGGATCACCGTCCGGTCGTGCGTCATGTCCGAGACGGGATCGCGCACGGCCCACCGGATCTCCGGCCACTCCAAGGGCTGGGACGTGACCGAGGTGACCAACCCGTCCGCGGTGGCCTGGAGCAGGACCCGCTCCAGTGCCTGGCCCGCACGCAGCCGGTCCGTCCGCGGGCTCGTCGCGGGCCGTGCCCGGCAGCGCGACGTCCGGGTTCTTCTCGAAGGGCGCCCAGCCGTGTCCGGGAGGGCGGGACCTCGCGCCCCCGCAGGCCTCTGGTCGGCACCCCTCGACGTGGACCGCCCGCAGCGGCAGGCGACGACGGGCGGCCTCGTCGGCAGCCCACGCCAGCGCGGTGCGCCGGGCGGGATCGGGATCGACGCCCACCACGACCGGCCGACGGTCACCGGGCCGGGACACGGCAGCCTCCAGCCGCCAACTCGCCGCCGCCGTCCACCCGTTCGCGTACGACTGTCCCGGCCCGCCCGCCCATGGCCTGCGCGGCCCGGTCCTCGCCCTGCCGTCGTGCCCGGGCCGTCATCCGTGCGGGGGCCGTCATCGCTCTCGTCTCCTCCCTGCTCCCCGCGGTGCCGCGGGCGGGCGGCGCCGCCGATTCCACCGAAGGTCCTGGCGGTGGCGGCCTACCAGGGGCCATTGGTCCCCACCGCGGGCATGCCGGACCTCGGAACAGCGGACGCAGGTCGCCGGCCGTCTCCCGGGCCTCAGTGGTCCGAGTGCCCCGCCGAGCCCTGCGGCTCCAGGTGGGACGCGAGGACGGCTGCCTGGACCCGGCGCTGGACGCCGAGCTTGGACAGCATCCGCGAGATGTGGTTCTTGATGGTCTTCTCCGACAGGTACAGCTTCCTGCCGATCTCACGGTTGGTCAGGCCGTCGCCGATCAGGGCGAGGATCTCCCGCTCCCGGGGCGACAGGCCGGCGAGCTCCGGCGGCATCGAGGGGGTCGCGGCCGGATCCCGCAGGGAGCGCATGAGGCGGGCCGTGGTCGCGGGGTCCAGCATCGACTGCCCCGAGGCGACCGTGCGGACCGCCGAGACGAGGTCCGAGCCCTTGATCTGCTTGAGGACATAACCGGACGCCCCGGCCATGATCGCGTCCAGCAGGGCCTCCTCGTCGTCGAAGGAGGTCAGCATCAGGCACGCCAACCCGGGTACCCGGTCGCGCAGTTCGCGGCAGACCGTGATGCCGTCGCCGTCGGGCAGCCGGACGTCCAGTACGGCGACGTGCGGGCGCAGCGCGGGGCCGCGGGAGAGCGCGTGCTCAGCGGTGTCCGCGTCGCCGACCACCTGGATGTCCGGTTCGGCGTCGAGCAGATCGGTCAGTCCACGGCGGACCACTTCGTGGTCGTCCAGCAGGAACACCCGGATCGGGTCCTGCTCGGTGAAGGTGCGTGGCTCGGTCATGGCGACCCCTCGTTCCCCGGTGGCGAACGGACTGCGGAGTGTCCGTGAGGCTGATCATGACCTGTCGGCGCCGTACACACTAGGGCCGACCGGCCCCCCTCACGCCAGGGTCCTCGTGCACGAGGTCGAACCGCACGTCCACCACCCCTTCGACGGCCCGCACCAGGCGTGCGGCCACCGGAACCAGCGCCCGGTCGCGGATGCGGCCCGCCAGCGTCACGACGCCGTCCCGCACCTCCACCTGAACGGCCGAGGACGACAGCGGGAAGAGGTACGACACGATCTCCCGCCGGACCTCCTCGGCGATGTCCTCGTCGTCGCGCAGGAAGACCGTGAGCAGGTCGGCGCGGCTGACGATCCCCTGGAGCAGCCCGGCCCCGTCCACGACCGGCAGCCGTTTGACGCCACCCCGCGCCATGATCCGCGCGGCCTCGGCGACGGTGGCGGCCGCCCTTACGGTGAGAGCGGGGGAGGACATCACGTCGCCCGCCGTCAGGCCCTCGGCCTTCGCCACGTCGACCGGCTGACGCAGTTGGCGGTAGGCGGCATCGGGTTCGTCCCTCAGCTCTTCCTTGGGGAGCAGGTCGGCCTCGGAGACCACGCCCACCACCCGGCCCTCGCCCTCGATCACCGGGAGCGCGCTGACCTTCCAGTCCTGCATCAGCTGCACGATCTCCTTGAAGGGGGCCCGGCGGCCGATGGCGGCGACCGTCTGGGTCATGACATCGCTGACGATGCGCGAGGTGCCGTACATGGTGAACTCCGCCGGTTCTGGGTCGGTCCTGCCCTTACCAGCCTGTGCCGGTGCGGGGAAGCCGGCCAGGGGCCACTCGGCCCTCCGGGCGGGTCGACGGGTGCCCGTGTCGTGTGTCATGCGCGCGTCCCTCATGGTCCGCAAGGGGGCCGTTCGGCTCTGTGGAGGGACCTGCGGCCCCTGACCCCGCGACGGCGGTGTCACCACGCTGGTACCGGAAACCTCGTCCCGGGAGGTGGAGGCCATGACCCGAGTCGTCACGGCAGGTCTCGACGGCTCGCCCGAGAGCCGCGCCGCCGCCGAATGGGCGGCCCGCGAGGCGCGGCTGCGCGATCTGCCGCTGAAGATCCTCCATGTCTTCGAGCCCGCGCCCCTGCCCGCGGCGCAGGCGCCGCTGCTCGGCACCGAGACCGGCCAGGACTGGGCGGAGAGGATTCCGTTCGAGGCCGCGGAGGGCCTGCGACTGCGCCACCCCGGCCTCGAGGTGATCACAGAGCAGAGCCACGGCGAGCCCTCGCAGATCCTGGCCCGTCGTCGTCGGCCTCGACACCGACGACGTGGACGAGACGCTCCTGAAGTTCGCCTTCGACGCCGCCGCACGCCGCGACGCTCCCCTGCGGATCGTGCACGGCCGGCCCGAGCCGCCCACCGCCTTCTACCGCTTCTACGGCGACGCGGAACTCTCCGGCACGCTCTCCCTCGGTCAGGCGGCCGCCTGACCGAGGGAGAGCGGCCCTGGCGGCACAAGTTCCCGAACGTCGACGTCATCGAGGCGAGCCGCTGCGGCAGCGCCGCGCAGGTCCTCGTCACGGCGGCTCGCGACGCCTCCCTGGCCGTGGTCGGCCGGCGCGTCCGCACCAGCCCGCTCGGGGCCCACATCGGTCATGTCACCCATGCCGTCCTGCACCACGTCGTGGCGCCCGTCGCCGTGGTCCCGCACGGCTGAGCCCGAGCGCATGAGAAGAGAAGAGTGGAGAGGAGAACCATGACAGACCTTCCGATCGTCGTCGGCGTGGACGGCTCGGAGCCGAGTCTGCGGGCCGTGGACTGGGCGGCCGACGAGGCAGCCCGGCGCGGGGCGCCGCTCCGGCTCGTGCACGCGTCCCTGTGGGAACGCTACGAGGGCGGACTGCTCGCCCCCGACCGGGACGAGCCGCCCGAGCGCATGCTCATCGAGGACATCGCGGCGGTCGCCTCGCGCCGCGCCCGCCGCAGGCGACCGGACGTCGAGGTGACGACTGAGGTGCTGCCCGAGGAGCCGGACTACGCGCTGATCCGCGAGAGCCGTGCCGCCCTGCTGATGGTGCTGGGATGCCGTGGCCGCGGCGAGATCGCCGAGGCGCTGCTCGGCTCCGTGAGCGTGACGGTCGCCGGACACGCCCACTGCCCGGTCGTCGTGCTGCGCGGCAGTCACGACAACCAGGCCCGCGCCGGGATCCGGGGCCGGGTCGTCCTCGGCGCCGGTGAGAAGCCGGCCGAATCGGCCGCCGCGCGGTTCGCGGCCGAGGAGGCCCTGCTGCGGGGAGTGCCGCTTCGGGTCGTACGGGCATGGCGCCGGCCCGTGCACGCGACCGGTGAACCGGCGGACGTGCACGAGCGGCAGGCCGCCGAGATCCTGGAGGAGGTCCTGCGGTTCGCACCGGCCGGTCTCGACGTGGACCGCCGCACCGTCGAGGGGTACGCCCGCGACGCCCTGATCGCGGTGTCCCGGCAGGCCGATCTGCTCGTCGTCGGCGCCCGGCGCCGGCCCGGCCACGGGCTCCAGCTCGGCCGCGTCGCCCACGGCGTCCTGCACCACGCGGCGTGCCCGGTGGCCGTCGTACCAGAACTTTCCTGATCAAACCGGCAAAATGGCTGACAACGGACGAAGAATCCGAGGTTCCCATGCCCAAGGCCGTTCACCAGGACGACACCGCCCCGATCGAACCCACCGAGCCCGACGAACCCACCGGACACACCACTCTCACGGACGACGAACTGCGCAGCGTGGACGCGCACTGGCGCGCCGCCAACTACCTCGCGGCAGGCCAGATCTACCTCATGGCCAACCCGCTCCTGCGCGAGCCGCTGCGGCCCGAGCACGTCAAGCCGAGGCTGCTCGGACACTGGGGCACCTCGCCCGGCCTGAACCTCGTCTACACCCACCTCAACCGCGTCATCATGGCGCGCGGTCTCGACGCCCTGTGCGTGTGGGGCCCGGGCCACGGAGGGCCGGCCGTCCTCGCGGGCTCCTGGCTGGAGGGCAGCTACAGCGAGACCTACCCGGACGTGTCGCGGGACGCGGCCGGCATGGAGCGGCTGTTCCGGCAGTTCTCGTTCCCCGGCGGCGTCCCGAGCCATGTGGCGCCCGAGACCCCGGGGTCGATCCACGAGGGCGGCGAGCTCGGCTACTCCCTCGCGCACGCGTACGGCGCCGCCTTCGACAACCCCGGCCTGCTCGTCGCCTGTGTGATCGGCGACGGGGAGGCGGAGACCGGGCCACTGGCCGCCTCCTGGCACTCCAACAAGTTCCTCGACCCCGTCCACGACGGTGCCGTACTGCCGATCCTGCACCTCAACGGCTACAAGATCGCCAACCCGACCGTCCTGTCCCGGATCCCGGAGGAGGAACTGGACGCGCTGCTGCGCGGATACGGCCACGAACCCCTCCACGTCACCGGTGACGACCCCGCCGCCGTGCACCGGGCCCTGGCCGCGGCGTTCGACGACGCGCTGGACCGCATCGCCGCGGCGCAGCGCGCCGCGCGGGAGGACGGGGCCGGCGAACGGGTGCGCTGGCCGGTCATCGTGCTGCGCACACCGAAGGGCTGGACCGGCCCCGCCGAGGTCGACGGCGAACCCGTCGAGGGGACCTGGCGCGCCCATCAGGTCCCGCTGCCCGGCGTCCGTGAAAACCCGGTGCATCTGCGGCAGTTGGAGCAGTGGCTGCGCTCGTACCGGCCCGAGGAACTGTTCGACGCCGCCGGACGGCCCGTACCCGACGTCCTGGCCTGCGTGCCCGGCGGACCGAGGCGGCTCGGCGCCACCCCGCACGCCAACGGCGGCCTCCTCGTCCGCGAACTGCCCATCCCGCACCTCGACGACATCGCCGTACCCGTCGACAAGACCGGCTCGACCCTGCACGAACCCACCCGGGTCCTCGGCACCCTCCTCGCACAGGTCATGAACGACACGCGGTCGCGCCGGGACTTCCGGCTGGTCGGCCCGGACGAGACCGCCTCCAACCGGCTCCAGGCCGTCTTCGACGCCGGCGGAAAGGCCTGGCAGGCGGGCGTGCTGCCGGTCGACGAACACCTGGACCGGCACGGCCGGGTGCTGGAGATCCTCTCCGAACACCTCTGCCAGGGCTGGCTGGAGGGCTACCTGCTCACCGGCCGGCACGGGCTGTTCTCCTGCTACGAGGCGTTCGTGCACATCGTCGACTCGATGGTCAACCAGCACATCAAGTGGCTGAAGACCTCGCGCGAGCTGACCTGGCGCGCCCCGATCGCCTCCCTCAACTACCTGCTGACCTCGCACGTGTGGCGCCAGGACCACAACGGCTTCTCCCACCAGGACCCCGGCTTCGTCGACCACGTCCTGAACAAGAGCCCCGCCGTCGTCCGCGTCTACCTGCCGCCGGACGCCAACACCCTGCTGTGCGTCGCCGACCACGTCCTGCGCAGCCGCGACTACGTCAACGTGGTCGTGGCGGGCAAACAGCCGTGCTTCGACTGGCTCTCCATGGACCAGGCGCGTGAGCACTGCGCGCGCGGAGCCGGCATCTGGGAGTGGGCGGGCACCGAGGACGGCGGCGCACCGGACGTCGTCCTGGCGTGCGCCGGGGACGTACCCACCCAGGAGGTGCTGGCCGCCGCGCAACTGCTGCGCCGGCACCTGCGCGGCCTCGCGGTGCGCGTGGTGAACGTCGTCGACATGACCCGGCTGCTGCCGCACGAGGAACACCCGCACGGCATGACCGACTTCGAGTACGAGGGCCTGTTCACCACCGACAAGCCGGTGATCTTCGCCTACCACGGCTACCCGTGGCTCATCCACCGGCTGGCGTACCGCCGCACGGGACACGCGAACCTGCACGTGCGCGGCTACAAGGAATCCGGCACGACGACCACTCCGTTCGACATGGTCGTACGCAACGACCTCGACCGCTACCGGCTCGTCATGGACGTCATCGACCGGGTCCCGGGCCTCGCCGTGCGGGCGGCGTCCGTACGCCAGGCCATGGCCGACGCCCGCACCCGGCACCACGCCTGGATCCGCGCCCACGGGACCGATCTGCCCGAGGTCGCGGAGTGGAGCTGGCAGAGCTGAGCGCGGGCACCTCGCCGTAGCGCCGTACGGGGTCGGGCGCGGGACGGAACGCGGCCGCGTCAACCGGACCCGCGGCGCCGGCGGGTCCACGGTGTCCCCGTCCTGGTCCCGGCGGGCAATGAGCCGCCGGTCCAGCCACGTGGCACCGAAGCAGCCGGCCTCGACGGTGCCCTCGGCACGCCCCGTCGGCTTCGCCGGAGCCAGTCGGCCCCAGGGGCGCCGTGCGGATCATGCCGGCGCCCCGGGGTCCGGCACGCACTCCCCCAGAGGGGTCGCCGACCGGTGCGTCCGCCGTCAGCACGGCGCGGACGGCATGCCGGTGGGCGCGCTGCTGCGCGCACACGTCCTGTGCGGCACGGGCCGCCGTCACCGTGGCCATGGCGTCGCGGGCCACCGGACGAACCCACGCCGCCTCGTTCATCGGGTACTTCCTCGCCGCGGCGCTGCCGCCGCGCCGGGTCAGGGGCCGGGCGCCTCGGGTGCCGGCGCGGGCCGAGGCAGCTCGGGGTGCACGTCGAAGACGTCCCGCAGCCCCGTGACGTGCAGGACGCGCAGGAAGGCCGCGTCACCGGCGACCAGCCGCAGCCGGCCCTGCCGGGCGAGTACCCGGTAGCGCGCGCGGCACAGCACGCCGAGCCCGGCGCAGTCGATGAACGCGACCGGACGCAGGTCCAGCACCAGGTCGAGGTGGGACGCGCGGGTGACCGTGTCGAGCCGTGCCGAGACAGAGGGCGCCGTCAGCACGTCGATCTCGCCCCACAGGGTCACGACCGTCGTTCCGGAGCTCGCCTGGCGGGCCATGGCCGACACCGGTTCCATGGGTCTGTCGGTCGCGTGCGCCCTGTGCTTCTCGGCCATGGGGAGATCGAACCGGGCGGACCGGACCCGACGGTAGGGCCGTCCGGCCCTGGTTGCCGGTCCGTCCGGGACACCCGCGCCACCCGTCCGCCACCGGTCCGGGCCGTGGGCGCCCGTGCGCACCGCCCGGCCCGGCGCGAGGGCCGGACGGCCCAAGCGCAACCGCCCGCGCACCGACGAAGCTGAAAGTGCCGGACTCGCGACGGACCGACCGAAGAGGGTGAGGAACGCCATGAAGGGCTTCGTCTTCCACGGTCCCGGACAGGCCTCCTGGCAGGACGTCCCGGACCCCGGCATCAAGGAGCCGACCGACGCGATCGTGCAGGTCGGCGTCGTGACGATCTGCGGGACGGATCTGCACATCCTCAAGGGCGACGTGCCCGAGGTGCCTCCCGGAACGGTGCTCGGCCACGAGGCGGTGGGGGAGGTCGTCGAGGTCGGCAGCGACGTGCGCACCGTCCGGCCGGGCGACCGGGTGCTGATGTCCTGCATCACCTCGTGCGGCCGGTGCCGCTTCTGCCGGGAGCAGCGCTACGGCCAGTGCCGGGACGGCGGAGGCTGGATCCTCGGCCGTCTGATCGACGGCACCCAGGCCGAGTACGTCCGCGTTCCGCACGCCGACCTGTCGGTGCACACGCTGCCCGGCGCCGTCCGCAGCGAGGACGCCGTCCTGCTCGCGGACATCTTCCCGACCTCGTACGAGGTGGGCGTGCTCAACGGGCAGGTCCGTCCCGGGGACACCGTGGTCGTCGTCGGCGCCGGTCCCATCGGGCTCGCCGCGATCGTCACGGCCCGGCTGTTCTCGCCCGAGCGGATCATTGCCGTGGACCTGGCCCCGGCCCGGCTGGAGGCGGCCCACCGGATCGGCGCCGACGCGGTCGCGGACGTCCGGGAGGCCCCCGCCCAGCTGGTGGCCGACCTGACCGACGGGCTCGGCGCCGACGTCGTCATGGAGGCCGTCGGCGTCCCCGACAGCTTCGAGCTGTGCACCCGCATGGTCCGTCCGGGCGGGCGCGTCGCCAACATCGGCGTGCACGGCAGGCCGGCCACGCTGCATCTGGAAGACCTGTGGATCAAGGACGTGACCATCACGACGGGCCTGGTGGACACCTACTCCACCCCGACCCTGCTGCGGATGACCGCCGCCGGCCGCCTGCCCACCGGGCACCTGGTCACCCACGCCTTCGCGCTCGGGCAGATGGAAGAGGCGTACGACGTCTTCGCCAACGCCGCCGAGACCGGCGCGCTGAAGGTGGTGCTCGGCGAGGAGCCGCACGCACAGGTGGCGGTTCCCACGGACTGACCGGCGGTGCCCACGACCTGCCGCCCGGCCCGGCCACGCGCACGAGGATCACGGCGTCAGGAGTGATCGCCCGACGGCAGCCGGGAACGGCCGGGGCGGTCGCGATGCCGACCGGCTTCGGTGAGCAGCACGCCTGTGACCAGTTCGGGACGGATGCGCACCGCGTCGTCCCTGCCGGGATGCGGCGCCAAGGGCTCCAACAGGGCGCGGATGCGGGCCAGTTCACCGGGAGCCGTGACGAGGCGGGCGTACCCCGTGACCACCACGCTCCAGCCCAGGCGGGTGACGGGGTCGATGGCGTCGGCCTCGTAGGCGACGACGACGCCCTGGCCCTCGTCGTGCCGGGCGTGCGCGGTGAGTGCCGCGCCCTCGTGGGTGCGGATGACGATGTCGCCGTCGTCCAGGACGTGGCTGACCGGGCGGACCGTCGGCAGGGCCTGGCGGGTGAAGACGATCCTGCCCAGGGGCACACTGCCCAGCAGCCGCAGCGCCTCGACCCGGTCGAGGTCGATACGGCGGCGTACGGGCTCGGTGCCTCGGATCATGGCCGGTCTCCGCTCACCCGGTGTCCCCGCCGCCGCTCCCGCCGAGCGCGGCCCGGCCCGCCTCCAGCCGGGCCACCGGGACCCGGAACGGCGAGCAGGAGACATAGTCCAGACCCACGCGGTGGAAGAAGTGGACGGACTCCGGGTCGCCGCCGTGCTCGCCGCACACACCGGTCTGCAACCGCGGCCGGACCGCACGGCCCTCCGCGACGGCGATCCGGACCAGCCGGCCCACACCCTCGCGGTCGAGCGTCTCGAACGGTGAGGCGGCGAAGACGCCCTTGTCGAGGTAGGCGGAGAAGAAGGCGGCCTCGACGTCGTCGCGGGAGAAGCCCCAGGTGGTCTGGGTGAGATCGTTGGTGCCGAAGGAGAAGAACTCCGCCTCCTCGGCGATCCGGCCCGCCGTGAGCGCGGCCCGGGGCAACTCGATCATCGTGCCGACGGGGCAGTCGAGAGGCACGCCGGTCTCCTTGCCCACCTCGGCCAGCACGCGCGTCACCTCCGCACGGGCGAGCCGGAGTTCCTCGACCGAACCGACGAGGGGAACCATGATCTCCGCCCGGGGCGAACCTCCCTCACGCACCCGCTCGGCCACCGCCTCGGCCACCGCCCGCACCTGCATCGCCACCAGCCCGGGAACCACGATCCCGAGCCGTACGCCGCGCAGGCCGAGCATCGGATTGTCCTCGTGCATCCGGTTCACCGCGGCGAGCAACTCCACGTCGTGCGCGTCGGGCGGGCCGCCCGCGGCCTCGGCCGAGGCGACGCGGACGGCGAGTTCGGTGCGCTCGGGCAGGAACTCGTGCAGCGGCGGGTCGAGGAGCCGGACGGTGACGGGCAGGCCGTCCATCGCCCGCAGGATGTCCGTGAAGTCCTTCCGCTGGAGCGGGAGAAGAACCGCCAGCGCCCGGTCCCGGTCCGCCTCGGTCCGTGCGAGGATCATCTCCTCGACCAGCGTGCGGCGCTCACCGAGGAACATGTGCTCGGTGCGGCACAGCCCGATGCCCTGCGCCCCGAAGCGCCGGGCCCGCGCCGCGTCCTCGGCGGTGTCGGCATTGGCCCGCACCTCCAACCGGCGTACCGCGTCGGCGTGTTCCAGCGCCCGGGCGACCGCGGCGACCAGACAGTCCGCCTGCTCGCCGCACTCCAGATACCGCATCGTGGCGGAGGCGACGAGCGGCACCGCCCCCGCGTAGACGGCACCGGTGGAGCCGTCCACCGAGACGACGGTCCCCTCCTCGACGACCGTGCCGGCACGGGTGGTGAAACGCCGGGCCTCGCCGTCGACGGTGATGTCCTGCGCGCCGCACACACAGACGCGGCCCATGCCACGGGCGACGACGGCCGCGTGACTGGTCTTGCCGCCCCGGCCGGTCAGCACCGCCCGTGCGGCGACCATGCCGGGCAGGTCGTCGGGGGTGGTCTCCTCGCGCACCAGCACCACCCGCTCACCGTCGGCGGCACGCCGTACCGCCGTCGGGGAGTCGAAGACGACCGCACCCGCCGCCGCGCCGGGCGAGGCCGGTACGCCGTGGGCGATCTCCGGGCCGGCCGCGCGGGTGTCGAAACGGGGGAACATCAGGCGGCCGAGCTGGTCACCGTCCACCCGGAGCAGTCCCTCGTCGGCCGTGACGAGTCCCTCACCGACCAGCTCCGCGGCGATCGCGAAAGCGGCCTCGGCGGTGCGTTTGCCGACCCGGGTCTGCAGCATCCACAAGGTGCCGCGCTCGATGGTGAACTCGATGTCGCACAGGTCGCGGTAGTGCCGCTCCAGCGTCTGCGCGTGGTCGCGCAACTGCCGGTAGGAGCGCGGGTCCAGCCGCTCCAGCTCGGCGAGGGACACGGTGTCGCGGATCCCGGAGACGACGTCCTCGCCCTGCGCGTCCGGCAGATAGTCGCCGTACAGGCCGGGCTGTCCGGTGGCCGGGTCGCGGGTGAAGGCGACGCCGCTGCCGGAGTCGGCTCCGAGGTTGCCGAAGACCATGCGCTGCACGGTGACGGCCGTTCCGAGGTCGTCCGGAATATGTTCGCGCCGCCGGTAGAGGCGGGCCCGCTCGGCGTTCCAGGAGCGGAACACCGCGAGGACCGCCAGCCGCAACTGCTCGGTGGGGGACTGCGGGAAGTCACGGCCCGTCGCGTCGCGGACGAGTTGCTTGTAGGTCTCCACCAGCCGGGCGAGGCCGCAGGCGTCCGCGCGGAGGTCGTCGGGAGCCTCCCGCGTCATTCCGCACACAGACAGGGCCTGGTCGAACAGGGCCGGGTCCACGCCCAGCACCGTACTGCCGAACATCTGGATGAGCCGGCGGTAGCAGTCCCAGGCGAAGCGCTCGTTTCCGGACACCTTGGCCAGTCCGGGGACGGAGGCGTCGGTCAGACCGATGTCGAGGACCGTCTCCATCATGCCGGGCATGGAGAAGCGCGCACCGGAACGCACGGAGACCAGCAGCGGATCGTCGGACTGCCCCAGCAGCCGACCGGTGGCCGCCTCCAGCGCCGACAGGTGCCGGGACACCTCCTCCGCCATGCCGTCCGGTTCCGCACCGGTGGCCAGAAACGCGCGGCAGGCCTCGGTGGTGACGGTGAACCCCGGCGGCACCGGCAGCCCCAGCCGGGTCATCTCGGCCAGGTTCGCGCCCTTGCCGCCGAGCAGGTCGGCCATGGCCCGGTCGCCGTCCCGGAAGTCGTACACGTAACGCACCATGGCGCCGCTCCTCGGCCGTACGGTCTGTGCGTACCACTCCAGCGTCGGTCCGGACCGGACGGCGGGGGAGGTGCCCACCGTCCCGCCGGCCGGGCCGTTCGGCCCACGGCCGGCGTGGCCGGGCGGGCGGCTCCGGCGGGGTGACCGGTTGCCGCGACCGGGTGTGCCCTCCCGCGCCGGGGCGGGATACGGTGGACACGACCCGTCGGTGCCGGGTCCGTGAGCCGAGGGACCGGGAGGAGCGCGGTGGGATCTCCCGACAGGCCCCGCGATCTGCTGCCGCAGCTGAAGCTCGACGAGTTGCTGGACGAGCTGCAGTCCCGGATCGACGCTGTCCGCGGCACCCGGGACCGCGTCCACAGCCTGCTCGGAGCGGTCCTCGCCGTCGGCCGCGACCTGAACCTGGAACAGGCCCTGCGCTCCATCGTCGAGGCCGCCGCGACCCTGGTGGACGCCGAGTACGCGGCCCTCGGTGTCATCGGGCCGGACGGCAGGACCCTGTCGGCGTTCCACACCGTCGGGGTCAGCGATGCGCAGATAGCCGAGATCGGCCCCTTCCCCGAGGGCCACGGCATCCTCGGCGAGCTGATCCGCCACCCCGAACCCCTGCGCCTCGAAAAGATCTCCCAGCACCCCGCCTCGTACGGCTTTCCGGCCCGTCACCCGCCGATGAACAGCTTCCTGGGCGTTCCGATCCGGGTGCGCGACCAGGTCTTCGGCAACCTGTATCTGACCGAGAAGCGCGGCGGGGTGGAGTTCGACGAGGAGGACGAGTCGGTCCTGTCCACGCTGGCGTTCGCGGCCGGCGTCGCTATCGACAACGCCCGCCTGTACGAGGACTCCCGGCTGCGCGAACGCTGGCTGAGGGCGAACGCGGACATCACCCACAGCCTGATGTCCGGCAGCGACCGCGCGGTGGCGCTGAACCTGATCGCGGAACGGGCCCGGGAGATCTCCGGCTCCGCTCTCGCCGCGGTCGCCATGCCGCTGGCGGGCAGCGGGCTGCTGAACGTGGAGATCGCCGTCGGCGTGGACGCGGAGGCACACCGGGGACTCGTGCTGCCGTTGGACCGGACTCTGATGGGGCTGGCGTTCTCCGCCGCGGCCCCGGTCGCCAGCGACGACGTCACCCGCGACAAGCGGGTCTCGCCCGACCCCCCGCGCTTCCAGGGGCTCGGCCCCGCCGTGGCCATTCCCATCGGCACCGGCGACGACGGCTCGCGCGGCGTGGTGCTGCTGTGCCGTGAGACCGGCCGGCCGGTCTACTCGGGCAAGGAGACGGAGATGCTGCGGGGCTTCGCCGCGCAGGCCGCGATCGCGATGGAACTGGCCGAACGCCGGCAGGACGCCCAGCGGATCGCCGTCCTCCAGGACCGCGACCGGATCGCCCGCGATCTCCACGACCTGGCCATCCAGCGGCTGTTCGCCACCGGCATGACCCTCCAGAGCGCGGGCCGCTTCATCGAGCACCCCGAGGCTTCCGAGCGGGTGCTGCGGGCCGTGGACGACCTGGACGAGACCATCAAGATCATCAGGTCGGCGATCTTCGGCCTGCGGGCCCGCGAGACCACCGCGGCCGAGGGACTGCGGGCCAGAGCCGTCCAGGTGGCCGGCGAGGCCGCCGAGGTACTGGGCTTCGCGCCCAGTCTGCGTATGGAGGGACTGCTCGACACCGATGTGCCGCGCGAGTTCGCCGACCATGTGGTGGCTGTGCTCTCGGAGGCGCTGACCAACGTCGCCCGGCACGCGCACGCCGGCCGGGCCGACGTGGTGCTCACGACCGACGGCCGCGAGGTGCGCCTGAAGGTCTCGGACAACGGCGTGGGCATCGCCGCCGGCGGCCGGCGCAGCGGGCTGCGCAACATGGCCGAGCGGGCGGAACAGCTCGGCGGGCTGCTGGAGATCAGCGGCCCCGCGAGCGGTGGAACCGTGCTGGAGTGGCATGTTCCGCTCCCGCCCGTGCGATAGCGCTGCGCCAGGGAGCGCGGGGTCGGCCGGGCGGACGGGGCCGACGGGGGCGGTGTGTCGGGCCCACTCGGCCCATGCCGCGGACGGCCCGGGTGCCGCAGCCTTGAAGGCGTCCCGGGACGGCAGCCGAGCCCTTGGAGGACGCCATGAACGGCACTCCGACCGTCGTGAACGACGTGATGGCCCACCGGGTCGTCGCCCTGCGCACCGGCGCCGTCTTCAAGGACATCGTGCAGGCCATGCACGAGTGGCGGGTCAGCGCCCTCCCGGTCCTGGACGACAGCGGAGTGGTCGTGGGCGTGGTCTCCGAGGCCGATCTGCTGCCCAAGGAGGAGTACAGCGACGACGTCGTCGGACGCCACGGGCGACCGGGGCAGCCGCCCGGCGCGTACAAGGCGGACGCGGTGACCGCGGGCGAGTTGATGACCGCCCCGGCCGTCACCGTGCGAGCCGACGCCCCGCTCGCCCACGCCGCGCGCCTCATGGCCCGCACCGGCGTCAAACGGCTTCCGGTCGTCGGCCTCGACGGCGCCCTGAAGGGCGTCGTCAGCCGCTCCGACCTGCTGAAGGTCTTCCTGCGCGAGGACGCCGACATCGCCGAGGAGGTACGGCGCGACGTCGTCGTACGGCTCTTCGGCCCGCGCGCGGACATGGTCCGGGTCGAGGTGCGCGACGGCGTCGTCGCACTGTCCGGGCGGGTCCGGGAGACCGTCCTGATCCCGCTGGTCGCCCGGCTCGCGCGAACCGTGCCGGGCGTGGTCGACGTGCGGTGCGCACTGACCGGCCCGCCCCGGCACGCGGACCCCGGTCCCGGCCTCCCCGGCACCGGCCGGGCCCGCACGGCGTGACGCGGAGCCGTCGGCACAGGGCAGGAGGCGGCGACGATGGCAGGGACACCTGCCGCGACCGTCACCCCCGTGCGGCTGTGGCGCTGGCGCCGCAACGCGCTGCGGCGGCACAGCGATGTCGTCGAAGGCTGGATCGTGCTCGTCATCTGGATGCTCACGATCCTGGCCGGAGGCGTCGCCGGGGCGGTGGCCGCGCAGAGCGTGGACCGTTCGCTCGGGGCGCACGCGGTGTCGGCCGTCCTCATCGACGCGTCGGCGCGTACCCCGGTCGGCGCGGGCGGACACGACGACGGCAGGGTGTGGGCCGCCGTCCGCTGGACCGATGCGGACGGCATGGCGCACACGGGCCGGGCCGAGGTCTTCCCGGGATCGCCGGCGGGCACCCGGATCACGATATGGACGGACCCGCGGGACCGGGTGGTGTCCGTACCGGTCACCGGTGCGGCAGCGACGCTGGAGGCGGGCATGACGGGCGCCCTCGTGGCCGTGTCCGCCGGCGCCGGGGTATGGGGCACGGGCTGGGTGGTCCGCACGCGGCTCATCCGGCGGCGCATGGCCGAATGGGACGAGGAGTGGAAGCGGATCGGACCGCGGTGGGGGAACCTGAGCGGAGGGAGCGGGGGCAGAGGCTGAACGGCGGGGCGCGGGGTCACCCCTCCCCGGACGGCGGGGCGGCGCGGTCACCTCTCCCCGGCCGCGGTGAGCCGGCAGTCCACGGCCACCAGGCCCTCGACGCCGCGCACCAGCCGGGCGGCGAGCGGAATGTCCGTGGCGTCCCGGACCCGGCCGGTCAGTGTCGCGACACCGTCGACGACCGTGATGTGCACGGGCTCGACCGGCGCCGGGAACAGCACGTCGACGATGTCTCGCCTGATCTCGTCGGCCATGTCGTTGTCCGGGCGCAGGAACACCTTCAGCAGGTCCGCCCTGCTCACCACGCCTTCGAGCAGGCCTTCGGCGTTCACCACGGGCAGCCGCTTGACGTGCCGCAGCGCCATGATGCGCGCCGCTTCGGCGAGCGTGGCGTCGGCGTGCACGGTGACGGCCGGCGCGCTCATCAGGTCCTCGGCGGTCACCGCCCCGGCCTTGGCGAGGTCGGCCAGCCGGCTTCGCTGGGTGAACCGGTCCGGGTCGCTGCCCCGGAACTCCTCCTTCGGCAGCAGATCGGCCTCGGACACGAGCCCGATCACCCGTCCGTCGCCCTCCACCACCGGAAGCGCGCTGACCTGCCACTGCTCCATACGCTCGACCACGTCCTTGAACCGGGACCCGCGGCCCACGGCGACGACGGCCCGGGTCATCACGTCACTGACCCGGTGCGGGGTGGTCTCCATGGTCTCCTCCTCGAGGGGCCGAGTGGTTCTCGAAGGGCCGAGTGGCCACGCCCTCGAAGGGCCGGGTGGTCACGCCGGCTCTCCGCTTCCGTAGGGGGCGTACAGATCGAGCAGGCGGACCCGGGAGGCGTGCAGGCGCTGGGCGACGACCTGCCCGATCCAGACCGCGATCGCCCGGCCGAACTCGCTGTCCTCGGCGCACAGCGTCCGTACCGCCTCGGCATCGAACTCCCAGGCCCGCACGGGGCTCGTCGCCTCGGCACCCAGGTGCCAGAGGCGCGGCCGGAAGTGCCAGGACCAGCCGACGAGTTCGCCGTGCCCGAGGGTCTCGATCACGGCGGCACGGCGGCCGGGCACGCGCAGGTCGAGGGCGACGGTGCCGGTGCGCACGATCCAGAAGCGGTCGGCACGCCGGCCCTCCTCGAACAGCCGGGTCCCGGTCGCGAAGGACACCTCGCGGGCGAGGTGCATCAGGCGCTCGCGATACGCGGGTTCAAGCGCTGAGCTCATGGTCGTCGCGGAGGTCATCGCACCGGCTCCCTTCGTGGCGGATACCTCCAGCCTGGGCGCCTTCGGTGGCCGCCACCACGGGCCGCCAGGACCCGGCCGGGGGCCCTTCGGCCCATGCCACGCGGCCCACCGGGCCAAGGACCCTTCACGGCGCGGCGCGTGAGGGTTCGGGAGCAACGGGGTCCGGACCTCCGGCGCCGCCCGTGCGCCCGGCCCCGCGCCGCTCAGCCAGGTCGAGGGCCCGCTGCGCGAGCCACAGGTCGTGGACGGCGCTCGGGGGCCGCAGCAGGGAGCGTTGGAGCAACGCCTCGCTCCGGGCCAGGCGTTTGCGTACCGCGGAGGGCGAGAGGGACAGCGCGGCGGCCGTCGGGCCGATGCGTGCGTCGAGCCGCAGCCAGGTGGCGAGCGTCTGCGCGGTGCAGTCCGGGACGCCGGGCGTCCGCAACGGGCGGAACTGGCGCTGCGCCCACGCCACGACGTGGGGACGTGCGAGGAGTTCGTCCAAGGAGGGCGCCGCCCCCGTGGTGTCCGACGTGCGGGGCTCCGAGCCGGACGGGACGCCGGTGGCGATCGCGCGGAGGGCGAGGGCCAACGCGGCTTGGTCGGGGAGGCGGTCCAGGTCGAGGCTCAGCAGTCTCTGGACGTGGGTGAGACGCGCCGTCAGGGTGTTGCGGTGGATCTTCAGGTGGGCCGTCGCACGGGAGGAGAAGTTGAGCCAGGAGGTCACGGTGGCCAGTAGCTCCGTGCTGTCCGGGTCCTGCGAGCGTCGTGCGGAGTGGGTGCGCAGCGGCGCGAGGAAGGCCGCGGCCCAGGCCTCCGCGGGCGGCCCGATGGTGAGCGCGAGGTCGGGGTCGGCGGCGAACGAGGCGTGTCGTTCGGTGCGTTGGCGTGCGGCGGCCAGAGCGTGGAAGGCCTGGGCGTAGCCGATGGCGGTGTCACGTAAGGGCACGGGGTCGCTCACACCGATCCAGCACGCGTCCGTCACGGCGCGCGGCCAGTCCGGCTCGGTGGGGATGCCGGGGGGTGTCCCGGAGTCGGCGGGCACGAGCACCGCCAGGTGATCGGCGTACACGGGGCACGGCACGATCCACGCGTCGTCGAACGCGCCGGCCAGGATGTCCGCCACCGCGCCGCGTATCGCGCGCGGTCCCTCGACGAGGTACAGCCGCACCCTGTCGGGCAGTGCGGGGCGCAGCGCCTCGGCGACCTGGCGTGCGGCGGTCACGTGACCGTTCATCAGCAGGTGCAGGACGGCCTCGCGAGTCCGGGCGTCGGCGAGCCGCAGCCACCGCTGCTGCCGTCGGGCGTGCTCCACCTGCCAGCACAGGCTCAGGCAGGACGCGGCGTCCGCGAGCAGCAGCCCCAGACCGGGCGGAGTCGGCCGGCGCAGCACGGTGGCGAGAAGCGGTGCGCGGACGCCTGGCGGGGCATCGAGGGGAAGTACGAAGCAGGCGAGGTCTTCCTCGTCGATGGCCACGGACTTGAGCCCCCGTGCGGTGATCTCCCGTACCCCGTGCCGTACGAGATCGTGCTCCGCCCTGCCGAGGGGGAAGGGGAGCGGGGACGTCACGACGCCCGAGCGGTTCACCAGAAAGGCGGTGGCACCGGTACGGGCCGCCAGCCAGCGGAGCAGCCGCGCGGTGCCGCCTTTTCGGGCGGCACGCTGCAGGTTCAGCACGTCTTCGGCCCGTCGGGTCCGTTCGGCCGTTGCCATGTCCGTACGCGGATCATCACCGTGCATGTCGCTCCCCCGAGGGACAGCCGAGTCGGTCAGCACCGAGAGTATCCGCGCGCTGACGGGGGTGGACAACGGGCTCGCCGCGCGTCCTGCACCGCAGCGTCCGCGCACCGCGCCCTTCCGGCCCCCTACGGTGTCGGCGTTCCGTCCTGGAACGGCGCTGCGCCGCCACCCCGGCGTCCTGCTGCGGGAGGCCTCGGGGCGCTGGTACCGGCGGCGCTACGCGTGGGAGGTGACCCCGGACCCGGACGTGGACCCCCTTCACTTCCCGCCTCCAGGCCCGGATGCCCTGGCCCTGGCCCGGAAGCGGGCCCTCGCCGACCGCCCGCCCCTGTCGGAGTCGCCGCCGCTCCGGCTGGAGGTCGTCGAGCCGGGCCCGGACGCCGGCGGGAGCGTGCTGGTCCTGACCCTGCACCACACCGCTCTCGACGCACCGACAGGGGTGCGGCTGCTGGCCACGACCGCCGAGGTGTACGGCGGGGCGACGGGCGGTCCCGCGGCCGCTCCGGTCCGTCCCCGCCCACGGCCGGGGAAGCCCGAAGCACTGCCGCCGTCCCCGCGCGGGCGGCCCGCACGCATCGCGCCGGACACCTCCGCCGCCGGGACGGACAGGCCGGCTCCCGACGGGACGCCGGACGCCGCGGCCGACGGGATGCTCCTCGCCGGACTCCCGGTGCCCGCTCGCCCGCCCCGCGCACCCGACGAGACGGCTCCGTACACCGTCAACGACCAACTGCTGGTGGCCGCTTCGCTCATGGTGGCGTGCTGGAACCGGCTGCACGGCGTCCCGGACCGACCTGTCTGGCTCAACATGCCGGTCGACGACCGGACGAACGGGCCGCTGATGCCGATGGGCAACGGCACCCGGCTGCTACGGGTACCGGTCTCCCCGCGAGACCCCGCCGACGAGACGCTGCCGGCCGCCACGACCCCCGATCCCGAAGCGGTCGCCCGGCTGCTTCGGCAGACCGCGCACCGCACCCAGGCGCTCAAGACCGCCCCACCCGGTCCGCCACTCGGCCCGAGCGCGGCCCTGCTGACGCTGCCCGTGCTGCCCGTCGGCGTTCGGCGGACGGTCGCTCGCACGGTGCGCCGGGCAGCGGCGTCGAGGGCCTCGACCCTGTTGGTCAGCAACCTCGGCCGGGTCGCGTATCCCCTCGACTTCGGGGACGGGGTGCGGTCCCGGGTGGTGTGGTTCTCCGGGCCCGCCCGGCGGCCGGCCGGCGCGAGCCTCACTCGGGTGAACCGGACTCCGAGTGACCGTCGGCCGAGATCAACTGGCCTCGAACGCAAGGGCGAGAGCGGCTATGATCTCCGCGGCAGGGCTGTAGCGCAGAGGTCGTCGCGCCCAAGCATCGAGCTGGAGGACGTCGGTTCGAATCCGACCAGCCTTGCCACCCTTGTCGTGGAGGAAGTCGATTGGCGTCGGTTCGTCCTGGGCGGGCGGAGGGCGATGCCGCCCTCGGCGAGCCGGGCACCGGCAATGGACCGGTGGAGTGGTGATGACGCAGCCGACACCCGTACGCTGCCCCGCGATCGAGCACCCGGACATCCCGCTCGGCGACCCGGCCGCCCTGGAGCCGCTGCTGGCCCGACTGCGGTCCGCGCGGCCGGTCGAGGCCGACGAGACCTTCCCGGTCGGAACGGTGCGCGCGGACGGACGCGTCGACCTGTGCAAGCAGGGCCTCGGAGCGGGCGGCGCCGCCCGGCTGATGCCCGGCGCCGCCGCCTCGCCGCACGCCGCGCACGTCCTGCTCGGCACCAACGCCATCGGGAACGAGGGAGCCCGCACGGTCGCCGACGCGCTTGCCGACGGCCACGGCCTGCACACGCTCTACCTCGGCTGCAACCGCATCGGCGCCGAGGGCGTCACCGCGCTCGCCGACGCGCTGGCCACGGACGCCACCGTCCGCGCCCTGTGGCTCAAGCGCAACCCGGTGGGCGACGACGGCGCCCGCACACTCGCCGCGATGCTCCGCCGCAACACCACGCTGCGCACCCTCGACCTGGTCAACACCGGTCTGACGAAGGAAGGTCTGCGGGTCCTGTTCGATGCCCTCAGCACCCGCTCCAGCCCCGTGGAACGGTTGTTCCTCGGCGGCAACGGCCTGACCGCCGACGCCGCCTCGCTGCTCGCGGCGCTGATCCGCCACGCGGGTGTGCGCGAGCTGTACCTCCCCGCCAACCACCTGGGAGACGAGGGCGCCGCGCTCCTCGCCGCCGCGGCCGACCCGGCACGCCCGGTACGCCTCGGCCTGGGCGGCAACGGGATCGGCCCCGCCGGCGCTCGCGCTCTCGCCGACTCCCTCGGCGGGATCGAGGCACTCGACCTGGGCCGGCCGCCGTCGGAACGCAGCCTCGGCGCCCCCGCCAACACCACCGGGGACGACGGCGCCCGCGCGCTGGCCGCCGCCCTGCCGGGCAGCCCGCTGCGCCGACTGGAGCTCTGTCACACGGGCCTCACCGGCCGGGGTGCCAAGGCGCTGCTGGCGGCGGTGCCCGGCAACTCGCCCCTGGAGTACGTCGGCCTCGGACCCGGCCTGCCCCGCAAGGTGAAGCGGTCCTTCACCCGGTGTCTGCGGCCCGTCGGCAGGGCCCATCCCGACCTGCGCGCGATAGGGAGCGTCTACCGTTGAGCGCCCGTGGCGAACTCCGCTGCCTCCCCCCGGACGAGGCGTCGAGCCGCAGACGTGTCCGCAGATACGCGGTGCCCGGCTGGATGATCGAGCGGGCGGCCGAACGCCGCCTGGCCGGAGACTGGCGGGGGGCCTGCGCGGCGGCGAACGTCGACATAGCCTTCGACCTGTCCGAAGTCGCCGACCACTGCGGCGACTTCGTCGCGACGGCCCTTGAGGACGACCTGCGCCACCTCGCCCCCGACCTGCTGCGCTGGCATCTGCCACGCGTGCTCGGCGGGCGGACCACGCTCGCCACGGACACGTCGGTCGTCCTTGCCCGATATCACCCGAAAGCGACCGACGAGGCCCCCCGGGTCGCGCCGTACCTGCACGTCACCACCCCCGCGATGACCGACGGACCGCAGCGGATCACGCTGCGCTTCAGGACGCTCAAGGACGGGCATGCCGCGGGCGTGTTCGGGCGCGGCACCGAGGACTGGCGCTCCGCGCGGCACCTGTGGGACGTACGGCACACCGCCGAACTGCGTGAACGCTGCGGCGGCACGGAGCGGCCGCCCTTCTTCCACGCCGACGCCACCCCGCTGGGCATGGACGAACTGCCGACCGCCGAACCCGGCGACGGCGACCCGACGGCGCGGGCCGAGCGGGCCACGCTGCTGCACCAGAGAGGCGAGACACAGGCCGCCTTCGCCGCTGCCGGTATCGAGCTGGACCTGACACCCCCACAGACGTCGCGCTGGTACCGCGCGGACCCGGAGCAGCTGCTGAGCGGGCTCGCGCTCGACCACACCCGTCTGGAGCCGGAGATCCGGCGGCAACTGGCGCAGGGCGTCGCCGACCGCTTCCTCATCGCCGCGCACTGGCGGACCTACATCCAGCTGGAGCCCAGGAGCTCGGGCGGTCTGTTGGTGCGAGTCGTCGACCGGGACGACGTCGAGAGCGGGTCCTTCCTTGCCGAGGCCCTGTGGCGCAGGCTCCCCGACCTCGACCTGATGCGCGACGGAGGCATCACGGCTCAGCAGCTCCATCCGCTCGTCCGCGAGGCGCTGTTCCCCGCCCTCCAGGTTCGGCAGGGCCCCGTCGGCCCGCCCGGGCCGACGGCTCCCGCACCCGTGCGGGTCAGGTGCCGCGGGCAGTGGCACGAGGTGGCGTTCAGGCCGGGAGGTCTGCTGCGCATGCCGCACAGCGACGAGGAGCAGCAGCGTGAACGCGCCCTGCGTGCCTTCGGCGGTGCCGTCGCCGGATGCTTCGCGGTGGAGCAGACGTGGACCTCTGGAGAAGGGCGCCTGCCGAAGGCACTGCGGGCCCAACGCAACGAACTGTTCCTGCGCGCCCAGCACGGGGACACCCCCGGCGTGCTGCGGCTTCTGGACGCGGGTGTCGACCCCCGCGTGCGGGACGGCTGCGGGCGCACCCTGCTGCACGTACTGAACCTCCTCGACCACGAGGCGCTGCTGCCGCGGCTGTTGGCCGAGGGACTCGACCTCGAAGCCCGCGACCTGCGGGAGCGCACGCCGCTCTTCGCGGCGGTCAACGACCTCGGTTCCAAGGAGCTGGTGGAGGCGCTCGTCGCCGCCGGCGCGCGGCTCGACGTCACCGACCAGTCCGAGTTGTCCCTCGACCAGCTCGTCCGCCGGTACAAGCGGCCCGACCTCGCCTTCCTCCGCGAGCGGGTACGGGCCGAACATCCGGACGTCGGCGCCGAGTGGTGGGACGAATGGATGGACGAGCAGGAGCAGTACGACGCCGACGAGTCCGGCGACCCCGACGACGAGGAAGAGCCGCGCTCTTGAACACCGACCGCACGGACCGCACCGCGCGCACCGACCGCACCGCTCCCACCGCGTCGCCGTCCGGTCCGCTGGCGGCCGCGGACGACCTCAACCGCAGGCTGCGCACGCGACGGACCGAGCCTGCCGCGAACCCGCAGCTGGAGGCGCTCGCCCTCGCCGTGACGGCCAATCAGCCCGTCCTGCTGTGGGGAGAGCCGGGCATCGGCAAGTCGGCCGCCCTGGAGCAGCTCGCCGCAGGGCTCGGTCTGCCGCTGGAGACGGTCATCGCCAGTGTGCACGAGCCCTCCGACTTCGCCGGACTGCCCGTCGTCGGCGACGACCCGGCCGTGACCGGTGTGCCGATGGCCCCGCCGGACTGGGCGGTCCGTCTCGCCCGCACCGGAGCGGGTCTGCTTTTCTTCGACGAACTGTCCTCCGCCCCGCCGGCTGTGCAGGCCGCACTGCTGAGGGTGGTGCTCGAACGACGGGTCGGCAGCCTGACGCTGCCGGAGGGCGTGCGGATCGTCGCCGCCGCCAACCCGCCGTCCAGCGCGGCGGACGGCTGGCATCTCAGCCCGCCGCTCGCCAACCGCTTCGTCCACCTCGACTGGACCCACGACCCCCGGACCGTGGCCCGCGGGATGGCCGGCACCTGGCCGGAAGTGACCGTGCCCGTCGTGGCGGCCGCCAGGGTGGCCGGCGCGGTCGCCCGGGCCCGTGGCGCCGTCTCCGGTTTCCTGACGGCGAGGCCCGGCCTGGTCCACCACATCCCCGGCGACGCCGAGAGCCGGGGCCGGTCCTGGCCGTCCCCGCGCACGTGGGAGATGGCGCTCAAGCTGCTCGCCACCGGGTACGCGGCCGACGCGGGCCGCGAGGCACTGGCCGCCGCACTCACCGGCGCCGTCGGCGACGGCGCGGGCATCGAGCTGCTGTCCTACCTCGAACACCTCGATCTGCCCGACCCCGACCGGGTCCTCGCCGATCCGGACGCCTTCGCCCTGCCCGAACGCGGCGACCGCCAGCTGGCGTTCCTCATCGCGGTGGTCGCCGCCGTCCAGAGCGACCTCACCCGGCCCCGCTGGGAGGCCGGCTGGGCGGTTCTGGGGAAGGCCGTGGAGGCAGGGGTACCGGACGTGGCCGCCCGGGCCGCCACCGACCTCGCGGCGATGCGGCACGTCGACTGGCCCGTACCGCCCGGCATCGACGGGTTCCTGGACCTGCTGCAGATGTCCGGGGCGCTGCCCGGCGGCGGCCGGTGAGGCGTGCGGGGATGACGAGGCGTTCCCGCAGCACGCCGGAGATGACCAAACTGCTGGCCGCCCGCTATCGGGCGGCCGCCGACCGGCCGTATCTGGCCTCGGCGTTGTACGCCCTGACCGTCGTCGCGAGCTCTGAGGTGCCGACGATGGGGGTGGACCGGCACTGGCGCTGCTACGTGTCTCCGGCATTCGTCGACGCGACGCCGGTGCCCGAACTCGCGGGCGTCTGGGCCCACGAGGTGGCGCACCTGCTGCGCGACCACCACGGCCGGGCCGACCGGCTTCCCGCCGCCGCCCAGCGCGACCGGCACCGCGTCAACGTCGCGCAGGACTGCGAGATCAACGACGACCTGCTCGCCGACGGCCTGCGCCTGCCTGCGGGATGCATGGAGCCCCGCCGATTCGGGCTACCCGAGGGCGAGTTGTTCGAGGTGTACCTCGACCGGCTGCCGCCGCAGGTGCGGGCGCCGGACTGCGGATCGGGCGCCCACGGCGGTCCCGCGCCCTGGGAACTCCCCGAGTCCGCCGGTCCGGCACGGCTCGGCGACGTCGAGGCACAGGCCCTGCGCCGGCAGACCGCCCAGGCGATGCGCGCCCATCAGCGCACCCGCGGCACCCTGCCCGCGGGCTGGCAGCGCTGGGCCGAGGAGATACTGGAGCCCACGGTGGACTGGCGCAGGGCGCTGTCGGGTGCTGTCCGGGAAGCCGCCGCCTGGGCCGGTGGGGCCGTCGACTACACCTACCGCCGCCCCTCGCGCCGCACCCCGGCGCTGCGTGGTGTCGTCCTGCCGAGCCTGCGCCGCCCAGTGCCACGGGTGGCCGTCGTCATCGACACCTCCGGTTCGACGGGCGAGGCGGAACTCGCCGCCGCCCTCGCGGAGGTCACGGGCGTACTGCGCGAGGTGGGGGTACGGGGCAATCGTGTGACCGTACTCGCGTGCGACGCCGATGTGCACGCCGTGTCCCGGGTGACGGCCACCGAGCAGATCACCCTGGGCGGCGGTGGCGGCACGGACATGCGCGTCGGCATCGAGGCGGCCCTCGCGGTGCGCGAGCGCCCGAGCATCGTCGTCGTCCTCACCGACGGACTCACCCCCTGGCCCGACGAGAACCCGCCCTGCCGTATCGTCGCGGCCCTGATCGGCTCCGCCGCGCCGCAGCCCCCGAGCTGGGTGGAGACGGTGCGCATTCCCACCTGACGCCGCTCGGCAGGGGTTTGCCACGGGTGGGACGTTGCACATCCATGCGTCACTCGTCAGTATGGTTACGTGAATCATGCCTTTCCCTGCGGGACGCTCCCTCTGGACTTCGTCGGCACGCTGCGTGCGCGGCGCAACGCCGAGCCGGTGGAGAAGCTCGCCACCCCTGAACTGCTCGACGACTGGTTCCTGGAGTCCGGGATGCTCGATCTGGCACCGGGTGCGAGCGAGGCCGACCTCGCCGTCGCCGTGGACCTGCGCGAGGCGATCCACGCCCTGGTCGCGGCCAGGATCGAGCGCCGGCCGCTGCCCACCGAGGCGGTCGCCGAGGTGAACCTCCAGGCGGCGGGTCTCCCCGTGACCGTGCGGATCGGTCCCGACGGCGCCACGCGTACCGGCACGGCGATCCAGGGTCTCGCCGCCCTCGCCCGCGAGACCGTCGAGATCATCGGGGGCGACGAGGCCGCGCTGCTGCGCGAGTGCTCCCGTCCCGGGTGCACCCAGGTCTACCTCGATCGCTCGCGGGGCCACCGACGCGAGTGGTGTGCCATGCGGACGTGCGGAAACAGGGTCAAGGCCGCTGCCTACCGGGCGCGCCGGCACAGCGCGAAGAGCTGACCTCCGCGCGGGTACGATGCGCGGCGTCAGGTGGCACTCACTCAACCGCCTCGCTCCGGGCGCGGAGGCCGCGGCCGCCTGTCCGGTTTGAACGGTGAGTGGTGCGGTGGGACGGACAGTCGGGCGCCCTCGTAGTGCGCCGGATCGGTCGTCCACAACGCTTCGAGGGCGTCGAGCAGTTCGTCCATGCGAGCGCCCCGGTGGGTGAAGTCGAGGCCGGCCGCCTGGTATTCCTCGGGTGACCAGCCGACCCCGAAGCCGGGCACCAGGCGCCCGCCGCTGACCAGATCGATGGTTGTCAGCGAGCGAGCAGGCTGGAGGGGCGGACAGAGCGGTGCGACGAGCACTTGGCCGCCCAGGAGCACCCGCCGGGTGGCGCCGGCGGCGACGCCCAGCAGGACGAACGGGTCCGCGGCGGCGTTGAGTTCCTCGGGGACGGCCGTGCCCTGCCCGCCGTAGCCGATGACGGGGTGCACCGCGGCGAGGTTGCGGTCGCCCACCCAGAGGCTGGCCGCTCCCGCTTCCTTGAGACGGTCCGCGTCGAGGACGGCCCGGGCGAACGCCAACATGTTCCCTCCTGGCGCACGGCCCGCTGCGCGCTCAAGAGCACGGTGGACGACCTGGCGGCGCTGACCAAGTGGGTCGAGCGGGGCGAGGCGCCCGAGTCGCTCACCGCCAGGCCCTGGTCCACACCCGTCACGTGCGGGTCGGCCACGGCCTCCTGCCGCGGGCTGGGCAGCCTGCTTCCTCGGCGCCCTGCGCCGCTCCGCTGTCACCCGCGGGACAGAGTCGAGCTCCGCGTGCGCCTGGCTGCGCGTGCCGGCGGGGTGCCGTGCGTCAACCGGGCGACGCTCAACATCGGGGTCGGATCTCGCCAATCAATTGCATGATTGCGCAATTAATTGGCTATGCTGCCGGATGTTTGAAGAGGCGCCTCGGTGAGGCGTCTTCGCGGACGCAGACCACCGGGAAGACGCCATGAAGTGCCGGAGCTCCGACGAGTTGGGGCGTACCGCCCGCCGCGCGCGGACCGGTCCGCTCCTCGCCGTGTCGTCGACGACGCCCTCACGCGGGTGTCCCCGGCCGGAAGGAGGCGAGACATGGACTCCGGCAGAAGTCCGGGCCGCACGCGGCCCCGCGGCAGGCCGTCCTCGCATTCTTCCGGCTCGCGGTGACCGCCACCCCATGAGGTCGACCCCGCGCTCTCGCCCCGTGCGGCCCCGTGCCGTGCCGTCGTCCTGCGTGTTCGTAGGTGGCGGGCGACTCGCGCGCGCCCCTTGCCTCCCCGCGTGGGGGGCAGGGATGGTGCCTCGTGACCACGGTGTCCGAGAAAACCGCACCCCGTCGTACCCGACGACGCACGCATCGGCGACCTGCGAGGCCTGCCGGGCACCGTCCGGCCCATCGGCCTTGCCGGCGCCCTGCGCGCCTGCCCGCCCATCGTGAGGATCCTGATCGCCGGCACGCCTGCCCAGGTCGTACCCGACAACTGAACACGCTGGTCAGTCAGTACGTCCCGGGGTGCCGTCCCCGCGCCCCGGGTCGGCCCGAACCACATCCGACACGTTTCTCACCGGAGGCCGCTCCCCATGCTTGTCGCTCTCGACCACGTCCAGCTCGCCGCACCGCCCTCCAGCGAGGACCGCCTGAGGTCCTTCTACGTCGATGCGCTGGGCCTGGTCGAGATTCCCAAGCCACCGGTGCTGGCCAGGCGCGGTGGCGTGTGGTTCGCGACCGCCGACGGCTGCGTCCAGCTCCATCTGGGCATCGAGGATCCCTTCCGCCCGGCCAAGAAGGCCCACCCGGGACTTCGGGTGCAGGGCATCGACGCCCTGGCCCAACGGCTGGCGGCCCACGGCGCGCCGGTGGTCTGGGACGACACCCTCCCAGGGCATCGCCGCTTCTACAGCACGGACACGGTCGGCAACCGGCTCGAATTCCTCGAACCCCTCACCTGACCTGATCCGTACGCCTACGCCACCCGGGCCGATTAGGTAGACTGGTCTACCTAATCGGAGGGAAGGGTCGTCATGGGCGAGACCGGCGGTGCCGCAGCGCGGTCCGAAGAGAGACGACGGCCGGCGCGTGAACGGCTGCTCGCCGCCGCGGCCCGCCGCTTCTACGCGGACGGCGTTTCCGCCACGGGCATCGACACGATCACCGCAGAGGCGGGCGTCGCGAAGATGAGCCTTTACAACAACTTCTCGTCCAAGTCCGACCTGGTGCGGGCCTACCTCGACGCACGGCACGAGGAATGGCTGGGCCTGTACCGGCGCCGGCTGGAAGAGGCCCGGGACGCCCGCGAAAGCGTGCTCGCCGTCTTCGACGCGTATGCCGATCACGCGGCCTTCGCGTACGAGCACGGGTTCCGGGGCTGCGGCCTGCTCAACGCCGCCGCCGAACTGCCCGCCGGGGACGAGGGACGCGCCGTCGTGCGCCGGCACAAGGAGGAAGTCGAGTCCCTGATCGCCGGACACCTGGAACAACTCCTGCCCGACCGTCCCCAGCAGGCGCGCACGGTGGCGGAGCATCTCGCGTTCCTGCTGGAGGGCGCGATGGCCCGGGCCGGCCTGGAGGGTGCCGACACCCGCCTGGAGCACGCCCGGACCATGGCGGCCGACCTCTTGGACCGACTGTGACGCGGCCCGCCGGACGTCCGGCCCGCTCGGTCGGCACGGGATCGCTGTGCGTGCTGCTGGCATCCGTGCTGTGGGGCACCACCGGCACCGCCGCGACCTTCGCCCCCGACGTCGGTCCCCTCGCCATCGGTGCCGTCGCGATGGGTCTGGGCGGCCTGCTCCAAGCTGCCATAGCCGGCCCCCGTATCGCCGGGGAAGCCCTCGCGCTGCGCGAGCGCCGCGGTGTGGTGCTGCTCGGCGCCCTGGCGGTGGGCGTCTATCCGCTGGCGTTCTACAACTCCATGCATCTGGCCGGAGTCGCCGCCGGAACCGTGGTGTCGATCGGTTCGGCCCCGCTGGCCTCCGCCCTCGTCGAACGCGTCGTGGACAAGCGCCGGCTCACGCGCCGCTGGACTGCCGCAGCGGTGCTGGGCCTGTCCGGCACGGCGCTGCTGTGCGCGGCAGAGGCGGTCGCGGCGGCCGACGAGCACACCGGCGCCCGATCCGCGGGGTCGACCGTGCTCGGCGTCGGGCTCGGCCTGGTCGCGGGTTTCACCTACGCTCTCTACTCCTGGGCCGCCCACCGCCTGATCAGCCGGGGTATCGGCTCCCGCGCGGCCATGGGCGCGGTGTTCGGAGTGGGCGGCCTGCTGCTCATGCCGGTACTGCTGGCGACCGGCGGTCCGCTCCTCGACTCCTGGTCGAACACGGCCGTCGGCGCCTACATGTCCCTGGTGCCCATGTTCCTCGGCTACGTCCTGTTCGGCTGGGGTCTGGCGCACGTGCCGGCGAGCACCGCGACCACGCTGTCGCTGCTGGAGCCCGCCGTCGCCGCCGTGCTGGCCGTCCTGGTCGTCGGTGAACGGATCCCCGTGCCGGGCTGGATCGGCATCGCCCTGGTCGTCTGCTGTCTCGCCGTGCTCACCATTCCCGGACTGCCGCACCGCGAGCACCACGAGTGCCGTGAGCGCACACCCTTGTCCGAGGAAGTGAGAGATGAGCTTGCCGGCCGCGTAGTCGGCGAGCGCCCGTGAGCGGCGCCCGACCGGCCGGCCGTCAGCAGCCGTCGGTGCCCGTGTGACGTCACCCGCGGCCACCGCCGCCCGGAGCCGTCAGGGTGTGGGCGATGAGGTAGTCGACGGTGTCGGTCGGGCGCCGCCGCTGCCGCAGGGCGGCGCGCTGCTGGACCGCTCCGGTGCCGTGCAGGTCGAGCCGGGAGAGCAGGGAGTCGAACAGGGCGGTGTCGCCGTGCCGGGCAAGGGCGGGACGGATCCAGGCCAGCAGGCTGTGCATCCGACGCGAGGACGGCGTGCGCAGGCGGGAGACCGGGTCGAGGGCCGTACCCGTGAGGCCTTCGCGGGCGGAATGCCACGACGCCGCGCGCAGCAGGTGGGGGTCGGGCCGTGGGGCGGGCCGGCCGGCCCGGACTTCGGCGAGCGCGGTGGCGGCGGCCGCGCGAACCAGGGCGGCGATCAGTACGGTGTCGTCCACGGTCAGGGCCGCGTCGGCGACCCGCACCTCCAGGGTGGGCAGGTGGTGGGAGGGCCTGATGTCCCAGTAGATCCCGCCGGCATCGAGCACCACACCGGTACCGATCAGGGTGGCGACGAGGTCGTCGTAGTGATCGGCGGACTCGAAGTACGGCGGGGGTCCGGCGGCCGGCCAGCGCGCCCAGCACACGGTGCGCCAACTGGCGTGGCCGGTGTCCCGCCCGCCCCACAACGGCGAGTTCGCCGCCACCGCGATCAGTACCGCGATCCACGCCCGCAGATGATTGCTGACCTGGACGGCCTCCTCCCGGCTGTCCATGCCCACGTGCACGTGACACGCACAGCACACCTGCTCCTCGTCCAGCGCGCCGAAGGCCCGCGCGCTGCGTTCGTACCGGTCCCCGGGCATGAACGGCGGGGCGCCCGTGGGGGAGAGGACGGGGGTGCCGCTGGAGACCAGCCCGGCCCCGTGCGCGGAGGCCGCACGGGACAGGTGCAGCCGGTGGGCGTAGAGCTGTTCGGTGAGCGCGCCCAGGTCCCGGTGGGGGTCCGTGCGCGTCTCGACCTGGTAGCGGGTCAGCTCCGGGGCGACCCGGTCGTCGAGCCTGGCCTCGGCGGTCGCGATGACCGGCGCCGCCACCGGCATCAGCAGCCGCGTCCGCGGATCGACGAGGAGGAACTCCTCCTCCACCCCCACCGTCAACAACGGCCCCCTCTCCCTTGCCACCGGCCCGCTGCCGGTCTCGGGGGCGGCCGATCTCTCGCTGCGGGATATTCGGCTCTCCACAGACGGGATCCTTCACCGGCCGACCGGCAGGCTCTCACCGACAGGGGGAAACCGCCGCGAACGAAGCGGCAGATGGCCGAAGAGCCCCGGTTGTGTGACGGCGGGACACGGGAGCGGCCCGAGGTCCTCCACGGACCCGAGTTCCTTGACATGTAAGTCTCATAAAGCAACTCTGGAGGTCAGGGTCGGACGATCGACGAGGAGGCGGGCTGTCTTGGAATGGACAGGCGCGTGTTACGCGGACACACCCACGACCGAGGTACGCGTGTGGATCGATGCCCCACCCGACATGGTGTGGGCCGTGGTCAGCGACATCGAGCTGATGCCGGGCATGAGTGAGGAGCTCCGGTCCGTGGAATGGCTCGACGGGGCCGCCGGTCCCGCGGTGGGGGCCCGGTTCGTCGGCCGCAGCGAGCACGAGGCGTTCGGCGCGTGGGAGACGACGTCCCACGTCATCGAGTGCGAAGCGCGGTCCGTCCTCGCCTGGGCGGTGGAGGATCCGGCCCGCCCCTCCGCGGTCTGGCGCTTCCGGCTTCGGCCCAGGGACGGCGGGACGGAACTCTCGCAGTGGATGCAGCTGGGCCCCGGGCGTTCCGGACTGTCCGCGGCGATCGACCGGATGCCGGAGAAGGAACAGAAGATCGTCTTCGTGCGGATGCGCGAGTTCGAGCGCGCCATGACTCACACGCTGGCGCAGATCAAGCAGCGGGCGGAGGCGTGATGCGGACGGCCACCACCATCGAGGCCTCGGGCGGGGAATCCTGGTCCGGCCACACGGACTTCGTCGTCGAGGCCGAGAAACTGGGTCTGGACATCTGCTGGGTCGCCGAGGCGTGGGGCTCCGACGCGCCCTCGGCCCTCGGCTACTACGCGGCACGCACCGACCGGCTGCTCCTGGGCTCCGGTGTCATGCAACTGGGCACCCGGACACCGGCGGCCGTCGCGCAGACCGCAGTCACCCTCTCCAACCTGTCGGGCGGGCGCTTCCTGCTCGGCCTCGGCGCATCCGGCCCCCAGGTGATCGAGGGACTGCACGGAGTGCCCTTCGCCCGGCCGCTCAGGCGCATGCGTGAAACCGTGGAGATCGTGAAACGGGTCCTCGACGGCGGCCGACTCTCCTATTCCGGCGCGGAGTTCACGATTCCGCTGCCCGGCAGCGAGGCCGTCCCGATGCGACTGTCGATGCGCGCGGAGCACGACGTCCCCGTCTACCTGGCGTCACTGTCCCCGGCCATGCTCCGCCTGACCGGCGAGGTGGCCGACGGCTGGCTCGGCACCAGCTTCGTACCCGAAGGTGCGGCCGACGCCTACTTCGCCCATCTCGACGAGGGGTTGGACCGCAGCGGTCGTACCCGAGCGGACCTGGACGTCTGCCAGGGCGCCGAAGTCGCCTTCGCACCGGACGCGGACGCACTCGGCCACATGATCGCCCGACGCAAGAAGGAGCTCGCCTTCAGCCTGGGCGGCATGGGTTCGGCGTCCACCAACTTCTACAACAACGCCTACAGCCGACAGGGTTGGGCCGACGTCGCCGCCGAGGTGCGCGAACGCTGGCAGGCCGGTGACCGGGACGGCGCGGTCGGTCTCGTGACCGACGAGATGGTGCTCGGCACGACGCTCATCGGCACGGAGGACATGGTCAGCGAGCGGCTACGGGTCTGGCACGACGCGGGCGTCACCACCGTACGTCTCTATCCGGCCGGAGAGACCCTGGGCGACCGTCTTGACACCCTCGCCAGGGCGATCGAACTGGTCCGCGAGGTCGACGCGAACCCTCAGTCGTCGCGGAGCGGCTGACCCCCGGCGTCGGGATCCGGCGGCGTGCCTTCCCCTGCCTCGTCCAACCGGAAGCGCCGTTGTACGGCCGGCCGGTCGAGGAGTCGCGCGGGATAGCCGGGGCCGGGCCGTGCGGTGACGTCCTCCCAGGCAAGGGGCTCCTTGCAGTGCGAGCACACCACCTCGCCGTGGGCGTCGTGGCCACAGGTCTCGTGCCGGGTGATCACCGGTGGCCCCTCCGCGTCCGCGAGCCACCGGTCGCCCCAACGCGTCATGGCGAGGATGACACCGTAGAAATCACGACCGGACTCGGTCAGCACGTACTCGTGGCGCACGGGCTGTGTCTCGTACACCTGCTTCTCCAGCAGGCCCGCCTCCACCAGCCTGCGCAGCCGCTCCGCCAGCGTGTTCCGGGCGATGCCCAGCTCCTGCTGGAACGCGTCGAACCGGCGGATCCCGTAGAAGGCCTCCCTCAGCACCAGGGGAGTCCACCAGTCGCCCAGCAGATCCATGGTCCTGGCCACCGAGCACGGCCAGTTCGCGAACGACGTGCGTCTCATACGGCGATGGTACGAGTCTTCTCGTGAGACTCAGCAGCCGGCGAAGGTAGATCGTGGAGATCGTGGGAAGGCACCTCACACTACGTCTGGTGCCTCGGCGAGCCGAGCCGAGCAGGAGACCAGAAGACCGGGAGAAGAAGCATGGACATCAAAGCCGCATCCGGTTCCCTTCCGCGCGTTTCCGGAGCGCGGTGCCCGGTACCCGAAGCCGATCCCGCACTGGTGGAGCGGTGGCGTGCGGAGGGCGGCGAACTGGTGGAACTGCTGTCCCAGGTGCGCGAGCAGTTCGGAGGCGTCGCCGCGTTCCGTCTGGGACCGGCCCCCACCGTGCTCGTCACCGACCCGGAGGCGGTCCAGCACGTACTCGCCAGGCACCCGGAGCGGTACGTCAAACGTTCGCACCGCGCCCGACTGCTCATCGGCGACGGGGTCCTCTCCGCGACCGGTACGGCCTGGAAGCAGCAACGCCGGTTGCTGCAGAGCCAGTTCACCGCCACCGGGATGCGACGCTACGAGCGACGGATCACCGAGGCCGCCCTGACCACCGCCGGGCGCTGGGCCGCGTACGCCCGTACCGGGCAGCCCTTCGACGTCGGGCAGGAGATGCGGCGCTTCGCCCTGGACACCATCTGGCGCTCGCTCACCGGGCATCCTCTCGACGACACGACCGAGCATGAGCTGGCCGCCGTGGCTTCCGTGGCAGCCGCGCTGCCGACGCTGCCCGCCGACGTCCGCCACGCCCAGGACACCGTTGCCGCCGATCTCGCCCGGATCGACGCGGTCGCCCGGAGCGCCGTCGAAGCCGTGCGCGGCGGATCGACCGGGCCGGACGGACCCGGCCTGCTGCACGTCCTGATCGACGCCGCGACCGAGCGCCCCGCATACACGGACCGGCTGATCCGCGACGAACTGGTCACGCTGCTCGTGGCCGGGCACGAAACCACGGCGACCACCCTGACCTGGCTCTACCTGCTGCTCGACGCGCATCCCGCTGCCCGCGCGGAAGCGCTCGCGGCGGGCCGTGAAGGATCGGGACGACGTCGCGAGGCCGTCCAGGCTCTCGTCCATGAGACGCTCCGGTTCTACCCGTCCGCCTGGATCATGCCCCGCCACGCCACCGAGGACGACACCCTCGCCGGATACGCGGTCGACGCGGGGACGGACATCCTGGTCTGTCCGTACCTCACCCACCGTGATCCCCGACTGTGGTCGGATCCCGACCGCTTCGATCCGCAGCGCTTCAGCACCCCGGACGCCCGCCCGACCCGGCCCGGCGCGTACTACCCCTTCGGTCTCGGCCCCCGCGCCTGCCTCGGCATGCAGTTCGCGCTCCGCGAATCGACAGTCCTGCTCGAACACCTGCTGCCGCACCACACGCCGGTCTTCAGCTCCACGCCCGAGAAGGCCGCGTACGGCATCACGGTCCGCCCGGACGGTCCCACCCCCGCCACCCTGCGACCACCACTGCTCGCCTGAAGCGCGCCCGGCACGCCGACGGTTTCCCAAGAGGCACGCAGAGCGCCACTTGACTTCGAGCGCACTCGAATTCGTAGCGTTCGGGACATGAGCACTGCACAGCACAAGATCGGATCCGGTTTCGGCGCCACCAGCACCGCCGACGACGTCCTGCGGGGCATCGATCTGACGGGCAAGCTCGCCCTCGTCACCGGCGGCTACTCGGGGATCGGCCTGGAGACCACCCGGGCGCTCGCCGCGGCGGGCGCCCGGGTGATCGTGCCCGCCCGCCGTCCGGCCACGGCCGAACAGGCGCTGGCCGGCATCTCCGGCGTCGAACTGGACGAGCTGGACCTCGGCGACCTGGAGAGCGTGCGCGCCTTCGCGGAGCGGTTCCTCGCCTCCGGGCGGACCATCGACATGGTGATCGACAGCGCCGGGATCATGGCGTGCCCGGAGACCCGGGTGGGCCCCGGCTGGGAGGCCCAGTTCGCCACCAACCACCTCGGTCACTTCGCCCTCGTCAACCGTCTGTGGCCCGCGATCGCACCCGGCGGCGCCCGGATCGTCTCCGTCTCCTCCCGTGGCCACCACTTCTCCGGCATCCGCTGGGACGACATCCACTGGCGGCAGGGCTACGACAAGTGGGAGGCCTACGGCCAGGCCAAGACCGCCAACGTCCTGTTCGCCGTCCAGCTCGACAGGCTCGGCCGCGATGCCGGCGTCCGTGCCTTCGCCCTGCACCCCGGCGGCATCATCACCCCGCTCCAGCGGCATCTGCCCAAGGAGGAGATGATCGAGCGCGGCTGGATCGACGAGGACGGCAACGTGCTCAACCCCGAGGGCTTCAAGACCCCGCCGCAGGGTGCCGCCACCCAGGTGTGGGCGGCGACCTCGCCGCAGCTGGACGGGATCGGCGGCGTCTACCTGGAGGACTGCGACATCGCCGAACTCGCACGGGAGGGCGACGACGAGCGCCTCGGCGTCAAGGACTGGGCGATCGACCCGGAGCAGGCGGCTCGGCTGTGGGAGCTCTCGGCGGAGCTGACGGGCGTCAACGCGTTCCCCGCCGAGAACTCCCGGTAACTTCCCCGAGAAGAGGTGGCCGAGGGAACTCACCGAGACGATCCGGGCGCCGTCCGCCGCCGCGGGGCCGGGGCGGAGGCCTACGGCGAGGGCGAAGTCCCCGGGGCGGTTGACGGCGAACCGGGTTTCCCGGCCGTCCGGTGCGCGGGTGAGTTCCGGCAGGGCCATGACGCCGGCATGGCCCAGCAACTGACCTGATCCGGGCGGAAGTTCAGCGTCCAAGCAGGTCGCCACACGAGCGCCCGGGGTTTCCGTTCCGTCGGTGAAGGTACTCGGGCACGGGCGAACAAGCGGCTGATCTACGTCTACTTCGGCGACAAGAAGCACCTGTTCGACGAGGCCCTGCGCGCGCACCGACTGCTGGAGCGCCCCACGGCCACCGGGCCCGGAGCGACAGGTCCCGGTTCCCCGTCGTGCTGGAAGTGCCGGAGTCAGTGCGGCGGTGAGGACGACGGGCGCCGCGGCCGCGGCGGCGACGAGTGTGCGAGATCCGGGGGCACGGCGAGGTCCTGCCGCCGGATGTCGAGCGTCAGGCGATGCCGCAGAAGACGTCCGAGCCGGCGCTCCGCCGTTGTGTGGATGAGCAGGGACAGCCCCAGCATGCAGAGGACGGACACCGCCGTCGACGGCAGCACCCCCAGCCCCGGACATGCCCGGATCAAGCCCTTGGCCAGGGGAATTCCGATGCTCTGGTGGACGAGATAGAAGGGGTAGGTGAGGCTCCCGGCGGTGACCAGCCAGCGTCGGCGCAGCCCCGTCAGCGGTCCGGCACCGGCCAGTGCCAGCAGGCCGAGACAGGTCGTGAGCACGATCGCGCACACGGTCCAGGAGGGCCGATGCTCGCCGGGGGGAGTGGCGGCGTGATCGGCCACCCGGAGTGCGAGCACGGTGAGTTCGTAGGACCAGGCGAAACCCAGCAGCAGCCACAGCAGCAGGTTCTGTCCGAACCTGTGCATGAGGTGGAGCACGATTCCGGCGACGAAGAGGCCGGTGTACCGGGGGAGTACGAGTTCGTCGAGCAGCGGAGCGTGGAGTTCGAGGCTGATGACGCCGGCCAGGAGCCAGGCTCCGCAGAAGGCCACCACCCGCCGGTAGGTCAGCCCGAGGACGAGCAGCAGGGCCATCAGCAGGTAGAAACGGGTCTCCACCCAGAGCGTCCAGCTGACGCCGTCGACCAGGTCGAGGCCCAGTGGTCCAGGAACCATCGTCAGGTTTCCCAGGACCGTACGCGCGTCGATGCGGGTGGCGGCAGGCCAGTGGCCCACGCGTGCGGCCAGGACGAGCACGACGACCAGGAGCACGGCGCACCAGTAGGCCGGGAAGAGCCGCGCGATACGGGAGACGGTGAACTGTGCGGGAGTCCGCCCCCAGCAGCTCATGCAGATGACGAATCCGCTGATGGCGAAGAAGAACTCGACGCCCAGCCAGCCGTAGCGGCTGATCTCGTGCAGGAACGGGGCGAAATCGCGCAGCTCGGTCCGTCCCCAGAAGTGCGGGGTGGGCGTCCCGAGGAAGTGGTATGCGGCCACCATCACCGCTGCCACCAGACGGAGTCCGTCTATCGCGGCGAGGCGGGTCTGCCCGCCCCACGGTCCGGGGGAAGGCGTGTCGGATGCCATGTCGCAACCAGGGCCGTCTCAGGCGGTGGGCAGGGGCGAGCGGCTGACACGTATCTTCGACTGGCCGTGCGGGCGCTTCTCCCAGTCCTCCATGAACCGCGCGTGCAGACCGTGCCGCCGTGCCAGGGCCAGGAGGGTCTCGGTGCGGTAGGAGAAGTCCTCGTGCAGCACCTGGTGTTCGGAGCCCTCGGTGCGGTCGAAGGTGAAGTCGAAGAACCCGGTTTCCGTCAGCACACGTCCGACGTGCGCGAGGCACTGCTCGATGACCTCCAACGGCGAGTGGGAGAAGACGCTGTGCGCGTGGACCACGTCGAAGTGGTCGCTGGGCAGGAAGTCCAGGGTGAGGTCGCCGGTGATGGTCAGGTGCGGCAGCTTCTCCTGGAGCCGGCGCTCGGTGAGCGTCTTCTTCGCGGCCGTCAGGATGTCGGGCGAGATGTCGATGCCGTAGTAGTCGCCGGTGTCGAGGTGGCTGATGAAGCGCCAGCCGCCGCGCAGGTTGCCGCAGCCGATGTCGAGCATCCGGTGTCCGGGGCGCAGTCCGTGTTCGACGAGGTAGTCGAACTGCATCTGCCCGAGCGCCAGCCAGCTGTCGTGGGTCTGGCTGCCGACCGCGGCCTCCGGGCTGCGGCGGGTGTCGGAGGCCATCACGGCCCGGTAGTAGCCGACGTGGTCGGGGTGCATGAGGCGCAGCCAGGCGTCCCGGCCGGCCCGGCGCAGGTACGGGACGACGAGGCCGGGGTGGCGCAGGGCGTAACCGGTCTTGTGGGTGAGGGTGGCGCGGTTGCCGCGCAGTTTCTTCGGCGACTTGGCGTCGGCGGGCATGGCGAAGCGACCTCCGTACGAAGAGAGATCCCGGTGAGCGGGGGAGGAGGTGAAGCGGTGAACGAAACGAGATGAACTGGTCAGACGCGGCGGCGCAGAAGCAGCACCGTGACGACGGTGAGTACGACGGCGAGCCCGCCGAGGACGGCGGTGTCGGTCCACTGGAAGGCCCAGTAGTCACCGGCCGGGTTGGCCTTGTAGAAGCGGGCGACGTACCCGTGCGCCGCCATGCACTCCTTGAGCTGGGTGCCTGACGGGAAGGCGCATTTCAGCACGTCGTCGTGGCGGCCGGAAGCGGTGATCAGGCCGTAGGTTCCGGTCGACCACTTCTCGCCCATCGGCGCTTTGGGGACGCTGCCGGCGCTGACGTAGGTGTGCGGCGGGACCAGCAGACGGGCCCGGTGTGTCCACTCCAGCAGGAGAGTCGTCACCCCCGTCGCCAGCAGGGTCAGGCCCATCGCCGCCAGGACCCGGCGGGCCAGCAGGCCCAGCAGCGTGCCGGCCGCCAGGCCGAACAGGGCGGCCGCGACGACGCGGGGGCCCGAGCCGCTCAGGGCGGTGTTGTCGTACCAGAACAGGCCGTAGCTCCGGTCGGCGGCCGGCCGCCACCACCAGGAGAACACGCCGGCGAGCAGGCCGGAGAGGGCGATCGTGGTCGCCGCGGCCAGGGCGAACCGGGAGGCGAACCACTGACCGCGGCTCACGCCCTGGGCGAGGACCAGGCGGTGCGTGCCAAGTTCCCGGTCGCGGCCCAGCAGCGGGGCACCCCAGAAGACGCCGATGACGACGGGCAGGGCGATGTTCAGCACACCGAGGTACTTCAGCGGCTCGACGTCCAGCAGCAGGGGCAGGCCGGTGTCGGACCGTGTGCAGTACAGCGGCCCGGTGGCGCAGTGGTCGAACAGCCCGCTGTGCAGGGCGTCCAGCATGCCCGAGCGGAAGTACACGGCGACCGCCACCGCGACGACCAGGGCGGCCGCGCCGATGCCGGCCGACACACGCTGCTGGCGCCACGCGAGCCAGAGGGAGCCCTTCACGCCGCCGCCTCCGTCCGCTCGGCCGGGGCGGGATGCCTCGGTTCGACGTCCTGGAGGTAGCCGATCAGGATGTCCTCCAGCCTGGGTCGCTCGACGTGCCAGGCGCCGTGCAACGGCCCGTGCCGCCGTATCAGCGCGGTCAGCTGTCGGCCGGCGGTACGGCGCTGAACGACGGTGTGTTCGGTGGCCAAGGCGTCTGCCTGGTCGGCGTGTCCGGTCAGCACGGCGTGGCTCTCGCGCACCGTGTAGGCGTCCTCGCTCAGCTCGACGCGGCCGTCGCGCAGCACCAGCACCCAGTCGCAGGTCTCCTCGATCTCGGGCAGGACGTGCGAGGACAGCACGATGCTCGTGCCGCGCTCGGCGGCCTCGGCCATCAGCCCCGCCATGATGTCGCCCCGTGCCACGGGATCCAGGTCGGCCAACGGCTCGTCGAGCAACAGGAGTTCGGGCCGCTTGCCCAGGGCCAGAGCGAGCGCGACGCGAGTGCGGCGCCCGGGGGACAGCTCGCCGACGCGGGCGTGGAGCGGGACGCCGCCCTCGCGTACGGTCCGCTCGGCAGTCGTCCGGTCCCACGAGAAGTTCAGCTTCTCGCCCATCAACAGGGTGTCCGCCACGGTGAAACGGGGATAGAGCGGCTTGTCCTGCGCGAGCAGAGCCACCCGGGCACGGGCCTCGGACGTGCCGGGCACGGCGTCCAGTGCGCGCAGTTCCCCGGAGCCGGGCCGCAGCAGGCCGCCGGCCAGGTGCAGCAACGTGGTCTTGCCGGCGCCGTTGCGTCCGACGAGGGCGGTGACACGACCGCCGGGCACGGTGAACTCGCAGTCCCGCAGGGCCCAGCCGCCCCGCCTCCGGTACCGGAATCCGAGTCCCGTGGCGCGCAGCGCATCCGGCGCGTCAGGCCCGGTCATACGTCTTCCTCCTTCTTCTTGTTCGGTTCCCGGTCGCCCGGGGTACGGCTGTCCTGCTCGTGCACGTGCTCGTTGTCGTAGGTGTCCAGAGCCGTGGTGACCAGGGCGAGGACATCAGCCCGCTCCAGCCCCGCCGTTCGCGCGCGGGCCACCCAGTCGGTGAGCTCCCGGCGCAGCGGCGCGTCGTCCTCCGCGGCGGGCCGGGCGAGCGAGCGTGTCACGAAGGTTCCGAGGCCCCGGCGCAGTTCGACCAGGCCGGCCTGCTCCATGTCGCGGTAGGCCCGGAGCACGGTGTTGGGGTTGATGGCGGTCGCCGCCACCACCTGCTTGGCCGTGGGCAATTTGTCCCCGACCTTCAAGATGCCCATCCGGAGCGCCCGTTCGGTCTGCTCGACGATCTGCACATAGGCCGGTACGCCGCTGCCGCGGTCGATCCGGTAGTCGATCACGTCGCCTTCCTCGGCTCCATCATGCTTGTGCTAATGAATTAATGGAAGCATGGTGGATGTCTGACGGCGATGTCAAACGCGGAGCCGTGCTTCGGCGGGGCGGGGTCGCGCCCTGAGGTGCCGTCCGTCGCGAGTGAAGGCCTGAACCTGGTGAGGGGGAGCGGGCCCGTCTGTGGGTCCCGCGTCCCGCCGGCTGACGGCGACGCGGACGCCCATTTGGTTTCAAGCGATACCGTATCGAATGAGCAGATGGCTGGTAATGTGCCCCTTATGGCCGCCGACGCTCCTCGTCAACCCGCTGTCTCGCGCGCGACCGACCGTCCCGGAGACCGGTCGCCCTTCGCTCTGGGGCTGTTGCTGCGCCGAGCCCACTGGCGTGCGGCCGCGTTGATGGGGGAAGCGCTCCGACCGCTCGGCGTCGAGCTGCGGCATTTCGCCGTGCTGATCGTGCTGGTCAACCGCGGGCCCACGGTGCAGCGGGACCTGGCGGTGGCGACCGGGTCGGACAAGGCGGGAATCATGCGGGTCGTGGACGACCTGGAGCGCAAGGGTCTGGCCGTACGCAAGGCCGTTCCCGGGGACCGGCGGGCGCGAGCGGTGGAGATCACCCCTGAGGGGATCGAACTCTTCGACGCGGCTCATGTGGCCGCGGAGCCGCTGGCCGGGCGTCTGGTCACCGAACTGGGTGCCGGCGAGTCCGAGCAGCTGACGGAGCTGCTGACCCGGCTCGCGCATCCCGCGGACGACGAGGCGTAAGCGCGCCTGCGCGCCGGTTTCCGGTCGTACTGACGCGCCTCTTCTCGTCACACCACTCATATCACTCCACGGAGAACCCCGCCGAGGGCTGATCCATGCGCCAAAATAGTTGAGCGAGATACAGTATCGAGTGATACTATCTTGAGTGTGACGAAGGTGGTCCCGTTGAACAGAGGGAGGCGGGCGATCATGGACGTCTATGAGGCCGTCGCGAGTCGGCGGGCGGTGCGCGCGTTCACCGACCGGCCCGTGCCGAGGGAAACGCTGGAGCGGGTCCTGTCCGCCGCGGCCTGGGCGCCGTCGGGATCGAACATCCAGCCATGGCAGGCCTACGTGGTGACCGGCGGACCGCTGGCCGAGATCAAGAAGCGCGCCGGCGAGCGGCTGGCGGCGGGCGACCCCTGGGACGAGCGGGAGTACGAGATGTACCCACCCGACCTGAAGTCCCCGTACCGCGAGCGCCGATCCGACTTCGGCAAGGTGCGCTACGGCGCACTCGGTATAGCCCGCGACGACTGGGAGGCGCGCCGGAGGGCCGCCACCGAGAACTGGAACTGCTTCGGAGCGCCCGCCGCTCTGTTCTGCTACATCGACCGCGACCTGGGCCCGGCCCAATGGTCCGACGTCGGCATGTTCCTGCAGACCGTCATGCTGCTGCTCCGCGCTGAAGGGCTGCACAGTTGCGCGCAGATGGCGTGGTCGGAGTACCGCAGGACCGTCGCGGACGTGTTGTCGCCGCCGGAGAACCTCCTCCTCTTCTGCGGCATGGCGATCGGATACGAGGACGTCAAGGTCCTCGGCGACCGCACGGGCCGGGCGCCGCTCGGCGAGACGGTCACGTTCGTCGACGGTCTCTGACACGGCACTTCCGCGGTCGGTCAGCAGCCACAACAGGCTGATTCATGCGGCGTCCACATAGCCGCCCGTATGCCATATTGCGCATGTAATCGAGACGAAAGGTATGTCATGAAGATCGCGGTCATCGGCGGTACCGGACTGATCGGGTCGCAGGTCGTCAGGGACCTGAACGCGGCCGGACACGAGGCGGTACCGCACTCGAAGTCCACCGGAGTCGACATCATCAGCGGTCAGGGGCTGGACGAGGCGGTGGCGGGAGCCGACGTCGTCGTCAACCTGACGAACTCCCCGACCTTCGACGAGGCCTCCCTGGCCTTCTTCCAGACCTCGATGGACAACCTTCTGGCCGCGGCCCAGAAGGGCGGTGTCGGCCACTTCGTCGTCCTCTCGATCGTCGGCGTGGACCAGGTGCCGGAGCTGGACTACTACCGGGCCAAGGCGCTCCAGGAGAAGATCCTCGCGGCCGGACCGGTGCCCTACTCGATCGTGCGGGCCACGCAGTTCATGGACTTCATGGACGCGGTCCTGTCCTGGACCGCCGACGCCGACACCGTCCGGCTGCCCGCCACGCCCATCCAGCCCATCGCCTCCAAGGACGTGGCCGCCGCGGTGGCGGAGGTCGCCGCCGGCGCCCCGCTGAACGGCATCCGGAACATCGCCGGCCCCGAGATCTACCCCCTGGACGAACTGGGCCGGATCACCCTGTCCCACAAGGGCGACAGCCGTACCGTCGTCACCGACCCCACCGCCGGCATGTTCGCCGCCGTCAAGGGCGACGTCCTCACGGACAAGAACGCCCGCCTCGCCCCCACCAGCTACGCCGAGTGGCTGTCCTGACATCCTGACCGGCTGAGTGAGCCGCCTGGCTCCACGCGACGGGGGCCGGCCGGAGCCGCGCTGTCGGCCCGGCTTCCCTGACCGGTTCCCGTGCCGGGACTCACAGGTCGTTCAGCAGTACGGCCGCCCCGTCGAACCGGCCCGCCTTCAGATCGCTCAGTGCCCGCGGCGCCTCGGAGAGAGGGTAGGGATGTGTGGTGGCCCGGACGCCGTACCGGGCCGCGAGCGCCAGGAAGTCCCGGCCGTTGTCCCGGGTGTTCGAGGTGACGCTGCGCAGTTCCTTCTCGTAGAACAGCTCGCTTTCGTAGCGCAGTACCGGGACATCGCTGAGATGGATACCCGCGACCGCCAGGACCCCTCCCCGGTCCAGTGCGCGCAGTGCCACCGGCACGAGCTCACCGGCCGGTGCGAACAGGATCGCCCCGTCCAGCGGCTCCGGCGGCTGGTCGTGCGCCCCGCGGGCCGACGCACAGCCCAGGTCGAGGGCGAGCCGTCTCGAGGCCTCGTCGCGGGTCAGGACATGGACCGTCGCTCCCTGCGCCAGGGCCACCTGCGCGCACAGATGGGCGCTGCCGCCGAATCCGTACAGCCCGAGGCGCCCGCCCGGCGGCAGTGATGTCCGCAGCAACGCCCGGTAGCCGATGATGCCCGCGCACAGCAACGGCGCGAGTGCGACATCGTCGACGTCCGCAGGCAACCTGTAGGCGAAGGCGGCCGGGACGGTGGTGTACTCGGCGTAGCCGCCGTCGGCGTCCCAGCCGGTGTACTCGGAGCCGGGGCACAGATTCTCGTCCCCGCGCAGGCAGTAACGGCACGTGCCGTCCGTCCGGCGCAGCCACGCCGCGCCCACACGGTCGCCGGCCGCCCACCCGCTCACACCCGCACCGACGCCGTCGACCACGCCGACCACCTCGTGGCCGGGCGTCACCCCGGGCCGGCGCACCGGCAGGTCACCCTCGGTGACGTGCAGATCGGTTCGGCACACACCGCACGCCCGCACCCGCACGAGCAGCTCGCCGGATCCCGGCTCCGGCACGGGCCGCTCCACGAGCCGCAACGGCCCCTCTTCGACAGGCCCCGGCCGGTCCACCACCCACGCACGCATCGGCTGTGCCCCCTGTCCTGTCACGCCTGCCCCTCCAGTGTGGGCCGACACGACGGCCGACGCGCGGTACCGCCCCGGGAGGCCGTGCCCGGTGAGTGACGAAGCTCGTCGCACCGGCAGCCAAGGCACCGTAAAGACTTCCTGGTTCGGGCAATGGATTCCGGAGCCTTCCCCACGATGATCACCGGCGAAGTCCGTGTTCTCGACGCTCACAAGGAAGGTCCACCCGTGAGACTGACCCGCGCTGCCCTGGCCGTCGCGGCCACCGCTCTGGCTCCGGCGCTCCTGATCGCCGCCCCCGCGTCCGCCGCCCCCACGTCCGCGCCCGGCCCGGCGGGCGCCTCGACCACCTCCGTGGCGGCCACGTCCGACGCGGGCGGCTCGACCACGCCGGTGGACGAGATGTCCGACGACGAGGTGCGGATCGCGATCATGCGCGTCATCGCCGACCCGAGCACCGGCAAGGCGGTGTACGCCGCCGCGCAGAAGGCCATGGACGGCACCATCGAGGACCAGCGGACCTTCCTGAAGACCGGCCGTTCGGCGGCCCAGGCGGAGGACGACCGCGTGGCCGTCTTCCGGATCCTCGCCGTGGCTCGCCAGAACAACGACAAGGCGGTCGTCAGGGAGGCCACCAAGGCCCTCGACGACGGCTCACCGGCCGCCCTGCGCGCCTTCTTGGAGACCGGCTACCGGCTGGCCCGGGCGGAGGACGACCGCGTGGCCGTCTTCCGGATCCTCGCCGGTCCGGCCACCGGCGCGGCACTCCGCGCGGCCGCGGAGCGGGCCCTCGACGACGGCACGCCGGAGGCGTTGCGGTACTTCCTGGAGCACGGCCGGTACGAGGTCGGCTCCTGAGTCCTGGCGAGGACGGCGCACGCGGACGCCGCACGCGGATGCCGCCGTCCCTGCTGGTCCCGCCGGGAGAAGCGCGGTGTGCCGGGGGAGAGTTGCGCCGTCGGCCGCTGTGATCATCGAACCCTGGGAAATAGGTCGATGGCGTCGCCGAGCCCTGGCACAGTGGCGCACCATGGATGACTCCGTGCTTCTGACGGCTGCGGACGTACAGCTCATGCAGCGCCTGGCGCTGCGGGTCACCGCCGTCCGTCCCGACCTGGTCGACAGCGACGCGTCGTACGGAGAGCCGGCCTGGAACTGGGGCAAGGGGCACGCACACGCCGGCGAGAGCTGGCTACGCCGACTGTGGTTCTCCGCTGCCGATCCGGTCGCGTGGGGCTGGGTCCGTCTGCCGCACCGGGCGAGGCGGAGCGACGGGTCGGTGGCGGACGTCACCAGTGCCTGTCTGGTGTATCAGGTCCATCCCGACCACAGCGAGCTGGTGGACGAGGTGATCGACTGGTACGACGCCGTGGCGGCCGGCATCGAGCGCACCGTCGTAGTGTCCGGTGCCGATGAGTTCGCCCTGGAGCGATGGGCGGCACACGGCTATGACATCGACCCGGACTCGCTCGGCGAGACCGGCTCCTGGACTCAGCTCAACGGGCGGGACCTCGATGTCCCGGAGCATCCGGTGCTGCCGGACGGCTTCCGGTTCCGCACGGCCGACGAGGCCGGGCCGCGAGCCGCGGTCCGGGCTCATGTGGACGCCTGGGCTCCGCCGACGTACACGGCCGAGGCCTACGAGGGGGTCCGGCGGACACGGCCGTACCGCGGTGATCTGCACGTCCTGGTGGAGGCGCCGGACGGGACGATGGCCGCATCGACGGTCATGTGGCTCGACGAGGCGAACCGGACCGGCGAATTCGAGCCGGTCGGCACGCATCCGGACTACCGGCGGCTCGGGCTGGGCCGCGCGATGCTGCTGCGCGGGATGCACCTGGCACGGGCGGCCGGGGCCGGTCACATGACGGTCGCCTGTCCGGGAGCGCCAGGGCATCCCGCAGCACGCGGGCTGTACTACGGCGTCGGGTTCCGTCCGTTCTCACGCGACGTGCCGCTCATCAAGCCCCGGGGCCAGGGGAGCCAAGTCGTCGGCCGTACCCGCTCCTGGTTCGTCACCCGACCACGGCGAGGGTCGTGGAAATGCCCTCGGCCAGGCCGCCGGTCACGCCTCTGAGGGGCCTGTGGGGGTGACCCCACCCATAGGAGCCAGATCACATCCTATGCGGCATCGTAGGACCGGAATGGCCTGAGCAGGGAATAAATCCGTCATAAGCCATCATTTCCGACATTGCTCCGATGTTGCGTAGTACGTCACATCATTGCGCTCGGCCGGGTCCGCCGCTAACCATTGCTGTCGTTGCCGGGGCCAAGCGACGGACCGAGCGGATTCCCGCCGGACTGTCACGCCTCCCGCAACACGGGGCCCAGCCCCCCCGCAGCCGTCAGAGGCGGCCTGCACCGACCTTGTCCCCCACGAAGGGTTTCTTTCGCATGACCATGACCGCTCGCACCCGCATCGCCCGCCTGCGCACCCTCGCCCTCACCGGCATCACCACCACCGGCGCCGCGGCCGCCGCCCTGACCCTGATGCCGACGACCGCGCAGGCCGCCGAAGCGACGCAGGCGCCCGCCTCCCACGCGGTCACGGTCTCCAAGAAGGTCTCGGCGAGTGACACCCGTGCCGCCTCCCAGCAGAAGACCGGCTACGGCAACAACCTCGACGGCTGGATCAAGCAGTCCCTCCAGATCATGAAGGCCAAGGGCATCCCGGGCAGCTACGACGGCCTCAAGCGCAACATCATGCGCGAGTCCGGCGGCAACCCCAGCGCCCAGAACAACTGGGACGTGAACGCGCAGAAGGGCACCCCCTCCAAGGGCCTGCTCCAGGTCATCGACCCCACCTTCAACGCCTACCACGTCTCCGGCACCGCCAAGAGCGTCACGGACCCGGTCGCCAACATCACCGCGGCCGCCAACTACGCCGCCCACCGCTACGGCTCCATCGACAACGTCAACTCCGCGTACTGAGCCCGGAGTCGGACGACACCGACGGCGCACCGAAGCTTCACAGGAACCGACGCAGTGCGCGCGGGAACACATCCGCCGCGGGGCCAGGACCGGCGCGAGCAAGGGCACTTCAGCCTCTCAGCGCTCGAACCTGCCGTTGTCGGCCCCCGAAGGCACCGCCCGTGTCGCGCCCCATCCGGCGCACGGAAGCACACGGGACGACGAGAGGGTTCCCGCCGGGCGAGTCATCCCCTTGCCGGAGCCGAGCGCTGGTGACCGGTCAGGCATCGACTCCGCCCCCGCGTTGCCCGTTCCGACCCGACGGTCGGGACCGTCCCCGCCAGGGAGCGGACGCCGGAGCCGCGACGCCCGGAGCGTGCGGACACGCCGCGGCCGCGGTGATCGCTCTGGAGCAGCTGATCGGCGACGCCACGGTCGGCGAGGTGCTCAGCCGGGCCCAGGTGGAGCACACCGACACGGCCGAACGCCAGTCCGCCTGGGCGCACGAGGACGTGCCGTCGCGTCCGCGACCTCCTAGCGGCTCGGGCCGGTCTGCGGCCCCGCGACGGGCGCAGGCGTCGGAGCGGAACCCCCGGACACGTTTGCGGTCGACCGTGGCGGCGCACGGCGCGTACCACCGGTCAGAGCAGCGGATACCTCCCTGTGCCGTAGCACTCCGCGGGCAGGGGGTCCGGACAGCCGTCGGGGTCGACGAGGTGCGCGACGACGTGTGCGGCGGTGCGGTGCCAGAACCGGACGCGGCGGAGCATCGCGTGATCACCGCCCCGGATGACGGCCATCGCCGCGCCGGCCGCCGTGCTCCGGGCCCGGCGCACGCAGTCGGCCGAGTCACCGAGGGAGGTGACCCGGTCCCGATCGCCGTGCAGGGCGACCACATGACGGCCGCTCAACTGGTGCACCGGCTCTCCCTTCGGCCACCAGGGCGCCAGACCGAGCACCGCACACACCTGAGGATGGCCCGCGGCATGCAGCGCGGCCCTCGCCCCCATGGAGTGTCCGATGAGGACAGTGGGCACCGGGCCGGCCAGCGCGGCGAGGTGGCGCAGCGCCTCGTCGGCGTCCGCCACCGGGTCGGCGCGGCCGCCGTTCCAGCCGCGTACGCGGTAGCGCACCTGGGCGATCAGCATGTCGCCGTGCGGCCGTGCGAGCGCGATGGCCCGCTGGAAGGGCGTCATGCGCAGGGCCGCGGGGTGCCAAGGGCGCGAGGGACGAAGGCTGGTCTCGCACCCGCCGTGCAGCAGGAGCACCGCGGCCCGTGGCCGGGCCGGGACCAGGCGTGGTACGAGGGCGGCGCCGGGCTCGGGAGGAGACGGGGTCACGTCCTGGTGCATGCTGGGCGCTCCCTCTCGGTCCGGCGGGTCGCGGATGCGGCGGCCCCGGCGCTCGCGTACCCGGTGGTGGCCTGCCCACGGCTCGGGCGCGGCCCGCAGTGTTCGCGTTGCCCGGGCCCGGGACGGGCGGCCTGTCGCGCGCCCGCCCAGCGTCGGGTGCCATCGCCGACAATCTATCCCGGCCGGCCGCCGGTACACACGGGCGGTGCCCCTGCTCCACCGGGAATACGGCCGCCCGCCACCGTGCCCACGCGCGGTCCGTATGGATACCGGTCTCCTCGGCCCGGCGGAGCACCTGGAGGACGGCGACGTCACCGACCGTGCCTGGAGACCGAGCAGGCTGTCCTGGCGAGAGTGGCGCGGGTGGGGGCTTGCGGACAGGGCTGCGGCCGTTGTCGGTCCCGACAGCTCTGGCGTTCTCGCGATCGCGGGACGGGCCCTCCTCCGCCGCGTGAAATGGTCAACTCCTCCTGGACTACCGCTGGGGCCGGCCGATGCCAGGTACGGGCGGGCAGCATGAGGTGCCCGAACAGGCAGAAGGGCGCGGTGTGCTGCGCCGGCGGCTGACCTGTGGTGCGGTATTCGGCCAGGTCCGATTGGTTTGTGCCATTCGTCGGCGATCCGCCTCCCGTACCGCCGAGGCGCCGCTACACATGAAGGCCAGGGTGGCGCAGCGCGTTCCCTGTGGGGTGATGGCCGGTCGTCGGGGGAGGTCTGGACGGTTGCTGACCATGGACGTGGCGGTGCTGCCCGCGGTCAACGCCTCTTTCAGGCTGCGGCGGCGTACCGAGGCCCGCAGTCGTTCCGACGGGAGGCCGACGGCCGTCATCGTCCTGGCGCTGGGTGTGCTGGTCGCCCCGAGCGGTGTCACGCAGGCCGGCCGGTGAGCCCCCGCACACGCAAGGGGCGGACGCCGGTGCGGCGGCGTAACCGGAGGCCCGCCAGGCGGCGCCGACGCGCGGACGACCGCCTGATCGGTCTCCTCCTGGCCGCGGTCGTGGGCATCGCCCTGGTGGTGGCCGTCGTCCACTGGCTGCTGGCGCACTGGTGGATTCTGGCCGTCGGCGCCGTGCTCGCGGCGCTGGTAGGCGGGGGCTGGTTCCACCAGCGGCGGCAGGGAGCACGGTGGGAAGCGGTTCGTGCGGAGGGCCTGCGGTACGGGCTGCCCGAGCTGGACGCCCTGCATCACACCCGGTTCGAGGACGCGGTACGGGACCTGATGCGCCGTGACGGCTGCCGGGACGCCCTCCGCGTCGGCGGCCGCGGGGACCTCGGCGCGGACGTGAAGGCCACCGACCCCTACGGGCGGCGCTGGGTGATCCAGTGCAAGCACCGGCGCAACGGCCTGACCGGCTCCGCGGTCGGCACACCGGACCTCCAGGTCCTCAACGGCACCGCCCGCCAGGTCCACGGCGCCGACGTCGCGGTGATCGTCACGAACGGCCGGGTGACCGCGCCCGCCGTGGCCTTCGCCCGACAGCAGCGGCTGCACGTCGTCGACCGCCACACCCTCGGCGCCTGGGCGTCCGGCTCACGTCCCCTGTGGGAGTTGCTCCGGGCGGTCCCGCCGCCACACGGCCCGTCCGGCCTTTCCTGAGGCAGCTCCGCCGCAGAGTGGCTCTGGCTATTTAGCCCCTGTCGAGCGGGCGGGGGAGTCTGGCATCGTGAGGAGCCCGGCCCGCTGCTCTCCCCCGTAGCGGCGGGCCGGGCCTTCGTTCGCCGCGGTGGCGATCGGCTCGCTCCGGCCGGCGCTGGACCCCGCTGCCCGACACGCCGTCTCGTCCCGCCCCGCCCCGTTGCCCCGTACTAGAGCAGGCCGGCCCGGGCCGCCTGGATGCCCGCCTGGAAGCGGGTCCGCGCGCCGAGGTCGTCCATGACCTCGTGCACCCAGCGCTGGACGGTGCGCGGTGAAACGCCCAACTGGCGCGCGATGCTGTCGTCGGTGAACCCTGCCGACAGCAGCGTCAGCAGTTCCCCTCGGCGGTTGCCCGCGCGGAGCGCCGGTCCGCCGGCGTCCGGCACCCGTACCGCCCGATGCCAGTACGCCTCGAACATCCCGGTCAGCGCGTCCAGCAGGGACGAGGCGCGGACCAGCACGGCGGCCTGCAACTCGGAGCCGGTGGCCACCGGCAGCATCGCCCACCGATCGTCCACCATGGCCAGCTTGCAGGGGAGTTCGGGCAGTATCCGCGCCTCCTCGCCGGCCGCGACGACCTCGCGGATCTCGGCGAGTCGGCCGGGGGCACTGACCGAGCCGGCCTCGTACACCGCGCGGATGCGCACGCTGCGGGCGAGCAGGGAGCGCTCCAGCTCGGTGTCGGTGGGGGATATGTGCGGGGGTTTGTCGAACAGCAGGAGATGCCGTCGCGCACCGTCCTGCATCTGCCGCCAGCGCTCGGCGATGGCCGCCTGTCCGGTGACCACCTCCACGAGGTCGGCGCTCTGCGGTGGCTGGGCCCTCCGGTAGGCCCGCATCAGCTCGCCCACCCGGCCTCGGGTGCGCAGCAGTTCCTCCTCCCGGCGCAGCAGCAGCGCCTCGACGGCGACATCGGGGGCCGTGGCCGACCAGCGGACCGGGACGCCGTCGTGCCGGGTCACCAGGCCCTGTCGTGCGAGCGCGGTCAGCAGCCGTTCGGCGCGGCCCGCGGTGATGCCTGACTCGGTGGCGAGATCGGCTGTCGTACAGTGCGCAGATGCGAGGACACGAAGATAGGTGTTCTGTTCCGCTTCAGGAATGCCGAGGCCTTCGAGCAGACCACCCGAAGCCGCGCGCATGGGCGCCGTCGGCTGGGCTCCGCCTGACACAGTGTGGAAACCGGCTGGGAACACCCTGACCGCCCTTCGGTTTCGGGTGGCGAGACGCGACGCGCGGTACTCACCACCCGGCCATTGTGTCATGTTCTCGCCATGGCGGGTTCCGGTTGGCGCCTGACTCTTGAGGGTTCACGCAGGCCACACCCACGATGAACCCCGGTCTGACAGGCCCCCGATCATCGACTCCATCCCCCACAGGAGACCGGTTACATGGGCACGAACACACAAGCCAGACACAGTCGTTTCACCGGCCGAGCGGCAGCCGCGGGTCTGCTCCTCGCCGCCGTCGCTCTCGTCCCGGCGTGTGCCGGAACGTCAGCGGCCGCCACCGGTACGGGTTTTGGCCCGTACCAGGGAGGATTCCAGGACAGCAACTGGGGCGGATACGTCGCCACCGGCAGCTTCGGCACCATCAGCGGCTCCTGGACCGAACCGCACGCCACGTGCAACAGCAGCAACGACCTGTTCGCCCCCTGGGTCGGCCTGGACGGCTACGGTTCCCAGACGGTGGAGCAGACCGGTGTGCAGACCGACTGCTCCAGCGGGTCGCCGGTCCTCTCCGCCTGGTACGAGATGTACCCTGCCGCCCCGGTGTACTGGAACGACCCCGTCTCCGAAGGCGACAGCATCACCGCCAAGGTGGTCTCCAACGGCGGCGGCAGCTACACGCTGACACTCACCGACAACACCAAGGGCTGGACCGAACACGTCAGCCAGAACCTCGGTGCCCACAACGCCAGCGCCGAAGCGGTCATCGAATCCCCCACGCAGAGCTATCCGTCCTTCAGCAAGCTGGACTTCTCGGGCGTGACGGTGGACGGCAAGTCGTTCGACGCGACGAATCCCCAGGCCTTCACCAGCGGCGGCTACACGCCGGGACCGCTGTCCGGCGGCTCCTTCTCCATGACGCCGAGCGGCACCGTCCGTGCGCCGCACACACCCGCCGAACGGCCGCCGGTCATCCGCTACTGATGGCAGGTCCGCGGTGACGCGGGAAGCGCAAGGAGCGCCCGGACCGCATGGTCCGGGCGCTCACGGCCACCGCCACGCAGGTGTCGGCCGACGTACCCGCCGACTCTTGAAACCGCGTGACGTGCGCCAGCGGTACGGCCCGATCCGGCCGGCGCCGTACGACGTGATCCGGGACCGGGTTGATGCACGAGTCGAGGCAGCCCTCTTCCTGCGCGGCCTGCGTGCGGCGGGTCGAGAAGAAGCCCGGCAAGCCGGACGGGGTCACGGCGACCGTCAGTCCGGCCACCGGGGCCCGGGCGAGCCATCCGCCGGAGATCGCCCCCGAGGAACGGCTCGCGGCGGTGGAGAAGGCCGGGTACACGGCAACCCTGCCCGCACCGCCCGAGCACCACGGGACCGCGCCGCGGTCGCTGGCCCGACCCGCCGTCAAGGAGGTCGCGCTACGGGACGGCGGCGGCTCCGAACGGCTCGTGCCGATCGAGGAGTTGGTGCCCGGGCAGTTCTTCAGGTCTTCGTCGTACGGACCGGAGAGTGCTTGGCCATGGACGGTGAGGTGGTGGAGGGCAGTCCGGCGGTGGACCTACGCGGTGGCCTTCGTGCCGGCGTTGGCCGTCAGCGCGCTCGGGTTCTGGCTCGGGGCCGGGACGGATCCGCATGCCGCGATCACCCCGTGCGTGGCCGTCCTGGTCGTCGCCTGTCCCTGCGCGCTGGGCCTGGCGACACCGACCGCGCTCATGGCCGCGACCGGGCGGGGCACACAGTTGGGCGTGCTCGTCAGCGGGCCGCTGGCGTCGGAGGGGTTCAGCACATCGACACGGCGGTGCCGGACAAGACCGGCACGCTCACCTCCGGCCGCGGCGGGAATCGCGCTCAGCCGGGACCGTATGACCGGCGGCGTGGCGGCCTACCGGACCGAGGCGGACTCAGGCCGCCGTCCCCGCGGGCGGGGCGTTGTCCATGCTGCCGGCGGGTGTGGACGTGACCTTGCGTGCTGCGGCGGGCTGGCAGGTGGGCGACCTCGTGCCGTTGAGGCATCCGGCGCAGCCGAGCCTGGGGCGATCTGATCGCCGAGCACCCCCACCCGCACGCCGTACGGCTATCCATCCACCCCCAGCCCAGCGGCGCCGCCACGTTGGGCATCCGCCTCCCGGACACCCCGGACGCGTGGACCACCCCATGGCACTCGGCCGCCCTCCACCGCACCGACGGCCCCTGGACTCTCATGCCCCGAGCCAGGGCGGCCCGACGGGGCAGGCTGGTCCAACGGGAGGGCAGGGACAGCGACGGCGCTGCGGGCCGCCGTCGACTACTGGTGGGCCCGCCACCAGCAAGAACGCGCCCGCCATCCGGCTCCTCACCTGAGCCTCGACCAGGTGCCGTTACCGGGCGAACCCGAGCATGCCCGAGATCTCGGACGTACCCTCAGAGGTCGTTGCCCGCATAGGAGAGATTGAAGCTCTTGTTCGTCAGGGGGAAGTCCGGGACGATCGTGTCGGCCAGCGCGACGGGCAGGGCGGGCCAGTTGAAGAAGGACGGGTCGACCGGTTTGACCCGGGCCAGGGTGCCGTCGGCGGCGAGTTCCACGCGCGTGGCGATGGTGCCGCGCCAGCCCTCCACCAGCCCCACACCGTCACGGACCTGGTCGCCGGGTGCGGGGGAGAGGCCCACGACGGTGTGCGCGGCGGTGAGGCCGTCGGCCAGGTGCCGGACCAGGGCGAGGGAGATGTCGATCTCCTCGGCGCGCAGGAGGAAGCGGGACAGGACATCGCCGTCGGTGTGGACGGGCACGTCGAGGTGTGGGCCGTAGTCGGTGAAGGGGTGTGCGGCGCGGGCGTCGTGGGCGAGGCCGCTGGCACGGGCGACGTAGCCGAGGCAGCCGATCTCCCGTGCCGCCCGGGTCTTCAGGACGGCGGTGCCGGTGAAGCGGTCGCGTACGGTCGAGTGGCCGAGGGCGAGGCCGGTGATCTCGCGAACGTCCTCGCCGATCGTCGCCAGGGCCCGCGGGTCGGGCACGGACCGGAGGACGGCTCCGCCGGGCACGACGCCGCCGCGCAGCAGCCGGTGGCCGGTGGTCCGCCGGTTCAGGCGCAGGAGCTGCTCGCGGACGCGCTGGGCGTGGGCGTTGAGGATGCCGTGGCCGACGTCGTTGCAGAGCATCCCGAGGTCGGCGACGTGGTTGTGGATCCGCTCCAGCTCCAGCAGCATCGCGCGCGCCTGCTGGGCCTTGGCGGGTACGGCGGTGCCGGTGGCCTCCTCGACGGCCAGGCAGTAGGCCAGGGCGTGGCCGACCGTGGTGTCGCCGCTGATGCGTTCGGCCAGCGGCAGACCGGCGGCGATCGTGCGGCCCTCGAAGAGCTTCTCGATGCCCTTGTGCACGAACCACAGACGGGCCTTGAGCCGGAGGATCGTCTCGCCGACGACGGAGAAGCGGAAGTGGCCGGGCTCGATGAGCCCGGCGTGCACGGGGCCGACGGGGATCTCGTAGACGCCGTCGCCCTCGACCTCCAGGAAGGGATAGGGACCCTCCTGCTCGCCGAAGGGCGGCGGGGGACCGGCGTCGGGATGCATCGGGTACCAGCCGCGGGGCCAGTGGAAGTGCCGTACCAGACGGTGGGGCAGGGGGTGGTCCTGCGGAACGATGCCGAACAGGTCGCGCATCTCGCGTTCGAACCGGCCTGCGGGGAAGGAGAGATGGGCCAGGGTCGGCAGCGCGGGCCGGTCGGGATCGAGGCGGACGTGCAGTTCGGTGCGGGTGTCGGGCGGCCCCGCCGCGAACAGGTACACCACCCGGATGCCGCGTTCGTCGTGATGGGCGGCGACCAGGGCGAGGCGATGCCCGCCGGTCAGCAACTGTGCGACCCGCCGGGGCAGTCCGGCGGCGGCGATGTCCTCTGTGGTGCGCATCGGGGTCAGCGGTCTCCGATCGCCTGGGCGGCGGCGTGCAGTAGGTCGGTGAGCGGGCCGAGCCCCACGCCCAGGGCGGCGCAGGCTGTCAGTCCCAGGGCCAGCGGCCAGATTCCCGGCTCCGTCGCACCCGGGGAGCCCGCCGCCGTGGGGGCGGGGCCGAGGAGCATCCGTGCGGTGCGGGCGGCGAGCGCGGCGAAGGCGGTGAGCACCAGCAGCAGCGCCGCCGAAGTGACCCAGGCCAGCACGGTTCCGGCGGTGAAACCGGCGCGGGCGATGCCGAGTTCGGAAGCGAAGAGGCTGAACGGCGGAAACGCCAGCAGCGCGACGACCGCGAACCCGAACACCCCGCCCACGGACGGCGCCCGGGCGAGCAGCCCGTTCACCCGGCCGATCCTGCTGGTGCCGGTCAGGTGGAGGATGCGGCCGGAGGCGCAGAACGCGGCGGACTTGGCCAGCCCGTGGCCGGCGATGTGCAGCAGTACGGCGGACAGGGCCAGCGGGCTGCCGATCGCCGCACCGAGGGCGATCAGGCTCATGTGTTCCATGGACGAATAGGCCAGCATCCGTTTGTAGTCCCGCTGACCGAGGAGCAGACCGGCCGCGAGGGCGAGGGTGAGCAGCGCGATCCCGGCGAGCAGGACGCGTGTGAAGTCGGCGCCGAGGGCGGCGTCGGCGATGGCCCGGTAGCGCAGGATCGCTGCGAAGGCGACGGAGAGCAGGACCCCGGACATGAGCGCGGAGACGGGCGCGGGTGCCTGGCTGTGGGCGTCGGGCAGCCAGGCGTGCAACGGGATCAGACCGGCCTTGGCGCCGAAACCGAGGATCACGAGGGTGATGCCGAGCCGGGTGACGGACGGGTCGAGCCGGTCGGCGTGGGCGGCGAGCGTGGGCCAGTCCAGGGCCCATGCCTCGGCGATGCCGGCCTGGCGGGCCGCGTAGTAGAGGAGCACGGTGCCGAGGAACGCGAGCGCGATGCCGGCGGAGCAGATCACCACGTACTTCCAGGCGGCCTCCACCGAGGTGCGGGTGCGACGGTGCCCGACGAGGAACGCGGTGACGATGGTGGTGGCCTCGATGGCGACCCACAGCACACCGAGGTTGGCGGTCAGCACGGCCAGGCACATCGCGGCCAGGAACGACTGCACGAGCACCTGGTAGTGCCAGCCGGTGCGCGCGCTCGCCCGTCCGGCGGCGCGTTCGCCCGCCAGATACCCGGGCGCCGCCCCGCAGGCGATGAGCGCGACGGAGCCGACGACGAGCAGCATCCACGCGGTCAGGGCATCGGCGCGCAGCAGCCCCGAGCAGGCGGAGACGGGTCCGGCACCGAGGACGTCCACCGCCAGCAGACTCCCGCACAGCACGATCACGACGGGCGGGACGAGCCCGGCCCAGTCCGCCGGATGACGATGCCGCGGCTGCGCGGGAAAGGGTTCCGCGGCCGGGACCGACGGGAGCCGGTCGTGCGAACGGACCGCTGCCGGGCGAGGCATGCGTGCGTGGGGCAGGGCACAGGCGGCCGCGACGACCAGCGGTGCCGCGACGGGGGCGGTCAGCAGCAGCGCCGCCCCATGTGACAGATACGGCATCAGTCGTGCAGCTCCCGCAGGTCGTCGATGTCGGTCGTGCCGAACGCCTCCCGCACACGCGTGGTGAGGATCTGCAGCACCAGCACCGCGAGCAGTACGTCGAAGGAGACCCCGAGTTCGACGATGACGGGGACACCGGAGGTGGCCAGGAAGGCGGTGGCGGTGATGCCGTTGTCCAGCAGCAGGAAGCCGACCACCTGGGCCAGGGCGCGCCTTCGGGTGACCAGCACGAAGAAGCCGATCAGGACGACGGCGAGACCGACCGGCAGGGCGCGGGTGGCCGGCGTCGGGTTCAGCTCGGTCAGGGGCCGGGCGACCGCGTAGGCGAGCAGGGTCAGCAGGGCCGCGGTGAGCAGGGAGGCGGCGACGTTGACCAGCGGCTGGGTCTCGCGGACCTCGTCGCTGCCACGGTCGGCGGCCGACACGGCCAGGGCACGCCGGATCAGGTACGGCAGGACGCCCGCGCGCAGCACCCCCACGGCAAGGGCCACCAGGATCAGGTCCCACCGTGCCTCGTGGGCGCCGAGCAGCAGGCCGACGGCGGCCAGCGCGACGCCCTGGAGGGCGAAGACCCGGACGATCGCTGCGAGTTCGCGCCCCCACAGCACGAGGACGGCCGCCAGGAGGAAGGCGCCGCAGGCCAGGTCGAGGAGCTGGGTGTAGAGGCCGGCGCTCATGAGGCTCCGTTCAGGAAGTACGAGGCGGTCACGGCGAGCAGCGCGAGGAGGAAGGAGCCGGCGAGCAGTTCCGGAACGCGGAACAGGCGCACCTTGGCCCAGAACACCTCGGCCGCCGCCAGCACGGCTCCCAGGACGGCCACCTTGACCGCGAACAGCACCGCCGCCACGACCAGGGACGTCCAGGAGAGGCCGGTGGCGATGCCCCACGGCACGAACAGGGAGGACAGCAAGCCCAGCAGCAGGGTCAGCCGCATCTGCGCGCCGAGTTCCACCAGCGCGAGGTCGGGCCCGGCGTACTCCAGCACCATCGCCTCGTGGATCATGGTCAGTTCGAGGTGGGTCGAGGGGTTGTCGACCGGGATCCGGCTGGTCTCCGCGAGCACGGCGACCGCGAGGGCGGCCACGGCCAGCAGCCCGGCGGGGGAGGCGAGGCGGGCCGGGGAGTGGATGGCTCCGGAGACGATCGCGGGGACGTTGGTGGTCCCGGCCGGTATCGACAGCGCGAACACCGACAGCAGCAGGGTCGGCTCCACCAGGGAGGCGACCGTCATCTCCCGCGAGGCGCCCATCCCGCCGAACGCCGTGCCGGTGTCCAGCCCGGCCAGGGCGAGGGCCAGGGTGCCGAGCGAGACCAGTGCCACCACGACGATCAGGTCGGCGTGCCCGCTCACCGGGGTGTCGGTGGACAGCAGCGGCACCAGCGCGCCAGCCACCACGGTGGTGGCGACCAGCAGGGCGGGCGCGGCCCGGAACGCGGGGCCGGTCCCCACCGGCGTGATCGGCTCCTTGCGCAGCAGTTTGCGCGTGTCCCGCCAGGGCTGGAGCACCCCGGCGCCGGCCCGGCCCTCCAGCCGGGCCCGCACCTGCCGCATCCACCCGGTCAGCAGCGGCGCCCCCGCCGCCAGGACCACCACTTGGCCGACGACGGCCGCGTACCCGATCGTGTTCCTCACCAGCCCACCACCAGTGCCAGCAACAGGACGACCAGCCCGGCGAAGCCGTAGCCGAGATACAGGTGCACACTGCCGCCGGCCAGGCGCCGGGCCGCCCGCCCGGTCGAGGCCAGCGCGCGCAGCACCGGCTCGTACAGGCGGTGCTCGATCCGGTCGGGGACCCGGTGCTGGAAGCGCACGCGTTCCACCAGGTACGCCGACTCGCGCACCGGGGTGACGTCCACGTCCTGCTCGGGGGCGAGGACGTCGTCGAAGACGCGCTGCAGTGGCTCGGCGAACGAGGTCGCCGTGTACGTCATGCGCGGGGTCGGCGCCCCGCCCCCGCAATCCCACAGCCGGGCGTTCACGCGCCGCCGACGCCGTCCGTAGAGCCGGGGCAGGCCGGTCGCGAGCACGATCGCGGCGGTGAGGGCGGCCACCACCCACAGCGGCTCCAACCGGGCGGAGATGTCCGTCAGCCGTACCCCGAGCCCGCCCCAGGTGAGCGCCCCGCTGCCGGGCAGCCCGACGGCGCCCACGGCCCGGTCGAGTCCGTGCCCGAGCAGGCCCGGCACCAGCGCCAGCGCCACGACTCCGGCGGCGAGCAGGGTCATCCCGGCGAGCATCAGCGGTGGTGCCTCCCGCGCCGCAGCCGCCCGCTCGTCGCGCGGCCGGGCGAAGAATCCGACACCGAGGGCCTTGACGAACACGGCCGCGGCGATCCCGGTCGACAGCGCGATCAGCGCCACCGACAGGGGGAGTACGACGGCGACCGCGACGCCGGGCACCGCCAGGCCGTGGACGAGGGACTGCAGAAGCAGCCACTCACTGATGAAGCCGTTGCCCGGCGGCAGCGCCACCGCGCCGAGCGCGGCGAGCGCGAACAGGGCGGCGGTGACGGGCATCCGGGCACGCAGCCCGCCCAGCCGGTCCAGATCACGCAGACCGGTGGCCCGCAGCACCGATCCGGCCGCGCAGAACAACAGGGCCTTGAACGCCGCGTGGTTGACCACGTGCAGCAGCGCCGCCGCCAGGGCCAGCGCGGCCAGCGGCTTGTCGCCGTGCGCGGCGAACAGCCCGGACGCCCCGACTCCGGTCAGGACCAGCCCCATGTTCTCGCTGGTCGAGTACGCCAGCAGCCGTTTGAGGTCGGACGCCATCGCCGCCTGCAAGATGCCGTACACGGCGCTTGCCCCGCCCATCGCCAGCAGCCCCAGCCACCACCACGCCGGACCACCGCCCAGCAGATCGAGCCCGGTGCGGACCAGGCCGTAGATGCCGAGATTGACCATGGCGGCGCTCATCAACGCCGAGACGGGACTGGGCGCTTCGGGATGGGCACGGGGGAGCCAGGCGTGCAGCGGGACGGCGCCCGCCTTCGAGGTGAACGCCAGCGCCACGAGAACGAAGACGAGCCCGCGCACGGTCGGCGGGATGCCGTGTGCGCCCGCTCGCAGCGTCGCGAAGGTCTCCCCGCCCGCCTGCGCGGCGAACAGCGCGAACCCGGCCAGCAGCAGCACCAGCCCGAGGTGGGTCATCACCGCGTACCAGGTGCCCGCCTGCCGTACGGACGGGCTCCCCCGCTCTCGGCTTCGCCCGAGCGGGAGGTGCCCCCCTCGGTGCTCGGCCAGCACCAGGAACAACGAGGTGAGCGCCATCAGCTCCCACAGCAGCAGGAACGTGGACACCGCCGCCGCCACCGGTACGAGAACCAGGCTGAGCGCGAACACCGGCAGCACCGCCTGCGCTGTGCGCGAGCCGAGCCCGTGCGCGCCGTGCCCGGTCGCGTACCCGATGCCGTACACCGCGACCGCGGCCAGGACCGCCCCCGCCACGGCCATGAACAGTCCTGCCAGCGCATCCACCGCCACATGCGCCCCGGCCAGCGGCACCAGCCCGGAGTAGACGGCCCTCCACCGGCTTCCGCCCAGCGCGGCCACACCCGCCGTGCCGCCCGCAACGCCCACACCGGCTGTCAGAACACCGACGACAGCGACGCGCAGCCGGTACGGCAGGCCAAGCCCGGCCAGCGCCCCGGTAGCGGCCAGTGCGGTGGCCGTCGCGAGGGCGGCCGGAATCGCGCTCACCGACCGGTCACCCTCCTGAGCGCCGCCACGATCGCCTCCGGCTCCGGCGGGCACCCCGGCACCGCCAGATCCACCGGTACGACATCGGCGACCGCGCCCTCGACGCCGTACCCGCCGGCGAACTCCCCGCAGTTGATCGCGCAGTCCCCGACCGCGACCACCAGCCGGGGCTCGCCCATCGCTGCCACGGTGCGGCGCAGCGGCGCGGCCATGTTCCGGGTCACCGGGCCGGTCACCAGCGCCACGTCCGCGTGCCGGGGCGAGGCCACCTGCCGGGCGCCGTACCGCTCGGCGTCGTACACCGGGTTGAACGCGGCGGCGATCTCGATCTCGCAGCCGTTGCAGGAACCCGCGTCCACGCAGCGCACCTGGACCGAGCCGCCCAACTGCCGTGCGCTGGGCTGTACTTGACCTTCGGGGCGTGGCGGTGCGGGCTCGGCGACCCGGCCGGTGGTCCGGATCTTGCGCAACAGGCCCATGTACCTCTCCTGGCTGGTGATGCGGGCTTCCGCAGGTGACCAACCAGGCGACCAGCGGCAGAAGTTACGACGCTTTTCCGGTGTTTTGCCTATTTTCAGCAGGCTTTGCCGCTTGCTGTACGGCCCAGGACCGGGCCGGAACGGTTTCGTGTGCCGGCAGGGGGATGGCGGACGGGGATCGGGGGTTGAGGGAGCGATCGTCTCCCGGGTCCGCCTCCCGGGAGGCGATCGCCGTCCTGTGCCGTCGAGCGCGACGGCCGCCGGTCACGGGGCCGGCGTCACGACGGAGGCTTCCGTTGCGGCTGGGCCGCCTTCAGGTCGGCGAGCAGCTCGGCCTGCCCCGCCAGCACGCCGGACAGGATCGACCGCGCCACGCGCAGCAGCTCCGCCACCTCCGGGCTGGCGAGGGAGTAGTACACGTTCGACCCCTCCTTGCGGGTACGCACCAGGTTCGCCCGCCGTAGCACGGCCAGCTGCTGGGACAGGTGCGAGGGCTCGACCTTCACCTCGGGCAGCATCTCCGCGACCGCGTGCTCGCGCTCGCTCAGCAACTCCAGGACACGGATGCGGACCGGATGGCCGAGCGTCTTGAAGAACTCGGCCTTCAGCTGGTACAGCGGCGTACTCACCGTGCCGTCCCCCGTCCAGCAGGGCACGGCCTGACCGGCCGGTGCACTCGGCATCGCATCCACCCACTCGTCAAGAACATGCGACCCATCCTCGCGCCTGGCACGGGCGGAACCGAACCCGCGCATCCCCTCGACGGCCACCTGCATGTGCGCGAACTCGGCCGCTGACGTACGGGCTCAGGCCTTCTTGACGACGCTGGACTTCAGCTGCATGGCGCCGAACCCGTCGATCTTGCAGTCGATGTCGTGGCCGTCCACGCCGTCCTCGATGAGCCGGATGTTGCGCACCTTGGTGCCCGCCTTGATACCCGTCGGGCTCCCCTTGACCTTGAGGGTCCTGACCACGGTGACGGTGTCGCCGTCGGCGAGCACGTTGCCGACCGAGTCCTTGATCAGCTTGTCCCCGCCGCTGTCGCCGGGAGCGTCGGACGACGACCACTCGTGACCGCACTCGGGGCAGACGAGAAGGGCGCCCATCTCGTACGTGAACGTGCTGGAGCATTCAGGGCAGGGAGGCAGAGTTTCGCTCATGGGACCGATGTCTTTCTCTTGGTGAGTCGATACGTGAATCGATACGAACGTGAGGCGGGGGTCAGGCGGGCCAGCCGTCGGTGCGCCACTCCTGCTGCCCCTCCGGTACCGGCCCCCGGCCGTGCGCGGCGAGGGCGGCGTCCAGGTCGCAGTGGACCGGGATGTCCGGGCAGTCGGCGGTCGGGACCAGGGAGCCGTCGGCCGGGATGGCGGCAAGTTCCAGGCCACGCCCGGAGCCGGCGAGCCGGCGGGCGGCCTCGGTGATGGCCAGCTGGCCTTCGGCGGACCAGCCGCGCAGTTCGGTCAGGTCGAGGACGACCGGACCGCTGCCGCGGGCGACGACCCAGCCGATCGCGCCGGTGAAGCGGCGTACCGCGTCGGGGCCGAGATAGCCGGCGACCGAGAGGATGCCGAGCTCCTGCTCGATGGTGTGGCGCCAGTCGATGGTCATGCGGGGGAACTTCCTTGTATTGCTGCGGGGTGCTGCCGGAGGCATAGGGGAGTGCGGCCGGGGGTCACAAGGGCAGGGTGACCCAGATGGTCTTGCCCTTGCCGTCGCAGTCGCCCCGGACCACCGCGGTGCCCGCGCAGCCGAGGACGAGCTCCATCACGGTACCCAGACCGCCGCTTCCGGTGCCGGTGACCGACGCGTACAGCGCGGGCTGGTGGGGGTGACGGTCGTGGACGCCGTAGGCCAGGCAGTCCCGGCCCGCGGCGTAGTACACGGTGAGCTCCGGGGAGTGCGTCGCTGCGTGCCGCACGCTGTTGGTGACCAGCTCGCTCAGGATCAGCAGGGCCGGGTCCACGATGGGGTGCCGCAGTCCGATGCCCCATTCCACCAGAGCCTGCTCAGCGGTCTCACGGGCCACCCGGACCGCCGCCGGCAGGGTCGGCACCGTGAGCACATGCCGGTGCGGCAGGGCCTCCAGCCGCGTGCTCATCGCTTCTCCGCTCCCCGGACCAGGCGGAACCCGGTGACCGTCTGCGGGTGGACGCGCACGAGCGTGTCGTGCGGGCCGTGCGTCCAGCCGGACAGCGTGCGCCGGTGGTGGGCGGCCTCGTCCGGATCGGTGATCACCTCGGCCGAGCCGGTCGCGGTCACGGTCCAGCCGGTGCCGACGGTTCCCCGGATGTCGTCCGCCTGATAGGTCACGGTCGGTGGGACCGCGGCCGACTGGACGGGGGCGCGCACGACCAGTCGGCCGTACTCCCACACGTGCCGGGCGGGGCGAACGACGGTCACGTCCCGCCGGACGAACACCAGACGCCCCAGCTGTGCGGTTTCCAGGAGCCACAGTGCCTCCGCGCCGGAGACCTCGACCAGGCGCGGGGTGGTGGAGGGTGTGCTCATCGGACGGCTTCCTCGCAGATGTCCGTGCTCTTCGGGACGGTGTTCTTCGGGTCGGTCTTCTGGGCGGGGACGGCGGCAACGACACCTGCCAGCTCCAGGTGATCGCGCGCGGCCCGGATCGCCTCCGGCGTGGTGGCGTACTCCCGGCCCTCGTGCCGCAGCAGATCGAGGGCGCCGACGGAGTCGAGGGCCCTGCGCTGACCGGGACGTATGCCGGAGGCCAGGACGAGGATGCCGCGCCGCCGCAGCCTCTCCACCGCGTCCTTCAGGACGAGGGCGCCGGTGGCGTCCATGGTCGACACGCGCGACATCCGCAGGACGACGACCCGGATCTCGGCCACCTCGGTCAGTTCCAGCAGGAAGCGGTGGGCGGCGGCGAAGAACAGCGGACCGTCGATGCGGTACGCCACGATGTGCTGGGCCAGAAGCGCGTGTTCCTCGGCGGTGTGGTCACCGCGGTCCAGGGGCACCGCGCCGAACCGGGCCTGCTTGGCCACCGCCCGCAGGGCGAGCGCGCCGGCCACGACCAGGCCGATGACGACGGCGTAGACGAGATCGAGGGCGAGGGTCGCGACCGCGGTGAGAACGAGTATCAGGGCATCGGACCGGGTCGCCTTCGCCATCGCCTTCAGCGAGCCGACCTCGACCATGCGGATCGCGGTGGCGATGAGCACACCCGCCAGCGCGGCCAGCGGGATCCTGGACACCAGGGGTGCCGCGGCGAAGACGATCACCGCCAGCACGGCGGCATGGGTGAGGGCCGCCAGCCGGGAGCCGGCGCCGGTGCGTACGTTGACCGCCGTGCGGGCGATCGCGCCGGTGGCCGGGACACCGCCGAACAGCGGGGCGGCGATGTTGGCCAGCCCCTGGCCGAGCAGCTCCCGGTCCGGGTCGTGCCGCTGCCCCACCGTCATCGCGTCGGCGGCGGCCGCGGACATCAGTGACTCCAGCGCGGCCAGTGCGGCCACCGCCACGGCCGGAGCGAGCAGCGAGCCGAGCGCACCGGGATCGAGGAAGGACAGTGAGGGCGCGGGCAGCCCCGAGGGCAGCTCCCCGATCGGCTTCACATCCAGGTGAGCGGCCTGAGTGACGACGGTGGCGGCGATCACGGCGACGATGGAGAACGGCACGGCCGGCCGCCAGCGCCCGGCCGCGAGCATGAGCACGACCACGCAGGCCGCGAGAGCGAGGGCGGTCCAGTTCGGCGCCTTCACGAACTCCGCGACGGCGTGCCAGGTGACGACGAGGACCTTGTCACCGTCGGGCTTGGGCACGCCGAGCGCGTTCGGCACCTGCTGGAGCCCGATCACCCCGGCGATGCCGAGGGTGAAGCCCTCGATCACGGGCGCCGGCACGTACTGCATGTAGCGACCGGCCCGGAACAGGGCGAGGACGACGAGCATCACGCCGGCCATCAGCCCCACCGTGAGCACGGCGGTCGGACCGTACCGGGCGACGATCGGCACCAGGACGACCGTCATGGCGCCGGTCGGCCCCGACACCTGGAGATTCGACCCGCCGAACACGGCGGCCAGCGCGCCCGCGACCACGGCGGTCGCCAGACCCGCTTCGGCGCCCAGCCCGGACGACACCCCGAAACCGAGGGCGAGGGGCAGGGCGACGATCGCCACGGTGAGACCGGCGAGCAGGTCCCGGCGCGGATCACGTCGAATCCGGGCCACATCGGCGGGGGACGGCAGCAGCGAGGTGATCCGCGACCGGACCGCCCGGCCGAGAGATGTGCTCATCGGGTGACGACCTCGGATTCCCGCAGCTCGGCCAGCAGTTCGTTGCGCCCGGCGAGCATCTCGGTCAGGATCCGCCGCGCGGCTTTCATCAGGTCGGCCACATCGCCGCCGGCCAGCTCGTACGTCACCGTCGAGCCGGTCCGGGTGGCGGTGACGATCCCCGAGCGGCGCAGCACCGCCAGCTGCTGCGAGAGGCTGGAAGGCTCCACCTCGATGGCGGCCCGCAGCTCGCGCACCGGCATCGCCCCGTCCTGCAACAGCTCCAGCACACGGATGCGCACCGGATGCCCCAGCATCCGGAAGAACTCCGCCTTCGCCTGATACAGCGGAACCGACACGATCCCTCAGCTTCCCTCACAGAGCCCCGGGCGCGGGGCGGACGTCAGACGTACAGAAGCTGCGCCCGCGACTACCTGCGAGCACAGCCAATACAGCATCTAACCAATTGCAGAATTTTGCAATTCAGCGATCCATTGAGAGCTGCCCCCTGGAGCGGGTTTCAGCCCGTCCGGCCCGACAGCCCGGGCGCCTGACCGCAGGAGCCGAAGTCCTCCTCGTAGGAGCGGCGCAGCATGAGGTCGGACTCGGTCGGCCGCGACTGCACCGGCGGTTCCTCCGGAGCGCGCGCGGGCCGTCTTCGGGCTCGGCTTCCTCGAAGTCGCCGGTGCCGAGGATGTAGGGCACGGGGGTGTCCTCAGACGCAAGGGCGCCGCAGCCGGGGTGTCCGTCGTGTGCCACGACGGCGGCCAACGACCCCATGGGCAATGGGAGTTGCCGGCCATCCGCTCCACAGAGGCACCATATCCCTGCACGTCATCCCTGCACGCAAGGACCGATGGGCACGCTTCGCGCGGTCCTGCACGGGGCCGTTGGGCGACCACACCGCTGCACCGGGCAGTTCCTCGGATGATCCTCTACTGCCCGATCCGGGACCGTATCCACGACACTGACGATCTGCCGGCGCAGACGGAAACGGACCACGCGGGACGCGTACGCACGGTCGGCGATCCACGCCACCAGGAAGGAGTCCGCACCATGCTGGACGGCTGCACCCCGCTCCTGCCCGAGAGCAACGGCCGCTATTACGACCACGGTTACTACCGGGGCGCCGCCCTCCCGCAACTCCTCGCCGAGCACGCCCGCACGTACGCCACGCGCACGGCCCTCGTCCACGGCGACCGTCGCCTCACCTACCGCGAACTGAACCGCCGCGTCGACCGCGTGGCGGCCGGGCTCACGCTGCGGGGCATCCGTCCCGGCGACCGGGCGATCGTCCAACTGCCGAACGTGCCCGAGTTCGTCATCACCGTCTACGCCCTGATGCGGGCCGGCGCCCTTCCGGTGTTCGCGCCCACCTCCCACCGCGCCGACGAGATCGGATGTCTCGCACGTCTCACCGAAGCCGCCGCGTACATCGGCCCCAGCATCCACCACGGCTTCGACCACGCCGCGATGGCCGCGGAGATCAGCGTCGGCAATCCACGTCTGCGCCGTGCCTTCACCCTTGACGACCCCGAAGGCACCCGAGGCATCCACGGAGGCTTCACCACCGCAGCCAGCGGATGCCTGTTCTTCCCCCTTCGCTCCCTCGACGCGCCGCGCGACCCGGACCGCACGTACAACCCCGACGACGTCGCGTTCTTCCTGCTGTCCGGCGGGAGCACAGCCGCACCGAAGCTCGTCCCGCGTACCCACAACGACTACGCCTACCAGACCCGAGCCGCAGCCGAACTGATCGGCCTCGGCCCGGAAGACGTCTACCTCGCGGCCCTCCCGGCCACGTCCAACCTCACCTTCGGCTGCCCCGGCATCGTCGGCACCCTCGCCACCGGCGGCACCGTCGTACTGATCGACCTGATCGACGACCCGGATCCCGCCGCCTTCCGAGCGATCGAGACGGAGAAGGTGACCGTCACCTCCCTCGTCCCCGCCGTCGCGCACCGGTGGCTGGACGCCCTCCTCGACGGCCCGTACGACCTCTCCGGCCTGCGCCTCATCCAGACCGGCGGCGCACGCCCCCACCCCGAACTGACGGCGCGCATCCCACCGGCCTTCGACTGCCGCGTCCAACAGGTCTTCGAGATGGCCGAGGGACTGCTCACCCTCACCCGCCTCACCGACACCGACGATGTCATCCAGCACACGCAGGGTCGCCCCCTCTCGCCCGGGGACGAGATCCGCATCACCGACTCGCACGGCACCGACGTACCGCCAGGCACTCCCGGACAGCTCTGGACCCGAGGCCCCTGCACCCTGCGCGGCTACTACAAAGCCCCCGACCAGAACACCCGGTCCTTCACCCCCGACGGCTTCTGCAAGACCGATCACCTCGCCCGCCTCACCGAAGACGCCAACCTCGTCGTCGTAGGCCACACGGCCACGGGCTCCGCCCTCGCGAGCCCCGGCAACCCGCACCCTCACTGAAGCCGGCATGGCCCCGTGTGGGGCGGGAACCTGGTCAACGCCGCCTGTGAGGGCCCAGATTGAGCAGGACCGTGCCGAGATGGTCGGACGTGAGGGCCGGCGTCGGCAGAGGGGGCGCGGCCGGGCGGGCGCGAAGGCCGTCGAGGAGGAGGGCGAGCGGGCGGGACCAGGCATCCGGGGCGACCGTGGTGAGTGCGGGAACAGCCCGGCCCAGTGCTGCCAGCGCGAAGAGCAGGTCCTCGGTGGTCACGTCGGGGCGGATGGTGCCCTGCTCCTGACCGCGCCGGATCAGTCCGTCGATGGTGGTGCGGTTGTGGGCGTGGATCGCCTCCAGGGAGGTGACGCCTTCGAGGTGCGTGGTCATGAGGTCGTTGGTGCCGCGGTCTGCCGCCAGGCCCGCGAAGACGGTTCGCAGGTATTCCGTCAGTCCCGTCCACGCGTCTTCCGCGGTTCGTGCCCGGTCGCCCGCCGCTGTGGTTTCGGTGAGCGCATCCCGGAAGACCTCGTCGACCAGCGCGGCACGGTTCGGAAAGTGGCGATAGAGGGTGGCGTTGCCCACGCCCGCCCGCCGGGCGATGTCATCGAGGGGGGCATCCAGGCCCTGTTCGGCGAAGACCTCGCGGGCCTTGTCCGTCAGCAGCTTCCGATTGCGCAGCGCATCGCGGCGTCCTACCGGCGGACGGTCACCCATGATGTCTCCCTTCACCTCGATTCCCGTACCGGGGAGCGTTCCCCGGTACGGATGTTATCGTCAACCATCGCAAGCGGGGACGGTTCCCCGTTCCGCTTCCCGCCAGACGCGCCGTTCGCGGCCGTCCACGGGCATGCGGTTCACGGAATGCTGTGCACAGGTAAGGGGGAGACATGCCCGACACCGCACTCGTGCTCGGCGGCGGCGGACCGGTGGGCGGGGCCTGGCTGGCCGGAGCGCTCGCAGGGCTCACCGAGGCGGGGATCGATCTCCGCAGCGCCGACGTCGTGATCGGCACCTCCGGCGGTGCCGTCTTCGGATCCCGGCTCCTGGCCGGTGTCCCGGCTGCGGATCTGTATGAGCGCCAGCTGTCCGGAGCGGACGCGGTCCGACTGCCGGTGACCGCGCGTCAGACGGCGCGCTTCCTCTGGGCGGCGCTCGGTTCCCGCGATCCCGAGCGGTCCGTCCGACGCCTCGCCCGGGCAGCGCGACGCGCCCGGACCGGCCCGGAGGCGGAGGTCTTCGACACGGTCGGCGCCCTTCTGGGCGACGTCCGTGACTGGCCCGAGCGAGAGCTGCGGATCACCGCGGTCGACGCGCGGACCGGACAACTCGAGGTGTTCGACTCACGTTCCGGGGCGACGCTCCTCGAAGCGGTCGCGGCGAGCTGCGCCGTACCCGTCGTATGGCCCCCCGTCACCGTAGCGGGCCGACGCTGGATGGACGGCGGCAGCCGCTCGACCGCCAACCTCCAGCTCGCGCGCGGATGCCGCCGAGTGCTGGCGGTCGTGCCGATCCCGCAGGCGATCGGGCCGCATCCGAGCGCCTCGCAGCAGGCCACGGAACTGTCCGACGACGGCACGCGCGTCCTCCTGCTGACCCCGGACCGGGCTGCGCGCCGCACGATGGGCCGCAACATGGCGGACGACACGCGTCGCCCGGCCGCCGCCCGCGCGGGCCGCGCCCAGGCCAGTGCCCTGGCCCCTTCGGTGGGCGACGTCTGGCAGGGGTGATGTGACGGCAACGGCCACGGCGGGCCGAGGCCGGGGCGCGGCGGAGAGGCTCGGAGCCACAAGCCGGACGTCGGCTCGGATCGCCGGCCTGCCGCTGCGAGAGCTGCGAGGGCGCGGGTCGGCCGGACGGCCAGGCGCGGTTCAGGGTCGACGGGTGCTTCCATGAAGCCCGCCTCGGCCTGCCCGCTCCGGGTGACACGTCGGCAATCGGCACACTCGGATCTTGCCAGGGTCGACGTGCTGTTCTGCTGGTCGGTCAGGCTCTTCCACATCGCTCTTCGATCCGGCGCCGGCCGGTCGGGGCCGTTCAGCGTGTCGGATCTCGAACCCCAGGTCTGGCCCCTGCCGGTCGGTGAGTTCCCTCCAGGGGAAAGCCAGGACTGCAGCCCGATCGCAGGGGGCCGGTCTCCCTAGCAGCCGTCAGTACGGGGGGTGGACCGCATAACAGAGCAGGACTGCTTCAAGTACCGTTCGTCAGCGAAGCGTTTGACGTGTGGGAAGAGGCTGTGCCGTTGGCCGACGTCAGCGGCACGCACGCACATGTGACTGACTGAACGACACCGATCGCGCCCCCGTCCAGTCGACCGGCTGACGCATCGCCACCCTGCGGCGCCTGCTGTGCGGTCTCCGGCACTTCCTTTCCGGTACCACGGATCAACGTGCGGATTTCGCAGCGACACGCGGTCGGCAGAGGGTGAGCAGGCGTCAGTAGATGATCCGGAAGGCCTAAAAGTCATTCAATAGGCCTTTTTATCCGGTTACTTCACGCCCCTCGCTGGGTGGCAGGTCGGGTCACATATACCCCGATCGGCCCCCCGTCTCAAATCTTCGATATGACCGATATGACAGCTGTGAGTACGTTTGATCGCAGTCGGCTGACGAGCCGACATCTCCGAGAGACAAGACGGGAGAAGCGACATGAAGCTCGCTCGTTCCACCATGGTGACCGCCTCTGCCGGAGCCGCCGCGGCACTCGCCGTCACCGGCATCACCTACGCCTCGGCGGCCTCCGCCCCGGCGCCCCAGGCGGCC
>NZ_MLYO01000033.1 GCF_001866665.1 Streptomyces monashensis | reverse complement strand
TCCTCAGTTGCTCGCGTCCACTGTGTTAGTTCTGAGGCAACGACCGTTGCCGGCTTTGAGCAGAACACATAACTACAGAGTGTGCTTGTTCGCTCGAAACCATTAGGGTTTCGGTGGTCATAGCGTGAGGGAAACGCCCGGTTACATTCCGAACCCGGAAGCTAAGCCTCACAGCGCCGATGGTACTGCAGGGGGGACCCTGTGGGAGAGTAGGACGCCGCCGAACAATCTTTGGAGGACCCCTGGTCCCAGCGTTCAGCTGGGACCAGGGGTCCTTTTGTTTTTACAATGCTTGCGGTACCGAAGACAGGAGTCACCATGTCCACCAACTCTCCCGACGACCGACCGGAGCGCGACCAGCGGCGACGGGACAGTGGTGACCGCGGCGACCGCGGTGGCTACCGCCGCGACAACGACCGCCGTGGCAGCGACCGTCGTGATGACCGGGGTGGTTACGGCCGCCGCGACGACAACCGGGGTGGTGGCTACTCCGGCGATCGCGAGCGTGGTGGCTTCCGTCGTGACGATCGCCGTGATGACCGTCGTGACGATCGTCGTGGTGGTTTCGGTGAGCGTGGTGACCGGGGTGGTTTTGGCGGTCGTAGGGATGACCGTCGTGAGGGGGACCGGGGTGCGCGTCCGGCGTTCCAGCGGGACGACCGGGATCGTGGGCCGCGTCGTGACGACCGCCGTGACGACCGGGGCGGGTTCCGTCGGGACGACCGTGGCGGCGACCGTCCGGCCTTCCGCCGTGACGACGACCGCGGTGGCTACGGACGCCGCGACGACCGCCGTGACGACCGACGCGGTGACGACCGACGCGGCTACGGCCGCCGCGACGACAACCGGGGTGGTGGCTACTCCGGCGATCGCGAGCGTGGTGGCTTCCGTCGTGACGATCGCCGTGATGACCGTCGTGACGATCGTCGTGGTGGTTTCGGTGACCGTGGTGACCGTGGTGACCGGGGTGGTTTTGGCGGTCGTAGGGATGACCGTCGTGAGGGGGACCGGGGTGCGCGTCCGGCGTTCCAGCGGGACGACCGGGATCGTGGGCCGCGTCGTGACGACCGCCGTGACGACCGGGGCGGGTTCCGTCGGGACGACCGTGGCGGCGACCGTCCGGCCTTCCGCCGTGACGACGACCGCGGTGGCTACGGACGCCGCGACGACCGCCGTGACGACCGACGCGGTGACGACCGGCGCGGTGACGAGCGTGGCGGTTTCCGTCGGGACGACAACCGTGGCGAGCGCGGTGAGCGCGGCGGGTTCCGGGGCCGGGACGACCGCGGTGGTCGTGGGCCCCGTCGGGACGACCGCGGTGGCCGGCCCGGTGGCTTCCGCCGTGATGACCGCCGTGACGACCGGGGCGGCTACGGACGCCGTGACGACAACCGCGGCGGCGGCCGCTTCCGTGACGAGCGGGAGCGTGACCGGGACCGGGAGCCGATCAAGCGGCTGCCCATCCCGGAGGACGTCACCGGCGACGAGATCGACAAGGACGTGCGGCAGGAGCTCCTGAGCCTGCCCAAGACGCTCGCCGAGGACGTCGCCAGGAACCTGGTGATGGTCGCCCGGCTCATCGACGAGGACCCCGAGGGCGCCTACGGCTACTCCAGGGTGGCCCTGCGCCTGGCGTCCCGCGTGGCCGCCGTACGCGAGGCCGCCGGGTTCGCCGCGTACGCGAACCAGAAGTACAGCGAGGCCCTGGCCGAGTTCCGGGCCGCCCGGCGGATGACCGGCACCGTGGAGCTGTGGCCGGTGATGGCCGACTGCGAGCGTGGGCTCGGGCGGCCGGAGAAGGCGCTGGACATGGCCGGTGCCCCCGAGGTGCACAAGCTGGACAAGGCCGGTCAGGTCGAGATGCGCCTGGTCGCGGCCGGTGCCCGGCGTGACATGGACCAGCTGGACGCGGCCATCGTGACCCTCCAGAGCCCCGAGCTGGCCTCCAACTCGGTGCAGCCGTGGACCGCCCGGCTGCGCTACGCCTACGCCGACGCCCTGCTGGCCGCCGGCCGGGACGGCGAGGCGCGCGAGTGGTTCGCCAAGGCCGTCGAGGCCGACCGGGACGGCAGCACCGACGCCTCGGACCGGCTCGCCGAGCTGGACGGCGTGGAGTTCGTCGACGCCCTGGACGAGAGCGACGGCGAGGCTGCGAAGGCCTCGGAGTCCGAGGAGAACCATGGTGGCGAGGACGGCGACGAGATTGCCGACGAAGCCGCTGACAAGGACTGACGTCCGTCACTGAAAAGAGGGCAGGCCCCAGCGGGGGTCTGCCCTCTTTCGCGTTGCCGCCGGCTCAGGTCCCCAGCGCCCGCAGGACCAGCCCTGTCGCCGGCTTCGGGCCGAAGGACGTCGACTTGCGCGGCATGGTGACACCCTGGCGGGCCAGGTCCCGTACGACCTCCTCGCGGACGGGGTGCATCAGGACGGCCGTACCGCCGTCGCGCTCCGCCTTGGCGACCGTCGCGGCCGTGTCGTGGATGTACGCGATGTCGGCGGGGGAGTCCTCGGGGATGTGCCAGACGTGCTCGAGGAGCGTGGCGTGCAGGACGGTGGCGTCCAGGGAGCGCCAGGCGGCCGGGCGGTCGGCCGGGATCGTGCGGGCCAGCAGATCCGGGTCCGGGTGGTCGAGCAGGTGGAAGGCGCCGTCGCCGGCCAGCAGGAAGGCGTTGCCGGTGCAGGTCGCGTCCGCGAGCACGTCGAGGGCCTCGGCCAGCGGCGCGTCGAGCCGCCGTACCCGGAACAGGCCCTCCACGGCGGCCAGCGCGTCCGCGACCGGCAGACCGTGCAGCAGGCGGTGGATGGCGCGGACGCGCAGCGGGTAGCGGGCGGTGTCGACGAGGAGGACCAGGCCGTAGTCCCAGGGGCTGGGGGAGGGCTGCTCCGCGCGGAGCAGCCGGTAGGTGGCCCAGCGGTGGTGGCCGTCGGCGATCAGGGCCTGGTGCCGGGAGAGGTCGTTCTGGACCAGGGTCAGCTCGGCGGGGTCGGTGAGCGACCACAGGCGGTGGTGGAAGCCGTCCTCGGTGGTCGTGGAGAGCAGCGGGGGCCGCTCCGCCGTGCGCTCGACGACCTCGGCGGTCGTCCCGTTGCCGCGGTAGGTCAGCAGGAGCGGTTCCAGGTTCGCGCGCGTGGCGCGCATCAGGTCCGCGCGGTCGGCGACGACGGGCGGCATGACGTCCTCGTGCGGCAGCACCACGCCCTCGGCCGGCTCCGAGATCCGCAGCGCGCCGATGACACCGCGCTGGAGCATGCCGTCGCCGTCTCTCTGCTCGTAGACGTACAGGCCGGGTTCCGGATCCATGGTGAGGATGCCCTCGGCGAGCCAGCGGCGCAGGGTCTCGGCCGCCTGCGCGGTGCGGGCACTCGGGGTGCCGGCCTCGGGCAGGATCAGCCGGACGATGTTGTGCGGGTCGGCGGACTGGAGGTGGTGCACCCCGTCGGGGCGGACGACGACGTCGTACGGCGGGGACGTGACGGAGGCGAGGCTGCCGACCCGTTCGGGGTCGTAGCGAAGGCCTCGGAACGGCGTGAGTTCCAGGCCTCGGTGCGCCTTTGCTTCCGAGTGACCTGCGGTATTCATCCCGGCATCGTACGTGTGTCAGTGGCGTGCGGGATGATCGGGGGAAAGGCGAGCGAACGAGGAGCGATGTGGAATGAGCCAGGCGGTCAGGACGAGGCCCGAGGGCAGTGGGCAGCCCCTGAGCGAGGCGTACGACACGGCGCTGCTCGATCTGGACGGGGTGGTGTACGCGGGTGGGCAGGCGATCGCGTACGCCGTCGACTCGCTGGCGGTGGCGCGCACGGGCGGGATGCATCTGGCGTACGTCACGAACAACGCGCTGCGCACGCCGGACACGGTGGCGGAGCACCTCACGGAGCTGGGCATACCGACGGGGGCGGACGATGTCATCACGTCCGCGCAGGCCGTGGCGCGGCTGATCAGCGAGCAGGTGCCGGCGGGGGCGCGGGTGCTGGTGATCGGCGGTGACGGGTTGCGGGTGGCGCTGCGCGAGCGGGGGCTGACCCCGGTGGAGTCGGCGGAGGACGATCCGGCGGCAGTGGTGCAGGGCTTCGGCGGGCCGGATCTGACCTGGGGGCGGTTCGCGGAGGCGTCGTACGCGGTCGCGCGCGGGGTGCCGTGGTTCGCGTCCAACACGGATCTGACGATCCCGAGCGGGCGGGGCATCGCGCCGGGCAACGGGGCAGCGGTGGAGGTCGTACGGATCGCGACGGGCAAGGAGCCGCAGGTGGCGGGCAAGCCGCTGCCGCCGATGCACAAGGAGACGATCATCCGTACCGGCGCGCGGCGGCCGCTGGTCGTCGGGGACCGGCTGGACACGGACATCGAGGGCGCGTTCAACGGCGCGGTGGACTCGCTGCTGGTGCTGACCGGTGTCACCGACGGGGCCCGGCTGCTGGCCGCGCCGCCGCAGCACCGGCCGACGTACGTGGACGCCGATCTGCGCGGGCTGCTCACCGGGCAGCCGGAGGTCGCGGCGGCGGGCGAGGGCTTTCGCTGCGGCGGCTGGACGGCGACGGCCGGGGCGGACCGGCTGGAGCTGGAGGGCGACGGCGAGGCGCTGGACGGGCTGCGGGCGCTGTGCGCGGCGGCCTGGACGGCGGCCGGGGAGGGCTCCTGCGAGCTGGACGGGGGGAAGGCGCTGGCGCGGCTCGGGTTGTGAGGGGCCCCGGGGATCGAGATCGGGAGCGAGGGTAGGCTAACCTAACCTCGTGTTGGTCGACAGTCCTCCGGAACAGCGCGCGGAGACCGCCCCCGCGCCCCCAAGTCGCAAGGCGGTCCGGGCCCTTGGGCTCCTGCTCTCCGTCGCGGTCCTGGTGCTCGTCGCTCTGGCGAGCATCGCGATCGGGGCCAAAGCACTGTCGCCGGACCAGGTCTGGCACGGCCTGTTCCACGACACGGGCTCGTACGGCGATGTCGTCGTGGACGAGCGGGTCTCGCGCACGGTGCTCGGGCTGCTCGCCGGGGCCGCGCTCGGTCTGTCCGGTGCCGTGCTGCAGGCGCTCACCCGCAATCCGCTGGCCGATCCCGGTCTGCTCGGGATCAACGCGGGTGCCTCCGCGGCCGTCGTCACCGCCATCACCTATCTCGGCGTCACCAGCCTCACCGGGTATGTGTGGTTCGCCTTCCTCGGCGCGGCGGCGGTCGGGGCGCTGGTGTGGTTCCTCGGCGGCAGCCGGGGCGCCACCCCGGTCCGCCTGGCCCTCGCCGGTACGGCCATCAGCGCGGCCCTCTACGGCTATCTCCAGGCCGTGATGATCACCGACGGCGCGGCGCTGGGCAGGATGCGCTTCTGGACGGTGGGTTCGCTGGCCTCGGCCACGAACTCGACCATCCTGCAGGTACTGCCGTTCCTCGCGGCCGGCACCCTGCTGGCGCTCGGGCTGGCCCGGCCGCTGAACGCCGTGGCCATGGGTGACGACACCGCCCGCGCCCTCGGCGCCCACCTGGGCCGCACCCGAGGGCTCGCCATGCTGGCCGCCACCGTGCTGTGCGGTGCCGCGACCGCCGCCTGCGGTCCGATCGTCTTCGTCGGCCTGATGGTGCCGCACGTCGTGCGCTCGTTCACCGGTCCCGACCTGCGCTGGATCCTGCCGTACGCCACGGTCCTGTCGCCCGTGCTGCTGCTCGGCGCCGACGTGATCGGCCGGGTCGTGGCCCGTCCCTCGGAACTCCAGGTCGGCATCGTCACCGCGCTCATCGGCGGACCGGTCTTCATCTTTCTCGTACGACGGCGGAGGACGGCCCAGCTGTGAAGACCCCAACCGTGAACCGGGCCGCCGACATGAACCGGACCGTCCGCGCGAACCGGGCCCTGCGCACGCCCGGCGGGCTCTCCCTGCGCCTGGACCCGCGGGCCGTGCTCGTCGTCGTACTCCTGCTGGTGGCCGCCGGTGCCGCGGGCGTGCTGCTGATCGGTACCGGCGACGCGAAGATCCCGGCGGCCGACGTGCTCAGGACCCTCGCCGGGAACGGCACGGCGTACCAGGACTTCATCGTCAACGAGCTGCGGCTGCCGCGCGTCCTGGTCGGCCTGCTGGTCGGCGCCTCGCTCGGCCTCGGCGGCGCCCTCTTCCAGTCCGTCTCCCGCAATCCCCTCGGCAGCCCCGACGTGCTCGGCCTCTCGCAGGGCTCCACGGCCGGCGCGCTGATCGTCATCGTGCTGATGTCCGGCACCGCCGCCCAGGTCACCCTCGGCGCACTGATCGGCGGTCTGGCGACCGGATGCGCCATCCATCTGCTCGCCTGGAAGCAGGGCGTGCACGGATACCGGCTGGTCCTGGTCGGTATCGGAATCTCCGCGATCGCCACGGCCGTCAACGGCTATCTGCTCACCAAGGCCGACATGGTGGACGCGGCCCGCGCGATCGTGTGGATGACCGGCTCCCTCAACGGCCGTGACTGGGACCAGGTCTGGCCGTTGCTCGCCCTGTGCGCCGTTCTCGTACCCGTGGTCCTCGTGGGCGCGCGCGGCCTGCGGATGATGGAGATGGGCGACGATGTCGCCAACGCCCTCGGGGTGCGCGTGCAGCGCGTCCGGCTGGTGCTGATGGTCTCCAGCGTGCTGCTCACCGCCGCCGCCACGGCCGCCGCGGGACCCGTCGCCTTCGTCGCGCTCACCGCGCCGCAGCTCGCCCGGCGCCTGACCCGCTCGCCGGGCCCGAACCTCGTGCCCTCCCTCTGCATGGGCGCCGCCCTGCTGGTCGCCGCCGACTGGGCCTCGCAGCGCGCCTTCGGCGCCGACCAGCTGCCCGTCGGCGTGGTCACCGGCGTCCTCGGCGGCGGCTATCTGCTGTGGCTGCTGGTCACCGAGCGCAGGGCGGGCCGGATATGAGCGCCATCCACACGAACACCCCGAGGAGCACTGTGAACCGCCTGTCCGCCGAGAAGGTCACCCTCGCCTACGAACAGCGCGTCATCGCCGAGCAGTTGTCGGTGGAGATCCCCGACAACTCCTTCACGGTGATCGTCGGCCCGAACGCGTGCGGCAAGTCGACGCTGCTGCGGGCGCTGTCGCGGATGCTCAAGCCCAGTGCGGGCCGGGTACTGCTGGACGGGCAGGTCATCCAGTCGATGCCGGCGAAGAAGGTGGCCCGTACCCTCGGCCTGCTGCCGCAGTCGTCCATCGCGCCCGACGGCATCACCGTCGCCGACCTCGTCGGCCGCGGCCGCTACCCGCACCAGGGGCTGCTGCGCCAGTGGTCCACGCAGGACGAGCGGGTCGTCCAGGAGTCCATGCGGCAGACCGGGGTCGCCGAGCTGGCCGACCGGTACGTCGACGAGCTGTCCGGCGGGCAGCGCCAGCGGGTGTGGATCGCCATGGCGCTGGCCCAGCAGACTCCGCTGCTGTTGCTGGACGAGCCGACCACCTACCTCGACATCCAGCACCAGATCGACGTCCTCGACCTGTGCGCCGAGCTGCACGAGTCCCAGGGCCGCACCCTCGTCGCCGTCCTGCACGACCTCAACCACGCGGCCCGCTACGCCACCCATCTGATCGCGCTGCGCGGCGGCACGGTCGTCGCCGAGGGCGCCCCGAACGACATCGTCACGGCCGAACTGGTCGAGGAGGTCTTCGGGCTGCGCTGCCAGATCATCGACGACCCCGAGACGGGTACCCCGCTGGTCGTGCCGGCGGCCCGCAAGGTCAGGGCCGCGGCGGTGTCCTGAGGACGGTCACAGCAGCTTTCTGAGCCGGAACAGGTCCAGCAGGCTCGCCTCCAGCCGCACCCGGCCGGTGCCCCAGGCGGTCGCGAAGTTCAGCTCGCCGCCCACCAGGTCCACCAGGTCGTCCCCGGCCATGGCGAGCCTGATCTGCGCCTTCTCGTGCGGCGGCCCGGGGCGGGTGTCGTCCACCTCGATCCGGCCGCCGGTCAGCCGGCCGACGAAGGTGACGTCCAGGTCCGTGATGTGGCAGCTCACCGACCGGTCCAGGGCGGCGGCCGCCCGGACGTCGCCGTCGGCGCCCTGCATGTTGTCCGAAAGCTTTTCCAGTGCGGCGCGGCACGCCTCGATCGTGGCCATCGCCCCCGACGGTATACCAGCGGTTCGGGGTAGCGTCGGGGCATGAGCGACTCGGTTCCGGAGACGGAGATCCCGGCGGACGCGCCGGAGGCGGAGGACGTGGCACAGGGGTACGACCCCGCCGCGCCCGCCCCGCTGGACGTCCCGCGCACCCCCACCGGCAACGCCGAGGTCGACGCCCAGCTCGACCGGCTGGCCGACACCGACCACCTCGCCACCGACGGACACGTCGAGGTGTACGAGGATGTACATCGGGGGCTGCGCGACGCGCTCACCGCGCTCGACGCCCGCCCGGGACCTCCGGCGCCCCCACGGTCGTAGGCAAGAACAGACAAAGCAGGAGCTGAACCGAACGTGGCAGGAGTCGCACGCCGTCGTCTGGACGCGGAGCTGGTCCGCCGGAAGCTGGCGCGCTCGCGCGAGCACGCCAGCCAGCTGATCGCCGCCGGGCGGGTCACCGTCGGCAGGACCGTGGCGACCAAGCCGGCCACGCAGGTGGAGACGGCCGTGGCGATCGTCGTGCAGAGCGACGACAGCGACCCCGACTACGTCTCCCGGGGCGGCCACAAGCTCGCGGGCGCGCTGGCGGCCTTCGGGCCGCGGGGGCTCGTGGTCGAGGGCCGGCGCGCGCTGGACGCCGGCGCGTCCACCGGCGGCTTCACCGACGTCCTGCTACGCGCGGGTGCCGCGCACGTCGTCGCCGTGGACGTCGGGTACGGACAGCTCGCCTGGTCGCTCCAGAGCGATGAACGCGTCACCGTCAAGGACCGTACGAACGTAAGGGAGTTGACGCTCGAGGCGATCGATGGGGAAGCTGTGGATCTTGTCGTGGGCGATCTGTCCTTCATCCCGCTCGGGCTGGTGCTGCCGGCCCTCAAGCGGTGCGTGAAGCCGGACGCCGACCTCGTGATGATGGTCAAGCCGCAGTTCGAAGTGGGGAAGGAACGCCTCGGCAGCGGGGGTGTCGTACGGAGTCCGCAGCTGCGGGCGGAGGCCGTGCGCGGGGTGGCCGAGAAGGCCTGGGAGCTGGGACTCGGGGTGCGTGGTGTCACCGCGAGTCCGCTGCCCGGTCCCTCGGGCAATGTCGAGTACTTTCTCTGGCTGCGGTCCGGCGCCCCCCGCCTGGACCCGGCCGACGTCGACCGTGCAGTGGCGGAGGGGCCGCGTTGACACAGAACCTGGCGCGTACTGTTTTCCTGCTCGCCCACACCGGGCGGCCCGCGGCGATCCGCAGTGCGGAACTCGTCGTCAAGGGCCTGCTCCGGCATGACATCGGGGTGCGGGTGCTGGAGGAGGAGGCGTGCGACCTGCCGCTCCCCGAAGAGGTGGAGCTGGTCAAGGAGGCGACACCGGACTGCCTCGACGGGTGCGAGCTGCTGATCGTCCTCGGCGGTGACGGCACGCTGCTGCGGGGCGCCGAGTTCGCCCGGGCGTCCGGCGTGCCGATGCTCGGCGTCAACCTCGGGCGGGTGGGATTCCTCGCCGAGGCCGAGCGGGACGACCTCGATCGGGTGGTCGACCGGGTGGTGGCGCGGTCGTACGAGGTCGAGGAGCGGATGACGGTCGACGTCGTCGTGCACCGCAACGGGGACATCGTGCACACCGACTGGGCGCTGAACGAGGCGGCCGTGCAGAAGGCCGGCGCCGAGAAGCTGCTCGAGGTCGTGCTGGAGATCGACGGGCGGCCGGTGACGGGGTTCGGGTGCGACGGTGTCGTGCTGTCGACCCCGACGGGGTCCACTGCGTACGCCTTCTCCGCCGGTGGGCCCGTGGTGTGGCCCGAGGTGGAGGCGCTGCTGATGGTGCCGATCAGTGCGCACGCGCTGTTCGCCAAGCCGCTCGTGACCTCGCCGGACTCCGTGCTCGCGGTGGAGGTGCTGCCGCACATCCCGCCGGGCGTGCTGTGGTGCGACGGACGCCGGACCGTCGAGCTGCCGCCCGGGGCGCGGGTGGAGGTGCGGCGGGGGGCGGTGCCGGTGCGGCTGGCCCGGTTGCACCATTCGTCGTTCACGGACCGGTTGGTCGCGAAGTTCGCGCTGCCGACCACGGGATGGCGAGGGGCTCCGCACCACTCGACGGAGTGAGAGGGGCGGCCTGTGTGCACTCCCCGCCCCGGACCTCGTATGGTCTGTTCCGTGTTGGAGGAGATGCGGATACGGTCGCTCGGCGTCATCGACGATGCCGTCGTCGAGTTGTCGCCGGGGTTCACCGCGGTCACCGGTGAGACGGGTGCGGGCAAGACCATGGTGGTCACCAGCCTGGGACTGCTGCTCGGTGGCCGGGCGGATCCGGCGCTCGTGCGGATCGGTGCCGGGAAGGCGGTCGTGGAGGGGCGGATCACCGTCCCCGCGGGCGCGCCCGTCGTCGTACGTGCCGAGGAGGCCGGTGCCGAGCTGGACGACGGGGCGCTCCTGATCAGTCGTACCGTCTCCGCCGAGGGCCGCTCACGCGCGCACGTGGGCGGCCGCAGCGTGCCCGTCGGGCTGCTCGCCGACCTGGCCGACGAACTGGTGGCCGTGCACGGGCAGACCGACCAGCAGGGCCTGCTGAAGCTGACCCGGCAGCGGCAGGCCCTGGACCGGTACGCGGGCGACGCCGTCGCCGTACCGCTGGCGAAGTACGCCGAGGCCTACCGGCGCCTGCGGGCGGTCTCCGTCGAGCTGGAGGAGATCACCACGCGCGCGCGTGAGCGGGCGCAGGAGGCCGACATGCTGCGCTACGGCCTCGACGAGATCGCCGGGGTCGAGCCGCGGGCCGGCGAGGACGTCGAGCTGGCCGAGGAGGCCGAGCGGCTGGGGCACGCCGAGGCGCTGTCGTCCGCCGCGACGGCCGCGCACGCCGCTCTCGCGGGCAACCCCGAGGACCCCGAGGGGATCGACGCCTCGACGCTCGTGGCGGGCGCCCACCGGGCCCTGGAGGCCGTCAGGTCCCACGACCCGGCGCTGGCCGCGATGGCGGACCGGATCGGGGAGATCGGGATCCTGCTCGGTGACGTCGCCGGCGAACTGGCGGGGTACGCCGACGATCTCGACGCCGATCCGCTGCGGCTGGCGGCGGTGGAGGAGCGCAGGGCCGCGCTGACGGCGTTGACGCGCAAGTACGGCGACGGCGTCGACGCCGTACTGGCGTGGGCCGAGCGGAGCGCCGCCCGGCTGACCGAACTGGACGGCGACGACGAGCGGATCGGGGAGCTGACCGCCGAGCGGGACGCGCTCCGCACCGAACTGGGCGGCCTCGCCCAGGCGTTGACGGACGCCCGCACGGACGCCGCCGAACGGTTCGCCGCCGCCGTGACCGCCGAGCTGGCCTCGCTGGCTATGCCCCACGCGCGCGTGTCCTTCGACATCCGGCAGACCGAGGACCCGGAGGGCGTCGAGGTCGGCGGGCGCACGGTCGCCTACGGCCCGTCGGGCGCGGACGAGGTCGAGCTGCTGCTCGCCCCGCACCCCGGCGCCCCGCCGCGGCCCATCGCCAAGGGTGCCTCCGGCGGTGAGCTCTCCCGTGTGATGCTCGCCGTCGAGGTCGTCTTCGCGGGCACCGACCCCGTGCCGACGTACCTCTTCGACGAGGTCGACGCCGGTGTCGGCGGCAAGGCCGCGGTCGAGATCGGGCGGCGCCTGGCGAAGCTCGCGAAGACCGCGCAGGTCGTCGTGGTCACCCACCTGCCCCAGGTCGCCGCCTTCGCCGACCGGCAGTTGCTGGTCGAGAAGACCAACGACGGCTCCGTCACCCGGTCCGGCGTGAAGGTCCTGGAGGGGGAGGAGCGGGTCCGGGAGCTGTCCCGGATGCTGGCCGGCCAGGAGGACTCCGAGACGGCCCGCGCCCACGCCGAGGAACTGCTGGCGACGGCCCGGGCGGACGCGTGAGCGGCCGGACGGGCACCCGCGCCGCCCTGGCCGGCTCCTTCGCGCTCGCCGCCGCCGTCACCCGCGCCGGCACGGCCGCCCTGCGCCTGGGCGCACCGGGCACGCGCGCGCGTTGGGAGCGCGAGAACTACGCCGGACGGACCGTCGAGCTGTACGCCGGGCCCGCCTCCGCCGTCGGCACGGCGCTCGCCGCCGCCCGTGTGCACCCGGCCGCCGGGGTCGCCGTACTCGCCGCCGGCGCCTGCGGGGCCCACGACGATGTCGCCGGTCACCTCTCCGGGGACACCCGGCGCGGCTTCCGCGCGCACCTGGGCGCACTGCGGAACGGCGAGGTCACCAGCGGGGCCGTGAAGCTGTTCGGGATCTCGGCCGCCGGGCTGGCCGCCGGCGCGCTGCTGAAGCAGCGGGCGCTGGACAGGCTGCTCGCCGGGATCGTGATCGCCGGTACGGCGCACTTCGTCAATCTCGTCGACGTACGGCCCGGGCGGGCCGCCGGCACGGTGCTCGCGCTCGGTGCGCCCGGACTGCTGAGCACCGGGCCCGGGGCCGAGTTGTCGGCCGCCGCGATGGGTGCCGCCGCTGCCGTGCTCCCGGACGACCTGGGGGAGCGCGCGATGCTCGGCGACACGGGGGCGCACGCCCTCGGCGCCACGCTGGGTGCGGCCATCGTGGCGGGCAACCGGCGCGCGGGACTGCTCGCGCACGCCATCGCGGTCGTGGCCGCCGCGGCGTACGGCGACCGGGTGACCGCGGCGGCGCGCTCGCTGTGACCGTCCGACCTCGCCGGACGGGGGCGCGCGACGTTCGTCCGCGCCGGGGATTCCTTCACCCGTGTGGGTGACGTGCGCCGGCGCATTGCCCCGGCCCACCGCGGTGTGCGCCCGTCCGGGTTTCCCGCAACGGCCCCGCGTCCTGGCATGCTTGGCGGAGAACGCGGGCGGGCGGCGGCCCGGACCGGTCCGCGCGGGAGGCGCGCGGGGTATGTCCTTCCGCTCCCTTGCGCCCGCTACTTTCTGTACGTTTCCTCGTGACCGCCCACGTCGAACCAGGAGCCCCGGCCACGTGAGCCCCCTGAGCAGCAACGCGCCGCACGGCCAGTCGACGCTGCGCACCGTGCAGGTGCTGGGCGGAGGCAACGCCGGCAGCAGCGTCCATGTGCGCTCCCTGGCCGAGGGGCTCGTGGCGCGGGGCGTGCGGGTCACCGTGTGCGCCCCCGTCGAGGCCGATCGCGCCTACGACTTCACCGGCGCCGGTGCCGAGCACGTGCACGTGCCGCGCAGCAGCGACCCGGTCTCCGTGGCCGCGCTCCGGGCGGCCTGCTCGGGCGCCGACCTGGTGCACGCACACGGACTGCACGCCTCCTTCCGCACCGTGCTCGCGCTCAGCGGCCGGCGCACCCCGCTCGTGGTCACCTGGCACGACCGGGCCCGCGCGGAAGGCCCGCGATCCCATCTGCTGAAGGTGCTGGAGCGGCGCGTGGTCCGTACGGCGACCGTGGTCCTCGGAACCAGTTCCGACCTGGTGGACCGGGCCCGGCGGACCGGGGCGCGGGACGCCCGGCTGGCCGCCGTCGGCCTGCCCGGACAGCGCACGCCCGTCGACCGCGACGACCCCGACCGGCTGCGGGCCAAGATCCGCGCCGAACTCGGCGCCGGCTCGGGCCCGTTGCTCATCGCCGTCGGCTCCCTCGACCGCCACCGCGGCTACGACGTCCTGCTCGACGCCGCCCGCGCCTGGCGGGACCTGGACCCCGCGCCGCTGGTCGTGATCGCCGGGGAGGGGCCGCTGCGCCCGCACCTGGCGCGACGGATCGAGGACGAGGAGCTGCCCGTGCGGCTCATCGGCCGCCGCGAGGACGTGCCCGAACTGCTCGCCGCCGCCGATCTGGCGCTCCTGACGAGCAGTTGGGAGTCCCGCTCGGTCCTCGCCCAGGAGGCGCTGTACGCGCGCGTGCCCCTCGTCGCGACCCGGGTCGGCGGCATCCCCGACCTCGTCGGCGACGCGGCCGCCCTCGTCCCGTACGGCGACGCGGAGGCGCTCGCCGACACCGTCGTACGCCTCCTCGCGGACCCCGAGCGCTGCCAGGAGCTGCGCGAGGCGGGGGTGCGGCAGACCGCGGGCTGGCCGACCGAGGACGAGACGGTCGCCCAAGTGCTCAGCGTCTACGACGAGTTGACCCAGCCCCGGCCGCTCGCCTGAGCCTGCGAGGCCTCAGCTGACATGGCGGCGGGCCCGCAGCGCGAGGCTCAACGCCAGTACGGTCTGCGGGTCGTCGAGGTCGGTGCCCAGCAACTCCCCGATGCGGGCGAGGCGGTTGTAGAGGGTCTGCCGGTTCAGATGCAGTTCGCGGGCCGTCTCCGCCTTGCGGCCTGCGTGCGCCAGATACGTCTCCAGGGTCGGCAGCAGCGGCGGCCTGGAGCGGCGGTCGTGGTCGCGCAGCGGGCCGATCGCGCGGTCCACGAAGGCGGCGAGGTCCGGGTGGTCGCGCAGCCGCCACAGCAGCAGGTCGATGTCCAGGCGCCGGGCGTCGTACCAGGGCCGGTCGGTCAGGCCCTGCGCGGCCGTCGCCGTCTCCGCCGCGTGCCGCAGGCCCGCCGAGGCGGCCGCCCAGCCGCCCGCCGCGGCGACGACCACGACCGGCGGCGGCGAGCCCGGCCGCCGCATCCCGGCCCGCTCCACCCCCGCCCTGAGGGCCGCCGCCACCCGGTCCGCGACCGCGGCCCGCTCCGGCTCCGCGCGCAGGCCCAGCAGCACCAGCACCCGGCCCTCCACCGGCCGCACACCCAGCAGCACCGGCACCCCCACCGCCGCCAGCTCCTCGGACACCGCCCGCGCCAGCACCGCCCAACCCCCGCCCGGGGAAAGGGAGTCGCCGATCCGCATCACCACGGGCAGCAGCGGGCTCTCGCCGGGCTTGAAGCCGAGGACCCGGGCCTGCGCCGGGGCGTCCTGCGCCGAGATCCGGCCCTCGGCGAGATCGGTGAGGAAGTCACCGCGCCCGCGCGCCGCCAGCTCCTCCTCCTGCCGGGCCTGCATCAGCACCACGGCCACGATGCCCGCGGCCCGCTCGGCGGCCATCCGGTGCACCGGAGCCAGCGGTGAGCACACCGGCAGCAGCACCAGGCGGGCGCGGACGGAGCCCGCCGTCCCCGCTCCGCCGCCGGGCACGTCCACCAGCACCGAACCGGCGGGCGGCGGCGCGTCCTTGTGCGGTCCGCGCAGCCCCTCCCACACCTGGAGCGGATCCGCGCCCTCGGGCCCCTCCCCGGCGGCGTACAGCAGCCGGCCGTCGGCCGTCTCCAGGAAGACGGGGTTGCCGCCGAAGCCGGCCAGGATGCCCAGCACCTGCGGCACCCCGCCACCGGCCAGCAGCGCCTCGGTACAGCGCCGGTGCACCTCCTCGGCCCGCTGGAGCAGCGCGTAGTGGCCGTTGACGATCTCGGTGTGGATCTCCTCGGTCACCGTCACGAACGGCACCTCGCGATGCAGCTGGACCAGCGGCAGCCCGGCGGCGCGGGCGGTGTCCACCAGGGCGGCGGGCAGCCGTGTGAAACGCGGGCCCAGCTCCACCACCAGGGCGGCGATCCCGCGCTCGGCGAGGGTGCGCACGAACGCCCGCTGCTCGGCGGGGCGGGTGCCGAGGCCGTAGCCCGTGGTGAGGAGCAGCTCGCCGCCCTTGAGCAGCGAGGCGATGTTCGGCACCTCGCCCGCGTGCACCCAGCGCACCGTGCGCCCCAGCCGGTCGGCGCCCGCCAGGATCTCGGGCAGTCCGCTGCGCAGGCCGGGCAGCTCCAGGGCCCGCTGCACGGTGATCCCGGCGCCCTGGGTGTCGAGTCGGTGGTCGGTGCGGCTGTCCATGCAGCGGACGCTACCTGCGCGAACGCCCTTCGGGACAGCTTCGGGACGGCTTCGGGTCACACCGGTTCGACGGTGTGACCGAAGCGGAAGACGTTGTCCGGGTCGTAGTGCCGCTTCACCTTCGCCAGCCGCAGCAGGTTCCCGGCGCCGAGGCCCGCCCGCAGCCGCTCGGGGCCCTCGTCGCCGACGAGGCCGAGGCAGACCGCACCGGTGCTCCAGGGCCGTACGTCGGCGCACGCGTCCCGCACCCAGGCGGTCGCAGGCGCGTCGCCGGCCGGGCCCGCCCAGCCGGCGCACGGGTGCAGCAGCCAGGACGCGTCCCGGTACGGCACCGGGTAGGTGTGCGGGCCGGTGGCGATCGCGCCGCCGAGCGGGACGAGCGCGAGCCGGTACGCGCCCGGCACCGGCAGGTTCGCGGCGCGGGCGCAGAAGGCGTCCACCGCGGCGTCGGGCAGAGCGTCCAGGCACTCTGCCGACCAGTGGGCGCGCACGCCCCACGGCAGGCACGGCAGGGCGCCCGGCTCCGCCTCGTGCGGCAGCGCGAGCAGCGGCCCGGCGAGCTCCCGCAGGCCGCTCTCGCCGCCCGCGTACGTCAGCAGGGCACAGCACCGCGGCCCGGACCGCGCCTGCGCGTCGGTCAGGCACAGCACGGCGCCGCCCACCTCGTCCGGACCGGTACGGATGATCTCGCGAAAGGCGCGGACCACGTCCGGGCCGTCCCGCGGCGGGTACCGCAGCAGCGCGACCGCGTACCGCGGCAGTTCGTGCACCTCCAGCGTGAGCGCCGTCGCCACGCCGAAACCGCCGCCCCCGCCGTGCAGCGCCCAGAACAGCTCCGGGTTGTCGTCGGCGCTCGCGTGCACCCGCTCGGCGTCGGCGGTCACCAGCTCCACCGCGATGAGGTCGTCGACGGCCAGGCCGAAGGCGCGGTCCAGGCGGCCGGTACCGCCGCCGAGGACGAAGCCGGCGACTCCCGCACCCGGGACATGGCACCCCGTGGCCACGAGACCGTAGGGCCGGCTCGCCCGGTCCAGGTCGCTCGTCGTGGCCCCGCCCCCGACCCGGACCGCCTCGTCCGCCGGATCGACGGTGACCGTGCGCATCCGGCCCAGGTCCACCAGCAGCGCCCCGTCGGCCGAGCCGCCCGCCAGGCCGTGCCCGCCGCCGCGCACCGCGATGTGCAGGTCCAGGTCGCGCGCGAAGCGCACCGCCCGGACGACGTCGGCCACGTCCGCGCACCGCGCGATCACGGCCGGGCGTCGGTCGATCCGTGCGTTGGAGACGGCCCGTGCCCCGTCGTAACCGGGATCCCCCGGGGCGAACACGTCGCCCGCCAGATCCTCGCGCAGCACGGCCAGGGCCGCCCGCGCCTTCGAGAGGGAAGCCATGGCCGGCCGCCCCCTTCCCGGAAAGGGGAATCGTGCGGTTTCAGCCTAGGCGGGCCCGGTCACCCGGTCGCGTCAACCCCCGTACGCCCCCGAAGCCGTCAACCGCAGTGCCGTGTCGATCAGCGGCACGTGGCTGAAGGCCTGCGGGAAGTTGCCGACCTGGCGTTGCAGGCGCGGGTCCCACTCCTCGGCGAGCAGACCGAGGTCGTTGCGCAGCGCGAGGAGCTTCTCGAACAGCTTGCGGGCCTCGTCGACGCGGCCGATCATCGCCAGGTCGTCGGCCATCCAGAACGAGCAGGCCAGGAAGGCGCCCTCGTCGCCCGGCAGGCCGTCGACGCCCTCGTCGCCGCCCGAGGTCGGGTAGCGCAGGATGAACCCGTCCGGGGTGGACAGCTCGCGCTGGATCGCCTCGATCGTGCCGATCACCCGCTTGTCGTCCGGCGGCAGGAAGCCCATCTGCGGGATCAGCAGCAGCGAGGCGTCCAGCTCCTGGGAGCCGTAGGACTGCGTGAACGTGTTGCGCTCCTTGTCGTAGCCCTTCTCGCACACGTCCCGGTGGATGTCGTCGCGCAGTTCCTTCCAGCGCTCCAGCGGGCCGTCCGCGTCGCCGGACTCGATCAGCTTGATCGTGCGGTCGACGGCGACCCAGGCCATCACCTTGGAGTGCACGAAGTGCCGGCGCGGGCCGCGCACCTCCCAGATGCCCTCGTCCGGCTCCTGCCAGTGGTCCTCCAGATAGCGGATGAGCTTCAGCTGGAGCAGCGAGGCGTAGTCGTTGCGGGCCAGGCCCGTCATGTGGGCCAGGTGCAGGGCCTCGGTGACCTCGCCGTACACGTCCAGCTGGAGCTGGTGCGCCGCGCCGTTGCCGACCCGGACCGGGGCGGACTTCTCGTAGCCCGGCAGCCAGTCCAGCTCGGCCTCGCCCAGCTCGCGCTCACCGGCGATGCCGTACATGATCTGCAGGTTCTCCGGGTCGCCCGCGACCGCGCGCAGCAGCCACTCGCGCCAGGCGCGGGCCTCCTCGCGGTAGCCGGTGCGCAGCAGCGACGACAGGGTGATCGCGGCGTCGCGCAGCCAGGTGTAGCGGTAGTCCCAGTTGCGCACGCCGCCGATGTCCTCGGGCAGGGAGGTCGTCGGGGCCGCGACGATGCCGCCGGTCGGGGCGTACGTCAGCGCCTTCAGGGTGATCAGCGAGCGGATCACCGCTTCGCGGTACGGCCCGTGGTACGTACAGTGGTCCACCCACTCGTGCCAGAACTCCTCCGTCGCCTCCAGCGAGGCCTCCGGCTCCGGCAGCGGCGGCGGCTCCCGGTGCGAGGGCTGCCACGAGATGGTGAAGGCGATCCGGTCACCGGGGGCGACCGTGAAGTCGGCGTACGTCGTCAGCGACTTTCCGTAGGTCTCCGCCTCGGTGTCGAACCACACCGAGTCCGGGCCCGCGACGGCCACCGTACGGCCCTCGTTCTTGTGCACCCAGGGCACCACCCGGCCGTAGGAGAACCGCATGCGCAGGGCGGAGCGCATCGGCACCCGGCCGGTGACGCCCTCGACGATCCGGATCAGCTGCGGCGCGCCGTCACGCGGCGGCATGAAGTCCGTCACGCGCACGGTGCCGCGCGGGGTGTCCCACTCGGACTCCAGGATCAGCGAGTCGCCCCGGTAGCTCCGCCGGGCGGCGACCGGCGGCGTCGCGTCGGCCGCGTGCGCCGGGCCGAGCCGCCAGACGCCGTGCTCCTCGGTGCCCAGCAGGCCGGCGAAGACGGCATGCGAGTCGAAGCGGGGCAGGCACAGCCAGTCCACCGTGCCGTCCCGGCAGACCAGAGCCGCGGTCTGCATGTCTCCGATGAGTGCGTAGTCTTCGATGCGCCCGGCCACGTGCAACTCCAGTCGAACGGCCACGTCACGCCCCCGCGCAGGGGGCTGTCGCTGATGCGGTCAAGGGGTCGTTGTTGTGCGTCGTTGAGCGGTGAAGCAAAGCAGCCCGCCGAGCCCTGAGGCAAAACGACAGTCCTTGCTCAACGAACTGCCGCGCGCTCGTTGTTCCGGGGGTTATCGGCGGGGGTGTGCCGTCGTTCCGGCCTGGCTCGGCAGCGAATGTCCGAGCAGGATACGACGCACCCAGATGATCTGCGTGCCGCTCCGGGCAACCCGTGTGGGCCGAACGAGTGAGCAGCGGGTGATGACGATGTGACCGGCGCGTTTTTGTGGTGACACGTGGGGCGGCCGTGACGGAGACCTGTGGACGGGCCCCGTGCGGCGGGCCGGTTCGTGTCCGCGCGGGTGCGGAGCGTGGCCGGAAGCCATCTCCTCCGGGCGCTGATACCCTGGTAGCCCGTGGACCGGTGGGACCCGAAGGAAGACAGCCGGGGTCCCCCGAACCGCAGCGGCGGCGCCCCCACCCGGAAGCACAGCGATGTCCGGACCGGCAGCCGCACCGCACGAAAGCCAGCGACCACGGGAGCCCCCTCTTGGCCATGCCGCCGAAATCCACGACGACCAAGCACATCTTCGTCACCGGGGGTGTCGCCTCCTCGCTCGGCAAGGGCCTCACCGCCTCCAGCCTGGGCATGCTGCTCAAGGCCCGCGGGCTGCGCGTCGTGATGCAGAAACTGGATCCGTATCTGAACGTCGATCCGGGCACGATGAACCCCTTCCAGCACGGTGAGGTCTTCGTCACCAACGACGGGGCCGAGACCGACCTCGACATCGGACACTACGAGCGGTTCCTGGACCGTGACTTGGACGGCACCGCCAACGTCACTACAGGCCAGGTCTACTCCACCGTGATCGCCAAGGAGCGCCGCGGCGAGTACCTCGGTGACACCGTGCAGGTCATTCCGCACATCACCAACGAGATCAAGCACCGCATCCGGCGCATGGCCACCGACGAGGTCGACGTCGTCATCACCGAGGTCGGCGGCACCGTCGGCGACATCGAGTCGCTGCCCTTCCTGGAGACCGTCCGCCAGGTCCGCCACGAGGTCGGCCGCGACAACGTCTTCGTGGTCCACATCTCGCTGCTGCCCTACATCGGCCCCTCGGGCGAGCTGAAGACCAAGCCGACGCAGCACTCCGTGGCCGCGCTGCGCAACATCGGTATCCAGCCCGACGCGATCGTGCTGCGCTGCGACCGCGAGGTCCCCACCGCCATCAAGCGCAAGATCTCGCTGATGTGCGACGTGGACGAGGCCGCCGTCGTGGCCTGCCCCGACGCGCGCTCCATCTACGACATCCCGAAGGTCGTGCACACCGAGGGCCTGGACGCCTACGTCGTGCGCAAGCTCGACCTGCCCTTCCGCGACGTGGACTGGACGACCTGGGACGACCTGCTGGACCGCGTCCACAACCCCGACCACGAGATCACCCTCGCCCTGGTCGGCAAGTACATCGACCTGCCCGACGCCTACCTGTCGGTCACCGAGGCCCTGCGCGCCGGCGGCTTCGCCAACAAGGCCCGCGTGAAGATCAAGTGGGTCACCTCCGACGACTGCAAGACCCCGGCCGGTGCCAAGGCCCAGCTCGGCGACGTCGACGGCATCTGCATCCCCGGCGGCTTCGGCGACCGCGGTGTGCTCGGCAAGGTCGGCGCGATCAGGTTCGCCCGCGAGAACAGGATCCCGCTGCTGGGCCTGTGCCTGGGCCTGCAGTGCATCGTGATCGAGGCCGCGCGCAACCTGGCCGACATCCCGGACGCCAACTCCACCGAGTTCGACCCGGCCACCGCCCACCCGGTCATCTCGACCATGGCCGAGCAGATGGACATCGTCGCCGGTGAGGGCGACATGGGCGGCACCATGCGGCTCGGCATGTACCCGGCCAAGCTCGCCGAGGGCTCCATCGTGCGCGAGGTCTACGACGGCAAGGAGTACGTCGAGGAGCGCCACCGCCACCGCTACGAGGTCAACAACGCCTACCGCGCGGAGCTGGAGAAGAAGGCCGGGATCCTGTTCTCCGGCACGTCGCCGGACGGCAAGCTCGTCGAGTACGTCGAGTACCCCCGTGACGCGCACCCCTACCTGGTCGCCACCCAGGCGCACCCGGAGCTGCGGTCCCGGCCGACCCGCCCGCACCCACTCTTCGCCGGGCTGGTGAAGGCCGCGGTCGAGCGGAAGATCGCGAAGTAGCACAGGAGCTGTACGGTGGCCGGGGCGCGTGTGATCAGCACGCTCGCGCCCCGGCCGCCGGCGCATGTGTGGAAGGACAGGGCATGACGATCAGGGACATCCCCGAGGAGTGGGAGATCCGGGCGACGGACACCCCCTTCGTGGGCAACAAGACCTCCGTGCGCACGGACGACGTGGTCATGCCCGACGGCTCGGTCGTCCGCCGTGACTACCAGGTCCACCCCGGCTCGGTCGCCGTCCTCGCCCTGGACGAGGAGGACCGGGTCCTGCTGATCAACCAGTACCGCCACCCCGTGCGGCACAAGCTGTGGGAGATCCCGGCCGGCCTGCTCGACGTCCCCGGCGAGAACCCGCTGCACGCGGCCCAGCGCGAGCTCTACGAGGAGGCGCACGTCAAGGCCGGGGACTGGCGGGTGCTGACCGACGTGTACACCACCCCCGGCGGCTGCGACGAGGCCGTACGGGTCTTCCTCGCGCGGGAGTTGGCGGAGGCAGAGGGCGAGCGGTTCGAGGCCGAGCACGAGGAGACCGACATGGAGTACGCGCGCGTGCCGGTCGACGAGCTGGTGCGCCGCGTCCTGGCCGGCGACGTGCACAACAACTGCCTGGTCGTGGGCGTGCTCTCGCTGGTGGCGGCCCGCAGCGGCGACGGCCTCGACGCCCTGCGCCCGGCCGACGCCCCCTGGCCCGCCCGGCCCTTCACCTCCTGAGCCACCCGTTCGGACCGGTGGTGTGACGATCGCCTGATCCGATCGGGCGATGCGTGCGCCGCGCTCCTCACGGCACGTCAGACAGCGTGAACTAGGCTTTTCACGCCCGTCTCAAAAGTTCCGGCGGGCTTGCGCGTGCGGTGGGACGGGAGCGTGGCCCGTGACGGATCAGGCGGTGGACGCAGGCGGCGTGGGACGGTCGGCGCACGAGGTCACGGAAGACTATTTCCTCGGGCGCACACGGGAGTTGAAGGAGCTGCGCGCCGACATCGAGCGCGCGGGCCTGGACACCCTCGCCGGCCGCAAGGCCCCTCGCGCGCGCGTGCTTCTGATCGCGGGCCGCCCCGGCTCGGGCCGGACCGCGCTCGCCGAGAAACTCGTCCGCCAGATCGCCCGCCGCTACCCCGACGGGGTGCTGCGCGCCCGGCTCGGCGAGCCCGACGGCACCCCCGTCCCGGTCGAGCGCACCGCCCGCGACCTGCTCGCCGCGCTGGACCGGCCGGCCCCGCCCGGCGCCGCCGAGGACGAGCTGACCGAGGCGCTGCGCACCGCCCTCGCCGACCGGCGCACCCTGCTGCTCCTGGACGACGCGACCGGTGCCGAGCAGGTCGACGCGCTGCTGCCGGACTCCCCGGACTGCCTGGTCGTGGCCGTCTCCACGGGCCCGCTCACCGGCATCGCGGACGTCCGGCCCTGCACCGTCGGCGGCCTCGACACCAAGTCGGCGGTGGAACTGCTCACCCGCTACACCGGCGCGGTCCGCATCACCGTCGACCCACGCGCCGCCGAGAGCCTCGCCGAGGCCTGCCAGGGCCACCCGGCCGCGCTGGTGCTGGCCGGCGGCTGGCTCGCCGCCCGCCCCCAGGCCGCCGTCTCCGACCTGGCCAAACGGCTGCACGCCGGCACCGACGACGCGGTGGACGCCAGTCCGCCGGCCCGGGTCTTCCGGCATGTGTACGACGAGCTGTCCACGCCGGCCGCCCGGATCGTGCGGCTGCTCGCGCTCGCCCCGGCCGGCCTGGCCGACCCGCACACCGCCTCCGCGCTCGCCGGCTGCTCGGTCGGCTCCGCCCGCGTCGTCCTGGACGACCTCGTCACCCTCGGCCTGCTGCGCGCGGTGGACTCCCCGCTGCCCCAGTACGAGGTCCCCGGCTGGCTGCACCCGCTGCTGTGGGCCCTCGCCCGGAGCCAGGAGCGGCCCGCGGATCTCCAGCTGGCCCGGGCCCGGATGCTGGAGCGGACGGTACGGCTGCTCCAGGCGTGCCGGGCGATCACCGAGACGGACAGTCCGCAGGCCCGCGAGAAGCTGAACGCCATGCCCCGCGAGGTGCGCTTCCCGACCCCGCGGGCGGCCGCCGACTGGCTGCGCATCCGCCGGCCCGCCCTGCTCGCCTCCGCCCGGCTCGCGGTGGCCGACGGCGAGCTGGACACGCTCGCCCGGCGGCTGATGTCCCAGCTGGTCAGGGCCCTGGTGGCGCACGAGGGCACCCAGGCCGCCGCGGCCGACCTGTACGGCCTGCACAGCCTCGTCCTCGATGTCGCCGAGCGGCGCGGGCTGCCCCGGGAGAGGGCCGCCGCGCTGCTGAACCTGGGCGACGTGGACGCGCAGACCGGCCGTACCCGAAACGCGCTGGCCCGCTATCGGCTGGCGCTGGCGGCCGGACGCGAGGCGAACGACCCGTACGCGACCGGCCGCGCGATGGAATCCGTAGGCGGGGCGTACCAGGAGCTGGGGGACCACGACCGGGCCGCCGACTGGTTCGGCCGGGCCCTGGCCGAGCGGCTGGCCCGGGGCGAGCGCGAGCAGGCCGCCCGGCTGTACGGCCGGATCGCCACCGCCCATACCTACGCGGGCCGCTACGGCGAGGGACTCAGAAACTGGCGGGCGGCCGTCGCCGGCTACCGCAAGGGCGGCGATGTCGCCGCCCACGCACGGGCGTTGAGCGAGCTGGCCCGGGTGCAGGAGTACGCCGGACGCTTCGAGGAATCGCTGCGCACCTGCCAGGAGGCGGCGGAGTGGGCGCGCCGTGCCGAGGACGTCCGGCTGCAGGCCGCGCTCCAGCTCCGGCTCGCCGACACGCTGGAGCACCTCGGGGACCCCACCGCCGCCCGACTGCACCGTGCGGCGGCCGAGCGCATGCTGGGTGAGAAGGCCCCGCAGGACGGCACCGAGGACGACACAAGGGCGGAACAGGACAGGAACGCCTGCGAAATCCGTAGTCCATCCAGTGAAGATTGATGCAATGAAAGGCTAGACACGCAGAACACCTTCATTAAACTGGCTCTGCCGCACGTTCTCCTGCGGTGTCTCCCGGTGTGCCCCCGCATGCCTGGGTATGTCTTGCAATGCCCCCATACCCTCTGAGCCAAGGACCGTGATCGACGTGAAGGTCGGCATCCCCCGCGAGGTCAAGAACAACGAGTTCCGGGTGGCCATCACCCCCGCCGGTGTGCACGAGCTGGTGCGCAATGGCCACCAGGTCGTCGTCGAGCGGAGCGCCGGCCTCGGCTCCTCGATCACGGACGAGGAGTACGTCTCCGCCGGCGCCACGATCCTCGACACCGCCGACGAGGTCTGGGCCACCGCCGACCTGCTGCTGAAGGTCAAGGAGCCCATCGCGGAGGAGTACCACCGCCTGCGCAAGGACCAGATCCTCTTCACCTACCTGCACCTGGCCGCCTCCAAGGAGTGCACGGACGCGCTCGTCGAGTCCGGCACCACGGCCATCGCCTACGAGACCGTCGAGCTGCCGAACCGCGCGCTGCCGCTGCTCGCCCCGATGTCCGAGGTCGCGGGCCGCCTGTCCCCGCAGGTCGGCGCCTACCACCTGATGGCCCCGAACGGCGGCCGCGGTGTGCTCCCCGGCGGCGTCCCGGGCGTGACCCCGGCCAAGGCCGTCGTCATCGGCGGCGGTGTCTCCGGCTGGAACGCCACGCAGGTCGCCGTCGGCATGGGCTTCGACGTGACCCTGCTCGACCGCGACATCAACAAGCTGCGCGAGGCCGACAAGGTCTTCGGCACCAAGGTGAAGGCGATCATGTCCAACGCCTTCGAGCTGGAGAAGGCGGTCCTGGACGCCGACCTCGTCATCGGCGCCGTCCTCATCCCGGGCGCCAAGGCCCCGAAGCTCGTCACCAACGAGCTGGTGGCCCGCATGAAGCCCGGAAGTGTTCTTGTCGACATCGCGATCGACCAGGGCGGCTGCTTCGAGGACTCCCACGCGACGACCCACGCCGAGCCCACCTTCAAGGTGCACAACTCGGTCTTCTACTGCGTCGCCAACATGCCCGGCGCGGTGCCCAACACCTCCACCAACGCCCTCACCAACGCGACGCTGCCGTACATCGTCTCGCTCGCGAACAACGGCTGGGTCGAGGCGCTGCGCCGCGACGCCGCGCTCGCCAAGGGACTCAACACCCATGACGGCAAGGTCGTTTACAAGGAGGTCGCCGAGGCCCACGGTCTGGAGCACGTGGAGCTGGAGTCCCTGCTCGGCTGAGCCCGACCGTACCCCGACCGACCCCTGGTGACCTGGTGAGTCGCTAAGTCACCAGGAGGTAAAAGGCGATTCGTCAACACGTCTCGTCAACAGCGCGCACCCGGCCGGACCTTGCCCGACAAGGTCCGGCCGGATGTGTGTATGGTCACTTTGCGACTCTCGGTCAACTCGCCTCGAACGTAACCCTTCGACCGATTCGTACACCGGTGAAACCTGCTGTGCGACGGCCGTACGCCCTTGACAGCGAGATGTTTCATTGCCGACACATCGTGCCGGGTCCGGCGGATTGTGTTGCTGCGGACCGCCGACACGCCATAGAGTCGCCAACCGTCGGCATGGTGCCACGCTGACCTTGTCTAGAAGTTCCCTGGTCACCAAGGAGGTAAGACGACTTGTGAATGAGTCGACATTTTCTCCCGGGGGTGGTCAACCAGGAATGCCGGCACAGGGCCAGGGGCCCACGGGATTCGAGGCTGTCGGCTCCGTCGCAGTGCGCACCTTCTCAGCCCACCAGAGTCCGGTTCCGCAGGTGATCCGGACAGCACACCAGAGCATGGATGGCCATCACGTGAACGCCATGGCCGGCGACGGAAGTGGCGCGCCCCACAACCACTTCGCCGACTACGACGAACTGCCCGAGGGGCACTTCTACGACCCCGACGCCGAGTACGAGCCCGATCCGGAGTACGCGGCCACGCTCGCGCCCGACGCGGCCCGCCAGCGCCGTGAGCGCGTCGGTCCGACCGGACGCCCGCTGCCGTACTTCCCGATCCCGGGCCCGCTGACCGACCACGGCCCCGCGAAGATCATCGCGATGTGCAACCAGAAGGGCGGCGTCGGCAAGACGACGTCGACCATCAACCTGGGTGCCGCGCTCGCGGAGTACGGCCGGCGCGTGCTGCTCGTGGACTTCGACCCGCAGGGCGCGCTGTCGGTGGGACTCGGCGTCAATCCGATGGAGCTGGACCTGACCGTCTACAACCTGCTCATGGAGCGGGGCATGTCGGCGGACGAGGTCCTGCTGAAGACGGCGGTCCCCAACATGGACCTGCTGCCCTCCAACATCGACCTGTCGGCCGCCGAGGTCCAGCTGGTCTCCGAGGTCGCCCGCGAGTCGACGCTCCAGCGCGCCCTGAAGCCGCTGATGGACGACTACGACTACATCGTGATCGACTGCCAGCCCTCGCTCGGCCTGCTCACCGTGAACGCCCTGACGGCCGCTCACAAGGTGATCGTGCCGCTGGAGTGCGAGTTCTTCGCCCTGCGCGGTGTGGCCCTGCTGACCGAGACCATCGAGAAGGTCCAGGAGCGGCTCAACCCCGACCTGGAGCTGGACGGCATCCTCGCCACGATGTACGACTCGCGCACGGTCCACAGCCGCGAGGTCCTGGCCCGGGTGGTCGAGGCGTTCGACGACCACGTCTACCACACGGTCATCGGCCGCACGGTCCGCTTCCCGGAGACCACGGTCGCCGGGGAGCCGATCACCACCTACGCCTCCAACTCCGTCGGTGCCGCCGCCTATCGCCAGCTCGCCAGGGAGGTGCTCGCCCGGTGTCACGCCGAGTGAGTCTGCCCGGGGCCGACGAACTCTTCCGTACGACCGGGGGGATGGCGCTCCAGCCGTCGACCCCCCGCCGCCCAGCGAACGGTGAGGCCCGGGTGCCGTCCCCCGCGCAGGAGAGCGACGACGTCGCCGCCGCCGAGGACGCACCGCAGTCGGTGCCGGTCCAGGGCGGTGACGGCGAGGGCGCGGAGCACGTGGCGGCGGAGGCCGAACGGGGCGAGTCCGGCGAGTCCCGCACCCGGCCGGCGCGACGCCAGGCGCCGCAGGAAGGTTCTGCCGACGCCCAGCAGCGCAAGCGGGGGCGGGCGGCGAACCGGCGGCCCAGCGGGCGCGAGCGGCACGACGAGAAGATCACGGTGTACGTGTCCGCCGAGGAACTGATGGACCTGGAACACGCCCGCCTGGTGCTCCGCGGCGAACACGGGCTGGCGGTGGACCGCGGGCGCATCGTCCGCGAGGCGGTGGCCGTGGTCCTGGCCGACCTGGAATCCCGCGGGGACGCGAGCATCCTCGTACGCCGGCTGCGAGGCCGGTAGGGGTAGCCTGCGGGGGCTATGACCTCGAACGACGTTCCCGCCTCCGCGTCCGCCTCCGGCCCGGCTGCCGGGCGGCGGCGCGTGCTGGGACGCGGGCCGGGTGCCGCGCCGGTCGCACCGGCCGGGTACGCCGAGCCGATCGCGGCACCGACGGAGGACGACCCGGACACCTGCCCGGACACTTCGGTACAGGCCGCCGCACCGCCGACTTCCCCACCGGAGACGCCCGAGACGACCGGGACGACCGGGACGCCCGAGCCGGGGCCGCAGCCCGTCGCGGAACCCCACACGGGGGCGGGAGGCCCCAAGGCGGCAGACCCGGGACGGCGAACGCCCGATGCGCCGGGGCCGGGTACCGGTCCCGAACCCCGGGCAGGGACCGAGCCCGAGGCAGGTGTCGACGCCGGGCCGGAGCCCGAGCCCGTCTCCGACGGCGTCTTCAAGGTCCGCCTCGCCAACTTCGAGGGTCCCTTCGACCTGCTCCTCCAGCTGATCTCCAAGCACAAGCTGGACGTCACCGAGGTCGCCCTGTCGAAGGTCACCGACGAGTTCATGGCGCACATCCGCGCCATGGGGCCGGACTGGGACCTGGACCAGACGACCGAGTTCCTCGTCGTGGCGGCCACGCTGCTCGATCTGAAGGCGGCCCGGCTGCTGCCCGCCGCCGAGGTCGAGGACGAGGGCGACCTGGCGCTGCTGGAGGCCCGGGACCTGCTGTTCGCGCGGCTGCTCCAGTACCGCGCCTACAAGCAGATCGCGGACATCTTCAACGCGCGCCTGGACGAGGAGGCCCGCCGGTACCCCCGTACCGTCGGCCTGGAGCCCCAGTACGCCGAGCTGCTGCCCGAGGTCGTCATCAGCATCGGCCCCGAGGGCTTCGCCAGGCTCGCGGTCAAGGCGATGCAGCCGAGGCCCAAACCGCAGGTCTACGTCGACCACATCCACGCCCCGCTGGTCAGCGTGCAGGAGCAGGCCGGGATCGTGGTCGCCCGGCTGCGGGAGCTGGGCGAGGCCAGCTTCCGGGCCCTGGTGGAGGACACCGACGACACCCTCACCGTCGTCGCCCGGTTCCTCGCCCTGCTGGAGCTGTACCGCGAGAAGGCCGTCGCCCTGGAGCAGGAGGCGGCGCTCGGAGAGCTGCTCGTGCGCTGGACCGGCGGGGACACGGACACGGCGCCGGTGGTCACCGACGAGTTCGACCGGCCGCCCGAGGCGCCCAGGGACGAGCGGCCCGAGCCGCCCGAGGAGGAGATGAAGGCATGAGCGAGGAGACCGCCGAGGTCCCGGCCGGGCTGCGGACCGTCGCCGACCTCGGCCTCAAGCCCGCCCTGGAGGCCATGCTCATGGTCGTGGACGAGCCCGCGACCGAGGAGCACCTGGCGAGGCTGCTGGAACGGCCGAGACGGCAGATCGCCGACGCGCTCCGGGAGCTGGCCGACGAGTACGCCGTCCAGGGCCGCGGCTTCGAGCTGCGGTTCGTCGCGGGCGGCTGGCGCTTCTCCACGCGCGCGGAGTACGCGCCGGCCGTCGAGCGGCTCGTCCTGGACGGCCAGACCGCCCGGCTCACCCAGGCGGCGCTGGAGACCCTCGCGGTCGTCGCCTACCGCCAGCCGGTCAGCCGCAGTCGCGTCTCCGCCGTGCGCGGGGTCAACTGCGACGGCGTGATGCGCACCCTGCTCCAGCGCGGTCTGGTCGAGGAGGCGGGCGCGGAACCCGAAACAGGTGCGATCCTGTACAGGACGACGAACTACTTCCTGGAGCGGATGGGCCTGCGCGGCCTGGACGAGCTTCCGGAACTCGCGCCCTTCCTCCCGGAGGCGGAGGCGATCGAGGCGGAGACCCAGGAGGGAGTCCCGTCGTTCGACCCGGACGCGCCCGACGCGCCCGGCGGTCAGGACGCAGACGACTAAGACGGAACTTTGATGCGAAGCAGCGGCAGCGGCAGCGGTAGCGGCAAGAGCGGCGGGCGCGGTAACTACCGCGGCGCCGGCAACAACCGGGACGAGCGGCAGGGGCAGGGCCGTCCCCGCAAGCCCCGCCCCGAGGAGCGCCGCTACGACGTGGGCCCCGGCGCCTCCCAGGAGGGCCCCAAGTCCGGGCGCGGCGGAGCGGCCCGCGGCGGTGCCAAGGGCGGCCCGAGGAAGGCCCAGCCGCAGCGCGGCCGTACGGCGCCCGGCAGCTCCCGCGAGTACGAGGCGCGGGCCGAGGAGCGCAACCGCGAGCGGTACGCGGGCAAGAAGGACGTCAAGCCGCCCAAGACCTTCCCGGGCGCCGAGCAGGAGGGCGAGCGGCTGCAGAAGGTCCTCGCGCGCGCGGGCTACGGCTCCCGCCGGGCCTGCGAGGAGCTGATCGAGCAGGCGCGCGTCGAGGTCAACGGCGAGATCGTGCTGGAGCAGGGCAAGCGGGTCGATCCCGAGAAGGACGAGGTCAGGGTCGACGGCCTGACGGTCGCGACGCAGTCGTACCAGTTCTTCTCGCTGAACAAGCCCGCCGGTGTCGTCTCCACCATGGAGGACCCGGAGGGGCGCCAGTGCCTGGGGGACTACGTCACCAACCGTGAGACGCGGCTCTTCCACGTCGGCCGGCTGGACACCGAGACCGAGGGCGTCATCCTGCTCACCAACCACGGCGAGCTGGCGCACCGTCTCACGCACCCGAAGTACGGCGTGAAGAAGACCTACCTCGCCGCCATCGTGGGTCCGATCCCGCGCGACCTGGGCAAGCGCCTGAAGGACGGCATCCAGCTGGAGGACGGCTACGCGCGCGCGGACCACTTCCGGGTCGTGGAGCAGACCGGCAAGAACTACCTGGTCGAGGTCGTCCTGCACGAGGGCCGCAAGCACATCGTGCGCCGCATGCTGGCCGAGGCCGGCTTCCCGGTCGAGAAGCTCGTGCGCACCGCCTTCGGCCCGATCACCCTGGGCGACCAGAAGTCGGGCTGGCTGCGCCGGCTGTCCAACACCGAGGTCGGGATGCTGATGAAGGAAGTCGACCTCTAGGCCGGCCCCGCAAACGCCGTGCAGTGATCACCGCCCCCACTTTGTCATGGTGACGATAAGTGGGGGCGGTGATCGTGTGTCCGAACGTGCCGCAACCGGAGCGCTGCTCGGCCTCGCCCTCGGGGACGCCCTCGGCTGACACCCGCCTGACCGCCCGCCGGCTGCGCAAGGAGGAGGGCCCGCGCCGGCAGGACGCCGGCCAGGCCGGCTCCAAGGGCTACGGCGCCACCCTGCGCGTCGCCCCGATCGGGCTCGTCCCCGGCCTGCGCGACGAACAGCGCGCAGGCGCCGCCCCGTTGCAGTCCGTGCTCGCCGCCTCCCACCCCACCGCCCACGCCGTCCGCCTGCCGGCCGCGGACACCGACCCGGCCGGACTCGTCGGACAGCTGCGCGCGTACGCCGTCGACCACCGCACGCGGTACCACCACACCTGGCTCGACGACCTGTGGACCCGCTCCCAGGACCCGAGCCCCGAGCACTTCGTCGCACGCGGCCGGGACGAGTGCCTCGCCGTTCTCGACCGGCTCCAGGAAGCCGTGCGGACCGTCTCCCCGGCGACCGACCCGTGCCAGGCCGGCGGCGAGGGCCGGATCGCCGAGGAAGCCCTCGCCACCGGGCTGCTGTGCTTCCCGCTCTTCCCCGACGAGCCCGTCACCGCCCTGCGCCGGGCCGCCTGCACCGCCGGTGACTCCGACTCCATCGCCTGTCTCACCGGCGCCTTCGCGGGCGCGTGGCCGGGCGCGGACGCCCGGTCCGCCGACCGGACCGGGCGGATCGAGTACCGGGGCGACCTGTTGGCGCCGGGGACGCTCTGGGACGCTTGAGTCCATGATCGAAGACCTCGACCTCGCGCCCGTGGTCGCGGAACAGCCCGACCCGCTGCTGTTCGCGACCGTCTCCGGAGCCCATCTCTACGGCTTCCCCTCGCAGGACTCCGACGTGGACCTGCGCGGCGTCCATCTGCTCCCCGTCGCCGACCTCGTCGGCCTGCGCGAGCCGGAGGAGACCCGCTCGCGGGCCTGGGTGCGCTACGGCGTCGAGCTGGATCTTGTCACCCACGACCTGCGCAAGTTCGTACGGCTGATGCTCCGCCGCAACGGCTATGTGCTGGAGCAGCTGCTCTCGTCCCTGGTCGTGCACACCGGTGACACGCACCGGGAGCTGGCCGCGCTGGCGCCCGCCGTCCTCACCAGCCACCACGCCCACCACTACCGGGGGTTCGCGGTGACCCAGTGGCGGCTGTTCGAGAAGACCGGCGAACTCAAGCCGCTGCTCTACACGTTCCGGGTGCTGCTCACCGGCATCCACCTCATGCGCAGCGGCCGGGTCCAGGCCCATCTGCCCACCCTGCTGGACGAGATCGACGCGCCCGGCTATCTGCCCGAGCTGATAGCCGCCAAGCGGGAACGGGAGCACGGGAAGGCCGAGGGCCTCGTGCACGCGCGCGTGGAGGCCGATGTGGAGCGGCTGCACGCCGTCCTCGACGAGGCCCAGGCCGCCTCGGTCCTCCCGGACGCGCACGGCGCCCACGACGCCCTGCACGACTTCGTGGTCCGCGTCCGGCTGGAGAACTGACGACTCTGCGGGGCGGTCCGGCGGCTGGGTCCTGTCGTCAGACTCCCGCCGTCCGCCCGGAGGGCGGGCCTCGCGGCGTCAGGTGCGTGCTGTCGGCGTGCCGGGCCTTGGCCCCCGTACTGGATGTACTTGGGCCGGGGCCCGGTGCGGCGCGTGGGGGCACCCCCGGCCGAAGGCTGGGGGAGCGTGCATGGCGTCGCGGGGCAGGCGGGAGTGTGACGACAGGCCTAGGGCCGTCCGGCGAGTGCGGAGGCGCGGCGGGTGCGGAACAGGAAGTCGGACACCCGGGCGCCGTCCGGCTCCGGCGGCAGCGGTGTGCGGTGCAGGGCCTCTTCCGTCTCCGCCGCCAGCCGGGCCATCCGGGCCTCGACCTGTGGCCAGGAGACCTCGCCGCGCCTGACCGCGAGCAGCGGCTCGCGCTGCTCGCCCACGTCGATGCGCAGCTCGCCGGTGCGCAGCAGGTCCCGCGCGCTCGTCAGCAGCCGCAGCAGATGCATGGCGTGCTTCCAGCGCGGGGCACCCGTCGTGCGCACGTCGGCGTCGAGCTTCCTGCGCTGGCCGAGGGCGTAGCGCGTGAAGGTGTCGTACGTCCGGCGGGACAGGAAGGCGCCGCGCAGCGACAGCAGCTCCCGGCCGGTGTCGTCCACGTGCTCCACCAGCGGGGAGTGCAGGCACTCCAGGATGTTCGGGTTGCCGCGCAGCGCCAGCTCGCAGAACCGCTCCAGCTCCCAGGAGAACTGCTCCTCGCCCGGCCCCTCGACATGCGTCGGCGGCTTCTCGAACCGCCAGAACAGGGGAGTGGGTGCCAGGAACACCCCGCGCCGGTCGGTGTCGCTCGCGTCCGTGGCCAGGCCGAAGGCGCGGGAACCCATCACACAGGCGTAGATCGTGTGCTCGCGAACGAGGTCGGTGGGCCGCATGCCCGGAGCGTACGCGGGCCCTCACGCCAGCTGGATCGAATTTCCCTTCACCTTGATCGACTTCGGCGGCAGGGGCCTCTTCGCGGGGCCGTGGGCCACCGAGCCGTCGGCGATGTGGAACCTGCTGCCGTGGCACGGGCAGTCGATGGTGCCGTCGGCGACCCGGCTCACCGTGCAGCCCTCGTGCGTGCAGATCGCGGAGAAGGCCTTGAAGTCGCCCTTGGCCGGCTGTGTGACGACGACCTTCTGATCCTTGAAGACCTTGCCGCCGCCCTCCGGGATCTCGCCGGTGTCGCCCAGCGTGCGGCCGCTGCTCTCGTTGCTGCCGGACTTGTTGCCGCCGCAGGCCGCGAGGGGTACGGCCAGTACCGCCGCCCCCGTCACCAGAACCGTGCGCCGCTTCGTGCCCTCGGCCATGCCGCCCTCCGTACCGACGTCGAAACCGGGATGTCCCGGACGCTTCGCATCGTCTCAGTGATCGAGCGCCGCGCGCCCGGCCCGCCCCGGCTGACTACGCTGGACGGACCAACAACAATCCGCATGTCAGCAAGGAGCAGCGCCGTGGCGGTACGAGCGGTCCGTGGGGCCGTCCAACTGGACCGGGACGAGGCCGCGCACATGGACGAGCAGGTCGCAGCCCTGCTCACCGCCATCCTGGAGCGCAACGAACTGACCGCCGACGACCTGATCAGCATCTGGTTCACGGCCACCCCCGACCTGCACAGCGACTTCCCGGCCGCCGCCGCCCGGGGGCTCGGCAGCCACTTCGCCGACGTACCCCTGATCTGCGCCCAGGAACTGGACGTCGCGGGTGCCATGCCCCGGGTCGTCCGGGTCCTCGCCCACGTCGAGTCCGACAAGCCGCGCGCCGCCATCGCGCACGTCTACCTCGGTGCCGCGGCCGCCCTGCGCAAGGACATCGCCCAGTGAGAACCGCACTCGTCATCGGCACCGGCCTCATCGGTACCTCCGCCGCCCTGGCCCTCACCCGGCGCGGCGTCACCGTCCACCTCGCCGACCACGACCCCGGGCAGGCCCGTACGGCCGCCGCGCTGGGCGCCGGCAGCGACGAGGCCCCCGACGGCCCGGTCGACCTCGCGATCGTCGCCGCACCGCCCGCGCACGTCGCCGGCGTGCTCGCCGACGCCATGCGCCGCGGCGTGGCCCGCGGCTACCTCGACGTGGCCAGCGTCAAGGGCGCCCCCCGCCGCGAGCTGGAGGCGCTCGGCCTGGACCTGTCGACGTACCTCGGCAGCCACCCCATGTCCGGCCGGGAGAAGTCGGGCCCGCTGGCCGCGACCGCCGACCTCTTCGAGGGCCGCCCCTGGGTGCTCACCCCGACCCGGGACACCGACACCGAGGTGCTGAACCTCGCCCTGGAGCTGGTCTCGCACTGCCGGGCCGTGCCGGTCGTCATGGACGCCGTCGCCCACGACCGCGCCGTCGCCCTCGTCTCCCACATGCCCCAGCTGGTGTCCAGCATGGTCGCCGCCCGCCTGGAGCACGCCGAGGAGGCCGCCGTACGGCTGTGCGGGCAGGGCATCCGGGACGTGACCCGGATCGCCGCCTCCGACCCGGGCATGTGGATCGACATCCTGTCCGCCAACCCCGGCCCGGTCGCCGACCTGCTCTCCGACGTCGCCGCCGACCTGGACGAGACCGTCGAGGCCCTGCGCGCCCTCCAGTCCTCCGACGACGCCAAGCGGCACGAGGGCACCGCCGGCATCGAGGACGTGCTGCGCCGCGGCAACGCCGGCCGGGTGCGGGTGCCCGGCAAGCACGGGTCCGCGCCGCGGGCCTACGAGGTCGTGGCGGTCCTGATCGACGACCAGCCGGGCCAGCTGGCCCGGATCTTCGCCGACGCGGGAGCGGCCGGGGTCAACATCGAGGACGTCCGCATCGAGCACGCGACGGGTCAGCAGGCCGGTCTGGTGCAGCTGATGGTGGAGCCCAAGGCGGTACCGGTGCTGAGCGCCGCGCTGCGGGAGCGCGGCTGGGCGCTGCGGCAGTAGCGGGCGCACGCGTCCGGACGAGTGACCCGCACCCAGTAACCTTGTGCAGGGCGCACTCGCTCCCCGCACCCCGCCCACACCGCACCAGGAAGGTGTCCCTCCGTGGAAAACGGCGCCGCCCCGACCGCCAAGCCCGTGATCGTCGCGATCGACGGGCCCTCCGGCACGGGCAAGTCGAGCACGTCGAAGGCCGTGGCCGCCCAGCTCGGCCTGAGCTACCTGGACACCGGCGCCCAGTACCGGGCGATCACCTGGTGGATGGTGACCAACGGCATCGACCTGGAGGACCCGACCGCCATCGCCGCCGTGGCCGGCAAGCCGGAGATCGTCTCCGGCACCGACCCGGACAAGCCGACCATCACGGTCGACGGCGTGGACGTGGCCGGTCCGATCCGCACCCAGGAGGTCACCTCCAGGGTCAGCGCGGTCAGCGCGGTGCCCGAGGTGCGCACCCTGATCACCGAGCTCCAGCGCTCGATCGCCGCCGGCGCGGAGCGGGGCATCGTCGTCGAGGGCCGGGACATCGGTACGACCGTCCTGCCCGACGCCGACCTGAAGATCTTCCTCACCGCCTCCCCGGAGGCCCGTGCGGCCCGCCGCAGCGGCGAGCTGAAGGGCGCCGACGTCCACGCCACCCGTGAGGCGCTGATCAAGCGGGACGCGGCCGACTCCTCCCGCAAGACCTCGCCGCTCGCCAAGGCGGACGACGCGGTCGAGGTGGACACCACCGAGCTGACCCTCGCCCAGGTCATCGAGTGCGTCGTCACCCTGGTCGAGGAGAAGCGGGCCGGGAAGTGAGCGAGCCGGTTCCCTCCCCAAGGGGCGCCGAGGTCGGGCGGCGCATCGGCGTCGGCCTGATGTACGGGCTGTGGAAGCCGCGGGTGCTCGGCGCCTGGAAGGTGCCGGCCACCGGTCCGGTGATCTTCGCGGTGAACCACTCCCACAACGTCGACGGCCCGATGGTCATGGGCGTGGCACCCCGGCCGACGCACTTCCTGATCAAGCAGGAGGCGTTCGTCGGCCTGCTGGGCTCCTTCCTGACCGGCATCGGCCAGCTGAAGGTGGACCGCACCACGGCCGACCGCACCGCCATCACCCGCGCGCTCGGCGTGCTGGAGGCCGGCGGCGTGCTGGGCATCTTTCCGGAGGGCACCCGGGGCGAGGGCGACTTCGCCTCGCTGCGCGCCGGGCTCGCCTACTTCGCCGTACGCAGCGGGGCGCCGATCGTGCCCATCGCCGTACTGGGAAGCGCGGAGGAGCCGGGGCGGTTGATAAAGGCGCTGCCCCCGCTGCGCTCCCGTGTCGACGTCGTCTTCGGCGACCCCTTCGACGCGGGCGACCGCACCGGGCGGCGCACGCGCAGGGCGCTGGACGAGGCGACCGAGCGCATCCAGAAGCAGCTCACCAGCCACCTGGAAAACGCCAGGCGCCTGACCGGGCGCTAAGCGACACTTGAGTAGTGGATCAGCCCAGGCTGGGCCGGTCCACCGATCACCACGAATGAACGACGAGGTACGGACTTCATGAACGACGACATCCAGCCCGACGGCTCGGCCGCGTACGAGGACGCGCACGAGTACGACCACGGGGCTCTCGGTGACGCCGAGTACGCGGAGTTCATGGAGCTCGCCGCGGAAGAGGGCTTCGACATCGAGGACGTCGAGGGCGCCATCGAGGCGGCGGGCCACGGCCCGCTGCCCGTGCTCGCCGTCGTCGGCCGTCCCAATGTCGGCAAGTCGACCCTGGTGAACCGGATCATCGGCCGCCGCGAGGCCGTCGTCGAGGACAAGCCCGGCGTCACCCGCGACCGCGTCACCTACGAGGCCGAGTGGGCCGGCCGCCGCTTCAAGGTCGTCGACACCGGCGGCTGGGAGCAGGACGTCCTCGGCATCGACGCCTCCGTCGCCGCCCAGGCCGAGTACGCGATCGAGGCGGCCGACGCGGTCGTCTTCGTCGTGGACGCCAAGGTCGGCGCGACCGACACCGACGAGGCGGTCGTCCGGCTGCTGCGCAAGGCCGGCAAGCCGGTCGTGCTGTGCGCCAACAAGGTCGACGGCCCGAGCGGCGAGGCCGACGCGGCCTACCTGTGGAACCTCGGCCTCGGCGAGCCGCACCCCGTCTCCGCGCTGCACGGCCGGGGCACCGGCGACATGCTGGACGCCGTCCTGGAGGCGCTGCCCGAGGCGCCCGCGCAGAGCTTCGGCACCGCGATCGGCGGCCCCCGCCGCATCGCGCTCATCGGCCGCCCGAACGTCGGCAAGTCCTCGCTGCTGAACAAGGTCGCCGGCGAGGAGCGCGTCGTCGTCAACGAGCTGGCGGGCACCACCCGCGACCCGGTCGACGAGCTGATCGAACTCGGCGGCGTCACCTGGAAGTTCGTGGACACCGCCGGCATCCGCAAGCGCGTCCACCTCCAGCAGGGCGCCGACTACTACGCCTCGCTGCGCACGGCGGCCGCCGTGGAGAAGGCCGAGGTCGCGGTCATCCTGATCGACGCCGCCGAGAACATCTCGGTGCAGGACCAGCGGATCGTCACCATGGCCGTCGAGGCGGGCCGCGCGGTCGTCCTCGCCTTCAACAAGTGGGACACCCTCGACGAGGAGCGCCGCTACTACCTGGAGCGCGAGATCGAGACCGAGCTGGGCCAGGTCGCCTGGGCCCCGCGCGTGAACGTCTCGGCGCGCACCGGCCGGCACATGGAGAAGCTGGTCCCGGCGATCGAGACCGCCCTCGCCGGCTGGGAGACCCGCGTCCCCACGGGCCGCCTGAACGCCTTCCTCGGCGAGCTGGTCTCGGCCCACCCGCACCCGGTCCGCGGCGGCAAGCAGCCCCGCATCCTGTTCGGCACCCAGGCCGGCACCAAGCCCCCGCGCTTCGTCCTCTTCGCCTCCGGCTTCATCGAGGCGGGCTACCGCCGCTTCATCGAGCGCCGACTGCGCGAGGAGTTCGGCTTCGAGGGCACCCCGATCCACATCTCGGTGCGGGTGCGCGAGAAGCGCGGCCAGAAGAAGAAGTAACCGCCGTACGGCACGAGGGCGGCCCCCCGACCGAGAAGGCCGGGGGGCCGCCCTCGCCGTACCTCACGCGCCCTGTCGCGGTCCCGGCGGCAGGGCCGGGGCGACGTAGTGCATCCCGGTGTCGTGCGGGTGGGGCCGCCCGATCGTGCCGATCCGCTGCCACTGCGACTGCTGTCGCGCGCTGTAGGCCCCGGCGCTGTACGCGCTGTACGAGCTGCTGAACGACCCCGCCCGCGGGCCTCCGTACGAGCCTGTCACGCCTGGGAGTTCACCGAAGGGACTGAACCTCAGCCCCTCCTCCCCGCTGCGGTCCCCCGGCAGCGTGCGGAAGGACTTGACCCATTCCGCGTAGAGCATGTCGTAGATGGGCGTGGCCGAACCCCCCACGGCCCCGTCCTGCGCCAGCCGGGCTGACGGAACGGAGACGAAGGAGGTTCGGCGAGGGGGAGGAGTGTCGTATGCGTGCACGTATGTCCAAACGACCGGGACCCTGAAGAGATGCGGTTCTGTGATCTCCCGAGGTGCGCGGGGCTGCCCCCTGGGGAGAACGTCACGTACCGGCGAGAGGCAAAGCGGCAGCGACCAGCTTGCCCACCGCCGCCGCCTTGTCGAGAGACTCCCGCAGCAGATCCTCGCGCGGCTGCCGCCCGATCGACCCCACCGGCGCCGCGAACATCAGCACCTGCTGGTGCTTGTTGGCCGCGGCCCGCCAGCTGTCGGTGACCTGGAGCGGCTGATGCGCCTGCCACCAGGCCACCGGCTGCCCGCCGCCGGCCGAGGGCTGGAGCACCGCGTGCAGCTGGCCCATGGCGAGCAGCACCGACCAGCCGTGCAGCACCGGCGGTACGGACGTCAGCTCGGTCACCGGTGTGAAGCCCTGCTCGATGAGCAGCGGAAGGAAGTCGTCGCCGGGGCCGGTGGTGCCCGGACGCACGATCGGCGTGGTCGGCTCGACGACGAGTGCGGGGTGCAACTCGCCCTCGATCAGCACGAGTCCGCTGGTCACACCGAGGACCGCCTGCTCGGGCACGGCCTTCGGCGGCTCGCCCGCGCCGGGGGCGACCCCGCCGATGGACCGGACGGCGCCCTGGAGCTGCTCCTCGGTGACCTGGACGACCTGCGAGGGCAGGCAGCTGGCGTGGGCGAAGGCGAGGACGGCGGTCTCGTCCCCGACGAACAGAACGGTGCTGGTGCGCTCCTGTCCGGAGTCGCCCGGGGTGCGGCAGGAGGTGCAGTCGTAACTGCCCGGGGTGTTCTCGTCGGCGAGCAGCCGGTCGGCTTCTTCGTCGCCGATCTCGGCGCGTACCTCGTCACTGACGTCGAGCATGCGCGGCACGGGGGCTCCCTCGGGATGCGTGCTGGGTCGGCCGGGTGGCTCCCGGCCGATGAGCCCCGGGGTTCCGGGCTCATGAAGAAGACAACGGGCGTCCTGTGGTGGGAGTCACGCCCCGGCGGGGACCGGTTCGCATCAACCACCTCACTCGGTCACGAGACGTGCGGAATCGGCCACTCACCGTCAACTCGCCGCCCAGTCAAGGAGCTTGAACGGGTGAAGTGAATCACGTTTGGCGTCGGCTGTTGGTCGAGAAATCATGAAATCAAGGGATGTAGTGGGTGGCCTGAATTCGCCGCTACCTGCGGTAACGGCCAACTGGCCTGGAAGGACGGGGAGTTGGTTGATTTCGGCAGGTCACCCTCCATACATTCCTCCGCCGTGTGCAACGAGCACCGCTCGGGAACGTCCACCGCCCGGCGCCGGCAGCAGTACCGCCGGCACCGGTCCGCGGCGGACGGGCGGACACGAGGAGCCGCGTTCATGCGCGGCGAGACGTGCTCCGCCTGGGGGACCCCGGGTTCGTGGAGAGGGAATTACATGTCCGAGTGTGCCGATACCACCCGCAACGCCGCCCGTCGCGACGGTGACCGCAAGGTCCGTACGACGGCCGCGCTCGCCGGAGCCGCGCTGCTCGCCCCGCTGGGGCTGCTCGCCGCGACCGGCAACGCCGCGGCGGCGGACAACGGGGTGTGGGACCGCATCGCAGCGTGCGAGAGCGGCGGCAACTGGCACATCAACACCGGCAACGGCTACTACGGCGGGCTCCAGTTCTCCGCCTCGACCTGGCGCGCGTACGGCGGCTCCGCCTACGCCGCGACGGCCGACCAGGCCTCCAGGAGCGCGCAGATCGCCGTTGCCACCAAGGTCCAGCAGGCCCAGGGCTGGGGTGCCTGGCCGGTCTGCTCGGGCCGCGCCGGAGCCTTCGGCGCGGCACCCGCGGCCGACCGCACCGGTTCCTCCGGTACGGCCTCCGGCTCGGCCGACTCGAAGGGCGTGACGACGAAGTCCGCCCCGACCAGGTCCACTCCGGCACCGTCCGCGCCGGCGCGGACGGAGGAGCGCCCGGCGTCCCGTTCGGGCCGCAGCGACTCCCCGGAGGGCCGCGACTACACGGTCCGCGAGGGTGACACCCTGAGCGCGATCGCGGTCGCGCACGGAACCGACTGGCAGCGGGTCTACGCGGCCAACAAGAAGGTCATCGGCGACGACCCGAACCTGATCCTGCCCGGCCAGCGCCTGGCACTCTGAGCACCGAGCGCCGCGCCCGACAGCCGCCGTCCACTCAGGGCGGCGGCTGTCCCGCATCCGTGCCGCGGCCCGCGCCATGTGCTGGTCCCGTGAAATTCCTATGCGACGTCAGCTGCCCGGGTATCGCACGGGATTGCCCGGGGAATGCCGTCCGTGCACCGTCCCCGCTGCCCGCCTCGGGCCTTTCCGCAGCTAATTCGAAGCGGCCCGGCGGCGGGTGTGAATTCTGTTCGATTGGCCGGGCGAGCCGTGTGGAAACCCCCGTACGTGTGACCCGGGAAGCTGTGACAGAAGTGTGACCCGGGGCAGATCTTCCTCTTACCTTGCTAGCTTGGTGGTATGGCACCGATTCCCACTCCGCCCGCGGAGCCCCAGGACAGTCCGGACGGGTACGTCGGCCTCGAGGCCGCCGACGCCGAGCGGCTCGCCCGGCAGCGCGGCTGGGCGACGGTGCGGCCGCTGCCGCCGGGCGCGATCATCACCATGGAGTACCGGGTGGGGCGGCTGAACTTCGAGGTGCAGGGCGGCCGGGTGGCCCGCGCCTGGAAGGGCTGACCGCCCCGTCGGCGGCCGTACGTACGGCGAAGGCCCCGCTCCCGATGAGGGAGGCGGGGCCTTGCTCGTGCGCGGTGGCGGGGTGTGCGTACCGGACCCGGCCGTCAGCCGCCGGTGAGGGGGCGGGCCGGCTGGGTCGTGCCGCGCGGGACGCGGTGGTCGGTGTGCGGCGGACGGCGACTGCCCGCCGGGGTGACCGGAGTGCGCTCCGAGCGGGTCGTGTGCGGCCCCGGGGCCAGGTGGGCGAGCCCCCGGGAGGCACGGGTCGAGGCGACCGGCTCGCGCGCCGGCGACGGCTGCTCGGCCCGCGGGGCGCTGCGCGGCTTGAGCACCACCGGGGTGACCGGGACGGCCGGTTCGGCCGCCGGGCGGCCGCGGCGGGCCCGCCAGCGGTCGCGCAGGTCGAACAGCCAGTCCTCCGTCCGCGCGATCGGCAGCTCGAACCACGGCAACGCGAGCAGGATCAGCAGGCCCGCGGCCCAGCCCAGCAGCACGTCGCTCAGCCAGTGCGTACCGAGGTAGACGGTGGTCATGCCGACGCCGAGCGAGGTGATCGCGGACAGCGCCGACAGCCAGCGGCGCGCCCGGGGAGTGGAGGCCAGATACGCCAGGATCCCCCACGTCACGACCGCGTTGGCGGTGTGGCCGCTGGGGAATATATCGCCGCCCCGCATCATCTCGTTCGAGCCGATCACGGTCGCGTAGTGCGGACCGAGGCGCCCCATCCCGTACTTGGCGGCGCCGACCGTGATGTTCAGCAGCAGCAACGAGGCGGCCAGGGTCAGCAGCGGGCGCAGCGTGTGCTGCCGCCAGGAGCGCCAGCCGAGCCAGGCCGCGACCATCACGGCGGTGGGGCCGCGCTGGCCGAGCACCACGTAGTAGTCGAGGAAGGCGTGGATCTGCGGCCACTGCTGGTACGGCCGGAAGAACATGACCTGCCAGTCGAGCCGGACCAGCCAGGACGTGATCACCACGGCCCACACGATCGCCAGGTAGAAGGCCAGGGTCGCCGTGAACAGCACGACCCGGTGCCGGCTCATCCTCGGCACATCGATGTGGGCCGGTCGTTCCGGCTCACGGTCGAGTCTGGCGAACACCCGGTCCAGACGCCGGGTGATGTTTCGTTCGGTACGCACCCAATCGACGTTACAGCGAGTGAGGTGTGAACCCCGTCGAAACTGCGGCTTTGTGATGACGATGTGATGTGGCAAACCTCTCAAGCGTGGCTCGAATTCCGGGGATTCCGGAATCCGGTGAGGTCGCCGTCTTCAATTCCTTTGATCGTTCCGGGTGTTGTTTATATGGCGCTTATAAATGCGTTAACCGGGTCCTGGGGCGGAATTCTCCGGAGCGTCACCGCCGGAAGAAGTCGATCATGGTGGACCGGAGCCGTTCAGCCAGAACGCCCCGTAGATCGCCGAGGCCACCGCCAAAGCCACGGTGACCAGCGCGGACTTGGCGATGCGCGACCGGGCGAGGGCGCGGGCCGGCGGCAGCAGCACCGGGAAGGCGGGCAGCAGCAGCCGGGGCTTGGAGCCGAAGTAGCTCGACGCGCACAGGGCGAGCGCGAGTACGACACCCGTATACACCAGCAGGGCGATGGGCTGACGCTGCCGGACGCCGACGACGTAGAGCCACAGCAGCAGGGCGACGCCGACGGTCAGGCCGACACCGGCGAGCGCGGACGGAAATGACGTGAACGTGGCGGCCACGAAACGCGCGAAGGCGTAGCCGCCGTCGAACCCGTTGCGCCAGCCGGCCTGGACGTCCAGATATCCGAGCGGACCCCTGCCGGTGCGGTGCCCGACCCAGAGGACGTAGCCGGCCGCGCCGAGCGGGGCCAGCAGCATCCCGAGGACGCGGCGCCGGGCGGGGGCCCGCGGGGTGGGCCCCGCCGTCACACCCCCGCCTGCCGATGCGCGCTCGCGGCGGTCCCGTACGAACGACAGCACCCCCGTGACCCACACCGCCGCGACCACCGCCGCCCCGACCGGCCGGGTCAGCCCCGCCAGCGACGCGAGCAGCCCGGCGCTCACCCAGCGGCCGGCCAGCAGCGCGTACAGCGACCAGGCCGCCAGCGCCGTGAACAGCGACTCGCTGTACGCCATGGACTGCACGATCCCCACGGGCAGCACCGCCCACAGCAGCACCGCGCAGACCCCGACCCGGGCGCCGTACACCCGCTCCGCCACCGCGAAGATCCCCGCCGCGGCGGCCAGTGAGGCGAGCAGGCTCACCGTGAGTCCCGCGTCCGCGTACGACAGCGGCGAGAGCGCGTGCAGCAGCCGCTCCAGCCATGGCAGCAGCGGGAAGAAAGCCAGGTTGGAGTGGACGTCGCCGTTCGGCAGGCGCACCTCGTAGCCGTAGCCCAGCTCGGCGACGCGGGTGTACCAGAGGGAGTCCCAGCGCGCGGCCAGGAGGTGGTGCGCGCTCTTGCCGCGCGCGGCGCTCCACACCGCCAGCACCACCAGCCCCAGGGCGCGCACCGCGGCGTAGCCCAGCAGGGCGGGGGCGGCTCGGCGCAGCAGGGGGGCGCGGGTGTCGCCCGGGCGCGTGTCAAGAACGGTCACGGGCTCGATTATCGGACGACCGCGGAACCGGTCCCGCCCCCGGAACATGGGGGATGTTTCGGCCAAGAGGGGGCGAAGTGGCATACGCCACACGGGTCCGGTCGGGCGTGTGAGAGGTCCGCCACGTGTGCCCGCGACGGACTCGCGTACGCTGACGAGTCACCCGCGTGGGTTCGAGCGGGCCGGAGACACCGCTCCTCTCCGGTTCAGCGACGGGGAGTCCCCACCCGTCGGTCCGCCGCACGCGAGGGATCAGCTGGGAGGTACGTGCATGACCGGTACGACCACGGCTGCCGTGCGCCCGCGCCGCGGGGCAGTCGGAGCCGGTGCCAACCGCTGGGTCGTGCTCGTCGTCCTCTGCGTCAGCCTGCTGCTCGTCGCCCTCGACGCGACCGTGCTGCACGTGGCGGTTCCCGCCGTCACCGAGGACCTCAGGCCCGGCGCCATGGAACTGCTCTGGATCGTCGACGTCTATCCGCTGGTCTGCGCCTCGCTGCTGATCCTCTTCGGCACGCTCGGCGACCGGATCGGCCGCCGACGCGTCCTGCTCCTCGGCTACGGCTGCTTCGGCGTCGCCTCCGCCATGGCCGCCTTCGCGCCGACCGCCGAGGCCCTGATCCTCGCCCGCGCGCTGCTCGGCGTCGGCGGCGCCATGATCATGCCCGCGACCCTGTCGATCCTGCGCCAGGTCTTCCCCGACCGGCGCGAGCGCGCGCTCGCCATCGGCATCTGGAGCGCGGTCGCCGCCGTCGGCGCGGCGGTCGGCCCGCTGCTCGGCGGCTTTCTGCTGGAGCACTTCTGGTGGGGCGCGGTCTTCCTCGTCAACATCCCGCTGATGCTGGTCAGTCTGCCGGTCGGCCGCATCCTGCTGCCCGAGTCCCGTGGCGACCGCAGTGGCCCCTGGGACGTCGTCGGCGCCCTGATGGCGGCCGGCGGTCTGTTCGGCGTCGTCCTCGGGGTGAAGCGGCTGGGCGGGGCAGAGGCCCCGGCGAGCCCCTGCACCGTGCTGCCGCTGCTGATCGGCGCGGCGCTCCTCGTCCTCTTCGTACGCCGCCAGCGGCGGCAGCTCCATCCGCTGGTGGATCTGCGGATGTTCCGCCGCCCCGCGTTCGGCACCTCGGTGGGCTGCATCGTGCTGGCGATGCTCGCGCTGGTCGGCCTGGAGCTGATCGCCGCGCAGTATCTGCAACTGGTCCTCGGACTGTCGCCGCTGCGGACCGGCCTGCGGCTGCTGCCGCTCACCGTCGCGGCGATGGCGGCGGGCCTGGCGGGCGCGCGGATGCTGCGCCGCTTCGGGCCGCGCCGCATGGTCTGCACCGGCTTCCTGCTGACCGCCGCCGCCGTCCTGACGCTCACCGCGATGGGCGGCAGCGACAACGCGCCGCTGCTGCTGTCCGCTTTCGTGCTGCTCGGCTTCGGCCTGGAGACCACGCTCTTCGGGGCGTACGAGTCGATGCTCAGCGAGGCCCCGGCGGACCAGGCCGGCGGCGCCGCGGCGATGGGCGAGACGTCGTACCAGCTCGGCGCCGGCATCGGCATCGCCCTGCTCGGCAGCGTGATGAACGCCGCCTACGCGCCGGGGCTGCGGTCGGTGCCGGGTGTTCCGCGGCACGCCTCGCGCGCGGCCGGGCACTCGCTCGGCGAGGCCTACGACCTGGCCGACCGGCTCGGCGGCCCCGCGGGGGCCGCGCTGCGGCAGGCCGCACGGGACTCCTTCGTGCACGGGCTCCATGTGACGCTGCTGGTGAGCGCGGGGCTGTTGCTGCTGGGCGCGGTGATGGCGCTGCGGCTGCCGCGGCTCATGCACTGCGGCACCGAGGCCGTGACGACGGTGGAGCTGCCCGCGCCGCGGGAAGTGGCGGAGTCCCGGGTCTCGGCCTGACGTACTGGACGTGCGGGGCACCGCACCGTAACGTCAGCGGCAAAATGTGACTAGCGGTGCTAGTTTTCTTGTGTGCCGGAGGGTGTTCCCATGTCCGCGTCCTCGAAGTTGCCCCCCTTCGATCCCGCCGACCCGCTCGGGATCGACGACCTGCTGGAGCCCGAAGACCTCGCCGTGCGGGACACCGTGCGGGCCTGGGCTGCGGACCGCGTGCTGCCGTACGTCGCCGAGTGGTACGAGAACGGGGAGCTGCCCGGGATCGGGGAACTCGCCCGCGAGCTCGGCTCGATCGGCGCCCTCGGCATGTCCCTGACCGGATACGGCTGCGCGGGCGCGTCGGCCGTGCAGTACGGCCTGGCCTGTCTGGAGCTGGAGGCGGCCGACTCCGGCATCCGCTCCCTGGTCTCCGTGCAGGGCTCGCTCGCCATGTACGCGATCCACCGCTTCGGCAGCGAGGAGCAGAAGAACGAGTGGCTGCCCCGGATGGCGGCCGGCGAGGTGATCGGCTGCTTCGGGCTCACCGAACCCGACCACGGCTCCGACCCCGCCTCGATGCGCACCCACGCCAAGCGCGACGGCGGGGGAGACTGGGTACTCAACGGCCGCAAGATGTGGATCACCAACGGTTCGGTCGCCGGGGTGGCCGTCGTCTGGGCGCAGACCGAGAACGGCATCCGCGGCTTCGTCGTCCCGACCGGCACCCCCGGCTTCTCGGCGCCCGAGATCAAGCACAAGTGGTCCCTGCGCGCCTCGGTCACCAGCGAACTCGTCCTGGACGACGTACGACTGCCCGCCGACGCCGTACTCCCGGAGGCCACCGGACTGCGCGGCCCGCTCAGCTGTCTGTCCCACGCCCGCTACGGCATCGTCTGGGGTGCGATGGGCGCGGCGCGCAGCAGCTTCGAGGCGGCCGTGGACTACGCGAAGTCGCGCGAGCAGTTCGGGCGACCCATCGGCGGCTTCCAGCTCACCCAGGCCAAACTCGCCGACATGGCGGTCGAACTGCACAAGGGGATCCTGCTCGCCCACCATCTGGGGCGGCGGATGGACGCCGGCCGCCTGCGTCCCGAGCAGGTCAGCTTCGGCAAGCTCAACAACGTCCGCGAGGCCATCGAGATCTGCCGTACGGCGCGGACGATCCTCGGCGCCAACGGGATCTCCCTCGAATACCCCGTGATGCGGCACGCGACCAACCTGGAGTCGGTGCTCACCTACGAGGGCACCGTCGAGATGCACCAGCTCGTGCTGGGCAAGGCGCTCACCGGGCTCGACGCCTTTCGGTGAGCCCGCCTTCCGGTGAGCCCCTTCGGGGGCGGGGCTCAGGAGGCAGGGCCGGTGAGCGGCCCTGCCTCAGCTCTGGTTGAAGAACCCGTCCTCGCGGCGCGCCGCCGGCTCACCGCTGATGATCTCCGTGTTCGACGGAGTCAACAGGAACACGCGCGTTGCCACCCGCTCGATCGTGCCGTGCAGACCGAAGGTCAGCCCCGCCGCGAAGTCCACCACGCGCTTGGCGTCGGCCGGGTCCATCGCCGTGAGGTTCATGATGACCGGGACGCCCTCCCGGAACAGCTCGCCGATCGCGCGGGCGTCCCGGAAGCTGTCCGGGGTGACCGTGCCGATCCGGTGGCCCTTCTCCTCGGCCGTGTCCGTGGCCACCTTCACCCGGGGGTCCGTGACCCAGGCGTCCCCGGACTCGGTGCCCTCGGAGTACTCGTCGTCGTAGTAACGCTCGTCATCGTTGTCGTCGACGAGGCCGAGCCACGCACTCGCCTTGCGTACCGATCCCATGGACGCCTCCTCTCACAGCAGGCTTTCTCGCTTTCCGCACCCCTATGGTCATCCATGATGCGGACGGTGCGCCAAGTGGATAGACGCCGCGCGGGGGGTTTGTGACGGTACTGGTGCACAGCCGATCCGTCGAGAGCCCTTGTGCCCCAAGGGTGCAGCCACATATGGCTGCTGACTGTGAGTGAAATATGATCGTCGGCGGCGGATGGGTGAGCGTCACTGCGTACGGGTGAACACCAACGCCGCGCCACAAAACGGGGGATCGGCAGTGTTCGGAATCGTCAGACCGTGCTCGCACCGGCTCGGTGAACGCCTCAAAGCCGAGTGGATGGCGCACTTGTGCGGGCTGTGCCTCGCGCTGCGCCGCGACCACGGCCAGTTCGCGCGCATCGTGACGAACTACGACGGGCTGCTCATATCGGTTCTGACGGATGCTCAGGCCGGTCCGGCCGAGGGTTCGCGGCGCACGGCCGGACCGTGTGCGCTGCGCGGGATGCGGACCGCGTCCGTCGCCCGGGGCGAGGGCGCGCGGCTCGCCGCGGCCGTCTCGCTGGTGCTCGCCGCGGCGAAGGTCCGCGACCATGTCGCCGACCGGGACGGGCTGCTGGCCCGCAGACCCGTGGCCGCCGCGGCCCGCCGGGTCGCCGCGGGCTGGGGCCGGGCCGGTGCGCGCAGCGGCGGGGCCGTCGGCTTCGACACCGGCGTCCTCGTCGAGGCCGTCGACCGGCAGCTCGGCCTGGAGACCCTCGCCGGGTACGGCACCCCGATCCTGACGGTCACCGAGCCGACCGAGACCGCGACGGCGGCGGCCTTCGCGCACACCGCGGTGCTGGCCGGCCGCCCCGACAACGCGCGGCCCCTGGCGGAGGCCGGACGCCTCTTCGGCCGGCTCGCGCATCTGCTGGACGCCGTGGAGGACCAGGAGTCCGACGCCCTGTCGGGAGCCTGGAACCCGCTCACCGCCACGGGCACGCCCCGTGCCCAGGCCCGCCGGCTCGCCGACGACGCCCTGCACGGCATCCGGCTCGCCCTGCGCGACGCCGAGTTCGCCGACGGCAAGCTGGTGCATCTGCTGCTCGTGCACGAGTTGCGGCGGTCGGTGGACCGGGCGTTCGCGCCGTACGACCCGCAACAGCCCCCTCGTCCGCATCCGCACCAGCCCGGGGCGCCGCGCGGATTCCTGCCCGGGTGCGGGGCGTTCCTTCTGGTGTGCTGCACCTGCCAGATGTGCTGCGCGGACGAGTACGAGGGCCCCTGGTCGCGGAAGAAGCGGGAGGGGTGCTGTTCGGACTGTGACTGCGACTGCCCGTGCGACGGATGCGACGGGTGTGACGGATGCTGCGACGGATGCGACTGCTGCTGTCCCTGTGACGGGTGCTAGCGGCAAAAGGCGCGAGGGGAGGGGGTGAAGGCGCGGAGAGATGCAGGGGAGGAGAGAGCGCGAGTGCGCGCAGGGGGTCGGCTCAACAGGAACAGGACCACACGCGACCGAAGTCGATGTGGGAGCGGGTGACCAGCCACTGCTGTGGATGCATGGGGCAAGTGGAACAGGCATCCGGTTCCGCGTCAACTGACGTGAGACGTACGGCTCACAGTTCGGACAGCCTTGACAGCGCCGGGAAACGCCCACGTACTCTCGTCGGACGGTCTTGCTGAGGGGCTCGGCCGTGTGAAGGCGCCAACCCTGACTCTTCGCGTCATGGAGCCTTCGCATGCCATTCGACACCCCCGCCACCCTCCCGCACGACGAACTCGGCACGGAGCGTGCCCGATGAGGCCGCAGCTGGTGATCGTGGGAGCCGGGCCGCGCGGGACCGGCCTGCTGGAGCGCATCGCCGCCAACGCCCCCGAGCTGTATGCCGACACGGGCCTGGACATCCATCTGGTCGACCCGCACCCGCCGGGCGGCGGCCGCATCTGGCGCCAGGCGCAGTCGCCGTTGCTGTGGATGAACTCGCACGCCGAGGACGTCACCATGTTCACCGACGACACCGTGGCCATGGACGGCCCGGTGCGCGAGGGCCCCACCCTGCACCAGTGGGCCGGAGTCGACGGCGCCACCTTCGCCGACCGACAGCTCCAGGGGCGCTATCTGCGCCACGTGTACGAGCGCGCCCTGGCCGAACTGCCCGACGGCATCACCGTCCACCACCACCCCCGGCGCGCCCTGCGGGTCAGCGGCCCGCGCGACGGGCGCCAGCAGGTGTGGCTGGCGGGCCGGCCCCGCCCCCTCCTCGCCGACCTGGTGATTCTCGCCCTCGGCCACCTCGACGCCGAACTCGACGATGAACAGACCGAGTTGGCGGCCTACGCCCGCGCACACGACCTGGTGCACCTGCCGCCCGACTTCACCGCCGACACGGACCTGTCCCCGCTGCGTCCCGGCGAGCCCGTGCTCGTGCGCGGCTTCGGTCTCGCCTTCGTCGACCTGATGGTCCTGCTCACCGAGGGCCGCGGCGGCCGGTACGAGGGCGACACCTACGTCCCCTCGGGGCGGGAGCCGGTGCTGTACGTCGGCTCGCGGCGCGGCGTGCCGTACCACGCGAAGATCGGCTACGAGTGGACCGGCGACCGGCCCCCGCTGCCCCGCTTCTTCGGCCCCGCCGAGGTCGAGGAGCTGCTCGCCCGGCCGGCCGGCTTCGACTTCCGGCGCGACGTGTGGCCGCTGGTGGAGAAGGAACTGGGCTTCGCCCACTACCACCGGCTGTTCACCGCCCACGCCGGACGTACGGCGATGGCCTGGGCCGACTTCGAGGAGAAGTACGCGGCCGCCGCCGGCCCCGCCGAGACCCGGGCGCTGGTCGCCGCCGCCGTACCGGACCCGGCCGACCGGCTCGACCTCGGCGCGCTCGACCGTCCGCTGGAGGGGGTGCGGTACGCGTCGCACGAGGCGTTCCAGGAGGGGCTGCGGAGGTATGTCGAGAGTGATCTGACGCAACGTCATGATGCGTCGCACAGCGCTGACTTGGCGGTCTTTCTCGGGCTGCTGTCCGTCTACGGGCAGATCGTGCGGCTCGGCGGCGTCGGGGCCTGGTGGCACGGGTTCTTCAGCTACCTGGCGTCCGGTCCGCCCGGGCCCCGGCTGCGGCAGATGCTCGCGCTGTCCCGGGCGGGACTGCTCCGCTTTGTCGGCGCCGACATGACGGTGCGGGCCGAGGACGGGGTGTTCCGGGGTGCCAGTCCCACCGTGCCGGGCTTCTCCGTCTCGGCCCGGGCGCTGGTCGAGGCCCGGCTGCCCGACCCCGCCGTCGGACGGGCCCGCGACAGTCTGCTGCGCGAACTGCACGCCGACGGCGTCGCCGAGAGCCCCGAGGGGCTGCTCCGGGTCGACCGCGGCGACGGCCGCGTCCTCGACACGGCCGGGCGCCCGCATTCCCGGCGCTTCGCGCTCGGCCCGTACACCGACGCCCGTACCTCCGGCGCCTTCACCCGGCCGGGCACCGGCGGGCCCGCGTTCCGGCAGAACGACGCCACCGTCCGGGCGGCGCTGGGAATCCTGCGGAACCTGGCCGGCCGGGCCGCCGCCTGAGCCACCTGCCTCGACCGGAAACGGCCGACAAAGACCAGTAACGACCGGTAACGGTCAGTAAGGGAACCGTTCATGAGTGTCATGGCCGCGGGCAGGTACCGGCCCGGGCTGCTGCACCTTGCCGCCGGCATCGATCTGCCGGGCTCCTTCGACGCCGGGGCCTACCTCGAACTGGCCCTGCTCGCCGAGCGGGGCGGGCTGGACTTCGTGACACTGGACGACTCCCTCGGCCGGCCCGGGCCCGACGCGCTGGACGTGCTGTGCCGGGTGGCGCCCGCGACCCGCCGGATCGGCCTGGTCCCGACGATCGCCGCCGCCCGCGCCGAGCCCGTCCGGGTGCGGGACGCGGTGGTGACGCTGGACTGGGTCAGCGGCGGGCGGGCCGGCTGGCGGGGTGATGTGTCCGGGAAGAAGGGGGAGGCGGAGGAAGGGGAGTCGTTGCGGGGGTGTTGTGTGCGGGTGGCCGACGCCACCGAGGGGCACAGCCGCGCCGTCGCAGCCCGGTACGCGGACGTCGCCCTGGTGCGGGTCGCCCGCCCGGAGGAGGCCGCCGCCGTACGTGCCGAACTGCGGGAGCTGGCCGCCGAGTCGGGGCGCGGGCCGGACGCGCTGCGGGTGCTGGTGAGCCTGCTGATCGACCTCGGCGGCGGGGAGTACGCGGCCGGCCCCGGATACGGCGGGGGCGGACCCCGGCCGACCGAGCGCGGCCCGCTGTACCGGGGCGGACCGGTCGACCTCGCGGAACTGCTCGCCGGCTGGCACGCCGACGGTGCCGCCGACGGCTTCCATCTCGTGCCCGTCGAGCCGCGCCGTGACCTGGAGCGGTTCGTCAACGGCACGGTGGGGCTGCTCCAACACCGGGGCCTGTTCCGCACCTTCTATCCGGGCGGCACGCTGCGCGACCACCTCGGGCTGGCCCGGTCCGCCCGGCAGTACGTCATGACCGGGGCAACGCCGGGCGGCGCGGCGGAGGGGCGGAGCGCTCCACGTAAAGGGGGTTTAAATTTCAACGGCTGAAAGGCACCCTTGTGGCGACCGGTCGTTCGGCCGAATACTCCCCCTCAGCGCTTGCCAAGGGCATGTGTGTTCGGAATCCCGGCCTGTCCCTGGCTGCGCCTCACGGGCCCCGACCCCACGCGGGCCCCCGACTTCCCTTGGAGGGAACGAAAAGTGAGGATCAAGCGCACCACTCCCCGCAGCGGTACGGCGAGACGGACCCGACTGATCGCCGTGGCGACCGGTCTCCTTGCCGCAGCGGCGTTCGCCGCGCCCACCGCGCACGCCGGTGACGCCCACACGTTCAGCGCCACCCAGCTCACCAGAGCGAGCGACTCCGTCCGTCAGGCCGACGTGGCCGGTACGGCCTGGGCCGTCGACAGCAGCACCGGACATGTCGTGGTCACCGTCGACAGCACCGTGTCCCAGGCCGAGATCGCCAGGATCAAGCGGCAGGCCGGTGCCGAGTCGGACGCGCTCACCATCAAGCACACCCCGGGCAGGTTCAACAAGCTGATCTCCGGTGGCGACGCCATCTACGGTGGTTCCTACCGCTGCTCGCTCGGGTTCAACGTGCACAGCGGCAGTACGTACTACTTCCTCACCGCCGGCCACTGCGGACAGGTCGCCTCCACCTGGTACAGCAACTCCGGCCACAGCACGGTGCTCGGCACCAACGTCGGCTACAGCTTCCCGGGCAATGACTTCGCTCTGGTCCGGTACACCAACTCCTCGATCGCGCACCCCAGTTCGGTGGGCGGCCAGTCCATCACGAGCGCGGCCACGCCGTCCGTGGGCACGACCGTCTACCGCCGGGGTTCCACCACCGGTACGCACAGCGGGCGGGTCACCGCGCTGAACGCCACCGTCAACTACGGCAGCGGGGACATCGTCTCCGGGCTCATCCAGACCACGGTCTGCGCCGAGGGCGGCGACAGCGGCGGTCCGCTGTACGGCGGGTCCGTGGCGTACGGACTGACGTCCGGTGGCAGCGGTGACTGCACCTCCGGCGGTACGACGTTCTTCCAGCCGGTGACCGAGGCGCTGAGCTACTACGGGGTCACGCTGCCGTAGCGTTCCCGGCTCCGGCCTCGGTTTCCGGAGCCCCCGCAGGCGTCGCGCCTGCGGGGGCTCTGTTTCGGCCATCACGCTCCGAGCGACGCTACTCGCCCGTGGTGTTTGCAGAGCGAACTTCCTGGCGCGAACGGCGGACGGTCGAGGCGGTGGGGTGCGCGAGACCGCTCCGCGCGCGTCCTGAAGTCAACCTTGTGTGCTCCCTGTGTCGTTCGGAAGAGTGGGCGATCGTCAACCAGCCTTCCGGTCCGACCAGGTCCCCACAGCCTGCGGGCCGTCCCCCCACAGGAGGACGTGAGTTGAAGCACCGACGCATATCCGGGCGGCGGGCCGCCGTGGCCGGCGCGGGAATCGCCGCGCTGGTCGCCGCGGGTGTCACCTTGCAGAACGCGAACGCCAGCGAGCCGGTCACGTCCGCTCCGCAGGTGCGGGTCCTGTCCGCTCCCGCGGCCGGAAATCTCGCCTCCACGCTGCTCAGTCGTCTGGGCTCCGATGCCGCCGGGAGCTACTACGACGCCCGGGCGAAGAACCTCGTCGTCAACGTGCTCGACCAGGGTGCCGCCCGAACGGTCGAGGCGGCCGGGGCCAAGGCGAGACTCGTCGGTAACTCGCTCGCCGCGCTCGACGGCGCGCGGACCGTGCTGAAGAAGGACGCGACCATCGCCGGTACGTCCTGGGCGACCGACCCGGTCAGCAACAAGGTCGTCGTCACCGCCGACAGGACGGTGTCCGGGGCGCAGTGGGCCAAGCTGAGCAAGGTGGTCGACGGGCTCGGCACGAAGGCCGAACTGAAGCGGTCGAAGGGGGAGTTCAAGCCCTTCATCGCCGGAGGCGACGCGATCAGCGGGTCGGGCGGGCGCTGCTCGCTCGGGTTCAACGTGGTCAAGGGCGGGCAGCCGTACTTCCTGACCGCCGGGCACTGCACGGCGGCCATCTCCACCTGGTCGGACTCCAGCGGCAACGAGATCGGGCAGAACGCCGAGTCGCACTTCCCGGGCACCGACTTCGGGCTCGTCAAGTACACGGCGGACGTGGCGCACCCGAGCGAGGTCGACCTGTACGACGGGTCCACCCGGAAGATCACCGGGGCCGCCGAGGCGACCGTGGGGATGAAGGTCACCCGCAGCGGGTCCACCACCCATGTGCACGACGGGACGGTCACCGGGCTGAACGCCACCGTGAACTATCAAGAGGGGACCGTCAGCGGGCTCATCCAGACCGATGTGTGCGCCGAGCCCGGTGACAGCGGCGGGTCGCTGTTCTCCGGGAGCAACGCCGTCGGGCTGACCTCGGGGGGCAGCGGTGACTGCACCTCCGGCGGGGAGACGTTCTTCCAGCCGGTCACGGCGGCCCTGTCGGCCACCGGGGCGCAGCTCGGCTGATCCGCGCTTCTCACGGAGTCCCGTCCCCGGTGGTGGGGGCGGGGCTTCGGCATGCCTGCGGACGGGTGTTTGCGCAGGTGGGAGGCGATCGAACGGATGTCGTACATACGTTCGAGAATGGAGGTATGGTGGGGGTGGAAATAGGGAACTGATGTTCGAGTGCGGGAGGTGTGTGTGCCGGGCTTCGCGCATCTGCACACCGTCTCCGGGTTCTCCCTGAGATACGGGGCCTCCCATCCGGAGCGGCTGGCCGAGCGTGCCTCGGAGCGGGGCATGGACGTGCTCGCGCTGACGGACCGGGACACCGTCGCGGGGGCCGTGCGCTTCGCCAAGGCCTGCGCGCAGGCGGGCGTGCGGCCGGTCTTCGGGGTGAATCTCGCGGCGGCTCCGGTGCGGGCGCCGCGAGGCGAGAGGCGGCGTGCCCCGGTCCGCGGTGGCGCCTTCGTCGACGAGTCGACGCCCCGGGTCACCTATCTCGCCCGGGCCGGCGCCCGGGGGTGGGCCGATCTGTGCCGGCTCGTCACGGCCGCGCACAAGAGCGCGGACACCCCCCGGCTGACCTGGCCCGACAACCACGGCGACGGGCTGACCGTGCTGCTCGGGCCCGGCTCCGACGTGGGGCGTGCGCTGGCCGCGGGGCGGCCGGACCGTGCGGCCGGGCTGCTCGCCGCCTGGCGTGAGGTCTACGGGGACGCGCTGCGGCTGGAGGCCGTCTGGCACGGGCGTACGGGGACGGGGACCGGCTCGCTGCGGCTCGCCGCCCGTACCGTCGGCTTCGCCGCCGAGCAGGGGGTGCGGCCGGTGCTGACCAACGCGGTCCGGTACGCCGACCCCGGCCAGGGCCCGGTCGCCGACGTGCTGGACGCCGCCCGGCGGCTGGTCCCGATCGACCCGACGAAGGAGCTGGACTCCGGCGAGGCCTGGCTCAAGGGGGCGGGGGACATGCTGCGGGCGGCCGAGCGGATCGTGGAGGCCGCGGGCTACCGGCGCAGCGCCGCCCACCGGCTGCTGGAGCAGACCTGGACGACGGCCGCCGAGTGCCTGGTCGATCCCGAGGACGACCTCGGGATCGGTACGGTCCACTTCCCCGAGGCCCACCTCGTGGGTGCCGGGCGACGGACCGCCCAGCGGACCCTCGCCTCGCGGGCGGTGGCGGGGATGCTGCGGCTCGGCTACGGCGGGCGGCGCGCGTACTGGGAGCGGATGCACGACGAGCTGGACATCATCGGCCACCACGGTTTCGCCTCCTACTTCCTGACGGTCGCCCATGTCGTGGACGACGTGCGGGAGATGGGCATCCGGGTCGCCGCCCGTGGTTCCGGCGCGGGGTCGCTGGTGAACCATCTGCTGGGCATCGCGCACGCCGACCCGGTCGAGCACGGGCTGCTGATGGAGCGTTTCCTGTCGAAGGAACGCGTCGTGCTGCCCGACATCGACATCGACGTGGAGTCGGCGCGGCGGCTGGAGGTGTACCGCGCGATCATCAGGCGCTTCGGCGAGGAGCGGGTCGCGACGGTCGCGATGCCGGAGACCTACCGGGTCCGGCATGCCGTCCGGGACGTGGGTGCCGCCCTGTCGATGGATCCGGAGGAGATCGACCGGGTCGCCAAGTCCTTTCCGCACATCCGGGCCCGGGACGCGCGAGCCGCCCTGGAAGAACTGCCCGAACTGCGGGAACTGGCGGGGGAGAAGGAGAAGTACGGGCGGCTCTGGGAACTGGTCGAGGCGCTCGACGCCCTGCCGCGCGGGGTCGCCATGCATCCGTGCGGGGTGCTGCTGTCCGACGCCTCGCTGCTCGCTCGTACGCCGGTGGTGCCGACCAGCGGCGAGGGGCTGCCGATGTCGCAGTTCGACAAGGAGGACGTGGAGGACCTCGGGCTGCTCAAGCTCGATGTGCTGGGGGTGCGGATGCAGTCGGCCATGGCGCACGCCGTGGCCGAGGTGGAGCGGGCCACCGGGCAGCGGGTCGACCTGGACGCGGTGCCGGCGGGGGACGCGGCGACGTACGAGCTGATCCGGTCCGCCGAGACGCTGGGATGCTTCCAGATCGAGTCGCCGGGCCAGCGGGATCTGGTGGGGCGGCTGCAGCCGAGCACCTTCCATGATCTGGTCGTGGACATCTCGCTGTTCCGGCCCGGGCCCGTCGCCGCCGACATGGTGCGGCCGTTCATCGAGGCGCGGCACGGGCGGGCGCCCGTGCGGTATCCGCATCCGGATCTGGAAGAGCCGCTGCGGGGGACGTACGGCGTCGTCGTCTTCCACGAGCAGATCATCGACATCGTCGCCATCCTGACCGGGTGCGGGCGGGGCGAGGCCGACCGGGTGCGGCGCGGGCTGTCCGACCCGGAGTCGCAGGGGCGGATCCGGGTGTGGTTCGCGCAGCGTGCGGCGGCGAACGGGTACGACCTGGAGACGATCCGGCGGACCTGGGAGATCGTGGCGGCCTTCGGGTCGTACGGGTTCTGCAAGGCGCACGCCGTGGCTTTCGCCGTGCCGACGTACCAGTCGGCCTGGTTGAAGGCCCATCATCCGGCGGCCTTCTACGCCGGGCTGCTCACGCACGACCCGGGGATGTACCCGAAGCGGCTGCTGCTGGCCGACGCGCGGCGGCGGGGGGTGCCGATCCTGCCGTTGGACGTGAACGTGTCCGGGGTCGCTCATCGGATCGAACTGGTGTCTGAATCCGGGGTGTGGGGACTGCGGCTCGCCCTGTGCGATGTGCACGGGATCAGCGAGGCGGAGGCGAAGAGGATCGAGGACGGGCAGCCGTATGCCTCCCTGGTGGACTTCTGGGAGCGGGGGCGGCCCAGCCGGCCGCTGGCCGGGCGGCTCGCCCAGGTGGGGGCGCTGGACGCGTTCGGCGCCAACCGGCGTGATCTGCAACTGCACTTGACCGAGCTGCAGCGGGGCGCGCGCAGCGGTGGCGGTGGCCAGCTGCCGCTGTCCGGCGGGCGCAGGACCGCCCCGGCCGGACTGCCGGACCTGTCGGATGCCGAGCGGCTCAGCGCCGAGCTGGGAGTGCTGTCCATGGACGCCTCGCGCAATCTCATGGACGACCACCGGGAGTTCCTCGAAGAGCTGGGCGTGGTCTCCGCGCGCCGGCTGCGTGCGGCGCGGCACGGGGAGACCGTGCTGGTCGCGGGCGCCAAGGCGGCCACCCAGACCCCGCCGATCCGGTCCGGCAAGCGGGTCATCTTCTCCACGCTGGACGACGGCACCGGGCTGGTCGATCTGGCGTTCTTCGACGACTCGCACGACGCCTGCGCCCACACCGTCTTCCATTCGTGGCTGCTGCTAGTCCGGGGAGTGGTGCAGCGGCGCGGGCCGCGCAGCCTGAGCGTGGTGGGTTCCGCCGCCTGGAACCTCGCCGAGCTGGTCGAACTGCGCGCCGAGGGCGGGCTGGACGTGGTGGCCGCGCGGCTCGCGGAGCCGCTGACCGGGGGCGGCGACGGAGACGGCGCGGGCGACGGCACGGGCGGGCGGCGGATCCGTCTGCCCACCGGATACGAGATGCATCCGTGGGCCGACCTGCGCCCCGCCGGGCAGGAGGCCGCGCAAGGGCCCGCGGCGATGCGGAAGTTGTGGCACCAGAGTCCGGGGAGTGCGGGATGACCATCCTCTGCGTACGTTTCCAGCTGCCGCCGATGTACGAGGCGGCCCTGCCGGGGCTGCTCGGACTGCTGGAGGACTTCACCCCCGTCGTCGAGGCGTTGCCCCCGGACGGGGCGCTGGCCGATCTGCGCGGCGCCCAGCGGTACTTCGGGCGCGATGCCGTGGACCTGGCCTCGGTGATCCGGGTGCGGGCCCTCGCGCGGTACGGCGTCGACTGCGCGATCGGCGCGGGGCCGGGGCCGATGCTGGCCCGCGTGGCGCTGCGCGACGCCCGGCCCGGGGTGACGTGTGCCGTGCCGGAGGACCCGGACGCCGTCGCGGAGTTCCTCGCCGGGCTGCCGGTGTCCGCGCTGCCCGGCGTCGGCGCGGCGACCGCCCGCACCCTGTGCGAGTACGGCCTGGACACCCTGGGGCCGGTCGCCGCCGCGCCGCTGTCCACGCTCCAGCGGCTGATCGGCGCGCGGGCGGGCCGGGAACTGCGGGAGAAGGCGAACGGCATCGATCGCGGGCGCGTCGTGCCGAACGCCGTGTCGCGGTCGCTCGTCGCCGAACGGCCCTTCGCACTCGATGAGCTGGACCCCGACCGGCACCACAGGGCGCTGCTGTCGGCCGCCGAGGAACTGGGTGCCCGGCTGCGCGCGCTGGAGCAGGTCTGCCGCACCCTGACCCTCACCGTGCGCTACGCCGACCGATCCTCGACCACCCGCAGCCGCACCCTGAAGGAGCCCACCGCCCACTCGGCGGCCCTGACGCGGACGGCCTGCGGCATGTACGAGGCGCTCGGCCTCCAGCGCGCCCGGGTCCGCGCGATCGCCCTGCGCGCCGAAGGCCTGACCTGCGCCGACCAGGCCTCCTACCAGCTCACCTTCGACCCCGTGGACGAGAAGGTCCGCCGCATCGAGGAGGTCGCGGACCGCGCGCGGGCGAAGTTCGGGCCCCGGGCGGTGATCCCGGGTTCGCTGGCGGCGTGACTCCGTTCGGCCGGGTGTCAGCCGGCCCGGGGCGGAGTGATACGGCCCGTCTGGTGACGAAGCGTCAAGGTCAGGCGATGTTCCCCTGGTGCTGGAAGTTTTTTACTGGCGCGTAACTTCACACTTGCGCTACTCGCCCGTAACTTGATGAGTGAACAGCATCCTCGTGATCCGGATCACAGGGTCAGGCCGTCGTACCTCCCTTGAGCCGCAAGGAGATCACCCGATGCTGCCCTGGAAGCGAGCCCTCAGACCGCTCACCGCACTGCTGCTCACCGCCGCCGTCGCCGTCGTACCGGCCGCCACCGCGAACGCGGCCGACTCGGCCCCGAGCACCGGCTGGAACGACTTCGGCTGCAAGCCCTCCGCCGACCATCCCCGGCCGGTCGTCCTGGTGCACGGCACCCTGGGCAACTCGGTCGACAACTGGCTCTCCCTCGCCCCCTACCTGGAGGCCCGCGGATACTGCGTCTTCTCCCTCGACTACGGACAACTGACCGGCGTCCCGCTCTTCTACGGCCTCGGCCCCATCGACCAGTCGGCCGGGCAGCTCTCCGCCTTCGTCGACAAGGTGCTGGCCGCGACCGGCGCCGCCAAGGCCGACCTCGTCGGCCACTCCCAGGGCGGCATGATGCCCCGCTACTACCTGAAGTTCCTCGGCGGCGCCGCCAAGGTGAACGCCCTCGTCGGCCTCGCCCCCGACAACCACGGCGCCTCCCTCAGCGGCCTCACCAACCTGCTGCCGTACTTCCCCGGCGCCTCGGACCTGATCAAGGCCACCACCCCCGGCCTCGCCGGCCAGATCCCCGGCTCGGACTTCCTCACCAAGCTCAACGCGGGCGGCGACACCGTCCCCGGAGTGCACTACACCGTCATCGCGACCAAGTACGACGAGGTGGCCACGCCCTGGCAGAGCCAGTACCTGAGCGGCTCGGACGTCCACAACGTCCTGCTCCAGGACCTGTGCCCGCTCGACCTCACCGAGCACGTCGCGATCGGCCTGTTCGACCGCATCGCCTTCCACGAGGTGGCGAACGCGCTGGATCCGGCCCACGCCAGCGCCACCACCTGCGCGTCGGCCCTCAGCTGACGCGCGCCGGGGCCTGTCCGACCTGAGCCGCCGGACGGGCCCCGGAACCCTCGGCGTGGGGTGATCCGAAGCTAGCCCCAGGGAACCGGGAAATCGCCTGCCGGGGGCGGGCGGGGGAGATCCTTATGGCGGCGTTAAGGGAGTGCTCAGACTGCGCTGAGGTAGATGGCGTCCACGAATGCGTGGACGCACGCGCGCGTGCGCTCGGTCTGCCCGAGGTCAGGTTCTGCACGAACGCGATGGACCGGTCCGGTCAGCCGTCCGGCCACCAGGTGCGGGCGATGTCCTTGCGCACCTCCGGACGCCCCGCGGGGCGCTCCTCCGCCTCTTCGCGGACACGGCGGCTGTCCGTCTTCTTCAGGGGCTTCTGCACGGTCGCGCGGCGCATGGCTGCCTCCTTCAGCACCTACCGGATTCCGTGATGTCACGGAGGCAGACGCTTTTGGGGAGAGTTCCTCATCGGAGCCGGATTGTCAGTGGCGGGTGTCACTCTGTGGGCATGAGCGCTGTGGACATGGACGAGATCGACTGGGACGCCGAGGCCGCCGGCTTCGACGACGAACCGGACCACGGGCTGCGCGACCCCGAGGTCCGCGCGGCCTGGGCGGCCCGAGTGCGCGGCTGGCTGCCCGAGCGCCCCGCCGACGTCCTCGACCTGGGCTGCGGCACCGGCAGTCTCTCGCTCCTCGCCGCCGAGCGGGGACACCGGGTCACGGGTGTCGACGCGTCCCCGGCGATGGTCGAGCGGGCCCGCGCCAAGCTCGCCGGGCGGGACGCGGCGGTCCTGTGCGGGGACGCCGCATCCCCGCCGGTGGGCGAGCAGCGCTTCGACGTCGTCCTCGTACGGCATGTGCTGTGGGCCCTGCCCGCGCCCGACCGGGTGCTGCGGCACTGGCGCGGGCTGCTCGGCCCGGAGGCCGTTTCGTGCTGGTCGAGGGGGTCTGGGGGACCGTGCACCCCGTCGGCATCCCCGCCGGGCGCCTCACCGCCCTGCTCGCCCCGCTGAGTGCGGACGTGCGCGTGGAGCGACTGTCCGGCGACCCGCTGCTGTGGGGCAGAACCGTCGAGGACGAGCGGTACGCGGTGGTGGCGACCGTGTGAGCCGCGCCGGGCGCGCGTCAGGCCAGCAGGCCGGCGAAGCCGCCGGCGCGGGCCAGCGCCTCCAGCGTGTCCAGGGCCGCCACGGCGGCGGACGCGGCCGCGGGGTCCGCCTCCGTCAGCCCGCTCGCGGCGAACTCGTCCTCGTCCAACCGTCGTACGTCGCCGCCGTCGGCGGAGCGCCACAGGTCCAGGTCGAGGTCCTCCACGACCAGCTCGGCACCGGTGCGCACCGCCGGGCGGGTGATGTCGCAGTACCAGCCCTTCACCGTGCCGTCCCCGGCCCGGACCTCCTTGACCGCGTACCAGCGGTCCCGCCAGTAGTACTCGGTGAAGACGTCGCCCGGCTCGAAGCGCACGAAGCCGAAGTCCCGGACCCCGGCACCCGCCCACGGCGCCCGTACGGCGATGCGCGTGCCGTCGTCGTGGAGCAGCTCGGCGGGGTAACGGATCTTCGTGCGGCCGCCCTTGACCAGGACGACCGTCAGCCCGGACGACGGCTCGAGCGTCAACCCGGCCGCCGGCTCAGACCAGTTCGCGGACATGGCGGACCTCCGTCGCACAGATCTCGTAGCCCAGCGACCTGTTGATCGCGAGCATCGGGGCGTTGCCGGTGTCGTTGCCCGTCCGCGCGTCGGTCAGGCCGGCGGCGCGGGCGCGGTGCAGCGCGACGGTCTTGGCGAGCTTGGCCAGGCCGCGCCGGCGGAAGGCGCGCGCGGTGCCCGTCATCGCGGTGACATAGCGGCTGCCTCCGTCGGTGAACGCCACGCTGAAGGCGACCGGTCGGCCCTCGGCCACCACGACCGTCGTCAGCTCGCGGTCGAGCAGCGGATGCTCCCAGGTCTGCGTGAGCCAGGCCGCGTAGTCGGTGAACTCGATGTCGATGTCGCCCGGTTCGTCGGACATCGTCTCCGCGTCCAGCCGGAACAGCGGGCGCGGGTCGTCCGCGAAGTCCGCGGCCGTGCGCAGTTCGACGCCCGGCGGGGGAGCGGGCAGGGGCGGCAGTGCGGCGCGCGACAGGTCCAGCCGGAGGAAGTGGGCGCAGCGGCCGGCACGGTAGCCGCGCCTCTCGGCGAAGGCGCGGTTGGCCGGCTCGTCCAGCACCCACGCGAACAGCTTCGTCGCCCCGTGCGCCGCCAGATGCTCCTCGGCGGCGCGGACCAGCAGGGCGCCCGCGCCGCGCCCGGTCCGCTCCGGGTGGACATAGATGTTGAGCATCCCCTGGCCGGGTTCGGGGCTGTCGTGCGCCAGCATCACCTGGGCGGTACCGATCACCTCGCCGTCCTCCTCCGCCACGAGGGACCGGGCCCAGGCCTCGGGCGGGGTGCGGGCGAGCGTGTGCAGGACGGACGCGGAGGTCCACAGGATATGAGGGAGGGCCTGATGCCGTACCCGGGCGAAGTCCTCGACATCGGGCGGGTCACCAGGGCGCAGATCGCGTACGGTCACAGTCATGACAGGCGACCGTACGGACGGACGCGCCGGGACGCCTCTCATTTTCCGGCGGGAGTCCTCCGGCGGGTGCGGGACAATCGGGTCGTGAGCCTGAAGATCCGCATCGATGACAGCGCGCCCCCGTACGAGCAGGTGCGCGCGCAGATTTCCGAGCAGGCGCGGTCCGGGGTGCTGCCGGTGGGGTACCGGCTGCCGACCGTACGGGGGCTGGCCGAGTCGCTGGGGCTCGCCGTGAACACCGTGGCCAAGGCGTACCGGGCGCTGGAGACCGACGGGGTGATCGAGACCCGGGGGCGCAACGGCACCTTCGTGGCGGCCGCCGGCTCGGCCGCGGAGCGGGGGGCCGCCGTCGCGGCGCAGACGTATGTCGAGCACGTCCGCAGGCTGGGGCTGGGCGAGTCGGCGGCGCTGGCCGCCGTGCGGGACGCGCTGCGGGCCGGTTACGGGAAGTAGCGGGACGGCGGGGAGTCCCGGGGCGGCGAGGCGGACTCAGCGGACCTGGGCCGGCTCCGGTACGCGCGTCACCGTCAGCCCCGCCCGCTGCGCCGCCCTCCCGAACGTCACCGCGTCCGCCACCGCCGCCCCGCCCGGGTCGTTGTTGAAGTAGGCGTACACGTCACGCGCGTCGGACCAGGTCGTCGCGACGCGGTCCACCCAGGTGTCCAGGCAGCGACGGCCGTAGCGGGGCCAGGGGTGGGCGCGGCCCTCGTGGAAGCGGACGTAGCCCCAGTCGGCGGTGCGCCACAGCGGGGTCGTCGGGTGGGCCTGCACGTCCGCCCAGCACAGCGCCGCGCCCCGGGCCGACAGGACCTGGCGCACCTCGGACGTCCACCAGGAGGCATGGCGGGGCTCGACCGCCACCCGCGTACCGGACGGGAAACGGGCCAGACACGCGTCCAGCAGCGCGGGGTCCGCGCGCAGGGTCGGCGGGAGCTGGAGGAGGACCGGGCCCAGGCGGCCGCCGAGGCCCGCCGCGTGGTTCATCAGCCGCTCGACCGGCTCGGCGGGGTCCTTCAGGCGCTTGATGTGGGTGAGATAGCGGCTCGCCTTGACCGCGACGACGAAGTCCAGCGGCACGCGCTCGCGCCAGGTCTCGAAGTTCTCCCGGGTCGGCAGCCGGTAGAAGGCGTTGTTGAGCTCCACCGTCGCGAACAGCCGGGTGTACTCCTCCAGCCACAGCCGGGCCGGGACCCCGGGCGGATAGACCCGGTCCCGCCAGTCCTTGTACTGCCAGCCGGAGGTGCCGACGAACAAGGTCACACCACCATCAAAGCACTACAGGTACAGCCCCGCGTCCGCGCCGTCCCGCGCCCCCGGCACCGAGGTCGGGGCCGTGCCCCGGCGCAGCGCGTAGAGCTCGGCCAGGGTGGCGCCCTCGCGGCCGACGCCCTCCTCGGTGCCGAGCCAGTTCACCGCCTCCCGGCGGGTGAGCGGGCCCACCTCGACACGGGCCAGACAGCGGCCGGGGCGGACCACCGCAGGGTGCAGCCGCTCCAGGTCCTCGTTGGTGGTGACGCCGACCAGGACGTTGCGGCCCTGGCCGAGGAGGCCGTCGGTCAGGTTCAGCAGCCGGGACAGGGCCTGGCCCGCCGTGTGCTTGGCCTCGCCGCGGATCAGCTCGTCGCAGTCCTCCAGGAGCAGCAGGCGCCAGCGGCCCTTGCCCGCGCCGTCCTCCTCGCCGATCGCGATGTCCATCAGATAGCCGACGTCGGAGAAGAGGCGCTCGGGGTCCAGGACGCAGTCGACCTGGCACCAGTCCCGCCAGGAGCGGGCGAGCGTGCGCAGCGCGGAGGTCTTGCCGGTGCCGGGCGGGCCATGCAGCAGCAGGAGACGGCCGGCGATGTCCTCGGGGGTCGTCTTCATCAGGCGGTCCATCGCGTCCGCCACCGGGGCCGTGTAGTTGGGCCGGATCTCGTCCCAGGTGCCTGCGGAGATCTGCCGGGTGGTGCGGTGCGGGCCGCGCCGCGGGGAGACGTACCAGAAACCCATCGTCACGTTCTCGGGCTGCGGCTCGGGCTCGTCGGCCGCGCCGTCCGTGGCCTGGTCGAGGACCCGCTCGGCGAGGTCCGCGCTGGTCGCGGTGACCGTGACGTCCGCGCCGCGGTTCCAGCGCGAGACCAGCAGGGTCCAGCCGTCGCCCTCGGCGAGCGTGGCGCTGCGGTCGTCGTCGCGGGCGGCGCGCAGCACGCGCGCGCCCTCGGGCAGCAGGGTCGCGCCGGAGCGGACGCGGTCGATGTTCACGGAGTGCGAGTACGGCTGCTCGCCCGTCGCGAAGCGGCCGAGGAACAGCGCGTCGACGACGTCGGACGGCGAGTCGGAGTCGTCGACGTGGAGCCGGATCGGCAGAGCGTCGTGTGGGTTCGCAGACATGCCGCCATGATCCGACACCGATGACCTCCGCGCACGGCATTTCCTCCCCTTGTGCCGGGTGTTCCGAAGAGCCGTTCCCGGTGTCGCGAACTCCCGCCGGACGGATGCCCTCCGCCGTTACTGTTGTCCTTGATGGGACGTCATGGGTGGGATTCGGATACTCGGCGGTGGCGGTTCACCGCCCTGCTCGGCGTCGGCGCGGTCGCGCTGGCCCTGGTGGTGACCCTCGTCAGCACGCTGTCCGGCGGTCCCGGCACCACCGGCACCACCCGCGACGGCGCCACGGTCCACGGCACTCCGGCCCGGCCGAGCGCGGCGCCGGAGCCGTACGTCGGCTGGGGCTTCACACACACCCGGTACAGCGCTGACGAGGGCGCCGGCGCGGCCACCACGCGCGTGGAGCAGTTGCTCACGCGGAGCCGCGGGCTGGCGCAGAACCAGGCCATCATGGGCTGGGGCGCGGACAACCCCGAACCGGTCCAGGGGCACTACGACTTCGGCGCCCTGGACCGCCGCATCGACTTCATGCGGGCCTCCGGCGGCACCCCGGTGATCACCCTGTGCTGCGCCCCGGACTGGATGAAGGGCGGGCGGGCCGGGGTCGGCAACACGAACTGGAGCCAGTCCGCCCTGGAGACCGCCCCCACCCCCGACCACTACCAGGACTACGCCGACCTCGCCGCGACCGTCGCCCGGCGCTACCCGGACGTGAAGCACTTCATCGTCTGGAACGAGTTCAAGGGCTTCTGGAACGACGCCAGGTCCCGCTGGGACTACGAGGGCTACACCAGGCTCTACAACCTCGTGTACACGGCACTGAAGAAGGTCGACAAGGACATCATGGTCGGCGGGCCGTACCTGGACATGGACAGCGTCGACCCGCGCGAGCAGAACGCCTCCACTGCGGTGAAGGGCCCCTGGGGCGCCGTGGACCAGCGGGTGCTGGACGCCTTCTCCTACTGGAACGCCCACAAGGCGGGCGCCGACTTCACCGCGGTCGACGGCTCCAGCTACACCCGCGACGACGACCTGCTGCCCGACGAGTTCGCGGCCGCCGACAAGTTCACCGCGGTCGGCGAGTGGATCCGGCGGCAGACGCACGATCTGCCGCTGTGGTGGGCCGAGTACTACGTCGAACCCGCCGACGGCAACGGCAACCGCACCGGCTGGACCGAGCCTCGCCGCGTCGCCGCGCAGGCCACCGGCCTGATCGCCCTGGTGAAGGGCGGCGCCGGCTCCGGCTTCTACTGGAACCCGGAGGACAGGTCCGGCCGCGGATGCGCGGGCTGTCTGTGGACGCCGACCGACAGCGCCGGCGGTGGCCGGGAACTGCCCATGTACGACCTGGTGTCCCGGTTCGCCGAGGCGTTCCCGCCGGGCACGCGGTACACCAGTGTGTCGGTCGCCGCGGACGACGTGCCGAACGTGCGCGTCCTGGCGAGCGACAGGACCGTCCTCGTGGTCAACACGCAGGACCGCACGATCAGCGCACAGATCGACGGCAAACGGTTCGACATGGGGCCGTACGAGGTGAAGTGGCTCGGCCGCTGAGCGGCCGGGCCACCCTCACTTCATGGTCAGGAACCGCTGCACGAGCGAGGCCAGCACCACCGCCAGCAGCGGCAGCGAGAACCAGAACGAGCCCTGGAGCAGGCCCAGTTGCCGTACGCCCGGACGCATCGCGACGCGTACGACCTCGCGTGCGGCCAGCAGCAGGATCAGCACGACGGCGGCCAGCGCGCCGACCACCGACCACGGCGTCCAGGTCACGATCGGCCCGATCGGCCCCGGGTCCGGCTTCGGCACCGCGCCGGCCGGCCGCTGCCGCATCGCGTACACGGTGACGTCGTCGTCGACGTAGGCCTTGGTCAGGTCCTGCCGGTCGTCCAGGTTCTCGATCAGCCGCCGCTCCCAGGTCGCGGGATAGCCCGCGTCCAGCCGGAGATAGGTGACCTGACTGCGGTTGATCATCAGATACGAGTTCGGGCCCGCGTCCTTCAACGACTTGACCAGGCCCGACACCAGCACCGGGTCGGTCGGCGCCAGCGTGGGCACGTAGTTCACGCGCTCCATGTCCTTCGCGCCCCACGGCAGCGCCGGGGTCACGTCGTTGACCGTGTCCTGCGTCAGCCACAGCAGGCGTACCGTCGGCCTGTCATGGGCGTACACCCAGTTCATCGCGGCGACCTCGCCCGGCCGGGTCCGCTCGAACGTCTCGTTGCCCCAGCGCGCCACCAGGAAGCCGCCCACCAGCAGCAGCCCGGCGAGCAGCGCGGCCAGCGGGGCGAGGCTCACCCGGTTCCTCGCGCGCTCCTTCGCGGTGATTCCGGCGCGCGGGAAGAGAGCCAGGGCGCCGAGCAGGGCCGCGCCCGGCACCGCGAACATGAAGACGCGCAGCGCCATCTCCCCGCCGTACGACTGCATGCCGAAGCCGAGGAACGGCACGAAGGTGAGGACCAGCAGGGAGCGCTCGCGGTAGCGGTGGGAGCGCCGGCGCCACCAGCCCCAGCAGGCGAGCGCCAGCACCGAGCCGGCCAGCAGGACGCGGACGTACAGCACCAGCTTGTGACTCGAACTGCCGCCCTGGATCCGGCCGGAGACGGAGGTCGACACATTGCTGCCGACCCCGCCGACCCCGCCGAACAGATCGTTGAAGTGCCCCGACCAGTACGGTTCGGCCATGAAGCCGAGCCATACCGCGGCCAGCACCCCGAACAGCAGGGGCAGGCCGCGCAGTTCGGACCGGCCGAGCAGGACCAGGGCCGCGAGCACGCCGAGCATGACGAACGGGGTGAGCTGGTGCGCGGGCACGCTCGCCGCGTACAGGCCGATCAACACCAGCAGCAGAACCGCCCGCCCGCGCCGGTCGGCCGGCGCCGGCTCGGCCTCGCCGGGGCGGAACCTCGTCCAGATCACACGCGGCGACCGGAACCAGACCAGCAGGATCGCCACGAACATCAGGTACAGCAGGTAGGTGAAGCCCTGCGGGGAGAAGTAGTCCTGGCCGACCCAGCCGCACAGCACGAACAGCCAGACACCGGTCCACTTCGCCCGCCAGCCCGCCCGCAGCGACCGGGTGAGCAGGAACATCGGTGCCAGATAGGCGAGTTGGACGGCCGTCGGCCACCAGCGGATCACCTCGGTGAAGTCCGTGACCCCGCAGGCCCGGCCCACGAACGCGGCGACCGCGAAGAACCCGGGCCAGCTCCAGCGGGCGTCCAGGTCGGGTACGGCGGAGCCGGTGCGGTCGATGTAGTCGAGGAAACCGAGGTGCTGCCACGCCGTGGGGAAGCGTGGCTCGGTCTCGATCACGGCGGGCAGCGCGTGCAGCGACACGACCGTCGCCAGCAGGGTGAGCAGCAGCAGTGCCCGGTGCTCGCGGCGCAGCCACAGCAGCGCGGCGAACACCGTGACCAGCAGCCCGGCCCCGGCCAGGGTCGGCAGCGGCAGCACCGAGACCAGCCCGAGTCCGTCCATCCGGTCCAGGTCGGCGTCGCCGAGCCGCAGCGCGGGCACCCAGTACAGCAACAGGGCGGCGATCAGCAGACAGCCGAGGACGACTCCGGAGCGGGTGGGCGACAGCCGCTGCGCGAGCGGCACGTGCGCCCCATGGGCCTCTTCCTCCTCCGGTACGGCACGTCCGGCGGCGAGGGACGCGTCCGGTTCCCCCGTCGTGAACGGCGCGTCGGCCTCCGCCGCCTCCCGCAGCAGCGCCGCCTCGGCCGGGCCCAGCGAGGTCTCGCTGCCGGGCTCGCGCCCTTCCACCGGAAGTCCCGGTGCGGGCAGCGGTATGCCGGTGGGCGGGGTACCGGGGCCCGGACGGACGTCCGGGCGGCGCTCGGCGTGGTCGAAGTCGACGTGGATGCCGAGGGCCAGGGTGTCCGAGTCCAGCGCCCAGGCCGGACCGGGCCGGCGCGCCGTGACACCGGTGGCCGGGACCTCGGGCGGACCCAGGTCGGCGAGGTCCCCGTCGGGTGCGGCCGTGTCGGCCGCGGTGGCGGGGGCGCTCCGGATCGTCCGCCACAGCCGCGGGGCGGCGAGCGCGGCGACCACCGCGAGACTGCCGGCCTCGGCGACACCCGCGCCGGTCAGCCCCATCCGGGGCAGGAGCAGCAGGGTCGCCCCCAGCACCAGCGCGCACAACAGGCCCTGGAACAGGGCGAGTCCGCCAGTACGGCTGCGTGCGCGCAGCACGGCGAAGTACGTCTCGATCACGACCCGCAGCACCGAGCCGAGCGCGAGCCAGCGCAGCAGCGGGGTCGCCGCGTCCGCGTAGCCCGCGCCGAACACGCCGAGGATCCAGGGCGCGCCGACGATCAGCACGGCGGCGATGGGCAGCATGATCCGGGCCATCCGCCGCAGTGCCGCACGGGTGTGGGCGGCCAGCCGGTCCGGGTCGTGCGAGCCCTCGACGGTGAGGGAGGCGCCCATGTTGATGGCGAGGAGGTCGGTCGTGCCGCCGATGGTGGTGGCGATGTAGAAGTACGCGTTCTGCGCGGAGCTGACCTGCGAGGCGACGATCACCGGGACGAGGTAGATCACCGCGAGCGAGAACAGCGAGCCGGTGTAGTCCCCGGCCAGGAACCGGCCGACCTGCCGCAGCGTCGGCGCTTCGGTGCGGCCCTCGGTCGCCCTGACGTGCCGGGGCACCAGCCGTCGGAACACCAGCCAGCCCAGCGGCACGACCGAGGTGGCGATCGCGGCCACCCAGGAGACGAACACGCCGGTGGCGGGTATGGCGACGGCGAACGCGGCGAGCAGGGCCAGCTTCACGGCCGAGAACACGGTGTTGCCCACCGGCACCCAGGTCGCGCTGCGCAGCCCGGTCAGCACACCGTCCTGGAGCGTGAGCAGGTTCCAGGCCATGACGGCCACGACGAAACCGAGCCCGTGCAGCGTGCCGTGCAGGAACCGGTACGACGGCCCCCAGGAGTCCAGGGTCAGCAGGAAGACACCGGCCGCGACCGCGACCACCAGCGAACTGCCCGCGTAGGTACGGAAGATGAGCGTTCCGGTGCGCTTCCCGGACACCGGGATGAAGCGGGCGAGGGCACCGGTCAGGGTGACCGCGGTCAGTCCGGCGAGGAACTTCATCGCGGCGATGGCGGCCGAGCCCTGCCCGACCGCCGACTCGGAGTAGTAGCGCGCCGCGGCCAGCCAGAAGCCCAGCCCGAGGACGGCGCTGATGCCGGTGTTGAGCATCAGCGCGTAGGCGTTGCGGAACAGCGGACTGCCGCCGTGCGGGGACCGGCCCGTCCCGGGCGCCTCGGCGGCGCCGGTCGTGGCCTCGGTGGTGGTCGTCGTGTCAGACACGGGAACGGATGGCCTTCCGGCGGACCTGGCGGGCTCTGCGGACGAGGGCGTACCCCTTGGTGAGGGCGCGGTCCGCGGCGAAGGCGCGGGCGATCGCACGGCCCTGGAGCAGCCGCTCGAACTCCTCGACGCCGGTGCCGCGCCGGACCGTGACCCGTTCGAGTGCGTACGGCCCCTGGCGGCGGCGGGCGAGCGTGTTGCCGACGGCGAGGGCCTGGGCGTACCCGCTCGCGCGGACCGCCCGGCGGACCCGGCGGCTGGAGTAGCCGTACGGGTAGGCGAACGACAGCGGGCGGGCGCCGAGTTCGCCGTCGACGATCTCGGTGCAGCGGTCCAGCTCGGCACGCAGCTCGTCGTCGCCGAGCTGGTCGAGCTGCGGGTGGGTGTGGCTGTGGCCGCCGATCTCGACGCCGGCGGCGGCCAGTTCGCGCACCTGGGGCCAGTCGAGCATGGTGTCCAGGCCGCCTCCCGTGTCGTACGCCCCCCGGAGCCAGCCGGTGGAGACGAACAGCGTGGCCCGGAAGCCGTGCTCGGCCAGCACGGGCAGCGCGTACCGGTGCACGCCCTCGTACCCGTCGTCGAAGGTGATCAGCACCGGCCGGGCGGGCAGCGGACGGCCGGTGCGCCAGCGCTCCGCGAGACCGGCGGTGGTCAGCGGGGCCAGACCCAGGTCACCGATCAGCGCCATCTGCTCCGCGAACGCCTCCGGCGTGACCGACAGGGCCCGGGTGGCGTCGTTGGGCGCGGCGGCGACGGAGTGGTACATGAGGATGGGCACGGGCGCGTCAGCCATCGGTGCCCCCTGCGGCAGCGGCGCGTGTCCGGGGGCCCGGCGTCGCGGGCCGCGCCGTCTGGATCGGTGCCGACGAGAACGTCGTACCGCCCCGCCGCGCCCGTGCGCTGCCCACGGCGTAGCCGCCGGCGGCGGCGAGTACGCCCGTGAGGATGGCGCCCGCGCGGGCCGCGCCACCTGGGCGGGCCAGCAGGGCGTCGCGCAGACCGCGGGCGACTCCGGCGGGCAACACCCGGGTGGTGTACCGGCGTTCGGACTCCAGCCCCTTGTCCGCGCCGACGCTGCGGGCGACCAGCGCCTTGGAGAGGCCCTCGGCGTAGGCGCGGGTGCGGAAGTAGGCGAAGTGCTCGCGGGGCGCGGGCACCCGGTGGTGGATGACCGCCCGGTCGTCGATGAGCAGGACGGCGTCGGGGCGGGCGCGGGTGAGGCGGATGCACAGCTCCGTCTCCTCGCAGCCGAGCGGGCGGCGGTCGCCGTCGCGGCCGATGCCGGTGGCGAAGCCGCCCGCCGCGTCGAAGGCCGTACGCCGGAACGAGGCGTTCCCGCCGAGCACGTTGCGGACCCGCACCCGGCCGGGCGGCAGACCCTTGTAGGTGCAGCCCACCACCCAGTCGAACTCCTCCGGGAACCAGTCCGGGCGCCGGCCCGACGCCCAGATCGGCACCGTACGGCCGCCGACCGCCATGACGCGCGGGTCGGCGTACCCGGCGGCGAAGTGGCGCAGCCAGTCCCGCTCGGCCACGGCGTCGTCGTCGAGGAAGGCGATCACGTCGCCGTGGGAGGCCGCGATGCCGGTGTTGCGGCCGGCCGACAGGCCGCGCGGGCCCGTGTTGGCCAGCACGCGGACGCCCCCGCTCGCCGCGCACTCCTCCTCCTTGTACGCGCGCTCCAGCCGGTCCTTCAGGGCCGGGTTGTGGTCCACGACCAGGAGCGTCTCCAGCGCCGGATACGACTGCGCGCGCACCGAGGAGACCGCCGCGAGGATGTCCTCCCAGCGGTCCTCGGTGTACACGCAGATCACGACGGAGATGTCGGGATCTCTCAAGACACCTCTCCCCGCACCGCTTCGAGCATCGGCGAGTGGCGCTCCTGGCGGCGCAGCTCACGCCGGTTGGAGCGCTCCTTCAGGATGACCTGGAGCACCCGGAACCCGTCGCGTACGGCGCGCAGATTGCTGGTGCCGTGGATGCGGAGGTACTCGTGGCTCGGTATCTCCTGGACCTTGAGCCCCGCCTTGACCACTCTGATGTTCATCAACGTCTCGACCTCGAAGCCGGTGCAGTCGAGGTCGATCTTGTCGAGGCAGTGCCGCCAGAAGGCGTTGTAGCCGTAGCACAGATCGGTGTAGCGCGCCCCGAACTTGCGGTTGACCACGGCGCACAGCGCACGGTTGCCGAGCTTGCGGATGAAGGTCATGTCGTCGGTGCCGCCGCCGTTGGCGAAGCGGGAGCCCTTGGCGAAGTCGGCGCCGGAGACGAGCGCGGAGACGTACGACACGATCTCGCCGCCGTCTGCCGAGCCGTCCGCGTCGACCATCACGATGATGTCGCCACGGCAGGCCTCGAACCCGGTGATCAGGGCATCCCCTTTGCCCCTGCCACTCTGTTCGACGACCCTGACGCCGGGCCACAGGGACCGGGCCACCTCGACCGTGTCGTCGGTGGAATTGCCGTCCACCAGTACGACTTCGTGAATCCAGTCCGGAAGGGTCTTGAAGACGTAGGGCAGATTCTCCGCCTCATTCATCGCGGGAATCACCACGCTCACCGGCGGAGTGATCGCGAGATGCGAGGAGATGGGCCGGTAGTTCGCGGAGATCAACGGATCCTGCCCCGAAGCCGGCGGTCGCAGAACGGAACTCATGGGTTTTTCCCTCTCGTCCGGTGGATCGCCCACCCCCGGGCGGCCCAGTTGTCTGTCCGGTTCGAAAGGGGGGTTACTCATCTTCGGCACGGCGAATCGATCTCCGTGCACGTGGACGAGCTGGCAGAACTGGCCGGTCTGCCCGGGAAACAGGGCAGCCGGTCGCGCGGCACGACTCGGTCACAGCTGTGGTCACCGAGCACGGCACCCCCCTACCGCGCCCCGCGCCGGAACGTCACGGCCCTGAGCCCTCCCCTGAGCCGCGTGCTGACGGACCGATGCGGGTGAGACGTATGACGGTATTGACGATTGAACCAGAATGGCAAGACCTGGATATCAGCCCCACGTTTTTGTTGGTTTGGCCGTTGCATAACTTTGGCCGGAGTTACTCACTTTTACGTAGGAGAACCCACAGGAGCAGCAGCAGGCTCAGCGCGGTCACGGCGATCACTCCGCCGTGGACGGACCAGCGGTGCACGGCCAGCATGCCCTGGGCAACCAGCATGTTGAGGACGACCGAGCCCGCAAGGGCGGCGAGCGTCCGGGCGTACGGATCCAGCCCGCGCAGTGCCGCCGCGACGGCGGCGGCCGGCGCGGCGAGCAGGAAGAACAGTGTGCACGGACCGCGCAGCGGTGAGCCGGAGCCGGTCAGGGCGAGCAGTGCGCCGACCGCCGCGACGGCTGTCGCGGCCCCCATGAGCAGCGGCGACAGGCCCCTCCCCGGTCCTGGCCGCGCCCCTGTGGGGTCCTCGGTGGCGCCGTCCGATGAACGTGACTTGATGCGTAAGGTCTGCATTGGCGACCGTGCCCCCCGATATGACCCCGACGCGCGGGATGTCGGGCTTCAATGTGACGCAGGCCGGGGCGGGGCGTCAAGACGCGATCCGGGGCCGAGTTGACTCGTGGTCAACACGATTGGCATGCGCACGCAAGATGCCGAGCGGTGAACCTCTTCGGCCGATCTTGTTCAGACTTCAAAAGTTCTTGGCATGAACACTTCCGGTCAACGCGCGTAGGAGTTACCACAGTTGTAGGCAGAGATCCTGCTATAGGGAGGCACCATGAGTCGTTTCAGACTTACCGGATTCGTGACCTCGCTCCTCCTCGCCGCCGGCCTCGGACTCAGTGGAGCCGCGGCGGCCCAGGCCTCGACAGCGGCAACCGGCGGCTATGTGGCGCTCGGTGACTCCTACTCCTCCGGAGTGGGAGCGGGCAGCTACATCAGCTCGAGCGGCAGCTGCGACCGCAGCACCAACGCGTACCCGTACCTGTGGAACGCGGCCCACTCCCCGTCGTCGTTCGCCTTCAACGCCTGCTCCGGCGCCACCACCGACGATGTCCTCAGCAACCAGCTCGGCTCGCTCAACTCCGGCACCTCACTGGTCTCCATCACCATCGGCGGCAACGACGCCGGGTTCTCCGACGTCATGACGACCTGCGTGCTCCAGTCCGACAGCAGCTGCATCAGCCGTATCAACACCGCCAAGGCGTACGTCGACTCCACGCTCCCCGGCAAGCTCGACAACGTCTACAACCAGATCAGCGCCAAGGCCCCGAACGCCAAGGTGGTCGTACTCAGCTACCCCCGCTTCTACCTGCTCGGCCAGACCTGCCTCGGCCTGTCCGACACCAAGCGCTCCGCGATCAACGGCGCGGCCGACTACATCGACACCGCCATCCAGGCGCGTGCCGCGGCACACGGCTTTGTCTTCGCCGACATCCGCTCCGTCTTCTCCAGTCACGAGATCTGCTCCGGCGACTCGTGGCTGCACAGTGTGAACTGGCTCGACATCACCGAGTCGTACCACCCCACCGCGGCCGGCCACTCCGGCGGCTATCTGCCGGTGTTCAGCAACAACGCGTAACCGGCCGTACCTGGTACGGGTGACCCGTACGTCAACGCGTCACCCGTACCGGCTCACTCGTCAGGGTGATGTTCCGGACGAGTCCGAAGCGGAAGCGGAGGCCCCGCCCGACGGGGTCTCCGTCGCCGTCGCACAGCTCACCGAGAACGGCACGGCGTTCGACGTGGCCCGCACCGGGGCCCGTACCTCGACGCTGACCGCGTTGTCGGCCGAACCGTTCGGGGCGTACGTCGTCAGGGTCACCCGCACCCGCCGGCTCGTCCCGTCACCGGCCCCGAACGACAGCGTCTGCCAGCCGGGATCCGCGACCGAGCCGTGCGCGAGCACCCACCGGTACTCCACCCGCGCCGGCACCCGCCCCACCGCGAACGTCGCCGTGAACGCGGGCGCCTGACCGCTCGGCGGCGGACAGGGGCCGGAGTACGCCGTGTGTGCGCCGACCAGCGTGACCTGTACGGACTGACCGGGCCGGGCCGACGACGAGGCGCTGCCGCGCGGGGCCGACGGCGTGTCCGTGGCCGCGTCCGTGCCGCGATGCGTGGACGCCTGGGCACTGCCGCTCACCAGGGGACCGCCCGTGCCGCTCGTGCCGGCGCTCCCGTGACCGCCGTTGTCACGGTTGAGCAGGGCGTACGCCAGCCCCGCCAACGCGACCACGATCACGAGCAGCCCCGCCACCAGTGCGACCACGGCCCCGCGACGGCGCCCGGGTTCCGGCTCGCCGGGCGGTAACTGCGCTGCGACGGGCGGTGGTTGGGGCGGCCAGGACTGCTGCCGCGACCACGGCTCCTGGGCCACGACCGTCCGGGCGTACGCGGACGGATCCGGTGGCGGCTGCGGGTGGGGCGCCCCTCCTCCGGCGGGGGCACCCCCGGCAGCGACGAGGCGCAGCTCCCGCTCCGCCCGCTCGGCACCCAGCCGCTCGGCCGGGTCCTTGCGCAGCAGCCCCGCGATCACCGGCGCGAGCGGACCGGCCCGCAACGGCGGCGGCAACTCCTCGTCCACCACGGCCCGCAGGGTGCTCAGCGGGGTGTCGTAACGGAACGGGGAGACGCCCTCGACGGCCGCGTACAGCAGCACGCCCAGCGACCACAGATCCGACTCGGGCCCCGGCGTGCGGCCGAGCGCCCGCTCCGGAGCCAGGAATTCGGGCGAGCCGACGACCTCGCCGGTCATGGTGAGCGCCGAGCTGCCCTCGACCGAGGCGATCCCGAAGTCGGTCAGCACCACCCTGCCGTCGTTCGCGAGCAGTACATTGGCCGGCTTCACGTCCCGGTGCAGGACCCCGGCCGCGTGCGCGGCGCGCAGCGCGGAGAGCACCTCGGCACCGATGTGCGCGGCCTCCTGCGGCGGCAGCGGGCCCTGCGCCTCCAGCCGGTCGGCGAGCGACAGCCCGCGCACCAGCTCCATCACGATCCAGGGCCGGCCGCCCTCCACCGCCACGTCGTACACCGTGACCACGTTGCGGTTCGCGACCCGGGCCGCGGCCCACGCCTCCCGCTCCAGGCGGGCGTACATCCGCTCCATGTCGGAGGCGGGCAGCCCGGCCGGGGCGCGCACCTCCTTGACGGCCACCTCCCGGTGCAGCACCTCGTCCCGGGCCCGCCACACGGTGCCCATGCCGCCCTCGCCCAGCGGGGACAGCAGACGGTAGCGGTCCGCGATCACACGGTCGCGGTCCGGATCTTCGGACACGAGCGCCCCCAGGCATGTCGCGTGATTTCTCCACAAACGTAGCTCAACCGAGGGCTGTTGCGGCCCCCTTGAGCACCAATCCGGCGCCCAGGGCCAGGACGGTGAGCGCGGAGGCGAGCGGCAGGCTCCGGCGCACCAGCGCGGCCACGGGGTGCACGCTCCAGCGCGGGCGCCGTTCGAGCACCCGGGACGCCCCCGAGCCCAGCCGGACCACGGCTACCCCGGCCGCCGTGAGCGTCAGCGCGAGCCCGGCGCCGTAGGCGACGACGAGCAGCAGCCCGAACCAGGCCTTGCCGAGTGCGGCGGCGCCGACGAGCACGACCACGGCCGACGGACTGGGCACGAGCCCCCCGGCGAAGCCGAGCAGGACCGTGCCGCGCAGGGTGGGCACGGTGGTGTGGGTGTGGGTGTGCTCACCGTGGGTGTGACCGCCATGAGGGTGGGCGTGGGCGTGCTCACCGTGCCCGTGGGTGTGGGTGTGGGTGTGGGTGTGGGTGTGGGTGTGTCCGTGTGCCCGGTTCCGCAGTGCCCGTCGTACGAGGTTCACGCCCGCCGCCAGGACCAGGGCCCCGCTCGCCAGGCCCAGCCAGGCGATCACCGAGGGCGTGGCGGCGGACCCGGCGGTGACGAGCAGGCCCAGGGCGACGACGCCGAGGGTGTGCGTGACGGTGACCGACGCGGCCAGCGGCAGCACGTCCCGGAGCCCGGCCCGGCCGCCGCGCGCCGCCGCGGTGGCCGCCATCAGGGTCTTGCCGTGCCCCGGCGCGAGGGCGTGCAGAGCCCCGAGGGCGACCGCGACGAGCAGCGCGAGGGCGGCGAAGCCGACGGTGAGGTCCTGGCGGGCCACCAGGGCGTCGAGGGCCCGCGTCCAGCGGTCGGCGCCCCGGGGCAGCACGGAGGCGGCCGGGGCGTCCGGCCGTTCCTCGGCGAGGGCGGGACCGCCGGGGCGCACCCGCAGCGACGCCGTGGAGACGTCGGCCGGGGACGACAGCAAGTCCTTGGGATACGTGGTCAGTTCGTGCGAGACGGACGTCTTCGGCACGTCCGAGCCGGTGAGCGTCGTCCGGTCGCCGCGCGCGGTGATCTCCCGCCAGCCGGGCCCCGACCAGTTCGCGTCGGCGCGGAAGCCGAGGGCGAGCGACCCGGCGCGCGGGAGCGGGGCGGTCCAACGGCACTCCACGCGCAGGGTGCTCAGCCCCGCCTGGCCGGGCCGCGGTGTGGCCCGGCTGTCCCGCACGGTGAGGGGGACCCGGCGCCCGGCCACGGTCACCTCGCTGTCCCGGGCGTCCCGCTCGCAGCGCTGCCGGGCCCAGCGGGTCATCCCCAGCCGCGCGATGTCGGGCTTCGCCTGGGTCGCCGGTATCTCGGCCAGGTCCTCGACGTGCTCGACCCGGAGCTGCCCCGGTGCCGGGACGAGTCCGTCGTACCGGTTGACGGTGAAGTTGCCGAGCGGATGCGCGCTCGCGCCGGCGGCCGGCAGGAACACGAGCGCGCACACGGCGGCGAGGACGAACGGCAGACGCAGTCTCACTTCCCGGCCTCCAGGGCCGTGCGGGCCGCGGCCGCGCCGACGGGGGAGAAGCCGGGGTTCAGCTTCAGGGCCGCGGCCAGGGAGGCGCGGCCGGCCGCGCGGTGGCCGGTGGCCAGCTCGATCATGCCGCGGTGGTAGAGGAAGACGGCGTTGTGGTAGCCGGTGGCGGTGGCCTCACGGGCGTGGGAGAGGGCCTCTCCGTCCCGGCCGTTGACGTGCAGCGCCCAGGCGAGCGCGTCCGCCGTGTGCACGGTGTGCCGGCGGGCCCACTCGGCGCGTGCGGCGCGCAGGGCGGCCGCCTTGTCGCCGTGGTCGGCGGCGGCCAGCGCCGTGTCGAGGTCCGCGTCGACGCCGTTCGCGCGGGCCAGCGCGACCCAGGTGTCCACGAGGGCGTACTGCTGCCGCGCCCTGGCCCGGTCCCCGGCCGCGCCGCGCGCCTCGTACAGCTCGCCCAGCTCGACGAGCGGAGCGGGCAGCGGATACCGGGAGACCACCGACTCCATGCCCGCGATCGCCGCGGCCCGGTCACCGCTCGCGGCCTGCGCCCGGGCCCGGCCCTCCAGCGCGGGAAGGTAGGTCTCGTCGGCGGCGAGGGCGCGCGTGTACTCGCCGAGCGCGGCCGCGTACTCGCCCTGGTTCCAGGCGAGTTGGCCGAGCTGGGCGGCCACGTAGGCGATGTCGCCGGGCGAGGTGGCGGAGGACAGCGCCTGCTGGAGCACCCGGCGTGCGGTCGCCACGTCCCCGCGCAGCTCGTGCACGTACGCGTACCGCGTGAAGACCGGCACGCCCGGCCTGCGCGCGTCGGCGGTGTCGGCGGCCCGCGCCGCCTCGTCGTACCGGCCGAGCTCCACCAGGGCGTCGATGCGGGAGCACAACGCGCGTTCGCTGTACGGGTTCTGCCGCAGCGCCCGGTCCGCGTAGGTCAGCGCGTCCGCGAAGTCGTGCCGTGCGGCGGCGAGCGCGGCGCGTCCGGCCAGGGCCTGGTCACTGTCCGGCGACAGCGCCAGGGAGCGCCGCAACGCCTGGTCCGCCTGCGGATACCGCGCCGGGTCGCCCTTGGTCCGCGCCTGCTCGACGTAGGCGAGTCCGAGCGTGGCCCAGCTCCCGGCGTCCTTGGGCTGGGTGCGCAGATGTGCCTGGAGCGAGGCGATGCTCGCGTCCAGGTTCCCGGTGCCGAGGACCCCGGGATCCACGGCGCGCGACGCGGCCGGCGCGGCCGCGGGCGCCCGGCCGGCGCCGACGGCCACCGCACCACCCGTCAGAGCCAGGGCCAACAGCACGGCAGCTCCCCCGAGTTGAAGGGACCGCCACCGCCGCACGGCAGCGGCGACGCGCCGCACGGCGGCAACCCGCTCGTCGGCCGCAGGATCGTCGTTCTCGTTCTTCGCGCGCGGGCCCATGGCCTTTCCGCCTCTCCTCTGCTCCGTCTGCTCCGTCGATGGGATGGGAGGCGCGGCCCGCCGTGGGGGGGGGAATACGGGCCGCGCCGGTCTGGGGTGGGGACGGGTCAGTACGGGCGCTGCAGGCGGCGGCGCCACCAGGCGAAGGCGGTGCCGAGGAGCAGGATCCCGGCCGCGCCCGACGCCGCCGAGGCGGCGATCAGCATCGTGTCGCCGGAGCCCGCGGAGGAGCCCGCCGGCTGGAGCGCGTCGCCCAGCTGGCTGCGGACGTCCGTGCCCGCGCTCGTGCCCTTGGCGAGCGGGCCGTGCGAACCGGAGTTGGGCTCGGCGACGTACGGGAAGGACTTCTCGAAGGTCTGGTCGTTCGCGTCGACCCCGTCGCTCAGGCCGGTCTTCTGGCCGACCAGCGCGCCCTCCATGACCTGCAACGCCTCGTCCACCACGTCGTCGCCGAGCCGACGCCCGTTCGGGAAGCCCGCGTTGTCGCCGTCCAGGACGCCGAGCCGCTTGGGGTGCGCGCTCGGCTTGATCGACGTGTTCAGGCGCAGCTGCTCCGAAGCCCGCACGTTCGGCGGCTGGTTGAGGCCCTTGACGCCCTTGAGGAACACGTCGACGAGGTCGTTGCGCGGCTCGCTCGGCGCCTTGATCCGGTAGATCTGCTCGATGAGCTTCGGCAGCTCGGGGTGGGTGACGTTGTTCAGGAACTGGGCGTCGTACGCGGGCTGCGAGGCGTTGAACCTGTCCTTGTCCTTCTGCGGGTTCACGACCTCGTTGACCAGCGGGTTGCCCAGGCGGGAGACCTGGCTGTAGTAGCCCTGCGCGTTACGGCGCTGGGTGGTGGACCAGATGCCGACCACCGGCTGGCCCGCCGACTCGCGGATCAGGGCGGTGGGCACCTGCAGGGCGATCGTGTTCACGTTGTAGCCCTTGAGGGTGTCGTTGCCGACCTCGCTGAGGTTGCCGCCGTACAGCAGGTCGAAGACGCGCAGGTCGGCGAAGAACGGGTCGTCCGCCTGCCCGGCGAAGGTCGTGCCGCCGCCCGAGGTCCTGCGGACGGCCTGCGCGCGCAGCTTCGCGTAGTCCGGCATGGACGCCTTGCCGACGTTCGAGGGGGCCACCGGCACGTCGTTCGCGAGCCTGGTCCGGTACACCACCCGGTCGTGCCTGAGCCGCAGCAGGTCGATGTCGTAGGTCTGCGTGATGTTGAGGTTCGGGTCGTCGAGGCTCTTCACGACACCGGTGTTGTAGAGGAACGTGTTGCCGTTCTTCGTGTGGGTCCTGAAGGTGTAGCGGAAGACCAGATCGTCGTGCGCGTCACCGTTGTTGTCGATGTGCAGGTCGTACTGGGCGTCGTCGGCGAACGTGAAGAAGTTCGGCCCGCCCGTCGGCTCCTCGAACGGGATCCAGTTCGCCACGATCGTCGTCGTATCGGGCTTGTCCGGGCTGACGAACGCGTACAGGTCCGTGTTGTCGTACTGCGGGGTCCCCGAGATCAACGGGGCCTCCCGGTGCGAGGAGGCGGTGGCCGTCCCGGGGGCCAGCGCGGCGACGCCCGCGGCGGTGAGCCCGCCGGCCGCCAGCACGCCGCACAGGAGCGTGACCAGGCCCGTGTGGCCCCGGCCGCGCCTGGAAACAAGAGGTGTCATGCCGTCTGTCCGTCCGTCCTCGGTGCCGACTTGCCCTTGACGGACGCCCATTCGGAGCCGGGCAGGGGATCGGATTGGCCGGACGGAGAAAAAGTTTTGGGCGGCCCCCGACCCGCGTTTTCGGCCCGCTGATCCGTATCACCGGCGGGAGGTGGGCGTTCGTGCGGATGCGTGGAGCACGGGGAGGGGCCGGCTGCGGCCACGGCGAGGGGGCTCGCATACAGGCGGACGAGCTGCTCGTGCTCGTCGCCGGCGGCGATCACCGGGCGTTCGAGGACCTGTACGCCCTGGTGTCCGGCCCGGTGTACGGGCTCGTCCGGCGGGTGGTGCGGGACCCCGCCCAGTCCGAGGAGGTGGCTCAGGAGGTGCTGTTGGAGACCTGGCGGTCCGCCGCCCGGTTCGACCCGGGCCGGGGCAGCGCGCTGTCCTGGATCCTCACCCTCGCCCACCGCCGAGCCGTCGACCGGGTGCGCAGCGCCCGCGCGGCCGGCGAGCGCGAGCAGCGGGAGGCGCAGCGCGCCGGGGAACCGGCGTTCGACCAGGTCGCCGAGGAGGTCGAGGCGGGGCTGGAACGGGAGTGGGTGCGCCGTTGTCTGCAGCGGCTCACGGACCTCCAGCGCCAGTCGGTGACCCTCGCCTACTACGACGGCTACACCTACCGTGAGGTCGCCGAGCGGCTCTCGCTGCCGCTCGGCACGGTCAAGACGCGGATGCGCGACGGACTCACCCGGCTGCGCCAGTGCCTGGGAGGCGCCGCATGAGCATCCTCGGCAGGCTGCTGCGCCACGGCGATCCGCACTCCCTCGCGGCCCCGTACGCGCTCGACGCCCTCGAACCCGGCGAGCGGCGCCGGTACGAGAAGCATCTGCGGGACTGCGAGCACTGCGGCGCCGAGACCCGGGCGCTGGCCGAGGACGCGGTGCGGCTCGCCTGGTCCACGGCGGCCCCGGCGCCGGCCGCCCTGCGGGACCGGGTGCTGGCCGCCGTACGCGCGACACCGCAGGACCCGGCGCCGGGCGCCGCGATGCCGGGCGCGGAGCGCGCGCGCCGGCTGCCGCCGCATGTCTGGGGCACCCAGCCGCCGCCGGGACGCACCCGTACGCCCCGCACGCGCCCCCTGTTCGTGCCGCTCGCCACGGCGACCGCGGCGGCGGCCCTCGTGGTCGCCTCGCTCTTCGGGGTCCAGGCGCACCGCGCACAGGACCGGCTCGACGCCGCACAGATGCGGGCACGTGAGATCGCCCACGTTCTGGCCGCTCCCGACGTCCGCGCCACGAGCAGCAAGGACGATCGGGGCCGCGGTATCGGAGTGATCGCTTCCGCCTCGGAGCAGGAGGCCGTCGTCACCCTCAGCGGATACGGCACTCCGTCCGGCGGCCGCGTCCACCAGCTCTGGCAGATGCGCCCCCATGCACAACCGCGCTCCCTCGGGCTCTTCGCGGGCGACACGCCTCTGATCGCCAGGGGGCTCGAGACCTCCTCGACGTCACTCGCCGTAACCGTCGAGCCTGACGGCGGCTCAGCGCAGCCCACCGGCCAGCCCATTGTCCAACTCACCCTGAAATCGGTCGGATTCGGAGAGTAGTCATCGAGGGATGGTCAACCTCCTTGCGGGGAAGGTGAATCCTGTGGCCGCGATACACGCGTGCCGCCCTGGGGCGATAGGGTTACCCTGCCCGGGCCGGGTGGACTCGTACGGGTGGGGAGTGACATGGATCAGATAACAGTGCGCAGCAGGGCCAGGGTCCCTGCGATCACCTGCGGGAGCAGCGCGACCAGTTCGCGCCTGGACCGCCATCTGTCGGTGCTGGCGGGACCCGCCATACCGCAGCAGAAGACGATCGAGGCGACCTCGCTGATGCTCGAACTGACGGCGCGTGACACCGCGCACCAGCGCAGCGACCGGGGCAAGCGGGTCAGCCGCGTCTCCCTGTTCGCGCCGCTGCGCCGGCTGCGCCGCTCGCTCTTCGGCGGCCACGGACGCGGGCACTGAACGAGCCGAGCGGGCGGTGAGCCGCCGCTGACCGAGTGGGCGGCCCCCTGGACTCCATCCGGGGTGCCCGCGCTCAGGCCGCCACGCCGTCCCGGCGCATCGCTGCGATCTCGTCGTCCGTCATCCCCACGGCACGCAGCAGCGCCCCGGTGTGCTGCCCGAGCGCGGGCACATCACCCATCCGTGCCTCGTCCCCGCCCGGCAAAGTGATGGGAGGCAGCAGCGCCTTCAGCGGCCCGACCGGCGAACCCACCTGACGCCACCGCTCCCGGGCCGCGAGCTGCGAATGTGCCGCCAGCTCGTGCACGTCCCGCAGGCGCGCACAGGCGATGCCCGCCTTCTCCAGGCGCTCCATCGCCTCCTCGGCGTCCAGCGCACCGAGCGCCCCCGCCACCAGCTCGTCCGTCTGCTCCCGGTGCGCGACCCGTGCGGCGTTCGTCGCGTACGCCGGATCGCCCCCCAGTTCCGGGCGCCCGATGACCTGCTCGGCCAGCCGCCGCCACTCCCGGTCGTTCTGCACGGACAGCAGCACCCGCCCGCCGCCCGCCGTCGGATAGGCGTCGTACGGCGCGATCACGGCGTGCGCGAGCCCGGTGCGCGCCGGGGGTTCGCCCCCGTGTATCGCATGGTGCAGTGGATGCCCCAGCCACTCCGCGAGCGCCTCCAGCATCGACACCTCCACCGGCCCGCCCCGCCCGGTCGTCCCCCGCCGCACCAGCGCGGCCAGCACGCCCGAGAACGCGTACATGGCCGCCGCGATGTCCGCCGCCGGGATCCCCGCCTTCACCGGCCGCTCCGGGGTCCCGGTCACCGACACGAGACCGGCCTCGCACTGCACCAGCATGTCGTAGGCCCGCTTGTCCGCGTACGGCCCCGAGCCGCCGTAGCCCGAGATGTCGACGGCGATCAGCCGTGGGTGCGCGGCGCACAGGGTGGCCGCGTCGAGGCCGAGCCGGGCCGCCGCCCCGTGTGCGAGGTTCTGCACGAACACGTCCGCGTCCGCGACCAGCCGCCGTACGACGGCCAGGCCGCGCGGGTCCTTCAGGTCCAGGGCGATGGACTCCTTGCCGCGGTTGCACCACACGAAGTGCGAGGCGAGTCCGCGGGCCGCCGTGTCGTAGCCGCGCGCGAAGTCGCCGCCGTCGATCCGCTCCACCTTGATGACCCGGGCGCCCAGGTCGGCGAGCTGCCGGGTCGCGAAGGGCGCGGACACGGCCTGTTCGACGGCGACGACGGTGATGCCCTCCAGGGGCAGGGGCTGGTCCAGGGGCTGATCCATGAGGTGGATCATGCCTCTGAGCGGCCGGGTTGTCAGTAGTGCGGGGTCACCCGCCGCGGCTGTACCGGCGCACCGCCAGCGGCAGGAACACGGCGACGAGCGCGAGGCTCCAGGCGAGCGACCCGGCGACCGGATGCGCCACGGGCCAGGCGGCGCCGCGCGGGACGGGCGCGTTGCCGAACAGATCGCGCAGGGCGGTCGTCACGGCGCTGATCGGGTTCCACTCGGCGATCGTGCGCAGCCAGCCCGGCAGGTTGTCCGTGGGGATGTACGCGTCGGACAGCAGCGGCAGCACGAAGGAGGAGGCGCCGAGCTGCCCGGCCGCGTCCTCGCTGCGGGTGAGCAGCCCGAGGTGCATCCCGACGCAGGTGCAGGCGAACCGGAAGAGCAGCAGCAGTCCGAGTGCGCCGACGGCGTCGAGTGCGCCGCCCTCGATCCGCCAGCCCACCGCGAGCCCCACCAGCAGCAGCGGAATCGTGCCGAGCGTCGTGACCACGAGGTCCGCCACGGCCTGCCCGAGGGGTACGGCGGCCCGGCTCACCGGCATCGTCCGGAACCGGTCCATCACGCCCCGGTGGGTGTCCGCGGCGGCCTGGAACATGCCGTTCATCAGGCCGCCGGCGGCGGTCGCGACCAGCAGTCCGGGCACCAGGAAGGAGCGGTACTCGCGGCCGGGCATCGCCAGCGCGCTGCCGAAGACGTAGCCGAAGAACAGCAGCATGTTGATCGGCATCAGCTGGGTCAGGACCGCCAGGCCCGGGGTGTTGCGGACCCGGCGCAGCTGCCGGCCCGTCATCGCCAGTCCGTCGTGGGCCAACGCGCTCATGTCACCGGCTCCTTGCTGTCGACGGACGCGGCCCCGGGCTGTCCGGTGAGCCGCAGGAAGACGTCGTCGAGGGTGGGCTGGCGCAGGCTCGCGTCGAGCAACGGCACGCCCGCCGCGTCGAGTTCGCGCACCAGACGGGGCAGGGTCAGCGTCGGGTCGGTGGTGACCGCACCGACGGCGTTGCGCGCACGGTCCAACACCGGTTCCTTGCTGGTGAGTTGGTCGAGCACGGCGGCGGCCTTCGCAAGCGCGTCCGGATCCGCGACCACGGCCTCGGCGTACGACCCGATGAGCGCCTTCAGTTCGGCGGGCGAGCCGGTGTGCGCCACCCGGCCCCGGTCCACCAGGGCGATGTCGTCGGCGAGTTGGTCCGCCTCCTCGAGGTACTGCGTGGTCAGCAGCACCGTCGTCCCGTCCGCCCGCAGCTTGCGTACCGCCCGGTGGATGTGGTGACGGCTGGCCGGGTCGAGCCCGGTGGTGGGCTCGTCGAGGAAGAGCACGTCGGGGCGGCGGACGAGGCTCGCCGCGAGGTCCAGCCTGCGCCGCATGCCGCCCGAGTAGGTCGAGGCCCTGCGGTCGGCGGCCTCGGTGAGCCCGAAGCCCTCCAGCAGTTCACCGGCCCGGGCGGCCGGTCCGCGCACCCGGTGCAGCCGGGCGAACAGCCGCAGGTTCTCCCGGCCGGTGAGGTCGCCGTCGACCGAGGCGTACTGCCCCGTGACCGCGATCCGGCTCCGTACGGCGGCGGGCTCGCGCACGAGGTCGCGCCCGGCGACCCGCGCGGATCCGCCGTCCGGCCGCAGCAGCGTCGTCAGCAGCCGTACGGCGGTCGTCTTCCCGGCGCCGTTCGGGCCGAGCAGTCCGCAGACGGTGCCCCCGGCGACGGCCAGATCCAGTCCGCGCAGGGCGTGGACGGCCCCGAAGCGTTTCTCCAGGCCTTCACTAAGTACAGCGTACGTAGTCGTCATGTGCCGACCATAGCGCACTACGTACGCCGTACGTAACTAGGATGGTGGCCGAGGTGATGACCGATGGCAGTCCGAGGGGCCGTCCCCGAGGTGATCTGGGCGCGCCCCGAGCGCACCGGGCGGGGTCCGAAACCGGCGTACACCCGCGACGACGTCGCGGCCGCCGCCGTCCGGATCGCCGACGCGCAGGGGCTCGACGCGGTGTCGATGCGGCACGTCGCGGCCGAGTTGGGCTGCGGCACCATGTCGCTCTACAACTACGTCCCCCGCAAGGAGGACCTGTACGAGCTGATGATGGACACGGCCAGCGCGGAGCACGTCCTGTGGGAGCCGAGCGGCGACTGGCGGGCCGACATGACAAGGGTGGCGCACGAGACGCGCGCGCTGCTGCGCCGGCACCCGTGGATGCCGCGCCTGATGTCCCCCGTCTACGGCTTCAGCCCGCACGCCCTGCGCTATCTGGAGCACTGCCTGGCCTGCTTGGACCCGCTGGAGGCGCGCTACGGCACGAAGCTGGAGCTCATCGCGATGATCAACGGCGTGGTGACGACGTACGTCCGGGGCGAACTCGACACCGCCGAGCGGGTGCGGGCGCTGCCGTGGTCGGAGGCCGAGGAGAACGGGGTGCGCGGTGCGTATCTGGGGCGGCAGCTGGCCTCCGGTGCGTTTCCGAGGATGGCGGAGGCGTTCGGCGAGGACACGGGGCCGGTGGATCTGGAGGAGGTCTTCGAGCGGGCGGTCGGGCGGCTGCTCGACGGCTTCACACCGGACAGCGCCGACCGGTGGACGCGGAACGCGCCGGGCATCGGCTCGCCCTGATCGCACAGACCCTGGCGGCGGCCCGCCGCCAGGGCGTGCCGCTCTGGCTACGCGGCGGCTGGGCCATGGACTTCTTCCTCGGCGAGGTCACCCGGGAGCACGGGGACATCGACTGGTTCGCGTGGTCGCGGGACGCCGTGCCCGTCGCCGAACTGCTGCGCGGGCTCGGCTACACGCCCGTGCCCGGCCCGCCCCCCGACCTCCGGCTGGACTTTGTCCGGGACGCGCTGGACAGCAGCTTCACCCTCGTCGACCGGGACGCGGCCGGGCGGGTCACGGTCGCCGGGGGCCCCTGGGCCGGCACCCCCTGGCCCGACGGGCTGCTGGACGCCGAGCCGGGGCGCATCGGAGAGATCGAGGCCCCGATCGTCGCCCCGCTCGCCCAGATCGAGATCAAACGCATGATGCCCGTGTGGGACCCCTCCCGTCCCCGACGGCCGAAGGATGCCGAGGACGTCGCCCGGCTGGAGAGGGCCCTGCGGGAGCGTCAGATCAGGGCGAACTGCCCCTCCGGGCCCTCCTCGTGGTGGTCCAGGACGGAGGCGGGGCGGCGGGACGCGGCCGGTGGCGGGAGGATGCCGGCCGCGCGCAGATCGGTGGCGGTGATCGGCGAGATCGTCTCCAACTCGGCGCGGCCCGGCCGCAGTTCCGCCAGCAGGGACAGGACCGTGATGAGTTCCAGCAGCTCCGACGTCCAGCCCTGCGGCCAGACCGCCGGGCGGATCGCCGCCAGGGTGCCGGCGGGGGGCGGGGCCGTACGGGCCGTGAACCAGGACTCCAACACCCGGACCCCCGCCACCTCGAAGTCCCAGGCCTGCGGCGGCACGGGGGAGATGCGGCCGTCGTCCAGGTGGAGGGTCTCCTCCTCGGCGTCGTAGCGCATGGTGAGGGGGCGGGGCGGCAGGGGGGCGCGGACGTAGGGGCGGCGGCCGCCCGGCAGCTTGGGGCGGTCGCCGTCGCGGCGCATCAGCCACCGGGTGCGGCGGCCCAACGCGACACCCCGGTCCCAGACTTCGGCGTCCCCGGTGAGCGGGACGGTGAGGTCCGGGCGGACCGCCGCCAGGATCCAGGCCAGCAGGTCCGACGGCGTGGGACGACTGCCGAGGCGGTCCGTCAGAAGGTCCAGCAGTCCCGGCGCCAGATTGGGTTCCGTGCCGCCCGGGCGGCGGTAGAGGGGGCGGATCCGGGTGCCGCGCAGGGTGGGCAGGAGCGACGTGGCCAGTAGCGGCAGACCCGGGTCGGCCGTCTCCGCCGTGAACACCTGGTGGGCGTCCGCCACGCGCCACAGCTCCGGGCGGGCGGCGTCGAGCAGCCGGTGGTCGGGGATCAGCCACTGTTCGTCGAAGGGGGCCGCCAGCACCCGTACCGGCTGCGCGCAGGGGCCCTCGGCGCGGGCCAGCCGCTCCGTGCCGGTCGACTGCCCGGGCAGCTGACCCACCGCCGAGTCGAGGGTGCGGGCGCGGCTCGGCTCGAACAGGGCCAGCCGGTCCGGCCCTTCGGCCCTCAGCAGCGCGTCCCAGCGGGCCGTCAGGGAGTCCGGATCGGGCGCCGTGGGCCAGGCGCGCCCCGGCCGCGGCGGTGCGACGGACCACGGCATGAGGTCCGCCAGCAGCGGAGCGTCGTCGTACGGCACGCAGGGCATGGTACGGGCTCGCCGCGCGGACCGGTTCAGGTCGCCTCCAGGGTCACCGTGAACGAGAACCGGTCCCCCCGGTAGTGGATCACCGCCACGTCCAGCACCCGGCCCTCGGTGTCGTACGTCACGCCCGTGTAGTGCAGGATCGGGCTGAGCAGCGGGACCTGGAGGAGGCGGGCGGTCTCCGGGTCGGCGAGCCGGGCCTCCACCGTGTCCGTGATGCGGCTGATGTCCGCCCCGACCACGTCCCGCAGCACCTTCGTCATCGGCCAGCGGATCAGGTCCTCCAGGTCGACGTGCGCGGCCAGTTCGGGGCGGATGTGGTTGACGGCGTGGTTCGTCGGCTCGCCGGTCCGCTCGTCGCTGCGCAGCCGGTGGTACGTCGCGACCTCGTCGAGGTCCGGGAAGTACTCGGCCAGCGGCGCGGGCACGGGCGCGCTGCCGTGGTCCAGCAACTCGGTCGTCATGCCGGACTGCTGGGCCACGATCGCGTCCACCGAGCCGAGCAGCCGCACCGGGGCGCCCCGGTGGACGTCCGGCTCGATGAACGTGCCGCGCCGCCGGTGCCGGCTGATCAGCCCCTCGTCCTCCAGCTCCTTCAGCGCCTGCCGCATGGTCAGCACGCTCACCCCGTAGTGCTCCGCCAGTTGCTCCTCGGTGGGCAGCCGCAGCGGGGCCTCGGCCGAGCGGCCGAGTATCGACGCGCGCAGCGACTGCGACACCTGGTACCAGAGCGGCAGCTTGCGGTTCAGGACGATCGAGTCCGGGGCGAAGGAGGTCACACGATTATCCGTACCTGTCGATGAACATCGGGCGCAACACGGGTGTCACGCCCGGAAGTGGGGCTCCAGACCCCGCCACACGTCGTCGTAGCAGGGCTGGAGGTGGTCGGCGCCCGCCGCGTGCGGGGTGAGGGTCACCGGCCAGCGGGTCTCGAACATGAACGCCAGACCGTCGTCGATCTTCTGCGGCGTCAGCTCGGCCGTGCTCGCCCGGTCGAACGTCTCCCGGTCCGGGCCGTGTGCCGACATCATGTTGTGCAGCGACCCGCCGCCCGGCACGAAGCCTTCCGCCTTGGCGTCGTAGGCGCCCTCGATCAGGCCCATGTACTCGCTCATCACGTTCCGGTGGAAGTACGGCGGCCGGAACGTGTCCTCGCCCACCAGCCAGCGCGGCGCGAAGACGACGAAGTCGACACCGGCCAGGCCCGGGGTGTCCGACGGGGAGGTCAGGACCGTGAAGACGGACGGGTCCGGGTGGTCGTAGGAGATGCTGCCGATGACGTTGAACCGGCGCAGGTCGTAGACGTAGGGCACGTGGTTGCCGTGCCAGGCGACCACGTCGAGCGGGGAGTGGTCGTACGTCGCGGCCCAGAGGTTGCCGCAGAACTTGTTCACCACCTCCACCGGGCCCGCCGCCTCCTCGTACGCGGCCACCGGTGCCCTGAAGTCCCGTGCGTTGGCGAGCCCGTTGGCGCCGATCGGACCCAGGTCGGGGAGGCGGAACGGCGCCCCGTAGTTCTCGCAGACGTAGCCGCGCGCGGACTCGTCCAGCAGCTCCACCCGGAACCGCACCCCGCGCGGGACCAGCGCCACGTGCGCGGGCTCCACCTGCAGGCGCCCGAACTCCGTGTGCAGCAGCAGCCCGCCCCGCTCGGGGACGATCAGCAGCTCGCCGTCGGCGTCCGAGAAGACGCGCTCCATCGAGGAGTTGGCGTGGTACAGGTGCACGGCCATGCCGGTGCGCTGGGCCGCGTCGCCGTTGCCGCCGAGCGTCCACAGGCCGGCCAGGAAGTCGGTGCCGACGGGCGGCTCGGGCAGCGGGTTCCAGCGCAGCCGGTTGGGGTCGGGCACGGACTCGGTGAAGGGCGCCGTGCGGAGCGCGCCGTTGTCGGTGCGGGTGAACGCGGGGTGCGCGGCCGACGGGCGGATGCGGTACAGCCAGGAGCGGCGGTTGTGCGCCCGGGGCTCGGTGAACGCCGAGCCGCTCAGCTGCTCCGCGTACAGCCCGAGCGGCGCGCGCTGCGGCGAGTTGCGGCCCTCGGGCAGGGCGCCCGGCACCGCCTCGGAGGCGTGTTCGTTGCCGAACCCGGTCAGGTACGACAGTCCCGCGGCGGTCTTCCGGGGGTCCCCGCTCATGATCGCTCCCTTGCGTTCCCGATTCCTATGTAACACCGTAGGAATGAGTGGGGGCGGACGCAAGAGGATCTCGCCCACTCCGTCCGAGGGACCACGGAGACCGGCTGGAACCAGACTTCAGACGGATTCGAAAGACCGGAATGTTGTTCTACTCTCGCGACCATGCCCAGGACGCCGTGGACCCGCAGAACCCTCACCGCACTCGCGGCGTGCGTCCTGCTGCCGCTCGGTGCGGCGGACTGCACGAGCGGTCACACCCGGGGCGGCGCGCCGTCGCCCGCGCCGGTCGGCAAGGTCCTGGGCGACACCGACGGGGCGGGGCGCCACCTGCGCGAGGCCGGCACGAAGAACGCGCCCGGGGTCGGTGTCGAGGTCACGCCGGACACGCACGACGGCTGGGACGTGCGGCTGACCTTCCGCCGCTTCCACTGCTCCGCACCCGGCGCCGGACGCGCGGCGGCCACCGGACGCGGGCTCGCCTATCTCTTCGTCGACGGCCACGAGACCGCCCGGCTGCGCTCGTACGACTACCACCTGCCCGGCCGGCTCGTCCCGCGCGGCACCCATCACGTCACCGCCCGCCTGTACGCCGACGACGGCACCGCGTGGGCCGTGCACGGCAAGCCGGTGCAGAGCACCGCCGACATCACCGTGTCGGACCCGGAGCCCTCGCGGAGCCCGGCGCCGGCCTCGTCGCCCGGCTCGGCGCGGTCCGGGGGGAAGGCGTCGTCCGCGCCGACGATGGGCGGCTCCCCGGTGCGGTGAGCGGATCACCCGTCGTCGTCCGTACGGGAGGGCGAGGTTCACCGGACCCAGGGCGGAGAGGCATCATGAAGCCCGTGCCCCATGCGACATCGCTCCGCCGTGCGCCCGTCCAACGGCGCAGTGCCGAACGGCTGACCAGGATCCTCGACGCCTGCGCCGAACTCCTCGACGAGGTCGGCTACGACGACCTGAGCACCCGCGCGGTCGCGCTGCGCGCCGGTGTGCCCATCGGCTCCGTCTACCGCTTCTTCGGCAACAAGCGGCAGATGGCCGACGCCCTCGCCCAGCGCAACCTGGAGCGCTACACCGAGCGCGTCACCGAGCGGCTGAAGCAAACCCGTGCGGGAGACTGGCGGGCCGCGATGGACGCCGTCCTCGACGAGTACCTCGCCATGAAGCGCACCGCGCCCGGCTTCTCGCTGGTCGACTTCGGCAACCAGATACCGGTCGGCGTCCACCGGGCCGAACCCAACACCCGGGTCGCCGAGCGGCTCATCCAGTTGCTCTCCGGCTATGTCGGCCGCGCCCCGGACGACGAACTGCGGCGGGTCTTCCTGGTCGCCGTGGAGAGCGCGGACGCCCTCGTCCAACTGGCCTTCCGCACGGACCCCCAGGGCGACGAGCCGATCATCACCGAGACCCGCGAACTGCTGCGGGCGTACCTGGGCCGCGTCCTGGACTGAGCCGTCGGCCGCACAGCCCGGCCAGAAGGCCCGCATCGCCGCCCACGCCGAGAACGTGCTCGACGTCTCCGGCATGGTCTTCGCCGGACCCGGATCGCCAGGCTCCCCTTCGGGAACGCGGCCCGCGTCACCCGCACCGTCTCTACGGCCGGCACGTCCCGTGCGGGGCGGGGCGACCGGGTCCCGGTCGGCCGCATCCTGCGCGCCCCGGGCGTCCCGGCCGGCCTGCTCGTCAGCCTCTCCGTGCTGTCCGCCACGGACGTCCTCACCGCCTACCTCCCGGTCGTCGGCGAACACCGGGGCATCGCGCCGACGGCCTTCGGCGTCCTGCTGAGCCTGCGCGCCGGGGCGACGATCGCCTGCCGGCTGGTCCTCACCCCGCTGCTGCGGCTGCTGGGCCGGGCCGCGCTGCTCACCGTGACCTGCTCCCCGGTGGCGCTGGTGTGCGCCGGCACCGCCCTGCCGCTGCCGGTGTGGACGCTCGGCCTGCTCCTGACGCCGCTCGGCTTCTTTCTGGGGGTGGGCCAGCCGCTGTCGATGACCACGGTGGTGCAGGCCGCGCCCGACGAGGCCCGGTCCACCGCGCTCGCCCTGCGCCTGACCGGCAACCGGCTCGGCCAGGTCGCCGCCCCGGCCGCCGCCGGTCTGGCCGCCGGGGTCATGGGTGCGGCGGCGCCGTTCGTGATGCCGGGGGCGTTGCTGCTGCTGTCGGCGGGGGTGGCGGTGCGCTCGCCGGGGCGGTCCGAGGGGGCCGGACGGGTGGCGGGGGAGCGGGCGGGGGGCACGGGATTGCGCCGCACGAGCGATCTCTGACGGCGCGCCGGACGTCGGTGCCGTGGGAGGAGGCGGCCATCGCGCAGAGTCCAGACAAAAGATGGATTTGTATGAAAATCATCTGACTCGGAGGAACGTGCATGCCCACTCAGACCTCACCACGTGTTCTCGGCCCCCGTGCGGGCGTCACTGTCGCCATCGCTGCCCTCGCCGCGGTGGGCGCGTCGTGGGTGGCGGCGCCGCACGCGGCCGCCCAAGGGGAGAACGGCGACATCAGGGTGCACAGCGTGGGCGTGCCCTACGGTGTGACGAAGGATGAGCCGACGGTCTGCAAGTTCTACCTCGATGCCGTCAACTTCGACATCCTGCCCAATATCCCCTACATCATCCAGGCGCAGCCCCCGCTGCCGACTGCCGCCACCGTCACCGGGGTCATCACGCTCGCCGGCGGCGCCGGACACACCGACGCGATCGGCCTGACCGACGGGCAGTACAAGCTCACCTGGGTCGCGGCGGGCGCCGTCAAGGAGAAGCTCTTCCGCGTCAACTGCCACGAAGGCCGGCACGACGACGAGCACGGTGCGAACGGACAGATCGAGGACCACCGGGACCACCATGAGCAGGACGGTCCGGGCTGGGACGGGAGAGACCGCCACGACCCGCCGCGGGGCGGTGTGCACGCGGGCGGGGGCGGTCTCGTCGACACGGCCGCCGCGTACTCGCCGGTGGCCGCCGCGGGTGCCGTGGGGCTGAGCGCGGTCGGCGGTGTGATCTATCTCCGCCGCAGCCGCCGGCGTTCTCATGGCGCCGCGTAGACGCCGACGCAGGCCCTGGCACCGGACCCGTGCCTACCGCCTCGCCAGGACGGCCCTCCTGGTGACCGTCCTGGTGGCGGCGGGGCGCCGGTGCGCGGGGGGGTACACCGGGCCTGGCCGGGCGGGCGGCATGACGGCCGCCCATGGAGCGGGGGCGGGGGCGCGCATCTGCGAAGCGCCCCCCGGACCCCCGCCCGTGCCGCTGCCACGGTCCCGGCCGACGTCCTTCCGCATCCCCTCGCTGGGCATCGACGGCCGGATCACGGGCCTTCGGCTGGGCAGGGCGGGGGAGTTGGAGACCCCGCCCATGGACAGACCCAAGCTGGTCGGCTGGTACGAGGGAGGCCCCACACCGGGCGAGTCCGGCACCGCGATCGCCGTCGGGCACCGGGACACGTCGACCGGCCCGGCCGTCTTCGCCGGGCTCGCCCAGGTCGAGCCCTGCAAGCCCATCGAGGTCGAGCGGGCCGACGGCCGCACCGCCGTCTACACGGTGGACCGGATGAAGGTCTACGACAAGGCGGGCTTCCCGGACAGGGAGGTCTACGCCCCGGCCCTGCGTCCGGAGCTCCGCGTGCTGACGTGCGGCGGCTACTACAGCCGGCGGACGGGCTACACCAGCAACGTGGTCGTCTTCGCCCACCTCACCGCCGTACGCGAACCGGGCACGGCGGCGACCCGCTGAGCCACGGCAGCCTGTAGCCGGCCCGGCGAGCGACCGTCCGCCGGGACGTGAGGCGTCCGTCATACGGACAACGCCCTCGCCGCCCGCTGAATTCGGGCCTCCGCTTCCGCTCCCACCTGCCCCGCCGTTCTCTCCGTCCTCGCGCGTCTTCCCCGCCCGGGCCCATTCCGTTAACTTCCGTGACCCACAGGCCCCGTGAGACCGCGCGGGGCGTTCGGACCACGGAGCAGCGGCGCTCCGGACAGCCCCCGGGGGCGGCAGGCATGACACGCGCCATCTCACTGCACGACGTGAGCAAGTCCTACATGCGCGGCACGCGGGTGGTCGACGGCCTCTCGCTGGACATCGCGCCCGGCGAGTTCCTGGTCCTGCTCGGCCCGTCCGGCTGCGGCAAGTCCACCGTGCTGCGGATGATCGCGGGCCTGGAGGACATCGACGCGGGCGAACTGCTGCTCGACGGGGAGTGCGCCAACGACTGGCAGCCCGCCGGCCGGGACATCGCCATGGTGTTCCAGAACTTCGCCCTCTACCCGAGCATGACGAGCCGCGACAACATCGGCTTCCCGCTGCGCATCGAGGACCCCGGCGCCGACCCCGCCCCGCGCGTCACCGCCACCGCGCGCATGCTGGGCGTGGAAGACCTGCTCGACCGCTACCCGAGCCAGCTCTCCGGCGGCGAGCGGCAGCGGATCGCCATGGGCCGGGCCATCGCCCGGCACCCCTCGGCGTTCCTGATGGACGAGCCGCTGTCCAACCTGGACGCCAAGCTGCGCAATCGGCTGCGGGCCGAAATATCCCAGCTGACCCGGGAGTTGGGGATCACCACGGTGTACGTCACGCACGACCAGGCCGAGGCCATGTCACTCGGCGACCGGGTCGCCGTGCTGCGCGGGGGAGTGCTCCAGCAGGTCGGCACCCCGCGCGAGGTCTACGCCCTGCCCCGCAACGTCTTCGTGGCCGCCTTCATCGGCATCCCGCGCATCAACCTGCTCCAGGGCGTGGTCCGCGCCCCGCTCGACGGCGCCATGACGATCAGCCTGGGCAAGCAGGCGCTGCGGCTGCCCGAACCCCTCTGCCAGGACCACCGGCTGCTGCGGGTGCAGCAGGGCAGGGAGGTCATCGTCGGGCTGCGCTCGGAGGTGGTGCGGATCGCCGACCGGGACGCGGCCCGGCCGAGCGAGGCGCTGATCACCGGGCTGGTGGAGCACGTGGAGTTCCAGGGGCACGAGGTCCTCGTGCACTTCACCACCGGTTCGCGGCCTGCCGTCGTGCCGGAACTGGAGGCGCCGCGCCCCGCCGCCCGGCCCCCGCGCCGGCTGCGCCGGCAGGGGCAGCCGGGCATGCTGGACCGGCTGCGGGAGCGGGCGGGGTCCCGGCGCGCGGGGCCGGTGGGCGGTCCGGTGGCCGGTCCGGTGGTCGTCATGGAGCAGCCGCCGCAGGACGCGACGGCGGAAGCCGAATCCGCGCGGTCCGGCGTCCGGCTCCCGGGTGACCTGGTCGTGCGCACCACCCCGGACGTCCGGCTGTACCACGGCATGCAGGTCCCGCTCCTCGTCGACCTGCAGCGACTGTTCGTCTTCGACCGGCACGGCGACCGGATCTGCCCGTCCCCCGACCGGCTGCCCGACCTGGACGAGTGACCGCCGCCCGGTCCGGCGATGATGTCCGGGAGCGTCCGGTGGAGCCGGCGGTGTCTGGCGCAGAAAAACTAACGCCGCTAGTTTGTGTGCCGGACGACGCCGACCCGCCGGGAGGAAGCACCATCATGAAGGCACATGACGGCCTGTACATCGACGGCGCCTGGCGCCCCGCCGCGAGCGCGGACGCGATCGACGTCGTGAACCCGGCCGACGAGCAGGTCATCGGCCGTGTCCCGGCCGGTGGCGCGGCGGACGTCGACGCGGCCGTCCGAGCGGCCCGGGCCGCCCTGCCCGGCTGGGCCGCCACGCCCCCCGCCGAGCGGGCCGCACGTCTCACGGCGCTGCGGGACGCCCTCGTGGCCCGCAAGGACGAGATCGCCGAGACGGTCACCGCCGAACTGGGCTCCCCGCTCCCGTTCTCCCAGGCCGTGCACGCGGCGGTGCCGATCGCGGTCGCCGGTTCCTACGCCGAACTGGCGGCCGCCCACTCCTTCGAGGAGAAGGTCGGCAACTCCACCGTCCTCGCCGAGCCGGTCGGTGTCGTCGGTGCGATCACCCCCTGGAACTACCCCCTGCACCAGATCGTCGCGAAGGTCGCCCCGGCCCTGGCCGCGGGCTGCACGGTCGTGCTCAAGCCCGCCGAGGACACCCCGCTCACCGCCCAGCTGTTCGCCGAGGCCGTCCACGAGGCGGGCGTGCCGGCCGGGGTGTTCAACCTGGTGACCGGCCTCGGCCCGGTCGCCGGCCAGGCCCTCGCCGAGCACCCAGACGTCGACCTGGTCTCCTTCACCGGCTCCACGGCCGTCGGCCGGCAGATCGGCGCCGTCGCCGGAGCGGCCGTGAAGCGGGTCGCCCTCGAACTCGGCGGCAAGTCCGCCAACGTCATCCTGCCGAGCGCCGACCTCGCCAGGGCGGTGAACGTCGGCGTCGCCAACGTGATGTCCAACTCCGGCCAGACGTGCAGCGCCTGGACCCGCATGCTGGTCCACCGCGACCGGTACGACGAGGCCGTCGAACTGGCCCGCACCGCGGCCGTCAAGTACGGCGACCGCATCGGGCCGGTGGTCAGCGCCAAGCAGCGGGCACGCGTGCGCGGTTACATCGAGAAGGGCGTCGCCGAGGGCGCCCGCCTCGTCACCGGCGGCCCCGAATCGCCGCACGAGAAGGGCTACTTCGTCAGCCCGACGGTCTTCGCCGACGTGACCCCGGAGATGGCCATCGCCCAGGAGGAGATCTTCGGCCCGGTCCTCGCGATCCTGCCGTACGACGACGAGGAGGACGCGCTGCGCATCGCCAACGGCACGGTGTACGGCCTCGCGGGCGCCGTCTGGGCCGCCGACGAGGCCGAGGCGGTCGCCTTCGCCCGCCGCATGGACACCGGCCAGGTCGACATCAACGGCGGCCGGTTCAACCCTCTCGCCCCCTTCGGCGGTTACAAGCAGTCCGGGGTCGGGCGGGAACTCGGCGCGCACGGACTCGCCGAGTACCTCCAGACCAAGTCCCTCCAGTTCTGAAGTCCTTCCAGTTCCAAGGGAGCACGTGACCCATGGCTGTACGAGCCGCCGTCCTGCCCGCCGTCGGCGCGCAGTTGGAGATCACCGACGTCGAGTTGCCCGACCCCGGTCCCGGACAGGTCCGCGTCCGCCTCGCGGCCGCGGGCGTCTGCCACTCCGACCTGTCCCTGTCCAACGGCACCATGCGGGTGCCGGTCCCGGCCGTCCTCGGCCACGAGGGCGCGGGCACGGTCGTGTCGGTGGGCGAGGGCGTCGCCCATGTGTCCCCGGGAGCCCCGGTCGTCCTCAACTGGGCTCCCTCCTGCGGCAGTTGTCACGCTTGCTCGCTCGGCGAGGTCTGGCTGTGCGCCAACGCGCTGAACGGCGCCGCCGACGTCCACGCCCGCACCGCCGACGGCACCGACCTCCACCCCGGCCTGAACGTGGCCGCGTTCGCCGAGGAGACGGTCGTCCCCGCGTCCTGCGTGCTTCCCCTCCCCGAGGGCGTGCCCCTGGTGGACGCCGCCCTCCTCGGCTGCGCCGTCCTCACCGGCTACGGCGCCGTCCACCACTCGGCGAAGGTCCGCCCCGGGGAGACGGTCGCGGTCTTCGGTGTGGGCGGCGTCGGCCTCGCCACCCTCCAGTCGGCGCGCATCGCGGGCGCGTCCCGGATCGTCGCCGTGGACGTCTCCCCGGCGAAGGAGGAACTGGCCCGCGCGGCCGGCGCGACGGACTTCGTCCTCGCCTCCGACACCACCGCCCGCGAGATCCGCGCCCTCACCGGCAAACAGGGCGTGGACGTCGCCGTGGAGTGCGCGGGCCGTGCGGTGAGCATCCGCGCCGCCTGGGACTCCACCCGCCGGGGCGGCCGCACGACGGTCGTCGGCATCGGCGGCAAGGACGAGCAGGTCACCTTCAACGCCCTGGAGATCTTCCACTGGGGCCGCACCCTGTCGGGCTGCGTCTACGGCAACACCGATCCGGCCCGCGACCTCCCGGTCCTCGCCGAGCACGTCCGCGCGGGCCGCCTGGACCTGTCCGCACTGGTCACCGATCGCATCGGCCTGGAGGGCATCCCGGCGGCCTTCGAGAACATGCTCGCCGGGAAGGGCGGCCGGGCACTCGTGGTGTTCTGAGGTGCGTGCCCCGAAGGGGTGCGGGGGCGCGGACTCAGCGCCACGCTTCCGGCGGAACGCCGAGCAACTCCGACAACTCCCGCTCCCCCGAGGGGGTCACCTTCACCGCCCGCTCCGACCCGATCCGCACACACCACCCGGCATCCAGCGCGTGCCGGCACAGCGCGGCCCCGGCCGCTCCCGCGAGATGGGGCCGCCGCTCGGTCCAGTCCAGGCAGGCGCGGGCGAGCGGACGCCGGCCCGAGACCTCCAGCGGAACACCGACCTCCCGGAACCACGCCACCCCCGCGTCCGTGAGTGCGAACCCGGTGTCCTGCCGCAGCAGCCCCCGCAGCGTCAGCGCGTCGGTGAGCGCGATGCCGACGCGCCCCGCGAGATGGTCGTAACAGGTGCGTCCGCGCGCCATCGCCGACCCGGCACCGGATTCCCGCAGCGTCCGGGGAGGGCGCCGCAGCGCCGCCGCGGGCACCTGCGCGGCGAGATCCTCCACGAGCCCCGCGACCCGCGCGTCGGCCAGCCGTACATAGCGGTGCCGTCCCTGCCGTTCCTCGGCGAGCAGACCACCGGCGACCAGCCGGCCCAGATGCTCGCTGAGCGTGGACGCGGCGACCTGCGCGTGCCGGGCCAGCTCACCCGCCGTCCAGGCCCGCCCGTCGAGCAGCGCCAGCAGACACGTGGCCCGGGTCTCGTCGGCGATCAACGCGGCGAGCGCGGCCAGTGCGGCGGCCCGCGGATCTTTGGTGGTCATGCGTCCCAGCATGCCGCACGGACACTTCGGCGCCCGCCGAACTATCGCTGTACGTCCTGCCCGACCTGCTCGTACTGCCGCTCGAGCCCGTCCAGCAGTGCCGTCAGCCCCGCCTCGAAGGCCCGCTCGTCGATCTTCTCCTGCTGCTCGGCGAGGAGGTGGGCCTGGCCGAGGTGGGGGTAGTCGGCCGGGTCGTACGCGCTCGCGTCGTCCACGAAGCCCCCGGCGAACGAACCGAGCGCGGAGCCCATGATGAAGTACCGCATCAGCGCGCCGATCGAGGTCGCCTGGGCCGGCGGCCAGCCCGCGTCGACCATCGCGCCGTAGACCGCGTCGGCGAGGCGCAGTGCGGCCGGACGGCGGCCCGGGCCCCGGGCCAGCACCGGGACGATGTTGGGGTGGTCGCGCAGGGCGGCCCGGTAGGAGACGGCCCAGTCGTGCAGCGCGGTGCGCCAGTCGCGGCCGTCCTCGAACATCGCCAGGTCCACCAGGGCGCTCACCGAGTCCGCGACCGCCTCCAGGATCTGGTCCTTGGTGCGGAAGTGGTTGTAGAGCGAGGGCCCGCTCACCCCCAGTTCGGCGGCGAGCCGGCGGGTGGAGACGGCCGCCAGTCCCTCGCGGTCCACGAGTTCCCGGGCCGTCTCGACGATCCGGTCGGTGCTGAGGAGGGGCTTGCGCGGTCGGGCCATGGCGCACATAGTAGGGCTGGGAACAGAAACTAGCAGTGCTAATTTAAATGTACGGATTTCAAGCTACGTCTGGTGTGGGGTGATCGCGTGGTGAACCTGGAGCTGAGCGAGGAGCAGACCGCCGTACGGCAGCTCGCCCGGGACTTCGTGGCGCGCGAGATCGCCCCGCACGTCGTGGCCTGGGACCGCGCCGAGGAGGTGGACCGGAGCATCGTGAGGAAGCTCGGCGAGGTCGGCTTCCTCGGGCTGACCGTCGCCGAGGAGTACGGCGGCTCCGGCGGCGACCATCTCGCGTACTGCCTGGTCACCGAGGAGCTGGGGCGCGGCGACTCCTCCGTGCGCGGGATCGTCTCCGTCTCCCTCGGGCTCGTCGCCAAGACCGTCGCCGCCTGGGGGGACGAGGAGCAGAAGCGCCGCTGGCTGCCGGGCCTGACCTCGGGGGAGTACGTCGGCTGCTTCGGCCTCACCGAGCCCGGCACCGGCTCCGACGCGGGCAACCTCACCACCCGCGCCGTACGCGAGGGCGACGACTACGTCATCAACGGCGCGAAGATGTTCATCACCAACGGCACCTGGGCGGACGTCGTCCTGCTCTTCGCCCGCTCCACCGACGCCCCCGGTCACAAGGGAGTCTCCGCCTTCCTCGTGCCCACCGACACTCCCGGTCTGACCCGCCGCACCGTCCACGGCAAGCTCGGCCTGCGCGGCCAGGCCACCGCCGAACTCGCCTTCGAGGACGTCCGGGTGCCCGCCTCGGCGATGCTGGGGGAGGAGGGCAAGGGTTTCTCGGTCGCCATGTCGGCGCTGGCCAAGGGGCGCATGTCGGTGGCCGCCGGATGCGTCGGCATCGCGCAGGCCGCACTGGACGCGGCCGTCCGCTACGCCGGTGAGCGCGAGCAGTTCGGCAAGCCGATCGCCCGGCACCAGCTGGTGCAGGAGCTGATCAGCGACATCGCCGTCGACGTGGACGCGGCCCGGCTGCTGACCTGGCGGGTCGCCGATCTGATCGACCGCGGGCAGCCGTTCGCCGTCGAGTCCTCCAAGGCCAAGCTGTTCGCCTCCGAGGCCGCCGTACGCGCCGCGAACAACGCCCTCCAGGTCTTCGGCGGCTACGGCTACATCGACGAGTACCCGGTCGGCAAACTCCTGCGCGACGCCCGTGTGATGACCCTCTACGAGGGCACCACCCAGATCCAGAAACTGCTCATCGGCCGTTCCCTGACCGGGGTTTCGGCGTTCTGAGTACGTCGCTGAGTACGTCGTCTGAGTATCTCGGCGGATGTGGCGCGGGCCACGTCCGCCGATGCTCTTCCCCATGAGTGACACACCGGTCAAGCAGCAGAGCACGACCGCCTTCTACGGCCAGTCCGTCGCCTCCTTCGCCATCGCCATGGCGGCCACCGCCATCGGCATCTACCAGCTCGACACCAGCGCCTGGGTCCGGGCCTTCCTCGCGATCGCGGTCCTGTACCTCGTCACCTCCGCCTTCACGCTCGCCAAGGTGATCCGGGACCGGCAGGAGGCCGGGCAGATCGTCAGCCGGGTCGACCAGGCCCGCCTGGAGAAGCTCCTCGCCGAGCACGACCCCTTCGAGAAGATCTGAACCGCGAAGATCCGGACCGCGAAGATCCGGGCAGGCGCGCTAAGCGACCGCTCACCTTCGGCGGTATGGTGGTGCTCCTGTCATCGAGAGGGGCGAGCGAGCGATGAGTGCGGCGCAGGAGACGACCGGCGGCGAGATGGAGCCGTGGGAACAGGTCACCCCTGACGCGGCCCGGCGGCTGCTCGTCGCCGCCGTCGAGGCCTTCGCCGAGCGCGGCTACCACGCGACGACGACCCGGGACATCGCGGGCCGCGCCGGCATGAGCCCGGCCGCGCTCTACATCCACTACAAGACCAAGGAAGAACTGCTCCACCGGATCAGCCGGATCGGCCACGACAAGGCCCTCGACATCCTGCGCACGGCGGCGCGGCGCGAGGGCACCGCGGCCGAGCGGCTGGCCGACGCGGTCAGCTCCTTCGTGCGGTGGCACGCCGGGCGGCGCACCACCGCGCGGGTCGTGCAGTACGAACTCGACGCCCTCGGCCCCGAGGCCCGCGCGGAGATCGTGGCGCTGCGCCGCCAGGTCGACGCCGAGGTGCGCGGGATCATCGAGGACGGCGTGGCCGCGGGCGAGTTCGACGTGCTGGACGTCCGGGGCACCACGCTCGCCGTGCTCTCGCTCTGCATCGACGTGGCCCGCTGGTTCACCGTGAACGGCCCGCGCACCCCCGAGGAGGTCGGCGCGCTCTACGCCGACCTCGTCCTGCGGATGGTGGGCGCCGGGTAGGGCGCCCGCTCGTCACAGGTAGTACCGGGAGACCGACTCCGCCACGCACACCGGCTTGTCGCCGCCCTCGCGCTCCACGGTGAAGGCGACCGTCACCTGGACACCGCCGGTGACGTCCTCGACACCGGTGATCTTCGCGGTGGCGCGCACCCGGGAGCCCACGGGGACGGGGGCGGGGAAGCGGACCTTGTTCGTCCCGTAGTTCACGCCCATCTTCACGCCCTCGACCCGGATCAGCTGCGGGCCGAACAGCGGCAGCAGCGAGAGGGTCAGGTAGCCGTGGGCGATGGTCGTCTTGAACGGCCCCGTCGCGGCCTTCTCCGGGTCCACGTGGATCCACTGGTGGTCGCCCGTGGCGTCGGCGAACAGGTCGATCCGCTTCTGGTCGACCTCCAGCCAGTCGGTGTACCCCAGCTGCTCGCCCACGGCCGCCTTCAGCGCGTCGGGGGAGGTGAAGGTCCTCGGTTCTGCCATGTTCCCGGCCTCTCGCTCGATTCTCTAAGCGACTGCTTAGCATGGTCGGACGCGGGGCGCCTGTCAACGGACCGCGACGACTGCGCGGCCGCTAGGCTCTGAGAGGTGCCCCAGATTCCCGAGAAGATCCACGAGCTCACCGTCGGCCAGCTGTCCGCGCGCAGCGGCGCCGCGGTGTCCGCGCTGCACTTCTACGAGGCCAAGGGCTTGATCAGCAGTCGGCGCACCACCGGCAACCAGCGGCGCTACAGCCGGGACACCCTGCGCCGGGTCGCCTTCGTCCGCGCGGCCCAGCGGGTCGGCATCCCGCTGGCCGTGATCCGGGACGCCCTGGCGGAGCTGCCGGAGGAGCGCACGCCCAACCGTGCCGACTGGGCGCGGCTGTCGGAGAGATGGCGCTCGGAGCTGGACGAGCGCATCAGGCAGCTGAACCGGTTGCGGGACCACCTGACCGACTGCATCGGGTGCGGGTGCCTGTCGCTGGAGAACTGCGTGCTGTCGAACCCGGACGACGTGTTCGGCGAGCGGCTGACGGGATCGCGGCTGTTCGCGGAGGGGCGCTGATCGCTGCGCGGCTTCGGCCGCCGGCGGTTCGGCGCACAGCCCGCGCCCCTCCGGGGCGCTCCTACTCGTACTCCGTCCCGCCCTTCCTCGTCAGATACGCCGGGCTCACCGCCTTCGCGATCGCCCGGCCCCCCGTCACCGCGCTGTACCGCTCCACCGCGGGCCGTACGACCACGCCCTCCCGCAGATGCAGTGCCCGCCCGGACACGGTCTCCCGGCCGCTCGCGAACTCCCGTACCCGGTCGATGTCGTACGGTCCCGCGTACAGCCGGGGTACCAGCGGCAGTTCCCCCGCCAGCAGCTCGGCGGCGTCCAGCCAGCGCACGGTGCCGTCGATCTCGGCCGACACGTCGAACGCCGCGTACCCCAGCGTCTCCCGCCGGCCGTCCGCGCCGTAGGCGAGGTCCTGCACGCCCGCGCCGTACACCTCCCCGAAGACGCCGACCCGGGTGGCGCCCAGCCGGTCGCACAGCCGTGCCGCGACCTCGGCGACGCCGTGTCCGCGCACCGCCCGCCAGTACAGGTTCCGCGGATCCTCCTTCAGCGCGAGGGACTTGGCGCCGAAGCCCTTGGAGGACACGTACGCCCGGCCCTCGTCGGCGACGTACGTCAGCAGGCAGGCCGAGCCGTGCAGCTTCTCCGTGAGGACGACCGGCTCGCCCGGCGCGAAGATGTCCGGGTAGCGCTGGATGTTCTCGATGTCGACCCAGGGCAGCAGCGCCGCCGCCGGCTCGACCTCGCCGTTCATGGTCGGCGGGACCGGCGGCACCCACTTGGTGATGCCCAGCAGCTCGGCGAAGTCCGTGCCCTCGGCCGCCGCGTGCGCCAGGTCCAGGCCGGCCAGCGCCGTCGGCCGGCACACGATGCCCTGCGACAGCTCGCCGCGCAGCCGCACCGCCTTGACCCGGTCGGCCTCGCCGCCCGCCAGCCGGCCGGTCAGCCCCAGCTCCTCGATCAGCCCGGGCGGCAGCACCGCCTGCTCGGGGATGTAGACGGCGGCGTCCCCGGTGCGATAGGCGCCCTTGGCGACGACCGCGCGGTACAGACCCACCTGGGCCAGTTCGAGCGCGTCGGCGTTCGGATGCTCGTGGACGGTCAGCACTTCGGCGGTGACGCGCAGCGTCGACATCGCAACTCCTCGGGGAGAAGGGCACCTTGACGGCCCTCAGACGTGTTTCATCGCGTCCTACTCTCCGAGCCGCAAACGGGTGGAGCGAGTGGATTAGCGGCTGCTACCGTCGTGATCTTCGGCTGCTGTCCGGCCCCCGGAGCGCGCGTACTGGACCAGGCCCTCCGCGACCAGGTCGGCGTTGCCGGACGCCCGGCGGCCGTCCGGGAGGAACAGCGTGTCCTCCAGGCCGATCCGGGTCGCGAGGCCCAGGCGGGCGGCCAGGCGCAGCACCGGCCAGGTGCCGTCCTCCTCGCCGTGCAGCAGCACCGGGCGGCCGTGCGCCTCGCCGACCGCGGACAGCAGCTGCCGCGCCGAGGACCCGGCGGTCGCCGCGTCCGGGTCCGTCACCTCGGCCAGCACGCGCAGCACCCTCGGCCCGAGGGGGGAGCACGCGAACCGGGCCGCGCCGTCCGTGCCGGACCAGAGCCCCGCCTCGACGCCCACGCCCGTGTCCAGCAACTGCCGGGCGACCGCCTCGGCGCCCGGCTCATGCCAGTTGACCGAGGCGAAGTCGGGCAGCACCGACCAGCTGCGCACCCGCGCGAGCCGGGCCGCGGGGTCGGGCTCCGCCCACGCGCCCGTGGTCACCCCGACCGGCACTTCGACCCGTGCCCGGATCGCCTCCAGCGTGGGTGCGAGGACGCGCGGGGAGAGACTGTCATGGCCGCACGGCGTCCTGGGATGGACATGGATCTCGGTGGCCCCGGCCGCCACGGCTTCCGCCGCGCTGCGGGCCAGCTCTTGTGGCGACATCGGCACGCTCGCGCCGTCGACGGCGGAGCGGCGCCCGTTCAGACAGACCTGCACCATGCCCCCGATGGTGGCAGCCGCCACTGACAACGGGCTCGGTCCCGGCAGGGGTGCGGCATCCCCCTTCGCACCCCCCGAGGGTGAAACCCTCTGTTCTCAGGCTGACATCAGCAGCCGTTCCCGCCGGGCGTACTCCAGCACGCGCGCAGTGAGCAGCGGGCGCGGGACGAGGATCCCGCAGTCCGTGCAGACGGGGCCGGAGGACGGCTCGTGGTCCAGGCCGTGGCGCCAGACCAGGCGGTCCGCGCCGCAGACCGGGCAGCACGAACCCGGTGTGCGCTCCAGCGCGGTGATCAGGCGGCGCAGCACCTCCGCCAGCGGCTCGGCCGGGTGCACCCGCGGGTCGTCGCACCAGGCGACCCCGAAGCCCCCCCAGGTCATCCGGTGCCAGTCGTCCACGCTGCCGGGCCGGCGCAGCCCGTCGTGCTTCTCCTTCCTGCGCCGCTCGGTGAAGTCGGTCTCGTAGGCGAGCCAGACGGACCGGGCCTCCTCCAGCTCCTCCAGTGCGGCCACGAGCCGCGCCGGGTCGGGGGAGCGGTCCTCCGGGTCGAAGCCCGCCCGGGAGCACAGATGGTCCCAGGTCGCCCGATGCCCGTAAGGGGCGAACTTCTCAAGGCACTTGCGCAGTGAGTACCGCCGCAGTGCCAGATCGCAGCCCGGATCGCGTACCTGTCTCGCCAGACTCCGGAAACCCGCCATCGCCCTGCACCTCCGTCACACCTGCACCTGTACTTCGGTCACTTCGGCGTTGCCGCGCGGACTTCGCAACGGCGTCGACGAGTAGACGTATCGACAGGCGATTCGGCTCCATCTCGTCTCGTGGTTCTGCTTGCTGACTCCAGAAACTGACGCATGTTCATCTTTAAAGCTGGGGATACCGGCGGTAACCTTCGGCCACCCCAGTCGCTAGGAGCTGCCATGCCACGGCGAACCCCACGCACCGCCCTTGTCAGACTGAGAACGTCCCGCCGCTTCACCAGGTTCCTGAAGACCGCCTCGATCTGCGTCCTCGTCGGCGGGCTGCTCTCCCCTCTCGCACAGACGGCGGCGTCCGCCGCCCCGGCCGCCGCCTCGAACGACTATTGCGGCGGCCAGTGCTCGGACATCCTGCCGCCCGGCGAGAACGGCAACGCCACCCTCGCGCAGATCCTGCTCAACCAGGCCTTCGGCACCCAGCCTTCGCACGCCGAGGACCAGCTCGGTCCGTACGCGAACCTGGCGAGCGGCTACAAGGGCCTGACGGACGCGACGATCGACAACTTCTTCAACGACTCGTCGTTCGGCGTCCCGTCCGACCAGGTCGCGTCCACCGAGAACCCGGCCGGCCGCAGTGACGTGACGATCGTCCGCGACAAGAAGACCGGTGTGCCGCACATCACAGGCACCACCCGGTACGGCGCCGAGTTCGGCGCCGGATACGCGGCGGCCGAGGACCGGCTGTGGCTGATGGACGTATTCCGGCACGTCGGCCGCGGCCAGCTGACCTCCTTCGCCGGCGGCGCCGCCGCCAACCAGGGCCTGGAGCAGGAGTTCTACCGCAACGCGCCCTACACCGAGGCCGACCTCCAGGCGCAGATCGACAACGCGGTGGCCAGGAACGGCGCCCGCGGACAGCAGGCCCTGGCCGACGCGGGCGCCTACCTCGCGGGCATCAACTCGTACATCGACGCCTCCGACAGCGGCCGCTACTTCCCCGGCGAGTACGACCTGACCGGCCACAAGGACGCGATCACCAACGCCGGCACCATCGACCACTTCAAGATCACCGACCTGGTCGCGCTGGCCTCTGTCATCGGCACGCTGTTCGGCTCCGGCGGCGGCGGCGAGGTCAACAACGCGGTCTCCCTGCTCGCCGCCCAGCAGAAGTACGGGGTCGAGGAGGGCACCAAGGTCTGGGAGTCCTTCCGCGAACGCAACGACCCCGAGGCCGTCCTGACCGTCCACGACGGAACGAGCTTCCCCTACGGCGGCAAGCCGGACACCGCCCAGGGCGAGGCCCTGCCCGACGCCGGCTCGGTCACCCAGGAGCCGCTCGTCTACGACCGTACGGGCAGCGCGGCCACCGCGGCCGCGAAGAGCACCTCCGCCGCCGCGGCGAAGACCACGCTCAGCTCGTCCCACCGCGGGATGTCCAACGCCCTCGTCGTGAGCGGCAAGTACACCGCCAGCGGGCACCCGATCGCCGTCTTCGGGCCGCAGACCGGCTACTTCGCCCCGCAACTGCTCATGCTCCAGGAGATCCAGGGCCCGGGCATCAGCGCCCGAGGAGCCTCCTTCGCGGGCCTGAGCATGTACGTCGAACTCGGCCGCGGCCAGGACTACTCGTGGTCCGCGACCACCTCGGGCCAGGACATCATCGACACCTACGCCGTCGAGCTCTGCCAGGACGACCACCACTACCTGTACCACGGCACCTGTACGGCCATGGACGAGGTCGAGCAGAAGAACTCCTGGTCACCGACCACGGCCGACAGCACGCCGGCGGGGTCGTACACCATGAAGGTCTGGCGCACGAAGTACGGGCCGGTGGAGTACCGCGCGACCGTCGGCGGCAAGAAGGTCGCCTACACCACGCTGCGTTCGTCCTACCTGCACGAGGCCGACTCGATCATCGGCTTCCAGATGCTGAACGACCCCGACTACGTCAAGGGCCCCCAGGACTTCCAGAGCGCGGCCCAGCACATCAACTTCACGTTCAACTGGTTCTACGCCGACTCCCGGCACACCGCGTACTACAACAGCGGTGACAACCCGGTCCGGGCCGCCGGTGTCGACGCCGAGTTCCCCGTCTGGGCGCAGCCCGCGTACGAGTGGCGGAACTGGGACCCGGACACCAACACGGCCGACTACACCCCGGCCTCCGCGCACCCCAACTCCGTCGACCAGGACTACTACGTCTCCTGGAACAACAAGCAGGCCAAGGACTACACGACCGCGTCCTGGGGCGACGGCTCGGTGCACCGCGGCAATCTGCTGGACGACCGGGTGAAGAAGCTGGTCGCGGCCGGCGGGGTGACCCGGACCGAGCTGGTGCAGGCCATGGCGGACGCGGCCCTCGCCGACCTGCGCGCCGAGGACGTGCTGCCGAAGCTGCTGAAGGTGATCGACTCCTCGGCGGTGTCCGACCCCACGGCCGCCGCCGCGGTGAGCAAGCTCCAGGCCTGGATCACCGCGGGCGCGGGGCGCACCGAGACCTCGGCGGGTTCGAAGACGTACGCCGACGCCGACGCGATCCGCATCCTGGACGCGTGGTGGCCGCTGCTGGTCAAGGCGGAGTTCGAACCGGGGCTCGGCAGCGACCTGTACGGCGATCTCACCAACAACCTGTCGATCGACGAGGCCCCCTCCGCCGGACACGGCCCGACCGGCTCGCACGCCGGCAGCTCCTTCCAGTACGGCTGGTGGAGCTATGTCGACAAGGACATCCGGGCGGTGCTCGGGGAGAACGTGCAGGGCGGACTCGCCGAGAAGTACTGCGGCGGCGGTGACCTCGGCTCCTGCCGGAACATCCTGATCAGCACCCTGGACCAGGCCGCCGGCATGACCGCCGCCCAGGTCTACCCCGGAGACTCCCTGTGCTCCGCGGGCGACCAGTGGTGCGCCGACTCGATCGTGCAGCGCACCCTGGGCGGGATCAAGCACGGCAACATCAGCTGGCAGAACCGGCCTACCTTCCAGCAGGTGGTGGAGTACACCTCGCACCGGTGAGGTGACGCGTACGAGGTGACGTCGTGGTGGCGGGACGGCTCAGCCGATCCGGCCCGCCGCCAGGACCACCCGCGCCAGCTCGGGGTGCCCGATGTCGCTGTGCGCCCCGGCCGGCGGGCCGCCCCGGCGGACGACCGACGCCGCGTCCACGCTCACGCACCCCGTCGTCGGCAGCCCCGAGGCCAGCGCCGTCGCGAGGTCCAGCCGCGCGGCTCCCGGCACCGCCTGCACCCCGTCGTGCCCCAGGGCACCCCACTCCGGCCCCAGCAGGCCCGCGATCTCGCTGCCCGCGAACGAGCGGTCGTCCCCCGACAGCCGCGAGGCCAGCGGATAGAACGTGCCGAGCGCCGTGTCGAAGTGCGAGTAGCAGGCCACCAGCGGACCGTCGATCCGCCGCTGCCCGTCCTTCAGCACTCCCACCCTGTCCGGAGCCTGCGGCACCCGCTCCGCGAACGCGTAGTGCGAGAACGCGCCTTGCAGCAGCGTCACCGACTTCACCGCCCGCACCCCGTCGGGCAGTCCGCGCAGCGCGAACGACACCAGCCGCCCGCCGAAGCTGTGCCCCATTAGATGCACCCGCACCCCGGGCGCCGCCCCCGCCAGCTTCCCGATCGCCGGGCCGAGTCCGCGCTCGCCGACCGTCCCGGCGCGCCGCTTCATCGTGTAGTACGCCGCCTGCCGCAGCAGCTCCTTGGCACCCTCCCAGGGGTTCGGGATGCTGAACCCCTCGGCAGGGGCCGCCGAGGACCGGACCGCCGCGAGCGCCTCGGCGAACTCCGCGCACGCGGTCGCCGCGTCCTCGGCGAACACCCGCGGCTCGCCCTCCTCCTCCGTGTCGGCGACGCCGGGCCGCCGCTCCCCGTCGATCAGCTGCCGCACCAGCCGCCCGAACTCGGCCAGCCCCTGCGCGCCGTCCGGCCGTTCGTCCAGCATCCGGGCCAACTGGCCGATCAGCGCCGCCCGGTCGGGGAAGACGGCCACCAGCGCGCGCCGCGTGTTCGCGTCCAGTCCCGCCGGCTGCGCCACCGCGACCGCCGTCGACTTCGGGAAGTCGGGGATCGGCTCGTCGCTGAAGCGCATCGACGGCCAGATCACGCCCACGTAGCCGAGGCGGGCGTGCGGTGCGAGGCCCGGGAAGGGGGCGAAGAAGTGGCGGTAGAGCGCGGTCGCGCTCGAACGGTCGTCGTTCCAGCCGTGGGCGAAGACGATCAGGTCTCGGACGCCGCGCTCCCCGACCTGTGCCAGCAACCGGTCGCGCTCGGGGCCGTCCACGTCCCCGTCCGCGTCGAAGGTCAGCTCCCAGTAGGGAGTCACGCTCATTCCAGGATCCGCCATGCCGGGCTCCCTCGGCCACACATCGCGCCTCACTCGTACAGGAGATACCCCTTTCGCGTGCGCCGGAACGCGGCCAGCTCGTCCTGCCAGGCGCCTGTCACCTCGTCCGTGCCCGCGCCCGCGTCGATCATCGTGCGCACCCGGGCCGAACCGGTGAGCGTGTCGATCCAGTGGTCCGGCCGCCAGGCGAAGTCCGCCCAGACCCGCTTCGCGGTCACCAGGAGCGCGATCCCGGTGCGCACGGGGTCGTAGGCGGTCCGGTCGGTCACGTGGATCTGCACCCCGCCGACCGTCCGGCCCGCGAACTTGGAGAACGTGGGCGCGAAGTAGGCCTCCCTGAACCGCACGCCGGGCAGGGCGAGTTCGTTCGCGGTGGCGGCCCAGCGGCCGTCGACGCCCTCGGCGCCGAGCAGTTCGAAGGGCCTCGTCGTGCCCCTGCCCTCCGAGAGGTTGGTGCCCTCGAACATGCCGGTACCCGAGTAGACGAGCGCCGTGTCCGGGGTCGGCATGTTCGGGCTCGGCGGCACCCACGGCAGGGTGGCGGCGTCGTACCAGTCCGAGCGCCGCCACCCGCTCATCAGGACGGTGTCCAGCGTGACGGCCTTCTCCAGGAACTCCCCGTTGAACAGCCGCGCCAGCTCCGCGACGGTCATGCCGTGCGCCTGCGCGACGGGCTGCCGGCCGACGAAGGTCGCGAACTCCTTGTGCAGGACCGGTCCTCGGGCCTCGCGGCCGGTCACCGGACTGGGCCGGTCGAGGACCACGAACCGCTTCCCCGCGAGCCGCGCCGCCGCCATGCAGTCGTAGAGCGTCCAGATGTACGTGTAGAAGCGTGCGCCGACGTCCTGGATGTCGAAGACGACCGTGTCGACGCCGGCGGTGGTGAAGATGTCGGCCAGGGCCTGCCCGCTCTTGAGGTAGGTGTCGTAGACCGGCAGGCCCGTCGCCGGGTCGGTGGAGCGGCCCTCGGAGCCGCCGGCCTGCGCGGTGCCCCGGAAGCCGTGCTCGGGGCCGAAGACCGCCGTCAGCCGCACCCGGGGGTCCCGGTGCATCACGTCGACGATGTGCAGGGCGTCCCGGGTGATGCCGGTGGGGTTGGTGACGATGCCGACGCGCTGGTCCCGCAGGAGGGAGTAGCCGTCGGCCGCGAGCCTTTCGAAGCCGGTTCGCAATCGTTCGCGGTGCAGCGGCGGGCGTGGGGCGGCGGCCAGCGTGGCCGACGCGAGGAGGTTCCGTCGGGACAGATGCATGCCTTGAGGGTGGTGCGGTCACTCTTCCTTTTACACATACCGACTGGTTAGTCTGGCGAACGCTGAGCCGAGTCGCGTCGTGTCGAAGGAGACCGATGGTGGAAGCCGTGCAGGATGCGGGAGTGGTCGTCACGGGGGCGGGCGGAGGGATCGGGGCCGCGCTGGCCCGGCGGTTCGCCGCCGAGGGGGCGCGGGTCGTCGTGAACGACCTGGACGCCGAGAAGGCGAAGGCGGTGGCCGCGGAGATCGGCGGGACCGCCGTGCCCGGCGACGCCTCCGCGATCGTCGCCGACGCCCGGGACGCACTCGGCGGCACCGTCGACGTCTACTGCGCGAACGCCGGGGTCGCCTTCGAGGACGGCGGTGCGGGCGGGCCGCTCGACGAGCGGTCCTGGGCGCTGTCCTGGGACGTGAACGTCATGGCGCACGTCCGCGCGGCCCACGAGCTGCTGCCCGACTGGCTGGAGCGCGGCCGCGGCCGGTTCGTGTCCACCGTGTCGGCCGCCGGGCTGCTCACCATGATCGGCGCCCCCTCCTACAGCGTCACCAAGCACGGCGCCTACGCCTTCGCCGAGTGGCTGTCGCTCACGTACCGGCACCGGGGCGTGAAGGTGCACGCGATCTGTCCGCAGGGCGTGCGCACGGACATGCTGGCCGCGACCGGCAGCGCCGGCGAGCTGGTGCTTCAGTCGACCGCGATCGAGCCGCAGGCCGTCGCGGACGACCTGTTCCGGGGGATCGAGGAGGACCGCTTCCTGATCCTGCCGCACCCCGAGGTGGCGGGCTTCTACCAGGCGCGCGCCGCCGAGCCGGACCGCTGGCTGCGCGGCATGAACCGCATCCAGCGCGCGTGGGAGGAGGCCCGGTGAGCCGCCCCTCCCGGTACGCCGACCGGCCCTGGCTCGCCCTGCTCGACGAGGCCCAGCGCGCTCCCGTCGACCCCGCCGACTCGCTGGTGCACGCGCTCGCCGCCGCCGTCGCCGAGGCCCCCGACCGCACCTTCCTCTCCTACTTCGACGCCCGGCTGAGCTACCGCGAGGTGGACGGGCTGAGCGACTCCGTCGCCGCCCACCTCGCCGCGCGCGGGCTGGAACGCGGTGACCGCGTGGCCGTGCTGCTCCAGAACTCCCCGCACTTCGTGCTCGCCCTCCTCGGCGCCTGGAAGGCGGGCGCGGTCGTCGTCCCCGTCAACCCGATGTACAAGTCGGCCGAGGTGGGGCACGTCCTGCGGGACGGCGAGGTGACCGCGCTGGTCTGCTCCGACCGGGCCTGGGAGTCGTATCTGCGCGAGACGGCGGCCGGCTCGCCGGTGCGGATCGTGCTCACCGCGTCCGAGCTGGACTTCCAGACGCGGGACGACGCGCGGGTGCTCGGATTCGAGCGGCCGCCGCGGGCCGCCGACGCCGACGATCTCGTGGCCGTCGCCCGGCAGGGCGGCACGGCACCCGGGGGCCGCGATCCGCGCCCGGACGACATCGCCCTGATCAGCTACACCTCCGGCACCAGCGGCACACCCAAGGGCGCCACCAACACGCACGCCAACATCATGCACAACGCCGAACGGCAGAGCACCGGGCTCGGACTGCCCGAGGCGCCCGTGTACTACGCGCTCGCGCCGCTGTTCCACATCACCGGCATGGTCTGCCAGTTCGGTGCCTGTCTGAACAGCGCGGGCACCCTGGTGCTCACCTACCGCTTCGAGCCCGGGGTCGTCCTGGAGGCGTTCGCCGAGCACCGCCCGCACTACACGGTCGGCCCCGCCACCGCGTTCATGGCGCTGGCCGCCCGCCCGGACGCGACCCGCGAGCACTTCGCCTCCTTCGTGAACATCTCCTCGGGCGGCGCCCCCGTGCCGCCCGCCCTCGTCGAGGGGTTCCGGGAGCGCTTCGGGCCCTACATCCGGGTCGGCTACGGCCTCACCGAGTGCACCGCCCCCTGCGCCTCCGTGCCGCCCGGCCTGGAGGCGCCGGTGGACCCCGTCTCCGGGACGCTGTCGGTCGGCCTGCCCGGCGCCGACACGCTCGTGCGCATCCTGGACGACCAGGGCGAGGAGGTGCCGTTCGGGGAGCAGGGCGAGATCGTCGTACGCGGCCCGCAGGTCATCCCCGGCTACTGGCGGCGCCCGGAGGCCACCGCCGAGACCTTCCCGGACGGCGAGCTGCGCACGGGCGACATCGGCTTCATGGACGAGCAGGGCTGGCTCTACGTCGTCGACCGCAAGAAGGACATGATCAACGCGTCCGGCTTCAAGGTGTGGCCGCGCGAGGTCGAGGACGTGCTCTACACCCACCCGGCGGTACGCGAGGCGGCCGTCGTCGGGGTGCCCGACGGCTATCGTGGCGAGACCGTCAAGGCGTATATCAGCCTGCGTCCGGGCGCCGAGACGGACCCGGACGCACTCGCGGTGTACTGCAAGGAGAGACTTGCGGCTTATAAGTACCCGCGTCAGGTGGAGATCCTGCCCGAGCTGCCGAAGACGGCGAGTGGGAAGATCCTCCGCCGGGAACTGCGTTCCCGCGCGCACGACAACGACTGAGCAACACGGAAAGGCAGGTGGCCCGCAGTGCCCAGGACGACGGACGGGGACGGGACGCCCGTCCCGCAGCGGCTGCTGGCCGCCGCCACCCGGCTCTTCGCCGAGCAGGGCTACGACCGCACCTCGGTGCAGGAGATCGTGGAGGCGGCGGGCGTCACCAAGGGGGCGCTGTACCACTACTTCGGCTCCAAGGACGACCTCCTGCACGAGGTGTACGCGCGCGTGCTGCGCCTCCAGATGGAGCGGCTCGACCACTTCGCCGACATGGCCGCACCCGTCGAGCAGCGGCTGCGCGGCGCCGCGGCGGACGTGGTCGTCACGACGATCGAGAACCTCGACGACGCGATGATCTTCTTCCGCTCGATGCACCATCTGAGCCCGGAGAAGAGCAAGCAGGTCCGCGCCGAGCGCAGGCGCTACCACGAACGGTTCCGCGCGCTGATCGAGGAGGGCCAGAAGGAGGGCGTCTTCTCCACGGCGACCCCGGCCGACCTGGTCGTGGACTACCACTTCGGCTCGGTCCACCACCTGTCGACCTGGTACCGCCCGAACGGCCCGCTCACCCCGCAGCAGGTCGCCGACCACCTGGCGGACCTGCTGCTGCGGGCGCTGCGGCCGTAGCGGCGCAGGCGTGAGCAGCGCACGGGTAAGGGGCGTCCGCCCGGCGGACGCCCCTTACCCGTGCTCCTTTGCGGGTACTTCTACAGGTACTTCTTCAACTCCCGCCGCGCCAGGGACCGCTGGTGCACCTCGTCCGGGCCGTCCGCCAGCATCAGGGTGCGGGCGCTGGCGTACAGCTCGGCCAGCGGGAAGTCCTGGCTCACGCCGCCCGCGCCGTGCAGCTGGATCGCCCGGTCCAGGATGCCGACCACCGCGCGCGGGGTGGCGATCTTGATGGCCTGGATCTCCGTGTGGGCACCCTTGTTGCCGACGGTGTCCATCAGCCAGGCCGTCTTCAGCACCAGCAGCCGCAGCTGCTCCACCGTCACCCGGGCGTCGGCGATCCAGTTCTGGACGACCCCCTGCTGGGCCAGCGCCTTGCCGAACGCCGTACGGGACACCGCCCGGCGGCACATCAGCTCGATCGCCCGCTCGGCCATGCCGATCAGCCGCATGCAGTGGTGGATCCGGCCGGGGCCGAGCCGGGCCTGGGCGATGGCGAAGCCGCCGCCCTCCTCGCCGATCAGGTTCGTGACCGGCACGCGCGCGTGGTCGAAGACGACCTCCGCGTGGCCGCCGTGCGAGTGGTCCTCGTAGCCGAAGACCTGCATCGCGCGTCGGACGGTCACACCCGGGGTGTCGCGCGGGACCAGGACCATCGACTGCTGGCGGCGGATGTCGGCGCCGTCCGGGTCCGTCTTGCCCATCACGATGAAGATCCTGCAGTCCGGGTTCATCGCCCCGGAGATGTACCACTTGCGGCCGGTGATGACGTAGTCGTCGCCGTCCCGCTCGATATGGGTGGTGATGTTGGTGGCGTCGGACGAGGCCACCTCCGGCTCGGTCATCGCGAACGCCGAGCGGATCTCGCCCGCCAGCAGCGGCTCCAGCCACTGCTTCTTCTGCCGCTCGTCGGCGAACTGCGCCAGCACCTCCATGTTGCCGGTGTCCGGCGCGGCGCAGTTCGTCGCGGTGGGCGCGAGGTGCGGGGAGCGGCCGGTGATCTCGGCCAGCGGCGCGTACTGGAGGTTCGTCAGGCCCGCGCCGTACTCGGCGTCCGGGAGGAACAGGTTCCACAGGCCCTGCCTGCGGGCCTCGGCCTTCAGCTCGCCGACCACGGCCGGGGTGTCCCAGGGCGAGACGAGAGCGGCCCGCTGCTCCTCGGCGACGGCCTCGGCGGGGTAGACGTACTCGTCCATGAAGGCGAGCAGCTTGGCGCGCAGTTCCTCGGTGCGCGCGTCGAACGCGAAGTCCATCTCTGGATCAGCCTTCCTGAAGAGTGGTCAGTCCGTGGTCGATGAAGACGGGCACGAGGTCGCCGATCCGGTCGAAGCCGCGCCCGACCGTCTGGCCGAGCGTGTACCGGTAGTGGATGCCCTCCAGGATCACGGCGAGCTTGAACCAGGCGAACGCCGTGTACCAGGAGACGGCGGACACGTCCCGCCCCGAGCGCGCGGCGTACCGCTCGACGAGCTCCTCGGGGGAGGGGTGCCCGACGGCCGTGGCGGTCGTGGAGATGGGGGAGTCCGGCAGCTCCAGCGGCCGGCTGTACATCACCAGCAGGCCCAGGTCGGTCAGTGGGTCGCCGAGCGTGGACATCTCCCAGTCGAGGATCGCCCTGATCCGGTCGTCGTCGCCGATGAGGACGTTGTCCAGGCGGTAGTCGCCGTGCACGACGGCCGGGGCGGGGGAGACGGGCAGGGAGCGGCCGAGGGCCGCGTGCAGCTCGTCGATGCCGGGCAGGTCACGGTTGCGGGAGGCGTCCAACTGCTTGCCCCAGCGGCGCAGCTGGCGGTCCAGGAAGCCCTCGGGGCGGCCGAAGTCGGCGAGGCCCACCTCGGCGGGGTCCACCGCGTGCAGCTCGACCAGCGTGTCCACCAGGGACAGCAGCGCGTTGCGGGTGCGCTCGGCGCCCAGCGGGGCGAGCTGCTCCGCCGTGCGGTACGGGGTGCCCTCGACGAACTCCATGACGTAGAACGGCGCCCCGAGCACCTCTTCGTCCTCGCACAGCAACACGGGGCGGGGGACCGGCACCCGCGTCGGGTGCAGGGCGCTGATCACCCGGTGTTCGCGCTTCATGTCGTGCGCGGTGGCCAGCACATGGCCGAGCGGGGGCCGCCGGACGACCCACCGCGCGGTGCCGTCGGAGACCGCGTAGGTGAGGTTCGACCGGCCGCCCTCGATCAGCCGGCCGGTCAGCGGGCCGGTGACGAGACCCGGGCGCTCGCGGTCGAGCAGGGCGCGCAGCCGGTCCAGGTCGAGTCCGGGCGGGTGGTCGGCGCTCATACATCACTCCTACGAACGGGTGAACATGTCCCGTTCATGATGCCGACCGGTCGGTATGTCGTCCAGTGTGTGCGCCGAAGACAAGCCCGAACGTGACCGGAGCCACGATAGGCCGACGGCTCCCCGGCGTGCCGCCCGAAGGGCCGTCGGCCCTGGTGCCGCCCGGGTCAGTGGTCGTCCCAGTGGTCCCCGTGCTCGGCGTGCCGGTGCCCGTCGTGCAGATAGTCGACGTGGTCGCCGTGACGTACCTGCGCGTGCCCGCACTCGTCGTGGTGCACGTGCTCATGGCCCTGGTGCGGGGCGTGCCCGGCCGGCTCGCACTCGTCCCAGTGGCCCTCGTGCTCACGGTGCAGATGTCCGTCGTGCGCGAAGTCCGTGTGGTCGCCGTGCGGCACGGCGCTGTGTCCGCAGCCCGGACCGTGGCGGTGCGTGCCGTGCTCGGTGTGTTCCTGGTGAAGGGCGGTCATGGTGCTCACCTTCGGCGGCGGGATCTCGCCCCGGCTGGGGCGTCGTGGCGGGGTTGCGACGCCGCACAGGCTACGCGCGCACGGTAAATATCCGGTCATATCGGGCGCGTGGCGCAGCTCGGGCCGGCAGGATCGCCGCGGACACCACCAGGGCACGTACAGCACCGCCGCCGTCGCAGGCCGCGTGCGCTCCGGCTGCGGCCCCGGGTCCCGCCCGGCCGTGCCCACCTCCCCCGTCCGGCCGGCACCACGACGGCCGTGACGACGGCCGCCACCGCCACGACTGGGCTCGGCGGTGCCGGGAACCGGGACGCGGGCAGATCCCCGCTCGGATGCGGCAGGAACTGGCCCGCCGCGAACCCGCCGCCGATCCGTGTGAGCTCACCTGCCGGAACGGAACGCCCGAAGCCGCTCGTACGCCGCCCGCCCGTCCGGCACCCACGCCCACTCGGCGAGCCGCCGCCCGACCTCCTCGTCGGACAGGAAGCCGTGCCACTCGACCTCCTCGGCCTGCGGGCGCACGGGCAGCTCGCAGCGCACCTCGTACACCGCCGACCACCAGCTGTTCCCGGCCCCGTCGTCGTACAGGAACTTGAACAGGAACTCCGGCTGCGGCAGTCCGCTCACCCCCAGCTCCTCCTCGGCCTCCCGCAGTGCCGCCTCGTCGTAGGACTCGCCCGCGCCGACGACCCCGCCGACGAAGACGTCGTACAGCGAGGGGAAGACCAGCTTGGTGGCCGTGCGCCGGTGCACGAAGAGCCGGCCGGCCGCGTCCCGGACCTCGATGAACGCACACCGGTGGCGCAGGCCCCGGGCGTAGGCCTCGCCGCGCGGGTACTGGCCGATGACCTGGTCGTTCTCGTCGACGATGTCGAGGATTTCGTCCGCGGGGTTCACGTCAGCAGGGTTCATGCCCTCATCCAAGCAGGACCCTCCGACAGTCCCGTTCAGCGGCGCTGGAGGTCGCGGGCCGGCGGTTCCGCCTCCGCCGTGCCGCACGGCAGCGCCGGATGCAGCCCGAGCAGCACGATGCCCGCCACCACGGCCGCGAGGCCCGCCGCCTCCCAGGCCAGCGCCCCGGTGTCGGTGCGCAGCCGGTCGCCCAGGAAGCCCACCCCGCACAGGATCCCGGCCAGCGGTTCGGCGGCGGTGAGCGCGGGCAGCGACATGCGCAGCGGAGCCGTCTCGAACGCGCTCTGCACCAGGACCAGCCCGGTGACCCCGCACACCAGCACGCCGTACGGCTGCCAGCCGGTGAGCAGTGCGGGGAAGCCGCCGGCGGCGAAGCGGGTGCCGCTGACCCGGGTCAGCGCGTCCTGCACGCCGTACAGCAGGCCGGCCGCCGTGGCCAGCAGGACCGGTCCCCAGCTGAGCCGGGAACGCTTGCCGTACGTCGTGAGCACCAGGGCAGCGCCGACCGTCAGGCCGATGATCAGCCAGTGCCGCAGTGGATCGGTGACGGCATGGCCGGCGCGCGGTTCACCCGCCGTGATGAACGCGCTCACCCCGCCCGCGAGCAGCAGCAGACCCGCCCAGCCCTGCCGGCCCAGGGGCTGTTTCGTCTGGTACCGGGAGAGGGCGAGCGCGAACAGCAGGTTGGTCGCGAGCAGCGGTTCCACCAGGGAGATCTCGCCCTCGCCGAGGGCGATCGCGCCCAGCACCATGCCGGACACCATCAGGGTGAGCCCGCCCAGCCAGCGCGGCACCCGCATCAGGTCGAGCAGCAGCCGGAACGACAGGAAGTCGCCGAGCGGTGCCTTCTGAGCGGCGTTCTGCTGGAGCACGAAACCGAAGCCCAGACAGCAGGCCGCGCTCACGGCGACAAGGAGAACCAGAACGGACACGCTGCGTACCTCGATCATCGGGCCGGACCACGGGCGTGCAAGGGCCGACTGTAGCGTCCCGGGGGCGGTCTTGACCCGGAAGCGCCCGCACCCGGAGCAGTCGGCGGGCGGTCGGCTCGCCATGTTCCGCGGCCCCGTCCGTCCGCGCCATGGCGTACGCCACAGCCGCTCGCCGACCGCCCCGTCCGCCGCGGGATCCACCTGCTCGGAGTTCCCCAAGTTCCGCTTGGAAAGCGGAAGTTGAAGCTCGTAACACCGTGTTCCGCTTGACGCGACCCTTGGGTGAGGGTTTGCTGTGCGTGATCGGCCGATGGCAGCCCGAGAAACAGGAAGTTCCGCGGTGCCCCCTCCTCCCCCTCTGCTCGGCGCGGGCCGGGCCCCCACGGACCAGTCCGGCGACCCCACCCCGGACGACTCCGCCCCGGGCGCCGCGGGGGCCTACGACGACGCCCTGGACGACAGCGAACTGCTCACCGCGCGCGCCGCGTTGGCCCAGGGCCGCCGGCAGGCCGCCCGCTCCCTGCTGCTCCACACGGGCGACGACTGGGACCGCCGGGGCCACCGCCTCACCGTGCTCGCCGGCGAGCCGTACGCCGTCGCCTGGGCCCGGGACTGGCAGCTCGCCGAGCCCGAGTCCGCCGACGCCGCAGCGCTGACCGCCCTCGCCCAGGTCCACCGCGCCCTGCGCGGCAAGGAGGACCCCGACCGGGCCCGCGAGGCCTGCGCCGCGGCCGCCGCGCTCGCCCCCGCCGACCCCACCCCCTGGCTCGGCCTGCTCCGGCTGGCCCGCACCCTCGGCCCGGAGCGCGAGGTGCTCGGCGTCTTCGCCGAACTGCGCCGCCGCCACCCCGAGCACCACCACGCCCACCACCTGCTCCTCGCCCGGCTTGCCGAACGGCCCGCGGGCGGCCGGGGCGCCGAGGCCCACGAGGTGTACGACCTGGCCGAGCTGGCCGCAGCCAGGGCCCCGGCCGACTCGCCGCTCGCCGTCCTGCCGGTCGTCGCCTACGCCGAGCGCTACCGGGTCCTCGCCGCCACCGGCCTGGCCCCCGCCGACCCGGCCGCCTCCGGGCACTGGTCCGGCCCCCGGGCCCGCCGGATCCTCCGCGCCTGCTTCGACTGGTGGCTGGAGTGGGAGCACGACGAACACCCCCGACGCCACGTCGACCTCAACCACCTCGCCTTCGCGCTGTCCTGCGCCGGCCGCCCCGCCGAGGCGGCGGCCCTGTTCCAGCGCATCGGCCGGCACGCCACCCGGGCGCCCTGGTCCTACGCGCACCGCGACCCGCGCGCCTCCTTCCGCGAGGCCCGCGCCCTCGCGCTGAACGGCACGGTGCGCTGAACGGCACGGTGCGCTGAACCGCACGGGCCGCTGAGCCGTACGGCTCTCCGAGACGTACGTAAGAAGTGATTACGGAAGTCTGACCGGTGACCCGATTCCCTGGCTCCCCACAGCCCCGAGTGCTCGAATGAAAACGTGAACTCTGAACAATCCGAGGAACGGCACGGCGAGTGGGGCGGCACGCCCGTCGGCCGCCGTGTCTTCCTCGGCACCCTCGGCCTGGGCGCGCTCGGCGTGGTCGCCGCGCCCACGCTCCAGCGCGGCATGGAGGGCTTCCTCGGCACCGTCGCCGGCAAGGACCCCACGGGCCTGACCGGTCTGCTGCCCAACGGCGGGGGCTTCCGCTACTACTCGGTCGCCGCGTCGGTGCCCGACAGGACGGCCGCGGACTACCGGCTGACGATCGACGGCCTGGTGGACCGCCCGCGCACCTACACGCTGCCCGACCTGCGCGCGCTGCCGCAGACCCGGCTGGTCAAGGACGTCCAGTGCGTCACCGGCTGGCGGGTGCCGGGCACCCCCTTCGAGGGCGTCCGCCTCGCCGACCTGCTGGACACGGCGGGGGTCCGCGCCGCCGCGAAGGCGATCCGCTTCACCTGCTTCGACGGCACCTACACCGAGAGCCTCACCCTCGACCAGGCCCGCCGCCCGGACGTCCTGGTCGCGCTGCGCATGCAGGACAAGGACATCGGCCACGACCACGGCGGCCCGGTCCGCCTCTACGTCGCCCCGATGTACTTCTACAAGTCCGCCAAGTGGCTCTCCGGCATCACGGTCACCGACCATGTCCAGCCCGGCTACTGGGAGCACCTCGGCTACGACGTCGACGCCTGGGTCGGCAAGTCGAACGGACGGACCGATGCCCCTACGAGCTGACACCCCCGCCCCACCTGACGCCCGGGTCCACCGCTTCACCCCGGCCGAACGCTGGGTGCACCGCGTCACGGCAGCCCTGATGGGCGTGTGCGTGGTGACGGCGGCGATCCTCTACATCCCGCAGCTGGCGATCCTGGTCGGCCGCAGGGAACTGGTCGTCCGGGTCCACGAGTGCGCGGGCCTCGCCCTGCCGGTGCCGGTCCTGCTCGGCCTCGCCTCCCGCGCCTTCCGCGCCGACCTGCGCTTCCTCAACCGCTTCGGCCCGCACGACCGGATGTGGCTGCGCGCCGCGCTGCTGCGCGACAAGCGCCGGTCCTCCCGCCCGGCCGGCAAGTTCAACGCCGGCCAGAAGGTCTACGCCGCCTGGATCGCCGGCGCCACGCTGGTCATGCTCGGCACCGGGCTGCTGATGTGGTTCACCCACCTCGCCCCGCTGATGTGGCGCACCTCGGCGACCTTCGTCCACGACTGGCTGGCCCTGACGATCGGCGTGGTCCTGGCGGGCCATATCGGCATGGCCCTGGGCGACCCGGAGGCGCGACGCGGTCTGCGCACGGGAACGGTGAGCCGGGAGTGGGCGAAGCGGGAACACCCGCTGTGGCGGGGCTAGGTGTACTCGGCCAAGAGGTTGGTGACTCGCGTCGGCAGTTGATCAAGAGAAGACCTCCGGGCGTAGTGGAGATGCCTGTCTTCACGACAACCGGAGGCACACGCTGATGCCCGGCTGACCTTCCACGGCAGATGTCTTCCGGTGCGCCGTGTCGTGCACGATCTGCGTCCGGTGGCACACGTGGCCAAGGAGCTGGGAGTGTCGCGCCAGTGCGCGCACCGATGGGTGGCGCGTTACCGGGCCGAGGGATGGGACGGCCTGCACGACCGATCCAGCCGGCCCCGCACCTGCCCTTCGTGCCATGCATCGCGTGGTGGTCCCGGTGCGGCCGGTGCAGTCGACGTTCGAACTCGGCTGCGCCGTCGAGGTCTTCGGCACGAAGCGGCCGGACGTACCGCAGCACTACGATTTCGGGACGCGCACGGAGACACCCGGCCACGTGCCGACCACGGCCGGGTACGCGATGTCCGTGTCGCAGGGCCTGCCGGCACTCGAGGCCGCGGACACCGTGATCATCCCGGGCTGGCTGCCGGTGGAGGAGCCGCTCTCCGATCACGTGCGCCGGGCGCTGCTGCGGGCGCACGCGCGCGGGGTGCGGCTGGTCACGATCTGCTCCGGGGTGTTCGCGCCGGCCCGCACCGGGCTGCTGGACGGCCGCTCGGCCACCAGCCGCTGGGCGCGGGCCGAGCAGCTGCACCGTGAGTTCCCCCGGGTGCGGGTGGAACCGGACAGGCTCTACGTGGCTCACGGTGACGTCGCCACCAGCGCCGGCGCGGGCGCCGGGTTCGACCTGTGCCTGCATCTGGTCCGGAACGATCACGGCGCCGCGTACTCCGCCCTGCTCGCGCGCCACATGGTGCTGCCGCCGGACCGCGAGGGCGACCAGGCGCGGCACACGCCGCTTCCACCGCCCGGGGACGCGCTGAGCGGCCTGCTCGGGTGGGCCGACGAGCGCCTGGAGACACCGCTGTCGGTGAACGACCTGGCCGCGTACCTCGGCGTCTCACCCCGCACCCTGGCCCGCCGCTTCGCCGACCAACTCGGCACGAGCCCGGGTGCGTGGCTGCTCTCCCGACGGGTGGCCGCGGCACGCACCCTGCCGGAGGAGACGGACCTGCCGGTCGAGGCGATCGCGGCCCGCGTCGGCCTCACCTCCGCGGTCAACCTGCGCCGCCGCTTCCGCGCCCGGACAGGCACGACCCCGGGCGCCTACCGGCGAGCTTTCCGGGTCCCCTGAACGGCCGGACACCCCCTGCCCGCTCAGAACTCCAGCAGCACCTTGCAGGACCGGTTCCGGTCGGCGGCCAGCTCGAAGGCGGTGACGGCGTCCCGCACCGGAACCACGCGGCTGATCAGCCCGTCGAACTCGCCCCGCGCGGCCAGCAGGTGCAGGGCGTCGTCGAACTCGGCGCCGAAGCGGAACGAGCCCCGCAGCTCGATCTCCCGGCTCACCAGCAGGTTCCCGGCGAACGGGCTCCGGCCCGGCGGCAGCATTCCGAGCTGGACGACCACGCCCCCGCGCCGGACGTGCCGCAGACAGGTGTCCAGTCCGGCCGCGACCCCCGACGCCTCGACGGCCGCGTCCGCCGCGTGCGCCTCGTCCGGCCATCCGGCGTCGTCCGGGTCGTCGGCCCGCACGAGCGTGTCGGCTCCGGCGACGGCCGCGTACCGCAGCGCCTCGGGCAGCAGGTCGGTCACCGTCACCCGCGCCGCGCCGGCCGCCTTCGCCGCCGCGACCACCAGGCACCCGATCGGCCCCGCCCCGGTCACCAGCACATGCCGACCCGTGACGTCCCCGGCCCGCCGCACCGCGTGCAGCGCGACCGCCAACGGCTCCGCGAGCGCGGCCCGGCGCAGCCCGAGCCCGTCCGGAAGCTCCCTCAACTGCTCGGCGGGTACGACCACGTGGGCCGCGAACCCGCCCTGCACATGCGGAAGGCGGGCCGCGCTGCCCAGGTACCGGGTGTCCCGACAGACGCCCGCCCGCCCGTCCGCGCACTCCGGGCAGCGCCCGCACGGGGTGGCGGGGTGCACGGCGACCGCCGTGCCCGGCGCGGGCCCCGTGGCCCCGGCGCCATAGGAGACCACGGTGCCCACCACCTCGTGCCCGAGCACCATCGGCTCCCGGAGCCGGAAGTCACCGACCCCGCCGCGGCGCCAGTAGTGCAGATCGGAGCCGCAGATGCCGCCGTAGCGGACGGCGATCCGTGCCTCGCCGGGCCCGGGTTCGGGCACCGGCAGCTCCGCGACCCGCAGGTCGCCCGCGCCGTGGATCACGCAACCCAGCATCTCCGTGGCCCCTCTCAGAGCACGCTCGTCATGCCGCCGTCGACGTACAGGATCTGCCCGCTCACGAAGTCGGCCGCGTGCGAGGCCAGGAAGAGCACCCCGCCCACCAGGTCCTCCGTGCGGCCCCAGCGGCCGGCCGGGGTGCGCCGGCGCACCCACGCGCCGAACTCCTCGTCGTCCACCAGGGGCCGGGTCAGCTCGGTCTCGATGTAGCCCGGGCCGAGCCCGTTGACCTGGACGCCGCTGGGCCCCCATTCCGCGCACATGCCCTTGGTGAGCATCTTCAGCGCGCCCTTGGTCGCCGCGTACGGCGCGATGCCGGGGCGGACGACCTCGCTCTGCAGCGAACAGATGTTGATGATCTTGCCGTGGCCGCGCTCCGTCATCCGCCGGGCGGCCTCGCGTCCGACGAGGAACGCGCTGGTGAGGTTGGTGTCCAGGATCCGGTGCCAGTCGGCGTCCGCGAACTCCAGCAAGGGAGCGCGCAGTTGTATGCCCGCGTTGTTGACCAGGATGTCGAGCGGGCCCACCCGCTCCTCGACGTCCGCGATCCCGGCGGCCACGGAGGTGCCGTCGGTCACGTCGAACACCGCCGTGTGGATCCGGTCCCGGTCCCCGGGCAGCTCCGCCGCCGCGCGCGTGAGGCGGCCGGCGTCGCGCCCGTTGAGGACGACCGTGCAGCCGGCCTCGGCCAGGCCCCGCGCGAGGGCGAGACCGATGCCGCGGCCGGCACCGGTGACCAGGGCCGTACGGCCGCTGATGTCGAAGAGCGGGTGAGCCGTCATCGCCGTACCCCTAGATGATCAGTGAGAGCAGCAGGACCAGGCCGCCGGCCACCACCGAGAGGATCGTCTCCATGGCCGACCAGGTCTTGACGGTCTGCCCGACGTCCAGCCCGAAGTACTCCTTCACCAGCCAGAAGCCGGCGTCGTTGACATGGCTGAAGAAGAGCGAGCCGGCGCCGATGGCGAGGACCAGCAGGGCGGTGTGGGTGGTCGACATGCCGGCCGCCAGCGGAGCCGCGAGCCCCGCCGCCGACACGGTCGCGACCGTCGCCGAACCCGTCGCCAGCCGGATCACGACCGCGATCAGCCAGGCCAGCAGGAGCGCCGGGATCGACCAGTTCCTGGAGATGTCCAGGATCATCTGGCCCACCCCGGAGTCGATCAGCGTCTGCTTGAAGCCGCCGCCCGCACCGACGATCAGCAGGATGCCGGCGATCGGCATCAGGCCCTTCTCGACCGTCTGCTGGAGCCGGTCCTTGCCGAACCCGGCGGGCCGGCCCAGCGTGAAGAATCCGACGATCACGGCGGCCAGCAGGGCGATGAGCGGGGAGCCGACGACGTCGAAGACCCGCTGGGTGTGGTCGGCCGGATCGTCCACGACGATGTCCACCAGCGCCTTGGCCAGCATCAGCACGACGGGCAGCAGCACGGTGGCGAGCGTCGCGCCGAAGCCGGGGCGGTTCTCCAGCTCCTCCGAGGGGCGCTGCGGCAGCATCCGGTCGGGCGCCTGGACGTCCACCCAGCGGGCCGCGACCCTCGAGAACAGCGGACCGGCGATGATCACCGTCGGGATCGCGACCACGATGCCCAGCGCCAGGGTCACGCCCAGGTTGGCCTTGACCGCGTCGATCGCGACCAGCGGGCCGGGGTGCGGCGGGATCAGGCCGTGCATCACGGACAGACCGGCCAGCGCCGGGATGCCGATGCGCATCAGGGAGTAGTTGCCGCGCTTGGCGACCATCAGCACGACCGGGATCAGCAGCACGATGCCGATCTCGAAGAACAGCGGCAGACCGACCACGGAGGCGATCAGCACCATCGCCCACGGCATCGCCCGCCCTCCCGCCCTGGCGAGGATCGTGTCGACGATCTGGTCGGCGCCGCCCGAGTCGGCCAGCAGCTTGCCCAGGATCGCCCCGAGCGCGATCAGGACACCCACACCGGCCACCGTGGAGCCGAGCCCGGTGGTGAAGCTGGTGATCGTCTTGTCGAGCGGCGCCCCGGCGGTGGCCCCGAGCGCCAGCGACCCGACGGTCAGCGCCAGGAAGGCGTGGAGCTTGAACTTGGTGATGAGCAGGACGATCACGGCGATGCCCACCAGGACGGCGATGCCCAGCTGGGCGTGTCCGGCGGAGGTGATCGGCGGAGGCGCGTCCGCTGCCAGCATCTCGACGCTGAGTCTGGTCACGGGGGTTCCCTTGCGGTTACGGGGACTTGTCGGGGGTGTCCCGCCGGGGCGGGGGTCATTCGGATGCGGGGGCCACGCGAAGGCGTGGGTAACGCGGGCGTCACGCGGCGGCGGGGAGGGCGGCCAGCGCCCGCACGGCGCGCTCGGTGATCTCCTCCGGGCCGCCGCTGACGTCCACGGCGACACCGGCCTCGTCCGGCTCCAGGGGCTGGAGCGTGGCGAACTGGGAGTCCAGCAGCGCGGTCGGCATGAAGTGGCCCCGGCGGTGGCCCATCCGGTCCTCGATCAGCTTCCGGTCGCCCGTGAGGTGCACGAACACGATCCCGGGAGCGGCGGCCCGAAGCCGGTCGCGGTACGACCGCTTCAGCGCCGAGCTGCTGACCACACCGCCCAGTCCGGCCCGCCCGTGCGCCCAGTGCCCGATGGCGTCCAGCCACGGCCACCGGTCGGCGTCGTCCAGCGGGGTCCCGGCCGACATCTTGGCGATGTTGGCCGGCGGATGGAAGTCGTCGCCCTCGGCGTACGGAACGCCCAGCCGCGCGGCGAGCAAGGGACCGATGGTGGTCTTGCCCGTCCCCGCGACGCCCATCACGACGACGACCTGGGGGGTACGCATTACTGCCTCGCTGTCTTCCTCGACATCCGACGCCACATCGGCGTCGCCACACTGAAACTCATTAGGTACGACGAATTCAAGAGTGTGTGACATATAAGTCTGACTTTTTCCCTCGGTGATGCAGGCCGTACGCTGAGTGCATGAGCACACCGGGCCGGGGGTTGCACGGCCATGTACTGGACTCCCTCGGACCCGCCATCACCGGGGGCGAGTACCCCCCGGGCAGCGTCCTGCGGACGGACGAACTCGCCCAGCACTTCGAGGTGTCGCGCTCCGTGATGCGCGAGGCGGTCCGCGTGCTCGAATCGATGCACCTGGTCGAGTCCCGCCGCAGGGTGGGCGTCATCGTCCGCCCCAAGTGCGAGTGGAACGTCTACGACCCGCAGGTCATCCGCTGGCGCCTCGCGGGCGCCGACCGCCCCCACCAACTGCGCTCGCTGACCGTGCTGCGCTCCGCGGTCGAACCCGTCGCCGCGGGCCTCGCCGCGCGGCACGCGACGGCCGGGCAGTGCGCCGAACTCACCGAGTGCGCGCTCGGCATGGTGGCCAACTCACGCGGCCACCAGCTGGAGGGGTACCTGATCCACGACATGGCCTTCCACCGCGTGATCCTCACGGCCTCGGGCAACGAGATGTTCGCCCGCCTCGGCGACGTCGTCGCGGAGGTGCTGGCCGGGCGCACGCATCACGAGGTCATGTTCGAGGACCCCGACCCGGCGGCCGTCACCCTGCACGTGCAGGTCGCGGAGGCGGTCCGCGAGGGCGACGCGGCCCGCGCGGAGGAACTGACCCGGCAGATCACCGTGGGCGCCCTCCAGGAACTGGACATCCTGGCGCCCTAGGGGGTGTCGTTTGGATCATGCCGGCGTCGCGGGGCCTGGCACGCACATCTGCGGCGTTGTCGTCACTCGCCGACTCCCCCACGCTCGGCTTCGCTCGCGCGGGAGGGGCCCCCTCCGCGTCGACTCCCTCCTCCGCCTTGCAACTGCACGCACCAGGCCCCGCTCGGGTCGGCCGGTCCGCACTGTTCGTCACGGCCGGCCTGATCCAAACGACACCCCCTAGCCGGGCAGTTCGGCTCAGTCCAGGAACTCCCCGTCGACGTACACCCACGCCCCGCCGACCCGCTCGAAGCGGCTGCGCTCGTGCAGCGAACCGCCCCGGTAGGAGGCGCGGAACGTCACCGTGCCCGTCGCGTGGAACGCGGACCCGTCGGTGCTGTCCACGATCTCCAGCCCCGTCCACCGCATCCGCGGGTCCAGCTCCAGCCGCTCCGGCCGGGTCCGGGGATGCCAGGTGCGCAGCAGATACCCCGCGTCCCCCTTGACGAACGCGCTGTACCGCGACCGCATCAGCGCCTCGGCCGTCGGCGCGCCGACGGTCCCGCGGTGGAAGCGGCCACAGCAGTCGTCGTAGGTCCCGGGAAGTCCGCAGGGGCAGGCGCGCGAGGTCATGGGCCCTATTCTGCCCGGCCGAGGAGAGGCGGCCGCCGCGGCTCGGGTGCACAGTGGAAGAGCGACGCGCGGTGCAGGGAGGCGAGGCGGACGATGACCGATTCCATGCGGGGAGGTCCCCCGGCCGTCAAGGAGTGGCGGCTGAACCTGTATCTGTCCGAGCACGACCCGGACACCACGGCCCGGATCGTGTTGGACACCGGGGACAACGTTCTGGAGAGCCGCGCGGAGGCCCGCCGCAGCCCGTACGACCCCGAGGTGCCGGAGATCGGCGACGAACTCGCCGCCGGGCGGGCACTGATCGCCATGGGCCGGATCCTGCTGCGCGCCGCCGACGGGGACATGAAGGACATCGGCGCGGCCGACATCGAGGGTCCGTCGCCGCTGTGGATGGACCGGGAATGGGAGTGAGGCCGCTCAGCGCCCCTTGCGCAGGAACCTCCGCAGCTTCGTCAGCGGCCATGTGTTGATCACGTCGTCGCGGGTGAGCCAGCCCCGCTGGGCGGTGCCGACGCCGTAGCGCAACGCGGCGAGATGCGGGACGGCGTGCGCGTCGGTGTTCACGGCGAACCGCACCCCGTGCTCACGGGCGCGCAGGATGTCCTCGTCCCGCAGGTCCAGCCGGTCCGGCTGGGCGTTGACCTCCAGCGCGGTGCCGGTGCGCGCGCACGCCGCGAACACCTCGTCCCAGTCGGCTTCCACCCCGGGCCTACGGCCGAGCAGCCGGGTCGTGGGGTGCCCGAGGATGTTCACGTGACGGTTCTCGACGGCCCGCACCAGCCGCTTCGTCATCGCCCCGCGGCCCAGGTCGAAGTGCGAGTGCAGCGAGGCCACGCAGAGGTCGAAGCCCGCGAGGAAGTCGTCCGGCCAGTCCACCGTGCCGTCCGGGCCGATGTTCAGCTCCGCGCCGTGCAGCAGCCGCATCTTCCCCCGGCCACCGTCCAGTTCCCGCACCCGCTCCCGCTGGGCGAGGATCTTCTCGTCGGTCATGCGCTGCATGGACAGGCCGGGCGCGTGATCGGTGACCGCGTAGTACGCGTAGCCGCGCGCCGCGGCGGCCGCCACCATCTCCTCCAGCGGGGCCAGCCCGTCGGTGAGGTCGGTGTGGGTGTGCAGGTCACCGCGGATGTCCTTCTCGGTCACCACCTCGGGCAGCTCGCCGTGCAGGGCGGCCTCGATCTCCCCGCGGTCCTCCCGCAGCGTCGGCGGGATCCAGGGCAGCCCCAGCCGGGCGTACACCTCCTCCTCGGTACGGGAGGCCAGCGACTCACCGCTCTCCGCGTCGAACAGTCCGTACTCGGACAGCTTCAGCCCCTGGTGCACGGCGATGGTCCGGGTGCGGATGTTGTGGGCCTTGGAACCCGTGAAGTACTGCAGCGCGGCGCCCCACGACTCCGGCGGCACCACCCGCAGGTCCACCTGGAGCCCCTTCGCGGTGCGCACCGACGTCTTCTTCGTCCCCCGCGCGATCACCTCGGCCGTGGCGGGCACGTCGCACAGCGCCGCCATGAACGGCTCCGACCGCTTCGCCGCGACCAGGACGTCCAGGTCGCCGACGGTCTCGCGCATCCGGCGCAGCGAACCGGCGTACGCGCAGCGCCTGCACCCGGTCACCCCGGACAGCTCGGCGACGATCTCCTCGGCCGTCTCCAGGGCCAGCGACAGCGGGACCCGGGCCCCCGCCTGCTGGAGCAGCTCGATGCCGTGCCGGATGTTGTCCTGCGTCTTCTCGCCGAACCCCTTCAGATCCGCCAGCGCGTCCGCCTCGATCGCCGACGCCAGCTCGCTCACCGACGCGATGTGCAGGTCCTCGTAGAGCCGCAGCGCCTTCTTGGGGCCGAGGCCCGGGATCGCGGTCAGCTCCCGGACCCCGGCGGGGATCTTCGCCCGGCGCTCCTCGACCACGGCCATCTTCCCCGTGCGCAGGTACTCGGCGACCTTCTCGGCGATCGACCGGCCCACGTTCGGGATCTCCCGCAGACCGGCGGGGTCCAGCGTGGCGATGTCCGCCGGATACCCGCCGATGGCACGCGCGGCCTTCTCGTAGGCGCGCGCCTTGAAGGCGTCGCCTCCCGTGATCGCGATGAGGTCCGCGTACTCCCGCAGGAGCGCCTCGACCTCCTCGTTGGGCCGGGCCACCCCTCAAGTCTAGGGAGCGATCCCCGGTACCGGCAGCGGGGGCAGCTTCGCCCCGTACACCCACGCCTCGAACAGCCCGGCCGTCGGCGCGTCCGTGAAGCGGGCCACGTGCTCGGCGAACGAGGCCGTCGTCACCGTGCCGCTGCGGTGCAGCCGCACCCAGTCGCGCAGCATCCGGAAGAACGCCTCGTCGCCCAGCGCGCAGCGCACCGCGTGCACGGTCAGACCGCCGCGCTCGTAGACCCGGTCGTCGAACAGCGACCGGCGCCCCGGATCGGCCAGCCGCAGATCCTGCGGCAGCGTGGCGAGCAACTGGTGGGCCGTGGCGGCCAGTTGCTGGGCGCTGCGGCCGCCCGAACGCTCGGACCACAGCCATTCCGCGTACTTGGCGAAGCCCTCGTTCAGCCAGATGTGCCGCCAGTCCGCGACGGACACGCAGTTGCCGAACCACTGGTGCGCCAGCTCGTGCGCCACCAGCCGCTCCGAACCCCGGGCGCCGTCCACGTGGTTGGCGCCGAACAGCGACAACCCCTGTGCCTCGACGGGCACATCGAGCTCCTCCTCGGTCACCGCGACCGCGTACTCGTCGAACGGGTACGGCCCGAACAGCTCCTGGAACAGCTCCATCATCGCGGGCTGCCGCGCGAAGTCCCGGGAGAACTCCGGGAGCAGACGCGCCGGGATGTGCCCGTGCTGCGGCACCCCGCCCGGACCCGGATCGCCCAGCAGCACCGTCTGGAACGTGCCGATCGCGAGGCCGACGAGATAGCTGGACGTGGGCGCGGACTGCTCGTACACCCACGTGGTCGTGGACGCCCTCGTCGTCCGGGTCAGCAGCCGCCCGCCCGCGACCACCGCGTACGCCGACGGCGTCGTCACCGAGATCTGGTACGACGCCTTGTCGGCGGGCCGGTCGTTGCACGGGTACCAGGACGGCGCCCCGGTCGGCTGGCTCGCCACCAGTGCCCCGTCCGCCAGCTCCTCCCAGCCGATCCCGCCCCAGGGGCTGTTCACCGGCTTCGGGTTGCCGGACCAGTGCACCTCGACGGTGAACGCGGCCCCGGCCCGGATCGCCTTGGCGGGCTTGATCCGCAGCCGGCCGCCGCGGTGCGTCCAGTGCGGCTGGCGGCCGTCCACCCGGAGTCGGCCGATCCTGAAGTCGGCCAGGTTGAGCTGGAACTCGGCCAGCGCCGCCCGGCCCGCGATGGCGTTGATCCGGGCCGTGCCGGCCAGCCGGTTGGGGCCGGGCCGGTAGTCCAGCGCCAGCTCGTAGCGATGCACCCGGTACCGTGCGTCACCGTTGTCGGGAAAGTACGGGTCCGGGCCGGCCGACTGCTGAACTGCCACTGCTGTGTCCGCTCCCTGCGCTGTGCCACCACTCCGCTCCGCCGGCGCACCGCTCACCGACGCCGGCAGGCCCGCGGTCACGGACGCCATGCCTCGATCGGGTTGCCGAGCCAGCGGGTGTCGTCCGGGACGGACTCCGCGGCCATGACGAGCGACGCGGGACCCAGGGTCGTACGGGCCCCGACCGTGCTGCCGGGCAGCACGATCCCGCCAGGACCCAGCGTGGCGCCCTCACGGAGAACCACAGTATCCGTCCGCAAGATCCGGTCATGGAAGAGGTGGGTCTGGAGCACACAGCCGCGATTGACGGTGGCGGCGTCCTCCAGCGTCACCAGGTCCGCCTCCGGCAGCCAGTAGCTCTCCACCCACACACCCCGGCCGATGCGCGCCCCGAGCCCGCGCAGCCACGCCGTCATCACCGGCGTCCCCGGCACGGAACCGGCCAGCCACGGCACCGCCAGCACCTCGACGAACGTGTCCGCCAGCTCGTCGCGCCACACGAAGGAGCTCCACAGCGGATGCTCACCGGTGCGGTGCCGCCCCACCAGCGCCCACTTCGCGACGACCGACACGAGCGCCGCGACGCCACCGGCCACCAGCAGCACCACGCCCGACAGCGCCCACGCCCACACACCGAGCGCGCACAGCGCCACCACCGTCGCCGCGGCCAGCGCCGCCGAACACAGCACCGGCACGAACCGGCACAGCTCCACCAGAGCCCGCGCCCACAGCAGCCGGGCCGGCGGCTCGTACGTACGGCTCTGGTCCCCGTCGGCGGCGCTGCGCGGCAGCTTCACCGGCGGCAGCCCCAGATACGAGGTGCCCTTCTTCGCCTTCTTCGGCGTCGCCGACAGCACCCCGACCAGACCGCCGTCCGGCACACTGCGCCCCGGCGCCGTCATCCCCGAGTTCCCGAGGAACGCCCGCCGCCCGATCTCCGCGCGCCCGATCCGCACCCAGCCGCCGCCCAGCTCGTACGGCGCGGTCAGCGTGTCGTCGGCGAGGAACGCCCCGTCGCCGACGGTGGTCAGGCTCGGCAGCGCCAGCACGGTCGACACCTCGGCGCCCCGCCCGATCCGCATCCCGAGCATGCGCAGCCACACCGGCGTGACCAGCCCGGCGTACAGCGGGAACAGCGTCTCGCGCGCGCGGTCCATCAGCTGTGTCACGGTCCACGCCTGCCAGCCGATCCGGCTGTGCGTCGGATGCGTGCCCTCGCGCAGGCCGAGGCTCAGCGCCCGTACGGCGACCAGGATCAGCAGCGCGTACGCCAGCCCGTAGGCCAGCGTGGCCGGCACCAGGGCCTGCGCGGCCCCGCGCAGAGCCCGGCCCGCGGAGTCGCCCGGCGCCACGAACAGCCCGGCGACCAGCAGCGCGGCCACGCCCGCGACCAGCGGCAGCGCGCTCAGCGCGAGCCCGGTCAGCCCGTACATCACCCGCCAGTACGTGCCCCGCTGCGGGCGCTCCTTCGGCCAGTTGCGCTTGGCCTTGCCCAGCTTCACCGCGGGCGCGCCCGCCCAGCGCTGGCCGGTCGGGACCTGCCGGCCGACCGCCGAGCCGGGCGCCACCTCGGCGCGCTTGCCGACGCGGGCGCCCGGGAAGAGCATGCTGCGGGTGCCGACGGTGGCGTGCGCGCCCACCCTGACCGCGCCGACCTCCAGCCGGTCGCCGTCCAGCCAGTACCCGGACAGGTCGACCTCGGACTCCACGGCCGCGCCCCGGCCCAGCCTGAGCATGCCCGTCACCGGCGGCAGCGAGTGCAGGTCCACGTCCGGCCCGATCCTGGCGCCCAGCGCCCGCGCGTACCGCTCCAGCCAGGAGCCGGTCAGCGTGGTCGCCCCGCTGCATTCGGCCAGCCGCTCGGCCGCCCACAGCCGCAGATGCACGCTCCCGCCGCGCGGATACCGCCCGGGTACGAGCCCGCGCAGCAGCAGCCGCGCCCCGCCCGCGGCGAGCGCGATCCGGCCGGGCGGGGTGAAGAACAGCAGCCCGCCGACGGCGAGGAGCCACCAGGGGGCGGTCGGCAGCCAGGCGTACCCGGGCAGCACGTTGCCGACGGCGGCTAGGACGAGCGTCCAGCGCAGCCCGAGCAGCGTGAACAGCGGAAGGAGCAGCAGCACCTGGACGACCTGGGCGCGGACGGGCACCGGAGCCACGGTCCGCTCGGCGCCGTCGTCCTCGCCCGACTGCTCCAGCCGCCGGGCCAGCTTGCGCAGGGTGGGCTGCTGGTAGATGTCGAGGACGGCGGCGCTCGGGTAGCGGGTGCGCAGCCGGGTGGTGAGCTGGGCGGCGGCGAGGCTGCCGCCGCCGATCGCGAAGAAGTCGTCGGCGGCGCCGGTCACCGGGATGCCCAGCACCTCGGTCCACTGCTCGGCGAGCCAGGCCTCGGTGCCGTACAGATCCGCCTTGGGCGTCTCGACGCCCTCCAGCGGCCACGGCAGCGCGTTCCGGTCCACCTTCCCGGACGTCCGGGTCGGCAGCTCAGCGACGGGCGCGAGCAGCGGTACGAGCGCGGCGGGCAGCTCGGCCCGCAGCTTCTCGACGGCGGCCGCGTGGTCCCAGCCGTCCTGCGTGACGACGTACCCGACGAGCAGCTGATTGCCGCTGCGGGCGGTGCGCACGGCGGCGGCGGCCCCCGCGACGCCCGGCAGCGCCTGGAGCGCGGCATCCACCTCGCCCAGCTCGATCCGCCGCCCGCCGAGCTTGATCTGCTCGTCCGCCCGCCCGAGGAAGACCAGCCCCTCGGACTCGGCCTTGACCAGGTCCCCGCTCCGGTAGGCCCGCTCCCAGCCCAGCGACTGAAGCGGCGCGTACTTCTCCGCGTCCTTCTCGGCGTCGAGATAGCGCGCGAGCCCGACCCCGCCGATCACGAGCTGCCCGCTGTCGCCCATGGCCACGGGCTCACCGCCGTCGTCGACGACGGCCAGCTCCCAGCCGTTCAGCGGCAGCCCGATCCGGATCGGCTCCTCGCCGGTCAGCAGGGCGGCACAGGCCACGACTGTCGCCTCGGTCGGCCCGTAGGTGTTCCACACCTCGCGCCCCTCGGTGACCAGCCGCTGCGCCAGCTCGGGCGGGCACGCCTCACCGCCGAAGATCAGCAGCCGTACGTCGTTCAGGGTCTCGGGCTCCCACAGCGCGGCCAGCGTCGGCACCGTGGACACGACCGTGATCTCCTGCTCGACCAGCCACGGACCCAGATCGGCACCGCTCCTGACCTGCGACCGGGGCACCGGCACCAGACAGGCGCCGTACCGCCAGGCCAGCCACATCTCCTCGCAGGAGGCGTCGAAGGCGACGGACAGCCCCGCCATCACCCGGTCCCCGGGCCCGATCGGCTCCTCGGTGAGGAACAGGGCCGCCTCGGCGTCCACGAACGCGGCGGCGCTGCGGTGCGAGACGGCGACGCCCTTGGGCCTACCGGTCGACCCGGAGGTGAAGATGATCCACGCGTCGTGCCCGGTCCCGGGCCGCGCGGCAGCGGAGCCGCCGGCGCCGCCCTGCACGCTGACGGCGCACCCGGCCCCGACGACCGCCCGTACGTCCGCCTCCCCGAACACCAACTCGGCCCGCTCGTCCGGGTCCTCGGCATCGACGGGGACGTAGGCGGCACCGGCGGCGAGCACGGCGAGGATCGCGACGTACAGCTCGTTGGTCCCCGACGGCACCCGCACGCCGACCCGGTCCCCGAGCCCGACCCCGGCCTCGGCCAGCCGCCGCCGCACCCGCTCGACCTCACCGGCCAGCGCCCGGTAGCTGAGACACGTCGTACCGTCGTCCAGCGCGGGCTCGTCCGGGTGGGCCCGCACGGTCGCGTCGAAGACGTCCACCAGCGTGCGCGGCGACCCGGCGGGCCCGGCCGAGAAGCGGGCCCGGTCGCCGAACTCCGTGCGGATCTCTTCGTCGAGCAGGCCGAGAGCACTGCTCTCGTCTATGGCTGCCATCGGGTCCTCACGTCGGTCCGGCCGAAGTCACAAACCGAAGATTTTACTCCGACGCTAGGAGCCGCCTCCGGTTCCGGCCACTCGGGAGGGCCGTACCGGTGGGCGGGACGACGTCGGTCCGAGGCCGCTGAGCTGGGACTCCTCACGCCGCACGAGACATGTCCCACACACCGCCAAGGAGCGGACAATCAGGGGCAGTTGGGGCGCCGACCGGTGCGCGGACCCGCTCAGGGGCATGCGAAAGGGCCCCTGATCGACAGAGGCCCTCACTGTGGTGTCCGAGGGGGGACTTGAACCCCCACGCCCGATAAAGGGCACTAGCACCTCAAGCTAGCGCGTCTGCCATTCCGCCACCCGGACAAGGTGTCTGTCGTGCGAAGGATCCCTTTCGGCGGGGTTTCCCTCGCGGCGACGAAGGAAACATTACCAGGCTTTCGGGGATGGCTGATCACCCCCCGTTCCCGGGGCCGTGCCGCATGAACGGCGTATGTCGGGCCGTGCCCCGTCTTGGGCCGGAGGCGGGACCGGAGAGAGGATGAGGGGACCCACCAGCAGTGACAGCGGGAGGAATCGCGTGAGCGAGACGGACACGGCCAGGAGCGTCACCGGCGAGGACGAGGTCGTGGACCTCTGCCGCGAGCTGATCCGGTTCGACACCAGCAACTACGGCGACCACTCGGGCCCCGGCGAGCGGGCGTCCGCCGAGTGGGTCGCCGAGAAGCTGGCCGAGGTCGGGCTGGAGCCGAAGATCTACGAGTCGCACCCGGGCCGCGCCTCCACGGTCGCCCGTATCGAGGGCGAGGACCCGTCGCGGCCGGCGCTGCTGATCCACGGCCACCTCGACGTCGTACCGGCCAACGCCGACGACTGGACCCGTCACCCGTTCTCGGGCGAGGTCGCCGACGGCTGCGTGTGGGGGCGCGGGGCCGTCGACATGAAGGACATGGACGCCATGACCCTGGCGGTCGTCCGGGACCGGCTCAGGAGCGGGCGCCGGCCGCCGCGCGACATCGTCGTCGCGTTCCTCGCGGACGAGGAGGCGGGCGGTACGTACGGCGCCCGGTACCTCGTCGACCACCACCCCGAGCTGTTCGAGGGCGTCACCGAGGCCATCAGCGAGGTCGGCGGTTTCTCCTTCACCGTGAACGAGCAGCGCCGGCTCTATCTGATCCAGACCGCCGAGAAGGGCATGCACTGGATGAAGCTGACCGTGGCCGGCACCGCCGGGCACGGCTCGATGATCCACCGGGACAACGCCATCACCGAGCTGTCCGAGGCTGTGGCCCGGGTCGGCCGGCACAAATTCCCGGTACGGGTCACCAAGACCACCCGGGCCTTCCTCGACGAGCTGGGCGACGCGCTCGGCACCGAGCTGGACCCGGAGGACATGGAGGCCACCCTCGCCCGGCTCGGCGGCATCGCCAAGCTGATCGGCGCCACCCTCAGCAACACGGCCAACCCCACGCAGCTGAACGCCGGTTACAAGGTCAACGTCATCCCCGGCGAGGCCACCGCGCACATCGACGGACGGTTCCTGCCCGGCTACGAGGAGGAGTTCCTCGGCGACCTCGACCGGCTGCTCGGCCCGCACGTCCGGCGCGAGGACGTGCACGCCGACAAGGCCGTCGAGACCGGCTTCGACGGCGCGCTGGTGGAGGCCATGCAGTCGTCGCTGCTCGCCGAGGACCCCACCGCCAAGGCCATCCCCTACATGCTCTCCGGCGGCACCGACGCCAAGTCCTTCGACGACCTCGGCATCCGCGGCTTCGGCTTCGCCCCGCTGAAGCTGCCGCCGGAGCTGGACTTCGCCGGCATGTTCCACGGTGTGGACGAGCGGGTGCCGGTGGACGGCCTGCAGTTCGGCGTGCGGGTGCTGGACCGGTTCATCGACGCGTCGTGATGCCCTGCCCTGGAGTAATCGGGCGCGCGTACGACACCGACTGAGAAGGGTGAATGCGACCATAAGCTCGTAGCTCCATTACTCCCTCCTCGTTACAAGTGACGTGATCCCAGCAGCTTGGGACCACATTGCCAATGAGGAGGAAGTAATGATCAAGAAGGTCGTCGCTGCTGCGGCTGCCACCGGTGGGCTGGTTCTCGCGGGCGCGGGCCTGGCTGTCGCCGACTCCGGTGCTCAGGGTGCCGCCGTGCACTCCCCGGGAGTCGTCTCCGGCAACGTCGTTCAGGCGCCCATCCACGTCCCGGTGAACGTGTGCGGCAACACGATCAACGTGATCGGGCTCCTGAACCCCGCCTTCGGCAACACCTGCCTCAACAAGTGACGCAGGCTCCCTGAAGGGGCGTGCGCGACAAGCCGTCGGCCCCGGAGTGCGCTCCATGCGCTCCGGGGCCGACTGGCCTTCTCGTTCGAAAATGAAGCGAAGGCAGGGGGGAATCAGCATGCGACAAGGTACGCGCAAAAGCCTGATGACAATGGCCGCCGCGACCGGGGTGATCGCCGCCGCGAGCGGCTACGCCCACGCGGACGCCGGCGCCACGGGCGCCGCGATCGGCTCGCCGGGCGTACTGTCCGGCAACACCGTGCAGGTGCCGGTGCACGCACCGGTGAACGTGTGCGGCAACACCGTGAACGTGGTCGGACTGCTCAACCCGTCCGCGGGCAACTCGTGCGCCAACCGCGGCGGTGCGTCCGGGAGCCACGGCGGCTCGGGCGGCTCCGGCGGTTCGGGGGGCTCGCACGCGGGCGGCCACACCGGCGGCTCGCCCGGTGTCGGCTCCGGCAACACCGTGCAGGTGCCGGTCGACGCCCCGGTGAACGTCTGCGGAAACAGCGTGAACGTCATCGGCGTGGGTAACACCGCCACGGGCAACGACTGTGCCAACGGCGGCGGTCACCAGACCCAACCGCCCGGGGGCGGAAACGGCAACCCGCCGGGCCATCCGGGGCACCCCGGTCACCCGGGCCATCCCGGTCACCCGGGTCACCCCGGTCACCCCGGTCACCCGGGTAAGCCGACTCATCCGGGAGGTCCGACGACCCCGCCCGGTCAGGGGGGCCACACGCCTCACGGGCCCCAGGGGGCGCAGCAGGCGCACGAGCCGCACGGGGCCTCGCAGGCCCGGGCGCAGGGCGACCGCGGCGAACGGCTCCCCACCACCGGTGAGCTGGCGCACACCGGCAGTGACGTGCCGCTCGGCCTCACGCTGCCGGCCGGTGCGGGCGCGCTCCTCGCGGGCGTGGTGCTGTACCGCAAGGCACGCGCCTCCGCCTAGCGGTCGGCGCGGCCCTGCAACGGTCAACACCGATTGAACACAGGGGCGTACGGCACTGTGGGCCGTACGGCGCGGGAAACGGAGCGGGTCCTGCCATGCCGGCCGGGCCCGCTCCGTTCATGTGTCCGGCCTCACCACGTGGCGCGCACCTGGCGGATGATCCGCCGGCGCAACCGCACCTTGCGGCTGCCGTCGCGCATCAGGCTCAGTCGGTCCAACTCCCAGTGTCCGTACTCGGCATGGTCCGTCAGCAGACGTGTGGCTTCCTTGCGGGAGACCCCGCGAGGTACGTACACGTCGACAAATTCGTATTCCGGCATCGCATCTATTGTGCGGGCTGGGGCCCGGTACGGATAGCGTCTGCACTATGTCTGATGCTGCGCAGCCCACCGCTGCCGAGGTACGTGCCGCCGCCGAGGCGGTCAAGACCGCGCTCGACCGTCATCTGGCGGCGGTCGAACGCAGGTCGGGGGAGGACGACCCGGCCGTCTCCGAGGCGTTCAACCAGCTCGCCGCGGCCGCCGAGGTGTACGACGAGCTGCTCTACGACCGCTACGACGAGGTCACACCCTTTGAGATCCCCGGTGCGGAGGAGCTGCCGCCGTACGCGGGCCCCGAGGAACCCAACGCGATCAGCGTGCTGATCCGCCGCGACTACGCCGTCGCGGAACCCCAGCGGCTGCTCGCGCAGGCCCAGCGGGTCGAGGCGGCGGAGTACGACGAGTCCGGCGGCCCGGCAGACGGCGCCGCCGGCACGGTCCCCGGCGCACTGGGCGTCCTCTTCGGCGAGTTCGAACCGGACGAGATCGCCTCCCGGCACAAGGAGTTCGGCCTGGAGGAGGGCGACTCCACGCTCTGGGTCACCGCGGCGGACGAGCCCGCGGAACCCGGCGAGTGGCTGGAGACGCCGTTCGAGCACATCGACCCGCAAGGGGTGGTGTGCCGGTTCGACGTGAGCGCGGTGTTCGACGACGAGGACGGCGACGACGAGGATCTCGAGTTCGTCGACGACACGGACGCGGACGACGACACGGACGCGGCGGCAGACGACGAGGTCGAGGGCGTCAGACGATGACGTCCGCCGGTGGTGCCGGGCAGGCCTGAGCCGCCGCGGCACCACCGGGATCTGCCGAGGTCAGCCGGCCGCCGACGGCACCTGCGCGCGCAGCAGCGTCTGCAGGCGGGTCGTGCGGGGTCTGGCCAGGGTCTGCGCGACCGCCTGCGGCAGGACCTGCTCCACCCCTTGGACCACGGACAGATGCCGCTCGGCGCGGCAGAACGCCGTGTACACCCACGGTCTGCTGAGCGTCTGCGCCGCGTCGCCGGGCAGCACCACGACCGCCGCCGGCCAGCGCGCCCCGACCGCCTGATGCGCGGTCAGCGCCCAGCCGTGCCGTACGGCACCCTCCACCCGCTCGCGCGGGACGATCACGGGGGTGCCCGTACAGGACAGGTGCAGTCCGTCGGCGTCGGCCTTCACCACCACGCCCGGCACCGTACGACCCGGGGCGGGGGTGTAGGCGATCCGGTCGCCGGGGTCGAAGCCGCCGAAGCGGCCCGGGCCGGGGTTGAGGCGCTCCTTCAGGGCGGCGTTGAGCGTGCGGGTGCCGGCCGCGCCGCCGTGGCCCGGGGTGATCACGACGGTCTGGTCGGCCGGGACGCCGATCGCCCGCGGCACCGAGTCCGCGACCAGCTGGACCGTGCGGTGCACGGCCTCGCCCGCGTCCCGCACCGGGACGACGACGATCTCCTTGCCGGGGGCGTCGACCTGGTTCAGCTCACCGATGCCGATGCCGGAGACCAGCTCGCCGATCGGGCCGGGGTCGGGCACGCGGGAGGCGACCTGCGGGCAGGCACGGGCGGCCAGCAGGTCCGCGAAGACCCGGCCCGGACCGGCCGACCACAGCACCGCCGGGTCACCGCTGAGCACCAGCCGGGCCTCGTCCGGCAGCGACTCCACGAGCATCGCGGCGCTCTCCACGTCGAGCTGCGGGGCGTCGAGCACGATCAGCAGGTCCAGATCCAGGGCGCCGTCCGCGTCCCGGCCCGGGCCCTCGGTGCCGGACAGCAGCCCGGCCACCGTCCCCACACCGCGTTCCGCCGCGTCCCCGCTCGACCGCGGGCCCGCCGGCGCGGCCAGGCGACGGCGGCCGTCGGCCGTGTGGCAGACGGCGAAGGCCCGCAGGCCGGCGGCGCGGGCGGCGTCGAGCAGCGCGGCCGGTTCGGCACGGGCCGCCTCCCCGCCGGTGTGCAGCACCAGGCCGTGCCCGGCGACCGCGCGGGCCAGCTCGGCCGCACCGCCGCGGGCCGCGTCGGCCGCCGCGCGCCAGGCCTCCTCGGATTCCTTCGACAGGGAGTTGACGAGCCTCGCGAGGCCGTCGGCGAGGCTCTCCTCGGCCAGGGCGTAGCGCTCCAGGCCGACGAGGACACGGACCGGCCGTTCCTCTTCCTCGCCCTCGTCGTCACCCTCGTGCGCCCCTCGGGGGGCCGTGCCGGTGGTGTCCTCCAGGGCGTCCTGGAAGGCCAGGGCCTCGGCCTCGGCGAGTGTGCTCTGCACCGCCGCGTCCGGGTCGGGCACGCCCTGCCGGCCCAGCGCCGTGCTGAGCGTGGCCAGCTCCAGCGCGGTGTGTCCGGCGAGGGCGGCCTGCTCCAGCAGCCAGACGGTCACCGCGCGGCCCCGCCGCTCGTCGTCGGGTCCGCAGGCGGTGCCGAGCAGGGCCCGGGCGAAGCCGTCGGCCTGCTCCGGCCGGACGCCGCCGATCCGAAGCAGCTGCCAGGGATCCTCGCGCAGTGCGGTGTCCGCGCCCTCGCCGAGCGCCGCCGCGACCTGGGGCGCCAGGGCCTCGGGGGCCCCGCCCTCGGCCAGCACCCGGCGGACGGCCTCGACGGCCTCCGCCGCGGGGGCGCCGGGCGCGACGGCCGGGGCCGGTGCGGGCTGCGGCCGGTGCACCGGCTCCGGGGCCGGGCGGCGGGGGGCCGGTGCGGGCTCGGTGAACACCGTGGCCGAGGGCTTCGCGCCGCCCTCCACCGCCCGGACCGCGGCGAGCAGGTCGGCCGCCGTGCCGCTGAGCTTGGCGCCGCTCTCGATCGGGCCCGCCTTCTCGGCCTTGCGCCGCGCGATCCGCTCCCGCTCGACGCGCTGAGCGGCCAACTCGGCCGTCGCCTCGGACACCTGGGCCCCGGCCCCGCCACCACCGCCGGCCCCGCCCGGGCCGCTCTCGCCCTCGGCGACGACGGCGCTCCCACCGTCCTCGGTCTCAGTCTCGGTCTCGGCCCCGGCCTCGCTCGCGCCGTCGCCCCCGTCCTCGCCCTCGGCCTCCTTCACGCCGTCCTGCGCACGGCTCTCCGTGGGCGCGGGTCCGGCGCCCGGGGCCTCGGGGGTGTCCGGTGTCCCCGGCCCGGCTTTCTCCGTGGTCTCCGGCTCCGTGCTCACAGCGTGCTCCAGTCGTGATCGGGATAGCGGTGCAGGGGCGCCGACACATCGTCCAGCGCCCGGCAGATCTCGTCAGGAAGACTAAGCGCCTCCACTGACAATGCGGCCGTGAGCTGCTGCGCGTTGCGCGCGCCGACGATCGGGGCGGCCACGCCGGGCCGGTCCCGGACCCAGGCCAGGGCCACCTGGAGCGGGGTGACGGCGAGGCCGTCGGCGGCCGTCGTGACCGCGTCCACGATGTGCCTCGCCGTGTCGTCCAGGTACGGCTCGACGAAGGGCGCCAGATGCTCGGAAGCGCCGCGCGAGTCCGGGGGAGTGGTCTGCCGGTACTTTCCGGTCAGCACGCCCCGGCCGAGCGGGGAGGAGGGCAGCAGGCCCACGCCGAGGTCGAGTGCTGCGGGCAGCACCTCGCGCTCGACGCCTCGCTGGAGCAGCGAGTACTCCATCTGCGTGCTGGCCAGGCGGGTCCGGGTGCCCGGCGCCGCGAGCTGCCAGGTGGCGGCCTTGGCGAGCTGCCAGCCGCAGAAGTTGGAGACGCCGGCGTAGCGGGCACGGCCGCTGCTCACCGCTATGTCGAGGGCCTGGAGCGTCTCCTCCAGAGGGGTGCCGGGGTCGTAGGCGTGCACGTGCCACAGGTCGACGTAGTCCGTGCCGAGGCGGGCCAGGGAGCCGTCGAGGGCGGCGAGCAGATGGCCGCGGGAGCCGTCGAAGCGGCGGTCGGGATCGGGGACGCTGCCCGCTTTAGTGGAGATCACCAGGTCCCGGCGCGGCACCAGACCCTCCATCAGCTGTCCGAGCAGATACTCCGACTCCCCGTCGCCGTACACGTCCGCGGTGTCGACGAGGGTGCCGCCGGCTTCCCAGAACGTCTTCAGCAAGTCCGCGGCGTCGTGCTGGTCGGTGTCCCGGCCCCAGGTGAGGGTGCCGAGTCCGATCCGGGACACGCGCAGGCCGGTACGGCCGAGATGCCTCTGCTCCATGACCGCGAGATTACTGGCCAGAACCCATGCGGTGGGTGGCCTGTGGATAACTCGGCGGTCGGGCGCCGGACATACCCCGGGAACGGTGATCCCGGCCCCTATCCTGGTCACGCCCTGCCTCGGACCCCCGCCCCCGCGCTATGGTCGCCCCCACAGGGACGTTACTCACGGGTAAGGGGAATGGGCCATGCAACTCGGGATCAACCTCGGCTACTGGGGTGCCGGGATGGACGGGGACAATCTGGCCGTGGCCCAGGAGGCCGACCGGCTGGGGTACGCCGTGTGCTGGGCCGCCGAGGCGTACGGGTCCGACGCGGCCACGGTGCTCAGCTGGGTCGCCGCGCAGACCGAGCGCATCGACGTCGGCTCCGCCATCTTCCAGATCCCGGCCCGGCAGCCCGCGATGACCGCGATGACCGCCGCGACGCTCGACTCGCTCTCCGGTGGGCGCTTCCGGCTCGGTCTCGGCGTCTCCGGTCCGCAGGTCTCCGAGGGCTGGTACGGCGTCACGTTCGACAAGCCGCTGGCACGCACGCGTGAGTACGTCGAGATCGTGCGCAAGGCGATGACCCGGGAGCGGCTGACGTACGAGGGCGAGCACTGGACGCTGCCGCTGCCCGGCGGCCCGGGCAAGCCGATCAGGCTGACCGTGCACCCGCAGCGCGAGCACATCCCGCTGTACATCGCCGCGATCGGCCCGAAGAACCTGGAGCAGACCGGCGAGATCGCCGACGGCGCCCTGCTGATCTTCCCCTCCGCCGAGCACCTGGAGGAGACCACGATCACGCACCTGCGCGCGGGGCGCGAGAAGGCCGGCAAGACCCTCGACGGGTTCGACGTCTGCCCGACCCTGCCGCTGGCCGTCGGCGACGACAAGGACGTGGCCCGGCTCGCCGACACCTTCCGGCCCTACACCGCGCTGTACGTGGGCGGCATGGGCAGCGCCAAGCAGAACTTCTACAACCAGCTCGCGCGGCGCATGGGATACGAGAAGGAGGCCGCCGAGATCCAGGAGAAGTACCTGTCCGGCGACAAGGCCGGTGCCGCGGCCGCCGTGCCGCACGACCTCATCGACAGGACGACGCTGCTGGGCTCCGTCGACCGGATCGCGGACCGGATGAAGGCCTACGCCGCGGCCGGGGTCACCACCCTCAGCCTCGCCCCGGCCGGCTTCACGCTGGACGAGCGGCTCGCCTCCCTGCGGGCCGGCAGCGAGGCGCTGGAGCGCGCCGGGCTCGCCTGACGGCCGCGGCCGAAGGGTTCAATAAAAGGTTTCTGCGGCCGTGGTGGGGGCTCGGGGGTCTTCCCCGCCACGGCCGTCACCGGGAACAACGCGCCGGGCGCCGCGTGGTTACGACCTCGGCGTTCCTTCTTTCGGACCAGTCGCCGGGCATCCGTGTTGCGGCTCCTCTCCGCCCGCATTTGACTCGTTTTTTGCGGAATATCGCAGATGGTGCGAAATCGTGCATCTTGCGGAGAGGTGACCTCGATGCTTTCGGCCAGGAGTCTGTTCCAGGAGATCCTCGACCACGACGAGTCCTTCCGGCTCTTCTGCTCCATCGCCGCGGGCGGGGAGTCCCAGGGCGGCTGGGAGAACGGGCGGATCGCCGCGCTCGTCCCGCACGGCGAACGCGCGCTCGCCCCGAAGATCGCCCGCCACGGCGCCGACGAGGACAAGCACGGCCGCATCTTCCGCGCCCTGATGAGGAAGCGCGGGCTCACCCCCGTCGCCGTACCTCCCGAGACCGACTACACGATGCTCCTGGAGCGGCGCGGCATCGGCCTCGCTCACGACAGACTGCGGCGCGAGGCGCCGCTGTCCGTGCGGGACATCGTCGTCTACCTCTCCCACAGCCGGGTCACCGAGCAGCGCGCCGCCGAGCAGATGACGATGCTCCGCCGGTACTTCGCCGACGATCCGGACGTCGGCAGGGCCGTACGCGTGATCTCCACCGACGAGGACAACCACCTCGCCTACACCCACGAGGAACTGCTGCGCCTCGCCGCCGCCGGACACGGCCGGCTGATCCAGCGCACCCTGCGCGCGTGCGCGCTCGCCGAGATCGCCGTCCACCGGGACGTCAGCCTCGCCGTCATGGCCCACATGGGGCGCATCCTCGGCTGGCCCCGGGCCAAGTCCGCGCTGCTCACCGCCGCCATCCACGCGCTGTACGGCTACGAGCGCCTCGCCGGCTGGCACCGGATGACCGCCCTGCGCATGCCCGAGCGCCGCGACGCCCTCGGCGGGCCCGCCGCCCCGGCCCACGAGTTCGCCTGAGCCGCGGCCGCGATCATCGTGGGCACCGCGGCCGTCGCCGCCCGCGCGGAGATCTTCCCGGGACGAGGTGTGCCGCGAGCCGCTGCGCTCCGGCTGGAAGACCTCCGTCTCCAACTCCTCCAGGTTCCGCTGGAGTTCCACGGCCACCCCGAAGGAGTCGCCGACGGAGAAGACGATCTCGCCGATCGTGACGTTCACAGGTTCACGGAACGCATTGTCCCCTCGTCCGCCCAGCGGCGCACGCGCTGATACGCCTACCCTGGGCCGCATGCCCACCCTGATCCTCGTAAGGCACGGACGGTCCACCGCCAACACCTCCGGTCTGCTCGCCGGATGGACGCCCGGCGTCGCCCTGGACGAGCGGGGCACCGCGCAGGCGGCCGCGCTGCCGGCCCGGCTCGCGGGCCTGCCGATCTCGGAGGTCGTCGCCAGCCCGCTCCAGCGCTGCCAGGAGACCGTGCGCCCGCTGCTGGAGGCCCGCCCGGAACTGCGCGTCCACAGCGACGAACGGATCGGGGAGTGCCACTACGGCGACTGGTCCGGCCGCAAGCTCGCCGAGCTGAAGGACGAGCCGCTGATGGAGGTCGTCCAGGCCCACCCGTCGGCCGCCGCCTTCCCGGGCGGCGAGTCCCTGCGGGCCATGCAGACCCGCGCCGCCGAGGCCGTACGCGAGTGGAACGCGCGCGTGGAGCGCGACCACGGCGCCGACGCCGTCTATCTCATGTGCTCGCACGGCGACATCATCAAGTCCTTGGTCGCCGACGCCCTCGGCCTCCATCTCGACCTCTTCCAGCGGATCTCCGTGGAGCCCTGTTCCGTCACCGCGATCCGCTTCACCCGCCTGCGGCCGTTCCTGATCCGGCTCGGCGACACCGGGGATTTCGCCTCTCTCGCCCCGCGCGAACAACCGGGCGCCGAACCGGACGAGGGCACCGGCGAGGGCGACGCACCGGTCGGGGGTGGTGCGGGCGCACCGTGATCGTCGGCCGCAGTAGGGTGAAGCGATCCACCGCACTCGGATCCACCGCAGTCGCGTGACCCGCGTGGCCAGCACCGCCGAAGCTCTCGAATCCAATGGAGATCAGGACGTGTCCCGTCAGGTGTTCCTCTACGACCCGCCGGACCGCTTCGTCGCCGGCACGGTCGGACTGCCCGGACGCCGTACGTTCTTCCTCCAGGCCGCCGCAGGCTCCCGGGTGACCAGCGTGGCGCTGGAGAAGACGCAGGTGGCCGCGCTCGCCGAGCGCATGGACGAACTGCTCGACGAGGTCGTGCGGCGCAGCGGGGGCAGCGCTGCCGTCCCCGCCATGGCGCCCACCGAGATCGCCGACACCGCCCCGCTGGAGACCCCCGTCGACGAGGAGTTCCGCGTCGGCACCATGGCGCTGGCCTGGGACGGCGAGGAACAGCGCATGATCGTCGAGGCGCAGGCCCTCGTCGAGCTGGACGCCGACACCGACGAGGACCTCGCCGAGGCCGAGGAACGACTGCTCCAGGACGAGGAGAACGGGCCCCCGATGCTGCGGGTCCGGCTGACCGGCGCGCAGGCCAGGGCCTTCGCCAAGCGCGCCCTCGACGTCGTCAACGCCGGGCGGCCGCCGTGCCCGCTGTGCAGCCTCCCGCTCGATCCGGAAGGACACGTATGTCCGCGCCAGAACGGATACCGCCGCGGAGCGTGACCTCCGTCGACACGACCGCCGACGCGGCCGCCGCCGAGCTGCTCGCGCGCGGTGAGCTGACCGTACGCGGTCGCATCCGCGAGGCGTCGAACGCCGCACTGTTCTGCACGGTCGCGTACGACGGCCTGGAAGCCTCCTGCATCTACAAGCCCGTGGCCGGGGAGCGCCCCCTGTGGGACTTCCCCGACGGCACCCTGGCCGGCCGCGAGGTGGCCTCCTACGCGGTCTCCGAGGCCACCGGCTGGGGCCTCGTCCCGCCGACCGTGCTGCGCGAGGGGCCGTACGGCGAGGGCATGTGCCAGCTGTGGATCGACGTGCGGGCCGAGGCCGAGCTGCTCGCCCTGGTGGACGCCGAGGAGCCGGAGCCGGGCTGGAAGGCGATCGGTCTCGCCGAGGTCGGCGAGGGCCGCACCGCGCTGCTCGTGCACGCCGACGACGAGCGGCTGCGCAGGCTCGCCGTCCTCGACGCCGTGATCAACAACGCGGACCGCAAGGGCGGCCATCTGCTGCCCACCGCCGAGGGCAGGCTCTACGGCATCGACCACGGCGTCACCTTCAACGTCGAGAACAAGCTCCGCACCCTGCTGTGGGGCTGGGCCGGGGAGCCGCTGACCGCCGAGGCCGTCGAGGTCCTGGGCGGCCTGCGGGAGGGCCTGGGCGGGCCGTTGGGCGAGCGGCTCGCCCAACTGATCACCCCGGCCGAGATCGACGCCACACGCGCGCGTACCGAGGAACTGCTCTCCTCGGGTGTGCATCCGGAGCCGGGCGGTCAGTGGCCGGCGATCCCGTGGCCGCCCGTGTGAGCACAGCGGCGGCAGACGCACAAGACCGTCTAACAGGCCATCCGACCCGATCCCGTTCGTATACGCGGCTCGTGGCCGGTTAGGCTCATGTACATGCATGCCTGGCCCGCTTCCGAGGTCCCCGCCCTGCCTGGTCAGGGCCGCGACCTGAGGATCCACGACACCGCGACCGGCGGTCCGGTCACCCTCGACCCCGGTCCCGTCGCCCGTATCTACGTCTGCGGCATCACCCCGTACGACGCGACCCACATGGGTCACGCGGCGACCTACAACGCGTTCGACCTCGTTCAGCGCGTGTGGCTCGACACCAAGCGGCAGGTCCACTACGTCCAGAACGTCACCGACGTCGACGATCCGCTGCTGGAGCGCGCGGAGCGGGACAACCTCGACTGGGTCGCCCTCGCCGAGAAGGAGACGGCCCTCTTCCGCGAGGACATGACCGCGCTGCGGATGCTCCCGCCCCAGCACTACATAGGCGCCGTCGAGGCGATACCCGGCATCGTCCCGCTCGTGGAGCGGCTGCGCGAGCTCGGCGCGGCCTACGACCTGGACGGCGACATCTACTTCTCCGTCGAGTCCGACCCGAACTTCGGCAAGGTCTCGAACCTCGACGCGGCCGCGATGCGGCTGCTGTCCGCCGAGCGCGGCGGTGACCCGGAGCGCCCGGGCAAGAAGAACCCGCTCGACCCGATGCTGTGGATGGCGGCCCGTGAGGGCGAGCCCAGCTGGGACGGTGCCTCCCTCGGCCGGGGCAGGCCCGGCTGGCACATCGAGTGCGTGGCCATCGCCCTCGACCACCTCGGGATGGGCTTCGACGTCCAGGGCGGCGGCTCCGACCTGGCCTTCCCGCACCACGAGATGGGCGCCTCGCACGCCCAGGTGCTCACCGGCGAGTTCCCGATGGCCAAGGCGTACGTCCACGCCGGCATGGTCGCCCTGCACGGCGAGAAGATGTCGAAGTCCAAGGGCAACCTGGTCTTCGTCTCGGCGCTGCGCCGCGAGGGCGTCGACCCGGCCGCGATCCGGCTGGCCCTGCTGGCCCACCACTACCGCGCCGACTGGGAGTGGACCGATCAGGTCCTGGCGGACGCCGTGGCCCGTCTGGGCCGCTGGCGCGCCGCCGTCTCCCGCCCCGACGGCCCCTCCGCCGACGCCCTGGTCGAGGAGATCCGCGAGGCTCTCGCCCACGATCTGGACGCACCGGCCGCGCTCGCCGCGGTGGACCGCTGGGCGGAGCGCCAGGAGCAGGAGGGCGGCACCGACACGGGTGCCCCCGGCCTGGTGACCCGGGCGGTGGACGCCCTGCTGGGCGTGGCGGTCTAGCACACGGAACGGAGAAGGGGCGGTACGCGCGCGCGTACCGCCCCTTCCGTCACTCCCGGGTCACTCCTCGGAGGCCTCGTCGTCGTCCGGGCCGCCGGAGGCGTCGGGCCTCGGCGGCAGGGGCGGCCGGGTCCGTCCGCTCGGGTTGTCCCGCAGCCACGGTCCGGTGTCCGTGCCGTCCGCCGTCGCGTGGCCGCCCGGCGGACCGACGTCCCGGCGCCGCAGGTACCGCTCGAACTCGCGGGCGATCGCCTCACCCGACGCCTCCGGCAGCTCGGCGGTGTCCCGGGCCTCCTCCAGCGTCTGCACGTACTCGGCGACCTCGCTGTCCTCCGCGGCCAGCTGGTCCACGCCCACCTGCCAGGCACGCGCGTCCTCGGGCAGCTCGCCCTGCGGGATGCGCAGGTCCAGCAGGTCCTCCAGCCGGTTGAGCAGCGCCAGCGTCGCCTTCGGGTTGGGCGGCTGGGAGACGTAGTGCGGTACGGCCGCCCACAGCGACACCGCCGGGACGCCCGCGTGCGTGCACGCCTCCTGGAGCACGCCGACGATGCCCGTCGGGCCCTCGTACTTGGTCTCCTCCAGGTCCATCCGCTGGGCCAGGTCCGCGTCGGACGTGACCCCGCTGACCGGCACCGGACGCGTGTGCGGGGTGTCACCGAGCAGGGCGCCCAGGATGACCACCAGCTCCACGCCCAGCTCGTGCGCGAAGCCCAGCAGCTCGTTGCAGAACGAGCGCCAGCGCATGGACGGTTCGATGCCGCGCACCAGCACGAGGTCGCGCGGCTTGTCGCCGCCGACGCGGACCACCGACAGCCTGGTCGTCGGCCAGGTGATCTTGCGCACCCCACCGTCCATGAAGACCGTGGGGCGGTTCACCTGGAAGTCGTAGTAGTCCTCGGCGTCCAGCGCCGCGAACACCTCGCCCTTGAACTCGCGTTCCAGATGCGCGACCGCCGTGGAGGCGGCGTCACCGGCATCGTTCCAGCCCTCGAACGCGGCCACCATGACTGGGTCGATCAGCTCGGGAACCCCCTCCAGCTCGATCACCCAGTGCCTCCTTCCGACGTGCCCTCGCCTGACTCACCAACCTTACGGCGTCCGGCGGGGGCTCCCGCAGCCCCCTTGCACGGGGGAGTGAACGGATCACTGCCCCGTGCACCAGTGCGGAACACCCTGACTCACAGAGTGGACCGCAGCCACTGCTCCACGCTCGCGATGTGCACCGTCGCCCAGGAGCGGGCCGCCTCCGCGTCGCGGTCGCGCAGCGCGGCCAGGATCGCCCGGTGCTCGCGCAGGGTGCGGCCGACCGCGTCCTCCTGGGTCAGGCCCCGCCAGATCCGCGCCCGCGTGGTCGGCCCCGACAGGCCGTCCAGCAGCGAGCAGAGCACCGAGTTGCCCGCGCCGCGCACGATGCCGCGATGGAACTCCAGATCGGCGGCGACCAGCTCCTCCACCGAGGGCTGCGCGCCCAGCGCCGCCAACTGGGCGGACAGCGCGTCCAGTTGCTGGTCGCTGATCCGGAAGGCCGCCATCGCCGTCGCGGCCGGCTCCAGGATCCGGCGCACCGCCAGGAACTCCAGCACGGTGTCGTCGCGGTGGAAGTCCACGACGAAGCTCAGGGCCTCCAGCAGGAGTTGGGGGTCCAGGCTCGTGACGTACGTGCCGTCGCCCTGGCGCACGTCCAGGATCCGGATCAGCGACAGGGCCCGTACGGCCTCCCGCAGCGAGTTGCGGGACAGGCCGAGCTCGGCGGCCAGTTCGCTCTCCTTGGGCAGCCGGTCGCCGGGGCGCAGCGCACCCGAGACGATCATGTCCTTGATCTTCTCGATCGCCTCGTCGGTGACTGCCATGACCGGCCTCCTGTCGCCCGCCCCATGCGCGCATGCGCCCAGACATCGGATGTCTCAGCACATTATGCGGGCCCTTCCCCGGACCGTTCGGGCAAGCGCGCGAAGGCGCACGGCACGCCCGCCGCGCCCATGGGAAAGGGGCGGTCCCACCGCGGTGGGACCGCCCCTTCGCCGCACTCGGTTACTTCTTGTCGAGCAGGTCCTGGACCTTGCCGCGGACCTCGTCCGTGGCAAGACCGCGGATCGTCAGCGTCGTACGGCGGCGCAGCACGTCGTCCGGCGTCTCGGCCCACTCGTGGTCGCGAGCCCAGACGACCTGCGCCCAGATCTCCGGGGCGTCCGGGTGGACGCGCTCGGCCAGCTCCGGGTTCTCGTTCGCCAGCCGGGCGATGTCGAAGGCCAGGGAGCCGTAGTGGGTGGCCAGGTGCTTCGCCGTGTCGGCCGCCATGCGCGGGCCGGGCGCCGGGTGGTCGACCAGCAGGCGGTGCGCGACGGCGCGCGGGTTGGCGACGCCCGGCAGCGGGAGCTTCTTCGGCAGCGAGGAGATCGGCTCGAAGTCGTCGCCGAGCGGGTGACCGGGCAGCGCCTCCAGCTTCTGCATGACCGTACGGCCGATGTGGCGGAAGGTGGTCCACTTGCCGCCCGCGACGGACAGCATGCCGCCCTTGCCCTCGGTCACCACGGTCTCGCGCTTGGCCTTGGCGGTGTCGCCGGGGCCGCCCGGCAGCACGCGCAGACCGGCGAACGCGTAGGTGATGAGGTCGCGCCGCAGCTGCTGGTCCCGGACGGAGAACGCGGCCTCGTCCAGGATCTGGGCTATGTCCTTCTCGGTGACGGAGACGTCCGCCGGGTCGCCCTCGAACTCCTCGTCGGTCGTGCCGAGCAGCAGCATGTCCTCCCAGGGGAGGGCGAAGGTGATGCGGTACTTGTCGATGGGGGTCGCGAGCGCGGCCTTCCAGGGGGAGGTGCGCTTGAGGACCAGGTGCGCGCCCTTCGACAGGCGGATGGACGGGGCCGCGTTCGGGTCCTCCATCTTCCGCAGGTGGTCGACCCAGGGACCGGTCGCGTTCAGCACCAGGCGGGCGCTCACGCCGAACTCCTCGCCGGAGACACGGTCCTTGAGCTCGGCGCCGGTGACCCGGCCCTGGGTGAAGCGCAGGCCGGTGACCTCGGCGTGGTTGAGGACGGCCGCGCCCGCCTCGACGGCCGCGCGGACCGTCATCAGCGCCATGCGCGCGTCGTTCATCTGGTCGTCGCCGTAGACGGCCACGGCTTTGAGGTTCTCGGTGCGCAGCTCCGGCACGTCCTGCGCCGCCTTGGCGGGGGAGAGCAGGTGGCCGACGCCGTCACCGAACGCGGAGAGCGCGGAGTAGGCGAAGACGCCCGCGCCGAGCTTCGCCGCGCCGTGCGGCCCGCCCTTGTACACGGGGAGGTAGAAGGTGAGCGGGTTCGCCAGGTGGGGGGCCACCTGGCGGGAGACCGCACGGCGCTCGAAGTGGTTCTCCGCCACCAGCTTCACCGCACCGGTCTGCAGGTAGCGCAGACCGCCGTGGAGCAGCTTGGAGGAGGCGGAGGAGGTGGCACCGGCGAAGTCGCCGGAGTCGACCAGCGCCACCCTGAGTCCGGACTGCGCGGCGTGCCAGGCGGTGGAGATGCCCAGGATGCCGCCGCCGATCACAAGAAGGTCGTACGACGCCTTGGAGAGCTGCTCCCTGGTCTCGGCGCGGCTCGGGTTGGAGCCGGAGGCCGGGTGCGTCCCCAGGGCAGGCACGGACAGGGTGGACTGACTGGTCATGTCGGGTACTTACTCCTCGTCAGAGCCGAACTGTGGGGCAGCTCAGCTCTCGTCCTCGATCCAGCCCATGGTCCGGTCGACGGCCTTGAGCCAGTTCTTGTACTCACGGTCGCGGGTCTCCGCGTCCATGCGGGGGGTCCATTCGGCGGCCCGGCGCCAGTTGGCGCGCAGTTCGTCGGTGCTGGACCAGAAGCCGACGGCCAGGCCGGCGGCGTAGGCGGCGCCGAGGCAGGTGGTCTCCGCGACCATCGGGCGCACCACGGGCGCGTCCAGGACGTCGGAGAGCGTCTGCATCAGCAGGTTGTTGGCGGTCATGCCACCGTCGACCTTGAGGGCCACCAGCTCGTCGCCGGAGTCCTTGACCATGGCGTCGGCGATCTCCCGGGTCTGCCAGGCGGTGGCCTCCAGGACGGCGCGCGCGAGGTGCGCCTTGGTGACGTACCGGGTCAGACCGGCGATCACACCGCGGGCGTCGGAACGCCAGTGCGGGGCGAACAGGCCCGAGAAGGCCGGCACGAAGTAGGCACCGCCGTTGTCCTCGACCGAGAGCGCGAGCGTCTCGATCTCGGCGGCGGTGGAGACGAGGCCCATCTGGTCGCGCATCCACTGCACCAGCGAGCCGGTGACGGCGATCGAGCCCTCCAGGGCGTAGACCGTCGGCTGGTCGCCGATCTTGTAGCCGACGGTGGTCAGCAGGCCGGCGTAGGAGTTGATGATCTTGTCACCGGTGTTCATCACCATGAAGGTGCCGGTGCCGTAGGTCGACTTGGTCTCGCCCTCGGCGAAGCAGGTCTGGCCGAACAGGGCCGCCTGCTGGTCGCCGAGCGCGGAGGCGACCGGGATGCCGCCGAGCAGGTCGCCGAGCCTGCCGCCGGTGACCTCGCCGTATACCTCGGCGGAGGAGCGGATCTCGGGCAGGATCTGCAGCGGCACGCCGATGGACTCGGCGATCTTGTCGTCCCACTCCATCGTGTGCAGGTTCATGAGGAGGGTGCGGGAGGCGTTGGTCACGTCGGTGACGTGCTTGCCGCCGTCGACACCGCCGGTCAGGTTCCAGATGACCCAGGTGTCCATGGTGCCGAAGAGGATGTCGCCGGCCTCGGCGCGCTCCTTGAGGCCCTCGACGTTGTCGAGCAGCCAGCGGGCCTTGGGCCCGGCGAAGTAGGAGGCCAGCGGCAGGCCGGTCTCGCGGCGGAAGCGGTCCTGGCCGACGTTGCGGCCCAGCTCCCGGCACAGGGCGTCGGTGCGGGTGTCCTGCCAGACGATGGCGTTGTAGACGGGCTCACCGGTGTTCTTGTCCCACAGCACGGTGGTCTCGCGCTGGTTGGTGATGCCGATGGCCTTGATGTCGTCCCGGGTGATGCCGGCCTTGGCGATGGCACCGGCGACGACTTCCTGGACGTTGGTCCAGATCTCGTTGGCGTTGTGCTCGACCCAGCCCGGCTTCGGGAAGATCTGCTCGTGCTCCTTCTGGTCGACGGAGACGATACGGCCGTCCCGGTCGAAGACGATGCAGCGGCTGGAGGTGGTGCCCTGGTCGATCGCGGCGATGAAGGGGCCTGCGGTGTGGGCGTCGGTCACTGTGTGCTCCTGAAAGATCCGTGGTGAGGGGGCTGTCCGTGGGGCGCGTGCCGGAAGACGGCGGGCTTCTTAAGCGAAGGCGACGTTGTAGATTCCGGCACCGATGGCGGCGCCGATCAGCGGACCGACCACCGGGATCCAGGCGTAGCTCCAGTCGGAACCACCCTTGTTGGGCAGCGGCAGCAGAGCGTGCACGATGCGCGGGCCGAGGTCACGGGCCGGGTTGATGGCGTAGCCCGTCGGGCCGCCCAGGGACAGACCGATCGACACCACCACGAGCGCGGTGACGAGGCCGCCGAGGACGCCGAGGCCGTTGCCCTTGTCGTTCAGGCCCTGGGTGAGGACCGCGAGGATGAGCACGACGGTGCCGATGATCTCCGTGGCGAGGTTCTGCGCCACGTTCCGGATCTCCGGACCGGTGGAGAAGATGCCGAGGACCGGGCCGGCACCCGTCTCCTGCGCCTCGACCGCCTTGGCGTCCGTGGCCTGTGCGCCCGGACCGCCGACGATCTCCTTGTCGGTCAGGTGCGCGTGGAACTGGCCGTAGTAGGCGACCCACACCAGGGCGGCACCGATCATCGCGCCGAGCAGCTGCCCGGCGAGGTAGACCGGGACGTTGGTCCAGTCGCTGTTCTTGATCGCGAGGGCGATGGTCACGGCCGGGTTGAGGTGTGCACCGGAGAGGGGTCCGGAGATGTACACGGCCGTCAGGACGGCGAAGCCCCACCCGAAGGCGATGGCGAGCCAACCGGCGTTACGGGCCTTGGAGGCCTTCAGCGTGACGGCCGCGCAGACGCCGCCGCCGAGCAGGATGAGTATGGCGGTACCGATGGTCTCGCCGATGAAGATGTCGGAGCTGGACACCCGCGACTCCTTTGTCCTTCGTCCAGGGGACCGAACCCCGGGTCCCTCCGGGAGTTCGAGCTGCCCTCGGGGGTGAGAGCGATGCCGGCCCTTGGCGTTGTCACACTCTAGCGCGTATTGCCGGTAGGTGTTCGACAATGCCGACCGATGGACGGGAGTCTTGCTTCGGCGTCACGCATGCGTCAAGGGTTCTGTTATCGAAAACAGGATCGTTATTGATCGCTTCGGGTTATCGCTCATCGCGGACCTGACGTAGGCACTGACGTGGGATCTCAAAAGATCTAGCCCGATATGTCCACTTCAGGGTAGGGCGAGAACCGGAACGCCGCCCGGCGTCCCGGTCGCCCCCGGTGAGGGGGGAGGGGTGGTCAGAACCGGCCCGCGCCCAGGTCCCTGGAGACCGCGCGGGCGCAGTCGCGCACCGCCGCGATCAGCTCGGGCCGCAGCTCGCCGTCCCGGCACAGCCGCTCCACGGCGCCGGTGATGCCGACCGCGCCCACGGGCATCCGGCGCCGGTCGTGGATGGGCGCGGCGATGGACGCCACGCCCTCCCAGGTCTCTTCCACGTCGGCCGCGTACCCACGCGCACGCGTGATGTCGAGGAGGTGCTCGAAGGCGTCCCACTCGCACACCGTGCGGTCCGTGAAGGCCTTCCGCTCGGTCTCCAGCGCCTCGCTGTGCGCCACCGGGTCGTACGCCGAGAGCACCTTGCCCAGCGCGGTCGAGTGCAGCGGCTGCATGACGCCGATCTCCAGCACCTGCCGGCTGTCGTCCGGCCGGAAGACGTGGTGCACGATCAGTACGCCCTGCTGGTGCAGGACCCCCAGGTGCACGCTCTCCCCGCTGGAGCGGGCCAGGTCGTCGGTCCACACCAGGGCCCGGGCGCGCAGCTCGTGCACATCCAGATAGGTGGTGCCCAGGCGCAGCAGTTCCGCGCCCAGCTGATAGCGCCCAGAGGTGTCGTCCTGCTCCACGAACCCCTCCTGCTGGAGGGTGCGCAGGATGCCGTGGGCGGTTCCCTTGGCGAGGCCCAGTGACGAGGCGATGTCCGACAGGCCCAGTCTCCGCTCGCCGCCCGCGAGCAGCCGCAGCATCGCGGCCGCCCGTTCGAGCGACTGGATGTTCCGTGCCATCGCCGTCCTGCCTCCGTCCCCTTCGACCGCCGACGACGCGGGGCGCGCGTCGTGCCGGCGTCGACTGTCGTCACCCGTCGTGCACCGAGCATCGTCGCATGGTGTGCTACCCAGCGTTCGGCAATGCCGAACACTACCGGTCCATGTCGACCTCCCGCCAATGGTCGGTCGACACCTGTTACATCACACGTGGCCGGAGCGTGACGCGGGGGCCACCCGGTCCGCCTCGTGGACGCCGCTGCCCATCCAAGCCCACTCCCGGTTACTCTGACGCCGTGCTCTTCCCCGGCCCGAACCGGGGAAGCCGCATAGCCGACAGCCGTCGCACCTAGGGAGCCCCTTCATGGCCTCGTCGCCAACGTCCCCCCATGCCGACAGCCGGACCCGGGTGTCCGCGCTCCGAGAGGCGCTCGCCACGCGTGTGGTGGTCGCGGACGGAGCCATGGGCACGATGCTCCAGGCTCAGGACCCGACCCTGGACGACTTCCAGCAGCTCGAGGGCTGCAACGAGATCCTCAACCTCACGCGCCCCGACATCGTCCGCTCCGTCCACGAGGCGTACTTCGCCGTGGGCGTGGACTGCGTCGAGACCAACACCTTCGGCGCCAACCACTCCGCCCTCGGCGAGTACGACATCTCCGAGCGCGTCCACGAGCTGTCCGAGGCCGGCGCCCGCGTGGCCCGCGAGGTCGCCGACGCGTTCCAGGCGCAGGACGGCCGGCAGCGCTGGGTCCTCGGCTCCATGGGCCCCGGCACCAAGCTGCCCACCCTCGGCCACGCCCCGTACCGGACCCTGCGCGACGCCTACCAGCGCAACGCCGAGGGCCTGGTCGCGGGCGGCGCGGACGCGCTGCTGGTGGAGACCACCCAGGACCTGCTCCAGACCAAGGCCGCCGTCCTCGGTGCCCGCCGCGGACTGGAGGCCCTCGGGCTCGACCTGCCGGTGATCGTCTCGGTGACGGTCGAGACCACCGGCACCATGCTCCTCGGCTCCGAGATCGGCGCGGCCCTGACCGCCCTGGAGCCGCTCGGCATCGACATGATCGGCCTGAACTGCGCCACCGGCCCGGCCGAGATGAGCGAGCACCTGCGCTACCTCGCCCGCAACGCCCGCATCCCGCTCTCCTGCATGCCCAACGCGGGCCTGCCGGTCCTCACCAAGGACGGCGCCAGCTACCCGCTGTCCGCGCCCGAGCTGGCGGACGCGCAGGAGACGTTCGTGCGTGAGTACGGGCTGTCGCTGGTGGGCGGGTGCTGTGGTACGACGCCGGAGCATCTGCGGCAGGTGGTGGAGCGGGTGCGCGGGGTGACGCCGCCCGTGCGTGATCCGCGCCCGGAGCCGGGCGCGGCGTCCCTGTACCAGACGGTGCCGTTCCGGCAGGACACGTCGTACCTGGCGATCGGTGAGCGGACGAACGCGAACGGGTCGAAGAAGTTCCGGGAGGCGATGCTGGAGGGCCGCTGGGACGACTGTGTGGAGCTGGCGCGGGAGCAGATCCGTGAGGGTGCGCATCTGCTGGATCTGTGTGTGGACTATGTCGGCCGGGACGGTGTGGCCGACATGGAGGAGCTGGCCGGGCGGTTCGCGACGGCTTCGACGCTGCCGGTCGTGCTGGACTCCACCGAGGTCGACGTGATCCGGGCGGGTCTGGAGAAGCTGGGCGGCCGCGCGGTGATCAACTCGGTGAACTACGAGGACGGTGACGGTCCCGATTCGCGTTTCGCCCGGGTCACCCGGCTGGCGCGGGAGCACGGTGCGGCGTTGATCGCGT
>NZ_MLYO01000032.1 GCF_001866665.1 Streptomyces monashensis | reverse complement strand
CGGCCTGTCGCCGTCGGCCTTTTCGGGGCTTTCCGTCAACGGCCCAGGGCCGCCAGCTCCTTGGCGGCTTCCGTCAGGTCCTTCGCGGTGTCGATGGCCCGCCAGTAGGCCCCCTGCGGAATGGGGAATCCGAAGAGCCGCTCTTCCCGGGCCAGCCGGGGGAAGGTGGTCCGCTCATGGTCGCCGCGGTCCGGGAGCGTCTCGGCGAACTCGGGCGAGAAGACGTACACGCCGGCGTTGATCTCGAACGTCGACGGCGGGGCCTCGATGAAGTCGGTGATGTGCCCGAACCCGTCGGTCCGCACCGCACCCCACGGGATACGGGGACGGGCCAGGGCCAGGGTGGCCGTGGCGTCCCGCTCGGTGTGGAAGTCGGCCATGTCCCGCAGGGAGAAGCGGGTCCAGATGTCGCCGTTGGTGGCGTACCACGGCTGGTCGGGGCGGGGCAGATGCGCGGCGGCGTACTTGAGGCCGCCGCCGCGGCCGAGGGGCTCGGTCTCCACGACGGTGGTGACGGAGACCGGCAGGTCGGCGGAGTCCAGCCACTTCTGGAGGACCTCCGCGAGGTGGCCGCAGGAGACCACCACGTCCGTGACGCCTTCCTCGGCGAGCCAGGACAGCTGGTGGCCGATGATCGGAGTGCCCGTGCCGGGGATCTCGACCATCGGCTTGGGCCGGTCGTCGGTGTACGGGCGCAGTCGGGAGCCCTGGCCACCGGCCAGGACCACGGCTTGGGTGGGGCGCGACGCGGCGTTGGGATGGGTCATGTCCGCACTGTACGTGGCGCCCCGCCCGGGCCGGCCGACAACGACGCGGGCCCGGGCCCCGGCTCAGCTGTGCGCGGCGAGCACGCCCGAGGCGAACGACGTGTCGCACACTGGGCGGGCGTAGGACTGGGCGTGCGAGGCGCCGTAGATGCGCGCGGCGGCCTGGCCCAGGGCGCGGGCGATGGACGAGCAGTGCTTGGCCAGCGACGGGTGGTCGTTGACCGCCTGCTGGAGGTGGGTGAGGACCTCCCCGGGGTTCTTGTCCTGGAGCTCGCCGATCAGCCGGTCACGGAGCGCGTCCTGCGGGGCCTCGGGGACCTTCTTGGCGGACGCCGGGGAAACCTCCGCCGGGGAGACGTCCGAGGCGGCCAGCACCGAGCTGCGGGGGCTCCCGGTCCAGTTGACCCGCGTGACCGCGAGGGTCCCGGAGAGCACCAGGACGACGGGCAGGACGAGGGCGAGAGTGCGGCCGATGTGGCGGGCAGGGCCGCCCCGGTGGCCGCGTCGCGTCTGAGGGTTGGTGGAGTGCTTCACGCGTGTGAGGGTAGCGCCCGGTAATGATTTGGCGACATTGAGTCACCCTTACGGGGGATGAGGACGCGCCGTTTTCTGGGTATGGGGTTGACGCCGCTCACCCGAAATGGTCGCTGTGCCGGGGTATTTCCGTCGGTGCATACGGCGCGAATGGGGCCCCGCGGCACTCCGCGGGGCCCCATTCGTCAACTCCGGCGCAAACGTCCAGCTCAGTCGGAGAGGCGCTCGCCCGACGACGTGGAGAACACGTGGATCTCGCCCGGCCGCGGCACGACGTGCAGCGTGGCGCCCTTCTCCGGCACCTGACGGCCGTTGACGCGGACCACCAGGTCCTTGACCTCGCCGCCGACCTCGGCGGTGCCGTAGACGTAGCCGTCGGCGCCCAGTTCCTCGACCACGTTCACCGAGACGGCCAGACCGGCCGGGGCGTCCGCGCTGTCCTTGGAGAGGGAGGCGGCCGCGCCCCCGTCCAGTTCGACCACGTCGAAGTGCTCGGGGCGCACACCCACGGTCACCGTGCGGTCGCCCTTGTCGGTGGCGGCCGTCAGGGCCTCGCGGCTGACGGGGACGACGCTGTTGCCGAACTTCACGCCGCCGTCGGTGACCGGGACCTCGACCAGGTTCATGGCGGGGGAGCCGATGAAGCCGGCGACGAAGAGGTTCGCGGGCTTGTCGTACATGTTGCGCGGCGAGTCGACCTGCTGGAGCAGGCCGTCCTTGAGGACCGCCACGCGGTCGCCCATCGTCATGGCCTCGACCTGGTCGTGGGTGACGTAGACGGTGGTGATGCCGAGGCGCCGCTGCAGGGACGCGATCTGCGTACGGGTCGAGACGCGGAGCTTGGCGTCCAGGTTGGACAGCGGCTCGTCCATGAGGAAGACCTGCGGCTCACGGACGATCGCGCGGCCCATCGCGACACGCTGGCGCTGACCGCCGGACAGGGCCTTCGGCTTGCGGTCGAGGTACTCGGTGAGGTCGAGGATCTTCGCGGCCTCCTCGACCTTCTGCCGGATCTCCGCCTTGTTGACGCCGGCGATCTTGAGCGCGAAGCCCATGTTGTCGGCGACCGTCATGTGCGGGTACAGGGCGTAGTTCTGGAACACCATGGCGATGTCCCGGTCCTTGGGCGGCAGGTGGGTGACGTCGCGGTCACCGATGCGGATGGCGCCGCCGTTGACGTCCTCCAGGCCCGCGAGCATCCGCAGGGAGGTGGACTTTCCGCAACCGGACGGGCCGACCAGGACGAGGAACTCGCCGTCCTCGATCGCGATGTCGAGACCGTCGACGGCGGGCTTGGTGGAACCCGGGTAGATCCGGGTCGCCTTGTCGAACGTGACTGTGGCCATGGTGATGGGCCCCCTTCTACCGGCAGGAACGTGCCGGACGATCCGTTGTAGGAAGGTGGTTGGTGTAGTCCACGCGAGTGAACTGGCTCAGGACGCTACCTGGCGTCCACTCGGTCTGTCAGTACCCCGGCCACGGTGAACTTCGCGGAAATTTTCGACAGGAGCCGGCGCAGAGGTGGGTACACTGCACGGGCGCCCATGCGCACGCCTCCTTAGCTCAGCTGGTCAGAGCGCCGCTCTTGTAAAGCGAAGGTCGTCGGTTCGAATCCGACAGGGGGCTCTGGAAAACCAGCTCTGACCTGGGGTTTATCCCAGGTCAGACGCTCTGTTCGGCCTCGGGCTCCGCGTCCGGGGCCGTTTGCGTGAGCGGCGCGTGAGCGGATGCGCCGCCACCGCCCGGCTGGTCGACGGATTCCTCGGCATCCGCCGGCATCTCCTCGGTGCCGGATTTCCCGCCGTCAGCCGCCTCTCGCTCGGCTTCGGGCTTCTCGGCATCACCCGTTCGGCGGGCGCGCGGTACGAGCCGCGCTGCGGCCTCGGCGATCGCCAGGTCCGCCGCCCTCCAGCAGGGGCTCTTCAGCCCAGACCGACCAGCAGATCCAGGATTGGATCGGCACCCTCGATCCGGCCCGGGCCGTACGGATCCAGCAGGCGTACCCGCTCGCGTTCTTCGACCTGCACCTGCGGCACCGGGGGCAGGGGCACCTGCTCGACGGCCCGTGCCCGGCCTTCCCGGAGGTGAAGTTCATCCCATGAAGGGCGGTCGCGTCACTCCCAGTCGGCTCGCCACCATGACAACCAACATCTCCTGTTGTCACGGACTCCGCCTCGGCATTCGTGCGCGGTCGGGTCCTGCCTTGGGGCGGGCATGTGCACTGGTCAAACCTACGGGCTGTGTGAGCGATGCGTGAGCGGATGGTGCGGCACGAGCCGTCACGAGCCGCACCGCGCATCACAGCGCACATACTCTGACCAGGAAAAACCGGATCGATCATGATCGCGGACCATCACCCGTCATGATCTTGCAGGCCCTCGTGATCCGTGGCCGGGCGCTCGGCCGGAGCCACGGTTTCCTCGGTGGTGGTGAAGCGCAGTTCGGGATCGATGTGCTCGGCGAGCCAGCCCAGGCGGGGAGAGATCACGGGCAGGCCCATGCCCTGGCAGTCGATCACGCTCATCAACCAGGGGCAGCCGGGCCGGAAGGGGGCGATGCCGAAGCGGGCTGCGGTAGCGGACGCGGTCGCCCCGGTCGGAGACGACCTGGACGTGCGGTAGCGCGGCAAGTCGGTCGCGCGTCTTCTCGAGGCTGTCGTCCAGGCCGGTGCGCTCGGTGCGGCGTCGGCCGAAGAGGTCCAGCCGACTTCGGCCCCGTCGTATGGGGCACCGAAACCTCCATGACCGCCGAAGCCTCCCCGCTGCGGACCCCGCCCGTCCGCAGCGACAACGTCGGTCTGTGGCAATTCAAGTGGAACGGCGGTTCAGGGCGCGGCCCGAAGGCGAGTCGAATCAAGGGAGTTCAGGTGATTGACGTGCGGCCCAGCCGGCGCATGCGAGACCTCGGCGTCGTCCACGCCGGCATCCTTGCCGAACCGACCCGTGTCTTCGACCTGCCGGCCGGGCGCGAGGAGACCGAACGCATCGTGGACGAGTTGTTCGCCGCCATCGAGCGCATCGGCCAGGTCCATCCCTTCGCCAAGGGCAAGGGCATGGGCATCGCCGCCCCGTGGATCGGCATCGCCCGCTCTGCCGCCATCGTCTTGCCGGCCGACGACGCTCCGGTCGTCATCCTGCTCGATCCCCGGATCACCGACCACTCTGAGGAGACGGACGAGCAGTACGAGGGCTGCCTCAGCTTCTTCGACGTCCGCGGCCTCATCCCCCGCCCGCCGAAGATCACGGTGGATGCCACGGCCTTGACCGGCGAGACAACGACGACCGGGTACGAACGCGGCCTCGCCCGGCTCAGCCACCACGAAATCGACCACCCCGACGGACTTCTGCACACGGCCCGCATGCTGCCCGAGGTCGATCCGATCCCCGTAGAGGAGTACCGGCAGACTGGGCGAGCTCGGGCTTACGAGTAGGACCGAAATCAGCCGTGTCGACGCGTGCCGGTGGTGCTGGTTTCGCCGAGTGTGCATGGCTCCAGGCATCTCTGCTCGTCCAGAGTCATTCGCGGCCCATGAGTTGGGCGAGTAGTGCCACCACCGCAGTGGCTCCGACCAAGGCCGCCCCGGCTTCGGGCGCATGCGGGGTCAGGGCGACGACAAGGACTCCGACCAGCAGGAGTACTACGAGGCGCACGCCGATCTGTCCCATGAGGATCTGCCTTCCGTGTGGCACCGACTGGGTGGTGCATCCAGCGTGGGCGCCTCACGGACGGCCCTGACGACTCAAGACGAGCACTGGCAGCATCGGCCAAGAGCAGCCGCTGAATGACAGGCGTGACAGATCCTGACGCCTCTGAGCGCGGACACCGGCGCGCCAGATCAACAGACCAGGCGAAGGCTCATCAGAAGGAGCAGTGATGGTGGTTGCTCAGCCGTGGAAGAGGCCCGAGTCGGCTGACCAGCCTGACCTGAAGAAGCTGAACGCGGCGCCTCGGCCCGATCCCGCTGTGCGTCCGGGAGCAGGCACCGGCCGTCGGCTCATCGCCCGGGCGAATTCGCCCGATAGTTCGATCACTGGGCAACAGTGCCGTACTCTCTGCTAATCCTATCGCCAGCGTGACAGAGGATCACGCCAAGTGGGGGGAATTCAGCCCAAAGTGAGCAGAACTGCCGGGCACCGCGCGAGTCGGCGCGGTGCCCTTCTCGTGGCCGCCGTAGGCGCGATCACCGCGCTGGCCGGAACTCTCGTCGTCTCGGTCGATACGGCAGGCGCCACGAACGCTCCTCCGGCGTACACGTCCGCGATACCGGACACCGCCCCGCGTCTACCAGCCTCCGCGCCGCACTGGACAGCCCTTGCGGCCAAGCGGTTCTGGACTGCGCAGCGCATGGCAGAAGCGAAGCCGCTTCCGGACGCCAAACCGCGGACCACGGGCAAGGCCGCCGCCCACCCCACGCTCCAAGGGCTCGTCAAGCCGCCGGTGAAGGGTGGTCCGAACGCCCAGGACCTGCGCGAGGTCCCGATGGACGCCACGCCGAGCGCCACCGCCGGCCCGACGGACACACCCACCGACACCTCGACCCCGGATCCCTCCGCCACCGCTACAGACACCCCGACTGCCACCCCGACGGACACCTCGTCCGCCGCCCCGAGCACCTCCCCCAGCGCGTCGGACTCGGCGAGTCCCACCGCCTCGCCGAGCCCGTCCCCCACGAGCACGAGCGGAACAGGTCCTGCCAGCTCCTACTTCGGCGGGCTGCCGATGGTCGGCCGGATGTACATGCAGACCAGCAGCGGGTCCTACTTCTGCACCGCGAGCGTCATCAACAGCCCGCACCACAACATCGTGCTCACCGCCGGGCACTGCATGGACGGGCGGGCAGGCGGCGGCTCGCTCGCGTTCGTCCCCCAGTGGACCGCGGCCAACCCCCAGCCGTACGGCATCTTCCCCGTCGCCACGGACTCCGAAGGCCGCAGCCGGGTCTGGATCGATCCCCGCTACTACGACCTCGGACACGTCCAGGGCGCCCCGTGGGACATGGCGTTCGCCCAGGTCGGCGCGCGCAGCGACGGCAAGCAGGTGCAGGACGTGGTGGGCGGCAACAACCTGGCCACGGGCCGCGGCTACGCCTTCCCCAGCATTCGCCTGGTCGGCTACCCTGGCGCCGCCACGCAGCCCCTGACCTGTGACAACAACACCACGCAGTACACCCCGACCGACGGCACCCCCGGCTCGTACCTCCGGATCGCCTGCAACGGCTTCGCAACCGGCACCAGTGGCAGCCCGTTCCTGGAGAACTTCGACCCGACCACCGGCACCGGCGACGTGGTGGGCACCATCGGCGGCTGGGACACCGGCGGACCGACCGCCGATGTCTCCTACAGCTCCGCCTACGGCTCCGACGTCCAGAACCTGTACCAGGCGGCGGTCGCCGGCACCGCCCCCGCACGTCCCAATGTGCTGCCCGGCGCCTCCACACTCACCCACGCCACCCTCGTCACCTCCGGCTCCTTCACTCCCTCGGCTTCGCCCGATCCGGACAAGAGCGACCTCATCGTGCGCTGGTCCGACGGCGAGCTGACGCTGTACCGGGGCGGTGGCAACGGACGGTTCGACAAGGAGATACAGCTCGTCGCGGCCAACACCACCTGGACGAAGGCCGTCTCCATCACGGCCGGCGACTTCACGGGCACCAACACCTACGACCTGCTGGTGCGCTGGAGCGACGGCAGCCTCACCCTCTTCCCCGACGTCGACGCGCGCGGCCTGCACAGCCAGATCACGCTCGTCAAGCCGGGCACGCTGTGGCAGCACGAGGTCGGCATGACGGCGGGCCGCTACACCACCGACGACCACTGGCCCGACGACCTGATCGTGCGCTGGTCCGACGGCGAGACCACGCTCTACAAGAACCTCAACTCCACCGGACTCCACAGCGAGGTCCGGCTCAACCCCGCCAACTCCACCTGGACACACGCCACATCCCTCACGTCCGCCGACTTCGCCGGGACCAACGAGTCGGACCTCGTGGTCCGCTGGTCCGACGGCGAACTGACCCTGTACCCGGACATCAACCAGTACGGCTTCCACGGAGAAGTGCGACTGCGGGCCCCGAGCACGCTGTGGACCCACGCCACACTCACCACGGCGGGTAACTTCACCAGCACCGACAACCGGTCCAACGACTACCTCGTGCGCTGGTCCGACGGCCAACTGTCCATGTACCAGGACAGCGGCAACAGCCTCGGCACGGAAGCCGTACTCGCGACCGCGTCCGGCTCGTCGCTGCCGTACTACCGACGCTGACCACGAACTCCCCTGGGCCTCGGCCCAGGGGACTCCTGGACGACGACGGTGGATGTCAGCCCGGCAGCGATCCACGAGGACTGTCTTGGGCCGGTCGGAGCCCCCACATCTGCCCCGGAGTTATCTCGCACCTTCTACCGCGTTCGGTTCGCCCAACCCTGAGGCCGGCATGGCCGGTTCCGTGCGCTAGTCTGCGCCCACTATTCGAACATCCGACTGGTCGGACAAGAGAAAACGGGGGGTCGCGCCATGCGTGGCACGCGGTTCCGTACGGTTCTGGCGGTCACGGCCGCCACGGCGACTCTGGGCACTGTCTCCGCCTGCGGCGGCAAGTCCACTTCTGCGACGGCCCCCCACCCGTCCGCCACGCCGTCAGCGGTCGCTGTCTCACCGGTGGCTTACCTGATCCAGGTGAAGAACGCCACGGCCAAGGTCCACTCGGCCAGGATCGACCAGACGATCACGATGGGCACGCTGCGGCAGATGCGGAACGTCGGGGACCAGGACTGGGCCAACGGTCTGCAGGGCAACGTCACGCTGTCGGTGAAGTCCTCCACCCCGACGCCGGTCCCCCCGATGCAGATGAAGATCCGCAGCGACGCCCTGTACGTGAAGGTGCCCGCTCAGAAGTTGGCCAGGCTCGGCGGCAAGCACTGGATCAAGGAGCCGCTCGCCCTCATCGCCGCGCAAGGTGCTGCCGGCAAGGCCAGCACCGACCAGCTGAAGCAGGCGAACCCCGCCCTGGCCGTACGGATGCTGATCTCCAGCGGCGATCTGCGCAAGGTGGGCCGGGAGACGGTACGCGGCACTGCCGCCACCCATTACACGGGCACGCTGGACGTGGCCAAGCTGATCGCCGGAAGGCAGGGCCTGACGCCTGATGACGTGAAGTTCCTCAAGCAGCGACTCGCGGCATCAGGTGCTGCGGACGACGACATCGACCTCTGGGTCAACAGCGAGAACCTGCCGGTGCGGACGCAGGAGCAGATGCAGACGGACACCGCCGAGGTCACCTCGACCACCTACTTCTCCGACTACGGCGTCTCGGTCGATCTGTCCGTCCCCGATGCGTCGGACACCTTCACTCTCCACTCGGTGACGGGCGGCAACCAGACCGGCACGGCCTGATCCGAAAGGTTCCAGCACGCCCCTGGCCCCGTACTGCGGGGCCCAACAGGGCGAAAGGCGCCACCCCTCGCTCAGCATGAGTGGGGGGTGGCGCAGCCCAGTTTGCAGGGGTTGGTCCCCTCCCGGCCGCCGGAGAGCGCGCGAGCCGAGGCCGGAGCCGGCATCATCGCCGACTCCAGCCCAGTGGCCGAGGGCCGGGCGTGCCGCGGCAAGGTGGCCTGTGGTCCTCCGCGCGGTGTGTACGGCCGACCGGCCCGGCCCGCGGGGGTCAGCCGGTGAACGCGGCGGTTCCGTTCGGGGTGCCGAGTCCGGACGGGCCGTCGTAGCCGGTGGTGCCGGTGCAGAGGTAGGAGCCGCCGCAGCTGCCGTTGGAGCCGCTGGTGACGTCGTTCAGGGCCGTGGTGTGGGCGTACGGGAAGGAGGACGGGGAGGAGCCGGAGGACGGGGTGCCGGCCAGCGCGTAGACCGCGGCGATCAGCGGGGAGGCGGCGCTGGTGCCGCCGAAGACCATCCAGCCGCTGCCCTGGCCGTAGCTGTCGTAGACCGCGACACCGGTGTTGGGGTCGGCGACCGCCGAGACGTCCGCGACCGTGCGGTTCGCGCAGCCGGAGTCCTTCTGCCAGCTGGGCTTGGCGTCGTAGGCGGAGCAGCCGGAGCCCGCCCCGCTCCACACCGTGTCGGTCCAGCCGCGGGTGTTGGAGGCCGTCGTGAGGGAGGTACCGCCCACTGCCGTCACGTACGTGGAGGCCGCCGGGTACTCGACGCCGTAGCCTCCGTCGCCGGAGGAGGCGGTGATGGCGACGCCCGGGTGGTTGAAGTAGGTGGAGTCGTACGACGCGTCGCTGGAGGACTCGGAGCCGCCGTAGCTGTTGGAGACGAACCTGGCGCCCAGCCTGACTGCGGTGTTCACGCCCGTGCCCAGGTTGGTCATGCTTGCCGAACTGGCTTCCACCAGCAGGATCTTGCAGTTGGGGCAGGCCGCGCTGACCATGTCGAGGTCGAGGGATATCTCCTCGGCCCAGCCGGAGTTGCCGCGCGGGTACTTGGTGCCGCCGCTCTGGTCCACCTTCTTGAAGCAGCCGTTCGCCGTGGTGCAGGCGGACAGGCCGTACTGGGAGCGGTAGACGGCGAGGTCGGACTCGGCGCTGGGATCGTCGTAGGCGTCGACGATCGCCACGGTCTGGCCCGAACCGCCGCTGGCGGAGGGCAGGTTGTAGGCCGACTGGAGCGAGGCGGGGCCGTAGCCGGAGGGAGCGGCGGCGGCCGTCAGGGCGCTCTCGGCGTGCGCCGAGGCGGGGGTGCCCGCGGTGACCTGAAGGGCGTTGCAGGCCATCTGGTCCTTCTTCGTCGGAGCCGCGCAGGCGCGGGCGACGGAGACGCCGTGGGACGGGGAGGCGGAGGCCTGGGCCGCCTGGCCGATGGGGGCGGCCAGGGCGAGGGCGGCCGTGGCGAGCGTGGCCACGGCGGTGAGGGAAACGGTTCTGCGCAACGTACGTCCTCCACATGGTGGGTGTACCGGGAAGGGCTGTGGGGGGTGCGCGGTGCCACCACGGCGCGGGGTGTCGCGCCGGGGTCGCGCAGAACGTACGGATGTTGGGGCCTCGTCAACAAGGCGGAGGTTGAACCTGGGACGTTCCTTTACCTTTCCTGAGTTATCCATGCTCTGTTCATGGTTAGGACATGGGCTAAAGTCGACCTTTCCATGACTTGATCGGCCGGGGCGGTTCGAATGGATTCAGTCAGCAATCCCCCTCCGGTGCAGGCTTTTTGAGTCGTGTCGGCATCCCGCCCGGCCTCGCGATCCTGCGGTCGGCGTTGAAGGGCCGAGCCTTCTCGGGATGCCAATTCAGCAGCTCAGCACCGGGGTGGGCGTGAGGTTCTTCACGGAGAAACCGTGGAGTCGAGGGCAACTGCACCTTTCGTTATGGTCTGCGGTCACCGGCCCAGGCGTGGCTGGATCCATCCGCTGACAGGGTGCCTGTGCGTTCCCTTCGAGCCGCCTTATGATCAGCGCCTGCCGCACCGCGTGCCCCCACCACCGCTACGGCCTCTCGGTTTTCTTTTGCCCAGAAGAGGTCTCATGAAGCTTCGCCGTGCCCTTGTGGCGGTCGCGACGACCGCCGCTGTCGCCCCCGCCGCGTTGACGATGGCAACCGTGGCGCATGCCGATGACGGTTCGGCCTCGGCCACTCCCACCGTCAGTGCCTCCGCCGCGGACTCCTCCTCCGAGGCCCCTACGGACACCGCCTCCCCCGTCGCCACGGCCTCCGCGACCGCCGCCGCCACGGCCCCCGCCACCGCGAGCGCGTCCGCCTCCGACGGGGCCACGGCCCCGGCCGGATCGGCCTCGGCCGTGCCGAGTGCCGTCCCGACGCCGACCGTGGAACCCACCGACCTCGGGTTCTGCGAGGACCAGAACCCGCAGTACAAGGCCACCCTCCGGATCGGGCTGAGTGGCCTGCCCGGCAAGATAGTGAAGGGCAGTGGCTGGCATCCGTTCAAGATGACGGTGACCAACCCGTCCAAGGACGCCATCAAGGACATCGAACTGGCCGCGGGCGTCGGTCCGGTGAAGGGCGACAACCCGTTCACGCTCAAGCAGGTCGTGCTCCAGGCGTACGACCCGGACGCCAAGCAGTGGTTCGACGTCACGGACGACGGCACATACGCCTTCGGCTCGCTGGGCCCGGGTGACCTGCCCGGCAGGACCGCGGTCGACCTCAGCTTCCGGCTGGACGTCACGGCCAAGGCCCCGGTCGGCAAGGCCCTCACCATCGGCCTGGGCGTCTACCCGGACACGAAGAACAACTGCGTGGCGACGGGCTTCGCCGCCTACAAGGTCGACATCGTCAGGCCGGGCACCTCGACCACGGGCTCCACCCCGGTCCCGCAGACGGGCGGAGAGGCTCCGCTGCCGTCCAAGGCCCCGGCCAAGAAGGGCACTTCCCACGTGGTCCCGGTCTCGGACACGAACGCGGCGGGCTCGCTGGCCCACACCGGTACCTCCTCCGCCCTCCCGCTGATCGCCGGTATCGGCGGCGCGGCCGTGGTGGTCGGCGCCGGCGCGGTGTTCGTCGTGCGTCGCCGCAAGTCGGGCGGCGCCGCGGCCTGACGCCGTAACCAGGCCGTGAACGAGCCGAGGGCCCGCATCCGGACACGGATGCGGGCCCTTTCACGTGGCAGGGGCAAGGGCAGGTCACGCTCTCAACGCTGCCGACTCTCGTGAGAGCCGGCAGCACCACGGTGAGGACCTGGATGGCGACGACTACCGTGATCAGCATGCCCTCAGGGGGCTCCGACACCCGCTCCGGCCTGGGATTTCTCCCAGGCCGGACGCGGTCTTCGGCCTCGGCTTCCCGGCTCTCAGGAAGCGAGCACGGAGATGCCGTCGCCGAGCAGCTTCAGTCCCAGGACGAAGAACAGGACGGCCATCACGGCGGCGTTGTGCTGAGCCGCCCAGTCCTTCCAGCTGCCGAGCGTGGTCCTGGCCCGCTCGCCGCCGAGCAGGAAGACTCCCAGCGGCGCCAGCAGGCCGAGGGTGGCGATCAGGACGAAGATCGCCAACGATGCGATCTGCTGCCCGACCGGCAGCCCGGCCGAGCCGATGGAGGCGCCCGCGGCGATGGTCAGCGGGGCGTTCTTGGCGTTGAGTGCGGCCAGGGCCAGCCCGAGTGCGAGGATCCTGGCCGGCGTGAGGCGGTCGATCGCCCCCATCCACTTCGGCAGTCGGGCTTGGGACGGGTCCTTCGGGCGCCGGTGCCACTGCCGGGCGCCGAAGAGGGCGAGGAACAGGCCCAGAGCGAGTTTGAGGGCTCCGACCCAGGTGGCCGGCTGATGGTGGGCCGAGGCGCCTGCGGGCGAAGCGATCCCGAGCATGACCGCGCCCAGGGCCGAGAGCCCCAGGATCCAGCCGACGGTGAAGAGGACCCCGTTGAGGCGTCCCCGAGGCGTGGCGAGTATCAGGATGATCGCGATGATCGGCAGCGGGCTGACCGCGACGGCGGCCGCGAAACCGAGCACGTCACCGAGGACTTTACCCATCTTTGCCTCCGTATGTCCTCGTTCCATCGTCCTGCGCCCGGCCGAATCTGTCCTCGGGGGGCGAGACGCGACCCGGTGCGTCTGTCGGGACGAGCCGGGCGAGGCGGACGCGGTCGCGGGGCTTCGTCGCACGGGCGACGCGGTGGTCGCACGGTCGGTCTCACTCCATGCGGGCACGGTCCGGCGCCGCGGAGGTCGTGGAGGCCGCCGGGGTCGTGGCACCGTCGCGGGCCGCGCCGGCCTCCGGCATCACCTGACGCACACTCATCAGTGCCGCCAGTGCGATCGCTCCCGCCACCGCCGGAACGCCCGCCGCCCCGATCGTGGACAGGGTCACGCCGCCGAGCGCGCCGGCGACGGCGACGCCGAGGAACTGGGCGGAGAAGTGCAGGCCGAGGGCCTGGGGGCGCTGCTCGGGGGCGAGGCCGGCCAGGCGGGTCTGCTGGCTGATGCCGCCCGACCACCAGGCCGTGCCGAAGGCGAACAGGAGCGGGAAGGCCATGATCCGCGCCGTCGTGTGCAGGTGCGCGACGGTCAGGAGGGTCAGTAGCGCGAGGCACCCGGTGACCAGCAGCAGCACCGTGCGCAGGACGTTCGCCAGCGCGTGCCTGGCCAGGACGGAGCCGATGAGGCGGCCGCCGGTGAACCCGCCGGCGCCGAACACGACCATCAGGGCGGCCACGCCGGTGCTGCCCAGGCCGGTGGAGCGCCGCGCGACAGGGGCGAGGTAGGTGTACATGGTGTAGGCGGCCAGGAAGAGCCCGAACGTGGTGACCAGGCCCCAGCGGACGGCGCCGCGGCGCAGCAGGTCGAGCCGGCCGCCGGCGGCGCCCGCGGTGCCCGGGACGTCCGGGAGCCAGGCGGCGACGGCGGCGGCGGTGACGAGGGCCAGGGCCGTGACGAAGCCGAAGGAGGCCCGCCAGCCGAGGGCCGCGCCGACGACCGTGCCGATGGGGGCGCCGAGGGTGAGGGCGATCGCGTTGCCGCCGGCCGTGACGGCGATCGCGCGGGGCAGCTCCTCGGGTTCGCTCAGCGCGGCGGCGGCGGCCGCGGCGGGTGCGGCGAAGAGGGCGGCGCCCACCGCGGCGAGGACCCGGGCCACGGCCAGGGCGAGGAGGTCGGGGGAGGCCGCGGCGAGCGCGTTGGCCGCGGCGAAGCCGACGGCCGCCCGGATGAGCAGTCTCTTGAGCGGGACGCGCTGGAACCGGCCGATCAGGGGCGGACCCGCCACGGCGTAGACGACGGCGAAGACCGTGACCATCTGCCCGCACATCGACACCGTGGAGTGCAGGTCGTGGGCCACGTCCGGGAGGACGCCGGCGATCACGTACCCCTCGGTGCCGACCGTGAAGGTGCCAAGGGCCAGGAGGTAGATCCTTGGATTCATGGTCCAACGGTACAAGAGTTGTTGAACCATTAGAAGGGGTGGTGCGGCGCAGTAAGGTCGTAGGCATGCGCGACAGGTTTCACGCCGAACTCGACAACGTCAGCCTCGCCCAGGCGATGCACGGGCTGAGCGACCCGCTGCGCCTGCGGATCGTCGCCCTGCTGGCCGAGCGCGGCGAGACCGAGTGCTCGGTGATCTACAACGACCTCGGCATCAGCAAGTCGAACGCCTCGCATCACTTCCGCGTCCTGCGCGAGTGCGGGCTGATCTGGCGCAGCCATCAGGGGCAGCAGCAGAGCGCCCGGCTGCGCGTCGACGAGTTCGACGGGCGCTTCCCGGGGCTGCTGGCCGCCGTGATCCGCAACATCGGGACGGGCGAGCCGGGGCCTGAACGGCTGCGCGAGGCCGGCGAACCCGAGGGCGCGCCGACCCCGCGTTGACGTCACCGTCGCGCAGCTCGGATCCGTCCGCTTCTCACCTCACGTACGGCTCAGGGCACGTACGACCGTGTGTTGCTCGCCCACAGCGCGCCGCCCTTGCCCGTGCCGCCCGTCGCGGTGTACACGACGACGTTGCCGTCGTTCTGCATCACCGCGTACGCGCCGGAGTGGCCGTAGGTGTGGGTGGACCACAGGGCGGTGCCGGTGCTGGAGTAGACGACCAGGTTGCCGTCGGCCTGCATGGAGGCGTAGGCGCCGGAGTGGCCGTAGGTGCCGGCGGACCAGATCGCCCTGCCGTCGCGCTTGCGGTACAGCACGAGGTTGCCGTCCGGCTGCATCGCCAGGCGGGTGTACCGGGCCTGGGCCCACCAGCCGGCCGTGAGCTTCTGGCCGGAGCCGATCGTCGCCGAGTGCATGCTGGTGCCGTCGGCCCACAGCGAGCCGCCCGTGCTCGGGCCGCCGCCGGAGCCGTAGACCACCAGGTTGCCGTCGTCCTGGACCAGGAAGTAGGCGCCGGAGTGGCCGTAGGTGTGGGTGGACCACAGGGCGGTGCCGGTGCTGGAGTAGACGACCAGGTTGCCGTCGGCCTGCATGTACGCGTAGGCGCCGGAGTGGCCGCTGGTGTGGGTCGACCAGATCGCCGGGCCGCTGCCGCTGGTGCCGTTCGTCTTCAGGTACGCGACCAGGTTGCCGTCGCTGCCCATGGTCAGCGTGATGTTCGCGCTGCTCAGCCGGTGGCCGGAGGTGAGCTTCTGGCCGGGCTGGAGGGAGTTGACGTTCGTCGCGCCGGAGGCGAAGGCGGCGGTGCCGTTCGGGGTGCCGAGACCGGTCGGGCCGTCGTAGCCGGTGGCCGCGGTGCACAGGTAGCTCGTGGAGCAGGTGCCGTCGCTGCCCGTGGTGACGTCGTTCAGGGCCGACGTGTGTCCGTAGGCGTACGTGGACGGGTAGCTGTTCGCGGCCGGGGTGCCGGCGAGGGCGTAGGTGGCCGCGATGATGGGCGAGGAGGCGCTGGTGCCGCCGTAGACGTTCCAGCCGGCGGAGCCGCCGTAGGTGTCGTAGACGGCGACGCCGGTGGCCGGGTCGGCGACCGCGGAGACGTCCGCGACGGTGCGGTGCGAGCAGCCGGTGTCGGTCTGCCAGGTGGGCTTGGCCTCGTCCGCGGAGCAGCCGGATCCGGTGCCCTCGGTGCTGCTGGTGGACCACACCGACTCGGTCCAGCCGCGGGTGGTGCCCGCGCGGCTGAGCGAGGTGCCGCCGACCGCGGTGACGTAGGGGGAGGAGGCCGGGTACTGGACGCCGTAGCCGCTGTCGCCCGCGCTGACCGTGATGGCGACGCCGGGGTGGTTGAAGTACTGGACGTCGGCGTAGGTCTCGCTCGGGTCCTCGGTGCCGCCGAAGGAGTTGGAGACGTACTTGGCGCCGAGGGCGACGGCCTCGTTCTCGGCGATGCCGATGTCGCTCGTGCTCGTGGAGGAGGCCTCGACGAGCGTGATGTGGCACTGCGGGCAGACGGCGCTGACCATGTCGAGGTCGAGGGAGATCTCGCCGGCCCAGCCCGCGTCAGGGCTCGGGTACGTGGTGCCGCCGGTCTGGTTGACCTTGTGGAAGCAGCCGTTGGCGGTGGTGCAGGCGGGCAGACCGTACTGGGCGCGGTAGGCGGCGAGGTCGGACTCCGCGTTCGGGTCGTCCAGGGCGTCGACGATCGCGACGGTCCGGCCCGAACCGGCGCTCGCGGACGGCAGGTTGTAGGCGCTCTGGAGGTCCGCGGGCCCGTAGCCGGACGGGGTGGTGTGCGGGCTCACCGTCAGGCGCTGGAGGACGTCGGTGCGGGCCTCGGCGAGGCACGCCACGTGGCCCGGCGTGGTGGAGTGGGCGCACAGGTGCTTGGCGTGGGCCGTGCCGCTCGCCGACGGAGCGGCGGAGGCGGCGGCCGTGAGCCAGCCGGTGGACAGCGCGGTGGATATGAGCGCGGTGGTGGACAGGACGGCGGCGGCGGATGCCGCCCGACGTCTCCGTGCGTGCAAGGAAGTGCCCTTCTGACGTTCCGATGTGACAGCGGGGGGCGGACGAAAACTAGCCACGCCGTCCACCGGGAACAATGGGAGGGCGGTAAATCCTTGATCATGGTTTCCCCGGTCAGGACCGGGGAAGCAGCCGGCGGGCGATCTCCAACTGGTGCTCCTCGACCGGGTGGCCGTCCGCCACGTCCCACAGGGCGTTCTGGAGCAGCCGGCCCAGCGTCCAGGCGCGGGCCCGCTCCCGGTCGAGGCCGAGGACGTCGGTCATCGCGTCGAAGCGCCAGGCCACCTCGGCCGCCTCGAACCGGTTGCACAGGGCGGGCCACAGCTCGAAGCCGGGATCGCCGGCCAGCGGCTTGGGATCGATGGCGAGCCAGTCGGCGCGGTCGGCGGCGAGCACGTTCTCGAAGTGCAGGTCCCAGTGCAGCAGCCGGTCGCCGGGTGCGCCGACGACCTCCCGCACGGCGGCCGCGCAGTCGGCGACCGTACGGCGGGTCCCGGGGTCGGGGATCCGCTCCAGCGCCCACGGGGTCCGCTCCAGCATCGCGGCGGCGATGTCGCCGAGCCGGCGCATGCCCGGCGGGGCCGGGAAGGACGTCAGCCGGGCCAGCAGCCGGGCGATCACGAGAACGGCGGCGCGGGTGTCGGCCCGTGCGCAGAGCGAACGGGACGGGTCCAGGCGCTCCAGGAGCATGGTGCCGGTGGCCGGATCGTGGTCGAGGAGCCGTACGGCGCCGTCGCCGTCCCAGACCCGCAGCGCGACCGGTTCGCCCTCGGTCTCCTCGTCGGGCAGCTGGAGTTTGAGCACGGCCCGGGTGCCGCCCGCGCCGACGACCGGCAGGACCAGCGCGCTGACGCCGTTCATGGCGGGCCCGTCGAGCCGCAGCCGCCAGCGGTCGAGGAACTCCGCCGCCAGCTCGGGCAGGGCGGCGACGAAGGCCCGCCCCGCCGCGCCGTTGTACCGCGCCTGTGCCTCGGCCAGGCCGTCGGGGATGTCGATCACGTTCAGGACGATACCGGCGTGCGTGAATCGGCTCATGCGAATCAAGCGGGGCCTCACAGTGGTACGGACGGCGGTGCGGTCGTGGATCTGCAGCGCACCCGGCACCTACGTGTGGCTGCTGGTCCTGTTCGTCACGACCGTCGCCCTGCACCGCATGTCGCCCGACTTCGAGCAGCACTTCCTGCGCCGGCGCTCGACCAACATCCACGAGCTGTCGCACAACCCGGTGCGGGTGCTGGTGGCGAGCGCGTTCTGGATCGACAGCGGCCGCTGGATTCCGTACGCCTTCCTCTACACGGTGTTCCACGCGCCCGCGGAGCGCTGGCTCGGCACGGCCCGCTGGCTCGCGGTGTGCGCGCTGGCGCACGTGTTCGCGACGCTGACCAGCGAGGGCGCCCTGCTGATCGCGATCCGGGACGGCATCGCCCCGCACCGCGCGGTCAACACCCTGGACATCGGGGTGAGTTACGCGCTGGCCGGGGTCATCGCGGTGCTCACCTACCGGATCGCGCCCCCCTGGCGGTACGCGTATCTGCTGGCGGTGCTGGTCGTCTACGGGCTGCCGCTGGCCGAGGGGCGGACCTTCACCGATCTGGGCCACTTCGTCTCGGTGCTGATCGGGCTGGCCTGCTATCCGCTGGTCAGAGGGCGCGGAAAAGCATGGAATCCGAAGGAGACACTGGCCGGGACGAGGGGCTAACGTCCCGGCCATGAGCAGCTCGGCAAGCAGTGCGGCCCCCGGCTTCGCGGGCGGCGTCGTCAACGGCGGGATCTCCTACTGGTACGCGGACGACGGTCTCCCGGCCGTGCGCGAGCCGCTGCCCGGGGACGCCACGGCCGACGTCGTGATCGTCGGCGGCGGATACACGGGCCTGTGGACGGCGTACTACCTGAAGAAGGCCGCCCCCTTCCTGCGCATCACGGTCCTGGAGCAGAAGTTCTGCGGCTACGGCGCCTCCGGCCGCAACGGCGGCTGGCTCTACAACGGGATCGCGGGCCGCGACCGGTACGCGAAGCTGCACGGCCACGAGGCCGCCGTACGCCTCCAGAAGGCGATGAACGACACGGTCGCCGAGGTGATCGCGGTGGCCGGGGCCGAGGGCATCGAGGCGGACGTCCACCGCGGCGGCGTCCTCGAAGTGGCCACGACCCCCGCCCAGTTGGCGCGCCTGAAGTCCTTCCACGCGCACGAGCTGTCGTACGGCGAGAAGGACCGGGAGCTGTACGGCGCCCGCGAGACGGCCGAGCGGATCCGGGTCGCGGACGCGGTGGGCTCGGCCTGGACCCCGCACGGGGCCCGGCTGCACCCGGTGAAACTGGTCAAGGGCCTGGCGGCGACGGTCGAGGCGCTCGGAGTGGTGATCCACGAGTCGACCCCGGTGACCGAGATCCGCCCCAAGCACGCGGTCACGCCCTACGGCACGGTCCGTGCCCCCTACGTGCTGCGCTGCACGGAGGGCTTCACGGCGCGGTTGAAGGGCCAGAAGCGCACCTGGCTCCCCATGAACTCCTCGATGATCGCGACCGAGCCGCTGACCGAGGAGCAGTGGGCGTCGATCGGCTGGGAGGGGCGCGAGACCCTGGGCGACATGGCGCACGCGTACATGTACGCGCAGCGCACGGCCGACGGCCGGATCGCGCTGGGCGGCCGCGGGGTGCCGTACCGCTTCGGCTCGCGCACGGACAACGACGGCCGCACGCAGGCGGCGACGATCGAGGCCCTCCACGAGATCCTGACCCGCTTCTTCCCTTCCCTGGCCGGGGTCCGGGTGGAACACGCCTGGTCGGGCGTTCTGGGCGTCCCCCGCGACTGGTGCGCCACGGTCACCCTGGACCGCTCGACGGGCCTCGGCTGGGCGGGCGGCTACGTCGGCTCCGGCGTCGCCACGGCCAACCTGGCCGCCCGCACCCTGCGCGACCTGGTCCAGCGGGACTCCGGCCAGGGCGGTCGCACGGACCTCACCGACCTGCCCTGGGTGAACCACAAGGTCCGCAAGTGGGAGCCGGAACCCTTCCGCTGGCTGGGCGTCCACGGCATGTACGCCACGTACCGCACCGCCGACCAGCGCGAACGCCTCCACCCCGGCACGGAGTCCTCCCGCCTGGCGAGGGCGGCGGACCGGGTGGCGGGGCGGCACTGAACCGGTTCCGCCCGGGCCCCTGTTGATTCCCCCCGTGAACGGGCCCCATGGCGGCGTCCGTTCCCCCGGCCAGGGTGATTGTCAGTGGCGGGGTGCAGCATGGGGGCATGGTGAGGAGAGCGACGGGTGAGGGTGGGAAGCGGGCGAAGGGTGCGCGGCGTCCGGAGCTGCGGCTGCCGCCGCTCACCCCGTGGTCCGGCGGCGGGCTGGAGCCGGACGGGGACTACGACGGGCTGGAGTTCCAGGACGCGGACCTGAGCGGGCAGGACGGCGCGGGTGCCCGGTTCATGGATTGCGCGCTGGCGGGCTGCGCCGTGGACGGTACGGCGCTGGGCCGGGCCAGAGTGCTGGACTCGGTGCTGACGGGGCTGCGCGGGGTCGGCACGCATCTGGCCGAGTCCACGTTCCGGGACGTGGAGGTGGTCGACGCGCGCCTCGGCGGCACCCAGCTGCACGGCGCCGTGCTGGAGCGGGTGGTGGTCCGCGGCGGCAAGATCGACTATCTCAATCTGCGCGAGGCCCGCCTCAGAGACGTCGTCTTCGAGTCCTGTGTGCTGGTCGAGCCGGACTTCGCGGGGGCGAGCCTGGAGCGGGTGGAGTTCGTCGACTGCGCGCTGAAGGGCGCCGACTTCGGCAGCGCGACGCTGAAGGACGTGGATCTGCGCGGAGCCGCCCCGCTGGAGATCGCCCGCGGCCTGGACCGGCTGTCCGGGGCGGTGATCAGTACGGGTCAACTGCTGGATCTGGCGCCGGTGCTGGCGGCGGAGCTGGGGATCAGAGTGGAGTGAGCGGCGCCGGGGGCCGGGGTGTCACGGCGGGTGGGGGCGTCATGGCAAGGCGGGGAAGCGTCGCGGCACGGGGGTGGTCACGGCAGGCGGGGGAAGCGGGCCTGGAGGGTCCAGATCGCCGGGTTCTCCGCCAGGTCGTCGTGGAGGTCGGTGAGATCCGCGACGAGATCGTGCAGGAAGTCGCGGGCCTCGCGGCGCAGTTCGGTGTGGCTGAAGCTGAGCGGGGCCTCCTCGGCCGGCATCCAGTCGGCCTCGATGTCCACCCAGCCGAAGCGGCGCTCGAACAGCATCCGGTCGGTGGACTCGGTGAAGTCCAGCTCCGCCTGCTGCGGGCGCGCGGCGCGCGAGCCCATCGGGTCCCGGTCCAGCCGTTCCACGATGTCGCACAGCGCCCACGCGAAGTCCAGCACCGGCACCCATCCCCAGGCTGTGGACAGCTCCCGGTCCGACTCGGTGTCCGCGAGATAGACGTCACCGCAGAACAGGTCGTGCCGCAGCGCGTGGACGTCCGCGCGGCGGTAGTCGGTCTGCGGAGGGTCCGGGAACTTGTTGGAGAGGGCGTAGCCGATGTCGAGCACGCACCGATGGTGTCACGCGGCGGGGAGAGTCTCCGCCCGCCCCTCGACGGCGCACCGGAGGCGCACCGGCGGCTTGCCGGACGGGTCCCGGCCGCCTCTTGATTTCGGGCCGCATAAGTAAGACCGGTGCGGCCTAAGATCGCTGCCGTGCCCCGTTCCGTACGCCTCGTCGTCCCGGCCGCCGCGGCCCTGCTCGCCTTCAGCCTGGCCCTCTCCGGAACGGGGTGCGACGGCGGTGTGCACGGCACCCCGGGCAGCCCAGGCCTGCACGACCCGTACTTCCCGCAGGCCGGCAACGGCGGCTACCACGTGGAGCACTACGCCCTCACCCTCGACTACACCCCCTCCGGCCGCCGGCTCACCGGTACGGCGGTCATCACCGCCCGCGCCCTCCAGGACCTGTCCGCCTTCGACCTCGACCTCGTCGGACTGCACGTCGACTCGGTCACCGTCGAGGGCAGGCAGGCCCCCTTCGGCCGGTCCGGGCAGGAGCTGACCATCCGACCGCACACCGACCTGAATGCGGGCGAAACGTTCCGTACGACCGTGCGCTACTCGGGCGTCCCGCAGACCCTCACCGACCCCGACGGCTCCAAGGAGGGCTGGCTGCCCACCTCCGACGGCGCTCTCGGCCTCGGCGAGCCCGTCGGCTCCATGGCCTGGTTCCCCGGCAACCACCACCCCTCCGACAAGGCCACCTACGACATCACCGTCACCGTCCCGAAGGGCCTCCAGGCCGTCTCCAACGGCGAGTTGGCGGGCCGGAGCACCCAGGGCGGCCGTACGTCGTACCACTGGCACACCGCCCAGCCCATGGCGAGCTATCTGGCCACGGTCGCCGTCGGCCACTTCACCCTCACCCGCACCACCGGCCCGCACGGGCTGCCGATCCTCACCGCCGTCGCCCCGGACCAGGTGAAGGACAGCGCGGACGCGATGGCCCAGCTGCCCGGCATCGTCACATGGGAGGAGGACAACTTCGGGCCGTTCCCCTTCTCCTCCGCCGGCGCGATCGTCACCGGGGAGGGCGACGCCGGGTACGCCCTGGAGACGCAGAGCCGGCCGACCTTCCCCGGCGCCCCGGACACCGGCACGGTCGTGCACGAACTGGCCCACCAGTGGTACGGCGACTCGGTCACCCCGAAGTCCTGGCAGGACATGTGGCTCAACGAGGGCTTCGCCACCTACGCCCAGTGGCTGTGGCAGGAGGACCACGACGGCGACTCGGCCCAGAAGATCTTCACCGACCTCTACAACGGCGACGACGACGGGATCTGGGCCTACCCGCCCGCGAAGCCGTCCGGCGCCGCCCACATCTCCGACAGCCCCGTCTACGAGCGCGGCGCGATGGTCCTGCACAAGATCCGGCAGAAGGTCGGCGACAAGGGCTTCTTCGCCCTCCTGCGCGGCTGGCCCGCCTCCCACCGGTACGGCAGCGCCGACACCGCCGACTTCACCGCGTACGTGGAGAAGCAGTTCCCGGGCACGGACTTCACCGGGATATGGAAGGACTGGCTGTACGGCGACGGCAAACCGGCCCACGCGTGACACCCCGCCGTGCGGGGCCCGACAGCCCTGGTACGGCTCCGGCGCGGCGGGGCCCCGCGCCGCGGCGGTGTGCGCCGTGGCCCGGGGCCCCGCTCGGTGGTGCCGCGTCCGTCAGACGTTGACGCCGAAGTCCTGGGCGATGCCGACCAGGCCCGAGGCGTAGCCCTGGCCCACCGCGCGGAACTTCCACTCCGCGCCGTTGCGGTACAGCTCGCCGAAGACCATGGCGGTCTCGGTGGCCGCGTCCTCCGAGAGGTCGTAGCGCGCGATCTCGGAGCCGCCGGTCTGGTTCACGATGCGGATGTACGCGTTGCGGACCTGTCCGAAGTTCTGGCTGCGGTTCTCCGCGTCGTAGATGGAGACCGGGAAGACGACCTTGTCGATGTCCGCCGGGAGTCCGGCCAGGTTGACGTTGATGGCCTCGTCGTCGCCCTCGCCCTGGCCGGTGGTGTTGTCGCCGGTGTGGACGATCGTGTTGTCCGGCGTCTGCTTGTTGTTGAAGAAGACGAAGTGGGCGTCCGAGTAGACCTTGCCCTGTGCGTTGACCGCGATGGCGGAGGCGTCCAGGTCGAAGTCCGTGCCGGTGGTGGTGCGGACGTCCCAGCCGAGGCCCACGGTGACGGCGGTCAGGCCCGGAGCCTCCTTGGTGAGCGAGACGTTGCCACCCTTGGACAGGCTTACAGCCATTCTTGGGAGTCCCTTCCTTGGTTCGGTACGGCGGAAAAGGTGCAGCTACCCCTATCAACGCCGGGGGAGCCCGGGAAGGTTCCAGCTCTCTTTACTTTCTTTACTTCCCGTCCCCGGTTTCCGCACCCGGGTATTTCGGGTGACGTGGACGGGTCAGCCGCGCGACCATGGTGGGCATGTCCGGTCCCTACCTCATCCGTGGCTCCGTCTCCCTTCCCGAGGCCGAGCTGATGTGGCGTTTCTCCAGGTCGTCGGGGCCCGGCGGACAGCACGTCAACACCAGTGACTCGCAGGTGGAGCTGCGCTTCGACCTCGCGCGCACCGAGGCACTGCCCCCGGTGTGGAAGGAGCGGGCGTTGCAGCGGCTGGCCGGCCGGCTCGTCGACGGAGTCGTCACCGTCCGCTCCTCCGAGCACCGCTCCCAGTGGCGCAACCGCGAGGCCGCCGCCGTACGCCTCGCCGCGCTCCTCGCGGAGGCCAGCGCGCCCCCGCCCAAGCCCCGCAGGCCCACCCGCATCCCGCGCGGCATCAACGAACGCCGGCTGCGGGAGAAGAAGCAGCGCGCGGACACCAAGCGCGGCCGTTCGGGCCGGGACTGGCAGTAGGTCCGTCACACTTCCGGGCCGTCGTACGTCAGGGTTGTGAAGACCCTGTACGGCGACGGAGAGGCCGGCACCACCGATGAGCGAGCACGACGCGCACCAGCACCACGACGGCACCGGCGGCCTCGACGCCCTCGCCGAGCGGTTCGAGGCGTACCGGGGGCATCTGCGGGCCGTCGCCTTCCGGATGCTGGGCTCGGCCGCGGAGGCCGAGGACGCCGTGCAGGAGACCTGGTTCCGGCTGAGCCGGTCCGACACGAGCGAGGTGGACAACCTCGGGGGCTGGCTGACGACCGTCGTCGGCCGGGTCTGCCTCGACCTGCTCCGCTCCCGCCGCACCCGGGGCGAGCAGCCCCTGGAGACCTGGGAGCCGGCCGCCGCCGCACAGGACCCGGCACAGGACCCCGCGCAGGACGCCCTGCTGGCCGACTCGGTCGGCTCGGCCCTGCTCGTCGTCCTCGACCAGCTGAACCCGGCCGAGCGGCTGGCGTTCGTGCTGCACGACCTGTTCGGGGTGCCGTTCGACGAGGTCGGCGGCGTCCTCGGGCGCACCCCGGCCGCCGCGCGGCAGCTGGCCAGCCGGGGCCGGCGCCGGGTGCGGGGCGCGGACGCGCCGGAGACCGACCTGGTGCGGCAGCGTGCGGTGGTCGACGCCTTCCTGGCGGCGGCGCGGGACGGCGACTTCGAGGGGCTGCTGGCCGTCCTCGACCCGGACGTCCTGGCCCGCGGCGAGGCCGGTACGACCATCGGCGCGAGCGGGGTGGCCGCCGGCGCGAAGAGCTTCGCCCGCCTGGCCGTCGAGTCCCGCCCGGCCCTGATCGACGGCGCCACGGGCCTGGTCCGCTACGTCGACGACCGCCTGGAGCGCGCGCTGACCTTCACCTTCGTCGCCGACCGCATCGCCACGATCGACATCGTGACGGACCCGGCCCGCCTCACGGAGCTGACGATCGAGCCGACGCAGACGTGACGGCCGCCCCGCCCGAGGGCAGGCTCTTTGCTCAGCCCAACTGCCGGTACCGCCCCCGGAAGTACAGCAGCGGTCCGCCCTCGGCGCTCGGCACCTCTGCGGTGAGGACGCGGCCGATGACCAGGGTGTGGTCCCCGGCGCTCACCCGTTCCTCGGTGCGGCACTCCAGCGTGGCCAGTGCGCCGCCCACCAGGGGCGCGCCGGTCACCTCGCCGCGGACGCAGGGGACGTCCTCGAAGAGCAGCCGGTCGCTGATGCGGCCCTTCATCGCGAAGCGCCCGGCGATGTGCCGCTGGCTCTCGGTGAGTACCGACACGGCCCACAGGGGCTGTTCGGCCAGCAGGTCGTCCATCCGGGAGCCCTCGCGCAGGCTGACGAGGACGAGCGGGGGGTCGAGGGAGACCGACAGGAAGGCGGTGGCGGTCATGCCGACGTCCTCCACACCCGGCGCGCCCGGGTCGTCCGGGTCGAGCGGCGGTTCCTGCGCGGTCACCAGGACCACGCCCGCGGCCAGCCGGGACATCGCGGCCCGGAACTCGTCGTTGCTCACCCCCTCAGCATGCCCGGAAGCGGTGAGGGTGGTGGGAGAGGCGGTCTTCAGCACGCCTGGAACGCTAGTCTGCGCCCTGCACGGGCCGCATCGGGCCTCCGCCCGAGCCGGGTCCTAGGACCAGGGGAGGACCATGAGGCAGTTATGGGCAGCATGTGCGCACGCCCGCAAGGCCTGCGTTCAGTATTCGCACGTGTCAAATGCAGAAATGCCACTCAATTGTTCACGTTCACCTGTGACTTGAGTCACAAGGGGCAGGAATTGTTGACCCTGTGTACCGAGTGAGCAGCGCGCTGTGATTCAGTGGCGTGGAAGCTGAGACAACCCTTGATTCGCTGTGACGTCGCGGGGGGAGGGCGGGCATGGAGACTGAGTCGGAGCCGTATGTCCGTCTCGCGTCCCTGCGGCAGCTGCACCAGGTCATGGCCGACATGAACACGGCGCGCAGCCTGGCGGACACCTTGCAGACGGTCGCCGACGGCGTCGTACAGGCCCTCGGGTACGAGATGGCGTGCGTGAACCTCGTCCGCCAGGACAGCGACCTCGTCGTCGCCGCCCTCGCCGGGAACTCCGCCGCCGAGGCCCTGATCACCGGCCGGGTCGGCTCCCGCGAGTCCTGGGACCGGCGGCTGCACATGGGCGAGCGCTGGGGCGACCTGGTCTTCATACCGCACACCGAGGGCTGGGTGCTGGACGACGACGACGTCCCCCAGTGGTACACCGACGGCCCCATGCCGCGCTTCGAGGACGAGTGGCACCCCTCGGACCGCCTCTTCGCCCCCATGTACACGCCCGGCGTGCAGGGCGGCTCCTGCGGCGAGCTGCTCGGCGTCCTGTCCGTCGACCGGCCGCGCAACGGCCGCCGCCCGGGCGCCTGGGGCCGCGAGGCCCTGCAGATGTACGCCTTCCAGGCAGCCATCGCGATCAGCAACGCGCGTCTACGCGCGAATATGCAGCGGGCACTGGTCCGCCTGGAGCGCGAGCAGCAGGCCCTGCGCGCCAGCGAGGAATCCTTCCGGCAGGCCTTCGAGTACGCCCCCTCCGGCATGGCCATCGCCGAGATGGGCGGCGACCAGCACGGCCGCATCCTGCGCACCAACGACGCCCTGTGCCGGCTGCTGGGCCGCCCGGCCTCCGCGATGCGCCGCTACTCCTTCTCCGACCTCGTCCACCCCGAGGACATCGGCACGCTGCTGCGGACCTCCGCCGAGGGCGGCCGCGCGGAGCTGCGCCTCGGCCGCCGTGACGGCACGTACGTCTGGGTGTCGCTGCGCAACAGCGTGGTGGCCGACGCCGCCGACGGCCCCCGCTTCCTGCTCACCCACGTCGAGGACATAGAGGAGCGCAAGCGGCGCGAGCTGCAGCTCGCCCACCGCGCCTCGCACGACTCCCTCACCGGCCTGCCGAACTCCGCCGAGCTGCGCTCGCGCCTGTCGGCCCGCCTGTGCCGGCGCCCCTCCCAGCCCGGCGACCTGGAATCCCTGGACGCGGCCTACGGCCTCCCCGTCTTCGACGCCCCGGGCAGCCATGGCGGCAGCCACGGCGGTTTCGACTTCCGGCCGGGCACGGAGGGCTACGACGCCTTCGACCATCACGTGCACACGGTCGCCCCCGAGGAGGACCACGACGACGGCACCAAGGGCCTCGCGGTGCTCTTCTGCGACCTCGACGGCTTCAAGTCCATCAACGACCGCTTCGGCCACAACGCGGGCGACGCGGTCCTCATCGAGGTCGCCCGACGCCTCACCCGGGGTGTCCGCGACGGTGACACGGTCGCCCGCCTCGGCGGCGACGAGTTCGTGATCCTCGCCGACGGCCTCGGCCGGGCCGACGCCCAAGACCTCGCCGTACGGCTGCGCAACGAGATCATCCAGCCGATCCGGGCCGAGGGCCGGGCCGTGCGGGTGGGCGCGAGTTTCGGCATCGGGTGGGCCCACTGCGGCATGACCGCGGACGAGGTGTTGAAGTCAGCCGACGAGCGGATGTACGTAGAGAAACGATCTCGTCCCAAACAGCACCGACGCGCGGGATGATCCGCAGGTCAGCGAGTTGATGCGGTCGGAGTCACCCGTTTGGCTCACTGAGAGCGGGTAGGCTCGCTGATCCATGCCCCCTATCGCATCCGCCCGCACCTGCTGAGGAGTACCAGGGATGACGCCCGGCGACAACGGCGCGAGCACGCCCGAGGAAGACGACCCCTTCGGCTATCTGTACGCCGACGGCCAGGCCAGAGGAGCCCAGCCGCCGTCCGGCGGTTACGGCTACCCGAACTCGGTCAGCAGGGTGCGTGCCGTCGGCGAGCGCCAGTACGGCCAGCAGCAGCCGCCCGCTTACGGCCAGGTGCCGCAGCAGGGCGCCTACGGCCAGCCGAACGCCCACTACCAGGCCCCGGAGACGCTCCCGGGCGGCCCCGCCTCCACCACCCGCGCCCCCCGTTCGGCCCCGCCGCGCCGCGGCCCCAACACCAAGGGCCTGCTGATCGGCGCGATCGCGGTGGTCGCGGCGGTGGTCATAGGGATCGGCGTGGCGATGCTGAACGGCAACACCTCGGACAACAAGGCGGGTGGCGGCGCCTCCGACACGCCGTCCACCTCGCAGAGCTCCCAGCCGAGCCAGTCGGCGAGCAGCAGCGCGTCGGGGGACCTGCCGAAGAGCGACGCGAAGGACCTCCAGCTGGCGGGCGGCGCGTCCACGGCGTCCGGGGTCAAGGGGGCGTCAGCGGCCGGCGGGACCTATGTGGCGGGCTTCAACAAGGTCGGAGCCTCGCTCACCTGGACCGTCAACGGCGTCCCGGACGCCGGCAAATACAGCGTCTACTTCGGGTACAGCGTTCCCGGCAAGGACGCCACCGCCACCATCACGGTCAACGGGACGGCTTCCGATTCGCCGGTCGGCCTGAAGAACTGGTCGCACGGCCCGGCGGGCGACTACGAGAAGGGCTGGACGAAGACGTTCAGCTACGTCCAGCTCAACAAGGGCTCGAACACCATCAAGCTCTCGTGCGAGCAGGGCAACCAGTGCGACGCCCTCATCGACCAGGTGTGGCTGGTGAAGGGCTGGGTCAACTCCGGCGGCTGAGCCCCGAAGCGGTGTGGCGACCCCGGCAGCCGCCGAGGCCGCCACACCCGCTGTCGGAACCGCGGCACTACTGCGCGTAGACCTCGATGCCCGTAGCGGTGCCATGGAGGTTGTCCGAGTAGGTGCCCGGCTTCAGCGTGAGCAGTTTGGTGCCGATGGCGCAGCCGGTGCCGGGGTGATGGCCCAGAACACGATGCGATAGGGCGTCTGGTTCGAGACGGACCGGGCGGCCGACGTGCGGGGAAGGGCGTTTTCAGCCAAACTTTCGACTAGGCCTTCACGTCGCCGTCACCGACACCTGCGCCAGGAGTTCCTCGTAGGCCGCGTGGTCGAACTCGCCCGCCGCCGGTGCCCGTACCGTCGCCGCCGACAACGCGACCGCGCGGGCCAGTCGGTCCGGCCAGGGGAGTCGGTCGACGAGCCCCGACAGCAGGCCCGCCACCGCCGAGTCGCCGGCGCCCGTCGGGTTGCCGTGCTCGGGGGCCGGCGGGACCGCGTGCCAGCGGCCCTCCGGGGTGGCGGCGAGGAGGCCCTTGGGGCCGAGGGAGGCGACGACCGTGTGGGCGCCGCGCCGGCGGGCGTCCTGGGTGGCGCGCAACGGATCGTGGGATCCGGTCAGTTCGGCCAGTTCGTCGGCGTTCGGCTTGACGATGTCGGGTCGGGCGGCGACCGCCCGGCGCAGTGGCTCGCCGCTGGTGTCCAGCAGCACCGGCACCCCGTGGGAGCGGGCGTCGCGCACGAGGTTGGCGTAGGCGCCGACCGGCACGCCCGGGGGGAGGCTGCCGCACAGGGCCACCGCCGAGACGCCGGGCAGCAACTCCTCGTAGCGGTCGAGGAAGGCGCCCCATTCGGTGGGGCTGATCTGGGGGCCCGGCTCGTTCAACTGGGTCGTGTCGCCCGACAGTTCGTCCACCACGGCGATCGTGCGCCGTGTCGCTCCGGCGGCCGGGAGCAGCGCGTCCGTCAGGCGGGGCATGCCGGAGAGCATGTCGCGCACCGCGCGCCCGGTGCCGCCGCCCGTGAAGCCCGTCACCGTCACCTCGTGGCCCAGCGCGGCCAGCACCCGGGACACGTTCACGCCCTTGCCGCCCGGCCGCTCGATGACCTCCGAGACCCGGTGCGAGGCGTGCGGCCGCAGCGACCGGACGCGATAGGTCAGGTCGAGAGCGGTGTTCAGCGTGACCGTGAGGATCACCCGGGCCGCCTCCCTCGAAGTTCCCCGCGCGTGTCGTCGCGCCCGTCATCGTCCGCCGGGGCCCGATCATGCCAAAGAGACGGCGGCCGGCCCAGTCAGGAGTCGGCCGCCGTGCGGGGAAAAGACGGGCAGATCACGCCAGTTGGGGCGGTACCACCACCCATTCGCCGCGCCGCATCACACCCTTGAGGACGAAGTCCGCGTCGAACACGACCAGGTCCGCGTCCTTGCCGGGCTCCAGCGAGCCGATGCGGTCGGACAGGCCGAGCAGCCGGGCCGGAGTGACGGACAGGGCCGTCACCGCGTCCTCGACGGACAGCCGGTCGATCGTCACCGCCCGCCGGAACGCGCGGTCCAGGGTCAGCGTGGAGCCCGCGATCGACCCGCCGTGCACCAGCCGGGCCACGCCCTCGCTGACCTCGACCTCCAGCGGGCCGAGCAGATAGCGGCCGTCACCGGCGCCGGCCGCGTCCATGGCGTCCGTGATGAAGGCGACACGGGAGGCGCCCGCGTGGTGGAAGGCCAGCTCCAGCGCGGCGGGGTGGAGGTGCGTGCCGTCGTTGATCAGCTCGACCGTGACCCGCTCGTCCTCCAGCAGGGCCGCGATCGGGCCGGGGGAGCGGTGGCCGACCGGGGGCATCGCGTTGAAGAGGTGGGTGGCGACCGTGGCGCCCGCGTCGATCGCCTCGACCGTCTGCTCGTACGTCGCGTCCGTGTGCCCGATGGCCGCGATCACGCCGTGCTCGGCGAGCAGCCGTACGGAGTCGACGCCGCCGGGCAGTTCGGTGGCGAGGGTGACCATCTTCGCCTTGCCGCGCGCCGCGTCGATCAGCTTGCGGACCTCGGCCGGGTCCGGGTCGCGCAGCAGTTCCTCGGAGTGCGCGCCCTTGCGGCACGGGGAGATGAACGGCCCCTCGAAGTGGATGCCGGCGATCTCGCCCTGTTCGGCCAGCTCGCTCAGCAGCCCGGCCTGCGTCGCCAGGAGGTCCGTCTCGTCGGTGACGGTGGAGGCCACCAGGGTGGTCGTGCCGTGGGTGCGGTGGGTGTGGACCGCCTGGAGGATGTCCTCGGCCGTGCCGGAGAAGGAGGCGCCGCCGCCGCCGTGGTTGTGGATGTCCACGAAGCCGGGGAGGACCCAGTGGCCGGTGAGGTCGACGGTCCGGGCGCTCTCGGCGGCCGTCGCCGTGATCCTCGTACCCTCCACGGACACGCGCCCGTCGTCCACCACTCCGCCGGGCAGCACCACCCGAGCACCTGTGAGAACCAAGCTGGGAGCCATCAGGCGCCTACCTCCGGGGTCGTAGAAGTGGTGGTGAGCAGGTCGCGGGCCAGCAGGCCCGCGCCCAGGCAGCCCGCCGTGTCGCCGAGGGCGGCGGGGACGATGGCCGGCAGCCGCTGGAAGGTGACCCGGAGCCGGACGGCGTCGCGCAGCGGTGAGAACAACACTTCCCCCGCCTCGGCCAGACCGCCACCGATGATCAGTGTGCGCGGGTCCAGCAGGGTGAGCGCGGTGACCAGACCGTCGGCCAGGGCGTCCACCGCCCGCTGCCAGACCCGGACGGCGTTCGGGTCGCCGGACGCGACGGCCTTCGCGCAGTCGGCCGCGTCCGCGTCCGGGTCCCCGCAGGCGGCCGCCCAGGCCTCGCTGACGGCGGACGCGGAGGCGTACCGCTCCAGGCAGCCGTGCTGCCCGCACGGGCAGGGGGTGCCGGACGGCCGTACGACGACATGCCCGATCTCGCCGGCGAAGCCGTGCGCGCCCGCCTCGACCCGGCCGTCGATGCCGATGGCGCCCGCGATCCCGGTGCCGAGCGGGACGAACAGGAACCGGTCGGCGCCTTTGCCCGCGCCGATCCGGCCCTCGGCGAGCCCGCCGGTGCGCACGTCGTGCCCGAGGGCGACGGGGATGCCGAGCCGCTCGGCGAGCAGGGCGCGCAGGGGTACGTCGCGCCAGCCGAGGTTGGCGGCGTACGCGGCGATGCCCTGCTCCTCGTCGACGATGCCGGGGACCGCGATGCCGGCGGCGCGCGCGGGGGTGCCGTAGCGCTCGACGCCGTACGCGCGCAGTTCGGCGGCGAAGTCGAGGATCGTCGCCACCACCGCGTCCGGTCCGCGCTCGCGGCCGGTGGCGCGGCGGGCGCGGTGGAGCAGCTCGCCGTCGTCGCCGACGAGGGCGGCCTTCATCCCGGTACCGCCCACGTCGAGGGCGATGACATGTCTCACCACGGCCCTAGTGTGGCCCTCGGACCCGCGAGAGGTCTAGTCCACTCGCGTGGTGTAGACCTTATGTGTCCATATATTGAACGGTCAGACGGCAGGGTTGGGGCGTTGAGGGTGCGTCGGGGTACGGCAGGAACGGTCGCGGCAGTGTCTGCCATGGGCATGACATTGCTCCTGGGGGGTTGCGGGAGCACGGGTTCGTCCGGCGTGACCCTCAGACTCGTGGCCGCCGACTACGGCGACTCCCCCAAGAACAGCTCCAAGAAGTACTGGGACAGCGTTGTCCAGGCGTACGAGGCCCAGCACTCCGGGGTGAAGGTCGAGGTCAGCGTCTACTCCTGGAACGACGTCGACGCCAAGGTGAAGGCGATGGTGGCCGACGGCCACGCGCCCGATCTCGCCCAGATCGGCGCCTACGCCGACTACGCGGCTGCCGGCAAGCTCTACCCGGCCTCCGACCTCCTCTCCATCCGCACGCAGGCCGACTTCCTCTCCCAGCTCTCCGAGGCGGGCCAGTGGAACCACACGCAGTACGGCATCCCCTTCGGGGCCTCCACGCGCGTGCTCTTCTACAACAAGACCCTGTTCGCCAAGGCCGGCATCACCACCCCGCCCACCACCTGGGACGAGCTGGCCTCGGACGCCAAGGCGCTCAAGGACAAGGGCGTGACGTACCCGGTCGCGCTGCCGCTCGGGCCCGAGGAGGCCCAGGCGGAGACGATGCAGTGGCTGCTGAGCGGGGCCGGCTCCAACGGCGGCAACGGCTACACCGACGACGTCGGTACCTACACCATCGACTCCGCGCAGAACGTGGACACCTTCACCTGGCTCAAGGACGACCTGGTCGGCAAGGGCCTGACCGGGCCGGTCGCGCCCGGCAAGCTCAACCGCGCGGACGCCTTCGCCGCGTTCGCGAACGGCCAGGTCGGCATGCTCAACGGACACCCCACGCTGATCCAGCAGGCGCAGCAGAAGGGCGTGCAGTTCGGGATGGTGCCGATGCCGGGGCGCACCGGTACGCCGCGGGCCGCGATGGGCGTGGCCGACTGGATGATGGCGTTCAAGCAGAACGGCCACCGCGACCAGATCGGCGACTTCCTGAACTTCGTCTACAGCGAGAAGAACGTCCTCGCCTTCTCCCGCGACTACGGGCTGCTGCCGGTCACGGGCTCCGCCTCGGCGGCGATGAGCGCGTCGGACGCCGCCCCCGACAAGGCCCTGCACCCCTTCCTGGAGCAGCTGCCCACCTCCGAGCTGTACCCGGTCGGCAAGACGTCCTGGGCGGCGGTCGCCGCGGCCGTGAAGCAGAACATCGGTCAGGCCGTCGCCCCCGGCGGCGACCCCTCCGGCGTCCTCACCCGGCTCCAGGCGACGGCCACGGCCGCGGACAGCAGCGCCAAGAACTGAGCGCTACGGTGACTCCATGGAACTGGGCACCCGGGAAAAGTCGATCCTCGCCCTCGAGCGCCGGAGCTTCGCGGGCCCCGGTGCGAAGGAACGGGCCATCCGCGAGGAACTCGACCTGGCCCCGGTCCGCTACTACCAACTCCTGAACGCCCTCCTGGACGACGAACGCGCCCTGGCCCACGACCCGGTGACGGTCAACCGCCTGCGCCGAGTCCGCGACCGGCACCGCTCGTCCCGCTGACTCCGCCCACCTTCCCCCACGCTCGGCTGCGCTCGCGCGGGGGACCCCCATCCCGACTCGGTCGGCCGAGAGGTGAGGGACGGGGAGCGCCCCCGAAGGGACGCGGGGCTGTGTCTGACATGCGGCTGCCGCCGCGTGGGCGCGACCGGCCATGACGGACCCGCGGTCGCGTGTGGTCCTGGCAGGCTCGGAGGGTGGGCGAGGCGGGGTGCCTTTCTCGCCGACCGAGTCGGCTGGCGGGTGGGCGAGGTGGGGTTCGGGGGCGGAGCCCTTGGCGGGGTCCAGGGCGGAGCTCCTGGCGGGTCTGGGGCGGAGCACCAGGAGTGACAGCGGGCCGTGCTGGATAGTGTCGGTCCATGGACCCTCTGCCGACCCCGCAGACCCAGCTCGGCCGGGACGGACTCGCCGCTCTGCTCGCGAAGCCGCGCACCGCGGTCGTCGGGCTCGACTTCGACGGCACCCTCGCCCCCATCGTCGCCGACCCCGAGCAGGCCCGCGCCCACCCCGACGCCGTACCGGCCCTCGCCCGGCTCGCCCCCAAGGTCGCCTCCATCGCCGTGATCACCGGCCGCCCCGCCGGCGTCGCCGTCCGCTACGGCGGCTTCGCCGGCGTCCCGGGGCTGGACCACCTCACCGTCCTCGGCCACTACGGCGCCGAACGCTGGGACGCCGTCACCGGCACGGTCACCGCCCCCGCCCCGCACCCCGGCGTCGCATCCGTCCGCGCCGAGCTGCCGGGCGTCCTGGACCGCGCCGGCGCCTGGCCCGGCACCTGGATCGAGGAGAAGGGGCGGGCCGTCGCCGTCCACACGCGCCGCGCCACCGACCCGGAGGCCGCCTTCGAGGCTCTGCGCGGCCCCCTCACCGACCTCGCCACCCGCCACGGCCTGGTCGTGGAACCCGGCCGCCTGGTCCTGGAGCTGCGCCCGCCCGGCATGGACAAGGGCGTCGCCCTCGCCGAACACGTCCGCAGGACCGGCGCCGGCTCGGTCCTCTACGCCGGCGACGACCTCGGCGACCTGCCCGCCTACGCCGCCGTCGAACGGCTCCGCGCCGACGGCGTCCCCGGCCTCCTGGTGTGCAGCGGCAGCAGCGAGGTCGCGGAACTGGCGGAGCGGGCCGACGTCGTCGTCGACGGCCCCGCCGGCGTCGTACACCTGCTGCGCGCGCTCGCCGGTCAGCTGGAGGCCGATCAGCCGGGCTGAAGCTCCTCCAGCGCCCGCAGCTGGTCCATGAACCACTGGGCCGGGGGCAGCGCGGTGGCCGCCGCCGCCAGTCTCTTGGCGCGGTCCGCCCGCTCCTCCGGCCCCAGCGACAGCGCCTCGTGCAGGGCGCGCGCGGTCTCCAGCACGTCGTAGGGGTTCACCGTGAACGCGTCGGCGCGCAGCTCCTCGTACGCCCCGGCCTCCCGCGACAGCACCAGCGCGCAGCCCTCCTCGGAGAGCACCGGTACCTCCTTGGCGACCAGGTTCATGCCGTCCCGGATGGGGTTGACCAGAGCCACGTCGGCGAGGCGGTACGCGGCCAGCGAGCGCGCGAAGTCGTCCTTGACGTGGAGCACCACCGGGGTCCAACCGGGCGTCCCGTAGCGGGAGTTGATGTCGTCGGCGACCCGCCGCACCTCGGCCGTGTAGTCCCGGTACACCGCGAGGTCCTGCCGGGACGGGTACGCGAACGCCACGTGGACGACGTTCTCGCGCCACTCGGGGTGGTCGTCCAGCAGCTGCCGGTACGCCAGCAGTCCGCGCACGATGTTCTTGGACAGCTCGGTGCGGTCGACGCGGACGATGGTCCTGCGCCCCGCGCCGATCTCCGCCCGCAGCGCGGCCATCCGTTCGGTCACGTCCGGCCGGTGCGCCCGCTCGCGCAGGAAGTCCGCGTCCGCGCCGAGCCCGTGCACCCCGATCGTCGTGTCCGAGAGGCTGTCCGGGCCCAGCACCGCCGTGCAGCACGCCGTGAACGCGGCCGCCCAGCGCCGGGTCAGGAAGGCCGCCCGGTCCGCGCCCAGCATGCCGTTCAGCAGGGCGGCGGCGATGTCGTCGGGCAGCAGGCGGAAGTAGTCCGGCGGGGCCCAGGGGGTGTGCGAGAAGTGGCCGATCCGCAGGTCGGGGCGGAGCGCGCGGAGCATGCCGGGCGCGAGGCACAGATGGTAGTCCTGCACCAGCACGGCCGCCCCCTCGGCGGCCTCCTCGGCCAGCGCCTCGGCGAACGCGCGGTTGTAGGCCTCGTACGACGCCCACTGCCGGCGGAACTCCGCGTCGTAGACCGGTTCCAGCGGAGTCTGGTACAGCATGTGGTGGACGAACCAGAGCACGGAGTTGGCGATGCCGTTGTACGCGTCGGCGTGCACGGCCGGGTCGATGTCCAGCATCCGCACCCGCTGCCCGCCGGTGTCCCCGTCCGGCAGCAGCCCGCCGCCCGCCCGCCGTACGGCCTCCCGGTCGCCGTCGCCGAGCGCCGCGCACACCCATACGGCACGGGCGTCCGGGCCGATGGCGGACAGCCCCGAGACCAGCCCGCCGCCGCCCCGCCTGGCCCGCAGCGCGCCGCCCTCGCCGTCCGTGTCGAGCGTGTACGAAACTGGGCCGCGATTGGACGCGACCAGCACCTCAGCACCGCCGGTGGAAGCCATGGTCCTCAACCTAGCCCGCCCCGGAAACGCTCAAACGTACGGCCCCGCCCGACGCCCCGCCCGTATACGAAGTCCGGCGAAGTCACGCCACCCGGCGCTCGGCGTACTCCGCGATCTCCACCATCGGGGGCCGTTCCTCCGTGTCCACGGAGTACGTCCGTGGCGCGAAGCCGTCCTCGTCCCGTTCGAACTGGGTCAGGGCGGGGCGGATCAGATGGCCCCGGGCCAGCCGGAGCTGGGCGGTGCGGTAGATCGCGGCGGCCATCCGGCCGAGCGCCTGCCCGTCCTGGTGCCGGTGCCTGCGGACCCCGACGTCCACCTGGGCGAGGGCGTCCAGGCCCACCAGGTGCAGCGCGTCCACCAGCATGCCCAGCTCCACGCCGTAGCCGACCGGGAAGGGGAGCTGTTCCAGCAGGCCGCGCCGGGCCGCGTACTCGCCGCCCAGCGGCTGCACGAAGCCGGCCAGCTGCGGCCAGTGCATGTTGAGCAGCGGGCGGGCCATCAGCTCGGTGACCCGGCCGCCCTGCCCGGCGGCACCGGCGAGCGGGCGGTCGTACATGGCCTTCACCAGCGAGATCCCGGGATCGGTGAGGAGCGGGCCGACGATGCCGGAGACGAAGTCGGCGGAGAACTCGCGCAGGTCGGCGTCGACGAAGCAGATGATGTCGCCGCGGGTCACGAGGAGCGAGCGCCACAGCACCTCGCCCTTGCCGGGGACGGCCGGGACGCGCGGCAGGATCGTGTCCCGGTGGACGACCCGGGCGCCCGCGGCGGCGGCGACCTCGGAGGTGCGGTCGGTGGAGCCGGAGTCGACGACGACGAGCTCGTCGACGAGCGGGACCCGCTCCACCAGCTCGCGCCGGATGACCGTGACGATGTCGCCGACGGTCTCCTCCTCGTCGAGCGCGGGCAGCACGACGCTGATCGTCTGCCCCGTGCGCTGCTTGGCGGCCAGTATCCGCTGGAGCGGGCGATCGGTCACGGACCAGGAGTGGGTGGCCAGCCAGCGCTCTACTTCTTCCAGCACGCTCCGCGGCTCCTCACTGTTCGTGATCACACGTGGTGGCTGTGTGATCCATCTCGCGGTTCGGACGACTATCTCAACTGTCCTGGCCTTCGGTTACAGTCTTGAACAACGCCGGTGACCATCGCATGTCGGGGTCGCGCGCGCAGCACGATTCGTGCGTACAACTGCTCATACAACCGCATACCGCTCATCCAGAGGGGCAGAGGGACACGGCCCGATGAAGCCCCGGCAACCCTCCAGTCGGTTCCTGTCACGTTGACGTGGCGAGGCTCCCGGCTAGGGAAGGTGCCAAATCCGTCTCACGGCGAGATGCGTCGTGAGGAAGATGAGGAGAAAGGGCCTCGCCTCCATGGCTGTGCAGACAGTTGCAAGCACCTCCACTCCCACCGTCGACCTCGGTCCGGCCGCGGCGCTGAGCTGTCGCGAGTGCGGTCACCGTGTCTCGCTCGGCCCGGTCTTCGCGTGCGAGGAGTGTTTCGGCCCGCTGGAGATCGCCTACGACTTCTCGGCCTACGACACCGAGGAACTGCGGGCCCGCATCGAGGCCGGCCCCGCGAACATCTGGCGGTACGCCCCCCTGCTGCCCGTCCCGGCCGGCGTCGCCGACAAGCCGAACATCAACCCCGGCTGGACCAAGCTCGTCAAGGCCGACAACCTCGCCCGCGAACTGGGCGTCACCGGCGGCCTGTTCGTCAAGGACGACTCCGGCAACCCGACGCACTCCTTCAAGGACCGCGTCGTCGCCCAGGCCCTGGAGGCCGCCCGCGCCTTCGGCTTCACCACCCTGTCCTGCTCCTCCACGGGCAACCTGGCCGGTGCCGTCGGCGCCGCCGCGGCCCGCGCCGGCTTCCGCTCCTGCGTGTTCATCCCGCACGACCTGGAGCAGGGCAAGATCGTCATGGCCGCGGTCTACGGCGGCGAGCTCGTCGGCATCGAGGGCAACTACGACGACGTGAACCGCTTCTGCTCCGAGCTGATCGGCGACCCGGCCGGCGAGGGCTGGGGCTTCGTCAACGTCAACCTGCGGCCGTACTACGCCGAGGGCTCCAAGACGCTGGCGTACGAGATCTGCGAGCAGCTCGGCTGGCGGCTGCCGGACCAGATCGTGATCCCGATCGCCTCCGGCTCCCAGCTCACGAAGATCGACAAGGGCTTGAAGGAGCTGATCGAGCTCGGGCTGGTCGAGGACAGGCCGTACAAGATCTTCGGTGCGCAGGCCGAGGGCTGCTCGCCGGTGTCGGCGGCCTTCAAGGCCGGGCACGACGTGGTCCGCCCGCAGAAGCCGGACACCATCGCCAAGTCCCTCGCCATCGGCAACCCGGCCGACGGGCCGTACGTGCTGGACATCGCCCGCCGCACCGGCGGCGCGGTGGAGGACGTGACGGACGAGGAAGTCGTCGACGCGATCAGGCTGCTGGCCCGCACCGAGGGCATCTTCGCCGAGACGGCGGGCGGCGTGACGGTCGGCGTCACCCGCAAGCTGGTCAAGGCAGGTGTCCTGGACCCGACGAAGACCACGGTCGTCCTCAACACCGGCGACGGCCTGAAGACCCTCGACGCGGTGGCCGGCACGGGTCTCACCGCCACCATCCGTCCGACCCTGGACTCCTTCCGAGAGGCTGGCCTCGCATGAGCGTGACCGTTCGCATCCCCACCATCCTGCGCACCTACACCGGCGGTCAGGCCGAGGTCGCCGCCGAGGGCGCGACCCTCGCCCAGGTCATCGAGGACCTGGAGAAGAACCACACCGGGATCGCCGCCCGGGTCCTGGACGACCAGGGCAGGCTGCGCCGGTTCGTGAACGTGTACGTCAACGACGACGACGTGCGCTTCGAGCAGGGCCTGGAAACCGCGACCCCGGACGGCGCCGGTGTCTCCATCATTCCGGCGGTCGCCGGCGGCTGATCATTACCGTCGGTAATCGAGGTTACCGATTGTTCATCGAATGGCCTCCTCCGTGAGAGAAACGGAGGGGGCCATTCAGTGTGATTGAGCGCGGTACAGTTGGGGAACGCGTTCCGGATCCGAAGGTCGAGGTCCCGGATTCCGCATCGTGAGCCCGATAAGAAGCAGCCAAACTGCACGGGCTTTCTGCGGCTTTTGTTCCACTTTGTACGGCCCGACTTGCCCTGGATTCGGCCGTATTTTAGGTAGATTCCGGACCGTCGTCGTCCAGATTTCTCGTCCGATTGACCTGTTGCAGACGGCAGTTGGACAGATACATTCAGCCGCGGTCGACGCGTTCCGGCGCACGCCCCCGACCGATGGGGGGTGAGGTCTGACCCGGGTCCGCGAAGTGTGGATCTGTGCAAGGGCCAGTAATAGGGGAGTTAGGCATGGCTCAGGGCACCGTCAAGTGGTTCAACGCGGAGAAGGGGTACGGCTTCATCGCGGTCGACGGTGGTGCGGACGTCTTCGTCCATTACAGCGCCATTCAGATGGACGGCTACCGCACCCTGGAAGAGGGGCAGCGGGTGGAGTTCGAGATCTCGCAGGGCCAGAAGGGCCCGCAGGCCGACATGGTTCGCCTCAGCGCCTGAACGTTTCTTGTCCGAAGGGCCCGCACCTCGCGAGGGGTGCGGGCCCTTCGCTGTGCCCGGCTGCCCCGTTCGGCCCCGTCCCGATCCTCTGTTCGCGGGCGGCTGAGCGCGCGCCCCGACCCCCCCAAGGCGCTTGCACTCGGCAGGGGCGAGTGCTAATCATTGGCGTTAGCACTCTGAAGGTGAGAGTGACAAAGAAGGACCGGGTCGGTGAGGCCCGCAGGCCACGTGGGGCAAGGAACCACAGGCCGGCGAGCCGTCCGTCGCGGGCGCGGGCGCGGTCCGAAGGAATCACCCCCAGTCCTGGAGGGACCACTTCACATGGCCAAGATCATCGCGTTCGACGAGGAGGCGCGGCGCGGCCTCGAGCGCGGCATGAACCAGCTCGCGGACGCCGTCAAGGTGACGCTCGGCCCCAAGGGTCGCAACGTCGTCCTCGAGAAGAAGTGGGGCGCCCCCACGATCACCAACGATGGTGTCTCCATCGCCAAGGAGATCGAGCTCGAGGACCCGTACGAGAAGATCGGCGCCGAGCTGGTCAAGGAAGTCGCCAAGAAGACGGACGACGTCGCCGGTGACGGTACGACCACCGCGACCGTGCTCGCCCAGGCCCTGGTCAAGGAAGGCCTGCGCAACGTCGCCGCCGGCGCCAACCCGATGGCTCTGAAGCGCGGTATCGAGAAGGCCGTCGAGGCCGTCTCCGCCGCCCTGCTGGAGCAGGCGAAGGACGTCGAGACCAAGGAGCAGATCGCCTCCACCGCGTCCATCTCCGCCGCCGACACCCAGATCGGCGAGCTGATCGCCGAGGCCATGGACAAGGTCGGCAAGGAAGGCGTCATCACCGTCGAGGAGAGCAACACCTTCGGTCTGGAGCTCGAGCTCACCGAGGGCATGCGCTTCGACAAGGGCTACATCTCGGCGTACTTCGCGACCGACATGGAGCGCATGGAGGCGTCGCTCGAGGACCCGTACATCCTCATCGCCAACTCCAAGATCTCCTCGGTCAAGGACCTGCTCCCGCTCCTGGAGAAGGTCATGCAGTCGGGCAAGCCGCTGCTGATCATCGCCGAGGACGTCGAGGGCGAGGCCCTGTCGACCCTGGTCGTCAACAAGATCCGCGGCACCTTCAAGTCCGTCGCCGTCAAGGCCCCGGGCTTCGGCGACCGCCGCAAGGCCATGCTCGGCGACATCGCCATCCTCACGGGCGGCGAGGTCATCTCCGAGGAGGTCGGCCTCAAGCTGGAGAACGCGACCCTGGACCTCCTGGGCCGCGCCCGCAAGGTCGTCATCACCAAGGACGAGACCACCATCGTCGACGGCGCCGGCTCCTCGGAGCAGGTGGGCGGCCGCGTGAACCAGATCCGCGCCGAGATCGAGAACAGCGACTCGGACTACGACCGCGAGAAGCTCCAGGAGCGCCTGGCCAAGCTCGCGGGCGGCGTCGCGGTCATCAAGGCCGGTGCCGCCACCGAGGTGGAGCTCAAGGAGCGCAAGCACCGCATCGAGGACGCCGTGCGCAACGCCAAGGCGGCCGTCGAGGAGGGCATCGTCGCCGGTGGTGGCGTGGCCCTGCTGCAGGCCTCCTCGGTCTTCGAGAAGCTGGACCTGGAGGGTGACGAGGCGACCGGCGCCAACGCCGTGAAGCTCGCGCTGGAGGCCCCGCTGAAGCAGATCGCCGCCAACGGTGGTCTCGAGGGCGGCGTCGTCGTGGAGAAGGTGCGCAACCTGGCCGTCGGCCACGGTCTGAACGCCGCCACGGGCGAATACGTCGACATGATCGCCGAGGGCATCATCGACCCGGCGAAGGTGACGCGTTCCGCGCTGCAGAACGCGGCCTCCATCGCCGCGCTGTTCCTCACCACCGAGGCCGTCATCGCCGACAAGCCGGAGAAGGCCGCCGCGGCCGCTCCGGGCGGCATGCCGGGCGGTGACATGGACTTCTGATCCGCCCGGATCACCTGTCCTTCTCCGAGGGCGGCACTTCCAGCTTCCGGCTGGGGTGCCGCCCTCGGGCGTTTCCGGGGGCGAGTCCGGGATCGCGTCCCGGACTGTGCTTCGGATCACACACGGGCGGACCGCGGTCCGGAATGCGGGCCGGCACATAGGCCGTTACTTAAGGAGCTGCAACAATGCGTGCTCACATACCGACCGGTTAACGCCGTCCCTCACGAGGAGCCCCCCACGTGACCGTCACGACCTCCGCCTCCCGCGCGGCCCAGATCCTGTCCCGCCCCATCACCCTCAACGGCCTCACCGTGCCGAACCGGATCGCGATGGCGCCCATGACCCGGATGTTCTCCCCGGGCGGCGTACCCGGCGAGGACGTGCGTTCGTACTACTCCCGCCGTGCCGCCGCCGGGGTCGGCCTGATCGTCACCGAGGGCACCTACGTGGGCCACGACTCGGCGGGCCAGAGCGACCGCGTGCCGCGCTTCCACGGCGAGGAGCAGCTGGCGGGCTGGGCGAAGGTGGCCGCGGACGTGCACGCGGCGGGCGGCACCATCGTCCCGCAGCTGTGGCACATCGGCATGGTCCGCAAGGACGGCGAGGCCCCCTTCCCCGAGGCCCCCGCGATGGGCCCCTCCGGCCTGGTCACCGCGGGCGCCGAGGCCACCGGCCGGGCGATGACCCAGCAGGACCTCGACGACGTGATCGCCGCGTTCGCCCGGGCGGCGGCCGACGCCGAGCGCATCGGCTTCGACGGCGTGGAGCTGCACGGCGCCCACGGCTACCTCCTGGACCAGTTCCTGTGGGAGGGCACCAACCGCCGTACCGACGCCTACGGCGGCGACCCGGTGGCCCGTACGAAGTTCTCCGCGGAGATCGTGGCGGCGGTCCGCGCGGCCGTCTCGCCCGAGTTCCCGGTCATCTTCCGCTACTCGCAGTGGAAGCAGCAGGACTACACGGCCCGCCTCGCCGAGACCCCCGAGGAGCTGGAGGCCATCCTGACCCCGCTGGCGGCGGCCGGCGTCGACGTCTTCCACGCCTCCACCCGCCGCTACTGGGTGCCGGAGTTCGACGGCTCGGACCTGAACCTGGCCGGCTGGACGAAGAAGATCACCGGCAAGCAGGTCATCAGCGTCGGCTCGGTCGGCCTCGACGGCGAGTTCATCAAGGCGTTCCAGGGCGAGGGCTCCGGGACCAAGAGCATCGACGACCTCCTCGACCGGCTGGAGGCCGACGAGTTCGACATGATCGCCGTCGGCCGCGCGCTGCTCCAGGACCCGGAGTGGGCGGCCAAGGTGCTCGCCGACCGCACGGGCGAGCTGAAGCCGTACGACGCCGCGTCGCTGAAGACCCTCAGCTGACGGTGTCCGTCGTGCCGTTCGGGCACGTATGACCGTCGTCGCGCGTTCCCTTGATGAACAGTCAGTTCGTGCTGAGGCCTACGGCTGAAGTCAGGGGAGCGAGCGATGACGAAGAGCGAGTCCGGGCCCGTGGTGCGCACCGCCTCCGGGGCGGTGCGCGGTCTGCGGGAGCAGGGGCTGTCGGTGTTCCGGGGCATTCCCTTCGCCGCGCCCCCGGTCGGCCCGGACCGCTTCCGGGCACCGCGCCGGCCCGACCCCTGGGAGGGCACGCGGGAGGCGTACGCGTTCGGCCCGCCGCCCCCGGAGGAGGTGGGACTCTCCGGCCGCACGGTCCAGCCCCGGCAGCCGGAGGGCGACGACTGGCTGACGGTGAACGTCTGGACCCCGGACCCGGATCCGTCCGCCGCCCGTCCGGTGCTGGTATGGATCTACGGTGGTGCGTACAAACTCGGCTTCAGCGGCCAGTCGGCCTACGACGCCCAGCATCTCGCCCGCACGGGCGACGCGGTGCTCGTCTCCTTCAACCACCGCACGGGCATGGAGGGTTTCACCCTCTGGACGGGCGCTCCCGCGAACCGGGGCCTGCTGGACCAGGTGGCGGCCCTGGAGTGGGTCCAGGAGAACATCACGGCGTTCGGCGGCGACCCCTCCCAGGTCACCGTCTTCGGCCAGTCGTCCGGCGCGGGCTCCATCGCCTCCCTCCTGGCCATGCCGAGGGCCCGGGGCCTGTTCCGCCGCGCGATCACCCAGAGCGTGCCGGGCACGTTCTTCTCCGCGGACCTCGCCCGCGACATCGCCGCGGCGCTGGCGGCGGAGGCGGGCCGCGCGCCGACAGCAGAGGACATGGCGAGGACGGACCCGCGCGAGCTGACCCTGGCGGGCCAGGCCCTGGGCATCAAGATGCAGGCGTACGCCGACCGCTGGGGCCAGGCGGCACCGACGGCGCTGCCCTTCGCGCCGGTGGTGGACGGCGAGGTGCTGTCCACGACTCCCTGGGAGGCCCTTTCAGCGGGTGCGGCGCGGGACGTGGACCTCCTGGTCGGCCACAACCGCGACGAGTGGCGCCTGTTCCTGGTCGCGGCCGGCATGTCCGGCAAGATCACGGACGACCTGGCCGCGGGGATCCTGCGGCTGTACGCACCGGGCGGGGCGGCGGGCGAGGCGGCGTACCGCTCGGCCTTCCCGCAGTGGAGTGCGGAGCAGCTCTTCGAACGGGTCCAGACGGACTGGCAGTTCGGGCAGCCGAGCCTGCGGCTGGCGGAGGCCCAGCGGGCAGGCGGCGGCAGCGCCCACGTCTACGAACTGACCTGGCCGGCCCCGGACTCCGAGGGCGCGCTGGGCGCCTGCCACGGCCTGGACATCCCACTGCTCTTCGGCACGTTCGGCGCCGATCTGGCCGCCCTCGCGTTTCCCGGCGGCAGACCCACACCGGAGGCGGAGCGGCTGTCGGCCTTCATCCAGCGCGCCTGGACGGCTTTCGCCCGCACCGGCGACCCGGGCTGGCCGGCCTACGACCCGCGCTCCCGCCTGGTCCAGGTCCTGGACGCGGAACAGCGGGTGGCGCCGTACCCGGAGGAGGCGAGCAGGCGGATCTGGGAGGGCTACGACTTCAGCGCCCTGCCGCTGCTATAGGTTCCCCAGCGGCTCGATGTCAACGCGCAGCGGGGTGCCCCACACCCGGAGCACCTCGTAGTCGGTGAACTCGTGCACGAGCCGGTACGCCATGGCGGGCCGGGACGAGCGGCGCTGGGCGGCGAGATATGCCTCGGCCTCGCGCTTGTCCCGCCGGGGCGTGCCGCACAGCTGCCACTCCTGCCCGTTCCACGCCTCCGGCAGCCAGCGCTGCTGCGGCTGCGGCCGGTCGGCGCGGACGCCGTACCGGGACGGCGCGGTGGCAGCGGCCGCGGCTTCGGTCCGCTCCCGCCCTCCGCCGTGATACTCCGACCGGCGTGCGGCCCGGCGCCGGGTCTCGCACAGCAGACACAGATCGGGCGCGCTCTCGTCGACGGGGCCCTGCGGATGCTCGGGACACCGGGTGGAGGGCGCGCCGGCGGCGACACTCTCGTCCAGCAGATCGAGCGCCCGGCGCAGATCGGCCTTGATCTCGTGCAGCCGGGAGTCCGGGGTGTCGGCACCGAGCGCCTCCCCGTGCTCCCCGACGAGCCGCAGGGCCCGTCCGAGGGCGTTGAGCTGGGCGTGGTTCATGGTCAGTCCGCGTAGTCCTTGAGTTTCTCTGTGTCCAGTGTGATGCCGACCGGAGGCGGCAGCTCGACGGTAGCGCCCCAGGGGTAGCGAGGGGACAGGAGGTAGCGGCCTTCCTTCGGTTCGCTGAAGACGGTGAGGGTGTTGTTGTCGCGATCGATGAGGAGGTAGACGGGGATACCGGCCTCGGCGTAGCCGATGGGCTTGTCGATGCGATCGCGTTGGTCGGTGTCGCGGTCATGTGAGGTGATTTCCACCGCCATGAGGGCGCCGTCGGTCTCCGACCACTCCCCGTGCCCCTTGAAATGGCCCTCGGGTGCGAGGAAGCCGTCCGTACGGGCGCGGCCCTTACGGTAGGACTCGGCCTTGACGCCCCGCTCGGGCATGAGGTTCAGCTCGGGGCGCTGTTGCATGCACTGACGAAGCAGCCACATGAAGATCTCTCCGTGGTTGCCGTCCGGCATGGCTTTGACTACTACCTTTCCGTTGATGTACTCCAGCCGCACGGTTTCCGGGGCAGTGGCTTCCAGCTCTTCGAACTCCTCGACGTCGAGCGGACCGTGCCGGATGCACAGCCGTCCACCGAGGAACTCCAGGCGGTTGCGCAGCTCCCTCGGAGCCCTGCGGGCAAGTTCCTCGAAGTCCTCGACGGACATCTGCGGGCGCTCGGCGGTGTCAGGGGTCATGGCATTGCCTCCTTCCTTCCATGGTGCCCCCGAGTGATCTCGTCGGACCGTAGGAGCGGTCATGCCAGTGTCCTTTCTTGTCGCTTTTGCAAGATCGCAGCACGCATCTCAGCTGCGTAGGAGCGGATTGCGGGAGCCGCCAGGGGCGCATTGGGGTGCGCGCGGTCACGCGGGGGCGCACCCCTGCACGCCTGGCAGAGCCCGTCTGCCAGCGCCTCCGGCCGTCCCGGCACCCCGCACTCCGCGCACTCCAGGATCCGGCGGGGCGGGCGGGGTGGCTGCCGTACGGGTTCGGGCGGGAGCTTCTTGGTCAGGCGGCTGCGGACCAGGTTGGCCGGGTGGTGGACCGGCTTGGGCAGGCCGGCGGTCAGGGCGTGGAGTACGGCCTCGTCGGTGGCTCCCCGGGCGAACCACTCCGCCACCAGCGGAGCGAGTTCCGCACAGTCGGCGGCGGAGAGGGACAGGACCGGGGCCGTACGCCCCAGGGCGGCGAGGAGGATGTGGGCGCGGGAGCGGGTCGGGGCCGGGCGGGCCTGGTCTTCCGGGCGGGCCCGGTCTTCCGGTGGCGGTTCCGGCTGCGGTACGTCGCCGCGCGCGAACGTCGCCCACCAGTCGTCGTCACGTGCGGTGCGGGACCACCACGATCGGGTGATCCAGCGGACGCCGTCCGCACCGGCCAGGCGTTCCCGTCCGCGCCGTAAGTGCCCTGCCTTCTGAAGCCGGTTGAGGGCGGTCCCCAGGGCGCACTGCCCGTACGGCATCACCTTGGCCAGCGTCTTTACGGAGATGTCGGCGCCGTCGGGAAGCCGGTCGAGGTAGGCGGCGATGGCGGCTTCGCGGGCGGGGAGGTGGGCGAAGTCGTGGTTCGTCCGGGGATGTTGTCCGGGGACCGACCGCTTGCCGTAGCCCGGATTGGCCATCGGGTGAGGGAAGGGGTGCGCGGGGGCAGGGGCAGCACTAAAGTTGGCGTAAGCCATGGGATCGAATGTGTCCTTCGATCTTGTAGGTCAGGCCCCCGCACCGGTGTTGGCGCACCAGCGGGGGCCGTTTGCTTATGGCCGCACGTTAGAGGCATGTGACGCTGCGTTGCAAGCCGAACGCGTCAAGTCAACACGCAGGGTGGGAGGGTGGGTTGAGACCCTCCGCCCATTCCTTGAAAAGGGCGCTCGGACCTGGGAGCTCGGGGCTTGAGATTCGGGACGGCTACCTGAGGGACGAGGTGAACGCAGCCCACGCGGCCGAGCTGAAGAAGAGCTTCGGGCCGTGGGGGGCCTTCGAGTCTCGGACGGGGACGAGCGTCCGGTGGGCGGTGGTGACTTCCAGGCAGTTGTTGCCGCCAGCGCTGTAGCTGGACTTGATCCATATGGTCGTGCTCAGGTCGTAGTCAGGGGTGTTCTTCATGTGTGTAATCCTGCGCCAACGCCTCGATCAGGGCCAGGGACTTCTCCCGCGAGAGTGCGGAGGCCACGAGGAGGTCGAACGTGAATCTCAGTTGGGCGACGGTGGCAGGGTCGTCCTCCAGCCGCCCCGTGCGCACTCCCTCGAAGTAGGCCAGCGGAGGGGCGTCCGCGAACTCCATCAGCTTGAGGGCGCCCTGGATCGCCGCGTGCGCTCCCGCGCTGAGCGGCAGTACCTGCACGATGACCCGGTTCCGGCGGATCAGGTCCGCGATGTGGCGCAGGCTCTCCGCCATCACGACCCGGCCGCCGGTCTCCCGGCGAAGCGCCGCCTCGTCAAGCACCGTCCACAACAACGGCTTTGTTGGGTTGTCGAGCAGGCGGATCCGCTCCATCCGCCCCTCCACCCACTCGTCGATGGTCGCCTCCAGTGCCATCGGGTCGTACGCGCGGTTCACGGCCTGTGCGTACGCGCGTGTCTGGAGCAGTCCGGGGATCAGGGAGGGTGCGTACTCCCTGATCGCTGTGGCCTGAGCCTCGGCCTCCGCCGCCTCCGCGAAGGGCTCCTCATACTTCGACTTGGCCGCCGCCTTGCAGTTCCGCAGGAAGAAGCCGTTCGTCTCCAGAACTTCGTCCAGCAGCCGCGCGTGCTCCAGCTGCATCCGCCGCGCCCCCGACTCCAGCTGTCCGACGAACGACCCGCTCACGAAAAGCCGTTGGCCCAGCTGCTCCTGGCTCAGCCCCTTCCGCTCACGGGCATGCCGTAACTCGGCGCCCAGCATGGCGCGCGGCGAGGAGGACGGGTCCAGGTCTTTGGGGCCGGCCATAGCGAGTCCCTCTCCCACAGTTTGCATTGTTGGGATGCCGTATCTGGCCAGGCTAGCGAGCTGTCGACCACGCTGTGTAGCAAATCTGGGACCCGCCGTGGAGGTTGGAAATGCTGCGCACCACCGAAGAGATCGTGGAGTCGCTGCGGGACGCGCTCGCCGGGGTCGGTGTGCGGTTGCCGTCCCTGTGTGTCGATCCGGTGACCGGTGCGAGTGGCGAACCGTTTGCGTTGGTCGACCTGGGACGCTGCAATGTCCGTACCGCCGAGCGGCTGACGGACGTGCTGAACGCGATGTCCGTCGGTGAGGAACTGCGGGTCAAGGTGCGGCAGGTGAACCGGCAGAGGCGCAGCCGTTGAGCAGACTGGTCGAGGCCCTGCACCGCTTGAACGCCGCCTACCCCTGGGACCACAACGCCCACTGTCACCGCTGGCTGCTGCGGCAGTTGCCCCGCGCGGCCGGGCGGGTCCTGGACGTGGGGTGCGGCAGCGGGGAGCTGGTGCGGCGGCTGGCCGGGCGGCGGGCGGAGGCGGTCGTGGGGGTCGATGCCGATGCGGGGATTCTCGGGCGGGCGAGGGAGTCGACCTCCGTCGATGCCCCCGTGCCTACGTACTCGCCGAGGCGCCCGGCCGCCTTCCCCCGGGTCCCTACGACGTCATCACCTGCGTCGCCGTACTCCACCACCTTCCCTTCGCCGGGACTCTCGTCCGGTTCCGGGAGGAGTTGGCGAGCGGCGGCACCCTGGTCGTCGTCGGCTGTGCGCGGGCGGAAGGGGGGCTCGACCACGCGCTCGGGCTGGCGGCCGTAGCGCTCAATCCGTTCATCGGGTGGGTGAAGAACCGGGGGCGGGCCACGTCGCACCGGCCCGTTTCGATGACCGCTCCCGTCCGGGATCCGGAGGTGACCTTCGCCGAGATCGGTCGCGAGGCCCGGCGGATTCTTCTCGGGGTCCGGCTCCGCCGCCGGCTCTTCTGGCGCTACACCCTCGTCTGGCGCGCCCCGTAGGACCGGCGTCAGCGGTTGCCGTGCGGGCCCAGGTGGCCCCGGTGGCCCGGGCGGATCAGGCTGCCCGCGCCGCACGTGGGGGTGTTCTCGCGCACTTGCAGCGGCGAGACCTGCTTGAGGACGGGGACCACGGCGAGGGTGTCGGCGCAGTTCGCGGTGTCGGAGATCGTCCACTGGCCGTTGCCGTGGGCGGCCTTGGCGGTGGGCGTGGTGGCCGTGTCGGCCGGGGCGTCGGCGTGGGCGGGGGCGGCCAGCGCGGCGGCGGAGGCGGCGGTGAGGGCGGCCGTGGCGAGGAACTTCATCGTCGTCATGCTGAGGCAACGAGCGGCCACCGTCGTGCGTCACACGGCGGCGCTCGGCCGGGGGGCGCGCGGGAGGCCGAAGAGGTACGTCGCCACGAAGCCGACCGCGTAGCCGGTGAGCAGGCCGCCCGCGTAGACGGCGACCGCCGCGCCCGCGCCCCGGTTGCCCGTCAGCAGCGGGAACAGGGCCCAGCCCGACGGGCCGATCGCGGTCGCGCCCACCGTGGTGCCGAGCATCGCGAAGAAGCCGACGAACGCCCCGCCCGCGGCCCCGCCCGCGCACGCCGTCAGGAAGGGCCGGCCCAGCGGCAGGCACACGCCGTAGATCAGGGGTTCGCCCACACCGAGCAGGCCGGCCGGGAGGGCCGAGCGGATCGTCGTACGCAGTTCGCCGTCGTGGCGCAGGCGGACGTACACCGCGAGCGACGCGCCCACCTGGCCCGCGCCCGCCATGGAGAGGAGGGGGAGGAGGACCGTGTAGCCCTGTTGTGTGATGAGGGTGGTGTGGATGGGGATCAGGGCCTGGTGCAGGCCCAGCATCACCAGGGGGAGGAACAGACCGCCCAGCACCAGGCCCGCCGCCGCGCCGGCCGTGGTCAGGAGCCAGTTCGCCGCCGTGCCGATCGCCGACGCCGCCGCGCCGGCCGCGTACATCAGGCCGTACAGCGTCACGAGGCCGGAGACGAGCACGGTGACCGTCGGTGTGAGCAGGACGTCCAGCGCGCCCGGTACCCGGCCCCGTACCCACTTCTCCACACGGGTGGCCAGGAACGCGGCGGCGAGGGCGCCGAGCACGCCGCCCTGGCCGGGGGACAGGTGGGCCCCGAACGCCGTCACCTTCGACACTCCCGGGTACACGACGACGGCCGCGGCGGCCCCGCCGAGCACCGGGGTGCCGCCGAACTCCCGCGCCGTGTCGACGCCGACGAACACCGCGATCAGGGCGAGGAAGGCGGAGGCGATCACGGACAGGGCGGGGGACAGGGAGGGGAACCAACCGGCGTTCAGCAGAAGGCCGTTGAGGCCGGCGAGGATGCCGCAGCCGACGAGGGCGGGGATGAGGGGGACGAAGACGTTCGCGATCCGGCGCAGGGCGGTCCTGACGTCCGTCTCCTGCTCCGTTCCTCCCTTGTCGGCCCGCGCCGCCGCCTCCGCCACCGTCCTCGTCACCGCCTCGGTGACCTCCTCGACCACCCCCGGCCCGAGCACGACCTGGCAGTCCGGGCCGTCGGCGACCAGGCCCAGCACCTCCGGGACCGCCCGCAGGGCCGCCTCGTCCACCGCCGTCGGGTCGGCGAGGGTCAACCGGAGGCGGGTCATGCAGTGGGTCGCGGAGGTGACGTTGGCCGGGCCGCCGACCAGGGCGAGGACGGCGGTCGCGGTGGAGGCGGGGTCGATGCGCACGCCCCGAGCGTGCGGGTCAGCGGGGCGCGTGCGCCAGCGCGGCACGCAGACGGCCGCCGGACTCCTCCAGAAGGCGGGCGGCCGTGGGGCCGTCGACGTCGGCGAGGAGGGCGAGGATCGCGTTCTTCGCCTCGCCGCCGGACTCGGCCAGCGCCCGCTCGATCTCGTCGTCCGCCGCGCCGGTGGCGAGGGAGACGATGCGGCGGGAGCGGGCCCGGAGCTTGTCGTTCGAGGCCCGGACGTCGACCATCAGGTTCCCGTACGTCTTGCCCAGCCGGATCATCGTGATCGTCGACAGCATGTTCAGGACGAGTTTCTGGGCCGTGCCGGCCTTCAGACGGGTCGAGCCGGTGATCAGTTCGGGTCCGACGACGACCTCGATGCCGTGCTCGGCGGCGGCCGCGAGCGCGCTGTGCTCGTTGCAGGCCAGGCCGATGGTCAGGGCGCCCTGCGCGCGGGCGTGTGCGACGGCGCCGATCGCGTAGGGGGTGCGGCCGGAGGCGGAGATGCCGACAACGGTGTCATCGGGTGTGAGTTTCAGCGCGTCCAGGTCCTGGCGGGCCAGCTCCGTGGAGTCCTCGGCTCCCTCCACCGAGGTGACCATGGCCGTGGGGCCGCCCGCGATCAGGCCGACGACCTGGGCGGGGTCGGTGTTGAAGGTGGGCGGGCACTCGGAGGCGTCCAGGACGCCGAGCCGGCCCGCCGTACCGGCGCCGGCGTAGATCAGCCGGCCGCCGCGCGCCATCCGTTCGGCGACGGCGTCGATGGCGGCGGAGATCTCCGGGAGGCGTCGCGCGACGGCCGTGGGCACGGCGGCGTCCTCGCCGTTCATCAGGCGGGCGAGGTCGGGGGTGGGCAGGCGGTCGATGTCGGCGAGCTCGGGTCGGAAGGCCTCGGTGGTCAGGGAGGCCAGTTGGCTGCGCAGGTCGGGCGAGGTCATGGGGGGTCGGCTCTTTCCAGTGCGGGTCGGGTGCAATTCCCTAGAGGCGCGGGGAACTGCGCGATCAGCCACTACGGACCCGCAGATCCCCTCCATGGTCAGTCCTACGGTCTATCGCGAACCACTCCGGTGCCGATGAGCCAAGGCCTCGTAGGAAGCGGCCAAAGCCGGCGCAGCCGTCTCGTACGTCCGCTGGGCCACACCCACGAACAGGCAGTCCACCACGAGCAGTTGACTCGTCCGCGAGGACATCGCGGCGGGTCGCAGCTCGCTCTCCCGTGAGGTGGACGTGGCCAGCACGTGGTCGGCGTACTGGGTGATCGGCGAGTCGGGCCGGCCGGTGATCGCGATGGTCGTCGCCCCGTGTTCGAACGCGACCCGCAGCGGCTCGATGACGTCCCCCGTCGAGCCGGAGTGGGTGATCGCGATCGCCACGTCGCCCGAGCGGAGCTGCACCGCGTTGGTCACGGCGAGGTGCGGATCGCTGTGGGCGTGGGCTATGAGGCCGATGCGCAGGAGCTTCTGGGTGAGGTCCTGGGCGACGAGGCCGGAGGCGCCGATGCCGTACACGTCCGTCCGGCGGGCGCCCGCCAACGCGGTGACGGCGGCGCCGAGCTGGGCGGTGTCCAGTCCGGCGGCGGTGTCGGCGAGGGTCTGCTGCTCCTCGTAGGCCAGCTTGGTGACGACGTCGGCGATGGGGTCGTCCACCGCGATGTCGGTCGTGATGGCCGGTGCCCGGCCCGACTGCTGCTGTGCGGCCAGCCCGGCCAGGGCGAGCCGCAGGTCCCGGTATCCCGGGTAGCCGAGCAGGCGGGCGGTGCGGACGACCGTGGCCTCGCTGGTGCCGGTCAGTTCGGCGAGGCCGGTGACCGTGAGGGCGGCGCAGCCGGCCGGGTCGTTCGCGACGGCCTCGGCGACGCGCTGCATGGACCGGGTCATGGAAGGGGCGAGGGTGCGCACCTTCGCGGCGAGGGATCCGCCCGGACTGCCGAAACTTTCCTTCACGTCCTGGGTCACACGTGAAAGATATTTTCGGTTCGGTGCGGCGGTCAAGAGTGCGCACAATGGGTTTCATGGACCCCGTCGATCCCGCCAACCCGGCCCATCCCGTCACGCCTCTCGAACAGGCCCTGCACGCCGCCCGTGCGCTGGTGCTGGCCGATCTGGTCGCGGGCGAGGTCGCGCAGGCGGACGTGGTCTCGCTGGTCGAGGACTCCGTGGCGGAACGGCGCTGGTGGGTCGAGCAGTGGCCGGACGGGGTGGCGTACGTCGCCGGGCTGGTCGCGCAGGACGTGCAGGACGCGCTGCTGGAGCGGTACGGCCGCTGGCCGCTGTGCCCGGTGTGCGGCTCGGGCGACCCGCACGCCCTCGACGTGGAGCCGGAGCTGGGCCCCGACCCGCACTGGGTCTGCCACAAGGCGGGCGTGAAGGTCGCGGCGGTCGGCTCCCTGGGCTCGGCCGCGGGCCCGGCGGCTTCGTCGTGAGGCGGGCGGCGTGCGGCCTGAGGCACCGGTGACCCCGTGACCCTCTACATCGACCCGCCCACCTGGCCCGGGCACGGGCGCCTGTGGTCGCATCTGGTCAGCGACGTGTCGTACGACGAACTGCACGCGTTCGCCGCGACGTTGGACATCCCCGTCCGCGCCTTCGACGGCGACCACTACGACGTTCCGGAGCGCCGGTACGCGGACGTGGTGGCGGCGGGGGCGGTGGAGGTCAGCAGCCGCACGGTGGTGCGGCTGCTGCACGCCTCGGGGCTGCGGCGGCGTAAGCGCAGGGGGGATCAGGCGCGGCGCAGGTAGAGCCCGAGCCCCTCCTCCATGCCGTGCTCGGTCCGGGCGGTCCGCTCCTCCTCCGGGGTGGCCCGGGTGAAGCCGGCCCGGGCGACCACCCGCTGCGAGGGGATGTTGGTGTGCTCGATGGTGGCGACGACGACCGAGACGTCGTCCCGGGCCAGCGCCCGCTCGGTCAGGACGCGCAGCGCCTCGGTGGCGTAGCCGTGTCCCCGGGCGCCCTCGGCGAGGTCGTAGCCGACCTCGACCCAGCCCCCCTCGTTCGGGGCGCCGTGGAAGCCCATGCCGCCGATCGCGCGGCCGTCCTCGTGCCGGACGAGGGCGAAGACCCCGAACTCCGGGCGGTGCGTGCCCGCTTCGTACGCCTTCACCAGGGAGCCGGACGCGCTCCGGGTGCCCTCGTAGGGGCCGCCCTCGATCCAGTCGAAGCCGCCGTCGCCCCCGAGGCGCAGATCGCGGGCGGCGGCCGGGCGGATGCCGACCAGGTCGACCCGATCGGCCGGGACGACCAGGTTGTTGTGCCAGTGCCAGCCGGTGACCGGGGCGCGGCCGGGCAGCTCGCCCCGGCCGGTGGCCCACAGCAGGGTCGGCCAGGGCGCGGGACCGGGCTGGACCTGCGGGAAGATGCAGGTCAGGACGGACTCGACCAGGTCCTCGTCCGGGGCGTAGGAGAGTCCGAGGCCCTCGGCGATGTCGTGGGTGTGCAGCAGCACCTCGGCGATGCCCATCGCCGCGAAGCCCTCGCGGTCGGCGCTGCGGAACGGGTAGGGGTGGAAGGCGCGCACGCCGGGCGGGGCGGTGTCGACGGTGGCGGCGAGCAGCGCGCCGGTCGTCTCGATCACGTGCAGCAGGCCGGTGTTGTCGGTGCCCTCTTCGAGGGTGATCTCGAAGGGGACGTACGCGTCCCGGGCGCGTCCGGCGAGGTTGCCCGCGTAGCCCAGGCAGTCCTCGGCGATGTGGAACGCGGTGGCGTGGCAACTCCACTCCACCCGGCCCGCCTTGACGGCCGTCCAGTCCCGGTCCGTCGCCTGCCGCAACGCCGCCGTGCAGCTCGCGACGGCCCGCTTCACGTCATCCCCGCTGATCGTTCGCATGGGGCGCACTGTAGGCGGGAGCGTCGGCTCAGGTCGACAGCAATTCCAGCTCGGATCCGAGGTTGTAGCGGGCCGTGGCCTCCCAGTGCTCCCGGCCGTAGGGGGTGTGGAACAGGCGTGGCAGTGCGAGGAGTTGGCGCAGGATCGCGCAGCGGCCGTCCCGGAAGGCGTCGTTCGGCACGAAGTGGTACTCCTCGCGCACCTCGGCGGTGTAGGCGGCGTACGCCGACGGGGGCGCGGCCAGGATCGCGAGGTCCGCGTCGCACAGCACCTGGCCGTCGCGGTCGTCGCCGGACGGGTCGTGCGTGACGGTGAGCCGGACCAGCCGGGCCACCTCGGCGGTCTTCTCCGGTGACACCCCCGCCTCCGGGAGCGCGCGCTCGGCGAGCCGCGCCGAGCGCTCCTCGTTCTCGGAGCGCTCGGGCAGGTAGACGGCGTCGTGGAACCAGGCGGCCAGCCGTACGGCGTCCGGGTCGGCGGCGTGGTCCGCGAGGACGTCGACGTGGTCGAGCACCGCCGCCAGGTGGGCCACCGTGTGGTACCGGCGCTGCGGCTCCTGCCAGCGGGCGAGCAGGTTGTCGGCGTACGGCGCGGGGTCGGGGCCGCCGCCGGGGGCGCGGGCGGCTTCCAGGGCGCGGGCGAAGCGGAGGCGCAGGGCGTCGAGGTCGGCCATGGGCCCATTGTGGCGTGCGGGTGGCTCATTGCCGCGTGCGGTCGGCCACGGGGTGGGGCAGGGCGTACCCTTTGGATTGGACTAGACCTCTAGAGCCGTACTTGGAAACCTGGATCTGTAGCCGCGATGAATGGGGTGCCATGAGCAAGCGTGCAGTCCTGGAGGTGATCGCGCTCGACGTGGCGGACGCGGTCGCCGCCCAGGCCGGAGGCGCGGATCGCCTGGAGCTGGTCACCGAGATGGCGGCCGACGGGCTCACCCCCGCGACCGCCACCGTCGCCGGGATCCGGGCCGCCGTCGACATCGACCTGCGCGTGATGCTGCGGCTGTCGGACGGGTTCGCGGCGGGCGCCGCCGAGGACGTCGCCGCTCTGGTCCGGGCGGCGGGCGAGCTGCGGGAGGCGGGGGCCGACCAGTTCGTGCTCGGCTTCCTCGACGCGGACGGCGCGGTGGACCTGGCGGCGGTGGAGCGGGTGGTCGCCGCCCTGGACGGCTGCGCCTGGACCTTCCACCGGGCGATCGACCACGCCGCCGACCGCGACGCCCTGCGCAAACAACTCGCCGACCTGCCCGGCCTGGACGCCTACCTCACGGCGGGCGCCGCCGCCGGCGTGGACGAGGGGCTGCCCACGCTGGTCGCGGAGGCGGGCCGCCGTGGCGAGCCCGGGTACGACCAGACGGTCCTGGTCGGCGGCGGGCTGCGCCTGGAGCACGTCCGCCCGCTGCGGAACGCGGGGATCGACGCGTTCCACATCGGCGGCGCGGCCCGCTCCGCGGGTTGGGCCGGGCCCGTTTCCGAGGAGGCCGTGCGGGAGTGGCGGAGGGTGGTGGACGGGGAGTAGGACCGGCCCCGCCCACCGCGTCACCCTGCCGCGATCGCGACCAGGACGAACAGGAACACGAGCGCGAACGCGCTCAGCGGCAGCAGGCCGAACATGCCCGCCGGGCGGCGCAGGACCGGCTTGCCCGGGTCCAGGCCGGGGCCCATGGCGGCCATCGGCGGGGGGATCTTGCGGATCTTGGACAGGGCGAAGAGGTTGATCAGCAGCGTGATGGGCGTGATGATCATCGACATCGGGCCCCACCAGCCCTGCACCATCGTGTCCGACTGCATCTTGCGGAACACGGCGAGCGCGCAGGTCTGGCAGAAGGTGCCCTTCCGCCACAGGTTCCGCATCACGATCAGGAAGCCCTGGTGGCCACGGATCGTCACCCGTGTGGCCGGCCCGGCCCCGCACACGTCGCAGCCGGGCCCGGCGGGCGCCTGCTGGCTGTAGTCGAAAGGTCCCTGCTGGTACGGCGCCCGGGGCTGACCGTAGGCGCCGGGCGCCTGCTGGGGCTGGTACGGCGCCGGGGCCGGCTGCTGGTACGCCCCGGGCGCCTGCGCGTACGGCCCGGGGGCCTGCTGGTAGGGACCCGGCTGCTGCGGGTACGCACCCGGCTGCTGCGGGTACGCACCCGGCTGCTGCTGGTACGGCCCCGGCGCCTGCGGGTAACCGGGATGCGGGGACGGCGGTGTGCTCAACGGAGGCCTTTCCATGGGGACGTGGCGGAACGGAGCAGCACCCTACTCATCGTTCTTCTCAGCGAGTTGCGCAGGCACCGGTGCCGCGTGCGTCACGATCAGCCCGGACACGGCTCGCGTGAGCGCCACGTACAGCCGCCGCAGACCCGTCCGTTCGTCCGGCTCGCCGTCCACCACCGCCTGGGGCTCGTCCAGGGCGACGTAGTCGTACTCCAGGCCCTTGGCGAGGGAGGCCGGGACCAGGGTGAGGCGGGTCTCGCGGGTGGTTTCCTCGCCGGGGGCGAGATACGCGATCCCCGCCGCCGTCAGGGCCTCGGCCAGGGCCGGGATCCGGGCGTCGGCGGCGATCAGGCCCGTCGAGCCCTCGTTGCCCAGCAACTCCTCGCACGCGGCCACGACTTCGGCGGCGTCCGTGATCGCGCGGACCTCGAAGAAGCCCGGGTTCTCACGGACCGAGGCGACCGGGGTGAGGCCGGGCGCGATGTGCGGCAGGAGCCGGGAGGCGTACGTGATGACGTCCGTCGGCACACGGAAACCGGCCGTCAGCTCCTCGATCACGCCCTCGCGCTTGCCGAGGTGGGCCAGCGCCTCGTCCCAACTCCGGGTCGCCCACGGGGTCGTGCCCTGGGCCAGGTCGCCGAGGACGGTCGCGCTGCCGGTGGTGCAGCGGCGGCCCACCGAGCGGTACTGCATCGGGGACAGGTCCTGCGCCTCGTCCAGCACGACATGGCCGAGCGAATGGGTGCGCTGGATCAGGTCGGCCGCCTCGTCGACCAGCACCGCGTCCGCCGACGACCACCGGGCCGACTTCACGCTGCGCACCGGCCTGTCCCACAGGATCGTCTTCTGCTCGTCCTCGTCGAGGATCCCCTCGGCGTGCTCGGCGAGGAAGTCGGCGTCCGTCAGCAGGCGCAGGACGAGCTTCGCCGGGTCGACGACCGGCCAGAGAGCCTTCACGGCCGCCTTGACCGCGCTGTTGCGGGCCACCGCGTCCTGCACCCGGTCGTCCGGCGCCTCACCGGCCCGCTCCATCTGCACCAGCACCGCGTGCGCGATCCGCTGCGGCAGCGCCTCGCGGGCGGCGCCGTACCGGATGTCCCGCTCCAGCAACTCCCGTACGACGTCTTCCAGTTCGTGCGCCGGTACGCGCCAGCGCCGGGAGCCGCGCACCACCACGACCGGTTCCGTCGGCATGCTCACGTGCGCGTACAGCGCCCGGCGCAGCACCTCGGCCATCCGGGCGTCGCCCTTGACCACGGCCGCCGCCGCCTCGTCCGCGCCGCGCACCTCCACGTGCGCCACCAGGTCGTCCACCGTGGCCTGCTGCACCGCCAGCTCGCCCAGCGCCGGGAGGACCTGCTCGATGTAGTGCAGGAAGGACTTGTTCGGCCCGATGACGAGGGTGCCGGTGCGGGCCAGCCGCTCCCGGTGGGCGTAGAGGAGGTAGGCGACCCGGTGCAGGCCGACGGCGGTCTTCCCGGTGCCCGGCCCGCCCTGGACGCAGACGGTGCCGCCCAGCCCGGAGCGGACGATCTCGTCCTGCTCGGGCTGGATGGTGGCCACGATGTCCCGCATGGGACCGACGCGCGGCCGCTCGATCTCCTGCTGGAGGAGCCTGCTGGTCTTCGCGCTCTCCTCCGGGTCGGACAGGTGCTCGTCCTCGTACGCCGTGAGGTCCCCGCCGGTGTAGCCGAAGCGACGGCGCAGCCCGACGTCCAGCGGGTCCTTCTTGGAGGCGCGGTAGAACGGCTGCGAGACCGGGGCGCGCCAGTCGATGACCATGGGGTCGCCGTCGTGGTCGTGCACATGCCGGCGCCCGATGTAGAACTGCTCGCCCTCCGCGCCCTCGGCCCGGTCCGCACCCGGCGCGTGGAGGTAGTCCAGCCTGCCGAAGAACAGCGGGGTGTCGCTCAGGTCGGCCAGCGCCCTGATCCGGTCGTCGATCTGGCGGGCCAGCACCTGGGCGTTGACCCAGTTCGCGGCGACGTCCTTGATGTCCAGCGCCTCCACGTCCTCGCGCATGGCGCGCAGCGCGGCACGGGAGGACGCCAGATGGGCGCGCTCCCGGGCGAGCGGGTCGTCGAGCGGGGCGGCGGACGGGGCGTCGAGCGGCTCTTGGGCGGGCGTGGACAAGGGGGTGCCTCCGGTAGACCTGCTGGGTGGCTACGACGATGCCGCACGGTTACCGACCGGGCGGCGGCACTCCGCTGAGGGGAGGCGGGCAAGAGAGGAGATTTTAGTCGGGGCGGGGAGACGAGCGCCAATGAATTTCTGTCCCCTAGGGGACACGTGATCCCTGGAGCAGGGGGCGGAGTCCACCCGGGGGCCTACTCCGGGGCATCCGGAATTGGCTCTGGAGACCGATGCGGGTCTTATGCCCGCAGAGCCACCATGGAGACATGAGCGCAGCATCCATCTCCCCGGCCCCCGCCCGGCCCCCGTCCGGCGCCACCGCCACGGACGGCCCCCATCACCACCCGATCGGCAACGCCCTGCGCGCCCTCAAGGTCTTCGCGGAAGCGGCGGTCAGCGTCGTGATCTTCGGCGAGTACGGCGAGGAAGCGGGCATACGCCGTAAGTAACCCCGGCTCAGCCCCCCGCGAGGATCTCGTCCGCGTCCACGATGCGGTAGGCGTAGCCCTGTTCCGCCAGGAAGCGCTGGCGGTGGGCGGCGAAGTCCTGGTCGATCGTGTCGCGGGCGACCACCGAGTAGAAGTGCGCCTGATGGCCGTCGGCCTTGGGCCGCAGCACACGCCCCAGCCGCTGCGCCTCCTCCTGCCGCGACCCGAACGTGCCCGACACCTGGACGGCGACCGTCGCCTCCGGCAGGTCGATGGAGAAGTTCGCGACCTTCGAGACGACCAGCACGCTGATCTCGCCCTCGCGGAAGGCGTCGAAGAGCTTCTCGCGCTGGGCGTTGGAGGTCTCGCCCTTGATGACCGGCGCGTTCAAGTGCTCGCCCAGCTCGTCGAGTTGGTCGATGTACTGCCCGATGACGAGGATCTGCTGCCCGGCGAACCGGCGCACGATCGCCTCGGTGACCTTCCGCTTGGTGTCCGTCGTCGCACAGAAGCGGTACTTCTCCTCCGTCTCGGCGGTGGCGTACGCGAGCCGCTCCGAGTCGGTCAGGTTGACCCGCACCTCGACGCAGTCGGCGGGCGCGATGTACCCCTGCGCCTCGATCTCCTTCCAGGGCGCGTCGAACCGCTTCGGCCCGATCAGCGAGAACACGTCCGACTCCCGGCCGTCCTCGCGCACCAGCGTGGCCGTCAGCCCCAGCCGCCGCCGCGCCTGAAGATCGGCGGTGAACTTGAAGACGGGAGCGGGCAGCAGATGCACCTCGTCATAGACGATCAGGCCCCAGTCCCGGGAGTCGAAGAGCTCCAGGTGCGGGTAGACGCCCTTCCGCCGTGTCGTCAGCACCTGGTAGGTGGCGATGGTGACCGGGCGGATCTCCTTGCGCGTCCCGCTGTACTCGCCGATCTCGTCCTCGGTCAGCGAGGTCCGCTTCACCAGCTCGTGCTTCCACTGCCGGGCCGAGACGGTGTTCGTGACCAGGATCAGCGTCGTCGACTTCGCCTGAGCCATCGACCCGGCCCCGACCAGCGTCTTTCCGGCACCGCACGGCAGCACGACCACACCGCTGCCGCCGTGCCAGAAGTTCTCCACGGCCTGCTTCTGGTACGGCCGCAGCGCCCAGCCGTCCTCCAGCAGCTCGATCGGGTGCGCCTCGCCGTCGACGTACCCGGCGAGGTCCTCGGCCGGCCAGCCCAGCTTCAGCAGCACCTGCTTGATCTGCCCGCGCTCGGAGGGGTGCACGGCGACGGTGTCCGGGTCGATCCGGGCGCCCACCAGCGGGACGATCCGCTTGGACCGCAGCACCTCCTCCAGCACGGGCCGGTCGGTGCTGGTGAGGACCAGTCCGTGCGTGGGGTGCTTGGACAGGGTCAGCCGGCCGTAGCGGTCCATGGTCTCGGCGATGTCGACCAGCAGCGCGTGCGGCACCGGATACCGGCTGTACTGCACGAGCGCGTCCACGACCTGCTCGGCGTCGTGCCCGGCCGCCCGCGCGTTCCACAGCCCGAGCGGCGTGACCCGGTAGGTGTGGATGTGTTCCGGCGCCCGCTCCAGCTCGGCGAACGGCGCGATGGCCCGCCGACAGTCGTCGGCCCGCTCGTGGTCGACTTCCAGGAGCAGGGTCTTGTCGGACTGGACGATTAGGCAGGACACGCATACCTCCACGGATAGGATCTCCAGCGTGACAGACACTGCACCTGTCACCGCTCGGGCCATGCCCCGTGCCCGGCGCCGGAAGGGCGTACCGGCCAGCGCGCCGGGGATGCGCGCCGCTATCTATGTTCGCCCATCGCGTGAAATGGACGAGACGGCTTCTGAAGACATCGATGTCTCCGGCTTCTCGCGGGGCCTCGATAGATCAGGCAGGCCGAGGAGGCCTTGGCTGACTTGCCGGCTACGTCATGGATCTGGACGGTTCTTTCTGGGGGCTGCCCGGCCGTTGTTCACTTATTGTGAGCAGGAGGTCACTGGCGGACTGTCGGCCGTTGGCGGAGGGGCGCGCGATGCCACCACGGAAACCGATCCCGGGATCGGGTCACCAATCACCCCGCGTGGTGCTTGCCATCGAGCTGGCCCGGCTGCGCACCGAGTCCGGCTGGTCCCTGCGGGAGCTGGCCGGCAAGGTCGGGTGGGACCACTCGCAACTGCACAGTCTGGAGCGGGGCAAGACCCTCGGCGGACCCGAGATCATCGAGGCGCTCGACGTGGTCTACGGGACGAAGCCGCTGCTGATGCGGTTGTGGGAGATCGCCAAGCAGGAGACCGTGTTCCGCGACAAGTACGTGCGGTACATGGAGCTTGAGGCGGAAGCCGTGGTCATCGAGCACTATGCGGGGAGCTTCCTGCACGGCATGTTTCAGACCGAGGCGTACGCGAAGGCGTTGTTCTGGTCGACGCCGCATCTCCCCAGCCAGGTCCCGGAGTTGGAAGAACAGCTTGTCGGCCGCATGAGCAGGCAGGAGCTGCTGCTGTGCGAGTCGCCTCCACACCTGCGGGCGATCATCGACGAGGCGGTCCTGCGACGGCCACTCCTGGACGCCGGGGAATGGCGTGGACAACTTGCCCACATCGTCGAAATGGCGTCCCAGCCGCACGTGGCTGTCCAGGTTCTGCCGTACTCGGTGGGGTTGCATGATCTCCTCGGCGGACTGGTCGCCTTTCTCCGGGGCCTCGACGGGACCACAGCGGTCTGGGTGGAGAGCAGCAAGAGTGGTGAACTGCTGGAGGACGCAAGGGAAGTCGAACAACTCAGGTTGTCCTACGATGCACTTCGGGACGTGGCCCTTTCGCCCCAGGACTCGGTGGCGTTCATTGAGCAAGTGATGGAGGACAGCGCACCATGCGATCCCCTGGCATCGACCTGAGAGTTGCTTCGTGGCGCAAGTCCAGCTACAGCGACGGAGGCGCCGGCAACTGCATCGAGGTAGCCCACGACTTCCCCGCCGTCATCCCCGTCCGCGACAGCAAGGCGCCGCACGGCCCGGCCCTTGTCTTCCCGGCCGACAGCTGGGCTTCGTTCGTCGCCGCCGTCAAGGGCGGCAGGCTCAAGGGCTGAGCCGCGGGCCGGGGTCAGTCCTCCGCCAGCTCCGCCACCCCCGTGATCCGGTGCAGCGGATACGTCCGGACCTCGTCCGCCGTGTGGTCGTAGGCCGTGACGAAGCCGCCCTCGACGCGGACCGGGGCGATGACGCGCTGGCTGGCCGAGCCCTCGGCGTTGACGTAGCCGATCCAGAGGGATTCGCCGGTCAGGACGGCGGCCTGCATGGTGGCCAGGGTCTCGGCGGAGGAGGTGCGCGGCAGCTCGCCGCCCGCCAGCGGGGCCCTGCTCCCGGTCCCGGGCTCGGAACCGGCGGGCTTGCGCGGGGCGGTGGCCGCCAGGTCGCCCGCGCGGATCGCGCGGATCGCCGCCGTGAGGAGCGTGGCGTCGGGCGGCGGCGGGCCGTCCGGGACCGGCTCGGGTGCCGTGCGCGGCGGGGTGCGGTGGGCGTGGGCGCGGGCGATCAGGACGTCGCCCTCGGCGGACTCGGCGGCCGGTGCGAAGCCCATCGCGCGCAGGCCTTCCAGCAGGGCCGCCGGGTCGGACTGGGCGGCCAGCACGGTCGGGGCCAGCCGGCGCAGCCGCAGACCGGCGGCGCGCTTGTCGGCCAGGATCTCGTTCAGCAGGGCGTCGTCGTCGCAGCGGACGTACGCCGAGGCCGCGCCGACCCGCAGATGGCCGTGCTTGCGGGCCACGTCGTCGATCAGATAGGTGAGCGGCTGCGGGACCGGCGTACGGGAGTGCTCGGTGAGGAAGGCGTGCAGGTCGGAGGCGGTCCGGCCGGCGTCCAGGGCGCGGCGCACCGAGGCGGGCGTGAAGCGGTAGACCGTCGCCCCGCCCTTGGACTCGACGTCCGCGAGCACGTCCAGCGTGTCGGCGAGCGGCCGCTGGAGCGGGCCCGGCGCCACCGCCGTCAGGTCGGCCTGGAGCAGGACGTGGTCCAGGGGTTCGGGCAGCAGCGGGGCGAGGACGCGGGCGGCGGCCGCCGTCGCCGCCGCCTGCTCGGCGGGGGAGAGCGGCGCCGGGGCGGGGCCGGGCGCGTGGTGGTGGACCGGCAGCTTGGCGCCCGGGCCCGCCGGATTCTCGGCGACCGGGGCGGGCGGCGGCGCCGGTGCGCCGAGCAGCGCGCGCCCCTGTGCCGACAGCGCGCCCCGTCCCGTGATCCCCAGCAGTTCCGCCTCCGACAGGGTCCAGCGGGCCAGCCGGGAGCGCAGGTCCTCCTCGCCGTCCTCCTGCCGGGGCCCGCGCAGCGGCCGCTCCCAGCCCAGCCGGTCCAGGACCGACCCGGTGTCCGGCGCCGTGCCGGTCGGCAGCCCGGCCAGCAGGGTCAGTACCCGGTGCCGTACCTCGGCGGCGGCCGAGCGGTCCAGGCCCGGGCCGAGCGCGGAGAGCGTACGGTCCTTCGCGTCCCGCCCGCCGACCAGCCCCGGCGTCCGGGTGCCCGCGAGCCAGGCCTCCGCGAGGCGGGTCCAGCGCTCGGCGGCGGGCCGCTCCAGCCACTCGTCGTAGCCGGGCGTGGCCGCGTACCGCTCGTCGGCCTCGCCGTCGGAGGCGATCAGACCGGCCGCGTACGCCAGCTCCACCCAGAACGCGGCGACCGGCTCGGAGACGTCCAGGGCGACGGCCGTCCGCTTCAGATCGCGCACGCTCAGCCCGCCGGCCCGCAGCACGCCCGGGCCGCCCTCGTCCCAGTCCTTCAGCAGCTCCTCGACGGTGGCGAGCGCGGTGTACGCCTGCCCGGCCGCCGTCGCGTCCACCACCTGCGGGCTGTGGGCGGCGGCCGGTTCGACGGCGGGCGGCAGCGGCTCCGGTGTGCGGTGGGCCCGGCCCTCGCGCAGATGCAGGGCCACCTCGCGTGGGAGCACGACCGTGCCGGGGGCGGTCGGCAGCAGCAGGCCCCGGTCCAGCAGCCAGCGCAGATGGGCGGCCGGATCGGCGGTGACCTGCCCGTACGGCGGCCCCCACACCAGCCGGTGCAGCACGTCGAGGGCGGCGTCCGGGGCCCCGGCGAGCAGCTTGGCCATCTTCTTGCGGTGGCCGAACAGCGCGGTGAGCGCGGTCACGGCGGACACGGCGTCGTGGGTCGACGGCAGCCCGGCCGTCGTCACGATCTCCTGTATCCGGCCCGGCGACATGCCCGACGTCGCCTCCTGCACGGACGGGCCGAGCCCGGTCGGGGAGGGGTGCTGCGGGGCGGGGGCGAGGAGTTCACGGGCGGTGCGCACGAGCCGCAGCCGCTCGTCGTCGCCCCACACCAGGGCCTGCTCGCGCAGGGTGGCGACGGCCCTCGGCAGCGCGGCGGTCACGCTCTCGTCGGCCGCGTCGCCCGCCATCAGCCCGAGCAGGGTGGCGTACGACGCCGGTTCCGGGGCCACGGCCAGCGCCTCCGCGGTCTGCAGCGCGAACCGGTCCAGCCGCTCCAGCGCGCGCAGCACCGAGGCGCGGGTGCCGGCCCGGGTCGCGAGCTGGGTGAGGTCGGTCGGCACGGGCGTGATGAGATCGGGCCGGCTGCGCAGGAGCGCGGACAGCGAGGAGTCGTCCCTGGCGCGCAACGCTTCCGCGAGGGAACGGGGAGCTGGTCGGGCCGCTTGGCTCATCTGACCCACGGTAGCGGGTGCGTCCGTTCCCGCCGAGTGAGTCGGGGGAGGGCGGCCAGGCGGTACCGTCCTCAGCGGGGTTTCCACACCGTCGCCCCGGAGGGGTTCCGTTGGGGATCGAGAGTGACAAGGTCGTCTACGAGTACCTGAGCCGTGTCGGAGACATCGCTCAGCAACGGCAGTTGCCGTCGTCCACGCGCATGCGGCTGGTCTCGGAGCTGCGCAACGAGATCGACCGGCACCGGGCCAGGGTGACGGTGGACTCGCCCGCCGCCGTCCGCCGCATCCTGGACCGGCTCGGCAGCCCCGACGACGTGGTCGAGGCGGCGGGCGGCACGTCCGGCACCGGCGGTATGCCGCAGCCGCCCGCCGCCGCCGTACCCGTACAGCCCGCGCCGCGCGAGCGGAAGCGGCCCGCGAAGCCGGCGGAGGGGGATGCCGACGACGGCGCGGGGCGGCCCAAGGGCCTGCGCCGGGTCGTACCCCGTCCCCGTTCCCGCCCCCGCCCCGCGGACCCCGAGCCCGCGGGCCCGTCCGTCCCGCGTGACGCGCCGTCCCCGGCACGCCCCGGCCCGGCGTACGACTTCGGTGACGACCTCCCCCGGCCCGACTGGTGGCGCACCGGCGACACCCCCTTCGGCGGGGCCGGGACCGACTCCGTGCCGGGGTTCGTGGGCGGTGTGGAGATCCCGGAGATGCTGCGGCGGCCGCAGCGGGAGACGGCGGCCGAGAAGCCGGAGAAACCGGAGAACGAGGCGGCCGGGGCAGAGGCCGGGGCGGCGCCGGACGCCGCCGAGGAGGACGCGTCCGCCGGGCGCCGCCGCCTGCTGCCCCTGGGCCCCGCCGCCGGCTGGACCAACCCCCTCCTGCTGCTGGCCGCCGCCGCGCTGGTCGCCGGCGCGGTGCTCGGCAACTGGTTCGCGCTGCTGCTCGGCTGGGTGATCGCCTACGGCTCCCGCAGGCTGACCGCCGCGGAGACCAAGACGGCCGTGATGATCCTGCCCGGCGCGGCGGTGGCGGCGGGCCTGGTGTGGTTGTGGGGTCGGCAGGACGGCCGCTGGGGTCGGCCGATCGCGCAGGGACACATGGCGGACGCGGTCGCGGGGACGTGGCCGTGGGTGGTGCGGGGTGCGGCGATCGCGTCGGCGTTGTTCCTGGTGTGGCGGTCGCAGCGGCGCGGGTGAGGCGCCTCGCCCCTCCGGGGCGCTCGTACGCACCCGGCACAATGGGCGGTATGACTCTCACCGTCGGCTTCGACCTCGACATGACCCTCATCGACTCCCGCCCGGGTATCCGTGCCTGCTACCTGGCGCTGGCGGAGCGGACCGGGACGTACATCGACGCCGACCTGGCGGTGACGCGGCTCGGGCCGCCGCTCGCGGAGGAGCTGGTCAACTGGTTCCCCGAGGAGCGGATCCCGGCGATGGCGGACCTGTACCGCGAGATGTACCCGGCGATCGCCATCGCCGCGACCCCCGCCATGGACGGTGCGAGGGAAGCGATAGAGGCCGTACGGGCGGCCGGCGGGCGGACGCTGGTCGTCACGGCGAAGTTCGAGCCGAACGCCAAGCTGCACCTCGCGCACCTCGGCATCGAGCCCGACGTGGTCGTGGGCGACCTGTGGGCCGAGCAGAAGGCGCAGGCGCTGCGCGAGTACGGAGCGCATGTGTACGTCGGTGACCACACCGGGGACGTGCGCGGGGCGCGCACGGCGGACGCGTTGTCCCTCGCCGTGGCCACGGGGCCCTGCTCGGCGGAGGAACTGCGCGCCGCGGGCGCGGACGTCGTCCTGGACGACCTGTCCGCGTTCCCGGGGTGGTTCGACGGCTACCGTTCGGCGGCCGCGGCCCGCGCCTGACGCCGGCCGACCGCCACCGACCGCACCAGACCGGCGCCGGCGAGCAGGAAGCCGACGCCCATGAGCATGCTCAGCAGGTACATGTAGGTCGGGAAGGGCGTCGCGCCGAGGAACAGCGGGGTCACCGTGACGAGGGTGGCCAGCGCGCCGATGAAGAACACGACGGCACCGGCACGGATCAGTCGGTCGCCGGGCCCGGCGGAATTCGCTTGGGTTTTGTCACGCACCGGACCAGGGTAGTTCCCAGCCACGGTGAACAACCGGGGGGCGTCTTGTCACCCGCCTGAAGAGCATTAGCCTTGGTAGCACTTGGTATCGCTAGGTAGCAGCGGGTCACGGTCGACCCGCTCGCTTGCTATCGAGAGCCGTTTCCGAAGTAGTTTTCCCGACGACATACGAGGACGAGGACAGACGTGCCTACCGGCAAGGTCAAGTGGTTCAACAGCGAGAAGGGCTTCGGCTTTCTCTCCCGCGACGACGGCGGTGACGTCTTCGTCCATTCCTCGGTTCTCCCCGACGGAGTCGACGTACTCAAGCCGGGACAGCGCGTGGAGTTCGGCGTCGTCGCCGGTCAGCGCGGTGACCAGGCGCTCTCGGTGACGGTCCTCGACCCGACGCCGTCGGTCGCGGCGGCCCAGCGCAGGAAACCGGACGAACTGGCCTCGATCGTGCAGGACCTGACGACCCTTCTGGAGAACATCACGCCGATGCTCGAGAAGGGCCGTTACCCGGACAAGGTCTCCGGCAAGAAGATCGCCGGCCTGCTCCGCGCGGTCGCCGACCAGCTGGACGTGTGAGACCTCGGGGAGACCTCAGGGAAAAGCGAGAGCGTCCGGGCCGAGGGGCGGAACGAGCCCCTCGGCCGCCGCACGTGTGAGCAGGCCGCGGACCGCCGCGTAGCCGTCCTCGCCGAGGCCGGCGGTGAACTCGTTGACGTAGAGGCCGATGTGCTGGTCGGCGACGGCCGGGTCCATCTCCTGGGCGTGGGCCATGACGTACGGCCGGGAGGCCTCGGGGTCGTCCCAGGCGGTCCGTACGGAGGTGCGCACGGACTCGGCGAGCCGGGTCAGGGTGTCCGCGCCCAGCGAGCGCTTGGCGATGATCGCGCCCAGCGGGATGGGCAGCCCGGTGGTGTGCTCCCAGTGCTCGCCCATGTCGGCGAGCTTGTGCAGCCCGTAGTTCTGGTAGGTGAAGCGGGCCTCGTGGATGACCAGTCCGGCGTCCACCTTGCCGTCCCGCACGGCCGGCATGATCTCGTGGAACGGCATGACCACGATCTCGCCGACCCCGCCCGGGAGCGTGTCGGCCGCCCAGAGGCGGAAGAGCAGGTACGCCGTCGACTTCTCGCTCGGGACCGCGACCGTGCGGCCCGTCAGGTCCGCGTGCGCCTCACGCGTGAGCACCAGCGGCCCGCAGCCCCGGCCCAGCGCGCCGCCGCACGGCAGCAGGGCGTACTCGTCGAGGACATACGGCAGGACGGCGTACGACACCTTCAGCACGTCGAACTCGCCGCGCTCGGCCATGCCGTTGGTGATGTCGATGTCGGCGAACGTCACGTCCAGCGCGGGCGCGCCGGGGACGCGGCCGTGGGCGAGGGCGTCGAAGACGAAGGTGTCGTTCGGACAGGGGGAGTACGCGATCTTCAGCGTCTGCTGCTGCTCACTGGTCGTCATGTCGGTTCCAACTCTCCAATGCGGGGGCGAGCTTCCCGAACGCCTCGGTGAGGGCGGCGAGGGCGTCGCCGATGCGCCACGCGGCGCGGTCGCGCGGGCCGACCGGGTTGGAGACCGCGCGGATCTCCAGGACGGCCGTCCCGTGCGCGTCGGCCGCCTCCGCCACCCCGAAGCCCTCCATGCCCTCGGCGAGCGCGCAGGGGTGCCGGGTGCGCAGCTCGGCGGCGCGGGCGGCGGTGCCGGTGACGGTGGAGACGGTGAGGATCGTGCCGGCGCGGGCGCCGGTGGCCTGGCACGCAACCCGTACGAGTGATCTCGGCGGGTCGTGGTGGATGGTGCCGAAGCCCAGTTCGGTGACCGGGAGGAAGCCGTCGGCGGTCTGTGCGCCCAGGTCGGCGACGGTGATCCGGTCGGCGACGACGAGCGAGCCGACGGGGGCGTCGGGCGCGAAGCCGCCGCCGATCCCGGCCGAGACGACCAGGTCGTAGGGGGTGCCGGCGAGCCGGGCCGCGGTGAGCGCGGCGGCGACGGAGGCGGCGGCGCGCGCCGGGCCGACACCGGCGGCGAGCAGGTCCCGGACTCCGGCCGCACGCGCCGTACGCGTCAGCTCCACGCCGGGCAGGCCGACGCGCTCGTCAGGGGAGTCCGGCGGGGAGAACGCCCGTGCCACCGCGTCCCGTTCGGCGGGGACGGCGGTGGCGACGAGGACGCGTGCGCGGGACGCGGACGACGGGGTCAGGAGGCCTTCTTCAGCTTGAAGGCCCACAGACCCTTGCCGGGGCTGGTGGCGCCCATCTGGATGGAGACCGTGTTGGTGTCGCCCTGGGTGCCGTACTGGGCGTTGAAGAACGCGCTGCCCGGGATCGTGCGGTACGTCTTCTTGCTGGAGTCGGTGAACTGGCGGCCGTTCACCAGGATGACCCAGCCCGCGTCGGCGATCTTCGGGTCGACGCCGAAGCGGACGGTGTCGTCCGTGTCGACCGTGATCGACTTGACGTCGTTGATGTTCTTGGCGCACTTCGCCAGCGTCTTGGCGTCCAGCGCGTTGCCGTCGTTGTAGCAGAGCGCCTCGGAGTTGACCGAACTCCGGCCGACGGTGACGGTGGCGACGGGCGTCGGCTTCTCGCAGGCAGACAGCAGAAGCAGTCCGGCGGAAACGGCGCCGGCGGCGGCGACGGCGCGGCGGCGTCGCGAAGCGGATTGCAGCGTGGTCATGGCCGAAGGCTATCGGGCGCCCGGAGCCGTCCGGCCACGTGGGGTACGGCGTGCCCGGTTCGTTACGCCACGCGGGCTCTGGGGCGGCCCCCGTGGCGGGCGGAGGCGAGCAGTCCCCGGAGCGTGGTGAGCCATCCGACGGCGACGAACGCGGCGCCGACGAGCAGGCCGACGGTGCCGTCGAGCGGCAGCACGATGCCGACCGCGCCGCCGAACACCCAGGCCATCTGGAGCAGCGTCTCGGAGCGGGCGAAGGCGGAGGTGCGCACCTGCTCGGGCACGTCCCGCTGGATCAGCGCGTCCAGGGCCAGCTTGGCGAGCGCCTGGGCGAACCCGGCGACCGCGGCGAGGCAGGCCACCAGGAACGCGCCGAAGAACACGGCGGCCACGACCGCCGTGCCGAGCACCACGGCGACGACGGACACGATGATGATCTCCGGTGCGCGCGATCTCAGCCAGTTCCCGACCGCCGTCCCGAGGGCGTTGCCCACGCCGGCGGCGACGCCGACGATGCCCAGCGAGACCGCCGCGCTCTCCCCGGTCAGCGGGTGCTCGCGGAGCAGGAAGGCGAGGAAGAAGATCAGGAAGCCGGACAGGCAGCGCAGGGCGGCGTTGGCACCGAGCGCGTGCGTGACGGCGGGGCCCACGGTCCGCAGCCCCGGCCGCTTCGCCCGCTGGTTCCTGAGCGGCCCGCGCAGATGCTCCTCGTCGGCCGCGAGCAGCGCCCGGTCCTCGCCCTTGGCCGAGTCCACCTTGGGTGGCAGCGTGAACGACAGGAACGTCCCCGCGACGAAGATCACGAAGGCGCCGTAGAGCGGCCAGGGATCCCCGATCCTGTGCAGCCCCGCCGCGACCGGCGCGGCGGCGCCGGTGGCCAGCAGACCGGCGAGGGTGACCCGGGAGTTGGCCTTCACGAGCGAGAACCGGGGCGGCAGCAGCCGCGGTACGACGGCGCTGCGGACCACGCCGTACGCCTTGGACGCGACCAGCACGCCCAGCGCGGCCGGGTACAGCTCCAGGCCGCCGCTCGCCACCGCGCCCGAGATGATCAGCGCGAGCAGGGCGCGGGCCAGCATGGCCGCGGCCATCGCGGCGCGCCGCCCGTGCGGCAGCCGGTCCAGGAGCGGGCCGATGACCGGGGCGAGGACGGTGAAGGGCGCCATGGTGATGGCGAGGTACAGCGCGACACGCCCGCGTGCCTCGTCGGTGGGCACGGAGAAGAACACGGTGGAGGCGAGCGCCACGGTGACCATCACGTCGCCCGCGCCGTTCACCGCGTGCAGCTCGATCAGCTTGCCCAGCCCGGACTCGCCCGCGCCCTGGGCGTGCGTGGCCCGGCGGATGCCGCGCGCGGCACCGGTGACGGGAAAATGCAGGGCACGCCCGACAGAGCGGGCGGCTCCGCCGACGCGGGCCGCACCGCCGCCCCGACCACTCGCCTTGTCCGCGGCTGCCACGACGTTCATAGTGCCCCGAGAAGCGGGCCGATAGTGCGAGGCCGGGCGAGTCGGGTGCGTGGGCGGGTGGCCGGGTGTGTGGGCGGGTGGGAAAAACCCACGAATCCCGTTCGGTGTAGCGTGCGTATCTCAGCCATAACGCAGAATGGATGGCAGAGGTGCGCCCAGCGCGCGGATGCAGACGTCGATGCGGTCCTACGGTCCGCTCCGTCGGCAGGCCCGCCGGAGGCAGGCCCACACGTGAGACGGCGTAGGAGAGAAGCGATACCTGTGAGCGCAGCGACAACGCGAAGCCGCACCCCCGACCGTCTGTGCGCGGAGGCGGTCGACCTCGCCCGCGCCGCCGCCGAGGAGGCCGCCGCACCCGGTGTGGTCGGTGAACACACCGGCCTGCTCTCCGAGGGCGACCGCGTTGTCACCCACTTCTTCGAGTGCAAGGAGCTGGGCTACCGGGGCTGGCGCTGGGCCGTGACCGTGGCCCGCGCCTCCCGTGCCAAGATCGTCACACTCGACGAGGCCGTCCTGCTCCCCGGCCCCGACGCCCTCCTCGCCCCCGAATGGGTGCCCTGGAGCGAGCGGCTGCGCCCCGGCGACCTCGGCCCCGGCGACCTGCTGCCCACGGACCAGGAGGACCTGCGCCTGGAGCCCGGCTACACGGCCGAGGAGGAGCCGCCGCCGAACGCGCTGGTCTCCCACGAGATGGAGGAGCTGGCGGACGCGGAGGACGCCGAGGTCACCCCGGGCACCCCGGCCGTCCAGTTCACGGTCCCCTCCCGCGGCTCGATCGCCTCGGTCGCCGAGGAACTGGGCATGCGCCGCGCCCGCGTCCTGTCCCGCTACGGCCTGCACACCGCGGCCGACCGCTGGGACGAGGCCTTCGGCGCGAAGACCCCGATGGCCCAGGCGGCCCCGGCCACGTGTATGACCTGCGGCTTCCTCGCGCCGATCGGCGGCTCGCTGGGCCAGGCCTTCGGCGTGTGCGCCAACGAGTTCGCCCCGGCCGACGGCCGTGTGGTCTCCCTCTCCTACGGCTGCGGCGCCCACTCCGAGGCCGCGGTCATGCCGAAGCCCCCGCAGGTGGCCCCGCCGGTCGTCGACGAGACGAAGGTCGACGTCTTCCCGCTGCGCCCCGCCCGCGACTCGGGCTCGGTCCCGGAGCCGGCCGACGAGGAGACGGCGGAGCTGGGCCACTCCTGACCACTGCCCTGTCCAACGCCAGCCTCCGGGGACGCAGTTGTTCCCGGAGGCCGTTGTGGAGGCGAACAGTGTCCCGGCAATCGCTCACAGTCACCCTCCGGGGGCGCTGACCGGATGAAACGCGCTGCTCCATAAGGGGTGACGTGTCCGCTCCGGCCGCCCAAGGGGCGCCCCGCTCTTCGATCATCGCCGCGTCGGCACTCGGCCGGCCTTGAGGCGAGGAGTGGTGCGATGCGGGCGATGCGGCGCATCAGGTGGTCAGTGGTCGGTGCGGGTCTCGCGGCCCTCTCGCTGGTCGTGGGGGGTCAGGGGGCGGCCGCCGCGGCCGACGGACCCCCGGTCCCGGCACCGCACGGGCGGCTCCTCGCCTTCCCGCTGGCGGCGATCGAGGGGCTCGTCCGGCCGGAGTCGCCGCCGGCCGGCGCCGACGACTGGAGCTGCAAGCCGACGCGCGCGCATCCGCGCCCGGTCGTCCTGGTCCACGGCACCTGGGCGAACGCCCATGACGACTGGGGCCTCATGGCCCCGTACCTGAAGCAGCTGGGCTACTGCGTCTTCGCCGTCAACTACGGCGGGACACCGGGCAGTCCGGTCAAGGCCACAGCGCACGTCCCGGTGTCCGCCGGGCAGATCGCCGACTACGTGGACCGCGTGCTCAGGGCCACCGGTGCCCACCAGGTCGACCTCGTCGGGCACTCCCAGGGCGGCGGTCTGACGCCCCGCTGGTACCTGCGGTTCGCGGGCGGCACGGATGCCGCCCATCCGCAGCGGAACAAGGTGCACAGCCTCATCGGACTGGCGCCGTCCAACCACGGCACGACCGCCTCCGGCCTCGGCACCCTCACCACCGAGCTGGGCCTGAACCAGCCCGTCTCCCTCCTCCTCGGCCAGGCCTACGCCGACCAGATGGTCGGCTCCGACGTGAACACGACCCTGGACCGGGGCGGGGACACCCAGCCGGGCGTCGGCTACACCGTCATCGCCACCCGGCTCGACGAGGTCGTCACCCCGTACACCCACCAGTTCCTGACCGCGGGTCCGGACGCGACCGTCAAGAACATCACGATCCAGGACGTCTGCCGGCAGGACCTCTCCGAGCACGTCTCCATCGCGTACGACGCCAACGCCGCCCAACTCGTGCGCAACGCCCTCGACCCCGCCCACGCGCGGCCCGTCGACTGCCACCTCTCCCTGCCCGTGCTCGGCGGCTGAAGCGGCCGGCCGGGGCCCGCCGCCCTGCGGCCCGGCACCCGGCACCCGGGCCCCGGTCACCCCGTGTGCGCTGTACCTTCGTCCTCACAGCGACGAGGTGGAGAGTGAACGTGAGCAGCAAGTACGTGCGGCCGACGGCCGAGGGCGCCGACCCCTTCGGCACCGCCCGGCTGCGGCGCGGTGTGCTCGACGCCTGGGCCACCAGCCCCGCCCGGTTCCGGGAGGACGCCAACGCCGAGGAGGACCTGGTCCTGGGCGGCTACCGGGACCGGCTGGTCGTGGAGCTGGCGCAGAACGCCGCCGACGCCGCCGCACGCGCGCACGCTCCGGGCCGGCTGCGGCTCACCCTCCACGGCGGCGTCCTCGTCGCCGCCAACACCGGTGCCCCGCTGGACGCCGCCGGTGTCGAGTCGCTGTCCACCCTGCGGGCCTCCGCCAAGCGGGACGCCGAGGGCGCCCGCAGCGCCGTGGGACGGTTCGGCGTCGGGTTCGCCGCCGTCATCGCGGTGACGGACGAGCCCGCGATCGTGGGACGCCACGGCGGGGTGCGCTGGTCGCTCGCCGAGGCGCGCGAGCTGGCCGCCGGCACCGCCCGGCACAGCCCGGGACTGGGCGACGAGGTCCGGCGGCGGGACGGCCATGTGCCGCTGCTCCGGCTGCCGTTCGCCGCCGAGGGCACCGCGCCGGAGTCGTACGACACCGCCGTCATCCTGCCGCTGCGGGACACGGCCGCCGCCGACCTCGCCGAGCGGCTCCTCGACGCCGTGGACGACGCGCTGCTCCTCGCCCTGCCGGGCCTGGCGGAGGTCGTCATCGAGGTCGACGGCCGGGAGCCGCGTGTCCTGCGCCGCCGTACCAGTGCCGCCGACGGCGCCGTCACCGTCGTGGAGGACTCGCGGGAGGGCACGACGCGGTGGCGCAGCGTCTCCGCGCACGGCGCGCTCGCCGCCGACCTGCTCGCCGACCGGCCCGTGGAGGAGCGGCTGCGGCCCCACTGGTCCGTCACCTGGGCGGTGCCCGAGGACGAGGCCGGGCGGCCCGTGCGGCCGCGCACCGCGCCCGTCGTGCACGCCCCCACCCCGAGCGACGAGCCGCTCGGCGTCCCGGCCCTGCTCATCGCCTCCTTCCCGCTCGACACCACCCGCCGGCACGCGGCCCCCGGCCCCCTCACCGACTTCCTGGTGCAGCGCGCGGCCGACGCGTACGCCGAACTCCTCGCCGCCTGGCGGCCGGTGACGGACGGGATCATCGACCTCGTGCCCGGCCCGCTGGGCAAGGGCGTGCTGGACGGTGCCCTGCGGCAGGCCGTGCTGGAGCGGCTGCCGCGCACCGCCTTCCTGCCCCCGGCGCTCGCGCCGAGCGGCGAGGACGAGCTGCCCGAGGTGCTGCGGCCCCGGGACGCCGAGCTCGTGGAGGGCGCCGGGGCGGACACCGTCCGGGTGCTCGCCGAGGTACTGCCCACCCTGCTGCCCGCGGGCCTGGAACGACGCTCCGAGCTGCGCGGCCTGGGCGTCGCCCGGCTCTCCCTCGCCGACGCCGTCGACCGCCTCGCCGGACTGGAGAAGGACCCCGACTGGTGGTGGCGGCTCTACGACAGCCTCGCCGGGGTCGACCCCGACCGGCTCTCCGGGCTGCCCGTGCCGCTCGCCGACGGCCGCACGGCCATCGGCCCGCGCCAGGTCCTCCTCCCCACCCCGGACGCCGCGCGGATCGACCCCGAAGTCCTCGGCCGGATCGGGCTGAAGGTCGCCCACGAGAGCGCCGCGCACCCGCTTCTGGAGAAGCTGGGCGCGCTGCCCGCGAGCCCGCGCGCGGTGCTCACCACCCCGCAGGTCCGGGCCGCCGTCGCCGCCTCGCTGGACGAGGAGGGGGCACTGGGCTGGGAGGAGGACGCGCCGGACGCCGAGGAACTGGCCGACACCGTCCTGGCGTTGGTGCGCGACGCGGGGCTGGAGCCCGGTGACGAGCCCTGGCTCGGCGCGCTCGCCCTGCCCGACGAGGACGGCGAACTGGCGCCGGCGGGCGAGCTGGTCCTGCCCGGCAGCGCGTTCGCCCGCGTGATCCGCGAGGGCGAACTCGCCGCCGTGGACGCCGACATGGCCGACAAGTGGGGGGAGCAGCCGCTGACCGCCTGCGGGGTGCTCGCGAACTTCGCCCTGGTCCGCGCCGCCGACGTCGTCCTCGACCCGGACGAACTGGAGCCCCGCGAGGGCGACTTCGCCGAGCCCGACGACGCCGGGCTGCTCGACGCCGTCGACGTGTGGTGCGAGGACATCCTCGACCGCTTCCCCGACAGCCCCGTCCCGCCGGTCGCCACCGAGCTGATCGCGGTACGCGACCTGGACCTCGTGGACGACGCCCGCTGGCCCGAAGCCCTCGCCCTCCTCGCCCAGCCGCCGCTGAGGGACGCCCTGACCCAGCCGGTCCGCATCCTGCTGCCCGACGGCACGCACGAGGTCGTACGGCCGTACACGGCCTGGTGGCTGCGCGGCCACCCCGTCCTCGACGGCCGTCGCCCCGCCGGCCTCCTCGCCGCAGGCGGCGATCCCCTCCTGCACGGCCTGTACGACGAGGCCGACGCGACCGGCTTCGAGGACGAGCAGGTACTGCGCGCCCTCGGCGTACGCACCTCGGTCGCGGCCCTGCTGGACGAGCCGGGCGGCGCCGCCGAACTGCTGGACCGCCTGTCCGACCCCGCGCGCCCGGTCTCCTCCGCCCAACTGCACGGCCTTTACGGCGCGTTGGCGGACCTGGACCCCGAGCAGGTGACCCTGCCGGACGAACTGAGAGCCGTGACCGACGGACAGGTGGAGGTCGTGGACGCCACCGAGGCGGTCGTGGTCGACTCACCCGACCTGCTGCCCTTCACCTCCGGCGTGCCCCTGCTGCCGGTCCGCCCGGCGCGGGCCGCCGAGCTGGCGGAGCTGTTCCAGGTGCGGCGGCTGAGCGAGTCCGTCACCGGTGAGGTCCACTCGGAGGGCACCGAACACGACGTACCGGAGCCGGTGCGCGTCCTGCTCGGCCCGCGCACCCCCGAGACCTACGTCGAGCACGAGGAACTCCTCGTGGACGGCGTGGAGATCGACTGGCGCCTGACCACCGACGGCGCGCTGCACGCGGCCACGCTGGAGGGCGTCGCGGCCGGCCTGGCCTGGGCGGCGGGCCAGTGGCCCCGACGCTTCGAGGTGGCGGCCCTGCTGGAGGACCCGTCCAGAACGGAGGAACTGGCCAGGGACCGGTGGTTCGACTGACGGCTGCCAGGCGCCCGCACGGGGCGGCTCCCACTGTTTCCTCGCAGGGGAGCGCCCCGATCCTCACTGCGGTGTGGTCGAGTACCGCTCGATGCTCGCGCGGCCTGTCGACCGGTCGAGCAGGCGCAGCTCCCACGGGCCCGTGTTCACATCGAAGTCTTTGCCGAACCCGACCCACCTGCCCGCCATACGTCGGCCTGTCGGCTCGACGAGCAGCTGAACCGCACCGTGGTACCGGGCGCCCTGGTAGTACCCGTCGGCCGCCGTCTGCTCGGTCCACGTACCGGTGACGACGTTCCGATCAACGGTGAGATCCAGGGACAACGGGCTGTCCGGGTTGGTCGACGCTCCGGGCAGGCTCTGGGCTGTCAGCCGGTTGCCGTGCTGGACGATCACGATGTGATGCCTGCAGTCGAACGTCTCGTCACGGCTGGACGAGTAGAACTCGTACCGGGACAGCCAGACGCCCGCGTACGCGTTCTGCGGCTCTGGCTCCGGGCCTGCGGCAGCGTCAGCCATGCCGACTTCCCCAGCCTCCATGTCGTGGCCTCCTGCCCCGTCCGAGTGGACGCGTGCCATCGGGATCGTGAAGCCCAGCGATTCAGGGGTACGGCCGGTGAACCGCTTCAGTGCCCGCGCATACAGCGGACGGCATGTCCTGGTCTCCCCGGACTCCCAGCGTTGTACGAGTCGCTTGGAGGCGTCGTTCGGCTCCCCCAGCTCCTCGCCTGCGCCACGTAAGCCCCGGGCGAACTCGTCCTGGCTGAGGTTCATCTGATCGTCTCTCCGATGTCGAACACGATGGTCTTCAACACCCTGAGAGCCTGTGCGCCCCACGTGCGGTCCGGTCGCACGAAAGCCGCGCCGCCTACGTCTATACAGGAATCCGCCGATCCACCCACTTCCAGATCCACTCCAGGGCGGCCGCCGCCACCACCGCGATCCCGACGGCGGTCCACGGCATGGCCACGCCCACCAGTTTCAGCGCGAAGAAGCTCTGCAGGGCCGGGACGACCAGGACCACCAGGAACGCCAGGCCCATCGCGGCCACCAGGGTCACCCGCCACCAGGTGTAGGGCCGGGCGACGATCGCCAGGATCCACATGGAGATCAGGAACAGTGTCAGCGTGGCCGCGCTGGTCTCGGCGCCCAACTCGCGGCCGTCGCCGTAATAGTGACGGGCGATCAGATAGGTCACGAAGGTCGCCGCCCCGCACATCACGCCGCCCGGGATCGAGTACCGCATCACCCGCCGGACGAAGTGGGGTTTCGCGCGCTCCTTGTTGGGGGCGAGGGCCAGGAAGAAGGCCGGGACGCCGATGGTGAGGGTGGAGAGCATGGTCAAGTGGCGGGGGAGGAAGGGGTATTCGACGCGCCAGCAGACCACGAGGACCGCCAGTAGCACGGAGTACACGGTCTTCACCAGGAACAGCGTCGCCACGCGCGTGATGTTGCCGATCACCCGGCGCCCCTCGGCGACGACCGACGGCAGGCTCGCGAAGCTGTTGTCCAGCAGCACGATCTGCGCCACCGCGCGCGTCGCCTCCGAGCCGGAGCCCATGGCGACCCCGATGTCGGCGTCCTTCAGCGCGAGCACGTCGTTCACGCCGTCGCCGGTCATCGCGACCGTGTGCCCGCGCGACTGGAGCGCGCCCACCATGTCCCGCTTCTGCTGCGGGGTGACCCGCCCGAAGACCGTCCCGGAGTCCAGCGCCCGCGCCATGCCCGCCGCGTCGCCGGGCAGCCGCCGCGCGTCCACCGTCGTGCCCTCAAGGCCCAGCTTGGCCGCGACCGCGCCGACCGAGACCGCGTTGTCCCCGGAGATGACCTTGGCGCGGACGTCCTGCTCGGCGAAGTAGCGCAGGGTGTCGGCCGCGTCCGGCCGCAGCCGCTGTTCGAGTACGACGAGGGCGGCGGCGCGGGCGCCACGGGCCGGCTCGACGTCGTCCAGGTCGCGCACGGCGCGGGCCAGCAGCAGCACTCGCAGCCCCTGCTCGTTGAGCTGCTCGGTGTCGGCCAGGGCCGGGTCGCCGTCGGCGAGGAGCACGTCCGGGGCGCCCAGCAGCCAGGTGCTGGTCTCGCCGTCCCCCTCGCTGAACGCGGCCCCGCTGTACTTGCGGGCCGAGGAGAACGGCAGCGACTCCACACAGCGCCACTCGACGCTGTCGGGGTAGGCGTCGATGATCGCCTGGAGGGAGGCGTTGGGGCGCGGGTCGGACTCGCCGAGCGCGCCGAGGACCTTGCGTACGTACGTCTCGTCGTAGCCGTCGAGGATCCTGAGCCGGGTGACGTCCATGCCGCCCTCGGTGAGGGTGCCGGTCTTGTCCAGGCAGACGGTGTCGACGCGGGCCAGCCCCTCGATGGCCGGGAGCTCCTGCACCAGGCACTGCCTGCGGCCCAGCCGGATCACGCCGATCGCGAAGGCGACGGAGGTGAGCAGCACCAGCCCCTCGGGGACCATCGGGACGATCCCGCCGACGGTCCGGGCCACCGCGTCCTTGACGTCGTTGCTCTTGACGACGAGCTGGGTGATGACGAGCCCGACGGCCGCCGGGGCCATCATCCAGGTGACGTACTTGAGGATCGTGGAGATGCCGGTGCGCAGCTCGGAGTGGACCAGTGTGAAGCGGGAGGCCTCCTCGGCGAGCTGGGCGGCGTAGGCCTCGCGGCCGACCTTGGTGGCCTGGAAGGCGCCGCCGCCCGCGACCACGAAGCTGCCGGACATGACCGGGTCGCCGGAGCGTTTGACGACGGGGTCGGCCTCGCCGGTCAGCAGCGACTCGTCGATCTCCAGCCCGTCGGCCTCGGCGCACACCCCGTCCACGACGACCTTGTCCCCGGGGCCGATCTCGATCAGGTCGCCGAGCACGATCTCGTCGGTCGCGATCCCGACGGCCGCCCCGTCCCGGCGCACCGTCGGTCTGGCCTCGCCGACCACCGCGAGGGAGTCGAGGGTCTGCTTGGCCCGCCACTCCTGGACGATGCCGATGCCGGTGTTGGCGAGGATCACGAAGCCGAACAGGCTGTCCTGGATCGGCGCGACGCACAGCATGATCACCCAGAGCACGCCGATGATCGCGTTGAACCGGGTGAAGACGTTCGCCCGCGCGATCTCGCCGAGCGAGCGGCTGCTGCGCACGGGAACGTCGTTGACCTGCCCGCGCCTGACGCGGTCCGCCACCTCGGCGCCGGTCAGCCCGGCCGACCTGGTCATCGGCAGGGCCACCGGATGCACGGGGTCGAGTTCGGCGCCCGCGTCTATGTGGGTCATGTCATCGACGGTACGGCTACTTCGGTGTCGTCGCCTTCAGCGCCGCCGCCCGCTTGATCGCGGCGTCGCGCTTCCTGACGTACCAGATCCCGATCAGCCCCAGTCCGCCTCCGGCCAGGCAGGTCCACAGCCACCACAGGTGACCGTGGTCGTGGAACCAGCCGTAGAACGGCAGCTGGACCAGGAAGAGCACGAACCACACGATCGTGCCGCCGGTGATGGTGGCGACCACGGGGCCCTCCAGGGGCTCCGGTGCCTCGTGCTTCGGGGTCCATTTGGCCATGCGCACAGCTTAAGCGCCGCCGGTGTCTACGCGCGGAGATAGCGATCTCGCACTCATACGTTCATACTGAAACCGTTTGTCTTTGTCCATTTCTGCTCGTATGAAACTCCAACGCGGCTCGGGGGAACCCCGTCGGAGATGAGGTCCCGCATGTCCACCTCGGCGCCCGCCAAGGCCCCCACCCCCGAGAAGGGCGCGCCGAACGGCGCGCTCGACCGCTATTTCAAGATCTCCGAGCGCGGCAGCACCGTCGCCCGCGAGATCCGCGGCGGTCTCGCCACCTTCTTCGCGATGGCGTACATCATCGTGCTGAACCCGATCATCCTCAGCAGCGCGAAGGACATGTACGGGCATCACCTGGACAACGGCCAGCTGGTGACCGCGACCGCGCTGACGGCCGCCTTCACCACCCTCCTCATGGGCGTCTTCGGCAACGTCCCGATCGCGCTCGCCGCAGGCCTCGGTGTGAACTCCGTCGTCGCCCTCCAGCTCGCGCCCCGGATGACCTGGCCGGACGCCATGGGCATGGTCGTGCTCGCCGGTTTCGTGGTCATGCTGCTGGTCGCCACCGGCCTGCGCGAGCGCGTGATGAACGCCGTGCCGTTCGGTCTGCGCAAGGCGATCTCGATCGGTATCGGCCTGTTCATCATGCTGATCGGCCTGGTCGACTCCGGCTTCGTCACGCGCATGCCCGACGCCGCCCAGACCACCGTGCCGCTCCAGCTCGGCGTCGGCGGCCATCTGCACGGCTGGCCCGTGCTGGTCTTCATCCTCGGCGTGCTGCTCACCTTCGCGCTGCTCGTCCGGAAGACCCCGGGCGCGATCCTGATCTCGATCGTCGGCATGACCGTCCTCGCCGTGATCATCAACGCCGTCACCACGGTCTCCTCCTGGGGCCTGACCGTCCCGAAGTGGCCGGGCAACCCGGTCTCCACCCCCGACTTCGGCCTGGTCGGCCAGGTCAGCCTGTTCGGCGGCTTCTCCCGGGTCGGCCTGCTGACCGGCATCCTGTTCGTCTTCACGGTCCTGCTGTCGTGCTTCTTCGACGCGATGGGCACGATCATGGGCGTCAGCGACGAGGCCAAGCTGACCGACGCCCAGGGCTACATGCCGGGCATCAACAAGGTCCTCTTCATCGACGGCCTCTCCGTCGCGGCGGGCGGTGCCAGCTCCTCCTCGGCCACGACCGCGTTCGTGGAGTCCACCGCCGGGGTCGGCGAGGGCGCCCGGACGGGCCTCGCGAACGTCGTCACGGGCGGCCTCTTCGCCGTCGCGCTGTTCCTCACCCCGGTCGCCACGATGGTCCCCTCCCAGGCGGCCACCCCGGCGCTGATCGCGGTCGGCTTCCTGATCCTGTCGAACTCGATCAAGGAGATCGACTGGGCGGACTACACGATCGCCATCCCGGCCTTCGTGACGATGCTGATGATGCCGTTCACCTACTCGATCACCAACGGCATCGGCATGGGCTTCATCACCTTCACGGTGCTGCGCCTGGCCGCGGGCCGGTTCCGGGAGATCCCGGTGGCGATGTACGTCGTCTCGGCGGTCTTCGCCTTCTACTACCTGATGCCGGCCCTGGGCCTCACGTGATCGGCCGGGGCTCGGAGACCCCGTAGAACTTCTCCGTCTCGTCGACGGCGGCCTGGAACCGCTCGTCGAAGTCGTCGCGAATGAGCGTCCGGATGACATAGTCCTGGACGCTCATTCCTCTTTTCGCCGCGTGATGCCGGAGCCGTTCGAGCAGCTCCCCGTCTATCCGCAGGCTGAGCACACTGGTCCCCATGCCTACGAGGGTCGCCACATCCGGCCGCCCGGTGCGTCACTTTCCGGAATCGACTCACTCATACGGGTGACGTAGCGGTTCAGTGGCCAGGGTCACGGGCATCGTGTCGGTGTCGCGGTGGTCTTTAGAGAGAGTAATGAGTTACTCTAAGGACATGCCGGACCTGGATCTCACCCATGGCGACGACGCAGCCGCCGTGAACTCCCTCCGCTCCGCCGTGATGCGGCTGAGCCGTCGGCTCAAGCACCAGCGGGTGGACGAGTCGCTGAGCCCCACCGAGATGTCGGTGCTCGGCACGCTCTCCCGCTGCGGCTCGGCCACGCCGGGCGAACTCGCCCGCAAGGAGCACGTCCAGCCGCCGTCGATGACCCGCATCGTCGCGCTGCTCGAAGGCAAGGGGCTGGTCCGGCTGGAGCCGCACCCCGAGGACCGGCGCCAGAAGGTCGTCACCCAGACCGAACAGGCCGAGGCGATGCTCGAGGAGAGCCGCCGCAAGCGCAACGCGTTCCTGGCCGGACTGGTCGAGGGCCTGGACGAGGACGAGTGGGCGTCCCTGCGCGCCGCCGCCCCCGTGCTGGAGAAACTCGCACACCTGTAAGCCGCTGTATGGAGGAGGCGAACTCGCTTGAGTACGGGATCCGGAACACCTTCCGCCCCCGCACCGACCGCTACTACCACCCCTGATTCCCGCAAGACCTCCTCGATGTTCAGCTCGCTGAGGATCAGGAACTACCGCCTCTTCTTCCTGGGCCAGGTCGTCTCCAACACGGGCACCTGGATGCAGCGCATCGCCCAGGACTGGCTCGTCCTCAGCCTCACCGGCTCCTCCGCGGCCGTGGGCGTCACGACGGCCCTCCAGTTCCTGCCGATGCTGCTCTTCGGTCTCTACGGCGGTGTCCTGGTCGACCGCCTCCCCAAGCGGCCCACGCTGCTGGTCACCCAGTCCTCGATGGCCCTGTCCGGGCTGGCGCTCGCCGCGCTGACCCTCTCCGGCCACGTCCAGGTCTGGCACGTCTACCTGGCCGCCTTCGCCGTCGGTCTCGCCACGGTGGTGGACAACCCGGCCCGGCAGTCCTTCGTCTCGGAGATGGTCGGTCCCGAGCAGCTGCAGAACGCGGTCAGCCTGAACTCGGCGAACTTCCAGTCCGCCCGCCTGATCGGCCCGGCCGTCGCCGGCCTCATGATCACCGGCGTGGGCACGGGCTGGGCGTTCCTCGCCAACGGCCTGTCGTTCGCGGCCCCCATCGCCGGCCTGCTCCTGATGCGCGCCCGCGAGCTGCACGTCGTCGAGCGCACCCCGCGCGGCAAGGGCCAGCTGCGCGAAGGCCTGCAGTACGTCGCCGGGCGCCCGGACCTGATCTGGCCCATCGTGCTGGTCGGCTTCATCGGCACCTTCGGCTTCAACTTCCCGGTCTGGCTCTCCGCCTACGCCCAGCACGTCTTCCACGCCGGTGCCGGCGGCTACAGCCTCTTCAACACCCTGATGGCCGTCGGCTCCCTGGTCGGCGCCCTGCTGGCCGCCCGCCGCGGCACGGCACGGCTGCGCGTCCTGATCGCCGCCGCGCTGGCCTTCGGCGCGCTGGAGATCGTGGCCGCGCTGGCCCCGTCCTACTGGCTCTTCGCGCTGCTCATGGTCCCGATCGGGGTCTTCGGTCTGACGGTGAACGTCACGGCGAACACCTCGGTCCAGATGGCCACCGACCCGGCCATGCGCGGCCGGGTGATGGCCCTGTTCATGATGGTCTTCATGGGCGGCACGCCGCTGGGCGCCCCGGTCGTCGGCTGGGTCACCGACACCTACGGCCCCCGCGTCGGCTTCGTCCTCGGCGGCGCCGTCTCGGCCGCGGCCGCCGCGACCATCGGCCTGGTCCTGACCCGCATCGGCGGCCTGCGCCTGTCGGTGGGCTGGCACCACGGCCACCCCAGAGTCCGCTTCGTCCCGCGCGAGCGGGAGGAACTGGCCGCAGCGGCGTAGGCCTGCCGGCCTGGGGCGGGGCGCGGTGGGTCGCCCGCGCCCCTGTGCCCCGGACGTCTGCGAAGGTGAGGGCATGAGACTCTTCGCCGCGGTGCTCCCGCCGGAGCACGTCGTCCACGAACTCGCCGCCGAGGTGGCCGAGTTGAAGAGGCTGCCCGGTTCGCAGGGGCTGCGCTGGACCAACCGGCCGGGCTGGCACTTCACCCTCGCCTTCTACGGGGAGGTCGCCGACGACGTCGTACCGGCCCTGTCGGACCGCCTGGCGGTGGTGGCCCGCCGCACGGCCCCCTTCGACCTGGCCCTGTCCGGCGGTGGCCAGTTCGGGCACGGCAAGGCCCTGTGGACGGGAGCCTACGGCGAGGTGGAGTCGCTGCGGCGGCTGGCCGAGCGGGCGGAGGCGGCGGCACGGAAGGCGGGGCTGCCGATGGAGGACCACCGCCGCTACCGGGCGCACCTGACCGTGGCGCGCGGCCGGGACTCGGTCGACGTACGTCCGTATGTGGATCTGCTGCGCGGCTTCACCAGTACGACCTGGACGGTGGGCGAGGTGGTTCTGGTCCGCAGCAACCTGCCGAGGTCCGGGGTGCCGGGGGAGCAGCCGCGCTATGAGCCGGTCGGCCGCTGGGCACTGGGCGGGGCCGGTTAGGCTCGATGCCGTGGACCCGAAAACCCGGAACCGGATCATGGCCGGTGTACTTGTGCTGATGTTCGTGGTGGTGGCCTTGGCTTCGGCCATGAAGTAGGCAGATGAAGGAGTCAGGGGCGCGGGGAGTCCCCCCGCGCCCCTACGGCGCTACCAGGCGAACGCCTCCGGCGACGGACCCGGACCCGGGAAGACGTCGTTCAGCCCCGCCACCAGCTCCTCGCTCAGCTCCAGCTCGACGGCGCGCAGCGCGGAGTCGAGCTGCTCGGCCGTGCGCGGACCGACGATGGGTCCGGTCACCCCCGGCCGGGTCAGCAGCCAGGCCAGGGCCACCTCGCCGGGCTCCAGGCCGTGCTTGTCGACCAGGTCCTCGTACGCCTGGATCCGGGCGCGGGCGGCCGGGTCGGCCAGGGTGTCGGCGGCGCGGCCCGAGGTGCGGCGACCGCCCTGGACCTCCTTCTTGATGACCCCGCCGAGCAGCCCGCCGTGCAGCGGGGACCAGGGGATGACCCCGAGGCCGTACTCCTGCGCGGCCGGGATGACCTCCATCTCGGCGCGCCGCTCGTAGAGGTTGTACAGGCACTGCTCGCTGACCAGCCCGATGGTGCCGCCGCGCCGGGCGGCGGTCTCGTTGGCCTGGGCGATCTTGTAACCCGGGAAGTTGGAGGAGCCGACGTAGAGGATCTTGCCCTGCTGGACCAGGGTGTCGATCGCCTGCCAGATCTCGTCGAAGGGGGTGTCCCGGTCGATGTGGTGGAACTGGTACAGATCGATGTGATCGGTCTGGAGCCGCTTCAGGCTGGCGTCCACGGCCCGCCGGATGTTCAGCGCGGAGAGCTTGTCGTGGTTCGGCCAGGCCGGCTGGCCGTCGGGGGCCATGTTCGCGTAGACCTTGGTGGCGAGGACGACCTTGTCGCGCCGCGCGCCGCCCTTGGCGAACCAGTTGCCGATGATGCTCTCGGTGCGGCCCTTGTTCTCGCCCCACCCGTACACGTTGGCCGTGTCGAAGAAGTTGATGCCCGCGTCCAGCGCCGCGTCCATGATCGCGTGGCTGTCGCCCTCGTCCGTCTGCGGCCCGAAGTTCATCGTCCCGAGAACGAGCCGGCCGACCTTGAGTCCCGTGCGTCCTAGCTGCGTGTACTTCATGGTCCCCCAGCCAACGGCTTGAAGTGCGCTCTAGGCAAGCGGGGTTGGGCTAGTCGCGGGGGAAGTCGTCGGTCTTGAGGGTGAGGTCGACGACGGTGCCGGTGAGGTCGATGTCGGTACCGAAGTCGAACGCTTCCCTCTTCTCGTAGTCGCCGTCCTGGGGGTCGGTGTAGACGTAACACCGTCCTACGTAGGGGTCGGCGATGACGTAGACGGGGACCTCGGCCTCGGCGTAGGCGAGCTTCTTCGGGCCGTAGTCGTTGGGGCCTGTGCCCTTGGAGATGACCTCGGCGACGAACACCACGTCCTCGTGGCGCCAGCGGCCCTCGTCGTTCTTCTTCGCGTATTCCTTGAACACGGCGATGTCCGGGCAGAAGCCGTTCAAGTGGCCCGGAAAGTCGATGCGGACGTCCGAGAACACCTTGACCCCCTTCCCCAGCCTGTTCCTGAGGGCCTGCGCGAATTCGAAGATGATCTCCCAGTGAGTGTCCCGCTGTGGCGTCATGTGGACGTTGCCCCCGACGATCTCGACCCTGAATCCTTCGGGGACGGGCATACGCTCAAGCCGCTCGAACCACTCGTCCAAATGCCTGGTGTTGGCGTCGGCGTCGGCCATCTCGATCCTGTCTTCAAGGACGGTCATCGTGGCGCTCCTCCCCGGCCGCCCCACGGACAGGTGCGGCCGCGCAGTACAACGATACGCACGGTGACCGGGACTCGCCGGATTCAGGTCAACTTGTTCCGGCCGCGTACGCCTGTCCGACCCCCCACGCCTCCCACATCGCCCCCGCGAACGCGCCCGCGATCCGGTGCTCCCCGCTCGCGTTGGGATGCGTGCCGTCGTAGGTGTCGGCGTGGATGTCGTACTCCTCGGGCGGCGAGGCCAGCAGCAGCGGGGAGCGGGGCTCGTCCAGGTCGGCGACCGTCTTGGCGAGCAGGACGTTGAAGAGGTCCACCTGGGCCGCGAACGGCTCGTCCGCCGCGGCCCGGATGTTCGGTATCACCGGGAGGACGACCATGCGTATGCGCGGGGCGGCCTCCCGCGCGCCGGCGACGAACGCCCGCACGTTCTGCGCCGTCTGCTCCGCGTTCGTGTAGAAGCCCAGGTCGATCAGGCCGAGGGAGACCAGCAGCACGTCCGGGCGGTGGGCGCGCACCGTCTCGCCGATCAGCGGGGCCATGTGCAGCCAGCCCTCGCCCCAGCCCGCCAGGTGGCGGCGCGGGAAGTCGGGCTCGGCGTAGGCGTACGACGTCGGCGCGTCGGACGACGTGTCGTACAGCTCCTCGCGCGGGCCGACGAACGTGAACGGGCCGCCGTACGTCTCGTACAGGTGCCGCCACAACCGGTAGCGCCAGGTGTGCTCGCCCGCGCTCCCGATCGTCATGGAGTCACCTACGGGCATGAATCTGAGCATCCGCTCATGATGGACGATCACGCACACCGGTGGGGTGTGAGGCCCACCACGTCCGGGGGCGGCCGGGCGGGGATGGCAGGCTGGGGGAATGCGTCGATCGTTCGCCGTCCTCGCCTCAGCGCTCCGAGGGGGCGGGCAGCAAGGTCGGGCGGAGGACGCCCCCGGCCGGGCCACCGGCGCAAGTCACCGTCCGGCGGCGCGAGTTCAGCGGCCGGTCCGGCCGGCGACAGCGGCACCTGCAAGACCGCTGCCGCGATCGTCGCCGCCGCGGTGGCCGCCCTCTTCGGGCTGCGGTGGCTGCGGCGCCGGGGCTGAACGGTCACTGTCCGCCGGGCTCCGCCCACTTCCCCGGCGGTGTCTCCGGAGGCGGCTGCGGGGGTGCCTCCTCCACCGGCCGCACCTCGTAGTGCAGCGTCGGCGCCCGCATCACCTTGTGCGACAGCGGCACCAACACCCCCTGCACGATCGGGTACTTGTGCCGCAGCAGCCGCGCCGCGTGCCGGTCCTCCGCGCTGCCGTGCTCCAGCAGCCGGGCCCGCGCGTGGATCTCCGGTCCGGTGGGGGCCCCGCGCACGGTGGCGGGGGCCAGCTCCACGTCGGGGTTGCCGCGCAGCCGCTTGACCTTCCAGGTGGTGCCCGGGGTGCGGAAATAGGCGTGGTCCCCCTCGACGGCGATGTTCACCGGGGTGCCGACGCCGGTGCCGTCCCGCTTGTGGGTCGTGAGCAGGGCGGCGTACTGCTTGACGAACGGGGCGAGCGCGGGGCTCGTACGCACACTGGCCATGTCTCCATGGAGGCACCGGACGCCCGGCTTCTCAAGTGCGGGGCGCATGGGAGCGTTCCCACCGGGCTGACCGGCGGTGCACCGGCAAGAGAGCGTCTCAGTGGAGGCAGAGGCAGAACGGATGGCCGGCCGGATCGGCGTAGATCCGCCAGTTGGCCCCCGAGCCGAGCTGGTCCGTCCGCTCCAGCACGGTCGCGCCGAGGGAGAGCGCCCGCTTCTCCTCGCCGTCGAGGTCGTCCACGTCGAAATCCAGGTGGAGCTGCTGCGGGCGCTCCTGGCCGGGCCATTCGGGCGCTCGGTAGCCGTCCACCCGCTGGCAGGCCAGCGGCGTCCCCTCGAACCCGTGCACCTCGACCCAGTCGGGATCCTCCGGGTGCGCGACCACCCGCCCACCGAGCAGATCCGCGTAGAACTCGGCGAGCCGTACCGGATCGGCGCAGTCCAGCGCGACTGCCTGCAACTTTCGAATCACTTCCGGGCACTCCTCGCGCTTCAGCCACTTCCGCCACGCTCCGTACGGGAAGGTCGTACCCGCCGTGGCGGCCGGCATGCGCGCCGGTACGCCGGCCCGTGCTCCGTCCGTGCCCCGTCATGCGCTGAGCGGACACGGGAGTTCGCCGCGCTCGCGATGCGGGGAACAGGTGACGATGGCCAGGGAAAGGTACGAGGGACGTTCGAGGTAGAAGCCGAGCGACACGTCACCGCCCGAGGCCAGCCGCTTCCGGGCGGAGGCGACGAGGGTGGTGAGGCGTCCGGCGTCCCGCTGGGCCGCGGCGGCGAACCGGGGCGCGTACTCGGTCAGTCGCCGCCCGAGCCAGACCGCCGCCTCCTGCGTGTCGTCCCAGCTGCCGCGCACCAAGGAACGCGGCTTGACCAGCCAGTACGCCGTCTCGATCGGCGGCAGATCCGATGCCGGGAACTCCGCTGCCACGTCCCGGTAGCGCTTGAGCAGGCGCTCTGCGTGTACGTCGCCGTCGGAGACCGGAGCCGGTGGGGGATCGGGGTGCGGGGGACGTCGTAGGGCCTCGTTGTCGAAGCGTTCTTTGGGACCGGTCCAGAGGTAGCCGTGGTGGTGCACGAGTCGTTCCCGGTTGGTCGCGCTGTTCCGGAGAAGCCGGCCGGGCCGGCGCGGAGGGGCCCGGCCCGGCCGGCGTGAGGACGAGGATCAGACGTTCAGGCCGAACCGCGCCGGGTCGATGCCGGCCACGGCCAGCTCCTCCGAGCTGAACCGCAACGGCACCGCGTCCGGCTGCTTGCTGTCACCGAGGGCCCAGGGTCACGCAGGACTCACCGTCCGGGTGGGTGCTGCCTCCGCACGCCTTCACGAACGAGGCACTGCTGAGGTCGAGCGCGTAGAGGTCGGTTCCGTTCAGCATGTGCTGCACCTTTCTGCTCACCGACTGATCGCGGCCAGGTCTGACCGCCGCCGCCGTACCGGGCGGGAGTTCAAGAGGGCCTCGCGGCACGCGGAGTCCCTGTACCGCGAGTGGCGGCAGCGCGTGCGCATGGGGCTGGCCAAGCTGCAGGGCAGCTACGTCGAGCTGTATCGGACAACCGGGTTGCTGCGTGTGCACTCCCCGGTTCTCGTTCCGGGTTTGCTCCAGACCGAGGGGTACGCGCAGGCTCTGTTGAGCATCGACGCCCGCTTCCGGGGGGTTCCCGACGATGCGGGGGAGGCTGCTGCGGCACGGGTTCAGCGGTCGCAGGTGATTCATGAACCCGGCCATCGGTTCGTGTTCCTCATCGAGGAGGCCGTTCTCTACTACCAACTCGGTGATGCCGAGGCGATGGCCGCCCAGCTGGGCTATCTCCTCACCGTCGGGGCACTCCCGCAGGTGTCGTTCGGCATCATCCCCACGGCGACTCGCAAGCGCGCGATGTGGCCGAAGGAAACGTTCGACGTGCACGACGACACCCTTGTATCCGTTGAGCTGATCTCCGCCGAGGTGAACGTCACCCAGCCCTCCGAGATCGCGCTCTATGTGAAGGCGTTCGAGCAACTTCGGAGCATGGCCGTCTACGGCGCCGAGTCGCGCGCCCTTATTGTGCAAGCGATCGACGCGCTGGGCTGATCCGGACGCTGCTCACACCCTCAGCGCCTGAGCACGTACGGCCGCACTACGTCGTCGCTGGCTTGCCAGTAGGGTCCCTGAGGGCGGACGGGGATGTGCCAGCACTCCTCGTCACGCGGGAACGGCAGCCGGTGCCCGGCCGCGCGGTTGAGCTTGGCCCAGCGGTGCCAGCGGGCATCACGAGGGTTCGGGAGTCGCCGGACGTACGGGTCCGGTGCCGGTACCTCCCTCGCGAGGCCCATGTCGTGGGCCGTAGGACTGCTGGAGCGTCGTCGGCCCAGCAGGCGGGCGAGCGCGTCATGAACCTGCCGGAACATACGCCCCCTTTGGCCGCCCCGCGAGCGCGAACCGGGCCCACACGCACTTCCTGTACGGCTCCTGCCGATGCCCCCACGCGTCGGCCAGCGCTGCCACGAGCGCGAGTCCGCGACCGCATTCCTCGTCCGGGCCGGAGTCGTGGGGGCGGGGGAGCCGGTCCCTGTCAGGGTCCGAGACCTCCAGCAGTAACTCCGGTCCGTCGACAGTGAGCGTGACCTCGACGCCTGCGTAGGTCGTCCGGCAGTGGCTCACGGCGTTGGTGACGAGTTCGTTCGCCGACAGGGTGACGGCGTCGGCGAGTTCGCCGGTGATGCCCCAGTCGGCGAGGGCCTTGCGGATGCGTTGGCGGGCGGTGGGCACGTGTCGTCTGCGCTTGGGGATGCGGAAGGTCTTGGTTGCGGGCATGGGGTGCCATACCTCCTGACGTTTCGCCAAGATGCGGATCTGCAAGCAGCGTGTGTCCATAAGCTAGAGGTGAAGATGAGCAGATAGCAATTGGTAGAGGTGCATAGATGCTGCTAGATATATGTTCGATCTCGGCATGCTCTACAGTTTGGCTGCGACAGCGAGAGGGGGACAGGGATGCCCGTGGGACGACCGACCGTGCGCAGCAGGCGACTTGGCGCGGCGCTCAAGACGTACCGACTGGCGGCGGGGATGGACCAGCTCCAGGCCGCCGAAGTGATAGCGGCCCACCAGACCAGGGTCAGTCGCATCGAGACCGGTCACGTGTCCGCTCGCCCACTCGAAGTCCGGGCTCTGCTGGATGCCTATGGCGTGCATGACTCCGAAGTCCGCCAGAAACTGGAGGACTTGGCTCGTCATTCGAAGCGCCGTGGCTGGTGGTTGGAGCATGCCGCACACCTGCGGCCAGATCATCTCGACTACATCGCCCTTGAGGACGACGCGACCTACATCCGGGAGTGGCAGCCGGTACTCGTTCCCGGGCTCCTGCAAACTCCGGCGTACGCAGAGGCGGTTGCCCGGGGGAATCCCCACTACATCGCCCCCGAGCGGATCGCCCAGTTGGTGAAGGTGCGCGAGAGTCGGCAGGCGAAGATCGAGGAAGGCGGCGCGACGTACTCCACCATCCTCTGGGAATCGGTCGTCGCGCACCCATTGGTGGACGTCGCGGTCCATCGGGAGCAGCTTGCCGCGATCCTTGAGGTCGGCAAACGGAAGAACGTCACCGTGCAGGTGCTGCCGTTCAGCGCGGGCGTACTGGGAGCCGTGACGTCAGACTTCTCCGCCTTCAGCTTCGATTCCGAGCCGGCGGTCGAAGCGGTGACGCTGGAGAACCTGAGGGGGACGTCGATCCTCGAAGGCTCCGAAGACCTCACCGCTTACGCCAATATGTACGACCAGCTACGCTCGTCAGCACTGGCGCCGGACGCGAGCGCGAAGCTCATCCGGGGTGTTCTGCGAAGCTTGAGGGAAGACGCATCGTGACCGAGGTTATAGGCCCCTTCCGGAAGTCGTCGTACTCCCAGCCGGAGGGGAACTGCGTAGAGGTCGCCGACACCACCGACAACGGCCGAGCCGTCCGCGACAGCAAGCACCACAACGGCCCCCTCCTCACCGTCTCCCGCGACAGCTGGCAGGCGTTCCTCCAGCAGTTCGCGTAGACAGCGGCCCGCGGGCACGTGCGAACGGCGCCCGGTGTTCACCGGGCGCCGTTCGGCGTGCAGTCTGCCGAGAGGTCAGAGCTTCTCGATCACGAAGTCGACGCACTTGGTCAGGGCCTCGACGTCCGCCGGGTCGATCGCCGGGAACATGGCGATGCGGAGCTGGTTGCGGCCGAGCTTGCGGTAGGGCTCGGTGTCGACGATGCCGTTGGCGCGCAGGACCTTGGCGACGGCGGCGGCGTCGATCTCGTCGGCGAAGTCGATGGTGCCGATGACCTGCGAGCGCTTGGCCGGGTCGGTGACGAAGGGAGCGGCGTACTTGGACTCTTCCGCCCAGGTGTAGAGGCGGGTGGAGGAGTCCTTCGTGCGGCCGGTGGAGAAGGCGAGGCCGCCCTGGCCGTTGAGCCACTCCAGCTGCTCGTTGAGCAGGAAGAGCGTGGCGAGGGCCGGGGTGTTGTACGTCTGGTTCTTGCGCGAGTTGTCGATCGCGGTCGGCAGGGAGAAGAACTCGGGCACATGACGGCCGCTCGCGTGAACCCGCTCCGCGCGTTCGATCGCGGCCGGGGAGAAGACGCCGATCCACAGGCCGCCGTCGGAGGCGAAGGACTTCTGCGGGGCGAAGTAGTAGACGTCGGTCTCGGACACGTCGACCGGGAGGCCGCCGGCGCCGGAGGTGGCGTCCACGAGGACGAGCGCGCCGTCGTCGGCACCGGCCACGCGCCTGATCGGCATGGCGACACCGGTGGAGGTCTCGTTGTGCGTGAAGGCGTAGACGTCGACGCCCGCCTCGGCCTGCGGCTCGGGGTGGGTGCCGGGCTCGGTGGCGATGACGGTGGGCTCGGCCAGCCAGGGCGCCAGCTTGGCGGCCTTGGCGAACTTGGAGGAGAACTCGCCGAAGTTGAGGTGCTGCGACTTGTTCTCGATCAGGCCGTGGGTGGCGATGTCCCAGAAGGCGGTCGAGCCGCCGTTGCCGAGAACCACCTCGTAGCCGTCGGGCAGGGAGAACAGCTCGGAGATGCCTTCGCGGACCTTGCCGACCAGGTTCTTGACGGGCGCCTGGCGGTGGGAGGTGCCCAGCAGGGACGAACCGGTCGCGGCGAGGGCGTCCAGCGCCTCGGTGCGCACCTTGGAGGGGCCCGCGCCGAATCGTCCGTCGGCGGGCTTGATGTCAGCGGGAATCTGGATGTCGGCCACGAGTCGGAGGGTATCCGGTGGGCGAAACCGGGCGGAACCATGTCCGTCCGATGAGACAAGATCGTCCGGCGGCGGGACTCGTGAATCAGTACGACGGTACGACGATTGGGGTGTGGCTGTGGAAAACTCTCGGTGACTGTGCGTGATCGGATGCATCCTGGACGCATGACAGATCTCGCCGAGGCGCTGCGCAGGGCCGTCCGGGGAGAGGTGGGCTTCGACGTCACCTCCCGGGCGCTGGTCACGATGGACGCGTCCAACTACCGACGGGTCCCGCTCGGCGTCGTGGCCCCGAGAGACGCCGACGACGTGGCCGCCGTGCTGGCGGTGTGCCGGGCGCGCGGGGTGCCGGTGGTGGCGCGCGGCGGGGGTACGTCGATCGCCGGGCAGGCGACGGGCGCGGGCGTGGTGCTGGACTTCACGCGGCACATGAACCGCCTGCTGGACCTGGATCCGGACGGGCGTACGGCCGTCGTCCAGCCCGGTCTCGTCCTCGACCGGCTCCAGGAGGCCGCCGCCCCGCACGGCCTGCGCTTCGGCCCGGACCCCTCCACGCACAGCAGATGCACCCTCGGCGGAATGATCGGCAACAACTCGTGCGGCTCCCACTCCGTCGCCTGGGGGACCACCGCGGACAGCGTGCGCGAGCTGTCCGTCGTCACCGCCCGCGGGCAGCGGCTCCGGCCGGGGCGGGACTGGGCCGGAGCGCCGGACGGGCTGCGGGAGCTGGCGGCGGGCGAGCTGGCCCGGCTGCGCACCGGCTTCCCCGACCTGCCGCGCCGCATCTCGGGGTACGCACTGGACGCCTTGCTGCCGGAGAAGGGCGCCGACGTCGCCCGCTCCTTCTGCGGCTCCGAGGGCACGCTCGGCATCCTGACCGAGGCGGTCGTACGGCTGGTGCGGGCGCCGCGCGCGCGTGCGCTCGCCGTGCTGGGATACGGCGACGAGAGCGCGGCGGCCGAGGCCGCGGCCGGACTCCTGCCGCTCGCCCCGCTGACGGTGGAGGGCATGGCGGCCGACCTGGTCCGCTCGGCGGCCGGGCTGCCGAAGGGCGGGGCCTGGCTGTTCGTGGAGACCGGCGGCGAGTCGGCGGGCGAGGCACGCGCGCGTGCGGAGGAGATCGTCCGCGCGGCCGACGTGGTCGACGCCCTGGTGGTGACGGACGCCGGTGCCCAGCGGGCCCTGTGGCGCATCCGCGAGGACGCGAGCGGCACGGCGACCCGCCTGCCCGACGGCTCCGAGGCCTGGCCCGGCTGGGAGGACTGCGCGGTGCCGCCCGCCCGGCTCGGCGCCTACCTGCGCGACTTCCGCGCGCTGCTGTCCGCGCACGGACTGCGCGGCACGCCGTACGGCCACTTCGGCGACGGCTGCATCCACGTCCGCATCGACTTCGACCTGCTCACCGAGGCCGGCGTCGGCCGCTTCCGCCGCTTCTCCGAGGAACTGGCCGGCCTGGTGGTGGAGCACGGCGGCTCGCTGTCCGGGGAGCACGGCGACGGACAGGCCCGCGCTGAGCTGCTGCCCCGCATGTACGGCGCCGAGACGGTCCGGCTCTTCGAGCGGGCCAAGGCGCTCTGGGACCCCGACGACCTGCTCAACCCCGGCATGCTGGTCCGCCCCGCGCCGCTGGACACCAACCTCCGCTTCTCGGTGCTGCCGGGGCGGCCCGTCGACGTGGAGTTCGGCTATCCGGCCGACGGCGGTGACTTCCGCGCGGCCGTCCGCCGCTGCGTGGGCGTGGCCAAGTGCCGTACGGCCACGGCGTCCGGCCCGGCGGTGATGTGCCCGTCCTTCCGGGCGACCGGCGAGGAGGAGCACTCCACGCGCGGCCGGGCCCGGCTGCTGCACGAGATGCTGGCGGGCGAACTCGTCACCGACGGCTGGCGGTCCCCGGAGGTCCGCGACGCCCTCGACCTGTGCCTGTCCTGCAAGGGCTGCCGCTCGGACTGCCCGGTCGGCGTCGACATGGCCACCTACAAGGCCGAGTTCCTGCACCACCACTACGCCGGCCGGCGCCGACCCGCGGCCCACCACAGCATGGGCCGGCTGCCCGAGTGGCTGCGCTGGGCGGCCCGCACGCGCACGGCCCCGCTGCTCAACGTGCTGGCCTCGCTACGGCCGTTCGCCGCCGTCGGCAAACGCCTGGGCGGGATCGCGGCGGAGCGGGACATCCCCCGGCTGGCGCCACGGACGTTCACCGGCTGGTGGCGCACGCGGCGGGCGGCTCCCGCGTCCGGGCCCGCGGGCAAGCTGGTCGTGCTGTGGCCGGACACCTTCACGGAGCACCTGTCCCCGTCCGTGGGCCGGGCCGCCGTCCGGGTGCTGGAGGCCGCCGGGCTGCGGGTGACCCTGCCGCCGACCCTGCTGCCGCGCGCGGCAGCGCTCGGCACGGGGCGCAGCAGATCGGCCGCCGCGCTCCTCACCGCTCGTCGGGCCCGCGTCTGCTGCGGCCTGACGTACGTCTCCACCGGCCAACTCGACCGTGCCCGGGCGGTGTTGCGCCGCACGCTGGACCTGATGGAGCCGGTGCTGCGAGCGCGCGTCCCGGTCGTCGTCCTGGAGCCGAGCTGCGCGGCGGCCCTGCGCACCGACCTGCCCGAGCTGCTGCCCGACGACCCGAGGGCGGCCGAGCTGTCCGCGGCGGTCCTCACCTTCGCCGAGGCGCTGGAACGGCATGCCCCGCACTGGACGCCGCCGGCGGTGGACCGCCCGGTCGCCGGCCAGACCCACTGCCACCAGCACGCGGTCCTCGGCGACAGCCCCGACCGCCGGCTGCGTGAGGCCGCGGGACTCACCGGCGTACTGAGCGGCGGCTGCTGCGGCCTCGCGGGCAACTTCGGCTTCGAGAAAGGCCACTTCGAGGTGTCGAAGGCCTGCGCAGAGGACCAGCTCCTGCCCTCGCTGCGCGGCGCGCCCGAGGAGGCGCTCGTCCTGGCCGACGGCTACTCCTGCCGCACCCAGCTGGCGCAACTGGCCGGGGTGAGAGGCAGACACCTGGCGGAGGTACTGGCACAGGCGCTGGATCCGGCGGAGCCGAGGGCCGGCTCATAGGGAAGTACTCAGGTTCATAAGAGAACTCCCAGGTTCGGGTGACTCTCTCAGGAACCGCCAAGGTTTTCACAGCGCCCCTTTGCCAACTTTGCCGTTCAGGGTCTGCGGTGGCGTGTAAGTTCTTCGGTGTCGGGAGCCGGACGCGGAATTCTCGAAAACGACAAGAACTGCGAAGAACTAGGAGTAGGAAATGGGCTTCAACAAGCTTGTCCCGCTGCCCCCCAAGCCCAAGAAGCAGCTTCCCCCGCCGCCGCACCCGAAGCCGAAGCCGCGGAAGCACCAGCCGAAGCCGCTGCCCAAGCCCTTCCCCGGCCAGGACAAGTAACCCCGAGCTGATCCGAAAGGGGTCGATGGTGCACCGTCGGCCCCCTTTCCTTGTTCATTCCGGAATCTCCGGAGCCGTGGAAGAAATTCCGGAAGCAATTCCGGGAAAGTGATCCGGAAGGGGGTCGGATGATCGACGAAGGCGAAGAATTCGAGGACGACGGGTACGGGACCCCCGCGATTCCCGCCCGAGCGGCATTCCGCCGTTTCTGGCCGCTGACCCGGGGCCTCAGAAAGTGGCTGCTCGTCGTCTGGGTGTGCACGGTGATCGCCGCTCTCGCCGAGACCGAGGCCGTCCTGCTGTTCGGCGATCTCACCGACCACGCCCTGGAGAAGGGGTCGCCGGCCGCGTTCTGGGCGCCGGCCCTGACGTGGCTGGGCGTCGCCGTCGTCGGCGCGTTCGTCGCGTACGCCGGCAACTCCCTGGCCGCGTGGGCCACCGAGCGCTTCGTGATGCGGCTGCGCGAGCACGTCTTCGACCATGTCCAGCAGCTGCCCCCGCACTTCTTCCAGCGCCACCGCCAGGGCGATCTGCTCTCCCGGCTGACCAGCGACGTCGAGGCGATCGAGACGCTGGTCGTGTCCGGCCTGGTCGGTGCCGCCTCGGCCGCCTTCTCCGCCCTCTTCTACGCCGCCGCCGCGTTCTGGCTGCGCTGGGACCTGGCCGCCGCCACCTTCGTGCTCGCGCCCCTGTTCTGGCTGGCCGCGCGCCGCTTCTCCGGTTCCATCAAGGACGTCTCGCGCGCGGGCCGGGTCGCCGACGGCGCGATCACCTCCGTGGTCGAGGAGTCCCTCGGCAACATCGTGCTCACCCAGGCCTACGATCGCCGCGACGCCGAACGCCGCAGGCTGGGCGAGGAGGCGAACGCCTGGTTCCGCGCCTCGGTCCGCTCCACCCGCCTGAACGAGGCCTACGAACAGCTCGTCCAGGTCATCGAGACGGTCTGTGTGCTCGCGGTGATCGGCATCGGCGCCTGGGAGATCTCCACCGGCCGCATGACCCTCGGCCAGCTGCTCGCCTTCGCCGCGTTCCTCGGCTACCTGTACCCGCCCGTGCGCGGCCTCGCCCAGCTCGGCCTCACGGTCACGGCCGCCACGGCGGGCGCCGAGCGCCTCATCGAGATCCTCGACGTCCGCCCCTCGGTCACCGACCCCCCACGCGGCACGGAGACCGGCCGCCCGGACGGCACGGTCGAGGTCCGCCGGGCCACCTTCTCCTACCCGGGCGCCGGGAAGACCGCCCTCGAAGACCTCTCCTTCACGGTCAGCCCCGGCGAGCTGGTGATCGTCACCGGCCCGAGCGGCGCCGGAAAGTCAACGGTCGCCAAGCTCCTGCTCCGCTTCTACGACCCCGACGCCGGCGAGGTCCTGCTGGACGGCGTACCGCTGCGCGACTTCCCGCTGGCCCGCCTGCGCGCGTACGTCACCCTGCTGCCGCAGGAGACCCTCGTCCTGCACGACACGGTCCGCGCCAACATCGCCTGCGGCCGCCCCGGCGCCAGTGAGCAGGCCATCGAGGAGGCGGCGAGGGCGGCCGACGCCCACGAGTTCATCGTCCGCCTTCCCGACGGCTACGACACCACGGTCGACCCCAACTCGGCCCGCCTGTCCGGCGGCCAGCTCCAGCGCCTGGCCATCGCCCGCGCGATCCTGCGCGACGCCCCGGTCCTGGTCCTGGACGAGCCGACGACGGGCCTGGACGCGATGGCCGCCCGCCGCGTCGTGAAGCCTCTTCGCCGCCTGATGGCGGGCCGCACGACGATCATGATCACCCACGATCTCAACCTGGCCCCCGACGCCGACCGCATCCTCGTGGTGGACCGCGGCCGTATCGTCGAGACCGGCCACCACGACGAGCTCCTGGCCAGGGGCGGCGCGTACGCCCGGCTGCACCGCTCGCAGAACAACGCGGTCATGGACACGGGCGAACTGCGCATGCCGCTGTGGGAGGACCACCGGCCGGACCCCCAGGGCGGCCGGCCCCAGGCGCAGCCGAACCAGGGACCGTACGCGTACGGACACCACGCAGCGATGTCCCTGGCCGACGGCCGACCGCTGTTCCGGGACGAGGAGAGAGCGAACGGGATGCCGGATCCCACGATGCGGGACAGCTACTAAAGGGGTTCACGCTCCTGTCGAAGTCCATTACCCTGAACTTGTTAGTACATCGCGATAGACGTACTCGATCAAGTCCAGGACAGCCCGTGACCGCCGCATCCAGCGCCAGCACCTCCCGCACCGCCACGTCGGCCGCGACCCCGGCCGCCCCGCCCGGCGCCCCGCGCCGCTTCGGCTCGCCCGGCTCACTCGGCCCGGTCGGGCTGGTGCTGGCCGGGGGCATCTCGGTCCAGTTCGGCGGGGCGCTCGCCGTGACCCTGATGCCCCGCGCCGGCGCGCCGGGTGTCGTCGCCCTCCGGCTCCTCGCGGCGGCGATCGTCCTCCTCGTGGTCTGCCGCCCCCGGCTGCGCGGCCACTCGCGCGCCGACTGGGGCACGGTGGCCGCGTTCGGTATCGCCATGGCCGCGATGAACGGGCTCTTCTACGAGGCGGTCGCCCGCATCCCGCTGGGTCCTGCGGTCACCCTCGAAGTCCTCGGCCCGCTCGCCCTGTCCGTCCTGGCCTCCCGTCGCGCGATCAACGCGGTGTGGGCGGGCCTGGCGCTGCTCGGCGTGTTCCTGCTGGGCGGCGGAGGATTCAGCGATCTGGACCCCACAGGTGTCGGATTCGCCCTGGGCGCAGGCGCCATGTGGGCGGTCTACATACTCTTCAGTGCCCGCACGGGCCGCCGCTTCCCCCGGGCGGACGGCCTGGCCCTGGCCATGGCGGTGGCGGCACTCCTCTTCCTGCCTCTGGGCATCACCGCGGCAGGCACCCGCCTGCTGAACCCCACCACCGTCGCCCTCGGCTCGGCCGTGGCCCTGCTCTCCTCGGTCCTCCCCTACACCCTCGAACTCCTGGCCCTGCGCCGCCTGCCCGCCTCCACCTTCGCCATCCTGATGAGCCTGGAACCGGCCATCGCGGCAACGGCGGGCTTCCTCGTCCTGGGTCAGTCCCTGTCCTGGACGGAGGCGGCCGCCATCGCCCTGGTCATCGCCGCCAGCATCGGCGCGGTCCGCACCCAGGTGGGCCGCGGCAGGGCCCGGGTGGAGCCGGTGCCGGAGGCGTGACGTCGCGGCCTTGTCGCAGGCGTCCGCGCGAACGGGACGAGGTGCCGGGTTTCGCCACCCGGGCCCGCGGCCATGTCCATGTGGCGCATTCCGGCCCCCGGCTGCTTCCGGTCGCGGGCTGATCGGTCGCTTCAGTCCTTGACCGGCTACGGCGCTTCTCCATCGCCCGAGCGGTCAGGGCCGCCGACTCTCCCGGGCGGCCTGCGGAAAGCAGATTCATGCAAGCATGCTTGATTGTTTCTGCCCTCGCTGTCATGCTCCCCCCATGGCCGACCCGACGCCCGTCATCGACGACCTGTGTGCCGAAAGCGATGAACTGGACCGACTGGTACGCGAGTTGGGGCCGGAGCGATGGGCGCTGCGCACGCCCGCCCCCGGCTGGACCGTCGCCCACCAGATCGCCCACCTGTACTGGACCGACCGCTCGGCCCTGCTCGCCGTGACCGACCCGGACGCCTTCCACGCGCTGGTCGAGAAGGCCCTCGCCGCCCCCGACTCCTTCGTGGACGAGGGCGCGGAGGAGGGCGCCCGGCTCACGCCCGACGAGCTGCTGTCGGCCTGGCGTGAAGGGCGTACCGCTCTCGACCGGGCCCTGCGCGGAGCCCCGCCCGGCGCCCGGTTCCCCTGGTACGGCCCGCCCATGTCCGCCGCCTCCATGGCCACCGCGCGCCTTATGGAGACCTGGGCCCACGGTCTGGACATCGCCGAGGCGCTGGGTGTGGTGCGCCCACCCACCGAGCGGCTCAAGCATGTGGCCCGGCTCGGGGTCCGTACCCGCGACTTCGCCCACACCGTCCATGGACTGACCCCGCCCGCCGAGGAGTTCCGGGTGGAACTGACCGCCGCGGACGGCGCGTTGTGGACGTACGGCCCCGAAGACGCCCCCCAGCGCGTCACCGGCCCCGCCCTCGACTTCTGCCTCCTGGTCACCCAGCGCGCCCACCGGGCCGACCTCGCCCTGAGTGCCGCGGGCCCGGACGCCGACCGCTGGCTCGACATCGCCCAGGCCTTCGCCGGCCCGCCCGGCACCGGCCGTCCGCCGAAGGGGGCCGAGCGGTGAGCACCCCGCACCCCCTGCGCATCGGCAACTTCTCCGGCTTCTACGGCGACCGCGCGAGCGCCCTGCGCGAGATGCTCACCGGCGGTGAACTCGACGTCCTCACCGGCGACTACCTCGCCGAACTCACCATGCTGATCCTCGCCCGCGACCGGCTGAAGGACCCCTGCGCCGGATACGCCCGCACCTTCCCGCGCCAGCTGGAGGACTGCCTCGGGCTCGCCCACGAGCGCGGGGTGAAGGTCGTCACCAACGCCGGAGGACTCGATCCGGCCGGACTGGCCGCCGCCATACGGGAGTTGGCGGACCGGCTCGGCATCCCGGTCACCGTCGCGCACGTCGAGGGCGGGGATCTCACCGCCGCCCACCCCGGCACCCTCGCCGCCCACGCCTACCTCGGCGGCTTCGGCATCGCCGCATGCCTGCAAGCCGGTGCGGACATCGTCGTCACCGGGCGGGTGACGGACGCGGCCCTGGTCACCGGGCCCGCCGCCGCGCACTTCGGCTGGCGGCCCGAGGAGTACGACCGGCTCGCGGGCGCCGTCGTCGCCGGGCACGTGCTGGAGTGCGGGACGCAGGCCACCGGCGGGAACTACGCCTTCTTCCGGGAGGGCGACGTCCGCCGGCCCGGGTTCCCGCTCGCCGAGATCCACGCCGACGGCAGCAGTGTCATCACCAAACACCCCGGCACCGGCGGGTTCGTCGACGTCGGCACGGTCACCGCGCAGCTGCTGTACGAGACCGGCGGCGCGCGGTACGCCGGGCCCGACGTCACCGCCCGGCTGGACACCGTACGGCTGAGCCCGGACGGGGCGGACCGGGTGCGGATCGAGGGGGTGCGCGGGGAGGCGCCGCCGCCGGACCTCAAAGTCGGGCTCAACCGGCTCGGGGGCTTCCGCAACGAGGTCGTCTTCGTCCTCACCGGGCTCGACATCGAGGCCAAGGCCGCGCTGGTGCGGGAGCAGCTCGGCGACGCGCTCGCCAAGTCGCGGCCCGACGACGTCCGTTGGGAGCTGGTGCGGACCGACCGGGGCGACGCGGACACCGAGGAGACCGCCAGCGCCCTGCTGCGGCTCGTCGTACGGGACGCGGACGAGCGGGTCGTCGGGCGGGCGCTGGGCGGGGCCGCCGTAGAGCTGGCACTGGCCAGCTACCCCGGCTTCCATGTGCTCTCACCACCGGAAAAGGCCTCGCCCTATGGGGTCTTCGAGGATGTGTACGTCCCCCATGGTGCCGTCGACCATGTGGCCGTCCTCTCTGACGGACGCCATGTCTCTGTGGCGTCTCCCCAGGAGACCCGGCCGCTGGACGACGTACCCGAGCCGCCTCTGCCCGAGCCCCTGCCGCCGGGGCCGACCCGGCGCGCGCCCCTCGGGCTGGTCGTCGGCGCCCGCAGCGGGGACAAGGGCGGGAACGCCAACGTGGGGGTGTGGGCCCGCAGCGACGAGGCGTGGCGGTGGCTCGCGCACGAGCTGACCGTCGAAAGGTTCCGCCTGCTCGTCCCCGAGAGCCGGGACCTGCCCGTCACCCGGCATCCGCTGCCGAACCTCCGCGCGGTCAACTTCGTCGTCGAGGGCATCCTCGGCGCCGGCGTCGCCGCCCGGCACCGCTTCGACCCGCAGGCCAAGGCCCTCGGCGAATGGCTGCGCTCCCGTCATCTGGACATCCCGGAGATGCTGCTGTGACCACCCTGACCTCGGCCCTCGACCCGGGCAGCCCCGACCACCGCACGCACCGCGAGGCCATGCTCGAAAAGCTCGCCGAACTCGACTCCGAGCACGCCAAGGCGCTCGCGGGCGGCGGCGAGAAGTACGTCCAGCGGCACCGGAAGCGGGGCAAGCTGCTCGCCCGGGAGCGCATCGAGCTGCTGCTCGACCCGGACACACCGTTCCTGGAGCTGTCGCCGCTCGCCGCCTGGGGCAGCGACTACACGGTCGGCGCCGCGCTCGTGACCGGGATCGGGGTGGTCGAGGGCGTGGAGTGCCTGATCACGGCCAACGACCCGACCGTGCGCGGCGGCGCGAGCAACCCGTGGAGCCTGAGGAAGGCCCTGCGCGCCAACGACATCGCGCTCGCCAACCGGCTGCCCTGCATCAGCCTGGTGGAGTCGGGCGGTGCGGATCTGCCGTCGCAGAAGGAGATCTTCATTCCCGGCGGCGCCATCTTCCGCGACCTCACGCGCCTGTCCGCCGCCGGCATCCCGACCGTCGCCGTCGTCTTCGGCAACTCGACGGCCGGCGGCGCGTACGTCCCCGGCATGTCCGACCACGTGATCATGGTCAAGGAGCGGGCGAAGGTCTTCCTCGGCGGGCCGCCGCTGGTGAAGATGGCCACCGGCGAGGAGAGCGACGACGAGTCCCTGGGCGGCGCGGAGATGCACGCGCGCGTGTCGGGCCTCGCCGACTACTTCGCCGTCGACGAGCCGGACGCGCTGCGGCAGGCGCGGCGGGTCGTCGCCCGGCTGAACCACCGCAAGGCCTACCCGGATCCGGCACCTGCCGAGCCGCCCAGGTACGACCCGGAGGAGCTGCTGGGCATCGTCCCCGCGGATCTGAAGATCCCCTTCGACCCGCGCGAGGTCATCGCCCGGATCGTGGACGCCTCCGACTTCGACGAGTTCAAACCCCTCTACGGCACGAGCCTCACCACCGGCTGGGCGTCCCTGCACGGCTATCCGGTCGGCATCCTCGCCAACGCCCAGGGGGTCCTGTTCAGCGCGGAGTCGCAGAAGGCCGCCCAGTTCATCCAGCTCGCCAACCAGCGCGACATCCCGCTGCTCTTCCTGCACAACACCACCGGCTACATGGTCGGCAAGGAGTACGAACAGGGCGGGATCATCAAGCACGGCGCCATGATGATCAACGCCGTCAGCAACAGCCGGGTCCCGCACCTGTCGGTCCTCATGGGCGCGTCGTACGGCGCCGGGCACTACGGCATGTGCGGGCGCGCCTACGACCCGCGCTTCCTGTTCGCCTGGCCCGGCGCCAAGTCGGCCGTCATGGGCCCGCAGCAGCTCGCCGGCGTGCTGTCGATCGTCGCCCGGCAGTCGGCGGCGGCCAAGGGAGCGCCGTACGACGAGGACGCGGACGCCGCGCTGCGCGCGATGGTGGAGCAGCAGATCGAGTCCGAGTCGCTGCCGATGTTCCTGTCCGGGCGGCTGTACGACGACGGCGTCATCGACCCGCGCGACACCCGCACCGTCCTCGGCCTGTGCCTGTCCGCGATCCACACCGCGCCCTACGAGGGCGCGCGTGGCGGCTTCGGCGTCTTCCGGATGTGAGGGATTCCGTGATTTCGACACTGCTCGTCGCCAACCGGGGCGAGATCGCCTGCCGGATCTTCCGTACCTGTGGTGAGTTGGGGATCCGGACGGTCGCCGTGCACGCGGACGCCGACGAGAACGCGCTCCACGCGCGCGTGGCCGACACGGCCGTACGACTGCCGGGGTCGGCCCCCGCCGACACCTATCTGCGCGGCGACCTGCTCGTGAAGGCCGCGCTGGCCGCCGGCGCGGACGCCGTGCACCCCGGTTACGGCTTCCTCTCCGAGAACGCCGACTTCGCGCGCGCGGTCCAGGGTGCCGGCCTGACCTGGATCGGCCCGTCCCCCGAGGCCATCGAGGCCATGGCGTCCAAGACCCGTGCCAAGGAGCTGATGGGGATCACGCCGCTCGACGCGGCCGAGGTCACTGCGGCGGATCTGCCGGTGCTGGTGAAGGCGGCCGCCGGCGGGGGCGGGCGCGGGATGCGGATCGTGCGCCGCCCGGAGGAGCTGAGCACCGCACTGGAGGCCGCGCACGCCGAGGCCGCGAGCGCCTTCGGCGACGGCGAGGTCTTCGTGGAGCCGTATCTTGAGCACGGCCGCCATGTCGAGGTGCAGATCCTCGCCGACGCCCATGGCACCGTCTGGCCGCTCGGCACCCGCGACTGCTCCCTCCAGCGCCGTCACCAGAAGGTGATCGAGGAGGCCCCGGCGCCCGGACTCGCCGAGGGACTCACGGAGGAGCTGTACGCGTTGGCCGTGCGGGCCGCGCGCGCCGTCGACTACGTGGGTGCGGGCACCGTCGAGTTCCTCGTCGCCGACGGCCGCGCGCACTTCCTGGAGATGAACACCCGCCTCCAGGTCGAACACCCCGTCACGGAGGAGGTGTTCGGGCTCGACCTCGTCGCCGAACAGCTCCGCATCGCCGAGGGCCACGCGCTGGCGAAAGAGCCGCCACGCGCGCGTGGGCACGCGATCGAGGCCCGCCTGTACGCCGAGGACCCCGCCCGCGACTGGGCCCCGCAGACCGGCACCCTGCACCGGCTGGCCGTACCGGCCGGGGTCCGTCTCGACACCGGGTACACCGACGGTGACGCCATCGGCGTGCACTACGACCCGATGCTCGCCAAGGTCGTCGCCCACGCCCCCACGCGCGCGGAGGCGCTCCGCAGGCTCGCGGGCGCCCTGGAGAGCGCGGTGGTCCACGGCCCCGCCACCAACCGGGACCTGCTGGTGCGCTCCCTGCGCCACGAGGAGTTCGCGGCGGCCCGCATGGACACCGGCTTCTACGACCGCCACCTCGCCGCTCTCACCTCACCTGTCCCGGACCCGTACGCCCCGCTGGCCGCCGCCCTGGCCGACGCCTGCGCACCTGCCCGCTCCCGCTTCGGCGGCTGGCGCAACCTGCCCTCGCAGCCGCAGGTCAAGCGGTACGAGAGGGCGGGGAAGGTGTGCGAGGTCCGCTACACGCACACGCGTGAGGGACTCACGGCGGACGGCGTGCGCGTCGTGCACGCGGACGCGCGCGTGGTCGTCCTCGAAGCCGACGGCGTACGGCGCCGGTTCGAGGTCTCCGCGTACGGCGACCAGGTCCATGTCAACGACATCCGTCTCACCGCCCTGCCCCGCTTCCCCGCCCCCACCGCCCAGCGGGCCCCGGGCTCCCTGCTCGCCCCGATGCCGGGCACGGTCGTCCGCATCGCCGAGGGACTGGAGGAGGGGGCGCCCGTCGAGGCGGGCCGGCCGCTGATCTGGCTGGAGGCGATGAAGATGCAGCACCGGATCGCGGCACCGGCGGCGGGCACGCTGACGGCCCTCCCGGTCAGGACCGGACAGCAGGTGGAGATGGGGACGCTCCTGGCGGTCGTCGAGAGCAGCCAAGCCTAGGAGCGCGGGGAACCGCGCGAGCAACCACACACAAGCCGCACTCGGAGGACTCGCATGACCACCCACATCGAATCCGAAGAACACAAGGCCCTGCGGTCCGCGGTGTCCGCCCTGGGCAACCGCTACGGCCGCGACTACCTCACCCGCACCATCGCCGAAGGCAAACCTCCCACCGAGCTCTGGAGCGAGGCGGGAAAGCTCGGCTACCTCGGCGTCAACCTGCCGGAGGCACACGGCGGCGGAGGCGGCGGCATCACCGAACTCTCCATCGTGCTCGAGGAACTGGGCGCCGCCGGCTCGCCGCTGCTCATGCTCGTCGTCTCGCCCGCCATCTGCGGCACGGTCATCTCCCGTTTCGGCACCGAGGCGCAGAAGCGGCAGTGGCTCCCCGGCATCGCCGACGGCACCCGGCTCATGGCCTTCGGCATCACCGAGCCCGACGCCGGCTCCAACTCCCACCGCATCACGACGACCGCGCGCAAGGACGGCGCCGACTGGCTGCTCAGCGGCCGCAAGGTCTTCATCTCCGGTGTCGACATCGCCGACGCCGTCCTGATCGTCGGCCGTACCGAGGACGCCCGCACCGGTCGCCTCAAGCCCTGCCTGTTCATCGTCCCGACGGACGCCGAAGGCTTCGACAAGCGCCCCATCGACATGGAACTGAACGCGGCGGAGAAGCAGTTCGAGCTGGTCCTGGACGACGTACGGCTGCCCGCGGACGCGCTCGTCGGTGACGAGGACGCCGGCCTGCTCCAGCTGTTCGCCGGGCTGAACCCGGAACGGATCATGACCGCCGCGTTCGCGATCGGCATGGGCCGGTACGCGCTCGCCAAGGCCGTCGAGTACGCGCGCGACCGCACCGTCTGGAAGGCCCCCATCGGCGCCCACCAGGCCATCGCGCACCCCCTGGCCCAGGCGCACATCGACCTGGAGCTGGCCCGGCTGATGATGCAGAAGGCGGCACACCTCTACGACGCCGGTGACGACACGGGCGCGGGCGAGGCCGCCAACATGGCGAAGTACGCGGCCGGGGAGGCCTGCGTGAAGGCCGTCGACCAGGCCGTGCACACGCTCGGCGGCAACGGCCTCACGCGCGAGTTCGGCCTCGCCTCGCTGATAACGGCCGCGCGCGTGGCTCGTATCGCGCCGGTGAGCCGGGAGATGATTCTCAACTACGTCTCCCACCAGACGCTCGGCCTGCCCAAGTCGTACTGAGCCGAGCCGCACCGAGCCGCCGCTTCCGCCTGGAGGAACCGTGTTCCGCAGCGAGTACGCAGACGTTCCGCCCGTAGAACTCCCGATCCACGAGGCCGTCCTGGGCCGGGCTGCCGAGTTCGGCGACCTGCCCGCGCTGATCGACGGCACGGACGGCACCACGCTCACGTACGAGCAGGTGGACCGGTTCCACCGGCGCGTCGCCGCCGGGCTCGCCGACGCCGGTGTGCGCAAGGGCGACGTCCTCGCCCTGCACAGCCCCAACACGATCGCCTTCCCGACCGCCTTCTACGCGGCCACGCGCGCGGGTGCCTCCGTCACCACGGTGCACCCGCTCGCCACGCCCGAGGAGTTCGCCAAACAGCTCCGCGACAGCGCCGCCCGCTGGATCGTCACCGTCTCACCGCTGCTCGGCACGGCCCGCCGGGCCGCCGAACTCGCGGGCGGTGTACGGGAGATATTCGTCTGCGACAGCGCGAGCGGACACCGCTCCCTGACCGGCATGCTCGCGACCACCGCCCCCGAGCCGCAGCCCGCCCTCGACCCGGCCGAGGACATCGCGGCCCTGCCGTACTCCTCCGGCACCACCGGCGTCCCCAAGGGCGTCATGCTCACCCACCGGCAGATCGCCACCAACCTCGCCCAGCTGGAGCCCGCCGTCCCGGCCGCCCCCGGCGACCGCATCCTCGCCGTCCTGCCGTTCTTCCACATCTACGGCCTCACCGCCCTGATGAACGCGCCGCTGCGCCAGGGCGCCACGGTCGTCGTCCTGCCCCGCTTCGAGCTGGGGACCTTCCTCGCGGCCATCCAGAACCACCGCATCACCGGCCTGTACGTGGCCCCGCCGATCGTCCTCGCCCTCGCCAAGCACCCGGCGGTCGCCGACTACGACCTGTCCTCGCTGAAGTACGTCATCAGCGCCGCCGCCCCGCTGGACGCGCACCTCGCGCGCGCGTGCGCGCAGCGGCTCGGCCTGCCCCCGATCGGCCAGGCCTACGGCATGACGGAACTGTCCCCGGGCACCCACGTCGTCCCCCTCGCCCGCCTGCACGACGCCCCCGCCGGCACGGTCGGCCGCCTCGTCGCCGGCACCGAGATGCGGATCGTCTCCCTGGACGACCCCGGCAAGGACCTCGCCGCCGGCGAGCCGGGCGAGATCCTGATCCGCGGCCCGCAGGTGATGAAGGGCTACCTCGGCCGCCCCGACGCCACCACCGCGATGATCGACGCCGACGGCTGGCTGCACACCGGAGACGTCGGGCACGTCGACGCGGACGGCTGGCTGTACGTCGTGGACCGGGTGAAGGAACTCATCAAGTACAAGGGCTTCCAGGTCGCCCCCGCCGAGCTGGAGGCGCTGCTGCTCACCCACCCCGGCATCGCCGACGCCGCCGTCGTCGGGTCCTACAACGCGGACGGCAACGAGGTCCCGCACGCCTTCGTGGTCCGCCGGGCCGGCGCCGCCGAGGACCTGACGGAGAACGAGATCATGCTGTACGTCGCCGAACGGGTCGCGCCCTACAAACGCGTCCGCCGGATCACCTTCATCGACACCGTCCCGCGCGCGGCCTCCGGCAAGATCCTGCGCCGCGAGCTGCGGGCACTCTAGGGAGCACGCGTGAGCACACCGATCGGCCGCACGCGCACGCGTGGCGTCGAGACCCTCAGCCTCGACGCCACCGGCACCCGCAACGCGCTCTCCGCCTCCCTCGTCCGCGCCCTGGCGAGCGCGCTGGCCGACTGCGCCGGGGACGCGGACGTACGCGCCGTCGTCCTCACCCACAGCGGCAACACCTTCAGCGCGGGCGCCGACCTGCGCGACCCGCCCGAACCGGACGCCCTCGTCGGCCTGCTCCGGCAGATCGTGGAGCTGCCCAGACCGGTCGTCGCCCGGGTCACCGGACACGTCCGCGCGGGCGGCCTCGGCCTGCTCGCCGCCTGCGACCTCGCCGCCGCGTCCGCCACGGCCACCTTCGCCTTCACCGAGGTCCGCATCGGGGTCGCCCCCGCGGTGATCTCCCTGCCGGTGATCCCGCGCACCGACCCCCGCGCCCTGGCCCGCTACTACCTCACCGGCGAGCGCTTCGATCCGGCCGAGGCCGTCCGCCTGGGCCTGCTCACCGCGGCGGACGAGGACGTGGACGCGGCCCTGGCCCCGATCCTCGACGGCCTGCGCCGCTCCTCGCCCGAGGCCCTGGCCGAGACGAAACGGCTGCTCACAGCTAGGGTGCTGGAGACATTCGACCGGGACGCGGCGGAGCTGACCGCGCTCTCGGCCCGGCTGTTCGCCTCCGGCCCGGCCCGGGAGGGGATGACGGCCTTCCTTCAGAAGCGGGACGCGGCATGGGTGGTGTGACCGGATGAGCACGACGGCGGAACGCGACCGCGCGCCCAAACAGGACCGCAGCCGGGCCACCCGGCAGCGGCTCCTGGAGGCCGCCGTGGCCTGCCTGGCCGAACACGGCTGGGCGGGGTCCACCGTCTCCGTCGTCGCCGAACACGCCGGTGTCTCCCGGGGCGCCGCCCAGCACCACTTCCCGACCCGCGAGGACCTGTTCACGGCGGCCGTCGAGTACGTCGCCGAGGAGCGCTCCACCGCGCTGCGCGAGCTCTTCCCGGGCGGCGCCGCCGACGACCGCCGGGCCGTCGTCGCGGCGATCGTCGGCCTCTGCACCGGCCCCCTCTTCCGCGCCGCCCTGCACCTGTGGGTCGCCGCCTCCAACGAGGACCAGCTCCGCGCGCGCGTGACCGAGCTGGAGGCCCGCGTCGGCCGCGAGACCCACCGCATCGCCGTCGAACTGCTCGGCGCCGACGAGCGGCGCCCCGGCGTCCGGGAGACCGTCCAGGGCTTTTTGGACATGGCCCGCGGCCTCGGCCTCGCCAACCTCCTGACCGACGACACCGCCCGCCGCGACCGGGTCGTCGCCCAGTGGGCCGACCTGCTGGAACGCGCGCTCGCCTGAGCCGGCGAGGAGTGAAGCAGGCCACATCCGTATCCCGTGCGGCGCAGTACTCTTGCCGCATGCTTCCGATGCTCGTTCGCCGTCGCCACGTGGACTTCGTGCGCGTCACGAGCATGGGCTGTCGCCTTTCGGCCTGATTCAGCCCCTTTCTTCTCCTCCTTCTTACGGCATCCTGGGCGCCGCCCTACCCTCGGCGGCCTGCCCGTGGCCCACACACCCCTGTGGACGCACCCATGACCTCGCACACCGCGACGAACCCGTCGTACGAACAGCTCCCGATCATCGACCTGTCGGCCGCCGACCGCGGCTCCCAGGCCCGGGCCCTGCTCCACGCCCAACTGCACAGCGCCGCGCACGACGTCGGCTTCTTCCAGCTCGTCGGACACGGCGTGACCCGGGCCGAGACCGACGCGCTGCTCACCGCCATGCGCGCCTTCTTCGCCCTCCCCGAGGCCGACCGGCTCGCCCTCGACAACGTCAACTCCCCGCATTTCCGCGGCTACACCCGCACCGGCGACGAGCGCACCGCGGGTGCCCGCGACTGGCGCGACCAGCTCGACATCGGCGCCGAACGCCCCGCCCGCGTCCCGGGCCCGGACGAGCCGCCGTACTGGTGGCTCCAGGGCCCCAACCAGTGGCCCGCCGCCCTGCCCGAGCTGCGCAGCGCCGCCCTGACGTGGATCGACAGGCTGAGCGCGGTCGCGGAGCGCCTCCTCGCCGAACTGCTGACGGCGATCGGCGCCCGGGCCGACTTCTACGCCCCGGCCTTCGGCGAGCACGCCCACCCGCACCTCAAGCTCGTCCGCTACCCCGGCAGCGCGGGCGACGGCACCGACCAGGGCGTCGGAGCCCACAAGGACTACGGCTTCCTGACCCTGCTCCTGCAGGACACGGTCGGCGGACTCCAGGTCCAGCGCGAGGACGGCCTTTTCCACGACGTCCCGCCCGTCGAGGGCGCGTTCGTGGTCAACCTCGGCGAACTGCTGGAAGTGGCCACCAACGGCTACCTGGTGGCCACCAACCACCGCGTGGTCAGCCCGCCCGGAGCGACCGAACGCTTCTCGGTCCCGTTCTTCTACAACCCCCGCCTGGACGCGAGGATCCAGCCGCTGCCCTTCCCGCACGCGGCGACGGCCCCCGGCATCACGACCGACCCCTCGAACCCGCTGTACGCCGAGTACGGCTACAACGAGCTCAAGGGCAAGCTGAGGGCACACCCGCTGGTGGCGGAGCGGCATCACGGGAAGCTGCTGACACCGGCGGCGTGAACGCCCTGAGGGGCACGGGGGCGTACCCCTCAGGTATGAGGTACGCCCCTCAGTGGGCGATGTCCGCGTACCCCTCGACGTCCTGCGGACCGCGCACCCCCGGCCCCACGTACCGCGCGGACGGCCGCACCAGGCGACCCGTGCGCTTCTGCTCCAGGATGTGCGCCGACCAGCCGGCGGTCCGGGCACACGTGAACATCGACGTGAACATGTGGGCCGGGACCTCGGCGAAGTCCAGCATGATCGCGGCCCAGAACTCCACGTTGGTCGCCAGCACACGATCCGGGCGCCGGCTGTGCAGCTCGTCCAGCGCGGCCTTCTCCAGGGCCTCCGCGACCTCGAACCGCGGAGCCCCCAACTCCCGTGCCGTCCGCCGCAGTACGCGCGCGCGTGGATCCTCGGCCCGGTACACCCGGTGCCCGAAGCCCATCAGCCGCTCACCCCGGTCCAGGGCCCGCTTCACGTACCCCTCCGCGTCCCCGGTGCGCTCGATCTCCTCGATCATGCCGAGCACCCGGGACGGCGCGCCGCCGTGCAGCGGACCGGACATCGCGCCGACCGCCCCCGACAGCGCGGCGGCCACGTCGGCCCCGGTCGACGCGATCACCCGCGCCGTGAAGGTCGACGCGTTCATGCCGTGCTCGGCGGCGGAGGTCCAGTACGCGTCCACGGCCGCGACGTGCTTCGGGTCCGGCTCGCCCCGCCAGCGGATCATGAACCGCTCGACCACCGACTGGGCCTTGTCGATCTCCCGCTGCGGCACCATCGGCCGCCCCTGCCCGCGCGCGGACTGGGCGACGTACGACAGCGCCATCACGGCGGCCCGTGCGAGGTCGTCGCGTGCCTGGCGCACGTCGATGTCGAGCAGCGGCCTCAGCCCCCACACCGGGGCGAGCATGGCGAGCGCCGCCTGCACGTCCACCCGGATGTCGCCGGAGTGCACCGGGACCGGGAACGGCTCGGCGGGCGGCAGACCGGGGGTGAAGGCGCCGTCGACCAGCAGCCCCCACACGTTCCCGAACGAGACGTGCCCGACCAGGTCCTCGATGTCGACGCCCCGGTAGCGCAGGGCGCCGCCCTCCTTGTCCGGTTCGGCGATCTCCGTCTCGAACGCGACGACTCCCTCGAGTCCGGGTACGAAATCGGACATCAGGCGGCTCCTCGTGATGTGTCGGGGGTGGTCACCCCGGTGATGCCCCGATCGGCCGGTGGTCACCCGGTGGTCACCCGTACGCACGGCTCATCGGCGGGGAACCAGCACGATATCCCTCAGTGCCAGATATCGGGAGACCGAACGACACTGAGTGCCACGACTGTTCGAGATATCTTCGGCGGCGAGTACGGCAAGATGACCGCGTGACCGACCGCGAATTCCGCATGGACTCCCTCGACCCCGACCTCGATCCCGCCACCATGCGCAAGCAGTACCGGGTCGACGGCCTCGCCGAACAGGACCTCGCCTCGCACCCCATGGACCAGTTCACGCGCTGGTTCGAGGACGCCGCGCGCACGGCCCTGCACGGCACGCTCTACGAACCCAACGCCATGGTCGTCTCCACGGCGGACGCGACGGGCCGCCCCAGCTCACGCACGGTCCTGATGAAGCGGTACGACAGCGACGGCTTCGTCTTCTACACCAACTACGACTCCCGCAAGGGCCGTGACCTCGCGGAGAACCCGCATGTCTCGCTGCTCTTCCCCTGGCATCCGATCGCCCGCCAGGTCATCGTCACGGGCACCGCCCGCCGCACCGGCCGCGACGAGACCGCCGCCTACTTCCGCACCCGCCCGCACGGCTCCCAGCTGGGCGCCTGGGCCAGCGCCCAGTCCGCGGTGATCGCCTCCCGCACCGAACTGGCCACGGCCTACGCGGACCTCCAGGCCCGCTACCCCGAGGGCGAACAGGTCCCGGTCCCCCCGCACTGGGGCGGTTTCCGGGTCGTCCCGGAGACGGTCGAGTTCTGGCAGGGCCGCGAGAACCGCCTCCACGACCGCCTGCGCTACGTCTCCCGGCCGGACGGCACCTGGGCGGTGGAACGCCTCAGTCCCTGAGGAACGGGGACGGCCCGGGAACGCAGACGACCCGCGGGCTGGGTTCCTCCGAGGAGGAGCCGGCCGGACGTACCGGCAGCCCGCGGGTCGGGTGACTGCTTGGGATAGGCCGGCTGCGTGCTCGTATTGCACGCTGGTCCGGCACCGCACAGAGCGGGGTGACGGGCCGCTAGCCCGCAGCCACCTCACGCGTCCGGTATTCATACATCTGCCGAACCACCTCCCTTCTCGTGTGCTCCACACCTTAAGAACCCGCCGGAGGCCGTTCAACCCCTTTTTTCGTGACCGTCCGGGAGCACGGGGCGAAGCTCAGGGAGTTTGCGGGAACAGGATGTGGGCTGTGTCACGTTCCAGTTGAATGAGGTCAGTGAGCGAACCGCGCGCCGTACGGGCGCCGACGCAAGCCTCCAGGGGGTCCAGGTGAGTGCTTCCCGGCGGAGTGGGACCACCGACGAGCTGGGGCCGGACGAGCCTGGCGAGCCGGGCCGGTCCGGTGAGCCCGGTGAGTTCGGGGGGTCCGATCTGCTCGCCGCGCTGCTCGACGGCATGGACGCGGCGCTGTGCGCCTTCGACGCCGACGGGGTCGTCACGCACTGGAACCGGGAGGCCGAGCGGATCCTCGGCTGGACGGCCGCCGAGGCGGTCGGCCGGCACGGCTTCGCGGGCTGGGCGGTGCGCAGCGCCGACGCCGAGGAGGTCCAGTCCCGGCTGATGTCGGCCATGCACGCGGCGGGCCGGCAGGTGCACGAGTTCGCCCTGGTGACCAAGGACGGGGGGCGGGTGCTGGTGCGCACGCAGTCCGCCGCCGTACGCGGCCCCGACGGCAAGCCCGCCGGGCTGTACTGCGCGTTCAGCGAGGTGCACGCGCAGATCGACCTGGAGCGCTCGATCGCGCTGAGCGAGGCCCTCTTCGAGGACGCGGCGTGGGGCGTCGTCCTCATCGACGCCGATCTGCGGCCCGCCGTCGTCAACGCGCACGCGGCCCGCGCCCTCGGCGTCGGCCGCACGTCCGCGCTCGGCAGGCCCCTCGGCGAGCTGCTCGCCCAGGGCGTCGAGGACCTGGAGGCCGCGCTCACCCACGTCCTGTCCGAGGGCGCACCGCCCGCACCCGCCGAGATGTGGGTGACCCTGCGCACCCCGGAGGGCGAGCGGCGGCGCTGCTGGCGCAGCGGCTTCGTACGGCTCGCCTCGCCGCTCGCGGAGGAGCCGGTACCGCTCGGCGTGGGCTGGCTGTTCCAGGACGTCACCGAGGCCAAGCAGGGCGATCAGGAGGCGTCCCTGCTGCGCTTCCGCGCCAACCAGCTGCACCGCGCGGGTCACGCCGCCGCCGAGTGCGAGGACCCGGCCGAGGCGGTCACCGTCCACCTGGACTTCGCGCTCGCCGGCTTCGCCGACCACGCCCTGATCGACCGCGTGGCCCGCTCCTCGCGCGCCGCCGGGGAAGACGGGCAGGAGGGCGCCGTACGGCTGGTGCGGCTGGCCGCGACGCCCGCCGGGGCGCCGGGGCCGAGCATGCTGACCGGCGCGGCCGGGCTGCCCGTGCGCTACGCCGCCGGGCATCCGGCCGTGCAGTGCGTGGAGCGGGCCGGCTCCGTGCGCGCGGACGCCGGGTCGGTCCCGGCGGAGCTGGCGCGGCAGTGGGCGCTGGCCCGGCAGTGGCCCGACGACGCGGTGCACGCCCTGTGCGCGGTGCTGCGCAGCCGGGGCCGCACCCTGGGCGTCGTGACCTTCCTGCGCGGCTGCGGCCGCGCCCGCTTCGAGCGCTCCGACACGGCCTACGCCGAGGACGTGGCCGTACGCATAGCGGCCGCGCTGGACCTGGCGGACACGGCGCACGGCGCATAGGCGGTACCTGCCGTTCGGTCCTCCGGGTCAGTGCCGGTAGAAGATCCGGTCGCCGTACTCCCGCATCACCCGGCCGTTCCACTCGTGCCCGCCGTCGACGTTGCCCGAGCGCAGCAGCGGGGGTTCGATGCCGCGCTCGGCGAGGGTGGCGGCGGCGGTCGCCATGACGGCCTGCATCAGGGCGGTGGTGACCACCGTGGAGGCGGGCGCGAAGGGCGCCGGGATGGTGTCGAGGGTGAGTTCGGCGTCGCCGACGGCGATCTTCGAGTCGAGGACGAGGTCGCAGTGGTCCTTCAGGAAGGTGCCCGAGACGTGCCGGGACGTCGTCTCGGCGGCGTACGCGACCGATGTCACGCCGATGACCTTCACACCGAGCGCGCGGGCGTTCAGCGCCATCTCGACGGGCAGCGCGTTGCGGCCGGACAGGGAGATGATCACCAGGGCGTCGCCGGCCCGGACCGGCGAGGTGTCGAGAACGGCGCTCGCCAGGCCGTCGACGCGTTCGAGGGCGGAGCCGAGGGTGGCCGGGGTGACGTCGACACCGACGACGCCGGGCACGGCCAGCAGGTTCATCAGGGCGAGGCCGCCGGCGCGGTAGACGACGTCCTGGGCGGCCAGCGAGGAGTGCCCGGCGCCGAAGGCGAACAGGCGGCCGCCGGCCGCGACGGTGTCGGCGAGCAGGGTGCCGGCCGCCCTGATCGGCTCGGCCTCCTCCTCGCGGACCCGTCGCAGCAGGTTGATGGCGGCGTCGAAGAACAGGTCGGCAGGCGTGCCGTCGCTCATGCGGTGCCCCTTCGCAGCGTCTGTGTCGCGGATCACCGTGCGGTCTGGACCAGTGCGGTGTCAATACGGCCGAGGGGGAGCGCCCCGAAGGGGTTCGGCCCCTCCTTTTGCCGGTGTCCCCCGCTTGTCAGTGGGATCCGGCAGAATTGGTGCCGGGGCCAGCGCACGCGCCGGGCTTCGGGCAGAGGTTTCCGGCAGAGGTAATCGAGGGGCACGTATGTCCGGACTGATCGACACCACGGAGATGTATCTCCGCACCATCCTCGAGCTCGAAGAGGAAGGCGTCGTGCCCATGCGAGCCCGCATCGCGGAGCGGCTCGACCAGAGCGGGCCGACGGTGAGCCAGACGGTGGCACGCATGGAGCGCGACGGCCTGGTGTCCGTCGCCAGCGACCGACACCTGGAGCTCACGGACGAGGGCAGACGGCTCGCCACGCGCGTGATGCGCAAGCACCGGCTGGCCGAGTGCCTCCTCGTCGACGTGATCGGCCTGGAGTGGGAGCAGGTCCACGCCGAGGCGTGCCGCTGGGAGCACGTGATGAGCGAGGCCGTGGAGCGCCGCGTCCTGGAGCTGCTGCGGCACCCGACCGAGTCGCCGTACGGCAACCCGATCCCGGGTCTGGAGGAGCTGGGCGAGAAGGACGGCGCCGACCCGTTCCTGGACGAGGGCATGGTCTCGCTGGCCGACCTGGACGCGGGCGCGGACGGCAAGACGGTCGTCGTCCGCCGGATCGGCGAGCCGATCCAGACGGACGCCCAGTTGATGTACACGCTGCGGCGCGCGGGCGTGCAGCCCGGCTCCGTGGTGAGCGTGACCGAGTCGGCCGGCGGCGTGCTGGTGGGCAGCGGCGGCGAGGCGGCCGAGCTGGAGGCGGACGTCGCCTCCCATGTGTTCGTCGCCAAGCGCTGACAAGCGAAGGGCCCCGGCGCCTTGCGGCGCCGGGGCCTGTCCTCCCCTGTGCTGACCCGGAGCCCCGAGCTCTCAGGGTCATCCCCCTCGGACCGTTTTTCCCCGAGCGGTCCGCCTCCCGCCAGAAAGATCCCCTGGGCGGCGGCGATCATTCCTGGAGAGGTGTCACTCGAATGAGGGGTGTTGTCCGCGGAAACAGATTTTTCGAATAGGTATTCGATAATCTGCGACCACACGACACGACACGACGAGCACGACAGCGACAGCAGCGAGTACGAGCGAGTACGGCAGTACACCGGTACGAGGCAGGCGGAGCTGGGGGGTGCCAAGCCCATGGCGCGACGTATCGACGTGACGGGAGCGGGCGGGGTGCGCCTGGCCGCCTGGGAGTTCGCCGATCCCCCCAAGGCGGACCCGGCGGCCGCGGACCGGCCGGCCCCGGAGCCCGGCGCTCCGGGCATGCTGCTGCTCCACGGGCTGATGGGCCGCGCCTCGCACTGGGCGTCGACCGCCCGCTGGCTCGCCGCCCGGCACCGCGCGGTCGCCCTCGACCAGCGCGGCCACGGCCAGAGCGACAAGCCCGTGCAGGCCGCGTACACCCGCGAGGCCTACGTCGAGGACGCCGAGGCCGCGCTCGAACAGCTCGGCCTCGCCCCCGCCGTCCTCGTCGGCCACGCCATGGGCGCGCTGACCGCCTGGCAGCTCGCCGCGAAACGCCCCGACCTCGTGCGGGGCCTGATCATCTGCGACATGCGGGCCTCCGCACTCGGCGCGGCCTCGCAGCGCGAGTGGGCCGAGTGGTTCCGCTCCTGGCCCGTCCCCTTCGCCACGCTCGCCGACGTCCGCAAGTGGTTCGGCGAGGACGACCCCTGGGTGGAGCGCCCGAACCCCGCGCGCGGCGCGTACTACGCCGAGGTCATGCACGAGTCGGCGGACGGCTGGCGCCCCGTCTTCGAGCCGGAGCAGATGCTCGACTCCCGCGAGACATGGGTGTACGACGCCCACTGGGAGGAGTTGGCCCAGGTCCGGTGCCCCACGCTGGTCGTCCGCGGCCTGGACGGCGAGCTGGGCCGCGCGGAGGCGCAGGAGATGGTGCGGGTGCTGCCCCGGGGGGAGTACGCGGAAGTGACGGACGCGGGGCACCTGGCCCACTATGACCGGCCGGTGGCTTGGCGGTCGGCTGTGCTGCCGTTTCTTGACAGCTTGCTCGGGGATTGAGGGGCAGCGCGTCTGCCGGGTACCGATTCGTCGCCGACTGCGGGCAGTTCGTGGCTTGTCGCGCAGTTCCCCGCGCCCCTGAAGGCATGCTGCGGCTCGCCAACCTCAAGGGGCGCGGGGGGAACTGCGCGAGAACCCGCCACTCACCCGCAGCCGCCGACGAAGGGGCAGCCCGGCAGACGAACAGGCGAACGCTACCGGTCCCTGCCGCACGCGTACGCCAGCGGGGAGATCAGCTCCTCCGCGTCCGGCAGCCACCGGTTCGCCGGGGTCGGGCGGCAGGCCCACTGGACGGCGCCGCGGGAGCCGAAGCGGGTCGGCGGGGCGGCGACGTAGGAGCCCTCGCCCAGGGCCACGAGGTCGAGGGACGACAGCGACCAGCCCAGCTTGCGCACCAGCTCCGGCACCTTCGCGCAGCCGCCCGGGAGCACGAAGAACCGCATCCGCCGGTCCGGCGCGAGCGCCACCGGCCCCAGTGTCAGCTGCATCCGCTCCATCCGGGCCAGCGCCAGGAACCCCGCGCTCTCCGGGACGGACAGCGCGTCGAAGGTCCGTCCCGTCGGCAGCAGGATCGACGCGGTCGGCTGCTTCTGCCACATCCGGCGCGCGACGGTCGCACTGCCGGTCGCCTGGGTCGCCCAGTCGGGGCGCGCGGGGTGCGCACCCGGCGCAGAGCAGGAGACGTCGCCGCACGAGCAGTGCTGCCGCCCGTCGACGGCTTCCAGCCAGGTGCCGGGGACCACGTCCCAGTGCCGCTCCTCGGCGTACCGTACGGCGGTCTCCAGCAGCGTTTCCCCGCGCTGCTGCGGAATCTGACCGGTCATCTGACTGTTCGGGGCGCCCGCGATCGTCTCTTCCACGCTCCTCTCAACTCCCGCACCCACCTGGAGTTACGGCCGTACCGCGCGCGGGGGAGGAGCATCGATTCCGCAGCCGGGGCGCACGGGTGCACGTCCGGGGGCGCGTGGGGGGAAGCGGGGCGTGGGGTGGGTAGCCAGACAGGGGTCGGCAACCGTCTTTACCCCGGCAAACCGCACATGTCGCGCATTGACGGTATGTCAGCTGGGCAGTGATCTTCCCGAACGGATCGACTCGGCCGGATCTTTGCTCCAGGGGATCGCAACGCATCACAGGGGGTTGTACATGGCCGCAAGGCCTCTCGTGGCGAGGCAGCCGAACGAACGGCTGCAGGCACTCATCCAGGAAGCGGGATGCTCGAACGCCGGGCTGGCCCGGCGGGTCAACATGTGCGGGGCGGAGCACGGACTCGACCTGCGCTACGACAAGACGTCCGTGGCGCGCTGGCTGCGCGGCCAGCAGCCGCGGGGCCGGGCCCCGGCCGTCATCGCGGAGGCGCTCGGGCGCAAGCTCGGCCGTACGGTCACGATCGACGAGATCGGCATGGCCAACGGCAAGAACCTCGCCTCGGGGGTCGGTCTCCAGTTCTCGCCGACGGTACTGGGGGCCATCGAGCAGGTCTGCGAGCTGTGGCGCAGCGACGTGGGGCGCCGGGACTTCCTGTCCGGCTCCTCCGTCGCCGCCTCCGCGCTGGTCGAGCCCAGCCGCGACTGGCTGATCTCGGCGCCGGACTCCCAGGTGGCCCGGCAGGCGGGCCCGAGAGTCGGCCAGGCCGACGTCGCCGCCGTACGGTCCATGACCCAGGCGCTGACCGACCTGGACCACCAGTTCGGCAGCGGGCACGTCCGGCCGGTCGTCGTGCACTACCTCAACAGCGTCGTCTCCGGGCTGCTCGCGGGCTCCTACCGGGAGGCGGTCGGCCGCGAACTCTTCGCCGCCGTCGCCCGGTTGACCGAGCTGGCCGGCTACATGGCGGTGGACACCGGCCAACCCGGCCTGGCCCAGCGGTACTACATCCAGTCGCTGCGGCTCGCCCAGGCCGCCGGGGACCGCGGTTACGGCGGCTACGTGCTCGCCGCGTCCATGAGCCACCTCGCCGCGCAGCTCGGAAACCCACGCGAGATCTCCCAGTTGGCGCGGGCGGCGCAGGAGGGCGCGCGCGGCCAGGTGACGCCGCGTGTGGAGGCGATGTTCCACGCGGCCGAGGCGCGCGGGCACGCCCTGCTCGGCGACGCGCGCGCGGCACAGACGGCCACCGGACACGCGGTCACGGCGATGGAGCAGGCGGACGACGCCTCCGGGGACGACCCGGCCTGGATCCGGCACTTCGACGAGGCCTATCTGGCCGACGAGTTGGCGCACTGCCACCGCGACCTCGGCCAGGCCGAGCAGGCGGCCCGGTACGCCGAGCAGTCGCTGGCCGGGCACCCCGAGCACCGGGCCCGCCGGCGCGCCATCGGCTATGTGCTGCTCGCCACGGCCCAGGTGCAGCAGCGCGAGATCGAACAGGCCTGCACCACCGGCCTGAAGGCGGTCGAGCTGCTCCAGTCGCTGCGCTCCAACCGGGGCGCCGAGTATCTGGAGGATCTCCAGCAACGGCTGGAGCCGTTCGGGGAGGAGGCGGTGGTAAGGGAGTTCGGGGCGCGCCTCGATCTCCAGCAGGCCGCCTGAACACCGGCCCCGCGATGCGGTGAACACCCGGGAAACGGAACCCCCGGGTGTGACACGTGCCCTTGTACTGCGCATCGCGGGGCGGTTTTGTTACCACTCTCACAGGGATCGAGGTCGTGTCCTGAGCTGCGTGGCACCCGGCTCGGGGGACCCGGTAGCGTGACCCGACGATTCACAAGGTCCCCCATTAGTAGGAGTCCCGGTGACGCAGAGTGGACAACGCGAGGAGCCCGCGGCGCAGCACGCGCGCGAAGGCATCGTGCTGCCCTCCGACGGAGGCGAGCCCGTGCTGCCCGGCATGACCGGCGCGCCCGCTCCCGCCGCCCCCGCCGGCGGGCAGGCCTGGAGCGGATCCTGGGGGCCCGGGCAGCAGCCGTCCCAGCCCGGCCAGGGCTGGCCCCCGGCGGCCGCCCAGCAGTGGGACGCGCCCCAGGCGGGCCCCGGCGCACTGCCTCCCGAGGGCGCCCCGGCCCCGTCGTACGGCGGCCAGGGCGGGGCGTACGACACGCCCGCGCCGTACCAGCACCAGCCGGAGTACCCGCCGTCACAGCAGCGCCGGCCGGAGTATCCGCAGGCCGCCGCGCATGCCGCCCCGGCCGGCGCCGCGCCGCTGCCGCCCGCCGTGCCGGCCGCGCAGCCCGGCGCGCTGCCCCCGGCGGCCGACGGCGCCACCCAGTACATACCGCCGGTCCCGGCCGTGTCCGGCGGCGCCGACGAGGGCGCCACGCAGTACATCCCGCCCGTGCAGGCCGCCTCGGCCGACGGCGCGACGCAGTACATCCCCCCGGTGGCCCCCGGCGCGCTGCCGCCCGAGGCGAGCGGTGAGGAGACCCGCTACCTCGGTGTCACACCGCAGCAGCCGGCGCCCGCGTCGTCCGACGCGGAGGCCACCCAGTACATCCCGCCGTACGCGGCCCAGGCCCAGGGCGGGGACCGGCAGCCGCCGGCCGAGTTCGACAACCTCTTCCGCAGCGGCCCGGCGGGTACCGACGGCGTGGCCGGGTCCACCCAGCAGCTGCCGCGCGTCGAACCGCCGGGCGGCTACCCGGGCCCCGCGGCGCACGCCCCGGCGCAACCGCCGTACGGCCAGTCGCAACCGCCGTACGCGGCGCAGCACCCGGCGTACGACCCGGCGCACGACGACGACCGGCCCCGGCGGAAGTCGCGGGTGCCGCTGATCGCGGGCATCGGCGTCGGCATCGTCGTCATCGGCGTGGGCGCCGGCGCGCTGCTCAGCGACGGCGGCGGCAAGGGCACCGACAGCAAGACGGTCGCCGCCACGTCCCCGGCCACGGGCCAGGGCTCCGCCGGCGCCGACCCGGCCCGGCAGCAGGCGGTCGAGCTGGACAAGCTGCTCGCCGACAGCGGCAGCAGCCGCGCCTCGGTGATCAGCGCGGTGGCCGCCGTCAAGGGGTGCGACAACCTCGACGGCTCCGCCGCCGACCTGCGCGCCGCGGCCAAGCAGCGCGACGGGCTGGTCACCCGGCTCGGCACGCTGTCCGTCGACAAGCTGCCGAACAACGCAGCCCTGAGCGGCGCGCTGACCCAGGCCTGGCAGGCCTCCGCCGCGGCCGACAACCACTACGCGGCCTGGGCCGACCAGGTCAAGGGCCAGCACAAGGGCTGCCGCAAGGGCCATGCCAAGGTCACCGGGGAGGCCCAGGCGGGCAACCGGGCCAGCGGTACCGCCAGCGAGCAGAAGGCGAAGGCGGCCGGGTTGTGGAACGCGATCGCGCAGAAGTACGGCCTGACCCAGCGCCAGCCCACCCAGCTGTGAGCCGCGGCCGGTGAGCCGCAGTCCGTGACCCGCACCGCCGTCGGCACCCGCACCGCATCCCCGCCGGGGCCGGCGGCGCTCACTGCACCTGGGCGTTCTCCAGCGTCTGCGTCATGTCGGCGGTTCCGCCGACGCCGCCGATGCCCTTGCCGGCCGCGACCAGCGCGCCGTTCTGCACGACCTCCAGGGCGACGTTCGCGTTGACCAGCCGCGGGAAGCCGACGGCGGCGAGCTTGCCCTCGTAGGGCCAGCTCAGGGTCGGGGTCAGGCCGCCCGTGGAGACGTGCAGGCCGCCGTTGAGGGTGCGGCGCACGGAGTCGGCGGTGACGTCACCGGAGCCGATCTTGTCCAGCACGGCCTTCAGCACGGTGTAGGCGATCCAGGTGGTCTGCACTCCGGCGTCCGCGGGGTCGATGCGGTTGTCGCCGAAGGCCTCCTCGTTGATCACCTTCTTCATCAGGTCCCAGCGCGCGTCGGTCGCCGGCGGGTACCAGCTGGTGATGTACGACCCCTCGTACGGCCCCTCGGCCCCGCCCGTGGAGTTGATCAGCGTCTGGTCGACGCTGCCGAGGACGGTCGCCATGCGCACGTCGGGGTAGTTCTCGCGGGCCCGGCGGAAGGAGTCCATGAAGGTGTCCGTGCGGTCCTCGAGGGCGGGCACCACGCAGCCCTTGCGCGGCGCGTCCTTGGTGGCCTCGCGCAGGGCCCGGTCGGACTGGGCGCTGTACTCGGTGACGTTCTCCTCGGCCATCTCGTCGTCCGCGTTCGCGTGCCCGCCCGCCTTCAGGCCCGAGTTCAGCAGCGGGGGCAGCTCGTCGCCGGCGATGCTGTCGGGGCGGACCAGGGCGACGTTCCCGCAGCCGGCCGCGAGGGCGCGGCCGAGACCGGCGAGCAGGGCGGGCTGGCCGCCGTTGACGGGGTACGACATCTGGCCGGTGAACTCGTCGGTGGTGACGCCGTAGCCGCCTATGTACGGGATGCCGGCGCTCTCCAGCGGGGAGAGGAAGGAGTCGCCGAACTGGCTGTAGGAGCCGACGACCGCGACCACGTTCTCCTGGGCGGCCTGCCGGGCGCACTGGGCGGCGCCCACGCTGTCGTTGTGGTCGTTGCAGGTCAGGATCTCCAGCTTGCGGCCGTCGATCCCGCCGTGGGCGTTGATCCACTTTCCGTAGGCACGGGCCATCGCGGGCATGCCGGGCTTGTTGGTCGCGGCGGTGTTCTCCGGCGCCCAGGTCATGACCTTGATCGGGTCGTCCCCGGAGCCCCCCGTGGCACCGGGGATGACCCCGCACCCGGCGGTCAGTGACGCGCAGAGGGCCACGGCGCCCGTGGACAGGGCGGCGGCTCTGACGGGCCGGAAGAAGGAGCGGGGGTGGGTGGTGCGGTTGTGCGGCCTGCCGGTCATGTGCGCCCACGCTTCCCTCACATCACTAACCGGGGAGTGACCCTCGGTCAACGAAAGGTGACGGTGAGGTGAATTGCGGGGGCCGGTGAGGCGCGTGTGGCGAGGAACGTACGATCGATGACCGTGCAAGGTTCGGAGAACTCTTCCCGTCGCGGCCGTCGCTCCTCCACCATGGGCGGCATGCCTCTCAGCGACATGCCGTGGTGGCGCTGGCGCAGCAACGTGCGCTCGGCCCTGCACATGCTCTCCGACCCCGTCTTCCAGCGCGACGTCTGGCTGGCCGGCGTGGACGGGTACGGCGACGTCACCGACGCCGTGTACCGGCTGGTGGAGGACACCTGGCTGGACAACTGGTCCGCGGAGAGATACGTCGGCACGATCTTCCGGGACTCGCAGGAGGCGGCGCTCGTGGACACCGCCGTGCTGCGGGTGCTGCGCATCATGCACCAGGTCGGCCCGGACGCGCCGGTCTCCGCGTATCTCGACCACCAGGGCTGGCCCGAGGCGGTGCGGGCGGCGCGGGACGCGCACGTCCGCATGTCGGTGAGCGACGGGGAGGACCCGGAGACGCCGCCGAAGACGCTGGAAGTGCTGCGCATCCTGACGCGGACCGCCTGAACCGCCGAGGACCTCGTAGGACCTCCTGGGCCCGGGGCGGCATTCCGTCCTGCGGGACGATCGCCCACGGCGGGTGGTCGACATGAGACCCTGTGGTGCATGAACGAGCAGTCCGCGCCCGCCGCCGCGCCGTCGGCCCAGTACGTCCTCACCCTCTCCTGCCCGGACAAGAAGGGCATCGTGCACGCGGTGTCCAGCTATCTCTTCATGACCGGCTGCAACATCGAGGACAGCCAGCAGTTCGGCGACCACGACACCGGTCTGTTCTTCATGCGCGTCCACTTCTCGGCCGAGGAGCCGGTGACGGTGGACAAGCTGCGGGCGAGCTTCGCTGCGATCGGCGACACCTTCCACATGGACTGGCAGATCAACGAGGCCGACGCGAAGATGCGCATCCTGCTCATGGTCAGCAAGTTCGGGCACTGCCTGAACGACCTGCTCTTCCGGGCCCGGATCGGCGCGCTGCCCGTGGAGATCGTGGGCGTGGTGTCCAATCACACGGACTTCCAGGAACTGGTGGGTTCGTACAACATCCCCTTCCACCACATCCCGGTGACGAAGGACACGAAGCAGGACGCCGAGACGCGGCTGCTGGAGATCGTCCGCGACGAGGACGTCGAACTGGTCGTCCTCGCCCGCTACATGCAGGTCATCTCGGACGACCTCTGCAAGCAGCTCAGCGGCCGCATCATCAACATCCACCACTCCTTCCTGCCGAGCTTCAAGGGCGCCAAGCCGTACCACCAGGCCCACGCGCGCGGTGTGAAGCTGATCGGCGCCACGGCCCACTACGTGACGGCCGACCTCGACGAGGGGCCGATCATCGAGCAGGAGGTCGAGCGGGTGGGACACGGCGTCACCCCGGACCAGCTGGTGGCCATCGGCCGGGACGTGGAGTGCCAGGCGCTGGCGCGGGCGGTCAAGTGGCATGCCGAGCGCCGGATCCTGCTCAACGGCCGGCGGACGGTCGTCTTCGCGTAGGCGCTCCGCTGGACGTGCCGCACTGCGCCGTCGGTCGTCCGCGGGGCCCGTCGCGGCTGGTCGCGCCCACGCGGCGCAGCCGCGTATCGACGGAGCCCCGCGCCCCTTCGGGGCGCCGCCGAACCCCCCCCGGACTTCGCCGGACCCGCTCAGCGGCCGCAGCGGCGTCGTGGCGTCGCGGGGTCACTCGGAGATCGTGAAGTACCCCGCGAACGCCGGCACGATCTCCGCCTCGCCGATCACGCCGTCGCCGTCCGCGTCGAGGGCGGCGGCGGTCGCCCCGGCCACGGCCTCCGGCACGCGCAGGGCCCGCAGCCCCCGTGCGGTGTCCGCGACCGTGATCCGGCCGTCGGAGTCCGTGTCCGCCACCGCCAGCGCCGCGTGCAGGAACGGGCGGGCGATCTCGGCGAAGCGGGCGGGGGTGTCGCGCAGGCGCTTGACCGCGCCGGTGACGAACTCCTCGCGGGTGATGCGCTGGTCGCCGTCCCGGTCCGCGATGCCGGCCATGCCCTGCCAGAGCGCCTCCGCGCCCGCGTAGAGCGCCTGCCCCTGGGCGGAGCGGGCGGGCACGGTGAACTCGGTGAGGAGCGCCTTGGCCGCCGCGCTGAAGTCCTCGCGGTCGATCCAGCCGTTGCCGTCCTGGTCGAGGGTGGCGAACCGGGCGGCGATCCTGCGTTCGTACTCGGTGCTGACCATGTCTGTTCGGGCCGCCTTACGTGTGCGTCGGTCGATCTCGCCCGGAGCGTACGACGCGGGTGGCCGGAAGACGGCGGGAAACCGGCGGTTGTGCCAAGACCGGGGGAATCCTGCGACAGATGTGTGGACTTGTCGCGACGAGCGGGGCACGCTGCGGCGCGGGGTGCGGCGGCGCGTCAGGCCGACAGCGGGTCCGCCTCGTCGGACGTGGCGGAGTCGAGATCGGGGCGGACGTCGAAGAGGCGGCGGACGCCGAGGGCGCCGAGGACCCGGTTGACGTGGGAGCCGTCGACCGCGCCCCGGTCGGGCAGGATCAGCCGCAGCCGGCCCTGGCAGGAGCGGATCAGGCGGCGGGCGGCGATGAGGACGCCGACCCCGCTGGAGTCGCAGAAGAACACGTCGGAGAGGTCCACGACGAGGCTGTGGTGCCCGTCGGCGACGACGTCGTGCACCCGCTGGCGCAGCACCGGCGAGGTCATCAGGTCCAGTTCCCCGGACACCCGCAGGACGGCCCACTCGCCCTGTTCGACGCCGGTCACGTTGAATGCCACGGCTATGCCCTCCGCTCGCCGGAACTCCCGGAACCGCCTGAGCCGCCAGAAAACGGAAGCAGTTCCTACGCTTGCTTCCGCGCGGCTGCCCAGCGGCCGTTCCCTGAAACGTCGAGCAGGAAACCGGACGTGATCGACAAGGGACTTGTTTCGGTCACTATCGATCGTGTTCGATCAGAGATGTCGTGACGACGCCCACGCCCTGTGTGGAGAATGTGTGAAGGGGGCACTATCACCTGCGGTGCCTCACGGGGCGCGCATTGACACAAAGGGGCGTGCGCTGTCAGAGGTGCCGACTACATTCGGGAAGACGGTGCAGAGACGCTGTAGGACCGGAGCACGGGCGAGGGGAGGGGACCGCATGGCCACGAAGGACGTACCGCCCCGCTGGGACCGCAAGATGCAGCAGCGCCTCGCCCGCGGCGAGGCCGCCGCCCTGGGCGAGCTGTACGACAGGTTCGCCTCGCTGGTGCACAACCTCGCCCACCGCGTCCTCGGCGACGAGAAGGCCGCCGACACCGTCACCCGTGAGGTCTTCGCCCACGTCTGGGAGCACCCCGAGAGCTACGACCCCAGACAGGGCCCGCTGCGCTCCTGGGTGGCCGGCGTGGCCCACCGGCTCGCGGTGCAGCGGCTGCGCGACTGCGAGACCGCCGCGCTGCCCCGGGAGGCCGGCGCCGCCGAGGAACTGGAGCGCAAGGTCCGCCGCGCCTCGGTCGCCGCCCGCGCCGACTTCATCGTCCACTCCATGCCCGCCCCGCTGCGCGCCGCGCTCGAACTGGCCTACTTCCAGCGCCGGGACTACCGCCAGACCGCCGTCGACCTCGGCGTCACGGAGGACGAGGCCCGCCGTCGGCTCCGCCTCGGCCTGCAGCTGCTCTCCACCGCCCACGACGCCGGGGCGCCTCCGGGATACGGGGGCGCGGTGTGAGCGGCGCGGACCGGTTCGAGGCACACGACGAGCACGAGGGACCCGAGGAGGAGCACAACAGGCGTGCGGAGCACGGGAGCCGGCGGGGCGACGGCGCCGACGACGGCCCCGGTGAGCGCCGGCACCCAGGCCGGCGCGACGGCGACGGCTCCGGCGACGGCCCGGGACAGCTGACGCCCGGCTCCGGCGCGCCCGAGCCGGACCGCCCGCGCATACCGACGCCCCGCGCCTCCGTGGAGGACGGCGGACGGCCGCTGCCCGACCTCGCCGACCTGGGAGATCCCGCCCCCGTGCCGCTCGACCTGCCGCACGACGTCCTGAAGTCGCTCCTCGGCGCCTGGGCGCTGGCCGCCTGCTCGGCGGCGGAGACGGCGACCGTCGAGGACCACCTGGGCTCCTGCGGCGGCTGCGCCGACGAGGCCCGCCGGCTGCGCGAGGCCGTCGGCCTGCTGCACCAGCCGGAGAGCCTCGACCTGGACCCGGCCCTGCGCACCCGCGTCCTGGAGACCTGCCTGGACCGCCGCCCGCCCCGCATCCCGCTGCCGCCGTGGGCGGCGCCGTACGACGCCGAGACCGCCCGCCTCGACGCCCTGCTCCAGGACTTCGGGGACGCCGAGTGGCACGCACCGGTCCGGCTGCGCTGGTTCGAGGGCGACACCGCGACGAGCCGTCGTACGACCGTCGCCGGGGTGATAGCCCACCTTCTCTCCGTGGACGGCATGATCGCACTCGCCCTCGGCCTGGAGGACCCGCTGACCGAGGCCGCCGGCACGGACGCCACCTGTCCGACCGGCCCGGCGGAGCGCACCGAGGCGCACTGGCGGACCTCCCACTTCCCGCCGACCCGCTCGGTGCGCGGACCCTGGCGGGAGCAGAGCCACAGCCTGGTGCGCACGGTGGCCTTCACGGGCAGCCACGCGGGCGGACTCCCGGTGTCGTACGGCGACTTCTCCCTCCCGCTGCACGACGCGATGCTGGACCGCGCCTTCGAGTGCTGGGTGCACGCCGAGGACATCGCGGAGGCGGTGGACTACCCCTACGACCCGCCCGCGCCCCGGCATCTCAACAAGATGATCGACCTCACGGCCCGCATGCTCCCTGCCGCGCTCGCCGAGCGGCGCCGCACCGGCCGCTCCGCCCCGGGCACCACCCCGCACCTGGTCGCGGCGGGCGCCCCCGGCCGCAGCCTGCGTCTGGAGATCGAGGGCGCGGCCGGCGGCGAGTGGCTGATCCCGCTGGACTCCCCGGCGGCGGTGGGCTCCGCGGAGTTCGAGGTGGCCCATGTCGCCCTGGACGGCGTGGAGTTCTGCCGGCTGGCCGCGGGCCGCATCCCCCCGGAGGAAGCGGCCGCAGGCCAGGACGGCGACCGCCAGGCGATCAGGGACGTGCTGTTCGCGACGGCGGGGCTGAGCCGGATGTAGGCACTGCCCTCGGGGGCGGGGGTTACGAGAACCGCTCCCGCAGCCTGTACTTCAGCACCTTGCGCAGCGCCTCGTTCCTCGGCAGTGCCGCCACCACCTCCAGCCGCTCGGGCAGTTTGTGGACGGAGAGGCCGCCGGCCCGGAGGTGGGAGACCACTGCGGAGAGGGTCAACTCCTGGACCCCCGGCGCCTGTTCCACCACCGCGCACACCAGCTCTCCCCGGTCCGCGTCAGGCAGTCCGATCACCGCCGCGTCCGCGACCAGCGGATGTGTGGCCAGCAGGTCCTCGATCTCCTTGGCCGAGATGTTCTCGCCCTTGCGGATGATCACGTCCTTCAGGCGTCCGGTGAGGACCAGATGGCCGGAGGGCGTGACGTGGCCCAGGTCGCCGGTGCGCAGGAAGCCCTCGGCGTCGAAGGCGGCGGCCGTCTGGGCGGGGTCCAGGTAGCCCCGGCAGACGGCCTCGCCGCGCAGCCGCACCTCGCCGTCGGCGATCCGGATCTCCATGCCCCGCGGGGGGCGGCCCTCGGTCGTCGCCAGGTTCTCGGCGGTGTCCTCCGGGTCGCCCATGGTGATCATCGGGACCTCGGTCATGCCGTATCCGTGCGTGAGCTGGACGCCCATCTCGCGCACGACGGCGTGATAGACCTCCGGCGGCTTCGGGGCGCCGCCGCCCGCGAGCAGCCGCAGGGTCGGGATCAGCTTCTCCCGTGGCTGTCTGCGCTGCTCGGCGAGGAAGAGCGAGTAGAAGGCCGTCGAGCCGCCGGCCACGGTCACCCCGTGCCGCCGGTACTCCGCGAGCGCGTCCGGCAGCGCGAAGTGCTCGAACAGCACCGCCGGGAAGCCGTACAGCAGGAGCATCACCAGGTAGTCGAGGCCGCCTATGTGGGCGTAGGGGAAGGCGATCGAGCCCACGTCGTCGGCCGTCAGCCGAAGCGCGTGCGCCAGGCAGGAGCCGCCCGCGATCAGCGAGCGGTCGGTGTGCAGCACCCCCTTGGGGTCGGAGGTGGTGCCCGAGGTCCAGTAGATCCAGCGGACCGAGGCGCCCTCGGCGGGCGGGGCGGGGAGCGTCGAGGGGTCGCCGTCGGGGAGGGCGCTCCCGTCGTACGCTTCGAAGATCCCCTTCGCGCCGAGGCGCCGCGCCATCTCCGTGTGGTCGTGACCGCGCCACACGCCCGGCACCGCGAAGAACTCCGCCCTCGACTCGCGCAGCGCGAAGCCGACCTCGCGGTCCCGGTAGAAGGGGATGACCGGGGACTGTACGGCGCCCAGGCGGGCCAGCGCGAAGGACAGCAGGACGGTCTCGACGCGGGTGGGCAGCTGCCAGGCGACCACCGTGCCGGGGCGCACGCCCATGGCGTACAGGCCCGCCGCGACCCGTTCGGCGCGTGAGCGCAGCTCGCCGAAGGTCAGCCGGCGTTCGCCCTGGAGGAGGACCGGCCGGTCGGGGGTGCACCGGGCCCGGCGGTCCACCAGGTCCCACAGGGTCGGCGCGGAACCCAGAGTGTGCGGGGTCTCGTTCACGGGTGCCCCCCTGACTGCTTGGCTGACGGGTCGTCAGCTGTCATGCTATCTGACGGGTCATCAGATAAGTACTGTCCGGCGGAGGGGAACCATGACCGAACTGCCCCGCATCATCAGCGTCGACGACCACGTGATCGAGCCCGCCCACCTCTTCGAGACCTGGCTCCCGGCCAGGTACCGGGACCGGGGCCCCAAGCCGCTGACCGCCGGGATCGGGGAACTGGCCTACGTCGCCGGGAAGTACCAGATCACCATGGACCCGGCGGGGCAGCCGACGGACTGGTGGATCTACGAGGACCTGAAGTTCCCGTACAAGCGCAACATCGCCGCCGTCGGATTCGACCGCGACGAGATGACGCTGGAGGGGATCACGCGCGAACAGATGCGGCGCGGCTGCTGGGACCCCGCCGCGCGCCTGGAGGACATGGACCTCAACCACGTCGAGGCCAGCCTCTGCTTCCCGACCTTCCCGCGCTTCTGCGGCCAGACCTTCGCCGAGGCGCACGACAAGGAGGTCGCCCTCGCCTGCGTGCGCGCCTACAACGACTGGATGGTGGAGGAGTGGTGCGGGGACAGCGGGGGGCGGTTGATCCCGCTGTGCCTCATCCCGCTGTGGGACGTGGAACTGGCGGTCGCCGAGATCCGGCGCAACGCCGAGCGCGGGGTGCGGGCGGTCACCTTCTCCGAGATCCCCACCCACCTCGGGCTGCCGTCCATCCACTCCGGCCACTGGGACCCGTTCTTCGCCGCCTGCGAGGAGACCGGCACGGTCGTCAACATGCACATCGGCAGCAGCTCGCAGATGCCCGCCGCCTCCCCCGACGCCCCGCCCGCCGTCCAGGCCTCGCTCAGCTTCAACAACGCGATGGCCTCGATGATGGACTACCTCTTCAGCGGGGTCCTGGTGAAGTTCCCGCAGCTCAAACTCGCCTACTCGGAAGGCCAGATGGGCTGGGTGCCGTACGCCCTGGAGCGCGCCGACGACGTGTGGGAGGAGCACCGGGCCTGGGGCGGGGTCAGGGACCTGATCCCCGAGCCGCCGTCGACGTACTACTACCGGCAGATCTACTGCTGCTTCTTCCGCGACAAGCACGGCGTCGCCTCGATCGACGTCGTCGGCCGCGACAACGCCACCTTCGAGACCGACTACCCGCACGTCGACTCGACCTTCCCGCACACCAAGGAGGTCGCCCTCGACCATGTGAAGGGTCTGGACGACGAGACCGTCTACAAGCTGATGCGCGGCAACGCCATCCGCATGCTCGGACTGGATCTGGACCGGTAGTGGACCTGTCGTACACGCCCGAGGAGGAGGAGTTCCGGGCCCGGCTGCGCGAGTGGCTCGCCAAGGTGCTGCCCACCCTGCCGGCGAAGCCGTCCCCGGACGACTGGCCCGCGCGCCGGGCGTACGACCTCGGCTGGCAGCGGACGCTCCACGACGCCGGGTACGCCGAGGTCCACTGGGACGCCTCCCCGACCACCCGGCTGATCTTCCTGGAGGAGACCGAGCGCGCGGGGGCGCCTTATGTGGGGGCGAACTTCGTCGGCCTGCTGCACGCCGGGCCGACCATCGCCGCCGAGGGCACGGCCGGGCAGCGGGCGCGCTGGCTGCCGCCGATCCTGCGCGGCGAGGAGGTGTGGTGCCAGGGGTTCAGCGAACCGGACGCGGGTTCCGACCTCGCCGCGCTGCGCACGCGCGCGTGGCGGGACGGCGACGACTACGTGGTGAGCGGGTCCAAGATCTGGACCTCGCACGCCGAGGTCGCCGACTGGTGCGAACTGCTCGTGCGCACCGATCCGGACGCGCCCCGGCACCGGGGCATCACCTGGCTGGCCATGCCCATGGACGCCGACGGGATCACCGTACGGCCGCTGCGCACCCTCGCCGGCTCGGCGGAGTTCGCGGAGGTCTTCCTGGACGAGGTGCGGGTGCCGGCCGGAAACCGGGTCGGCGCGGAGAACGACGGCTGGCGCGTGACCATGGTGACGCTGTCCTTCGAGCGGGGCACGGCCTTCGTCGGCGAGGTGGTGGCCTGCCGCCGGGTGCTGGGCGAACTCGCCCGCGCGGCACGGGAGAACGGCCGCTGGGACGACCCCGTGCTGCGCCGCCGGTTCGGCCGGCTGGAGGCGGAGTTCCGGGCGCTGTGGCGGCTGACCCAGTGGAACGTGAGCGCGGCGGAGACCGGCGGCGGGGTGCCGGGCACGGGCGCCTCGGTCTTCAAACTCCGCTACTCGCACGCCCGCCAGGAGCTCTACGACGCGGCGGCGGACGTCCTCGGCCCCGACCGCCTCGACCTGGACCGGCCGTGGGTCATCGACCGCCTGTCGTCCCTGTCGTACACGATCGCCGCCGGCACCTCGCAGATCCAGCGCACCATCGTGGCCGAGCGGATCCTCGGCCTGCCGAGGGGGAGATGAGCGTGCGGTTCCAACTCACGGACGACCAGCGGGCGTTGCAGGCAGGGGTACGGGAGCTGCTGGGCCGGTGCTTCGGACGGGAGGCGCTGCGGGCGGCCGTGGCGGCGCCGGGGCGGCTCGACCGGGCGCTGTGGCGGGCGCTCGGCGGGGCGGGGTTCTTCGCCCTGCGCCTGCCCGAGGCGGCCGGCGGGGTCGGGCTGGGCCTGCCCGAGGCCGTGCTGGCCTTCGAGGAGGCGGGGCGGGCGCTGGTGCCCGGCCCGCTGATCGCCACGCACCTTGCGGCCGCCGCCGTACCGGGCGCGGCCACGGGGGAGACGGTGGTGGCGGCCGTGGACGGGGAGTTGGTGGAGTGGCTGGCGGCGGCGGACCGGGTGCTCGGGGATACGGCCGGGGTCGCACCGGTGCGGTCGATCGACCCGCTGACCCCGCTGCACCGGATCAACGGCACCGCACCCGCCGCCGGCCCCGTACGCACCGGTCCCATGTCCACCGACCCGGTCGCCGTTCTCCTGACCGCAGCCGAACAACTGGGCACAGCCGCGCGGGTGTGCGAGCTGGCCGTGCAACACGCCCGGACCCGTGAGCAGTTCGGGCGGCCGATCGGGGCGTTCCAGGCCGTTCAGCATCTGTGCGCGGACCTGCTGGTGCGGAGCGAAATCGCCCGAGTGGCGGTGTACGCGGCCGCCGTCACCGCCGATCCCGCCGACATCGCCGCCGCCCGGCTGCTGGCCGACGAGGCCGCCGTACGCGGGGCGCGCGACTGTCTCCAGGTGCACGGCGGCATGGGTTTCACCTGGGAAGCCGACGTCCACCTGCATCTCAAGCGGGCCTGGGTGCGGGCCGAGCGTGGCGGTGGGAGCACGCAGAGTGAGGAACTGCTCGCGGTGCGGCTGGCCGGCTGAGCGGCCCGCACCGTCCTGGACTGCGGCGCGGGAAAGTCGTGGCCCAAGATGTCGCGGATCGTGGCCAGATGGCATCACAGAGCGTTGATACCCGGTTGTGTCCATCGTGTGACTCGTAACAGCCTGGAGTCGGGCGCCCGCTCCGGTACCTTGTGTGGGATGCGAGTGGCTGTGAGCGCGAGCCGGGCCGGCGATGCCCCTGGGGCGATGCCGGGCGGAGCGGTGCGCACCGCGGCTCGCGGGGCGGTCCCGGCGCCGTACGCCGCGTCGTGTGCCGTCTGTTCGACTTCCCGGCACGAGCGTCGCACAGTATGCCTCACACATACTCCTTCGCGCTGGAATATGCCCGAAGCGCTTGTTGGGGTGACTGTACGTCAACCATGCTGTCTCATCAGGGAATCACGGTCCGTGATCCCCGCTCTGGCCGTTGTTCTGGCCATGCAGAAAATGGCTACGATCGTGGCCCTCGTCGTGATCGTCGTCGCGGCTTACGCCGTGGCGGCCGGGCGGTGCGGGGTCATGTGTCCGCCGGTTCGGATGGTGTGAGCGGTGCAGGTGCTTCAAGTGCAGCTGGAGATCCGGCCCGACCCCGCGGAGGTGGGGCGGGCGAGGCGGTGGGCGCTCTCGCGGCTCGCCGGGTTCGGTATAGCGGCCGACGAGCCGCTGGCCGAGAACCTGGTCCTGCTCGTCTCCGAGCTGGTGACCAACGCCGTGGTGCACACGGGCCGTCCGGCCGTGCTGAGACTCTCCCTGCCGGGCGGACCGGCCGACGCGCCGGAGAGGGCCGCCCCCTCGGCCACGGTGCGGGTGGAGGTGGCCGACACCAGCTCGCGCGCCCCTGTGCCGCGCTGCGCCCGCGGTGACGCCACCGGCGGCCGGGGGCTCGCCCTCGTGGACTGCCTCGCCGATCGCTGGGGCTGGAGCCCGGAGGGCGCCGGCAAGAGTATCTGGTGCGAACTGGACCGCTGTTCGCAGCCCCGGGAGGGTGCGGCACTGGCGTACGGAGGCGCACTGTCCGCGTACGAGGGGCTGGCCTTCGAGGCGGTGTAGGTCCCGGTGCCGTGGTGCGCCGGGGGTGCATCCGTGCGCCCGGCCCGTGAAGTGGGCGTACGTAACAAATCCCCGTACCGGCGTTGACGTCGCGTGACCGGCTGAACACGCTGGTGGGCGTCGATTCGCCGCGAGGGGACGGCAGGGGTCCGCGACAGGGGCCCTCGCCGAGTGTGGGTCGCATCGGATGGCGGCGTGCGCGCACGGCCGTGGGGGAGACGCGCCGTCGGGGGGTGCGCCGCCATCCGGTTCCGCCGCGTTCGCCGCCTCACAGGATCGCCACCGGCGCCACCGGTGTGCCCGTCGCGCCCACGAACGGCTCCGGCATGGCCGACAGCAGGAAGGCGTATCGCCGCTCTTCTCCACAGGCTGTGGACAACTCCTCCAGATTCCAGTTCTGGCCCTGGAGCATCCCCATCTCCACGAGGTCCAGCGCGTGCACGGGAAGCCACAGATTGTCGATCTCGGGCGGAAATATCTCAAACGTGAGCGTGTCGTTGGCGACGGCGGCCACGTCGCGCGCGTGGAACCACTCCGGCGTACGCACGGACAGCCCCGGCGACGGATAGCCGTACCCGTGCTTGTCGCCGGCCAGGTAGACCTGCACCTGGCCGGTCCGCACGAGCACGATGTCGCCGGCACGCACGCGCGTGCCCGCGAGTTCCTCGGCCGCCTCCAGGTCCTCCGGCGTGACCGCGTGGCCCCCCGCCAGCCGGTCCGTGCCCCGCGCGCGTGCCACGTCCAGCAGCACCCCGCGCGAGACGATGTGCCGCGCCGTGGCGATCCCGCTGAACTCGGCGCCGCCGTGCGCCGTGACCGTGTGCGCCGGGCGGCCGTTGTAGAGCCTCCCGGAGTGCGAGACATGGGTGAGCGCGTCCCAGTGGGTGCCCGCCTGGAGCCCCATGGTCACCACGTCGTCGCTGCACGCGACCGTGCCGGGGCCGAAGAGCTCCTGGTTGACCTGCACCATGGCGTGCAGCGGGTTGACCCGGCCCGGGATCATCCCGGTCTGCACGCCGTCCTCCCGCAGGGGCAGGGCGAGCGGGACGCGGCGGCCGGTGCGCACGCAGGCGGCGGCCGCGCGCACGACCTCGTCGGTGACGAGGTTCAGGGTCCCGATCTCGTCGTCCGCCCCCCAGCGCCCCCAGTTGTTCACGCGCCCCGCGATCTCGCGGAACTCCTGCGGCAGTGTCATCCGGTGCCTCCCCGGGGCTTGTGTCCGTGTGTCCGACGGGCCATAGAATCTAACGGACCGTCAGAAACCGCGGGAAGGGGCCGGGCGTGGGGAACTTCTTGGCAGGCAAGGTGGTCGCCGTGACGGGGGCCGGGCGGGGCATCGGCCGCGCGGTCGCGTGCGCGGCGGCGGCCGAGGGCGCGCAGGTCGTCGTCAACGACTACGGGGTCGCCACGGACGGCACCGCGCCGACGAGCGAGGTCGCCGAGACCGTCGTCAAGGAGATCGAGGCGGCGGGCGGCGAGGCCGTCGCGGTCGCCGACGACATCTCCACGATGGCGGGCGGACAGCGCGTCGTGGACACGGCGGTCACGGCGTACGGCCGGCTCGACGGGGTCGTGTGCGTGGCGGGCATCCTGCGCGAACGGATGCTGTTCAACATGACCGAGGCGGAGTGGGACCCCGTGCTCGCCACCCACCTCAAGGGCACGTTCACCGTCTTCCGGGCCGCCTCGGCGGTGATGCGGCAGCAGCGCGCGGGCACGCTGATCGGCTTCACCAGCGGCAACCACCAGGGCTCGGTCTCCCAGGCCAACTACAGCGCCGCGAAGGGCGGGATCATCTCGCTGGTCCGCAGCGCCGCGCTGGGGCTGCACAAGTACGGGGTGAGCGCGAACGCCGTCGCCCCCGTGGCCCGTACGCGGATGTCGGCGAACGTCCCCATGGAGCTGGCCGAGATCGGTGAGCCGGAGGACGTGGCCGCGCTGGTGGTGTACCTGCTGTCCGACGGGGCCGCGGAGCAGGGGATCACCGGGCAGGTGTACACCGTCGCGGGCCCGAAGATCGCGGTGTGGGCCCAGCCCCGTGAGCTGCGCTCCGTCTACGCCGAGGGCTCCTCCTGGACGCCGGAGCGGATAGCCGAGGTGCTGCCGGGGTCGGTGGGCGCGGACCCGATGCCGATGCTGGACCGGCTGGTGGCGATGGAGCAGGCGGCGCGGGCGGGCTCCCGGCCCAATGCGCGGCCCGACGCCCGGACGGCCTGAGGCGGTCCCCATGGATTTCGGGTTCAGCGAAGAGGACGACGCGTTCCGTGCCGAGGCCCGCTCCTGGCTGGCCGCCCACGCCGACGCGTCGTGCGACAAGCGCACCTGGGAGCGCACCCTCGGCGCGGCCGGCTGGATCGGGCTCGGCTGGCCCGAGGCGGGATACGGCAACCGCACCGCCACCCTCACCCAGCAGGTCGCCTGGGCCGAGGAGTACGCGCGGTCGGGGGCGCCGGGGCGGTCCGGGCACATCGGCGAGAACCTGCTCGCGCCCACCCTCGTCGCGCACGGCAGCGACGAGCAGAAACAGAGGTTCCTGCCCCCGATCGCCGCCGGGGCGGAGCTGTGGTGCCAGGGCTACAGCGAGCCCGGGGCCGGGTCCGACCTCGCCGGGATCCGGACGGCGGCCGTGCGGGACGGGCACCGGTACCGGATCAGCGGGCAGAAGATCTGGACCTCGCTCGCCCACGAGGCCGACTGGTGCTTCGTACTGGCCCGCACCGAGCCGGACTCCCGCCGCCACCACGGGCTGAGCTTCCTGCTCGTGCCCATGGACCAGCCCGGCCGCATCGAGGTCCGGCCCATCCGGCAGCTGACCGGCACCAGCGACTTCAACGAGGTCTTCTTCGACGGGGCGCACGCGCGCGTGGAGCACGTCGTCGGGGGCGAGGGGCAGGGCTGGCGGGTCGCCATGAGCCTGCTCGGCTTCGAGCGCGGGGTGTCCACCCTCGCCCAACAGATCGGCTTCGCCGAGGAGTTGGGGCGGGTGGTGCGGGGTGCCGTGGAGAGCGGAGCCGTGGCCGATCCCGTCGTACGGTCGCTGCTCGTACGGCAGTGGGCCGAGCTGCGCACCATGCGCTGGAACGCCCTGCGCACCCTCGGCGGCTCCGGCGATCCCGGCTCGCCCAGCGTGGCCAAGCTGCTCTGGGCCGGCTGGCACCAGCGCCTCGGCGAGCTGGCGGTGCGGGTCCGGGGCGCGGCGGCCTCGGTGGGCCCGGCGGACTGGTCGCCCACGGCGCCGTACGAACTCGACGCGGACCAGCAGCTGTTCCTCTTCTCCCGGGCCGACACGATCTACGGCGGCTCCGACCAGGTCCAGCGCACGATCATCGCCGAGCGCGTGCTCGGTCTGCCCAGAGAGCCCAAGGGGGCCGTGTGATGCGTGGAGTGGTGTTCGACGGCGAACAGGTACGGGTGGTCGACGATCTCGCGGTGCGGGAGCCGGGCCCCGGCGAGGTGCTGGTGGCCGTCGCGGCGGCGGGGCTGTGCCACAGCGACCTGTCCGTGGTGGACGGCACGATTCCCTTCCCGGTGCCGGTGGTGCTGGGGCACGAGGGTGCCGGAGTGGTCGAGGCGGTCGGCCCCGGGGTCACGCACGTCGCGCCCGGGGACCATGTGGCGCTGTCCACGCTCGCCAACTGCGGCACCTGCGCGGAGTGCGACCGGGGCAGGCCGACCATGTGCCGCCAGGCCATCGGCCGCCCCGGCAGGCCCTTCACGCGGGGCGCGGGGCCGGTGTACCAGTTCGCCGCCAACTCGGCCTTCGCGGAACGCACGGTCGTCAAGGCCGTCCAGGCGGTCCCGATCCCGGCGGACGTCCCCCTCCCGTCCGCCGCGCTCATCGGGTGCGGGGTGCTCACCGGCGTGGGCGCGGTGCTGAACCGGGCCCGGGTGGACCGCGGGGACAGCGTCGTCGTCATCGGCACCGGCGGGATCGGGCTGAACGTCATCCAGGGCGCGCGGATCGCGGGGGCGCTGCGGATCGTCGCCGTGGACGCCAATCCGGCCAAGGCGGAGGCGGCCCGGCAGTTCGGCGCGACCGACTTCCTGACCTCGGCGGACGGCGTGCGGGACGTCCTGCCCACGGGCGCCGACCACGTCTTCGAGTGCGTCGGCCGCACCGAGCTGATCCGGCAGGCGATCGACCTCCTCGACCGGCACGGACAGGCCGTCCTCCTCGGGGTCCCGCCGGCCACGGCCGAGGCGTCCTTCCTCGTCTCCTCCCTCTTCCTGGACAAGTCGGTCCTGGGCTGCCGCTACGGCTCCTCGCGCCCCCAGCGGGACATCCCCCTGTACGCCGAGCTGTACCGCCGAGGACGGCTGCTGCTCGACGAGTTGGTGACGGCCGTGTACCCCGTGGAGGACTTCGAGAAGGCCCGGGCCGACGCGGAGTCGGGGCGGGTGGCACGGGCGGTGCTCACGTTCTGACGCCGGTCCGGAACGTCTGGCGATAGGCGGTCGGTGTCACCCCGAGCGCCTGTTGCAGATGCTGGCGCATCGACTGGGCCGTGCCGAAGCCGGCCTCGTGGGCGACCTGGTCGATGGGCAGGCCGCTGGTCTCCAGCAACTGGCGGGCGCGCTCCACGCGCTGCCGGGTGAGCCACTGGCCGGGGCTGACCCCGACCTCCTCGCGGAAGCGGCGGGTGAAGGTGCGTACCGACATGGCCTCCTGCGCGGCCATGTCGCGCAGCTGGATCGGTTCGTGCAGCCGGCCGAGCGCCCAGGCCCGGGCGGCGGTCGTGGTCGCCACCTGCGGGTCGGGGACCGGGCGCTGGATGTACTGGGCCTGGCCGCCGTCGCGGTGCGGCGGGACGACGGTGCGCCGGGCCACGTCGTTGGCGACGGCCGTGCCGAAGTCGCGGCGCACCATGTGCAGGCACAGGTCGATCCCGGCGGCCACCCCGGCCGAGGTGAGCACGTCGCCGTCGTCGATGAACAGCACGTCGGCGTCGACCTCGATCTTCGGGAACAGCCGCTGGAAGCGCTCGGCGTCGGCCCAGTGCGTGGTCGCCGGGCGGCCGTCGAGGTAGCCCGCGGCGGCGAGGACGTAGACGCCGGTGCAGATGGAGGCGAGGCGGGTGCCGGGGCGGATGAGGGCGAGGGCGGCGGCCAGTTCGCCGGTGAGGCGGCCCTCCTCGAAGACCGGGCCGAGTTCGTACGACGCGGGGACGATCACCGTGTCGGCCTCGGCGAGGGCCTGCGGCCCGCGGGCGACGTGGATCGTGAAGTCGGCGTCCGTCTCGACCGGGCCGGGCGGCCGCACGGAGCAGGTCACGACCTCGTACAGGGGCCGGCCCCGCTCGTCCTTCGGGCGGCCGAAGATGCGGTGCGGTATGCCCAGCTCGAAGGGGAGCAGGCCGTCGAGGGCGAGGACGACGACGCGGTGCGGGCGGAATTCCTCGGACGCCGCGGTGGCGGTGGCTGTGTCCCGGTCGATACCCATGGCCCGATCCTAGCGAATACTGTCCTGCGGGCCACTGGATGCGCGGGACGGGACATCGGACGCTCTATGACGTGACTCAGACAAGCCCAGCCGCAGCCCCCGGCCAGACGGCACCGGTCCCGCCCGCCCGGCGCTCGCGCGTGCACCGCGCCTGGTTCGTCGCCGCCGTCACGTTCGTCACGATCATCGGCGCGGCCGCGTTCCGTTCGCTGCCCGGCCTGCTGATCGACCCGCTGCACCAGGAGTTCGGCTGGTCGCGCGGCACGATCGGTGCGGCCGTCTCCCTCAACCTCGCGCTCTACGGCCTCACCGCCCCGTTCGCCGCCGCCCTGATGGACCGGTTCGGCATCCGCAGGGTGGTCGCCGTCGCGCTGGTCGTGATCGCGGCCGGGTCGGGGCTGACCGTGTGGATGACGGCGGCCTGGCAGCTGTGGCTGTGCTGGGGCCTGCTGGTGGGCCTCGGCTCCGGGTCGATGGCGCTCGCCTTCGCGGCGACGGTCACGAACCGCTGGTTCACCGAGCGGCGCGGACTGGTCAGCGGCATCCTCACCGCCGCGTCCGCCTCCGGCCAGCTGATCTTCCTGCCGGTGCTGTCCTGGATCGTCGAGCACCACAGCTGGCGCCCGGCGGCCGTGACCGTCGCCCTGGCCGCCCTCGCCGTCGTCCCCTTCGTCTGGCTCCTGCTGCGGGACCACCCGGCGGACATCGGCGTGCAGCCGTACGGCGCGCGGGAGTTCGTGCCCAAGCCGCCGCCGGTGACGGGCGCCGCCCGCCGCACGCTCACGGTGCTGTCGACCTCGGTCCGCACCGGCACCTTCTGGCTGCTGGCCGGCACCTTCGCGATCTGCGGCGCCTCCACCAACGGCCTGATCCAGACCCACTTCGTGCCCGCCGAGCACGACCACGGCATGCCGGTCACCACGGCGGCCTCGCTGCTCGCGGTCATCGGGGTGTTCGACGTGGTCGGCACGATCGCCTCCGGCTGGTTCACCGACCGCTTCGAACCGCGCCGCCTGCTGGCCGTCTACTACGCCCTGCGCGGCCTCTCCCTGCTCTTCCTCCCGATGCTGCTGGGCCCGGCCGTCCACCCCCCGATGCTCTTCTTCATCGTCTTCTACGGCCTCGACTGGGTGGCCACCGTCCCGCCCACGCTGGCCCTGTGCCGGGAGCAGTTCGGCGAGGACAGCGCCATCGTCTTCGGCTGGGTGCTCGCCTCCCACCAGATCGGCGCGGCCGTGGTCGCCTACCTCGGCGGCGTCGCCCGCGACGTCTTCGGCTCCTACGACCTCGTCTGGTACACCTCCGGCGCCCTGTGCGCGGCGGCGGCCCTGATGTCGCTGGTGATCCGCCGCGCCGTGGCGGCCCGGCCGGTGACGGCTTCCTAGGAACCGAGCCGCGCGAACCGCCCCCGGTGGAAGAGCAGCGGGTCGGCGCCGTCCCCATCCGTGCCCAGTGCCTCCACCCGGCCCACGACGATCAGATGGTCGCCCCCGGTGTGCACGGCCTGGATCGTGCAGTCGATCCAGGCGGCCGCACCGGCCAGGCGGGGCGAGCCGGAGACGGGCGCCGGGTCGTACGCGACCCCCGCGAACTTGTCCGCGCCGCTCACCGCGAAGGCCCGGCACAGCTCGCCCTGGCCGACGCCGAGGACGTTGACGCAGAAGACGCCGGCCCGGGCGATGCGCGGCCAGGTGCTCGACGTACGGCCCACCAGGAAGCAGACCAGGGGCGGTTCCAGGGAGAGGGAGGAGAAGGACTGGCAGGCGAAGCCGGCGGGGCCCGGCTCGCCCTCGGCGGCCGGGGCGGTGACGACCGTGACCCCGGTCGCGAAGTGCCCCAGCACCCGCCGGAACTCCCCGGCCTCCACCGGCGCCCGCTCACCCTCCCGGACGCACCGCAACTCCGGCCGCGGCAACGGCTCCACCGGCCTCGGCGCCGGGGCCGACCTGAGGTATCGGACGGCTGCCGCTGCCGCCCCTGCGTGTCCCATCACACCGTCCATTGAAGCTGACGGTACGTCAGATGAGAAGCCTCGGTGTCGCCTCGTCGCCCTCATCGCCCCCGGAACTGAGGGCTTCTGCGCTCCACGAACGCCCGCAGACCGTCCTGCGCGTCCTCGGTCGTCATGTTGATCTCCTGGGCCCAGGCCTCCGCGGCGAAGGCGGCCTCGCGGTCCGTGCCGAGAGAGGTGTTCACCAGGTGCTTGGTCAGGGCCAGGGCGCGGGTGGGACCGGCCGCCAGGCGGGCCGCCCACGAGCGGGCCGTCTTCTCCAGGTCGGTGTCCGGGACGACCCGGTTGACCAGGCCCAGGCGTTCCGCGTCCGGCGCCGGGAGGGCGTCGCCGAAGAACATCAGTTCCTTGGTTCGATGGGGCCCCAGGAGGCGGGGGAGCAGATAGGCGCCGCCCGCGTCCGGCACCAGGCCCCGGCGGACGAACACTTCGATGAAGCGGGCCGATTCGGCTGCCAGGACCAGGTCGCAGGCCAGCGCCAGATGCGCGCCGAGGCCCGCCGCCGTGCCGTTCACCGCGGCCAGCACCGGCTTCTCGCAGTCCAGTACGGCCGCGATCAGGCGTTGCGCGCCCTGGCGGAGGACCCGGGCCACGTCTCCGGGAAGCCGTTGCCCGGTCCCGCCGCCCCGCAGGTCCGCCCCCGCGCAGAAGCCCCGCCCGGTGCCGGTCAGGACCACCGCGCGGATCTCCGGGTCCGCCGAGGCCGCCGTCAGCAGGCCGATCAGGCGGTCCCGCATGTCCGGGGTGAGGGCGTTCAGCGACTCCGGGCGGGACAGGGTGACATACGCGACGTGATCCCGGACCTCGTGCTCGATCCCGGCGCCCGGCACCGGCGGCGTCATCGGCACACCACCAGCGCGTCCAGCGCCACCGCGCCCTGCCCGCGCGGCAGCACCATCAGCGGGTTGATGTCCAACTCTGCGATGCGCTCGCCGAGTTCGAGCGCCATGCGCTGGACCCGCAGGACCACCTCCACCAGGGCGTCCCGGTCGGCCGGCGGACGGCCGCGGACGCCGTCCAGCAGGGCCCGGCCACGCAGTTCGGCGAGCATGGCGTGGGCCTGGTCCTCACCGAACGGCGGGACGCGGACCGCCGTGTCGTGCAGGACCTCCACCAGGACCCCGCCGAGGCCCACCGTCACGGTCGGGCCGAACAGGTCGTCGTGCGTGACCCCGACGACCATCTCCACGCCCTGCTCGACCATCTGGCACACCAGGATCCCGTCCAGCGAGACCCCCTCGTAGCGCGCGATGTCCGTCAACTCGCGGTAGGCCTCCCGGACCTGGCTGGCCGAGGTCAGACCGACCTTGACCAGGCCCAGTTCGGTCTTGTGGGCGATCTGCGCGCCGGAGGCCTTCATCACCACCGGGTAGCCGACCTGGGCGGCCGCCCGTACGGCCGCCGCCGCGCTGGTCACCAGCTGTTCGCGCGGGACCCGGATGCCGTAGGCGCGCAGCAGCTGCTTGGCCGCGTGCTCGCTGAGCCGGCGGCCCGGGCTCATCAGGGCCTCCGCCTTGCGGTACGAGGGGGAGGGGGTGCGCGGGGCCTCGTCGAAGGGGGAGCGGTAGTCGCTGACGAAGGCGTGGTGGCCCAGCCAGGCCCGGACCGCCGTCAGGCAGTTGCCGACCGTACGGAAGGTCGCCACCCGGGAGGAGCCGAGCAGCACCTCGCGGTACGCGGGTTCGGTGCCGACCGGGGAGCCCCATACCACGCAGATCAGCTTGTCCGTCTCCTCGGCCGCCGCCACGAGGTCCGCGACCAGCTTGTCGCTCAGTGGCGGGAAGGGGCCGGTGACCGGGCAGATCAGGACCCCGATCGAGGGGTCCGCGAGCAGCGCGTCGATGATCTTCCGGCCGCGGTGGTCGCCCACCGGATGGCCGCCGTTGTCCACCGGGTTGGCCACGCTCAGGTACTCCGGGATCCACCGGTGCAGCTGTGCCTGCCGGTCCTCGGACAGCCGGGGCAGCCTCAGCCCCCTCCCCGCCGCCAGGTCGGCGACGTGCGCGCCGGTGCCGCCGGAGATCGAGTAGACGGCCACCCCGTCCGCCAGCGGGGTGCGCGCCCGCGCCAACAGGGTTGCCGTGTCCTGGAGTTCGTCGAGCCCGTCGACGCGTACGACGCCGTACTGCCGCATCGCCGCGTCCACCACGTCGTCGGCGCCGGTCAGCTTCCCGGTGTGCGAGGCGGCCGTACGCGCCCCGGTCTCGGTGCGGCCCACCTTCACCGCGACCACCGGCACCCCGCGGCGGGCGGCGCGGTCGGCGGCCAGCAGGAAGGCACGGCCGTCCTTGAGGCCCTCCACGTAGGCGGCGATGGCGCCGACCTCGGGCTGCTCGGCGAAGTACGAGATGAAGTCGGCGGTCTCCAGATCGGCCTCGTTGCCGGTCGGCGCCCAGTGCGAGAGGCGGATGCCCAGCTGCTGGAGCGAGAACACCGGGCGGCCCTGGTGGCCGGACTGGGTGATCAGGGCGATCGCCGGGCCGGTGAGGTCCTCGCGGAAGTGCTCGAAGGCGTTGAGGTTGGTGTTCGGGCCGAGCAGGCGCAGGCCTGAGCGTCGTACGGCCTGCGCCAGCCGCTCCTGCGCCTCGGCGCCCGCCTCGCCGGTCTCGGCGAAGCCCGAGGCGAAGGCGACGGCGAACCTCACCTTCACGTCGGCCAGTTGCTCGATCAGCGGGAGCGGATCGGCGACGAGGAGGACGGCCAGGTCGATCTGGCCGGGCGGCAGGTCGGCGACGGAGGCGGCGCACGGGATGCCGAAGACGGCCGGGCGGGTCGGGTGCACCGGGTGCACCCGCGCGCCGACCCGCTCGGCCCAGGCGAGCAGCTGCCGGGTGATCCCGGTGTTGGGCCGCCCCTCGGCGTCCGAGGCGCCGATCACGGCGACGGACTCGGGGCGGAAGAAGCGGGTCAGGTCCGGTACGTCCGCGTACAGCGGGCGCCCGCCGACGTCGAGGTCGTCGACCCGGTCGTGGACCGCGGGCCCGGGCCGCTGCTCGCCGCAGGCGATGACCCGGGCCCGGCGGGAGTCGGTGGTGAGGGTGCCGTGGGTTGATCCAAGCATCGGTCCGCCCCGCTCCTGTGAGACAGCAGAAGTAAACTGACGCATTGTCAGATTACTGAACTGACGCAGTGTCAGGAACTGGTCGGACATTCAAAGTTACCGGCGGGTGGGCCACTGTGTCACCGGCCCTCGCTGTCGGCCCCGTCACCGGAGGCGTCCGGCCACCGCCTTCGCGATCTTCCCGGCGTCCAGCGCCAGTTCGCGGAGCATGCCGCTGATCGGGTCGGTGAACCCGGTGAAGTACAGCCCGGGCGCCTGCGCGGGGGTGTGTCCGCCGTGCACGACCGGCATGCCGCGCCCGTCGAGGACGTCGAGATGGCCGACCAGCTCCTCCAGCGCCCGCGCGTAGCCCGTCGCCGCGATCACCGCGTCCGTCTCGACCCGGCTGCCGTCGGCGAGGACGACCTTTCCGGGGTGCCCGCCCTCGAAGGAGTCGACGGCGGCCACGATCTCCACCGTGCCCGCCCGCACGGCGTCGATCAGGCCGACGTCCTGCACCGGGATCGCGCCCTGGCGCGCCCTGCTGCAGAGGCCGGTGTCCGGGCGGGGCAGCCCGTGCGCCGTGAGGTCCGGCACGGTGGCCTTCGCGAACAGCCCGGCCAGCCGGTCCACGAGGCCCACCGGCAGCCGCCGTACCAGTACGCCCGAGTACTGCGCCGCCCAGCCGAGCGTCGAGCGGCGCAGGATGTGCGGGGCGGTCCGTACCGCCAGCCGCACCCGCGCCGCCCCGCCCTCGGCCAGGTCCACGGCGATCTCCGCACCGGTGTTGCCGGCCCCGACGACCAGCACGTCCCGGCCGGCGTACGGCACGGCGTTCCGGTACGCGGCGGCGTGCAGCAGCTCCCCGGTGTAGTCGTCGAGGCCCGGCCAGTCGGGAAGTCGCGGGGTGTGGTGGTGGCCGGTGGCGACGACGACCGCGCTGCCGGTCAGCTCCCGGCCGCCGGAGGCGTGCAGCAGCCAGCCGGTGCCGTCCGGCGTCCGGTCGACGCGGAAGACCTCCACTCCGGTGACGATCTCCAGCTCGTGGTGCTCGGCGTACGTCTCCAGATAGCGCACCATGTCGTCCCGGGCGACCCAGCGCCCGGACCTCCGGGGGATCGCGAGGCCGGGCAGGGCGGACAGCCGTCGCGTGGTGTGCAGCCGGAGACGGTCGTGGTGTCCGCGCCAGGAGGCGCCCACCCGGTCCGCCTTCTCCAGGACCACCGCCCGTATGCCCCGTGCCCGCAGCGCGTACGCGGCCGCCAGGCCGCCCGGCCCGGCGCCGATGACGTACACCGGGTGGCCGGCGAAGGCCGGGGCGGGCCGCGCGGAGGCGGGGGTGGAAGCGGAATGTGAATCGGCCATACCCGGAGCGTAATCACCCACCTGCTTGATGGGTCTCGGTCAAGACCGGAATTGGTTGCGGATTGATCACGGGTGTACGGGAAGGGTTCGCGACCGGTGAAGAAATGCCCCGGTGCGGTGAACGAGCAGGTGGGCATCGGCAGAGATCTGACGTACCGTCAGATGCATGAACTCCATATGGCTGGACGGCGCTCAGTGGCTGGCGGTGCTGCGGATCGGCCTCGGGCTGTGGTGGCTGGAGAGCTGGCGGCACAAGGACAAGAAGGCCTGGTTCGAGCGGGGCAGCGGCATCGCGTGGGCGGCCGGGATCGCGGAGAAGCACCGCTGGGCGGCGGTGCGCACCGGCTTCGCGACAGTCGTCCGACCGCGCCCGAAGCTGATGGCGTACGTCGTCGCGTACGCCGAACTCGCCCTGGGGCTCGGCCTGATCCTCGGCTTCCTGACCCCGGTGGCCCTGATCGGCGGCATGCTGCTCAACGCCGTCTACTTCGTCCTCATGATCCACGACTGGGCGGAACAGGGGCAGAACTCGATGATGGCGCTGATCTCGCTGGTCGGCCTCTTCGCGATGGCCTGGCAGAGCTGGTCGATCGACGCCTGGCTGGGGTGGTTCCGATGAGTGCCGTGCGCCACGACGTCCCCGAGACCGACGCCTTCACCCGCCCGTACTGGGAGGCCGCCGCCGCGGGCCGGCTGCTGATCCGCCGCTGCGGGGCCTGCGGCCGGGCCCACCACTACCCCCGCGAGTTCTGCCCGCACTGCTGGAGCGAGGACGTGACCTGGGAGGAGGCGAGCGGCCGGGCCGCGCTCTACACCTGGTCCACCGTCCACCGCAACGACCTGCCGCCCTTCGGCGCCCGCACGCCGTACGTCGCCGCCGTCGTCGACCTGGCGGAGGGGCCGCGGATGATGACGGAGCTCGTGAACTGCGTGGAGGGGACCCTGACCGCGGGGATGGCGCTGCGAGTGGCGTACCGGGACGGAAAACCGGTGTTCGAACCCGGCGGCTGACCCCGATCATAGGGGTGCATGAGCCCTGAGAACTGGTATCTCACCAAAGACCTCGACGAGTTTCTCGCCCGCGCCGGAGACTTCCTGCACTCCCGCCCGGCCCTGCACACGGTCCCGCTGACCGTGACGGACGGACTGCGCCGCCGCGGCCCGCACATCTTCGGCCCCGAGGACCCCGTCTTCGGCATCCTGTCCGAAGACGGGGACGGTCCGATCCGCGCGGTCCTGCTCCACACCCCGCCCTTCCCCGTGCACGTCACCCCGCTCACCCCGGACCGGGCGGACGCCCTGGCGGCCCGTCTCGCCGAGCTGGACCACCCGGTCACCGCGATCTCCGCCGCGCGCGAGACGGCGGATGCCTTCGCGGCGGCCTGGCAACGGCGGACGGGGGCGGCGGGCAGCGCCCGCCAGCGGCAACGGCTGTACCGGCTGGAGGAGTTGACGGTCCCGGAGCCGAGGCCCGAGGGACGGGCGCGGATCGCCGACGAGGGAGACCGGGAGCTGCTGGCCCGCTGGTACGGCGCTTTCCACGAGGACGTCGGAACGTCACGCGGGCAGGACCCGGGCGAGTGGGCCGACGCCCGCCTCTCCCACGACGGTGTCACCCTCTGGGAGACGGCCGAGGGCACACCCGTCTCCCTCGTCGGGGTCACCCCCCGGATCGCCGGTCAGGTCCGCATCGCCCCGGTCTACACCCCGGCCGAGCTGCGCGGCCGGGGCTACGCGGGCGCGGCCACGGCGGCGGCGAGCCGGGCCGCGCGGGAGGCCGGGGCCACGGAGGTCGTCCTCTTCACGGACCTCGCCAACCCGACGAGCAACGGCCTGTACCAGCGGATCGGGTACCGGCCGGTGGCGGACTTCGCGGTGTGGGGGTTCGGGGACTGAGGCGGGTCAGGCCGATTTCTGCCGAGCTACCTCGCGGGCCCGCGAGGACAGTTCGCGCACGGCTGGGAGTTTCTCGTACGGCCGGATGCTCCTGCGGAGGGTTGCGAAGTGGTCGTCACCTCGGACGCTGGAGATACCGGCGTATTCGTCCAGGAACGTGTCCCATTCCCGGCACGCCTCTTCTACGTGTCGCATCTCCATGAGCCGAGAGGCGAGGAGACCGGTGGCGTGTACGCGGCCCTGCCGCTCGTTCGTGGGGCGTACCTTGTTCGACCGGCGCAGGGCCTTGACTGATCCGGGCCGGTCGCCGAGTTCCCACATGACGTGCCCGACGTGGAATTCGTAGGCGGCGCGGTCGTATCCGCCGATGTGGTCGTTACGGCCGTCGGCTTGCGAGAGCGCCGCTTCGGTTTCCCGGAGCCGGGCGAACGCCTGGCGCCTGTCCCCGACCATGGCCGCGCCGTGGGCCTGTTGACCACGCAGGAACGCCACCAGTCGGGGTCCGGAAACGGGCGCGGCTTCCGCGGCGGAGTCGGCGAGTTCGAGGGCCTTCGGGCCGTAGCCGAGGTTCGACGCCTGCAACGCCATGCCGCGCAGGGTACGGCAGTACGTCACGTGGTCCTCGGCCGTGCCGGCGAGCTTCAGCGCCTTGAGGTAGTAGCGCTGGCCAACGCCGTGTTGTCGCTCGTACATGGCCATCCAGCCCGTGAGGTACGTGAGGTCGGAAGCAGCCGCCCGCATGGCGCGCTTCACCTCGTCCGTGCCGTCCGCGCGCAGGTACGGACCAACCGTGTTGACGAGGAACGCCGCCGCCATGGGCCGGGCGTGGCCGCCCCCGAGGTCGTCAAGGATGTCCGCGATGCGTTCCGTCATCCGCTCGACGGTGCCCACGTCGGACCGGCCGATACGGACAGTGCGACCGGCGGAGACGTGATCGATCCTGCCTGCGATGTCCTCGTACCTGGGGATGGCCAGTGCCGCCGAGTACAGGCCCGCGCCGAGTAGAGCGCGTCGGGATGGGTCCATGTCTGCCCTTCCGAGATCGACGATCCCTGACGCCACGTCCGGGGAGACGGCGGGGCTTTCGTCCCAGCCGAGTTCCGCCGACGTTACGGGGCGCGAGAGGAGGCGCGAGAGCGCCTCAGCGATGGCGGGTCGCGCCTCCGTCTTCGGCCGGTGGCCTTTCAGCCACTGCGAGACGGCCGCTTTGCCGTAGGACAGGCTGACGCCGAGTTCGGCGCCGGCGGCATTGACCCGGCGTGCTAGCTGGTCGTTCTGGATGTTCCCCTCTCGCATCAGCGTCGCTAGAGCGTCGTTCGGTGTGAGTGGTTGTCGTCCCATCGAGACCCCCGGGCGTGTGCAACCTGTGCAACTCCATCTCCACTCTCGCGCCTTACCCGCCGCTACGTAAGGCGGTTGAGTGATTACCGGCCGTCCGGTGATCACTCCCGGCCGACCGGTTGACGGCCCGCCGGTCCTTCCCGCCCATGAGGGGGAACCCGGCGGGCGCCGAGACGACAAGAGGCGACCATGACGACTACGGCACTCCCCACAACTCCCGCCCTGAGTCCCCTGATGGGATCGGTTCCGGGTTACGCGCAGACACTTCCGCTCTACCCGTCCTCGGCGTCCGTGGCAAGGCTGAGTGCGCGTACGACATTGGCATGTTGGGGGCTGGAGGCGATGGCGGACGATGTCGTGTCGGTCGTCTCGGAACTGGTGACGAACGCTGTACAGCACGCCCGTGCCGCGTGCCTCCTGCCGGATGAACCCGGCACCTGCCGTCTGACGCTGGAGCGTCCAGACCGGCACACGGTGTGGTTGTCGGTCACGGACCCGTCGGGCCGACGCGTCCGGCGCCGGGAGGCCGCCGACGACGCCGAGACGGGCCGTGGGTTGGCGATCGTGAATGCTCTCGCCTCCCGCTGGCTGGTACAGCCGTCACGCAACGGCAAAACCGTGTGGGTCGAGCTGACGTGCGGCCGGTGACCGGCCGGTACGGAGCGCCCATGGCCGACGGCCGCACGGCAGTGCCGCCCTCCCACACCAGACCCCCCGGCCGGGGCCCGGGACGTTGTACCTGCCGCCCCGGCCAGGACCCCGCACCACAGTCGTGACGCATCAGCAGAGTTGAAGGAGGAGCAAAGTGGACGAGTTCACACCCCCGCCGAAGCGTAACCGCCGCTTCGGCAAGCTGTTCACGACGAAGGCCCACCGTCGGGTGCAGTCACCGGCTGAGACGCACGAGTACAAGAAGGTCGCGGGTTCGTCGGACGGCGCCAAGACGTATGACACCACCGCCACCTGAACCGCTCGGCCGCAACGCCCGAGGGGACGCAAACCGTCGCGCCCCTCGGGCTCACCCGAAGGGAGAGCACGCGTGATCAAGTTACGCCTCACTCCATATGCGAGCACGGTATGGACATGGAACGGACACCGTTACCTCACTGCCGACGGGATGAGCGAGATCGCCCCGTACGAGCACCCCTTGGTGGAACACGTCGCTGTCACAGACGGTAACCACACACTTCTCGTCGTACGTGAGCGCGTCGTGGGTCGGGGAACGTATGATCCGGCACCGCGCAGCGTCACCTCCGGTGAGTTCGAGGAGGCTCGCACTCTGGCGGAGCAATGGCCCACGGACTACGTGTTCGTGGAAACCGCTCCCGGTGACCCGTGCCGCGTCACCGCAGGCCCCGGTGGCATCACCCCGCTCTACGTCGCACACGACCGTGCGAGCCTGCACGGGTCGTGGGACATGGCCGACCTCGCCGAACACACCGCCGGCCTCAGCCCCCGTGAAGTCGCGCGGCTGCTGATCTACCGGCCCCGGTACAGCACCGAGACCGTGTTCCGGGGCATCCACCGTGTGACCGAGCGGACGACGGCGATCTACGGCGGCCACCTCCACCTGCACCATCCCGAGCCGGTGTTGCACAGCGGGCCGCGCGAACTGGCTCCTGATGCGGACGTTCTCGGGACGTTCGTGGAAGCGATGGACGATGCACTCGATCTCCGGCCGATCGACCGAGTCGAGACGGTGCTGCATCTCACGGGCGGGTTCGACTCCGGCACCGTGGGGACCCGCCTTGCCGAGCGGTACCCGGGCCGCTTCCCGACTGCCGCTCTCCTGATCGCCGGCCCGGGGCGCGCCCACCAGATCCGCCGACGCTCGGAGATCATCAGGGCGCTGCCGTTCGCCGAGCCGGATCACCTGATCGACGCCCTGGAGTACGCGCCGTTGTCGCCGGAGTGTGCCCGGGTCACGGGCGAGAAGATCAGCCCGTACGAGGAGCCCCTGCACCGGCCGTTCGCCAAGCTGACCGAGGTCCTGGTCGACCACGGCGCTCGTGCGGTGGTGACCGGGCTCGGCGGAGACGAGATGGTGGCCCTGTCGCAGACCGAGTATCCGCACAGGTCCATGGGCGAGATCAGCGACGCCCTGCCCTGGATCGGAGACCGAGCGCGTGCCGCGCTGGAGTTCGCCGACGACGGCATCGCTCCGCCTGCGGCTGTCAACTCGATGACCTTGCTCTCGCTGGAGACCACGGCACCGGTACTCATGCGAGCAGGTATCTGGCCCGTGCACCCGTTCGCCGACCCGGGCATGGTCCAGCTTGGCGAATGGCTGCCCATGCACTGGCGTGAGCTGAAGCAGCTCCAACGGCGACGGCTGGCCTCCCTCGGGCTGAGCCCGGACGTCACCGAGTCCCGAGAGCGCGAGTCGTTCGCGGAGGTCGTACAGCACACGCTCACCACGATCGCTCGCCCTCTGTTTGCCAAGATGCTCCACGACGGCTCGCCGCTCTTCGACGAGAAGCTGGTGGACCCTGACGGCCTTGGAATGGCTGTCCGCCGACTGTCCGAGAAGCCGTACCGCGAGGACGGAGACGCGCAACTGCTCGAAGTCCTGGACCTCCACTTCGCCGCGCAGTCCTTCCTGTAGTCCCCTCCAACCATCAGGAGACAGCATGTTCGCCATGCGCTCGGCCACAGCCGATGACGTCCCGGCCGTCGAAGACATGATCCTCGCCCGCTCCGACTGGATGGAGGAACGCGGGCTTCCGAGCTGGCGGGAGAAGGCGGCCGAACTCGCCCGGCAGGCCGAGAATCCCGATGGCGACGTATGGGTTCTCGCGGAGGACGACGGGCGCGTCATCGGATGTACCACCGTCCAGGAACAGACTCCCTCATGGGGCTGGACGGTAGACGAGCTGAACGAGTCGGCTCATTACCTGTACTCGACGGTCACCGATCCCGCTTACCGCGACAAGAAGCCGGGAACCGTGATGGGGCTGTGGGCGGTGGACCGGGCCGCGCAGGAAGGGCGTACATGGGTTCGCCGCGGCTGCTACGTCCCCGAATTGGTGAGGTACAACGAGACCCAGGGCTTCAGGCTGGTGCACGAAGTGCAGCGCACACACACCAAGGTCTATCTGATGGGCCGCCGGGCCGAGCGCGTCACTGATCTGGAAGAGAGGTTCTGGGCGCTGTAGAGGACCCTGGCCCACCCTCTTCGACGCGCTCGGAACAGCCCACAAAGAGCCCCGATGACAGCGGGCAGGCCGTCACCGGGGCGGAACGCCCATCAGCTGCAAGGGAGCTGACGAACATGGCCGACCTTATCGCGCGCTCTCTCGCGTGCCTGTGCTCACTGCTGCTGCCCGCCCGAGGGAAGCACCGCGCGACCCCGGCCTTCAGGCCGGGCGCGGCACCCGCCACGTGTTCGTGGTCCGTGCACTCCCTGCCGGAGCACAAGAGTCCGTACGCCCGCGAGGTTGCCGAACGGCGACCCGTCCTGGACACGATCGGATCGGTACGTCCGTATGTGCTGGCCGAGCCCGGCAAGCGGCCGGACGACCCCAAGCGGCGGGCACAGGCGGAACGGCGTTGGGCGCTGGAGATGTCGGAACGCGGCATCGACGTGGGGCCGAGCGTGATCCACGGTGTGCACGTCAGCGCCGGTACCCGCCCGGTTCCGATGGGAGTGGGAGCGAGCTGAAGGCGGCATAGGCGGCTACGGCGTCACGGCCACAACAACCCCCTGCTCCACCCGAACTCCGTGCTCCGGTACTCCAGCCGCACATGCCGGCGCTCCGGGTCGCCCTGGAAGAACTCCACCGTCCGGGGGCGCAGCCGGTACAGGGTCCAGGTCGGGGACGGCTCGGACGGGTTCGCGCGGGCCCGGTCCCAGGCGGCCTCCGAGGCCCGGCGCAGCTCGTCCAGCGAGGAGAGGTCGTCGCTCTGGCGGCCCGTGAGCGCCGCCGCCAGCGCGCCCGTCGAGCGGGCGTGCAGATCCGCCTGGCTCTCGGTCGAGGGGGCCGCCGTCACCGGGCCGCGCATCCGGACCTGGCGGCCCAGTACCGGCCAGTAGAAGGCCAGGGCGGCGTGCGGGTGGGCGGCGAGGGCGCGGCCCTTGCGGCTGGTGCGGTGGGTGGCGAAGGCCCAGCCGTCCGCGTCGGCGCCGTGCAGCATCACGATCCGTACGTCCGGCCGCCCCTCCTCGTCCACGGTCGCCAGCGACATCGTGTGCGGCTCCGGCTGCCCGGCCGCCACCGCGTCCGCGAACCAGTCCGTGAAGAGGAGCAGGGGCGTCGGCGGGGCGGTGTCCGGGTCGAAGGCGGGCAGCGTCGTCGTGCCCGCGTCCCACACCCGCAGCGACCTCAGCAGTGCCGGGAGATCAGTTGCCATGCCCACCATGGTCACATCCCGCTGGTCACATCCCCGTGGTCACCGCCGTGTGCCCGCGCCCCGTGCTCATGGGACCCCGCCCCGTCATGATCCATACGCCCCCGCCGGGCTCGTACCGGTACCGGATCGGCACGGTCAGCGGCGCCCGCCCCGGGCCCGCGTCCACCGCCGGCGCGGCGACGTGCGGCTCGGCCGGGAACGCCTCGCGCTCCGCGCGGCGGGCGCCAAGTCGGTCTCCTCCAGCTGTCCGGTGTGCGGCCGCGGCAACGGCGGCCGGTACGGACCGTCTTCCCGCGCGGCCGCCCGGCCGATCAGTTCCGGCCGAGCACCACCGTCCCGGACGAACAGAACCATCCCCCCGTCCCCGAGGCGACCCCGAGCCGGGGCGGCTGACCGTCCCGGCCCCGCACCTGCCGTTCGCCCGCCTCCCCGCGCAGCTGCCGCACGGCCTCCACCAGCAGGAACAGCCCGCGCATCCCGGGGTGTTGGGCCGACAGCCCGCCCCCGTCCGTGTTCACCGGCAGCTCCCCGCCCCGCACCAGCAGCCGCCCCTTCTCCACGAACGCCCCGCCCTCGCCCTTCCCGCAGAAGCCCAGGTCCTCCAGGGTCACCAGGGTCATGTAGGTGAAGGCGTCGTAGATCTGCGCGAAGTCCATCTCCCGCGCCCGCACCCCGGCCCGCTCGAAGGCGAGCCGGCCGCTCACCGCCGCCGGGGAGACCGTGAAGTCCGGCCACTCGGACATCGCCGCGTGCGAGGTGTGCTCGCCGGTGCCGAGGATCCAGACGGGGGCCGTACGGCAGTCCCGTACGTACTCCTCGGCGGCCAGCAGCACCGCCGCGCCGCCGTCCGAGCGGATGCAGCAGTGCAGCTTGGTGAACGGGTCGGCGATCATCGGGCCGTCGAGTACGTCGTCCACCGTGACCGGGGTGCGGAACATCGCCTCCGGGTTCAGCGCGGCGTTCGCCCGCGCCTGCACCGCCACCTCCGCCAACTGCTCGACCCTCGTGCCGTGTTCGAGCATGTGGCGGCGGGCGGCCATCGCGTACTTGGCGATCAGGGTGTGGCCGTAGGGGACCTCGAACTGGAGGGGGCCGCGCGCGCCGAAGGACAGGTCGCCCGTCCGGCGGCCCGCCTTGATGTCGGCGCGGGCCGTGGAGCCGTAGACGAGGAGGACGGCGTTCGCGTGGCCCGCCGCGATGGCGTCCGCCGCGTGCGCCGCCATCACCTCCCAGGTCGAACCGCCGACCGAGGTGGAGTCCACCCAGGTCGGGCGGAGGCCCAGGTACTCGGCGACCTCGACCGGCGCCAGCGTGCCGAGGCCGGCGGAGGCGAGGCCGTCGACCACCGCGCGGTCCAGTCCGGCGTCCGCGAGGGCGCGGCGGGCCGCCTGCGCGTGCAGCGTGTACGGCGTCGCGTCGGCCACCCGCCCGCAGTCCGACAGCGCCACCCCGACCACGGCGACTCTCCGGCTCCCGGCAGTCATACGGGTCCTCCGTCCCCTGTGCATCTCGCTTCGGCGCTCCTAATATGACGGACCGTCAGATCCGGCGGAAGAGGCCGGGAAGAGGCAGCGAAGAGGCAGGGGAAAGCCATGGACACGCGTCTCACCGCCGAACAGGACGAGATCCGCCGCACCCTGCGCGAACTCCTCCACAAGCGCTGCGGCCCCGAGGAACTGCGCGCCGCCCTCGACGCCCCCGCCGGGCACGACCCCGCCCTCTGGTCCGCCCTCGCCGACCGGCTCGGCCTGCCGGGGCTCGCCCTGCCCGAGCGGTACGGCGGGATCGGCTGTCCGGTCACCGAACTGGCCCTCGCCTGCGAGGAGACCGGCCGCGCCCTCGCCCCCACCCCGCTGCTCGCCACGGCCGTGCTCGTGGCGCCCCTCGTGCTCGCCCTCGGTACGGAGGCCCAGCGCGCCGGACTGCTGCCCCGCCTCGCATCCGGCACCCTCACCGCCGCCCTCGCCGTACCGGGCACCGGCCTCGCCACCGCGCTCGCCCTGACCGGCGACAACGGCGACTTCTCGGCCGGCGGCGGCCGGGCCGGCGGTGTCCAGGCCCGGCGCGCGGCGGACGGCTGGCTGCTGTACGGGCAGGCCGACCAGGTGCTCGACGGGCACAGCGCCGGGCTGCTGCTCGTCGCCGCGCACACCGGCGGCTTCGCCCGCGCCCGGACCCGGCTGTTCCTGGTGCCGGGCGACGCCCCGGGGGTCGTCCGGGTACGGCAGACCGCCCTCGACGCCACCCGCCCCCAGGCACGCGTCCAACTGCGCGACGTGCACGCCGAGTTGCTGGGGGAGGAGGACACGGAGGTGCTGCCTGCCCTCGCCGGCCTGGGGGGCTCGGTCGCCGCCGTGCTCGCCTGCGAGGCCGTCGGGGCGGCCGACCGGGCGCTGGAGCGGACCGTGGAGTACGTCGGGCAGCGCGAGCAGTTCGGCCGGCCGATCGGCTCCTTCCAGGCGGTGAAGCACCGGCTGGCCGAGGTGTACGTGGCGGTGCAGGCGGCCCGCTCGGCCGCGTACTACGCCGCCTGGGCGACCGCACAGGAATCAGAAGGTGCGGCGCGAAGCGCCTCGTTGGAAGGGCGGCGGCGGGAGGCGGGTGGGACGGCCGGCGGGCTGGCCCTCGCCCAGGCCCTGGAGGCGCTGCGGCTGGCCGCCGCCGAGGGCATCCAGCTGCACGGCGGGATCGGCTTCACCTGGGAGCACGACGCCCACCTGTACTTCAAGCGGGCGGCCGGGGACGAGCTGCTGTTCGGCCCGCCGCACCGGCTGCGGGAGCGCGCCGCCGAGGCCGCCGGGCTGTTCGGGCGCGGGGAGGTGGCGGTGTGATCGGCGTCCGGACCGTGCAGAAGGTGTCCTCGACGCGGGGGTTCGCGAAGGTCGCCCCGCATGTGATCCCGGCCCTCGACCGCGCCGTGCACCGGCTCACCCGGGGCCGGGTGCTGCTCAGCGCGCAGATGCTGCCCGGCGTGATCCTCACGTCCACCGGTGCCCGCAGCGGGCTGCCCCGCAGGACTCCGCTGGCCTGTGTGCCGCAGGCGGACGGACGGAGCTGGCTGCTCGTCGGCTCCAACTTCGGCCGTCCGGGCCATCCGGCGTGGACCCACAACCTCCTCGTCCATCCGGACGCCTCGATCAGCTGGAAGGGGCGGGACATCCCGGTGGCGGCCCGGCTGCTGGAGGGGGAGGAGCGGGCGGCGGCCTGGCGGTCGGCCGTGGCGTTCTGGCCGCCGTACGCCGCCTACCAGGAGCGGGTGACGAGGGAGATCCGGCTGTTCCGTCTGGTCACAAGGTAGCCAGGCGCTCCACGAGGAGTATCGCCCCGATGCCCAGCATCGCCGCCCCCGACGTCCGGGTCACCGCCCGGGCCGCCGCGGGCCGGGCGGACAGCAGGGCGCGGGCCAGGACGCCCACGGTGAGATAGACGGCCGCGCAGCACGCCATGTGCAGCAGGCCGAGGGCCGCCGTCTGGGCCGGGACCGGCAGATGGGCCCCGCGCAGGGTGAGGAACTGGGGGAGGACGGAGAGGTACAGCAGCAGGCCCTTGGGGTTCAGGCCGCTGATCGTGGCGCCCCGGAGGAAGAGCCGCCCCTCGGCCGCCTGCGAGGTCCCCTCCGGGGCCGTGTCCGGGGCCCCGTCCGCGCCGGGTACGGCCGGGCGCCGCAGGACCCCCCACCCCAGCCACAGCAGGTACCCGGCGCCCGCGACCGTCAGCGCGGTCAGCAGCTTCGGCGAGCCCGCCACCAGGACCGCCAGACCTGCCGTCGCCAGGACCGTGTGCAGGGCGTACCCCGAGACCAGGCCCGCCACCGCGCGCGGCACCGAGCGGCCGCGCAGGGCCGTCGCGATGACGTACGCCCAGTCGGCACCCGGTACGCCCACCAGCAGCAGGTCCACGGCGAGGAAGGAGAAGAGCAGTCCCGAATCCATGCCGGTGACATTAGGTGCGATTGGCCCAAAAGTGTTCCCGAAGTTTCCCCGTCCTCCAGCATTCAGAGGGAAGATCTGCCTCATGGACGACGTTGATCGGAAAATCCTTGCCGAGCTCCAGCAGGACGGGCGGCTGACCGTGACCGAGCTGGCCGCGCGGGTGCGGCTGAGCGTCTCGCCCTGCCACCGGCGGCTGCGCGAGCTGGAGCGCTCCGGCGCCATCGAGGGCTACCGCGCGGTGGTCGACCCGGGCGCGCTCGGGCTGAACTTCGAGGCACTGGTCTTCGTGTCCATGCGGCAGGAGGACCGGGACACGGTGGCCGACTTCGAGCGGGCGGTCAGCGAGCTGGAGCACGTGCTCGACGCCCAGCGGCTGTTCGGCGAGCCCGACTATCTGCTGCGCATCGCCACGGCCGACCTCGCCGCCTTCCAACGGCTGTACGACGACCGGCTCGCGACCCTGCCGGGCGTGCAGCGGCTGACGTCGACCCTGGTGATGAAGCACGTCGTACGGGACCGGCCGCTGCCCGCATGACAGCGCAGGCGGCGGCTCATCATGAGTGAACCGCCGCCTGCCAGACAGGACTTGGGGAGGGAGAAAGAAGGAGGGCCTATTTGCTCGGCTTCTTTCCCGTCACGCCCAGGTGGACCAACAGCGCGAGGTTCGGCTTCAGTTCGGCCTGTTTCACGCCCCAGGTCGAGAAGCCCTTCTGGTGGGCCGCCACCGCCGCGAGCATCGCGACGAGCGAGCCGGCCACCGCCGCCGGGTTCACGTCCTTGTCGACCCTGCCCTTGGCCTGGAGTTCGGCGATCGAGTCCGCGAGGGAGTTGTTCACCGAGTTCAGGATCTTCATCCTGAGTTTGTAGAACCGTTTGTCCCCTTCGGCCGCGCCAAGGTCGACCACCCGCAGGATGGCGTCGTTCTTCCGCCAGAACTCCAGGAATCCGTCCACGAGTTCCTGCGCGGTCTGCCACCCGGACTTGCCGGCCCACGACCGCCCTTCGAGCAGCTCGGTCAACCCGGCGCCCTCGGTGGCCATTTGCTCGGCGATCTCCAGGACGGCACCTTCGACGTCCGGGAAGTACTGATAGAAGGTCGCGGGCGAAGTGCCCGCTTTCCGGGCGACATCGATGACCTTGACGTCCCGGTACGGGGAGGAGCTGAGCATCTCGCTGAGGCAGTCGAGCAGCTTCTGCCGGGTCGCCTGCCCACGCCGTCCGGCCACGCGGCCGTCGACGGTACGCACTTGTCCTGTCATGCCGTCAGCTTACCGAGGGGTGATCGGAGCGCGATTCGGCCGACTGCAAATGGGGTGCATGGGTGCTCTGGGGGTGGAGTGCCTGGTCTGCGGGGTGCGGGCGGGCCGGTTACGTTGGCGGCATGGCCGAAAACAGGGCATCCGCGAACGAAGCGTCGGATGGGGTGGAAGAGGTGGACGGGGCGGAAGAAGTGGTCGAGGGGGAAGTGGTCGAGGCGGCAGGCGCGGCTGAGCCGTACGGGGAGGGCGTGCCCTGCTGGGTGGACGCCCAGCTGCCCGACGTCGAGGCGGGCAAGCGCTTCTACGGCGAGCTGTTCGGGTGGTCCTTCGAGGACGCGTACGGCTCCTCGGTCTGGGCCCGGCTGGACGGGCGGCCGGTCGCCGCGCTCGTGCCCAAGACCGACGGCCGGATGCCCACCGTATGGACGGTGTACTTCGCCACCCCGGACGCCGACGCCTTCACCCGGCGGATCCTCGCGGCCGGCGGACAGGTGGTGACGGCGCCCACCCCGCTGGACGACCTGGGCACCGCCGCCCTCGCCGCCGACTCCGAGGGTGCGGTGTTCGGCCTGTGGCAGCCGGGCCGGCACCGGGGCTTCGGGGTCCGCCGCGAGCCCGGCAGCTTCGTCTGGGCCCAGCTGTACACGCGCGACATCTCCGCCGCCAACACCTTCTACGGCACGCTCTTCCACGACGCCCTCTTCGGCGCGGGCGCCGAGCCCGACTTCGGGCGGGCCGAGGTCACCGAGGTGTTCCCGGCCGAGATGCCCCCGCACGTCCTCGCCCACTTCCGGGTCACCGGCCTGGGTGACGCCCTCGGGGCCGTCCAGCGGCTCGGCGGCCGGGTGCAGGCGCCACCCTTCGAGACGTCGTACGGAGCTGTGGCGGTCGTCACCGACAATCAGGGGGCGTCGTTCGCACTATTGCAGCGATGATCCGGCCGACGCGGCGGCAATCCGTCCGCTTTGATCGGATTAAGTGCCAGACACCCCGATTTTTCGCCGGGTTCGCAACGAGCCGCCCGGCCAGGAAGAATCAGGGTGCGTGCCGCCACGGCGGTGCGGTGGTGAGACGCTGCACGTCGGTCGCGTACATATGGGGTGGCGCGGCCAGTACGGGGAGGTGGCAGGCAAGTGGTGGATCAGCTGACGCAGCACGATCCGCGGCGGATCGGGCCGTTCGAGGTGCTGGGGCGGCTGGGCGCCGGCGGCATGGGGCTGGTCTATCTCGCGCGCTCGGCGTCCGGCCGGCGCGTGGCGATCAAGACGGTGCGCACCGAACTGGCCGAGGACCAGCTCTTCCGCGTCCGCTTCACCCGTGAGGTGGAGGCGGCCCGCGCGGTCTCCGGGTTCTACACGGCCGCCGTGGTCGACGCCGACCCGCGCGCCGCCGTGCCCTGGCTGGCCACGGCCTACGTGCCCGCGCCCTCCCTCGAAGAGATAGTGAACGACTGCGGGCCCCTCCCGGCCCAGGCCGTGCGCTGGCTCGCGGCGGGCGTCGCCGAGGCCCTCCAGTCCATCCACGGTGCGGGACTCGTGCACCGGGATCTGAAGCCGTCCAACGTCCTCGTGGTCGAGGACGGCCCCCGGGTGATCGACTTCGGCATCGCGTCCGGTGTCTCGAACACGCGCCTGACCATGACGAACGTCGCCGTCGGCACCCCCGCCTACATGTCACCGGAGCAGGCCAAGGACTCCCGCAGCGTCACCGGCGCCAGCGACGTCTTCTCGCTCGGCTCCATGCTGGTCTTCGCGGCGACCGGCCACCCGCCCTTCCACGGCGCCAACCCGGTCGAGACGGTCTTCATGCTGCTGCGCGAGGGCCCGGACCTGACCGGCCTGCCCGACGAGCTGCGCCCGCTCATCGAGGTCTGCATGCAGATGGAGGCCGCGGGCCGCCCCTCCCCGGCCGACCTCCAGGCCCAGCTCGCCCCCCATCTCTTCGGCTCCGGCTCCGACGACAGCGGCACCGCCTCGGCCTGGCTGCCCGAGAAGGCCGTCGCCCTCATCGAGTCCCGCCGCGGCGGCGGCCGCCCCGCCCCCAGGCCCGCCACCCCGGCCGGCACCGGCGGCGGCCGCAGCGGCGGCCGTTCGGCGGTCCCCCCGCTGCCCTCGTACGACCCCGCCCCGCAGGCGCCCGTCGGCGTCCCCGACGCCGGACCGGTCCGCCTCGCCGGCGCCCAGGTGCCCATCGGCCCCGGCCCGCGCGTCGCCGACGCCCGCGCCGCCGCCGTCAAGGCGCCCCCGCCGGAGGCCGGCCTGGTGGCCACCTGGTCCCGCCCGCGCCCCGGCGTCGCCGGCGCCGACCCCGCCCTGCCGGCCGCGCCGCCCGTGCCCCCGGAGACGGCGAGCGGCTGGCGCCCCTGGCGGTTCCGCATGTCCAACGATGTCTGGGGCACCCCCACCGTGGGCGGCGACCTGGTCTACGTCACCTCCTTCGAGGTGCACGCCCTGGACGTGGCCACCGGCCGCCGGCGCTTCAAGACACGGGACGTCGCCTGGTCCATGGCGGTGGCGGACGGCCGTATCCACGCCTCCGACGGCCCGACCCTGTTCGCCCTGGACGCCCGCGAGGGCACCGACCTGTGGCGGCTGTCGACGGACGCCTGGGTGTACTCCCTGAAGGCCGACCACGGCACGGTCGTCACCGGCACCCGCGGCGGCGGCGTCCAGGCCTGGGAGGCCGCCACCGGGCAGAAGCTGTGGGAGACCAGCGGCTGCCAGACCGACTTCGAGTCCCCCGAGGCCGGCCCGCTCGTCCACGACGGCACGGTCTACGTGTGGCAGAACGGCCGGCTGCGCGCCCTGGAGGCCCGCACCGGCGAGGAGCGCTGGTCGTACCCGGTCGGCGACGCGGCCTCCTGCGGCGGTGTGCCCGTGCGCCTCACCCCGGCCGTCGACGGCTACGTCTACGTCTCCGCGGGCACCCGGGTGATCGCCGTCGAGGCGGCGAGCGGCATGGTCCGCTGGCACTTCGAGGCCCCGGCGGTCTTCCTGAGCCCGCCGACCTTCGCGCCCGGCCCGGCGGTCACGGGCGGCGGCGTCTACCTCGCCGACTACCTCGGCACGGTCTACGCCCTCGACGCCACCGACGGCCGCGACCGCTGGCGCATCGCGACCGAGGCCCGCTCCTCGATCGAGCCGGTCCTGGTCGCCGCCGGTCATGTCCACGTGGGCAGCGGGAAGGCGCTCTACACCCTGGACGCGGTCACCGGCACGCCCAAGTGGCGCTTCCAGGCGGGCGGTGACGTCGTGGGCGCGCCCGCGGTGGCCGAGGGCCGCATCCACTTCGGCTCCACCGACCACCTCCTCTACACCCTCAAGGCCGACGACGGCCGGCTGCGCTGGAAGCTGGCGACGGGCGGCGAGATCACCGGCTCCCCGGTGGTCAAGGACGGCGTGGTGTACGCGTGCAGCAAGGACCGGTGCGTGTACGCGCTGGACGCGGAGAAGGGCACGGGCACGGCGCGGACGGCATAGCGGGACGGCACAGCGCGGCCTCGCCCGGCGGCGTGCGTGACGGCCGTCGTACCGGTTGTCACGGAAAGGGCTCCGGACGGCGGCCGTCCCACGGCTGACGCTACCCCCGGCCCCGGACACCCGCCATGCGGTGCCGCCGGTGACGACGGACGGTCACCGCACCCGGAAGCCTCCGCCGCGCCGCCCCGCGAACAGCTCCGTCTGCCGCCCGGCCGGCAGATTGCCGAGGGCGATGAGGTGCGGCGCCTGCGCGAACGCCTGCGCCAGCGCCGCCTCCCGTGCCGCCCACAGCGCCCGCACGGTCCCCTGCACACCCCCCGCCGGATACCCGGCGATCACGCCCGCGCAGCGCACCGCGGCGGCCAACGCCCCGCCCTCCTCCGTGACTTCCGACACGAGACCGATCTCATGGGCCCGCCGGGCGGAGATCCGTTCCGCGGTGCCCATGAGCATCATCCGGGCCACCTCCCCGTACGGCATCCGCGCGGCCAGCAGCATGGACTCGTAAGCGCTGACCATGCCGTACGAGGTGTGCGGATCGAAGAAGACGGCCGTCGGATCGGCGACGACGACATCGCACTCGCCGAGCAGATAGAAGGCACCCCCGCAGGCCATCCCGCGCACGGCGGCCACGACCGGCTTCCACAGGTCGTTCGCCTTGGGCCCGAGCCGCAGCAGCGGATCGTCCTGCATGTACGGCGACGACGGCTGCGGCACGACGACGTCCCGGTCGATCCCGGTGCAGAAGGCCCGCTCGCCGCTCCCGGTGAGCACGACCGCCCGCACCGCGTCGTCGACCCTGAACTCCCGCCATACACCGGTCAGTTCACGGACCATCTCCAGATCGACGGCGTTGAGCCGCGCGGGCCGGTCCAGCGTGACGACGGCGACACCGGTGTCCTTGTCGACGTCGACCCGGACGGTGTTCACGACAGAACCCACTGCGGCAGGCCTCCGGCGAACACGACACGCACCCGCGCCCCGATCCGAAGCCGCCCCGGATCGAGGGAGTCGAGAGGATCCCCGGCCCGCCCGACCACGTTGCCCACGAGCCGGATACGGGGAGCGTCCTCCAGCTCCACCACGACGACGTTGTACGGCGCCTGCTCCGCGTACGCGGGCAGCAGCGGGGGATGCGGCACGACGTACGACCAGATCCGCCCCCTCCCCGACACCGCCCGCCACTTGCTCGCGAACGACTGGCAGTGCGGGCAGCAGGGCCGGGGCGGGAAGCGCGGCTCACCGCAGTCGCCGCAGGCCTGGACGCGCAGTTCACCGCGGGCCGCGTACTCCCAGAAGGGGGCGCCGTCGGCGTCGGTGACGGGGGTCAGCATGGTCGGCTCCTTCAGTTCCTGAGGAGGAGGGCGGAGGTGGGCACGCCCTCGCCGGCGGTGACCAGGCAGGTGGCGGCGCCGGGCACCTGGGCGGTGCTGGTGCCGCGCAGCTGCTTCACCCCTTCGGTGATGAGGTTGAAGCCGTGCACATAGGCCTCGGAGAGCCCGCCCCCGGAGGTGTTGAGCGGCAGCCGCCCCCCGATCTCGATCGCGCCCCCTTCCGTGAACGCGCCCCCTTCACCCCGCCCGCAGAAGCCGTACCCCTCCAGCGAGAGCGGGACGAGGGCGGTGAAGGCGTCGTAGATCTGCGCCACGTCCACGTCGTCCGGCGTGAGGTCGGCGTGCTTCCACAGCTGCCGGGCGGTGCTCCAGGCGGGCCCGGTGAGCGGGTCGTCGTTCCAGTAGTTGACCATCCCGTGGTGCTGTGCGGGCAGCCCCTGGGCGGCGGAGTGGACGTAGACGGGCCGCTGCCGGCAGTCCCGCGCCCGCTCCCGCCCGACGACCACACAGGCCAACGCCCCGTCCGTCTCCAGGCAGTTGTCGAAGAGGCAGAGCGGCTCGCTGATCCAGCGGGCGGTCATGTACATCTCGCGGGTCAGCGGCCGTTCGTACATCACGGCGGCCGGGTTCTGGTTGGCGCGGTTGCGACAGGCCAGGGCGACGTTGAAGAGGTGGTCGCGGGTGGCCCCGTACTCGTGCATGTACCGCCGCGCCAGCATGGCTATCTCGTCGGCGGGCCGCAGCAGCCCGAAGGGCCGGGTCCACTGGGCGGGGGTGGGGAGTTGGACGGTGGTGTTCGTCCACGGCCGCGGCCCGCTGCCCCGCTTCCGGGACCGCCATGCCACGCCCACGGAGGCCTGCCCGGAGGCGATGGCGGCGGCGAGGTGCGCGACGGTCGCGCAGGACCCGCCCCCGCCGTACCCCACCTTGCTGAAGAAGGTCAGATCCCCGAACCCGACCGCCTTCGCCAGCTCGACCTCGTCGGTCTCCTCCATGGTGTAGGAGGCGAGCGCGTCGACCTCGCCGGGCGCGATCCCGGCGTCGTCGAGTGCCGCGAGCACGGCCCGGCAGGCGAGCGTCTTCTCGTCCTCCGGCAGATGCCGGGCGAACGAGGTCTGCCCGATCCCGACGACGGCGGTGGCGTCCTTCAGTCCGGCGGCTGCCATGGTGTCCCCCTCATCGCGTCCTCACACCTGACTGCATGTCAGATTACAGCTAATCTGACGGACAGTCAGGTGCGTGCGAGGTGGTGAAGGGAGCCTGTCATGGGCGACTGGGGGACTGTTCCGGAGCTGGTGCGGTGGTCGGCCAAGCGGTACGCGGACGGCGAGGCCGTGGTGGACGGCCGGACGAGGATCACGTACGCCGAGCTCGGCGCACGGGTGGACCGCTCGGCGGCCGCCTGCATCGCGAGCGGTGTACGCACCGGCGACCGCGTCGCGGTCTGGGCCCCCAACTCCCTCGACTGGATCGTCGCCGCGCTGGGCGCGGTGAGCGCGGGCGCCGTCCTCGTCCCCCTCAACACCCGCTTCAAGGGCGCGGAAGCGGCGGACGTACTGCGCCGCAGCGGGGCCCGGCTGCTCTTCGTGACGGGCACGTTCCTCGGCACGTCGTACGTGGCATCCCTGCGCAGAGCGGCCGGAGAGGGCACGGAAGCACCCGGCACCGGCACCCGGGGCCCACTGCCGGGGCTGCCCGAGCTGACGGACGCGGTGGTCCTGTCCGAGGACGCACCACCGGAGTTCCGGACGTGGAAGGACTTCCTGGCGGGAGGGGAGGGGGTATCGGGGGAGGAAGTACGGTCGAGGGAGGCGGAGTTGTCGGCCGACTCACTCTCGGACATCGTCTACACGTCGGGTACGACGGGCCGCCCCAAGGGCGCGATGATCACACACGGGCAGACACTGCGGGCGTACGACATCTGGGCCGACCTGGCCGGTCTGCGCGCCACGGACCGCTACCTCATCGTCAACCCCTTCTTCCACACCTTCGGCTACAAGGCGGGGGTGATCGCCTGCCTGACGCGCGGGGCGACGATGATCCCGCAGCCGGTGTTCAACGTGGAGACGGCGCTGGCGAACATCGCGGCGGAACGGGTGTCGGTACTCCCCGGCCCGCCGGCCCTCCACCAGTCGTTGCTGGACCACCCTTCCCGGGACGCCCACGACCTCTCCGCCCTGCGCCTGGTGGTGACCGGCGCGGCGGTCGTCCCGCTGCTCCTGGTGGAGCGCCTGCGCGGGGAACTGGGCGTGGAGACGGTCCTCACCGCGTACGGCCTGTCCGAGGCGAGCGGGGTCGTCACGATGTGCCGCCGGGGCGACGATCCGGCGCTGATCGCATCGACATCCGGCCGTGCGATCCCGGGCACGGAGCTGAGGGTGGTGGACGCATCGGGCGCACCGGCGCCGACCGGCGAGGCGGGCGAGATCCTGGTGCGCGGCTTCAACGTCATGCGGGGCTACTACGGCGACACCGGGGCGACGGCGGAGACGATCTCACCGGACGGCTGGCTGCGCACGGGCGACGTGGGCGTCCTGGACGGGTCGGGCAACCTCCGCATCACCGACCGGATCAAGGACATGTTCATCGTCGGCGGCTTCAACGCGTACCCGGCTGAGATAGAGCAACTCCTCGCCCTCCACCCCGAGGTGCGGGAGGCGGCCGTGATCGGCGTACCGGACGCACGGCTGGGGGAGGTCGGCAAGGCGTACGTCGTCCGCCGCCCGGGTTCCCCCCTCACCGCCGACGACCTGATCGCCTGGTCCCGCCGCGAGATGGCCAACTACAAGGTCCCGAGGGCAGTCGAATTCGTCCCCGAACTGCCGAGGAACGCGAGCGGGAAGGTGATGAAGGGAGAGCTGCGGGGGAGGGGGCGAGGGGGTGAAGGCAGGGGGTTGTACTGATCCGAGGTCGGAGAGGTCGCCCTGGGGCCGCCCGCTTCTTTGGCCAGTGTCGTGCTTCCGCGAGGTGTGTA